>DATHMH010000001.1:0-239638 GCA_035487295.1 Terriglobales bacterium
ATCGGTGGCAACCACGTGCGATTGCCGCACCCGATCAGCCATCAGTTCATATAAGGGCTTCACCAGATCGGCCACGTCGCCGCACCACACGGACTGTGTGGCCCGCGAGATCTCGAATCCTTGCCGCTCGAAGATGTCTTCCAATCGGTATAGAGGCAGGTACTCACTAAACTTGCTAGTCACGATGTAGGCCAACAGCCCCGGCCCGGCCATACCTTTATCTATAGCCGTCTCCGGTTTGGCTGCCGCCTTGATCTGTGGATTCTCACCATTGGCCTCGCAGCCGGTACAGGCGTATTTCTTGCGCACATGATGGATGCGCTCGAAGCGGCCAGGAATGTACTCCACCTGCCAACTTTCCTCGGCGCCGATCTCTTTGCGCTCTTCGCCGCAACCGGGGCAGACTCGTTCTCCTCCCTTCAGCTCGTGTACATGCGTGGTGACAGGAAGATTTTCGAAGTTGGCGAGATGGCGTCGTCCCCGACGCCGCTTGACGCGACGCAGCTCATATGTGGGTTCTGCCTTGGAGGGAACATCCTCGGGATGGATCGGCTTCTGCTCCAGTTCCTGCGCAAACTGAAGGAGCAACTGCAGCAGATCACTCGCCGACTGCAGCTGGTCGGCGCGCGGCCCGTAGTAGAACTTCTTGAAACGCTCCAGCTCTACCTGCAGACGTAACATCTGAATGTGCAGATGATCGGCCCGCTGCTTCTCGCAATCACGCTCCGCAAGCAGCTTGCTCACCATAGCCTTCAGCGATTTGCTGTCCTCGGGCAGGTTGGCAAAATCGGCTTGCGTGGTGGGCTGCACCGACCTTAGACGAAGCAACGGTAGAAAGGTAAGTTCCTCATAACGGAACTGCGTGGGATTTTTCTGCGCGTGCTTTGCCTGCTCGTTCATAGCGCGGCACACGCTTCAACTTCGTCATATCAATCCCGTCCAACACCATGGCAAGCTCGCTCGCCCGTAGCTCGACCGAGCGTTTTCCTTCTCCCACACGCGGAAGCTTAAACACACCCGCCTCCAACCGCTTGTACCAAAGAAGGAAACCATCGCGATCCCAGACCAAAATCTTCAGCCTGTCACCGCGTCGCGAGCGAAACACGAAAAGATGACCGCTTTGCGGGTCTTCTCCGATCACCGCTCGCACACGCTCGGCTAATCGGTCGAATCCACAGCGCATGTCGGTCGCTTCCGTCGCTAACCAAATCCGCGCCGCCTGGACACGGTCCAAGGAGTTCAAGCTCGGCAGCCCGATCATGCTTCTGCCTCCAGCGCCGCAACCAGAGTCCGCAGATGATTAACGTCGAATCCAGGCGCTACCATCAGACTGCGACCGTTCATTAAGCGAACTTCAATCGCAGCGCTGTCTCGCACTGGCTGCGCTAGCGGCTTCGTTACCGTCACTTCAACGAACCGTTTCGTTTCCGCCGGGTTGAGCCGCTTTCGCCAGGCAAAGAAACTCTGTCTATGCAGCCCCCGATCACGGCAAAACGCGCTCACAGTTTGCCCGCTCGCTGACTGCTCGGAAATAAGCCGCCGCCACTTCTTCCATGTTCTTCTACCACGTTGTTTTCGGGTCATCCCACGAGATTGCTATCTCGTGTTCGCGGCGGCAAGGTGCGGTTCAGATATCGCTCACCAAAACAAGCTAGGGCGGGGCACCCTCGAGTGCAATTATTGAAGACGAATATTTGGGCCGAGCCGCCGAAAGAGTATCCGCCGAGCAACACCTACGACTACTTTCGGACTGTCAACTAATTCTAATGACGGATTGTTACGAGCATCGTGCGCCATTAGCATGACTGGCTAGACGGAGTTGATAGTCGCGCGCGGGAAGACGGGACAAGAACAGGGTGAGACATCACTTAAAGGAGATCAAGATGATGCGACCATTCGGTATTCGTAGTGTTTGTGGGCCGCTCTTGTCATTGCTCCTGTCGCTTGCGCCGTTGTTCATAACCTCTGGAAGAGCTCTTGCGCAAACGTATGTAGTTGCCCATGCCAGCATTGCTTTCCCGTTCCAGGCGGGGACAGAGACGTTTGCTGCCGGCGACTACACTATCGATTCTTCGGTCCCCAGCTTCATTTTCATCCGCAGCAAAGACGGTAAACATTACGCCGAGGCGCCAACTGTGTTATTCGGGGAACCGGTTGATAAGAGCGAGGCGAAACTTATCTTCGTGAAGCGCGACGGCAAGTACGTCTTAGACGTGCTCTGGGGTGTCCTAGGGAAACGCAGGATCACTTCCGAGCTTGCAAGCACATCCAACGGTGCGAAAGAGACCAGGGAAGTGCCGCTCAAATATTAAATTCCCCAACTTCCAGTTTAGAGTATGTGAGACGAGAGACTTGCGATTTTCGCGTCCAGATCTTTGAGCGCCTGGCGGAGCAGTTCGCTGTAGCGTGGGTTGGTGGAGGATTCGATGCGGTGAAGAACGTCGGAACGCGCCATTAACAGGTTTTCGCGTTGTTGCCGCAGTGTTTTCTGCTGGTCGGTGAGCGGGAGGTTCGGCGCACTGGGTGGTTTTTCCCGCGCTGCATCCATTTGCAATTCCACCGATTTGCTCTCCCAGCCACGCGCCATGACCGAATTATAGGATGCAATTTTGAAGCCGACCGGCGCAATGCTGCTCTCGCCTTCTCTTGCGAAAGCTACGCAGGCCTGGTGACTGCCAAAAGTCGAAAGCGCAACAGCACGCCACAAAAAATACACTGGACTTCATTATTCTGATCATTCTTGTGTGCGCCGCAGGGATCGATAGGGAAAGACCTCAGGCATTCGTTGCAAGTCAGCATGACGGGCGCATCGCCTGTGGGGGCCCAAACAGGAATTTCACGTTGCGCGGCGAAAACCGGGCGCCGGCCTGCGAGCAGGTCCTCAATCGTGGCGAGCAAGTCCGTGGGAGAATAATGCGCCTTCTGGAAGAATGCGTCCGCAAGCACACCTTCAATGCGTTCAGCAACGAATTCACCACTGATTGCGATGGTGGGCATTTCGGGGAATTTATTTCGAACCACCGCCAGTAATTCGAAGCCATTCATGTTTGGCATTCTTAAGTCGGAGACAATCAAATCCGGAACCGCCGTCCGAATGCTGCGCAGGGCGGCGAACCCATCTTCGGCGCAGTCAACGACGTAACCCTTCGACTGGAATATGGCAGTCAACAAGACACGAATGTTAATCTCGTCATCGACGAGCAAAATCCTAAATTGCTTCTTCATAGTAAGGCTGGTGTCGTCGAAAATGTTTCCTAACCCTGCTCATCGACAGGGTATTAACTCACTTGTAAACATAATAACCCGCCGAATAAATAACCTCCGAAAAATCTTCCCTTAGTACACTCTTAATTCCAGCACCCGAACCAAGGTAACCGAAAGGGTTTCAAAGCGGGCCGCGGATGACAGGTATCAGTATGCACCATTGTCACCTCTCACCTGTCCGCAAGTTCAACGACCTTTGATACTCACCAGCAAACAAAGTCAGATTGACTCGCTGCCCTCGCGGCCTTAGAGTAAGTTTTCCTCCTCCAGACGTGTTGTTGTTCACCTCAACTTTCTCATTCTCAAGGAGAACTCTTGCACCCAGTCGCGCGATGGAGGTCTATCTGCCTGATGCAAGGCATTGCCTTGGTCCTGGCGGTTGCTATGAGCGCCCAGAACGCACAATCAGGCGCGGGTACTGCCATGTTTGTGCCTCCGACGGGCTCAGTGGAGGTGGGACATACGCTGCAGTTGACGGTATACCGGGCATTTTCGCCCACAGCCGCGAAAAACGCTGTTGCCTTCAACAGCGATATCAGGTGGCATTCTTCGGATATGAGCAAGGCAACCGTAACCAACACTGGGCTGGTGAGCGGGGTTAGCGCCGGATCAGTGACAATAATTGCGATTTCCGGTCCGTTTCACGGCGTCACACGGTTAACGGTAACGCCATCCGCCCTGGCCTCAATCGCGGTGACATCGCTAAATCCGTCGGAGCCAAAAGGGTTGTCGCAACAATTCACCGCGACCGGGACATATGCAGACACCAGCACCGCCGACATCACCAGTTCAGTCAATTGGAGTTCCGCTAACATCAGCATTGCGACCATCAGCAGTACAGGCGTGGCCAAAGGGAAAAATGTTGGAGGGCCAATCACCATCACGGCCCAGGATCCATCTACAGGGGTCACGGGTACCGGTCAGTTCACGGTGACGCCCGCGGTGCTGGTTTCAATCGTGGTCACGCCGGCAAATCCACTGGTTCCCAAGGGCGCGAGCCAGCAGCTCACCGCAACCGGAGTCTACAGCGATAACAGCACACAAGATCTGACAGCAAATGTGAGCTGGAGTTCTTCCAATAGCGCCGTCGCATCCATTGGTCTTACCGGGCTGGTAACCGGCAGCACGATAGGCGGTCCGCTCACCATTACCGCTCAAGACCCCACGACAATGATCAGTGGCACAGTTCAGCTTACGGTGGGGCCTCCTGTGGTGGTGTCAATTGCGGTAGCTCCCGGCAGCGCGACGATTGTGCAGAGCGCGAATCAACAGTTCACGGCCACCGGGACATTCACCGACGCCAGCACCGCCAATATTACGAATTCGGTGAACTGGACTTCGACGAGCAACGCCGTTGCCCGCATCGGGCTCAACACGGGCCTGGCAACCGGTATGAATGGAGGGGGCCCGGCTACGATCACTGCCACCGATCCCACAACGGGAATCTCTGGTACGGCGCAACTCACTGTGCTATACGCGGTTGTGACCTACCACAATGATATGAGCCGGACCGGCCAGGATATCAGCGAGACCATGCTTACTCCGCTCACTGTCAACAAGACACATTTTGGCAGGCAGTTCTCGCAGACGGTGGATGGCTACATTTACGCTCAACCGCTGTACATGCCGAACGTGAATATTGCGGGTCTGGGAGTTCATAACGTCGTGTATGTCGCCACTGAACACGACAGCGTCTATGCTTTCGATGCCGACAGCAATACGGGAGCGAACGCCAATCCGTTGTGGAAGGTGAGTTTGATTCCCGCAGGCGGCACCACCGTAAGCAGCGGCAACGATGCGGGCTGCAGCGACCTGGTGCCGGAGATCGGAATCACCAGCACGCCGGTCATTGACGCCAACAGCGGGACTATCTACGTAGTGTCGAAGACGAAAGAAAGTGGCAAATTCTTCCAGCGCCTGCATGCGCTCGATATCACCAGCGGCGCCGAAAAATTTGGCGGGCCAGTGATGATCCAGGCATCGGTGAAGGGAACCGGCGATGGCTCCAGCGGCGGTATTGTCACCTTTAACGCGTTGAAAGAACACAACCGCACCAGCCTGCTGCTGCAGAATGGATTGGTCTATATCGGCTGGGCCTCGCACTGTGACAATGGCCCATATCATGGCTGGCTGATGGCGTACAATCCTACAACGCTGGCGCAGGTGGCGGTCTTCAATACCTCTCCCAATTCGGGATTATCGGGAATCTGGATGGGAGGCGCCGGCCTTGCCGGTGATGGCACGAATGTGTTCTTTGCGACCGGGAATGGCACTTTCGACGTCAACGCCGGCGGTAAGGATTACGGCGATAGCATCATGTCGGTGGGGCCACCCACTGCGGGGACACCGCCTACCACGTTTCCGGTTTTGAGCTATTTCACTCCGTTCAACCAGAGCAGCTTGAATGGCGGCGATGTTGACGTCGGCTCGGGGGGCGTTTTGCTGCTGCCAACACAGACCGGCCAACACGCTCACCTGCTGGTTCAGGTGGGGAAGGAAGGCGCCGTCACGCTTGTTGACCGCGACAATATGGGCGGTTATTGCGCAAGCTGCACCACCCGCGATACCCAGATTGTGCAGGAGCTTCGCGGCGCCGTGGGCGGTACCTGGGGCATGCCGGCGTTCTGGAACAACAATGTTTATTTCGGCGGATCGGGCGACCGGGTGAAAGCATACTCGTTTAACGCCGGAGGAAGCGGCCTGCTTTCCGCCAACCCAACTTCGCGAAGCACGGTCGGCATCGGGAGTTATGGTCCCACACCCTCGGTTTCGGCCAATGGCAACAGCAATGGCATCGTTTGGGTCATTCAAGCCGACGCCTACAACGGACCCGGGCCCGCAATTCTGCGGGCATTCGATGCGACCAACCTGGCAACTGAACTTTATAACTCCACCCAAAACGCCGGTGACAGTCCCGGCGGCGCGGTGAAGTTCACAGTGCCAACCGTCGCAAATGGAAAGGTCTACGTGGGGACTTCATCGCAGCTGTCGGTGTTTGCATTGCACTAGAGTTGTTTGAGATTTGGTTTTGGATAGCGCATGGGCTTAAAGAGTTTGCCTGAGAGTTACAAGCGTCGTCTCTTGCGGGTCTGTGGGCAAGATCCAAAGGACAGCCAACGAGACGCCGGCGCTACGTCAAACTGACCGAATATCCCACGAAGTCCAATATTGCCAAACCCGCTGCTTTTACGTGATAATACATGTTTGTCTATAGCCAGATGACCCCACGGTCAGTCTTGCCACAGATGGACAAGCCGTGGAGGGCGCAGGGTGCGCCGCCAGCAAGTTTTCCTAGTCATAGAAAGGACAAGTTTTTCAGTGTTAATGATTCGTTTGGCGCGGATTGGTGCGCGCAAAAAGCCGTATTACCGTATTGTCGTGATCGAAAAAGATCGGGCCCGTAATGGCCGCTCGGTGGAGGTTGTAGGCACCTACAACCCGCGTACGTCGCCGGCGACCGTCAATCTTAAACAGGATCGTATTGAGCACTGGGTCTCCAAGGGCGCAAAGATGTCGGAGACAGTCAGCAAGCTCGTCTCCAAGCAGGCGCAGCCGGCCGAACCGGCTCCTGCCGCCTAGGTTCATGCAGCTGTTGGGCTTTAACTTTATGGAGTTCCCTCGGCTCTAAAAATCAGGAGTGCCGTCACATATGACAGGCGAACCGGGTGGAGACATGCGAGCGCTGGTTGAGCAGATGGCCAAGGCGCTCGTCGACGAACCAGATAAAGTTGCCGTTGACCTTGTGCCGGGAGACGGGGAGAACGTGGTCCTGGAGTTGCGCGTGGCGCCTACCGATCTTGGCAAAGTGATCGGAAAGCAGGGACGCACGGCGCGTTCCATGCGCACCATTCTGGGCGCAGCCGGCATGAAGCTGCAAAAGCGCTTCACGCTCGAAATCATGGAGTAGCGCGTATCAGCGAAGGGTTTGTCACCATTGCGCGCGTCCTCAAACCCCAGGGACGGCGCGGCGAAGTTGCTGCCGAATTGCACACCGATTTTCCCGAGCGCTTTGCCGAACAGCGGCGCTTCTTTCTTCTTCGAGCGGATGGGCAACGGGAAGAGCTGGAGCTGGAAGAGCACTGGCCGCACAAGGGCCTGGTGGTCCTCAAGTTTCGCGGTGTAGATTCCATCACCGAAGCCGAGCTGCTGGCCAATGCGCAGGTGCAGGTTCCCACCGGCGAGCGAAAACAGCTTGAAACGGGAACGGAGTACATCAGCGACCTGGTAGGCTGCCGCGTGGTCGATTTGGGCCAGGGAGCGGCCGAGATTGGGACCGTACGCGAGGTCCAGACCGGCGCAGGAGAAGCCCCGCTGCTGGTGCTGGAACAAGGGAAGCGAGAGATTCTTCTCCCCTTCGCGGCTGAATACCTGAAGAAGGTAGACGTGGCCGCCAGGCGCATTGAGATGATTTTGCCGGAGGGCATGCTGCAGCTCGATTCTCCTCTCACAAAAGAGGAAAAAGAGCGCCAGGCCCAAGGGGAATAATTTTGCGGTCGTTAGAATGAAGTTCGAGATCATCACGATTTTCCCGGACTTTTTCCGCGGGCCATTGCAGCATGGCATCGTGCGGCGGGCGCTGGAAGCTGAAATTATTGACGTCCGCGTGCATGATTTGCGGGCCTTTACTCATGACCGGCATCGCACCGTGGATGACCGGCCTTTTGGCGGAGGCGAGGGCATGCTGCTCAAGCCCGAGCCGATTTTTGAGTGCGCCGAGTCGCTGGCCGTAAGTCCGCGCGAAGTACGGGTTACGGGCCGGGCGACAGAATCGGTAATATTGCTTTCTCCGCGCGGAGAGTTGTTGACCCAGGATGTAGCCGCGCAGTTGGCCGCGCTCGACCGGCTGGTATTGATCTGCGGCCGTTACGAGGGCGTAGATGAGCGCGTGAGCGAGCACCTGGCCGACCGCGAGATTTCCGTCGGCGATTACGTTCTGAGCGGCGGCGAATTACCCGCCGCCCTGGTGGTGGATGCCGTAAGCCGGTTGTTGCCGGGAGCGCTGGGCAATGAAAGCTCCGCCCGGCAAGAGTCGTTTACAGCCGCAGCACAAGGGAAAAGCGCTGCGCGGGAAAAAGGCGCGGAAGAGAATGGTAAACCTGGTGTTCCGGATTCCACCTGCGCCTCCGGTGGGCTGCTGGATTATCCGCAGTACACTCGTCCCGCTGATTTTCGCGGTATGAAGGTGCCGGAAGAACTGGTCTCAGGCAACCACGATGAAATCCGCCGGTGGCGGCGCCACCGGGCACTGGAGAAGACTTTTCATCGCCGCCCGGAGCTGCTGGAGCGGGTGGAACTGAGCGCGGAAGACAGAAATTTTTTACATAGGCTGCGGCGTGAAACCGCAAGCTAACAATTTTTGGAAGGATTGAATCATGTCAACAGCAACATTACTCGATAAGCTAAATGCCAAGCTGCAACGCAACGACATTCCCGAGTTTGTTCCCGGCGATACCGTCCGCGTGCATGTAAGAATCAAAGAAGGCGACAAAGAACGCGTGCAGGCATTTGAAGGCACCGTGATTGCCAAAACCCGCGGGCCGCAGCGCAGCTTTACAGTTCGCAAGGTCAGCTTCGGCCAGGGCGTGGAGCGCATCTTCCCCGCCAACTCCAAGGTGATTGATAAAGTAGAAGTGATCCGTTCCACGCGTGTCCGCCGCGCCAAGCTTTATTACCTGCGTGGCCTGAAGGGCAAGGCTGCCCGCCTCATCGAAGTAGAGCGCGACAGGCCAAGTTCCCAGCCACCAGCCGCAAGCTCCACGCAAGAAGAGAAGGCGTAGCGTTTCCGATTATCCGCGGCATGAAAGCGGCTATTGAGCCGTTGCAGAATTGTGGCACAGTTGTCGCCTGCTGTGCCAATATGCAGTGAGCGATAGTTGAACTACAGGCGGCTACGGAGCCGGAGACCTGCTCCGAGGGCTAAGATATCAAAACAGCACTGCGGGTACAACCCAAGCTTTCAGATTAATTAATATCCTCCAGCACACTCTTGGGCATCTGAACTCTTCAGTGACTCAGCTCACTCAGTTCCTCTAAAAGGCACGGCGTTTGTAGACAAATATGTCAGTTGCGAGGCATACATGAAACGAATACTGTTGTTTCTGTTATTCATCGTAGTTGTACAAAACTCTCCCTTGCAGGGCCAGAATCGGTTTGAAATAGGAGCATTTGCCGATTACCTGCATCTTGCTAAAATAGATACGCATCATGCTGGCCTAGGTGGCAGATTTTCGGGCCGCATCTATCCGCACGTTTTGCTCGCTGGCGAAGTGGCATACGATTTTGCCCAGCCATTTACAGAACAAGTGTCTTGCCCTAGATCTCCCTGCAATCTTTTTCTCATCCCCAGTTTCTCAAATGTTGCCATCCTGCATGGAATGTTTGGACCGGAATTTCAGATTGGCAGCCAAAATATACGGATTTTCGCTACTGCCAAGGGCGGCTTCGTTAACTTCCGCATTCGGCCCGAAAATATTAAGTCGCTCTTGTTTCAAAGTCTGCGGAATGACAACACTAATGGCGTGTTGTATTCGGGCGGTGGAATGGAGTTCTACAAAAATCATCTGGGCTTACGTCTTGATGTGGGTAATGAAATCTATTTCAATCATGGCGCGAACCATAATCTGCGAGCTTCTTTCGGACCGGTAATTCGTTTTTAGAGAGAATTCAGGCTACAGTGAATCAACAAGAGATTATGTCCTTCCCGCTTGCGGCTTGTAACTGGTTACTTATCCGAGAGCACGGCCAGGCGCATCTGGCCGAGGTTGGTGACACGCTTCATCAGGGTTTGCGCCTTTGACTGCGGCCCGCCGTTCAGAAGCTTGCGCAGCTTGCCGCGTTCCTTCAAATCAATTCCAATAATCTCAAAGCTCATCTGCCGGGGCTGCTCTTCGCGCATCAGGACAGCGGCGCGCACCTTGCGCACGCCCACTTGTAATTCCAGATTGGCTTCAGTGCCGTTGCCGACGCGGGTGTTGGTCGTGCCAAATCCGCCGCCCAGGCTGATGCGATTGACCTGTAGTTTCAATCGGCTTCGGGAGGTACTGACCGTGCCGGAAAGTGTTGCCGTGGGCATCACTCGCGGATAACGCCGCTGCCGCGACCACGGGCAGCTATCGACGGCATCCAGCGGACCAAAAGAAAGATCAGCTTCTGTGAGGCCCCTACCCATGGCAAACGACCGCCCTTCCAGCGGATCGATCAGCACCAGCGCCTGGGCGGCGGCGATGCGAAGCTCATGGGCATATTCCCACCGCATCAACTTACGCGACTCGATCATGGTGCAGAGCCGGTTGCTGGCTTTGCTCTCGCGCAGGCGGCCCAGGGCTTCCATGGCTTTGATGCGCAGGTAGTCGAAACCCTCGGTATCGTCGTCGAAGGCGATGCGCATGAGCCGCGGGCTGGCCTCGCGGTCGCCGCTCATGCCCAGCTCATCGAGCAGTATGGGCAGCAGCACCGGATCGATTTCATCCATGATCTTCAAGAGCAAGCGTCCACGCTCGGGAGCGCCGGCGGCTGCAATGTGGCGCAGGATCATATCCTGATGGAATCGGCTCCAATCTTTTATGCGCCTAGGCAACACCTCTTCGAGGGCTGCCGCATCGAGCCGGCTTAAGACGCCTACAGTCAGCACCGCATCAGCGGCAGACTGTCCCTTCAGCTTCTCTTTCATGTGCGAGATGGCGTGCGGGCCAAGATGCTTGATCAGGAAGAGAATGCGTTCGCATTGATCGCGCCGCACGCTCTGGTCAAACTGGCGCAGCAGCTTTTCGGCGGCGGTCTGCGGAATGCAGCGCAGCATCTCAAGCAGGTCGGCTGAAAGCTGGGGCGCGCGCGCGGCTTCGCTCACAAAGTCTTCCAGGCGGTCGAGCACGCCGATGCGCGGCCGCAGGCGTTCGGCAAGCGCCGGGAACTTCTCTTTCAACTTATCCACTGAGGCAATCGCCTGCTGGATGGCGGTGTACTGGCGGTTGGTGGTTGCCTCCTGGCTGAGCCGTACAAAGGTGGCGCTCAGGGTCTTCTGCAGCTCCGGATCGGGTTCCTGGGCCAGTTGCTCGCCCAAAATCTGCAGCGCCTCCTGCAACAGAGTGGGAGAGCGCCCGTAATATTCGGCCAAGTGGTTCAATCCGAGCGCGGCCTTCATGCGTCCTTCCGGTTCCTTGCTCTGCACGCATTTGGCATAGTTCACCAGGATCTTGCCGGGAAGATTGACGGCGTCGCGATCCAGCAGCTCGCCAACGTACTGGGCAATGTTGCGGGGTGGAATGCACCAGGCATCGGAGGAAAGCAGGACGCTGCGCTTGCCCTGCTCGGGCATGGAGGCCCAGAATTGCCGGTCCAGAATGTCGGCCCGGGTCTCAACCACCATACCGGCGCGGGCCATTTTTTCTTCCTGAGCATGCAGAACTTTGCGCAGAGATTCCATCTCGCGGCTCATGCGCTCCATCATCTCGCGGACGGCGTTGACCTTTACCTCGCCGCGCTGATAGCGGTCCATGGCGAACTTGATGGCGAGATTTTCAGCCAGTTGGACCAGCAGCGGGGTATCGGGCTGCGCGCCGGGATGTTCGGAGATGTTCAGCAGCGCCTGCTGCAAGGCCTGTTGGCCGGCATGCGTCAGCTGCGTAACCTGCTGCTGAAAGTCGGCCGGTGTCGGTTCTGAAGTTTGTTTTGAAGCCTGACCCGGCGACTGGCTGTCGCCGCCCAGGCGCGTCAACATGTGAATGATGTTGATGATGTCAGTTTCGCCCGGCGTTTCATAAATTACATCGCCCGCAGCCGCCTGCCCGCTGGCGGTGGAGAAGATCCCGCTGCCCAGGGTAAATATTCCGCTACCGCTGGTGAAGATTCCGCTGCTGGCGCCTTCGGCGGCGGCAATCATCTGCAAGAGTTTTTGCGGATTGCTCAACCAGGAGCGGACTTCGCTGGCATGCTCGCCCAGCGACGTCATAGCGATCTGCGAAGCCAGCATGGAGACTTCGGTCTCATCACCGCTCTGGGCCACGAACCGAACCTGATTCACGCGGATGGTGGAAGACTCGCCGAACGATTTTTTCAGCTCGTCGGACAAGATGGAGGATTTGCTGCCCGCGTTCATGAAGGCGCGCACAAAGCGCGAAAAATCCTTTTCGCTCGTGGCCGACGAAAAATGAATGCTGGCGACCCCGGCAGAATTCAAGATCTGGGCAAAGCTGCGCTCGGCAGCGGCGGTTTCGAGGGGAATTCCATCCAGCAGGAGCTGGGTCCCCGAGACTCCCAGCAAGACTCCTACTTTCCGGTCAGGCGGTTGGGCGGCACATAGCTCTTTCCAGGCTAAGTTAAACTGCTCGGAGGTGCGGGTATGATCGCATCCATACAGGCGGGCATACTTCAGCAGGATATTAAGGCTGCGAGCAAAAGAGCGGGCGGCCAGTGAACGGGCGTTTTCGATAGTTCCGGGGGGGGAAGCCACGGTTACCACCTGTCTTAAAACAGTACATAGAGTCTGGGCCTCCAAGGGACAATGCACAATATTACGGAAGTACAGAAGCGGCAATGCACCTTGGGGTGTGCACTGTTTAGCGGGCCCAACGCTGCGCGCCAGAAATTAAGCAGAATTTCCTGTTGCCAGATGCATAAAATGGGTTGAAACTTCCTTAGACAATGAATTCTGGGGCAAAAACCGGCAAAACCGGAAGAGAACAGGGGATTTCACCCTCCGCACTGAAGATGCGGCTGCTCAAGAAGCTGCGCTGCACGCAACGCTTTGAGAAACGGGCCTGGCTGGCTGGGGCAAAGCTGGTGGCGGGGGTGGATGAGGTGGGCCGGGGTTCGCTGTTTGGTCCGGTGGTGGCGGCCGCGGTCATCCTGAACCCGGAAGACCGCATTCGCGGATTGCGTGATTCCAAGCTGCTGCCCCCGGAGCGGCGCGAGGTGCTGGCGGCGCGCATTCGCGAGCGAGCACTCTGCTTCTCTGTCGCAGCCGTGGATTCAGCCACCATTGACGTCATCAACATCTACCAGGCCTCGCGCCTGGCCATGCTGCAGGCGGTGCAACAGCTTTCTCTCAAGCCCGATCATCTGTTGATTGACGCCATGCTGATTGATTTTGACTGCCGGCAGACCAAGATTATTCACGGGGACGCGCTTTCGGCCTCCATCGCGGCAGCTTCAATCGTCGCCAAGGTGGAGCGCGATGCCATGATGCGGGCCATGCATCTGGATTATCCGCTCTATAACCTCGCTTCCAATAAAGGTTACAGCACACCCGACCACGTGCGCAGCCTGCGCGAACATGGTCCCTCGCCGCTCCATCGCCAGTCATTTGCACCAGTATGGAATTCCAATAAAGCGCCGCAGCAGGTGCTGGAGTTCATGATCGAAGAAGAGAGTGCTGCATTGGTGGATTTGACCGATCCAGCTCTCACGGCAGATGCGTAACCCCAGGCTGACTTTTTCAGAGAAGTTCGAGGTGGAAGCGGGTAATCCTGTCGCCGTCGGCATCAAAAACTTCGAGCACAATGCGCGCGTCCGCAGGTACGTGATCGAGATGGAATGTGGCGCGATAGATGCGTTCGTCATAAGGAATCGCGGCGGGCACGCCAATGAGTCCAGCCTCGTCCGGTTCCAATTCGTAAGCCTCAACCCCGCGGAATACCTTCAGGCGCAAGCGCAGACCCAGTAAGAAAGCGCCTACATCCTGATTGGTTTCAATTTCCCACGGGGGCTCGTCATCCTTCAGCTGGTCGAGCCTGGAGGCGGTGAGGCGGAAGGAGACCTCGCCGGGGTATTCATGAACCTTTGAGCCACTCGCGCCGATCAGGACAAGATGATTTGACTGATCAACTTTTTCGAGGCCTTCAAAACTGCTGCTCTCGGCGGAAGCAATGAAATCAACGTCATGTCCAGCGGGCTGCAGCCTTATCCTTTCAATCCCCAGAGGGACTATGGAGTGGTATTTGCATGCCAAACTTGAGGAGGAAGCCACCTGTCCCGGGCTTTGCAGGCTGAGAGTGGAAAGAAGCAAAGGGGCAGCCATCCAATAAGCCCGCATATGATTGTGGTGAAACATCTTAAAAGATTGGCCAACTTGTGGTTTTGCGTTCCGGTGGGCCGCGTGTTACACATTTAGGTTTGCAATTGCTTCACCAAACCTTGTTCCGGAGAGACTATGCGATTGCTGTGTGTGACCGCCCACCCCGATGATGAAGCGGGCGGTTTTGGTGGAACCCTGCTGCACTACGCCCAGAGGGGAGTAGAAACCCATATCCTTTGCCTTACACCCGGACAGGCAGCGACCAACCGCGGTGGGGCCAAGAGCGACGATGAGTTGGCCGCGATGCGGCGGAGGGAATTTGCGGCATCCTGCAAAATCCTGAACGTAAGCCACGGCGAGGTGCTGGACTATCCTGATGCCCGCCTTTATCGCCTGGACTTCTATGCTGTCGTAGAAGACCTGGTGCGGCGCGTGCGCAGCATTCGTCCGCAGGTTGTGATCACCATGGGGCCGGAGGGTTCCATCACGGCGCATCCTGATCACTCCATGGTGTCATTGTTCGCCACCATGGCGTTCCATTGGGCAGGCAGAAGCAACCGCTTCCCGGAGCAGCTCAAGCAAGGGCTTGAGGCGCACCAAGCGCAGAAGTTGTATTACCTTACATCCACATTCACCATTCCGGAGCGCCCGCCAGTGCTCTTGCCGCCAATCACCGCTGTCATAGATGCGGCCGAATTCACCGAGGCTAAAATCGCGGCTTTCAAGGCGCACTCGTCGCAGGCCCCGCTCTTTGCGCGGATAGAAAGCACACTCCATAAGCGCGGTGGAAAAGAATACTTTCATTTGGCCGCGGCTGCAAAGCCAGGGCCGGTCGAGCAGGAGACGGACCTGTTTGCCGGGGTAGTGTGATTAACCGTATTACGTGCGTTTAGTCCTACGCAGAGAGACGTAGCAAGCTACGTCTCTACCAATCATCGTTCAATCATCGTTCAAGAAATCTCTGAGTGATTCAAGATCTACTGCGCGTGGGGCCGGATGATATCGCTCAACAAATCAGGCTTGGCCTGATCGCGTTCCAGGTGGGGATATTTGTTGCCTTCGTGATAGTCAACCTTGAAGGTGCGGTAGTATTCGCCGTTGCGGACCAGCAGCTCCACAGGGACGGCATTGCTTTGGGCGGCACGAATCGCCTCGTATAAGATCGCGGAGTCGTACTTACGCCCATTCACTGCCACCAGCTCCATTCCAGGCCCGAGGCCGGCATTGTAGGCGGGCGAGCCTGTTACCACGTCGCTCATAGCATCGTCGCGGTCTAATATGATTCCCAGCGAGTAACGGAAATCGGCGCGATGGTTGACGCGCTGTTGTATGCGGTGCATCAACGATGGAGTATCGGTATACACCACATGCCATCCGCTATTCTCGATTCCAGCAAGCGGCGCCCCCGGCCCATGGCTCAGGAGGCGCTGATTGAAGAAGGTACGCCAGTCATAAGGAGCAACCTGGTTCAATGCGGTCACAAGCTGGTCGAAGTTATAGGGGACGACCTCGGGTGGCCCGCTGGGCGGCCCGTAAAAGAGCTTGCAGAAATCATCAATCGATTTTTTGCCTTGGGTGACATTGCGGATCACTGTGTCGGCTTCGAGCCAGATCAGCGCGCCTTCCGCATAAAAATCAGTGCCCCGCCGCCACGAAATCCAGGCCCTGGTGCGGTTGCCGTAGGTATCCTGCGCGTCCACGGCGGTATCGAGCACGTCGCGCCAGGCGCGGCCGGGGCGATCGCGGTCCATCTCTGCGGCGGCCATTGCCAGGTCATCGCGGTATTCTTCGGGCGTCCACAGGCGGCTGCGGGCGGTGAATACGTTGCCCAGGTAGGTCGTCAACCCTTCGTAAACCCATAGCAAATCGTCAACCATGGGTTGCTGATAGTCAGGCGTGGCCAGTCCGGCAGGGCGACGGTATTTCCCATTCCAGGAATGGGTCATCTCGTGCGGCATCAGGCCGGCAGAGTATCTGCGGTAATCGTCGTCTACCAGCGCGCCCTCGTAGGTGCGGTTGTCGCTGGATTGGTGGTGCTCCAGCCCGAAGTGCGCCGTGTGATTACTCAAGGTGAGCAGAAAGTCGTAATGGCGGTAGTGGGTCGCGCCGAAGAGCGCGCCGGTTTCAGCTACCAGGTTTTTAAAATGGGTGACTTCGTCGGGCGTGATTTCCACGGCAACGGCGCTATCGGCAGCTATATCAAGATAGACCCTGGGGTCGGTTTCTTTCAACGCGATTCTGGCAAAGTATTCGCCGCTCAATACCGGCGAATCCACCAGCGTGGCCAGCGGAACCGGCGCAAATTGTACGCCATCGCCGGTTTCGCCCGTGGTCTGTAACGCCGTGCCGTATTTCCATCCCGCGGGCAGCTTCAGGCTGGGGGTAAAAGTGATGTCGCCGGCCTTCCAGCCCCTGGGATACAGCAGCAACTGGTTCCAACTGATGACCGTCAGCTTCTCTGTCGCCGAGGCGCCGGAAGAGAACCCTTCGGCTTCGGCGGGGGATAGATAATCCAGTTGGACATCCACAGACTTGGCGTCCTGAGGAACGTCGCAGTGCAGCGCATACATATCCACCGGGTCGCGCTGCCAGGGAATTTCTTTTCCGTTGGCAAAGAACTTCAGCCCGGCCAAATCTGTAATCGGGCCGCTGGGCGCATGTTCTCCCGGCAGCCATTTGGGGTAGTAAAGGGTAAGCGGGCCGGGCGAAGCTTCGATGTTGAGCCGGGCGTGAAAGATTTTACGCGGCGCTTCCGAAGCATCTACGCTGATGGTGATTTTGGGAGCCGCCTTATCGGCGGGCGGTAAAGCAAAGGTGGCGGGAAGCGAACCTAGAACCAGAACAAGCAAAGCAATATGGCGCATGGCGAATCCTGAAGTAACAAGGAAGAATATCAGAATTGCTGGATATGCGATGCGCAACTCCGCGCATCGGCCTCACTTCTTTTTCTTCTTCTTGCCGGGATCGGGCAGGGCTTGGGTTTGGGGTTGGGATATGGCGACACTGGCCAGCACCTTATTGAACGCTTCCTGGGTCGTCATTTCTTTTTTCCCGCCGCGGTTTTTGCGGTACTTATGCTCGAAATCGCAGGTGCGGCAGCGCACCTGGAGCACCTCTTCACCCATCATGGCCACAATGGAGTGGTCCATGGTGCGTTTGCAGCGGGAGCAATGATCGTCAATGACGTCGCCGAGACGCATATTGCAGGAATGCGGAGTTTATCACAGCCGGCTATTGCGCCGGAGCGTAATAACCCCTGCGGGTACGGACGCGCAGCTTCTTGTTGTTTTGCGCTTCGATCTCAATGGAGCGGTAATGACCGTCGGCGTGAAAGTCCGGCGGCTTGTAGGCCATCGCATACTGGCTGCGCAGCTCCTCCTGGATTTCGGAAAAAGCGTTGGCCACATCCTCAATCTTAAAGGGAAAGAAAACACGCCCACCAGTAGATTCGGCGATGTATTCCAGGACCTTGTCTCCGTGCAGAATCATGCCGCTGGTATTGGTGCTGATGCTGTACACGATCACATTGGCGCGCTGCGCCATCTCCACGGCTTCATCGCGGCTCACGCGGCTCTGGTTGTCTTCGCCATCGCTCACCAGAATGATGGCGCGGCGCAACTCCGAGCTGGGGCTGCTGGTTTTCATCAGCTTGTCGCGGCAGGCATAGTAAATGGCGTCATACATGGCGGTGCCACCGCCCGGTCGCAACAGATGTACGCCATTGGAGAGCTTTGCGGTGTCATTTGTGAAATCCTGGGTGACTTCGGCGGTCGTATCGAAACCGAGAACGAATGCCAGGTCGTTTTTAGGCCGCACAATCTGGTTGAAAAACTCGATGGCCGCCTCCTGCTCAAACTTGAAGCGGTCGCGGATAGAGCTGCTGACATCAATCAAAAGCCCGACACGCAGGGGCAGATCAGTTTCACTGGAAAAGCCGTCTATTTTTTCCACGGGCTTGTGGTCGTCGAGCACGTGAATATCATTCTGGGTAAGGTTCTTGATGAATTTCCCATGCTTGTCGGTCACAGTGAAAATCAGGTTCACTTCGTTGACGCGGACTTTATACGTTTCCTCAACCGAGTTTTCAGGAATCGCCGACTGGAACTGAGAGTCACTGGTCTTGGCGGGTGACGAAGTTTTCGAGTCAACCGAAGCATTGCTCGGCGCTACCAGCGACTCAGCCTTTTGGTCCTGGGCCACCGCCGGCGGATCGGCTTTTTGGCCGCCGGCCGCCGATGCGCTCTTGTTGCCGGTCGCCGGGGTTGCTGGCTTGGTCTGCGGGGGCGGCGCCGGCGGCTGTTGTTGCTGTTGCAGCACAGCCGAAGGGGCCGAGGGCAACTGGTCAGAAGACTGGGCCAGGGCAGCCGCAGTGAGCATCAGCACACTGCAGCTTAAAACCACGTACGATAGAACTCTACGAACAGAGGGCATGTAAGTTTGATTATAGCCGCGATTATAACCCGGATTTATGAAGCCAACGGTAAATTCCTGGATGCTCAGATTACGAAAGGACATAGAACATATCATTTCTGCAAGTGAGGAATCACTCTAAAACCCCGCCCCGCAAAGCCATTAGAAAGCCTTCTAATTCAACCGGCAGCGCCGACCGAAAGGCGAGCGGCTTCCCCGTTTGCGGATGAAGGAATTCAATCTCAGCCGCGTGCAGAAAATTCCGCTTTAGCGGCAGCAAGCCTTTGCGTGTCCCTTGATTGCGGCTCTGGCTCTTGTACTCCCGCGCGGCGCCATACAGCGCATCGCCCACTACGGGATGAGCGATGGAAGCAAGATGTACGCGGATCTGATGTGTGCGTCCGGTATCGATTTTGACCTCCAACAATGCAAACTTTCCCCAGCGGGTGGGCAGCCGCTCCAGAACTTTGTAATGGGAGACGGCTTCGCGTCCCTGCCGCGCGCGCGTGGTCATACGCGTGCGCCGGGCCCGATCGCGGCCGATGGCAGAGGTAATGGTTCCACTCTCCTGCCGGGGCCAGCCCTGCACCAGGGCAAGATATTTTTTCTTCACCTGGCGGCCGGAAAATTGTTCGCTCAGCTTGCGATGCGCGGCATCGCTTTTGGCAACTACAATCAGGCCGCTGGTTTCTTTATCTAATCGATGCACGATTCCCGGCCGCAGTTCGCCGCCAACATGCGATAACTTTTTGAAGTGGTGCAGCAGCGCATTGACCAGAGTACCGCGATTGCGGGCGCTCTCGGTCGAGCCCGCTCCGGCGTGGACCATCATCCCCGCGGGCTTGTTCAGGACGGCCAGCGAGCCGTCTTCGTAAACGATATCGAGTGGAATCTCCTCCGGATGAGCGCGAAGCGGCGGCGGCTTGAGTTCACCCGTGACACTGATTTCATCGCCGCTTTCGAGCAGGTAAGAGGACTTTTGCTGTTTCCCATTCACCAGGATTTGTTGCTGCGTAATGAGTTGTTGCACGCGGGTGCGGCTGATGTCAGGAATAGTCGCGGCGAGGAACTGGTCAAGACGGCGTCCAGCCTGCCCGGCAGAGACGATGAACGTGCTCCCACGAGCCCCGGTGTCGGGCATTGCTGCATGAGATTGCTTGCGCTCAGGCATGCGCTGAGGTGGCGGGCTCCGGTTGGCGCGGCATTCTCATCCACAGCAGGCCGCCGGCGATCACCATCAGGATTGAGATCAACTGCGTGGTTGTCATCATGCCGTTCAGAACGCTGCCACGGTCAGGATCGCCGCGCAGGAACTCAAGAAAATATCGGGCCAGGCCGTAGAGGAATAAGTATGTCCCAAAGATTTGCCCATCGAATTTCTTGCGGGGAAACATCCAGACCAGTAATCCAAAGTTGAACAGCTCGACCAGGAACTCATAAATCTGCGTGGGATGCAGGGGCACCCCCAACGGGGTCCCCACAAGTTTGGCTGCCAGCGGATTTGTAAACGTTACACCCCAGGGAAGCTGTGTGGGCTTTCCGTAGCAGCATCCGGCGGCAAAACAGCCCAGGCGGCCGATGGCATGGCCCAGGGCAAGAGCCGGCGCGAAGACATCCATGGTCTTCAGAATGGGCATGTGCTGACGCCGCATGTAAAGCAGGCCGGCAATCACAGCGGCCACAAGTCCGCCTGAGAAAACCCCCGCAGATTGCAACAGATTCAGGCTGAACAGAGCGGAGGGATTGTGAACATAGAAATCCCATTCATTAAGAACCAGCAGCAGCTTGGCGCCCACGATGGCGGCAAAGATGCAAACGATCCCCAGCGACCATGCCCGCTCCGGGTCAACCCCTTCACGACGCGCAAAGCGGACAACTGTAAACAACGCAACAATCATGGCCAGGGCAACCAGCACACCGTAGGTGGCCAGGCTGAAAGAGCCGATTTCAAAGAGGCGGGGAAACATGAGAAGCGCTTAGGAAGATTGTAACAAGAGGCTTAGAGCCGGGAGGGTTGCTTTATGCAAGGGTTTATAAGTTCTGGACACAGCAAGTACATCAAAGCCGACCCACGGGGCCGTGAGGTGAGCCGCTAATGAACCTGTCGTTAGACAGTTTGGGAACCCTCCGCAGCCCTTTAGGCGTTTCCGCATGACGGAACATTGCTCACCAGGCCGATTCGAGTCGGGCTCCCGTTCATTTGAATGTTGGTTCAAATAACGGTGATCACCAGCACAAACTTTGCAGGCCGGCTCCTAAACGGGATGCTAAAGAAATCCGGAGAAGATGGCAAGGGTCTGGGAAAAAAAGTTGGAACCGGAATTGCCGAAAGGCAGCACTCAGTCGTCAGCATTCAGCCTCGAAATATTTTTGTTGACTTAAGGGAATTTATTATTGGCCGGCCAACAAAAAGCAGCAACTCTCGATTGCTTCTTCAGGGAACTTTACTGGCTGATGGCTGAATGCTGAGAGCTGAATGCTAATGCTATTCTTCACCAATGGCTTCTACCCCGAGTATTACGCTGATCGGCGCGGGGAATCTTGCCGGCGCGCTGGCGCTGGTTTTGCGCCAGGCGGGCTACCGCATTGACGAAATTGTCTCGCGGCCGGGCTCGCTCGCTCGCGCCCGGCGGCTGGCCCGGCGAGTGCAAGCCCGCGCGGTTACAAGCTCAAACGCCCGGTTTTCGGCAGACGTTATCTGGTTTTGCGTCAATGACGATGCTATTCGCACCAGTGCCGAAGAGTATGCCCCGGCGACGGGCTGGAAAGGGAAGATCGGGTTGCATTCCTCCGGCGCTTTGGCAAGCGATGAGCTGGGTGTGCTGAAGCGGCGCGGGGCTGCGGTGGCATCGGCGCATCCTATGATGACGTTTGTGCCGGGCAAGCCCGCCGGCATGAGCGGTGTTGCCTTTGCCCTTGAGGGCGATGCTGCCGCCGTGAAGGCGGCCAGGAGAATTGCGGAGAATTTGGGCGGACATCCATTCCAGATCCGCAAAGAGAACAAGGTGCTTTACCATGCCGTTGGCGCTTTCTGCTCTCCGCTGGTGATTGCTCTTTTAACCCTGGGAGAAAAGGTGGCGAGGCAAGCGAAAGTTCCCCAGGCGGAGCTGCGCCAGGTCATGCAGCCCATCTTGCAGCGCACCATCGAGAACTATGTGAACAACGGCGCAGCAGCGTCGTTCAGCGGGCCGATTTATCGCGGCGACGTGGAGACCATCCGCAAACATCTCGCCGCTTTGAAGAGAGTGCCGCAGGCGCGTGCAGCCTATATCGCGCTGGCGCGGGCGGCGCTGGATTCGCTGCCGGTGAAAAATAGAAAGCAGCTTGAGCGCATCTTGCGAAGTAGGAAGTAAGAAGTGTGAAGTCAGAAGTATGGAAGTACGATTTATGATTTTCGATTTACGATTGGATTTCGGTGTTCAAGAAATCTGTAAATCAAAAATCGTACTTCGCGGTTCTTACTTTTCAAAGCCGCGCACAAACTCCACCAGCGAGCGCACGGGGACGCCGCTGGGGCCTTTGGCGATCCATGATTTACTCTCTTCCATCCAGGCGACACCAGCGATATCGAGGTGAATCCATGGGGTCTCGTCTACGAATTCTTTGAGGAACATCGCGGCGGTGACCGCGCCGCCCCAGCGTCCGCCGCTGTTCACGATGTCGGCGATGCCGGAGCGGATCAGCTCCTGATACTCGGCATCGAGCGGCAGCCGCCACATCTTCTCACCCGAACTCTTCAACGCCTTCGAAAAGCGGTCGTAGATCTCGTCGTTGTTGGCGAAGGCCCCGGCATTCACGCTGCCCAGCGCTACCACACAGGCGCCGGTGAGCGTGGCCGCGTCAATGAGATGAGTGCAGCCCAGTTGACGGGCATAGAAGAGACCGTCGGCGAGCACCAGACGGCCTTCAGCATCTGTATTGATGATCTCGATGGATTTGCCCGACATGGCAATCTGCACGTCGCCTGGCTTCTGCGCTTTGCCGGAGGGCATATTTTCCGTGGCGCAGACAATGCCCACCACGTTGATCTTGGGTTGCAGCAGGGCAATGGCGCGCATGGCGCCGATCATGGCGGCGCCGCCGGCCATGTCATATTTCATCTTTTCCATGCCATCGGCGGGCTTGATGGAAATTCCGCCGGTGTCAAAGGTCACGCCCTTGCCTACGAGACCCAGCACCGGTTTTTCTGGCGCGCCCGGAGGCGAGTAGCGCATGACGATCAACGCAGGCGGCTCGTCGGAGCCCTGGGCCACACTCCAGAATGCCCCCATCTTGAGCTGGCGGATGGCGTCGCCATCGAGGATCTCGCATTTCAAATACGGCGACTTGATCTCTTCACACATCTGGCGGGCACGGGCGGCGAGGATGGTGGGAGTCATACGGTTGCTGGGCTCGTTGACCAGCTCGCGGGTAAAGTTCTGCGATTCGCCGATGATGCGTCCTTCCTGGAAGGCGCGATCCAACTCCTGCTGGTTCCCAGCGGCTGCGGCCACGGCCGTAAACTCTTGGATGCTCTGGTCTTTGCGGTCAGATTTGTAGGTATCAGGATCGAAGTCGCCGACCAGGGCTCCCTCAACCAGCGCCTTAACCGCGTTGCCGGCGCCGTCCAATCCGGATAATCCGGCAGGGGCCAAAAACGCCAGCTTACGGATGCCCCTGGGCTTCAGGAAGCGCACCGCCGTACCCGATGCTTTGCGCAGCTCATAGGCGGAAAAATTCTTGGCCTTGCCTCCGCCGATGATCAGCAAGCGCCTGGCTTTCAGTCCGCGCGGAGCGTGCAGCATGACGGCTTCTAAAATCTTGCCGGTAACCTCGCCGCTCGAAATCAGTTCGGCCGCGGCATCAATGATGGCTTTGTCTTCAGTGGCGATGCGGGCTGCAGGTTTGTCTTTCTCGCCATGGTCGAGGGAGACGACAGCGAGACACTCGGTTTCAATCTGGGCGGGATTAGAAAGTTTTAGCTGTATTTGCATAGTTTCACCACAGAGACACAGAGGCACGGAGAATAAAGATCATAGTTCAATTTCAATTTTACAAAATTCTTTTGACAATACCGTCTTTTAGCACGGGCACACAAAAGTTTATTAGAAGACCAATACGTTTATTCATTAATCGCAGGTAGCAGAGCAGTTGTGCTTCGTGAACTGGAAGAATCTTCTCCACGGCTTTCAACTCTAAAATCACTTCTTCATTAACCAGTAAATCGATCCTGTAACTACAATCCAACTGTACTCCCTTATATTCAACCGGCAATGGTATCTGACGCCCGAAGGGAATATTGCGCAAATGTAATTCATGACAGAGACATTCTTCATATGCAGACTCCAATAATCCCGGACCCAAGTGACGATGAACTTCGATTGCGGCAGCGATAATTTCTGCCGTGCGAGGATCCCGCGCTTGTCCTGCCTGCATTTCTCTGTGCCTCTGTGTCTCTGTGGTAAAAACTCCTCTGTGGTGAATCAGTTTTTTCGAGCGCGTGATATCGCGGCGCGTGCCTCGGCGTCTGCGGTTTTGCGGCGCTCGGTTTCGCGCTTGTCCCAAAGCTGCTTGCCGCGCGCCAGGGCAAGTTCGCACTTGGCTTTTCCATTCCTGAAATAAATGCGCGTCGGGATGAGTGTCAGCCCCTTCTGCTGGGTTTTGCCAATCAGCTTGCGCAGCTCTTCCTTATGGACGAGCAGCTTGCGGGTGCGCAGCGGCGCATGATTAAAGATGTTGCCATGGTCGTAGGGACCGATGTGGGCGTTGAGCAGCCACAGCTCCCCGTCCTTCACAATTCCATAAGCATCCTTTAAGTTGGCGCGGCCGGCACGGATGGATTTGACTTCGGTGCCGCTCAACATCATTCCGGCTTCAAACTTTTCCAGCAGAAAATAATTATGCGACGCCGAGCGGTTGACGGAAGCATCGCGTTCGCCGCTGGCGACAGGGTCGCGCCTGGGGTTCCTGGGTTTTTCCGGACGGTTCTGGTGTAAAGGCTGGCGCGGCATGATCAAGCTTAGTGTTAAGAATGAATGATCAGGTAACTTTTGTATGCTAGCACACGAATATAAGGCAATACGCGATGTATAATAAGCGATTCCCATGATATTCAGCGTTTCATCGAATAATAACGGACATTCTTTCGGGCGGACGGAGCATTTGAAAACCTTTTTCCCTGGTTTGAATCCAAGTTCCTGTATGCCGCAATTCTGTGTTCGCCTGGTATTGGTGGTTTGTCTGCTGACCCCGCTGGTGATGCGGGCAGAATCCGCCAATTCCCTTTATAAGAAGGGGAGGGACGCGGAGACGGCGCAGAAATACGAAACCGCCTACGAACTATATAAACAAGCGTACGATAAAAACCCCAAAGACCTCCGCATTCGCACGGCCTTCGAGCGCACTCGTTTTTATGCGGCGGCGGTGAAGGTGCATCGCGGGCAGCTTTTGCGCGACGGGGGAAGGCTGGAAGATGCACTGGCGGAATTTGAGGCGGCTGCCGCCATTGATCCTTCCATGGATATTGCCCAGCAGGAGATCCGTGAAACGCGCCGCATGCTGGAGCAGGTGAAGCAGCAGCCACCTTCATCGGATAACGAACCGCAATCCCAGGGGCCGCTCTCCACGTTGTTGCAGCAGGCCCAGGGGCCGGTGGAACTGCAGCCGATCTCGGACCAGGGCATCACCTTGAAAATGATCGAAGACAGCCGCATGATCTATGAGACCATCGGCAAGCTGTCTGGCATCAATGTGCTGTTTGACCCGGATTACACCTCGCGCCGCATCCGCATCGAGCTGAATGGAGTTTCGCTGCAGGACGCGCTCGAGATCGTGGCCTTCGAATCCAAGACGTTTTGGCGGCCCGTGACCAGCAACACCATTTTTATCGCCTCAGATAATCCCACCAAGCGGAAAGAGCTGGAGCAGAACGTCATCAAGACGTTTTATCTTTCCAACGTCTCGCAGACCACCGACCTGCAGGATGTGGTGAACACGATGCGCTCGGTCTTACAGTTTGAGCGCATACAGCAGCTTGCTTCGCAGAATGCCATTATTGTGCGGGGAACCCCCGACCAGGTGGCCCTGGCCGAAAAATTGATCGACGATATCGATAAGGCCAAGCCCGAGGTTGTGGTCGATGTTGCCATTATGCAGGTGAACCGCGACAAGATGCGCAACCTGGGGATTTCGCCTCCCAGTTCCGTCACGGTGCAGCTTCAAGGCGTGACCACGACCACCACCACAAACAACAATAACAATAACAACAATAACAACAACAATAACAACAACAACGGTACAACCACGACGACGACAACGCCTGCCGCTAGCAACCTGACCTTCAATGACTTTAAGCATATAGGGTCGCAGAGCTATGCCGTGACCGCTCCGCAAGCGACTGCGTCGTTCCTGTTTACCGATAGTGACAGCAAAGTCATCCAGAACCCGCAGCTTCGATGTGTGAATGGCGGTAAGGCCACACTGAAGATAGGCGATCGCGTTCCTGTCGCTACGGGCTCGTTCGGCAATCCATTTCAGGCGTCCAGCACCGCGGGCAACTTTTCCGGACTGGTGAACACGCAATTTAATTATCTCGATGTAGGCGTGAACATAGAAATCACGCCAACGGTGCATGCGAACCGGGAGATTACACTCAAGATGTCTCTTGACATCTCTTCGGTCACCACCAACGTGAACATTGGAGGAATCAGCCAGCCTGTCATCGGACAGCGCAAGATCGAGAACGAAATCCGCCTCAAGGAGGGCGAGATCAATATTCTGGGCGGGATTTTCGAGGATTCAGATATCAAAAGCTGGAGCGGGATTCCCGGGTTGGGACAGATTCCGCTCTTCCGGTACCTGTTTGCCAGCCAGAGTACGCACACGGTGCAAAACGAAATCGTGTTTGTGCTGATTCCACATATCGTGCGCATGCAAGAGATCACACCGCTGAACAAGCGCTCCCTTGATATCGGCAACGGAAATACCATCGAATTGCGCCGTAGCGCGGTCAAGCCGCCGCCGCCCGCACAGCAGCCGGCAACGTCACCCCCGCCGGGCACAGTGCAACCAGTGCCGCCGCAAACGCAGCAGCAATTTGTACCACCGCAGCAACAGCAGTTTGCGCCGCCACCACCGGTTCAACCGCCGCCGGCGGTGCAGCCTGGAAGCACTCCGCCTCAGGCAGCCGGGGCCACAGGTGCACCCGATACAACAACTCAAGCTTCTGGAGCAATGCAACCTGGAGGCGGTTCGCAGCCGATGGCGGGCATGCCCGGTGCATCCATGCAAACCACGCAGCCGCCGAACACGCCACCTGCTGCCGCAGCCGCGCAACCCAACCCAGATGCTGGAGTTGCGCCTGCACCGCCAGGGACGGGCGGCGCCGCGGTGCGCCTCGACCCTCCAGCAATCACCCAGGCCACGGGGACGACAGCAGCCATTAACGTGATGCTTGACAGCGCCGCTCCAGTCCATGATTTTTCGATGGAACTCAAATTCGACCCGGCCGCGATGCAGTTGCTCAATGTAACCAATGGCGGCTATCTTTCGCAGGACAGCCAGCAGGCGACGGTGGTGCATCGCGTCAATGACGGTGTGTTACGGGCGAGCGCGATTCGTCCTGCGGGTGCGCCAGGAGTTCCGGGACAGGGAGCGGTATTGACCCTGGTATTTTTGCTGAACAAGCCTGGCGACTACGTATTAACGCCTACCAGTGTTATGACCAAAGCTGCGAATGGCACACTTGCGGTCAATCCCACCGCCGGACCGGCGGCGATCAAGATACTGGCCGCTCCCCATCGCTAGCAGTCCGGGGTACAATAATGATCGTGAAGTTACGATTTCGGTTTGCGGCAAAGCGCAGCCGGCGCATGCAGCGCGGGCTGACCTTGATCGAATTAATCGCCGCGGTCGCAATTCTGGCCATTCTGGCCGGGGCCGTCCTGCCGGTTGCCCGGATACGCATTAAACGTGAGCAAGAGACCGAATTGCGGCACGATCTTTGGGAGATGCGCGACGCCATCGACCACTACAAAGACGCCGCCGACCGCGGCGCCTTCCAGATTAAGCTGGGGAGCGAAGGCTATCCTCCCGACCTCGATACCCTGGTCAAGGGCGTGGATGTGCAGGGTAAAACCATCCGTTTTCTGCGTCGGATTCCCATCGACCCAATGACCGGCAAGCCAGAGTGGGGCTTGCGCTCGTTACAGGACGATCCGGACTCTACCTCATGGGGAGAGCAGAATGTGTTTGATGTTTACACCAAGTCGAGTGGCACGGCCTTGGATGGATCGAAGTATTCAGAATGGTAACTCGCCGCAAACAGCGTGGCTTTACGCTCATCGAAATGATGATTGTGATCAGCATGATCATCATTCTGGTATCGGTTGCCGTTCCCCTCTATAAGCAAGCGATTCTCAAGGCGCGGGAGACAGTTTTGAAAGACGATCTTTTCACGCTGCGCAAGACGATTGACGAATACACTTACGATAAGAAGAAAGCACCGGCATCGCTGGACGACCTGGTCACCGACGGATACTTGAAGCAGATTCCTAAAGATCCGATGACCAACCAGGCCGACTGGAACCCGACGATGGAAGCGGATGTACAAGACCCACAGGACTACGAGATCGGCCTTGTGGATATTCATAGCAGTTCCGACCTGATAAGTACTGAAGGCACCGCTTACAGCGCGTGGTAGAGGCTGCCTGAAGTGATGCAAATCCAGCGGCGCCGTGGCCCACGGGGAAATTATTTAGAATGATAATCACTCGCAAGCAGCGAGGCTTCACCCTCATGGAATTGCTGATCGTCATCAGTGTGATTCTTATCATGATGTCGGTTGCCGTTCCTGTTTATAAGCGGTCGCTGCTGAGGGCGCGGGAGACCACGCTGAAAGGCGATCTGTTCACGCTACGCCGGACGATTGACGAATATACCTACGACAAGAAGAAAGCGCCCCAGGCACTCGACGATCTGGTGACCGGAGGCTATATCCGAGAAATTCCCAAAGACCCGATAACCGGCGATACCAACTGGCAGGTCACAGTCGAGAGCGACGTCATGCAAATGCTCGACCAGACCGATCCTGGGGTTGACGATGTCCACAGCAGCTCCAATCTGGAGAGCACGGAAGGCACAGCGTATAGCACGTGGTGAGAACAGTGCTCGGTACACAGTACTCAGTAAATCGTCAGATCTAATTGCCCCTCGACAGTAACTTCGTCTACCATCAAAACTGATGCCTACCGAGACAGAAACTCTTCGGCAGAGCTACACACCTATTCGCGCGCCGCGCGGCAACGCGCTCTCTTGCAAAGGCTGGCAGCAGGAGGCGGCGATGCGCATGCTCATGAACAACCTCGATGAGGAAGTTGCCGAGCGTCCGAGGGACTTGGTGGTCTACGGCGGCACCGGACGCGCCGCCCGCAACTGGGATTGCTATCACGCCATTGTTGCCTCGCTGCAAGCCCTGGAAAACGATGAGACCCTGCTGGTGCAGTCAGGAAAGCCGGTGGGCGTCTTCCGGACGCATGAGCACGCACCGCGCGTCCTCATCGCCAACTCGAACCTGGTGGGGCATTGGTCCAATTGGGAAAAGTTCAATGAGCTGGAGCGCGCCGGGCTCATGATGTATGGCCAGATGACCGCGGGCTCGTGGATTTACATCGGTTCGCAGGGAATCGTGCAGGGGACCTTTGAAACGTTTTCCGCCGCCGCCGAGAAGCATTTTGGCGGAAACCTGGAAGGAAAATTGATCGTGAGCGGCGGCATGGGCGGCATGGGCGGGGCGCAGCCGCTGGCGGCCACCATGGCGGGCGCGTCTTTCCTTGGAATCGAAGTGGATGCCGAGCGCATCAAGAAGCGCCTGAAGACCGGCTACTGCGATTTCATGGTGAACACGCTTGACGAAGCGCTACGCATTCTGAAGAACGCCGTGCGCAAGAAGCAAGGAGTTTCAGTTGGTCTGGTGGGAAACTGTGCCGACGTGGTTCCGGAGCTGGTGGCGCGCGGTGTGCTCCCCGATCTGTTGACCGACCAGACCTCGGCCCACGATCCGCTGAACGGATATATTGCGCGGGGACTTTCGCCGGCGGAAGCCGCCGAGTTGCGCCAGCGTGATCCCAAGGGGTACGAAGAGCGATCGCTCGATTCCATCGCATGGCATGTTGAAGGCATGTTGGCTCTCCAGAAGATGGGCGCGGTGACGTTTGATTACGGCAACAACATCCGGACCTTTGCATATCAGCGCGGGGTGAAGAACGCTTACGACATCCCCGGATTTGTGCCGGAGTACATCCGGCCTTTGTTCTGCGAAGGCCGCGGGCCGTTTCGCTGGGTGGCGCTCTCGGGCGAAGCCGGCGATATTGCCGCCACCGACAGCCTGGTGCTTGAGATGTTTCCGCAAAACCAGATTCTGAACCGTTGGATCAACCTGGCGCGCAAGCGCATCAGGTTTCAGGGATTGCCGGCGCGCATCTGCTGGCTGGGTTACGGCGAGCGCGCCCAGTTCGGCCTGGCCATCAACGACATGGTAAAAAATGGCAAGCTCAAAGCGCCTGTCGTAATGGGACGCGATCATCTGGATTGCGGCTCGGTGGCCTCGCCCTTCCGCGAGACCGAAGCCATGAAAGATGGTTCCGACGCCGTAGCCGACTGGCCGCTGCTAAATGCGTTGCTCAACACCGCAAGCGGCGCATCCTGGGTCTCGATTCACAACGGCGGAGGCGTGGGCATTGGCTATTCCCTGCACGCCGGCCAGGTCACGGTGGCGGATGGCAGCGAAGCGATGGCCAAACGCATTGAGCGCGTTCTGACCTGTGATCCCGGAATGGGAATCATACGCCATGCCGATGCCGGCTACGAAGCGGCGGCGGAGTTTGCCCGGCGCAAAGAGGTGAAAATTCCCATACAGCGCGGTTCAACAGGACCCGGTGACAGCAAATAAGAGCAGGCAATCCGTGCGGCCGTTGCTGTTGGCTAATATTGGCCAGTTGCTGACCTTGCGCGCTCCCGGCAAAGGAATCGGCCCGCGCCGCGCCCACGAACTCAACGACGTGGGAATGATCGAAGACGCCGCCATACTTTGTGACGGTGGCAAGATCGTGGCTGCCGGTAAGACGCGTGATGTGCTGCGGCATCCGGCGCGCAAGAAGCTGAAGCGCTTAGAGGAAATTGATTGCGAACAGAAAGTGGTGCTGCCGGGTTTTGTTGATTCCCACACCCATCTGATCTTTGCCGCTCCGCGATTGGTGGATTTTGAGAAGCGCATTGCCGGCGCAACTTACGAAGAGATAGCGGAAGCCGGCGGAGGTATCCGTTCGAGCGCGGAGGCGGTGCGCAAGGCTCCCGCAAGGGCATTAGCTCAGCAGGCATTGGCAGCACTACAAGAGATGGCCGGGCAAGGGACTTCGACGGTCGAGGCCAAATCGGGTTACGGCCTCAGTGTCGAGGCGGAGATCAAGTCTCTGGAGGCCATCCAGCAGGCTGCAAAGGCATGGCCGGGAACGGTTGTGCCCACGCTGCTGGGCGCGCATGTTGTCCCCAAAGAGTTCCAGGGCAAACCTCAGCGCTATGTGCGCGAAGTCTGCGAAAAGATGATTCCGCTCGCCGCTAAACGAAAGCTGGCGGCCTTTGTAGACGTATTTTATGAGCGTGGCGCCTTCACGCTGGAAGACTCCGAGCAGGTCTTTGAAGCCGCCACAAAACATGGCCTAGGAGTGCGGGCGCATGTCTGCCAGCTTTCTCCAGCGGAGCTGTGGCCGTTGCTGCGCTTTCATCCGGCATCGTTCGATCATATGGATTGCGTCAACAGCGAGGATATTCCGCAATTGGCAAAGCGCGATACGGTCGCGACCCTGTTGCCGGGAGCGAACTATTTTTTAGGATTAGAAAAATTTCCACCAGCCAGAACTTTGATTGACGCGGGCGTGCCCGTGGCGCTGGCTACGGACTACAATCCGGGAACGTCGCCTACCAGCAATATGCAGTTCATTTTGTCGCTGGCCTGTACCCACATGAAGATGACGCCGGCAGAGGCGATTGCCGCGGCGGCCATTAATGGTGCTCACGCCCTGCGCTTGGCTGACCGCAAAGGAAGCGTGGAGCCGGGGAAAGACGCGGATTTAGCGGTCTTTGATGTGGAGGATTACCGCGAGATCGCATACTGGTTTGGCGGAAATCGGTGCAAGACCGTTGTCTTGAATGGGATCGTCAGAAGATAGAAAGAATTTTCACCACGGAGACACGGAGGCACGGAGACGAATTGATTCATTGACTCATCGGGTCATTGAGTCATTTTTCTGTGATGTCTGATGTGAGTTTTTTTATTTCCTTCCAGAGCTGTTCTTTCCCTGTCCCAGTTTTTGCCGAATAGGGAAGAACCGCTTCGATTTGCAACTCTTGGCTTAACGTTCTTAAAGAGCTGCTCAGCTTGTTGCCGGAGAGCCGGTCGCTCTTGGTGGCTACCACCAGCAGATTTCTTTGGGCCGAACGCAAAAAATCTATGAGCTGCAAGTCACTGGGCTGAGGGGGGATATTGGAATCTACCAGCACAATGCATCCTGCCAGGTTCTCGCGCTCGGCCAGATAGGGATCAATGAACTTCGGCCATTCCGCGCTGATGCTTTTCGAAAGTTTGGCGTAGCCGTAGCCGGGCAGATCGGCAAAGCGCAAGTCGGGCAAGGTGCTTTTTGCGCGTAAGTAGATTTCAAAAAAATTGATTGTCCGAGTCCGGCCGGGAGTTGAACTTACGTGGGCCGTCTTTTCACCGACCAGGGAATTCAGCAGGCTGGATTTGCCGACGTTGGAGCGTCCTAGAAAGGCAATCTCAGGAACAGTCGCAGCAGGGAAGTGCGCGGGGTCAGCAGCGGAGATGAGGAATTTGCAGTGAATTTTCATTTTTTACAGTTCTTAACCGCAGAGACACCCTTCGGCAAGCTCGGCACAGAGAAAAGCGGACAACATTACAACTCTACAAAAAATAAAGCCCGCGTGCCGCGGGCTTTAATGACAACTTGAAGTCAAACTTACTGATGTGTGGTCGTGCCTTCGCTCGACTGTGGGACATTTGCCAGAGGCTGGTTGACGGCGATAGCCTCCTCAATCTCAGGCAGCGGACGCTCCAGGGCGATGGGCAGCACTTCGTCCATGGTGTCGGCAAAGTGCAGCTTTATCTGGCTCAGCAGGCTTTGAGGAACGTCGGGCAGGTCTTTCTCGTTTTCCCGCGGCAGAATTACTTCGAAAATGCCGGCGCGATGAGCCGCGAGAAGCTTCTCTTTCAATCCACCGATAGGGAGCACCTTGCCGCGCAGGGTAATTTCACCGGTCATGGCAACGTCGCGGCGCACCGGAATCTTGCTGAGCGCGCTGGCCATGGCGGTGGCAATGGTGATGCCTGCGGAGGGGCCGTCTTTAGGGATGGCGCCTTCAGGAACGTGCAGGTGAATATCCACGTTGCGGTAGAAGTCGCGCGGAAGCCCCAGGCGATGCGCCCGCGAGCGGATATACGACATGGCAGCCTGGGCTGATTCCTGCATTACGTCTCCCAGCTTGCCAGTCGTGGTCAACTTGCCTTTGCCGTCTACGATGGTTATTTCCGTGCTCAGAATGGAGCCGCCGACTTCGGTCCAGGCCAGACCAGTGACCAAGCCGACCTCGTTCTTCTCGTGGGCCAGGGTATCGCGGAACTTAATCACGCCCAGCAATTCGCCCACATTCTCGCCAGTGATGCCGATGTTGTACTCGGCGCCATCTTTGACCACGCGGCGGGCGATCTTACGGCAGATGTTGCCAATCTCGCGCTCCAGGTTGCGAACGCCGGCTTCACGGGTGTATCCCCGAATAATGCCGGTGATGGCTTCGTCGGTAAGAGTAATATTCTTTTCCGTCAGACCGGTAGCCTCGCGCTGCTTGCGGACTAAATATTGCTTGGCGATTTCCAGCTTTTCCGGTTCGGTGTAGCCATGCAACCGCAGCACTTCCATGCGGTCCTGCAATGCGGCCGGGATTGTGTGCAACACGTTGGCCGTAGCGATGAAGAAGACCTGCGAGAGATCGTATTCAACGTCGAGGTAATGATCCATGAAGCTGTGGTTCTGCTCCGGATCAAGGACTTCCAGCAGCGCCGATGACGGGTCGCCGCGGAAGTCGGTAGACATCTTGTCAATTTCATCGAGCATGATGACCGGATTCTTGGTGCCCGCCTTCTTCATCATCTGGATAAGCTGGCCGGGAAGGGCGCCGATGTAGGTGCGGCGATGTCCGCGAATCTCGGCTTCGTCGCGCACGCCGCCCAGGGACATGCGTACAAATTTACGTCCGGTGGCCTTGGCGATCGACATGCCCAGCGAGGTCTTGCCCACGCCCGGAGGTCCGACAAAGCAGAGGATCGAGCCCTTGGGATTCTTCACCAACTGCCGCACGGCAAGAAATTCAAGGATGCGATCTTTGATTTTCTCCAGGCCGTAGTGGTCGGTGTTCAGGATCTCTTCGGCGCGTTTGATGTTGCGAATTTCCTTGGAGCGTTTGCGCCACGGCACCGCCAGCAGCCAATCGAGATAGTTGCGCGAGACTGTGGATTCGGCCGACATAGGCGGCATGGCTTCAAGCTTCTTCAGCTCCTGCAGCGCCTTTTCGTGTACGTCTTTGGGCATGCCGGCGCTGTCCACTTTCTTTTTCAGCTCGTCGAATTCGCTCTTTTCACCGCGGCCCAGCTCTTTCTGAATGGCTTTGATCTTCTCGTTGAGGTAATACTCTTTTTGCGCTTTTTCCATCTGGCGCTTTACGCGCGACTGGATGGTGCGGTCCATATTGAGCTTTTCAATCTCAATATCGAGCACATCGCAAATGCGGTTGAGGCGTTCGGTGGGATCGAAGATTTCCAGCAGCTCCTGCTTTTCTTCAATCGAGAGCTGCAGATTGGCGGAGATGGTGTCGGTCAGCCGGGCGGGATCATCCATCTTGACCGCCGCGATCATGGTCTCGTAGTTCAGAGACTGGCAGAGCTTAACGTATTGCTCAAAGAGCGAGGTTGCGCGCTGTATGCCGGTCTCAATGGCGGGCGAGTGCAGCGGAGGATAACTGGCGGTCTGCACCGTGGCCAGCAGATATCCGTCGGACTCCTTGATCTCTTCGACTTTGCCGCGCTCCAAGCCCTCGACCAGCACCTTGATGTTGCCATCTTGCAGCTTCAGGCTCTGGACGATGTTGACGACGGTCCCAACCTGGTAGATTTCGTTGGGCTTGGGCTCGTCAACGCTGGCGTCATGCTGGGTCGCCAGGAAAATCTTCTTGTCGGAGGCAAGTGCGGCTTCCAGGGCGCGCACGCTGGATTCGCGGCCAACGACAAAAGGGGTCATCATGAAAGGAAAGATGACCACGTCACGAATGGGCATCATCGGCAGCTTGCGTACTTCGAGTTTTTCCCGGAGGGAGGTCACAGTTGTATTATCCCGCTTTCTCCATCATAGCAATAGAAACGTCGCGTTTCTCGACCATTTCACTGGTTACTTCAAAATCTTTGATTCTCTTCTGGCTGGGCAGGTGGTACATCAGGTCGAGCATCAGCTCTTCCAGAATCATACGCAGGCCGCGGGCGCCCACTTTGCGGGCCAGGGCCTCGCGGGCTATGGCATGCAGGGCGTCTTCGGTGAATTTAAGCCTGACGTTCTCAAACTCAAACAGGCGCTGGTATTGCTTGGTAATGGCGTTCTTGGGCCGGATAAGGATTTCGACCAGCGCGGCCTCATCCAGGTCGTTCAAGACGCCAACCACGGGCAGGCGTCCCACAAACTCGGGTATCAGGCCAAACTTGATCAGATCGAGCGGCTGGCTCTTGGAGAGCAGCTCGGTATCGCGCTTGGATTCAGGGATGAATTCGACCGCGTCTTTATCCTTCTCTGTGCCGGTACGGAACCCCATGGCCTTCTTGCCCACACGCCGGCCGACGATCTTTTCGAGGCCTACGAAGGCGCCTCCGCAGATAAAGAGGATGTTGGTGGTGTCTACCGGGGTGAATTCCTGGTGAGGGTGCTTGCGACCCCCCTGCGGCGGAACGTTGGCGATGGTGCCTTCCAGAATCTTCAGCAGCGCCTGCTGCACGCCCTCGCCGGAGACGTCGCGCGTGATGGATGGGTTCTCATCCTTGCGGCCGATTTTATCCACCTCATCAATGTAGATGATGCCAGTCTGGGCGCGGCCCACGTCGCCATCCGCCGCCTGCAGCAGCTTGAGGATGATGTTCTCTACATCCTCGCCCACGTAGCCGGCCTCGGTCAGGGTGGTGGCGTCTACGATGGCAAAGGGAACATCGAGCATGCGCGCCAGGGTTTGCGCCAGAAGCGTCTTGCCGGTTCCGGTGGGTCCAATCAGCAGAATGTTGCTCTTGGCCAGCTCCACTTCGCTGTTGCGCTGGCGATTCATGTAAATACGCTTGTAGTGGTTATAGACCGCCACGGCCAGCTTCTTCTTGGTCTGTTCCTGGCCGATGACGTATTCGTCGAGGAATACCTTGACCTCCTGCGGCTTGGGCAGGTGGTTGGGCGCAGCCGAAGTCTGCGTTTCGGTCCGGTCGTCTTCCAGGATGGAGTTGCAGACCGCAACGCACTCATCGCAGATATAGGCCCGCGGATAATCGCTGGGCGAAGAGATTAGCTTAGCGACCGCATCCTGCGATTTATGGCAGAAAGAACAGCGGAGACTTTCTTCAGGACCGGAGCGTGTTTTCATCTTCTTTTCTAAGACTCCTTATACCGTAATACAAGAAGACCCTTAACAGTGCTATCGGATGCACACCTTAGTTCAAAAGCCGGGGGTATTACTACCTACTTATGTTTATAGATAATATCGTCAACGATCCCATATTCCTTTGATTGCTGGGCATTCATGATGAAATCGCGTTCCACATCCTTCTCTATTTTATCCAGCTTTTGCCCGGTATGCTTAGCTAAAATCTGGTTGGTAATCTCACGCATACGGAGGATTTCTCGGGCATGAATGTCAATATCGGTCGCCTGGCCGCTCAAACCGCCCATTGACGGCTGGTGGATCAGGATGCGTGACCCAGGCAGGGCATAGCGCTTCTTGGCGGCCCCGGCGCAGAGCAACAAAGCCCCCATGCTGGCCGCCTGGCCGATGCAAATCGTGGTTACGTCGGGACGGATAAACTGCATGGTGTCATAAATGGCCATGCCGGCGGTAATCGAGCCGCCGGGGGAGTTGATATAAAGCGAGATATCGCGTTCGGGGTCTTCGGCCGCCAGAAACAGCATCTGGGCGATGATCAGGTTGGCGACATTGTCGTCAATGGGTGTGCCCAGAAAAATAATGTTGTCGCGCAGCAAGCGAGAGTAGATATCGTAGGCGCGTTCGCCGCGGCTGGTCTGCTCCACAACCATGGGCACCAGCATCATGTGGGGGTCATTCTTTTGCATAGGGACTGCTCCTGAGCAACGCAAGATCTTGACACTGCTTTCCCTCAAAACAGGGGAATACAGGACCGCCATCCGGGCGTGACCGCGTGGTCAGCTTGCGCCAACGTGGCCACTTCGATCATATTTCATGCGGATCGGCGATAGAGGAAGTCGAGAGCTTTCTCGTTGCGTATCCTATTTCGGATTCTATCGAGCGCGCCATCACGCGTCAAACGCGAGCGAATCTCCTCGGAAGATTGCTTGGTCTGCCGCGCCAGCGCCTCAATTTCGCTTCCAATTTCTTCGTCGCTGACCTCAATTTTTTCGGCTTCCGCGATCCTTTCCAGGATCAAAGAAGCCTTTACTTCCTTCAGCGCAGCCTCGCGCTGCCCGGCCCGCAGGCGGGGAAGGTCCATCTTCTTCATCTGTTCGGTGCTCAAACCCTGGGCCGCCAGGGCCCGTAAGCCGCGCTCCAGGCGAAGATCAATCTGGTGGTCCACCAGGGATTCGGGCACCGGGAATTCATTGCGGCGCACCAGCTCATCCACCAGCTTTTCCTTGGCATCATGCTCAGCCTTGTGCTGCTTTTCGTGCTCCATGCCTTCGCGAAGCCGCTGCTTCAGGGCGTCCAGAGTCTCAAAGTCGCCTAATGATTTGGCAAATTCATCATTCAGCTCAGGCAGGGTCTTCTGTTTTACCGACTTGATCTCGACTTTGTAGGCCACGGTTTTGCCGGCCAGGCGGGGATCGTTGAAGTCCTCGGGATAGGTGACGTCGAAGCTGCGCTCTTCGGGCGCCCGGGCGCCGCGCAGGTTGTCGGAAAATTCTTTCACCGTATCGGGGCCTCCAATGTGCACCAGCACATCATCCACGCTGATCGGTTTGCCGCCCTCTTCTTTGGGCGTGCCTGAAAAGCTGATGTCGGCAAAGTCTCCATCAGCCAGAGGGCGATCTTCCACCGGGGTGAAAACAGCGCGACGCTCCCGCAGGTTGTTCATCTCAGCCGCGACTTCTTCATCGGAGATACTGGTATCAGACTTCTCGGCCCGCAGGTCCTGGTAGCCAGTCACTTGGATTGGGGGCAGCACCTCGAACGTTGCCTTGAAACGCATAGGCTCACCTTCTTTAAGCTGCAGATCAGACACCTGCGGCTGCGATACCGGCTCCAGCTTTTGCTTCTCCATCTCTTCCCGGAAGTAACGGGGAACCAGCCGTTCGATGACGTCACCGCGAATGTCATCGGCAAAGCGGGTGCGGACGACCGTCATCGGCACTTTGCCTTTGCGGAAGCCCGGGATGCGGGCCAGCTTCTGGTAGTTCTGGAGAATGGATTCGGTTTCGCGCGCAACTACCTCGGCAGGCACCTCAACCGATACTTCACGCGTGCATGGATTTTGGATTGTGCTGCTTTCTGTGCTCAACTTTAGCCTTCTGAAATGAATTTGGGGAGAGCGCTCACCGGCCGGGCCGGAGCAAGAACCGCAAGTATTGATGATAAGAGACTGTGGCGAGCGCGGTCAAACCAGGCGGCGGTACTACAGTGCTCTTGACATGGTGTCTATGCCCGTTCCACTTTCACGCCAGAGGCGGCTCCTCCCGGTCGAGCTCTTCCAGGCTCAGGTTCCGGGTCTCTCCAATGAAGAGCAGCGCCAGCATGGCGACGACACAGTAAGCGAAGTAGACAATAGGCAGGTAGTACCACTTATGGAGAACGTCATTACCAACCAGTCCGGCCAGCACGGAAGGGGCGATCATGCCGCCCAGGATAGCGGAGAGACTGTAGGATATCCCGGTGCCGGAGTACCTGAATTTGGTGGGCAGGCTCTCCGAGGTCAGGATGGGAGCGAGGCCGTGCAGCAGCCCTAATCCGAAGAAGGTAATGAGGAACTGAAACAGCATCACCAGCGCAATGCGCCGATGCAGGATCGCCAGGGCATATGTATACGAAAGCAGCGTCGCCAGCCCGATGGCGATGTAGGCGACCCTTTTTCGTTGGCACAGGTCGGCAAGCGGTCCGCTGAGAAGTATGCCGAAAATGTCGCCAATGCGGGTAAGCAATATGATGGTCGCCGTCGTTGCCAATGGAATGCCGGCAAAGCGCATGAAAGAGATGGCGTAGGTTCCGTTGATATTGCCATCCATCTGCTGGAAGGCCAGCACCAGCGCGAGCAGAAGGATGGGCGCGGCGTACTTCTTGAAGACATTGAAGCTGGGCATGCGGGCGAGCCGCTCCTGCTGCTTGATGCGCTCAAACAGCGGTGTATCGGCAAGTTTGTAGCGCGCCAGCAGCGCCGGTATGACGATGACGCCAGAGAGCAGCATGGCGATGCGCCAGCCCGTGGTCGCAAAGTTCCTGCTCATGACCAGCAAGACGGTGCTGGCCGCCATCGAGCCCAGGGGGATTCCCAAATTGGCAAGCGATATCCAGAAGGCGCGCGAGCGCCGCTGCGCCCCAAATTCCGCGAGCAATGAGCAAGCCCCGCCAAACTCTCCGCCCAGCCCGAAGCCTTGCACGATGCGCAGGAGAACAAGCAGAATCGGAGCGGCAATGCCCAGCGTCGCGTATCCGGGCAGCAGGCCGGTCAGGCATGTGGTGACGCCCATGATCAGGATATTGATCAGGAACGAATACTTCCGGCCAATGCGATCGCCAAAGTGGCCGAAGATAAATGCGCCCAGAAGCCGCGACGGAAACCCCGCGCCGAAGGCAAGGTAAGAAAATACAAGCGCCTGGCCTGGAGAGAAGCTGGGGAAAAATATCGCGGGGAAGGCGCTGGCGGCGGCGTATCCGTAAATCGAGAAGTCGTAAAACTCCACCATCACGCCCGCAGTGGCGGCAAAGGCAAGAACGATCAAAGTGCGAGTATCAGCTTGCTGCTCCGCCATTTGACCCCCTGCGCACGAAGGAAGAGTATAGCTGTAGGGCAAAATGGTCTAGTGTCGCGACCGGGTGAAAGGCGCGTCCTCATCAGGATCAACCAGGACAACCTTGGCCGTAGGATGACGAAGGTGGACCTGCGCTGAGGGGAAACGGAGAGCTGAAAATTGTTCTCGGGGCTGTTGGGGAGAGGGGGGTGGGGGTTACTAAGTAACCTTTTTGGCTTGGGCGGGCGTCTCCCTTTGACTCTGGGAACCGTGAGAGGCGCCGCTTGATGTTTTCAAAGACCGTGGGGCACAGAGCCTTGCATCGATCATGCCAGCAATTTGATAAAAAGCAAGGATTTGATATCACTTTCAATTGTTTGCTTTTCTTTCGGTCACGGTACTAGAAGCTTGTTCCTATTTTCTTTTTTAATGAACCGATGATTCAATGACCCGATGAGAAAATAAGATGTCTTCCTGGCTCACTCAACTGAACTCCGATGTGGTGGCGTGCACGCGCTGCCCGCGGCTCATTGATCACTGCCGCAAAGTCGCCCGCGAGAAGCGCCGCGCATACCTCGATTGGGAGTACTGGGGCAAACCTGTTCCCGGCTTCGGCGATCCCAATGCGCGCGTCCTCATTTTGGGATTGGCGCCGGGCGCGCATGGCTCCAACCGCACCGGCAGGCCGTTTACCGGCGATGGCTCGGGTTATTTTATGTATCCCGTGCTGCACAAGGTCGGTCTCGCATCACAGCCTATCGCCACGCATAAAGGCGACGGCCTGAAGTTGAAAGACGCCTACATCACCGCCGTGGCCCGCTGTGCTCCTCCGGGGAATAAACCGACGCCCGAAGAGCTGGGAAATTGTTCCGAATTTTTAGACCGCGAGCTGGAAGGGCTGAAAAAAGTTAAAATCGTAGTCGTACTCGGCAAGATCGCCTTCGATGGATATCTGAACTACCTGAAGCGCCGCGGAGTGCTGCAATCCAAAGCCCGGTATATTTTTGGACACGCTGCCAAATACAATTTGCCTAACGGAAAAATTCTGCTGGCCTCGTATCATCCCTCCATGCAGAACACCCTCACCGGCAAGCTGACGGAGAAGATGTTCCAGAAAGTGCTACAAGATGCGGCGCGGCTGGCGAAAGCGGGTAATGGGCTAAATCTGTGTTGATGAATCTGGAGCTTTGTGTTCGACCAGAGTAAGGCGCGAGCCATCTGGCCACATAAACGCTAACACGGTATCAATCGAACCAGTAATGTCCTCAAATCCCTTTGGTAATCCGTTAGAGTCTACGAACTGGATAGATGAGGCTGACACCACATCAAAAGAAACCTCATCTGCCGGCGTAACGCCAAAGCAGGATGCCAATCCCGCATCCGTCACCAATTCCACTTTACCAATAAGGATAGCCCGCGCCTGGTCAGTATTGAAAGAAATACGGAGCGCGGAAGAATTAGATTTCCATCTCTTGAGTAACAGGATTGCTTCTTCTGCCGATGAACGCACGTTTTCTACCTTCCTTAGGTGGTATGGTTTACCGACAGCAGTTGTTCCAGCGTCCAAACTTCACTTGCAATTCCAGCGGCCATTTTACACGGAAACTTTTCAGCAACACACTTTTAGCCCACTACCGAATTTTCTGGATGCCGCTGCGGGCAAACGGGAAACGCTCTGGGGAGAATTTCCTGGAGCGGCATTTTTTCTCGCCGACATGGTCGGGGTGTTTCGACTGCGCGCCCGTCCGTCTCGAGGCTACAGATTTTCTCCAGGCGCTCCGCTCAACATGACAGGAAGGAGAGTTTGGCAGGTACGTGAAAATCGTCGCGAAAAGCAAAGAAACTAGGACATAGTGGTACAGCCGTCCTCGGCTGCGCGCCTGCGGCCAGGGCATTCGCCTCACAGACAAATCGTCAATCGTACTTCGTAAATCGAAAATTCTTAAGCATTTCGTATCTGCGGAATCGCGATGATAGCAATCCATTGCCCGCCGCGATTAGCTTTCCAGACCACGCTTCCTCCCAGGATTTGCGCCGCCAGCTCCGGCGGAGTATCGGGATGATCTTCAAAAAATCGCACCTGGGCGCGCTTCCAGAATTCAGGCGCGGGCAGCCTGTGGGCGGGTTGATACTTGCTGGAAAATATGACGGCCATATCGAACTCGGCGCTCTGATTGGCCGCCTCCAGGTTTTCCATGGTGAAATTTTCGAGCCGCAGGATCGTATGGGGCGTGCTGACATAACCCAGGAAGGGTTTGGAGAACTCATCGGCCGCCGGCCACGCGGTCAGTATCCTCGCCTTGGGGAATTTTTCGTCTATCATCTGTGCCGCCTGCTGGTGGAGTGCGACATAGTCGCGGTAGGCGAGATTATCCTCGGGCGCAAAGACGTAGGGCGGATTGATGAACACCCCGGCCACGAATATGCCACAAACCAGGGCAATCACCACAGGCCAGGCGGGAATGCGGCGCCAGATGGTGGATACGCAAATGATGATCACCAGCGGAATTGCCGGCAGCATGTAGCGCGCCAGCACCGCTCCTCCGATCAATGAGAAGACGACAGCATGAGCCGCCATGACGACGGCAAAAAGGAACTGATGAGGCAGAGCGATGCGGTTGCGGGGCACCCCGGCATCACTGTGGGGAGGCAGGAACATGGCCAGACCCGTTGCCAGAGTGAGCGCATACAGGTTCATGTGGCCGGCGAGTTGCCAAACGCGGCGAATGAAAGCAAAGATGATCCGCCCCGGTTGCAGAGTGGTGGCTACGTTATAGGTGAGGAAGTATGGATTGCCAAAGGCGTATCCGGTGCGCGCACGGTGGTAGGCAAACCATGCCGCCAGCGGCAGCGCCGGAAGCAGCAGCCAGAGGGAAGCGGCAGCCCTCCGGAAAAAAGGCGCAGCCGGGATGCGCTCCGACTTCCGCAGTGCTTCCCAAACATAGAGCGCAATCGGCGTAATGATTGCCGTTTCTTTTGCGAGCACGGCGGCAGTGAACGCCGCCAGGAACAGCCAGCGCTGCCGCTTGAGATAAAAAAAAATGCCCCAAACCGTGAAAGCTGCCGCCGCCAAATCGAGGTGTGCAAGCGAACTCTGGGCAAAAAAAACGGGATAGAGCGCCGTGCAAAGAACACTGGCTGCAGCCACGGAGCGATTGGCCACATGCCGGGCGAGGGCAAAAACGCCTGTCAGCGCCAGCGCCGCCACCAGCAGCATGGCGTTGCGGGTCACTACCGGCGCATAGCCAAAAAGTTTCCATGCGGTGGCGAGATAGAGCATGACCAAAGGCGGATGCGCGTTGCTGAGCGTGGAGTGCGGAATAAAGCTGCCGCTGCTGAAAATATCGTAGGCGGCGGGAATGTAATAGCCGGCTTCGTCCCAGAAATAGAGAAGCCGCAGCACAGGCCAATGCGCCGCCACAAGAACAACAAAAATGAAAATGAAGAGCGCGGTCGAGCGAATCAGGTTGCCGCGAAGAAACTCGCCTGGCACATCAATGTACCTGTCCGGGGACGGCCATGCGCGGGTCGAGCTTGATTTCGCCGAAGGTCTTTTCGTAGTTCACCACATTCTGCTGCAGGATGGTGAGCAGCGCCTTGGCCTGCTGCGGGCTGATATAAACTCCCTGGAAGTTGGTAACTTCCATCTCAGCCGGGGTTTGCTGTTGCAAGGTGCCAAAGACCAGGAAGAAGTCCCATACATTCACGCGCACCTGCACGCTGTTGGCATAGTTTTCCCGGTAGTCCTTGTTGTTAGTGAGCTTGATATTGGGTTGCGCTGGGGTAGACATTAGTTTAATTCTCAGTTCCCGGTTCTCAGTTCGCAGAACTCAAATTTACAAATGTCATCATAATTCATTCCACTCCAAAATTTCGTGCAGGCGCATGATAAGGCTGGGTATAGAACAACTGAGAACTGAGAACCGGGAACTGGTTTTTGGTGCGAAAGGAGGGACTCGAACCCTCACGGGGGTTACCCGCCAGATCCTAAGTCTGGTGCGTCTGCCAATTCCGCCACTTTCGCGTTTAGGTGGATACCTGCAAGTTTGATTTTATCCCAGTCCCGTTCCTCGGTCTGCAAAACAAAAACCCGCGCCTTAAAAGCGCGGGTTGCTTTCGTTAAACAAAACTCTTCGCTCAGAGAGCGAGAGCTCTCATTCAGGAGCCATTTTCATCCGTCTGAGCCCTTACAAATGGCTCTGCGCGATTCCTTGCCAGAGCCACAGACCGCCGATTACCAAAATCAGAAGTCCGGAACCCGCGCCCAGTACGCGTAAAATCGGCTGGATTCTGCTCATTCGTCTCTGCAGTTCGTTTTGCTCAATTTGCAAGTGGGATTCGGCATCATTGAGGAAGAGCTGATCATCCTCATGCATTGCCAAGGTGCTACGGTAAATCAACAGAAGAACAAGAACACCGGTCAGCACTCCCCAGATACTCAGCAGCACTGTCAAAAGCGACATACGCCACCTCTTTTCTTTGGGTTTGAACCGGTCCCTGGTACTGCTTCGAGCCGGCTTGCTGATTAGACGAGTGGCCGTCACGAAGGTTGAGGGGCCTAGGGCGGATTATAGCCCCGCTTGGTGGCCGTTTTTTCATGTTTTTTTCGCCTTAGCCCTCTTTGCTTTAGCCGTACCGGTCGCGTCCAGATGTTTGCCCATAACCAGGGCATCAATACTATTCAGGTAATAGCGCGGAATGGTCTCAATCACCGAGTAACCATGATGCTTATAAAAGGCAAGAGCCGCCGTGTTGCTTACAGCCGTCTCAAGCAGGACCGCCTTGCATTTCGCCAGCACCAGCCGGCGTTCAGCGGCCTCGAGCAGGAGCGATCCGACCCCGGTGCGCTGTCCATCAGGACGCACATCAATGGTAAGGATGTGTCCCGCGCCGGAAGGGTCGGATTCAGCCACAACAAATCCGAGAATTTTTTTGCCCGTCCGTTGCTCGGCCACCAGAGTGAAGGCCCGCGAGCGTTTCATATACCAGGCAAGCTCGCGCCTCGAATATGCGATCCCTTCCTGGAAACACTCATGGTCTATGCGCCAGAGCTCGTCAAAATCCGGGTTTCGATACTCGCGCAGATCGATCATCCATGAATTTTACAACTGGGTCGCTGGCGGGTTCCGAATTTCCCCAACCTTCAGTCCATAGGACCTGCATCGACAGCTCCTATGGATTTCTCGAAAGTCTTTATCCTGCTGCCATGCGGCGTCTTTAGAAAGTCTCGCCAAGATGGGTGCTGCGGGATTTGCGTGCTGCCGAATTTTGCGGGTTGAGCAGCCTGTCTCGGGATCAGCTAGAATTTACCTTCGAATGGGCCACACCAATGAGCTTCGAACCGATTGAAAACCACGGGGTGATCGGCAATATGCGGTCGATTGCGCTGGTAGACGTAAATGGTTCGATTGACTTCCTCTGCTACCCGGACTTTGATTCTCCCACCGTGTTTGCCGCGCTGCTCGATGATCAGAAGGGCGGCTGTTTTCAGATTCAGCCACAGCTCAGAGAAAGGCGGGTACGGCAGCTCTATCTGCCAGACACGAACATTCTGCTCACGCGATTTCTTGCGGAGGAGGGTGTAGCCGAGCTGACTGACTACATGCCCATTGGAACAGACGGGCAGCAGCCGAATGAGATTATCCGCACACTGTCGGTCATCAGGGGCAACATCGAATTCAAAATGCTGTGCCAGCCCCGATTCAACTATGCGGGGGATGGGCACACTGTGAACCTCGAAGAGGGGTACGCGGTTTTTTCGCCGGTGGGCGATACCTGTCCGCCGCTGGCCCTGCACTCCACGATGGGTCTGCGGCAACAAGGGCCAGATGTAGCGTGCGAGTTCAGCCTCCGAGCCGGCGAGAAGGCGACGTTTGTCCTTGGTGAAATTCGCCGCCAGGGACGGCCGCCGGAGATGGAGTTCCTGGAGCAGCGATTCCATGAGACGGCACGTTTCTGGAAGGAATGGATCGCGAAATCAAAGTACAGGGGCCGCTGGCGCGAGATGGTCAACCGTTCCGCCCTGATGTTGAAGCTGCTGATCAGCCGGGAGCATGGATCGCTGGTTGCCGCGCCGACATTTTCCCTTCCGGAACAGATTGGCGGAGTGCGCAATTGGGATTATCGCTTCACGTGGTTGCGAGATGCGACGTTCACGCTCTACGCGCTGATCCGGCTGGGTTTTGTCGAAGAAACCGAGGCGTTCATCGAGTGGCTGAAGGGGCGGCTCAGTGACGATGCCGAGCGGGGACCGTTACAGGTGATGTACGGGATTGACGGCAGACAGAAGCTCGACGAGCTGACGCTTGATCATCTGCAGGGATACGAACAATCGCGGCCGGTGCGTATCGGAAACGCGGCCTATCAGCAACTGCAACTGGATATTTATGGCGAAATGATGGATTCCCTCTATCTGGCAAATAAATACGGTGACGCAATATCCTATGCCGGATGGCAGGATGTTCACCACATCCTGGAGTGGCTGGGCAAAAACTGGCAACGGCCCGATGAAGGCATATGGGAGGTTCGTGGCGGCGCGCGAGAATTCCTGCACTCGCGTTTGATGTGCTGGGTGGCTTTCGATCGGGCGCTGCGGTTGGCGCAGAAACGCTCCCTTCCGGGGCCCTTCGATGCATGGCTCGGAACCCGCGACGCGATTCGAAATGACATCTTTACGAACTTTTGGGACAACGATTTGCAATCGTTTGTGCAGTCGAAAGGGACGAAAGACCTGGATGCCTCGGTCCTGCTGATGCCACTCATGCGCTTCATCAGCCCGGTCGACCCCATGTGGCTCTCGACCATGAAAGCCATTGAATCGCGATTAGTCGAAGATGTTCTGGTCTATCGCTATGAGGCGGAAAGAACGCATGTGGATGGGATTGCTGGCGGAGAGGGTAGCTTCACAGCATGCTCGTTTTGGTACATCGAATGCCTGGCGCGCGCCGGCGAGCTGGAAAAAGCCCAATTGTTGTTTGAGAAACTTCTGGGATATGCCAACCATCTTGGGCTGTACTCAGAGCAGCTTGGTCCAAGCGGGCAACACCTGGGCAACTTCCCACAGGCATTCACACATCTGGCGCTGATCAGCGCTGCAACCTATCTGGATAGAGTCCTTTCCGGCAAGGACGATTCAGTGTGGCGCTAGCATTAGCGAGTAAATTTTTACTGGAACTCGAGCATTACAATCTCCGGGTTCGATCCCAGCCGCAGCGGCGGCCCCCATGTTCCTGCTCCGCTCGAAGTGAAAACCTGCATCTTCCCGATGCGGCTTAGGCCATACACAAACTGCCGGTAGATTCGCCGCGCCATCCAACTCCAGGGTATGAACTGCCCCAGGTGGGTATGCCCGGAGAGCTGCAGGGAGACGCCGGCAGCCTCTGCGATCTCGGGATGGTCGGGCGCATGCGTCAACAGAATGCTGGCGCGGTTGCGATCGAGGCTGAGGCCGCGCAGCACCGACGCAAATTGGCTATCGTGCGCCGCGTTCCGGTAGGGCACGCCAACAATCTGCAAACCGTCTACCTCCACCTTTTCATTGCTGAGCACGCGGACTCCGGCGGCCTCGACGGCGCGCAAATATTTGCCGTCGTCGGCAAACTGCTCATGATTCCCCGCGACGAAATACACGCCGTGGGGCGCCACCAGTTCGCTCAACGGCTCGGCTGCCAGCCGCGCGTCGATGGCCGTTCCGTCATATAAATCCCCAGCGATAAAAACCGCGTCCGGCTCTTCCTTCAAAATGTTTGCCACCATGCGCCGCAGGAAGCTGCCGTTGCGCACATGCCCCAGGTGCACATCGCTGATCAGCGCCGCTTTTCGCCCGCGCCAGGCCGCCGGCAGGTTCGCCAGCCGGACCGTCGCTCGCGTGATCCGCGTCCAGCTTGCGTTGAAAACCCCGTAGATTCCGGCCATGACCGCGGCGCCGAACAGCAATTCCACCATCCGATGGAAGTTCAGGTCCAGCCCCGCCACGCGCGCAACCCCGAAAATAATCCAGGAAGAAATCGCGGCGAGAAACAGGAAGCTCACCAGCCCCATCCAAATTGCAGCAACCTTGTAAAACGCGCGCACAGCAGCATTTGTATAACGCCATGCAAGCAGCGAAGCGGCGATAAAGCTTACCGATAAAAAGCCAAGGGCCAGTTTGATCCAGAATGCCTCGCGGGTATAGCCCCCCGCATAGGAAAATGCCCACGTCTCATAGATGAGAAGATGGGTCAAACAGAGAATGGACTGGACCACTGCAATGAAACCAATTAAACGTTTTCGTGTCATTTAGATTCTCAATTATGCCGTTTTAATTTTTTGCTGCGCTTCTTGTTTCACCGTTACCTGCTTGTATTGGGTCGTCGAGCGCCGTTTTTTTGCGCGAAGGACCTGCGTTTCTTCTCCGAGCAAAAAGTACTTTTGCTTCAGCCCTTGAGACTTGTCCTTCTGTCCGTCAGTGAAGCTATTTTTGAGACACCCTGTAAGCTCACGAGCATGTATACCAGATATACTGCTTTGGTATACTTAGTTGAATTGGATTGAAGGTCGATGAAAAAGATTCAGAAAAAAAATGCGGGAGCTAAAGAGGGCATTTCGCCCAAGCCGAATGCCATTGTAGCGGCGGCACTGGAGCTGTTTACCCGCTACGGATATCGCAAGACTTCCATCGACGACATTGCCCAGGCGGCGCAGGTGGCCAAGCGCACCGTATACCTGCACTTTGAGAACAAGGCGGCGGTCTTTCTGGCGATCCTTGAATATCTCGCGGACCAGGTGCGCCAGCGTTGTACCGCTGCCGAGCAGGCGGAGGGCACGGCAGTAGACCGGCTGACGGGGCTGCTCGACGCCTACTATGGCATGGGCTTCGAGCTTTTCAGCAAGTCCGAGCACATGCCGGAGCTGGAGGAGACCTTCTCAAAGCTGGCGCGGTCGAGGATCGGAGACCTGAATACGGAGTACCAGGAGCGGCTCGCGAGATTTTTGCGATCGCTCCAGAAAACGGGTGAAATCGGAGCGCCGCCGCAGGGACTCACCCACGATGAGATCGTCTACATCCTGGTCTGCGCGGCAGATGGGGCCAAACACGATGCCAAAGTGCAGGGCGACCGCCAGGCGCTTCAGCTGCATCTGCGGAAGTTGGCAAGGCTTGCCATTGCCGCAATGAGAAAGTAATTTCACGCCGTTAACCAGGGGGCACCCCTTGCTCAGCAAGGGTCTCAATAGTTTCAAGTTTCGAGTTTCGAGTAATGCCCCCCCATTACTTCAAGTAGTTAATTCCATTCAGGCCAATTCATGGCTTGGGTTCCGTGTACCTGATGTGCGACATTAAGAAACCCGTGCCGTTCAGTCCTTTGCGGTCTTCGGGCGGGACGATGACCAACCTGGCAGTTCCCGATTGGGAATTGGTGAAGTACGCATAGCACCACTCAAAGAAGGCCGGCAGGTGATGGGGTAGTAGAAGGAACAAGAAAATAAGGAAGTAATCTTTTTCACACCCATGCCACGCTTTGCGTGGCATGGGGCGGCCGGCAGCTTCGCCAGACTGTGATGCTGTTTGATCCTGATGTACAGTTGTACGGCCAAACGAGGCTACAAATATGACGCGACATCGGAAATTCTCAAATTCTTGCGTAATGCTGCTCGCCGGCATCCTGGCGCTGCTTTGTAGCGCCAAGGCATTTCAAGCTGACGTCACTTCAAGTGATTGGTCCGAGGTAAACCACGATAAGTTTGGAACCCGCTACAGCCCTCTCGCATCGATCAACACAAGTAATGCGAAAAACCTGAAGAAGGTTTGCGAATATAAATTCCCTGACAAGGAGTCTTCCCAGACTGCCCCGATCGTAATCGGCGGTGTCGTCTACGCAAGCACCGCTCACTACACCGTCGCGCTCGATGGGTTCGACTGTCACGCAATCTGGACGCATAAATGGGAACCTCGGGGGCCCGAGCCAGCCAATACCAATCGGGGCGTGGCACTAGCCGATGGCAAGGTCGTTCGCGGCACCGCGGATGACTTCTTGATTGCGCTCGATGCGAAGGACGGCCACCTCATTTGGGCAAAGCAGATTGCCAATCCCAGAGAAGGCTACTTCATCAGCATGCCCCCGCTCATCGACCGTGATCTCGTTTACGTCGGTCCAGCCGGCGCCGAGACGGCGTCGAGCGGCTGGGTAGGAGCGTTTCGACTCGCCGACGGCGAGCAAGTTTGGAGATTTAACATCATTCCAGCAGATGGGGAGCCTGGGGCGGATACGTGGGGGCCGGATCCCGCTGCGCGTAAGCATGCCGGAGGCAATCTATGGACCGCGTTGTCCCTCGACACGGACAACAACGTTTTATACGTGCCGGGCGGAAATCCAGCGCCGGATTACTACGATGACATAAGGCCCGGAGCTAACCTTTACACCGATACCCTGATAGCGCTGAACGCAAAGACCGGTCAACTCCTCTGGTACAAGCAATTCATTCCCCACGATGTCCACGACTATGATCTGACGCACACGCACCCGGTCATCAAGACAAAATCGCGAACTCTCATCGTGACGACAGGCAAAGACGGGTTGATGCGGGTGGTCGATAGCCGCACGCATGAGATCGTCTACAGCAAGCCGTTCACAACACTGCTCAAGACAGATGCTCCGATCACGACCTCCTTTGTTCAAGCGTGCCCAGGCGCTTTAGGGGGGAACGAGTGGAACGGTGCGGCGTACAGCCCGAGGTTGGAGACAATCTTTGTCCCCGCCACGGATTGGTGCGCCGGCGTGAAGAAGGACTCATCGCCGCCGGACGTTGAAAAAGAACACACACATGGATTCTATTTCGGCGGCGAAATGAGTTTCGACAAATGGGGCCAGGCCCGCGGGTGGCTTACCGCATTCGAGGCAGCGAGCGGCAAGATCAAATGGCGCTACGCTGCTTCAAAGCCCATGATCGGGGCAGTAACAGCCACGGCCGGCAATGTCGTTCTGACGGGCGAACTGAACGGTGATCTGGTCGCCCTCGATGGAAAATCCGGAAAGGTGTTGTTTCGTGGAAGCGTCGGCGGCCCGATTGCCGGGGGTGTGGTGACCTACACCGCGCGGAATGTTCAACATGTAGCCGTAGTGTCGGGATATGTTGGCATCTACAACAGCTTGGCGCCCGAGATCGGCGGAAGCAATCCAACGATCAGCGTTTTCCGGCTGGCCAAGTAGAGATGCTTCACTCACAACGCACTGTGCAAGGGGATTGTCGGCTAACCCGTCCCTTACCGGCATCAAGGTAGGATTGCGCGCTTATCAGGCATGCGTATTACGGATCAGAGCTGCACCATCGCGTGGCACTTACTCCGAATCATCCCAAACGTTGACGTTCACGCTGATCTCCCGATGGAAAGCCGGGATTCGCACTTTTCCTTGGCCGGGGGCCCATGCCCCCGTGCCGTAGTGGCGCCTGTGCCCGCCGGCGCTCCGAAATGGGAACGCCGGCCAGACAGGTTAAGAGTTGTGATCTTACGTCCAGGAACCGGCGGGGGTCATGGTTCTTGCCACAACTCGAGGGAATTGGTGTTCTTGTTGACGGCGGCGAAAAGAGTTTTGCCTGAAGACAGCGCGACCGCGATGCCAAGAGCGGCATGCGGCCCTGGATCGATCGAGAACTGGCTGACAAACTGGCCCGTGGGGGTGAATTCCACGATTTCACTTGGTTGGCTGGGGTCAGGATTGACTGGAAGCGCGTCATCATTCGACGTGATCAAATCTCCGTTTGGCGCCAGCAGCAGTCCCGCAACGCCATGCAGGTGGACGTTGTCCCGGTAGATCAAAGTACCGGGGCCCTGGTCTGTTGTCGTGCTTGCATTGGGAACGGCAAAGATTGCATTGTCTTCCGTCGATGCAACGTAGAGAACATCTTTCGACGCGTCATAAGCAAGACCGGCTACTCCCATTACAAAAGTTTGTTTATCGCAGTCACCGGAATATCCGGAAGCAATCTGCGTCAGGTTGTTGACCGTGAACTTGCCGCTCTGCTGGGCCTTCAAGTCAACACGAGTGATGGTTGCAGTACCCACGTTCGAGACAAACAACAGAACATGCGTTCCTTGCTCGCTGAACGCCAAGCCCCAAGGGCCGTCCAATAGGTTGTTGTCCGAGATGCTCTGCACCTCGTTTCCGTTGCGATCGATAATCAAAAGGCCACCGGTCCCAACCCCAGGCGTTCCGCAAGTTCCACCTGTGGTAGGAATGCTGCCAGCCACTACAAACCCCTGGGTAAGGATTCCCAGAGCTGCAGTCATGCCGACTTGCCCTACCGGTCCTTGAAAGAAGACCGATGCCGGGCCTCCACTCTGCGGAATGCGCACAATCGTGCTGCCTGTGGCCTGGAGGTTGGCATTATTGTTGAAGTTGGAAACAAGAATATCGCCGGGATTCAGGGTCCCTCCTTTGGCGAAATGGTCAGGAACGAAAGCCACCCCAGATGGATTCTGGTCACCGCTGGCGGGGACGGTGGAAACATTGAGGATTGGTGTTGGTGGTGGAGGAATGATCTGTCCGACCGCTGCAAGGCTGGACAAACTGATCAACGCACCTGCGACGATTACGTTGTACAAAAACCCTTTGCGCATGTTGCAATCTCCTTTTCTTTCTGTAGTGCAGATTCCGGATTGTTTTTGATTGTCCTGTTTTCCCACTAAGCAACAGATCCCGACCAGAGTTTGCGTCAAGAGAGCAAAACGTCAGCGGCGAAAGAATAAATGCGTAACATTGCCGGAAGGTGAAGCAGGCATTAAAAGATAATAAAAAAGGATGCGATGCGGACGATCCTTGCCATGAGACCCGAATTGGTGCGTTGCAAAGCAGGCCGGCCACGGCGCCCGGCCTTTACAAGATAGAAACCGGCTGGAGCTGTCGTGGCGTGTACTACGTCATACCCAAAATACTGTGGGGCGGTTTCCAGGCACCGTCTCTCCGGGCAAATTCCTTATTTGGGAATGTCGCCATTGTCGAACAAGTCCGATAAATCGATGGCGTCATTTCCGGATGGCGCGTCATCCGGTAGTGGCGTGATCGATTCTCGTATGCCGACTTGCGGTTACTTATTTATTGTGCGGACGCGCCAGGAAGGTGTTTTCATAGAGGTTCGTTACATACTCACACGAACCTAGATGGCAGCGGTAAGGAAGATCGGTTTCACCATCGCTTCAATCCTGGCAGCCATTTCCTCAGCAGGAACGCGGTCGGGGGTCTGGTGCCACCGCCGCGCTGCGCCGAAGATGGCCCAGGCCGCGGTGGTTGCAAGCAGTTTGGGATCGGCGCCGGGCGCCATCGCGTGCTTCGCGGCGCCTTCCTGAAACATGCCTTCCACGACGGGGATGATGGAACGTTCGAGCGGCATCTTGGCCAACTGGGCAGGGCAGCCTGTAGTTTCGGCGAGATAATCGCAGACACCTAGCGCAATGGCCCGCAGCGCGCCATCGCAGTTTGTGAAGGAAAGGCCGCGTCGCGCGATGAGGTCGCGGAAGCGGGCGGCTGTCATGGCCTGCAAGAGGGCGTTCTTGTCGGGATAATGGAGGTAAAAAGTGGCCCGGTTGAGGGTAGCTTCATCGGCGATCTCCTGGATGGAGATGTCGTCGAACTCCTTGCGCGCCAATAACCTCAGTAACGACTCCATCAACATCTGACGGCTGCGGAGGACGCGGGGGTCCGTGTTTTCCGCAGTGTTGCCGGGTTGGAACACGTCTGCCATTGCAATTATAAGTATATCCCTTACACAGCAATAGATGTTTAGTAGATGCTTGTCTATTTATTGAATCGACATATGTATATTAAACATCAGTTGTCGCATAGGAGGTTTCTCGCTATGCCCACGATTCTTCACATAGACTCAAGCCCGCTGTATGGGCGATCGGTCTCGCGCCAGCTGACCGGTGCGTTCATCACTCAATGGAAGTCTTCGCATCCGGATGGAACGGTCGTCGACCGCGACCTTAACACAACCACAATCCCGCCTGTCACCGCCGAATGGGTAGGTGCTGCCTACACTCCGGAAGAGGCGCGCACTCCGCAACAGAGGGAGCTGCTGGCGCTTTCGGACACGCTGCTCGCCGAACTAGAGCAAGCGGATGAGTACGTGTTCGGCGTGCCGATGCATAACTTCGGTGTGCCTTCGGTGCTGAAGCTCTGGATCGACCAGATCGCACGCGTGGGCAGGACTTTTTCATATGCGGATGGAAAGCCGAAAGGACTGCTCACAGGCAAAAAGGCCACGTTCATCATCGCGACCGGCGGGATCTATGATGCGCAGACGCAGATGGCCTCTTTCAACTTTGTCGAGCCTTATCTGCGGTCGGTCTTTGGCTTCCTCGGCGTGACAGATGCGACTTTCCTCACAACAGGTGGAACCGCCGCGTTAAACTACGGGCAGGACCGCGATGCGTTTCTAGCGCCCCACCTTCAAGCCGTGCAAAGGCACGCGCAGGCGATCTAAAGGAGAAGACACATGAAAATTGTTTCTATCATTGCGCGCTATCTGATGGGCCTGATGTTTACGGTCTTTGGCCTGAACGGATTTCTCAACTTCATCCACCAGCCGCCGCCGCCGAATCCGCTTGCGATACAGTTCTTTGTCGCCGTCAGCGCGTCACATTTTGCCGCGTTCTTCTTCGCGGTGCAGGTGCTTGGCGGGTTGCTGCTGCTCTCCGGCTTTTTCGTGCCACTTGCGCTGACAATGCTTGCTGCGGAGCTCTACAACATCCTTGCGTTTCACCTGACGATGGCGCCGGCCAGCATCGCTCCGGCGCTGGTCGCCTGCGTGCTGTGGGTGCTGGTCTTCCTGCAGTACCGCAACAGCTTCAACGGCATTCTGGCGGCAAAGCCGGTGGTGAGGGAATAGTCTGCCTGGTTGCGAGGAGGCCCAGTGCCTCCTCGCTTACGGAGCATTTTCACAGTCGATACAGCACTGTTACGCAGCAGCCAATTCGTGCTGAATGCCAGCATCGTCGTCCACACGGACGCTGAAATCCGACTGACTTCCGTATTGCCCGTTATCCAGACAGAAAGGCTCTGCTGTCGTACACCAGCTTCCGGTTTCAAACGGATGCACGCGGATACCGAGTGGGGGCGTTATGCGACTCGACGATGGCCCGGATGTCACGGTTCTCAAAAACCACGTCTTCGCGCTCGCTTCTTCCGCGGATGGCGAGATCGACCATGGCCCGGGCCAAGTCGTCAGCCCGAATCACCTGGTTAGGGAACAGCAAGCGAAACACGGGGTAGATCGCGCGCAACAGCCGGTAGCTGAGATTCGGTTCCTTCCGCGGCGCCACGGGGTAGATGTATGCGGGCCGGAAGAGGTAAACGCGGGGGAACCCTGCCGCGAGTAGTGCGTTCTCGGCCTGTCCCTTGTAGCGCGCAAAGGCAAGCCGGCTTCGTCCCGTCGGGTCGGCACCGTTGCCGCTCAAAAAAGAGAACGCCGCGTCAGGGCTGCTGCTGCGGAGAACGCGCGCGAACTCGATCGTATAGTCGGCGGTTATCGCGCGGAGCTGTGCGTCTGAAACCGATCCGGTGTAGGTGCCCAGACAATACACCGTTGCGTCTTGACCCGAGAGGGCATCGGCGAGGCCGGAGCAGTCCGCGAAATTTTCATGCAGAACCTCTTTTAGCCTGGGGTGGGATATGCCGAGCTTCTTGCGCCCAATCGAAGTCACGTTTCCGACGGCCGAGTTGTCGAGCGCGTAGCGAAGGGCGTATCCGCCGACCATTCCGCTCGCGCCCACAATGACGAGGCGCCGGCCAACCGTTGGAATACTCGTCGATGCCCCCGAAGCCACCTGGTTAGTCGTTGTCATAATGCTCCCTTTTCGCTTAATCCGAAGGCTCGTGTCTGAACCTGCTTACGAGAAGCGCCACAGTAATCGCTATGTAGAGCACTCCGGTCACCCCTTCGAGCGCCGCCACGATGCGGGCTGTCCCGCTAAGCGGGACTATATCGCCGTACCCAATCGTAGAGAGCGTTACCAGGCTGAAATAAAGCAGCTCGGTCTGACGGTCGCCTGGGTCGCGCATCTGGATTGAACCCGGAGCGAAAGCGTCTATCGCCAGATAAATCGCCGCCCATAGCAGCCCAAGCAACAGATAGATGTTGACCGCAGTGAAGAGCTCCGCCCGAGCGATGGAACGAGAATTCCTGAGATATGAGAAAAGACCCGCGGCCGCAAGCGCGAAGAACGCAGCCAAGAGTATCCAGCGGATCCCGGTCATGGTTCGGCTGGGGAACGTATTACCCGCCACCACAAAGATCACATTGCCTAACGCCAGCAGGATCGACGGCCATACCCACCCTTTGATCTGCGACAACCGGACAGTGGATAAAACTACCGGTATAAACGTCACCGCCGCGAGCGCCACTCGACTCCGATTGCCCTGGCTCAACACCGGAGTCAACAGAATGGCCGCTAACAAGGACAGGAGTAGCAACCAGTCGGGTCTCAATTGACGGTTAGCATTCACTGCGCAAACCTCAGCAACGCGCACTCGCCCACGATGACGAGGGGCTTTGGGGCGCAGTTAGAAACCTCAGTCGACGCCACCGATGCCACCTTGTTAATCGTTGTCATGAAAGAATGCGCTCCTCGATCCAATCAACGTACAGCAGGCGCTCGGCGAACAACCATGCGCCGTCTCTCTTTACGAATGTGTCGTAATAACGGAGCGCCGCGATCATGAGCTGTCGCTTTTCACCATTGATTGTGAGGTGATGCGCCAGGGTGTAGGCTTCCCCCGTGGCTTTGTCGCCGGTCAGCGTGAGGATCGTGCTCTGTCCGACGAAGTGCATGGTAGCGGCGTACTTGTTGAGATCTGCAAACACGGGAGCCAGCGCCTCGCGCGAGTGCAGCTCTTGTGACGGCTTGGGATCTTTTGCGTTCATGTAAACCACGAAGTGCGTATCCGGCGTAAAGAGAGACATCTGACCTTTCGCATCGCGACGATCGGCGCAGTGTGCGTAGGCCTCGACGAGCTCCCGGATAGCGAGGCGGTCCGCGGATTCCTCGGGGGAGATGGTGCCGTGCTTGCTCATAAGTTGGTCTCCTTGTTCGATTCGTTCTCTCGCGGCAAGACTGTCACTCTTGTAGCCCGGCAAGAAATCCTGGGTGAGATATGATTCTGCCTCTCGGTTCGCTGTAAGATTTAAAAACGCTTTGGGCGTTCTCCAACGGCGATCCGAGGAATTCCTGAACATTAAAGGCTAGATAGCACTTTCCACGATGAGGCCCTGGTAAATCGCTCCTTTTTGACGGTGTTTGGCGATACTTTGGTATGCTTCGCCATGGTACCAATCCTTCGCTGCCTTTACGGTCGGGAATTTTGCTATCACGATTCCCTCAATAGGATCGCCCTCTAAGACTTCATGCTTCCCATAAGCCACCAAGATTTCAATTGGGTGTCCTTTCATTGTCGCTTTAATTCCAGCCCAATAAGTCTCAAGCTCTTTTTGATCCAGTGTTTTTGTTCTAATGAAAACGATGTAAGCAGACACGATTGTTCTCCTTGAATGCCGTTTTCAAAGGGCACCCAGGATGGCCTTTGGCTCCAAAAACGCTTCAATTCCGTACCGGCCATATTCGCGGCCGACTCCGGAGAACTTAAATCCGCCCCAGGGCGCATCAGGATCGTCCGTCATGTTATTGATCACGACCCGGCCAGCCTGTAGCTGAGAAGCTACGCGGCGGGCGCGCTGCAGGTCAGTTCCAATGACGGCCGAGTGAAGACCGTATCTGGAGTCGTTGGCGATGCGGATCGCTTCCTCCTCAGAGTCGTAGGCGATCACGCTGAGCACGGGGCCGAAAATCTCTTCCTGGGCGATTGTCATGTCGTTCTTCACATTAACAAAGACTGTGGGCTTCACATAGTACCCCGTGTCGAACCCTTTCGGATGACCCTCGCCGCCGACCAGTACCTCCGCGCCTTCTTCAATGCCTTTGCGAATATAGGATTCCACGCGCTCATACTGTTTTTGCGACACCATGGGTCCAACCATGATTTTGGGATCGGAAGGATCGCCGACCGTGTAGTTACGCATTTCATCGCGTATGGCCCGCTTCACCTCTTCGAGCCGGCTCTTAGGCACGAGAAGCCGGGTTCCAGCGGCACAGGCTTGACCACTGTTCATAAAAGCCAAAATGAGGGCTGCTGGGATGGCCTTGTCGAGCGCAGCGTCATCGAGCAGGATTGTGGGCGATTTCCCGCCCAGTTCGAGGGTCACACGCTTCATCGTCGCAGCGCCATCGCGCATGATCTGTTGTCCGACGGCGACCGAACCTGTGAACGATATTTTCGCGACGTCGGGATTGCGCACAAGCTCGGCCCCGACGACAGTACCGAGACCCGTCACCACGTTGAAAACACCCTTGGGTAACCCGGCCTCATTCACGGCATCGACCATTGCGCGGGTTTGCAGCGCGCTCATTTCGCTCGGTTTGAGAACGACCGTACAACCAGCCGCTATAGCCGATGCCAACTTGAGGCAAATGAATAGCGCGTTCGCGTTCCAGGCTGTAATCAGACCGGCAACACCGACCGGTTCCAGCGTCACCGTCGTCTTGCCCCAGCTTTGTGTCAACGGCAGCTCTTGAAGTCCCTTCTCGGCCGCGGCGAAGGCGTTGACGCCCGACTCCACAATAAGCCGGGCGAACTGGGCGACTCCACCGTACTCTTCAATCATGACAGCGGTTAGATCGTCAACGTGGTCTGACACAGCCTTGTGTAGCTGGCGCAGGTAACGCGAGCGATCTTCCTTGCTTGTCCGGCCAAAACTGGCGAATGCGCGCCTGGCCGCAGCGATGGCACGCCGCGTATCTTCCTCGTCACCCAATGTGACGTGGCCGATCACCTGCCCGTTGGTCGGTTTGATGATGTCCATGATCTCGCGGCCATGGGATTCGACGAACTCCCCATCGATGTAGTGCGTCGTGAGTGTCTTAACCGTGCTTTTCTCCATAATTGCCTGCATAACGTTTCTCCTTATATGTCAGTTTGCAATCAGAACGAAGCAACAACGACGCGCGTGAGCGAGCCGTCCTTTAACGCCGCGCAGCCTTCGTTCACCTCACGCAGCGAGATTCTTCTTGAAACAAGATCAACCAGGTTCATTCGGCCTTGCAGGTACAGCTCCGCATACATATGGGCGTGGCGATCTGAAGCTCCTCGAAATCGAATCCTCGACCTTCAGGCCTTGATCGCCCCTGCCCACCCATCGTGCTCACGATTCCCGTACCGCCTGGACTCAACCGGGCAAAAGTTAGCCAACTGCTCTATGGCCTGAGTGCGGGCTGCGCGAACTTCGGAGTCTGAACAGCCGAGAAGCAAAGCGCACTCGTGCTCCCGGTAGTGCTCAAGAACGCCCAGCACGAAAACAAACCGCTCAAAGTCGGCAAGCCTCAATACCGCGGCTGTGTCGAAATGTCCGCCTGAACCACTGAACTGCCGATGGGGGAAGAAAATAATTGGGACGCGCGCGGACGAATTGGAATGGCTCCATCGAGGCTGCAATTCACGAATTGCATTTCTCACGATTACTCGCTTCGCCCAGGCGCGTGCCCATTCCCTGAACACCCGGCTATGCTTAACGCAATCCTCAAGACCGGCCACAAAGCACCGTTCAGCCTTCTGGCGATCTCCAGTAAGAAAAAAAGAGAGCTGATAAAGACTATGCAGATCTTCCTCAAAAATTCTTCGGAAATCCACGCAGCTCGCGTAGCGGGTTTCAGGCTTTTCTTTGGGGGTGTGCTCACGCATTTCTTCACCTATCGAGAGCGGCATTAACGGTCTCTGGCAGGAATTTGTCGTCAAAAGGTTTACTCAAGAACTCGACTGCGTTTTCACGCATGGCAAGAGTCCGAGCCTCGGAATCCAGGAATTGTTCCCCGGAGCCGAAGCAGAGTGTGAACAACCCGTCGGACTCGATCAGATCTTGCAGCGAACGCTGAACTGACGCGTCGTCGTCAACAATTGCTACGAGTCTTGAGGGGCGCCGGATACTCATTTGACGGAAGAGTAGCGCCATCATCAAGCGGGCGCAATCAGGCCTTGGTCGCGTTGACTACTACTTAGGTGGTAGTCGTTTATCCGCGGCTTCTTCTGCTGTCATCGAGTCGAGCTGCCTGCGTCATGAGGTAATTCTGCTCTGGGATGCTGGTTGTCCGGCGGGCTGCGATGCGGTAGTGCTCGATAGCACCCTGATAATCACCCACCATCTCAAGCAAGTGAGCGCGAACAGCGTCGAGACGATAGTGGCCGGCCAGGCGAGGGTCCGTATCAAGCGTCTTCAGCAATTGGAGGCCCTTCGACGCGCCGTGTACCATCGCCGCTGCAATTGCATGATTGAGCGTTACCATTGGGCTGGGAGACACGCGTTTCAACAGTTCGTACAGCGCGAGAATCTGAGGCCAGTCTGTCTCCTCCGCTCGCGCCGCTTCGTCATGTACTGCCGCAATCGCTGCCTGCAACTGATATAGCCCCACCGACCCTTTCGACAGCGCAGCGGTCAGAAGCTCGATTCCCTCGTCAATCTCGGTCCTATCCCATAAAGTTCGATCTTGTTTGTCCAAAGTGATCAGCTCCTCGTCGGGTCCTGTTCGCGCCGCGCGCCGTGCGTCGGTTAACAGCATAAGCGCCAGCAGACCGTCGACTTCAGCATGATCGGCAAGGAACGATTTCAGGCAACGAGTCAATCGGATCGCCTCCTGAGCCAGATCGAGCCGCTGCAAGTGCGCTCCGACGCTGCTGGCGTAACCCTCGTTGAAGATCAGATACAGCACATGAAGAACTGCAGGCAGCCGTTCGGTACGTTCCAGCGATGATGGCAAGCGGAAGGAAACGGCGGAGGTTTTGATGCTTTGCTTTGCTCGGGTGATCCGTTGCGCCATTGTCGCCTCCGGAACCAGGAACGCATTAGCGATTTCAGCCGTTGTCAGACCGCCAACAGCCCGCAGCGTCAGTGCAATCGCCGAGGACGGCGTTAGAGCGGAGTGGCAACACATAAACAACAGAATGAGCGTGTCATCTGGATCCATATCAGACTCAATATCAATTGCCGGGGTTGTGGTCTCGACTTCCTTTACTACCGCGGTTTCCCGTTCGCGACGGGCGATTTCGCTGCGCACCTGGTCGATCATGCGCCGCGATGCCACCTGAATCAGCCAGCCCCGAGGATTATCAGGAATGCCCTCCTGCGGCCACTGCGTGAAAGCTGCAATCATTGCCTCCTGTACCGCGTCCTCAGCGGCGGCGAAATCCCGAGAACGCCGGGCGAGGGCGCCGAGCACCTGCGGCGCAAGTTCGCGCAACAGGCGCTCGGAACTGGGACCCCACTCTTTCATCAGCCGGCTCCTTTACAACATCTCTGGCGGCGGACCGCTCATCACGGGCCGCACTTCAATGGGCATATTCAATGGCGCTCCACCAGGTCCGGGCGCAGTGGATATCCTGGCGGCAATCGCATACGCCCGCTCCGGGTTTTCGACGTCGACGATCCAAAACCCGGCGAGAAACTCCTTGGATTCGGGAAATATGCCGTCAGTGATCGGAACACCATCGTTGCCTGCCCGCACCACTTTGGCCTGGTCGGGAAACGACAGGCCCTCGGCCGCAACCAACTCGCCCGATTCGCGAAGCTGCTTGTTCGTATCCTTCATAAATGCGATGTGCGCTTGCAGGTCGTTCCTTTGCCAGCTGGGGACCCCCTGTCCAGCCCGCATCGTATTCATCATCAAAATGTATTTCATTTCTTTGCTCCTTTGCTTCTCTTGCCCCTGACTTCTGCCTCTCCCGGCTGACCGGAGTGCACGCAGGATGCTCTTCGATTCGTCATTGACCCTTAGAGGGCCCATGAGATGCGAACCGCCTGACCTCAATGGGCATGTTCGTGGGAACTCCTCCCGGTCCGGGCGCAGATGAAATACGGGCAGCAATGGCGTAAGCGCGTTCGGAACTGGCGACATCAACGATCCAGTAACCCAACAGGAATTCCTTAGACTCCGGGAAAACACCGTCTGTGACCGGAATGCCGTTTTTCTCGCCGCGCACCATCTTAGCTTCACCCGGTTCCGCCAAGCCTTGTGTGGCCACAAACTCCCCAGACCCGGTCAGTTCCTTGTTAATGCTCGTGAGGACGGCCATGTGGCTCTCAATGTCTTTTTGCGACCATGCGTGGTAGCCAGTAACGCCTGTTTTCGTGCCTGCCATCAGCAATATGTATTTCATTGTGGTTGCCTCCTTTTTCCTTTTCGACTATTTTTTCCATCGGCCTCGACTTCGGCTTCCGGGCTTTCATGGTGTAGTCGGAGCCCAAGCATCATTCTCGACATACTTTCAAAAAAAATAATAAAAAAATCGGGCTTCCGGTGTCGATTCCAGGGGACGAGAAACGACATATGGGTAGAGGCTGAAAGAGATGACGGAAGAGACCATGATTGATGTGAGCCAGGATTGGGTGCTTGCCTGTGATGTTCAGCGGCGCTTTATGCAAGACTCGGGCCGGGTTGGCTTTGTCGAGTGCAGCGGGCATTGCCGCCAACTTCGAGCCCTGGGCGGCGATTTTTACGAGTTCATGCCGCTCGCCGATCATCGCCTGGCGTTTGTGGTTGGAGACGCGTCCGGCAAAGGACTGGCCGCGGCGCTCATGATGGCCAATATCCAATCGTCCCTGCGCACGGCCGCTCTGTTTACCGGGCATGATCTGGGCGCATTGCTGAAACTGGTGAATCATCAGGCATACACCTCGTCTCTGGCCGACCGCTATGCGACCGTATTCTACGGCGTATTCGACGCAGCGACCCGCACCTTACACTATGTGAATGCAGGCCATAACCCGCCCCTGATTCTTCGACGTGATGGGTCAACCGAATGGCTTGAGAGCGGTGGCGCACCGGTTGGAATGTTGCCTGATTGGAATTATGAGGAGAGCATCGTAAGTCTTGATCCCGGGGACCTGGTCATCGCCTACACCGATGGGGTCATTGAAGCGGCAAACCACGCGGGCGAGGAGTGGGGAGTTCAGGGCCTATTGAAAGGAATAGCCGATATCGCAATGTGGCGTGTTCAGAACGCCGAAGATTGTGTCCGGTCGATCTTCAGTTCCATGGACGATTTCTCGAGAAGCTGCCAGACGGATGATGTGACGGTCGCAGCCTTGCGAGTGCTTTGACGGCGCCTGTGTTGGGAAATGCCCTTCGCCGGGCGCCCATGCCTCCGCAACTCGACACTCTTCGTTACGTGGGAAGATCCAGTCTTCTAATCCTGCCGGATCTCCCGATAACGGAAACAATCGACGAGGTGATCGTTTACCATTCCAACCGCCTGCATGTACGCATAGACGACGGTCGGGCCGACGAAGCTGAATCCCCGGTGCTTGAGGTCTTTGCTGAATGCCTCGGATTCGGGCGAAGTCGCTGGAATCTGCCGCGTAGCCTTCCAGTGGTTAAGCTTGGGCCGCCCGCCGACAAAACGCCAGCAGTAGGAGTCAAATTTCCCGAACTCTTCCTGGATTTTGAGGAAAGCGCATGCGTTGCGCACAGCGGCTTCGATCTTCATCCGGTTGCGAATGATCTCCGGATCAGATGTAAGCTTCTGAAGTTGTCTTTTGGAGTAACGCGCGACCTTTTCCGGATCGAACTTGTCGAACGCACGGCGATAACCTTCCCGCTTTTTCAGCACGAGCGACCAGTTCAATCCGGCCTGTGCGCCTGAGAGCACGAGGACCTCGAAATGTTTGCGGTCAGTATGAACAGGGACACCCCATTCGCGATCGTGATATTGGAGCAGCAGCGGATCATCCACGCCGACCCAGGAGCACCGTTTGTTCGTCATAGTTGCACTGCGCATAAAGAGGCCTGCTCAACTTTCCTTGCCTTGGCAGAAGCCCCAATTCCGATTACGAATTTCCGGCAAGTCCTGCTTTGTCTAATTGAAATCCAATAGAACCTTGACACCACGCTTGTAGTGTTCGATTGCTTCTTTGATTTGAGACGGTTTGTATGTTGTAGTGATTGGCAGGCTTAATTTGCCGGAAGCGACTACTTTTGTTGCCTCAGTCAGCGCCGCCCGCATTTTGGGGAGATACTCTTCGTAATACATCCAGAAGCCGTGGATGTTTAACCTCTTGCCGATGAGATCGCCTTGCCCCACGTGAATCGGCAAACCACTCAGCCACGCATAGCTGACAAGATGAGCGCCCGCAGAGAGCACGCTTGCGATGGTTGCTGTCGCTGGACCGCCCACGGCATCGAGGCCCAGAGAGAGCGGCATTCCGCCGGTTGCAATCTGAATTTGCTTGAAGAGTTCGGGCGCATCGACGCCAACGAAATCAACACCCAGCTTTTCAATCTCTGGGATGAGCTCGGACCGCCTCACAATACCTACAACATTGAGATCGCGCGATTTTGCAATCGCGATCAGGCATCGCGCGATCTGGGAATTTGCCGCGTTCAATACAATCCAGTCTTTTGGCTTTAGCTTTACAAATTCGTCCAGGAGAAGAACTGCGGTCGTGGGATTGATATTTAGCATCGAGGCCGTTTTGGCATCGACTGAGGGTGGAACGACGAAAAGACGTTGGGCGGGAGCAAGGACTTTTTCAGACCATGTGAATGTGCGAAACGGAATCGTAACCCGATCGCCTGCCTTGACGCTGGTGACTCCCGGCCCGATTGCCTCGACGATTCCCGCACCTTCACCTCCAATGACGGAAGGAAGCTTCGGATTTAGAAAGTACACTCCGTTCGCTAAAAGCAGATCGCTGTAGTCAATCGGCGCATACTCCATGCGCACAAGAGCCTCGCCCGCAGACGGCGTGCGTGGTTCCGGAACTTCGACCATCTTTAAGTTCTGAGCTGGATTACCGTAGTCAGTGAGGTGAATGGCTTTCATGGATGACGTTCTCCTTCCTCCAACAAATTTCGCCCTGCGAGAGGGCCGTCTGCTTGCTGAATCAGCCCTCCATCGCGAAGGTTTCCAGGATCAATAACCGAATAGCCAAAAGCTTCGAGTAAAGTTTCAACTCGCTTCGTCGCCGGGTGCCCCATGCCTCCAAGCGCTGCAGAAAAAAATAAGGAAAGAATCTTCTTTCGCCCATGCTTCGCTTCGCGAAAGCATGGGGCACCCGGCGATTGAGGAATTAGTGATTGGCTGGTGCGGAGGTGGCGGCCTCTTCAATGAGCTTGGCTGTTTCCTTCGGATGAGACATGTAGGCGACATGGCTGGCACTCACTTCGACCGTCTTGGCATGGGCGCGCTTCGCCATCATGCGCTCCTGGTCCGGATTGATCGACCGGTCTGCGGTGGCCACCATGTACCAGGCGGGCTTGGTCTTCCAGGCGGGCGATGTGACCTTATGGGTGAACGAGTCGGTGGAGATCGGCACCTGCGATATAGCCATGTAATGTGACTCGGCAGGAGGAATATCCGCTGCGAAGTCGGCCGCGAAATGGTCCTGTTCGATCCACCAGTTACCGTTGTTATCCGCCTTGAATGCCTTAGAGGCTTGCGGCACGGCCGTTTCGATTGACGCACAGCTTTCACCCTCATCAAGCGCAAATGCGGCGATGTAGACCAGTGCCACAACATTGGGATCGTTCCCGGCCTCACTGATGATGGACCCGCCGTAGCTGTGGCCGACCAGGACGACCGGCCCGCCCATGGCGTCGATGGCAGCCTTCGTGTACTTTACGTCGTCCGCGTACGAGGTCTCGGGGGGTTGCGCTACCGACACCGTATAGCCATCCTTCTCGAGGATCTTCGCGACGGCTTCCCAGCCGGAGCCATCGGCGAATGCTCCATGCACCAGGACCACGTTCTTGATGCCACTCGGGGCGGGACCGGCCGCGCCAGCGTTCAGAGTGGCACACATCAGCGCAGAAGCAAGCGCAGCCACGGCATAAAGCTTTGTCATGACGTTTCTCCAGTTAGGTTTCATTGTTGTTCTCCTTTTTCCTTTCGTTTCTTTTCAGGCGCATCAGCTTTTTGCAAGCCGACGCCGTTCGACATAAGGCCCGTTACAACGGTTCTGGATGCTCTTTCGGCCAGCCGCGCTCCTGCAGCATCCATTCCCTGCTGTAAGGCGAACAGGGCAATGGCAAATATGTCCCCCCTCACCCTAGACTTATGCCCTGCACGCTGTCTTGCAGGATTTTGCTGATTTTGTTGTTTATTGCTTAAAAATGCCGGCGCCTGCGATTGCCGTGAAACAACCTTACCAGGGGCAGTTACTCTCGGAAATTTATGGTCGTGTAATGCCGTCGCCATCTTCCGGGGCTCACACCGACGAGGCGATGGAATGTGCGGGTGAACGCAGTCTGATCGCTAAATCCCGACTGAATCGCGATCTCGATCAGTGACATGGTTGTCTGGCTCATCAGTTGCTTGGCGTGCTCAATGCGATGTTGAAGCAGCCATTGGTGCGTGGAGATACCGAAAGAGCTTTTGAATGAGCGGGCAAAATGGCTGACGGAAAGTCCGCATTCACGCGCAATTTCATGGAGCCGGATGTGGCCATGCATGTTCTCGTGAAGAAGCTCGGAGGCCCGTCTTTTCTGCCATGGCGTCAGGCCTCCGTTTGAACGCCGCACTGTTTTTTGGAGTACACCATACTGCTGGAGAAGATGCGCTCCCAGGATGAGGCTGAATTGATCGAGAGCCAGCACAGAGAGCTCGTCGCTCCGCCCAAGGAACGGAAGGATGCTTTTGGTGATCTGGGCCACAACCAGATCGTCTTCGAGCACTGCCAGGCGATAGTCACTTACCCGGCCAACCCCTAGGTCCTCGGCAATGTCATCGAGTACCTTTCGAGGGACAGAATAGTGAACGTAATCGAAGGCACTTCCTGCCCAGCACCTTGGCTGTGAATCGAAATCGATGACATTGGAGCGAAACGGGTGAACAATGGATGTGGCAATGCGCTTGTCTGCTGTCCACACTTGGTAGCTTGATGATGGCAGAGACTTAAGGGAGACCGACACCAGCAGAGCGGGAACGGGCGACAGCTTTGTGATTCGGTCAGGAAGCCCAGCCGGCGACTGGAGCCGGGTGATCGTAAAAGTCCCCGGAGTACGAAACTGAGATGGAACGGGGGACTTGCCGTCCAATTGAATGAACGTTGTGAAGGGAGCTTCAGGGGACGTCTGCGGAGTCTTATCTGCCTTCGGCGAAGCGTTCTTGTCCATCGCGACCTCTGTTGCAGGACCACCGGTCGTGCATAGAATAACAGGTTTCCATGGGCACCCGGCCGCCGGAGTGAGCGGCCATTCTGTGTCCGAGTTGCCTGGGACCTTGTCCGGAATCAGAAACGCGCCCTTGCCAGGGGCTGGTTGAAAGGAGGTGTGGTATATAAACATGGAATCGCGCTTGATTGCAGGACCCATCTTAGGAATGGGTCTGTGGCAAGCGCCCAGGGTGTTCATGCGCACAACGATGACTGTTATCTTCATTCTCTTGCTCGGCCTGGCGGCGCTGCTTGCGCTCGTGATCGGCGCCAGCCTCTTCGAGTATCACAAAAGTGATGCTGCCGGCCAGGGTATGGCTACGGCCTTTACTTTTTTTGAGGCCATCATCATGGCCGTACTGTTGGCCGCGCTTCTGTCGATGAGCGGCCTGAGCGGCGGATTGAGAGGCGCCTCAGGTGCAGTCGCCATGGTCTTGTATGCAGGCACGGTTTCGGCCCTATTCATCGCAGTTCGCATCCTCGAAAAACTTCAGCCGGGAGACCGCTTTCAATCGCTGCTGCAACTGGTTGCCGTCGTCTCTCCGGGACTGCTGATTCTCTATAGCGCGTGGAGCTTCTTCCCGGGCGTGCGCGAACGGATTCCCGCCGTGGGGGCAAACCTGGGTATTGGCCTGCCGATCCTCGTGCTATCGGTTGCTGCCTGGGTAGTAAAGGGACCCGGCGACGCCGCAACCGCTGCCCGCCAACAGGCGCAGATGCAGGCGTTTGCCGAAGCTCAACGCCGCGACGAAGCGCTGGTCGCTGAAATAAAGGCATTGCCTGCCGGCAGTCCGCTGGCCGCGTTCCTGGCTTATACGGAAGCGCGGCCGCAAGAAACCATCAACTCCCAGATTGATGTCCGCGGCGCAGCACTGGCGCGCATGAGCCAATTGCCCAATCGGCAGGCGGAGGCGGAGGCGCTGCTCAACCAATCGGATACCCGCGTTCTTCGCAACCTGGCCGATCTCGACCTGCAGATGACACCTCGCCTGTGCGCAGGCGCGCGCAAGAGCCTGAACAAAGCCGCCGAGGAGCTGAAGCCGCCCACGCCAACTACAAATTTCGAAGAGTCGTCGCTCGATCCTTACACCATTAACATCCGCTGGCTGCTTGAGAATCAATGCGACTGCAAGGCTGAAGTAGAAGAGCTCGAACAAACCATTCGCCTCTATCCCGACTCCTTTGCCCGGAAACGGACGCTTGACTACCTGGATTTTTTGCAGGGTAAGCCAAGCCCCTACAGCCGAAGTTAGCAGGCAGGCTGACTCCGATCTTGCCGAGACGAGCGGCGCTGGATGACAACTATCCAGTGCGCAGGGGCGCGTCTGGAAACTGGTTATTTGAAACAACCCTCATGACGAAGGCTATTGGCCCGATGGCCTTACCACATGCCGGAGCGGATGCCGCCATAAGAAAATCAGGAGGACGAGGGTCCCTAGCATAAGAGGAGGCACAATGCGTGGCATCTCTCCGTGACTCAGATGTGTGTAGAAGGCGCCTGCCATCACAACCATCAGGACGGCGGCTGCGGGTCTTGTCGTAGCAGGTGCGATCAAGCCGATTCCACCCAGGATCTCAAGCCCTCCCACCACATACCGAAAGACCATCGGGTAGCCCCAATGTGCAAACCTCTCAGCCCATCGTATCGAAGACTGCCCAGTAAATTTCGCCAAGCCGAGCATCACGAACAGGGAGGCCACCGAAATTAGAATCGTCCAGGCCAGAACACGCGAGACCGTTTTCATCTTTTCTCCACCTTTAGGGGTCTTTGCTCGGTCCGCGAACAGCAATGACACTGAGCACGCGGTCATTCCAACGTTAGTGCGGCATGATGTCAACTCACATAAAGTCAATTGTTCTCTCAAATGCTCACTCGAGTTTATAATCTGTTTCGAACGCTGAAAGGTCTCTCTCCAGCATGAAAGTTTTTGGCGATTTTCAGTTTGACCCAACTTCCATGAAACTGACCCGTGCGGGTCATAGGATCAGGCTCACCGCGCAGGCTCTCGATTTACTGGTTCTCTTGATTGAACGTCCTGGTGAATTAGTGACCCGCGAAGAAATACAGCGTAATCTCTGGCCCGCCAGCAGTGTGGAATTTGAACATAGTATTGACGTGGTGCTGAATCGCCTGCGGAAAGCGCTTGGCGACAACAGCAAGGACCCCCGTTATATCCAGACGGTTCCGAGGAATGGTTATAGATTTATCGAAGCGGTTAAGTCCGAAGCAAGACGGGAGCCGGTGGTTGTTCATCGGGGATGGACTCGAAGGCTCAAGACATATGCGGCCGTCGCTTTTTTCGCTGCTGCTGTCACATTTCTCATTGTGCATACCCGCTATGACAAAGTCGTCGGATCGCATGTTCCGCCAATGTCGCGAACAACTCAGACAAAATAAAGGGTTGTGCCGGTCCAATTAGTGCTCACGACTTTCATAGAGGCATCCTCGCAGACAGCGCGCTATTTCCAAATAGGCGTTTCACAGTGGTACGGTTGCTCGCACACTGTGCTCCTGTTCCGGGCGAATAGCCGGCAATCCGGAAGTTATCAACTTTGCCTGAGCCCGGTTACTGTTGCAGTGCCGTAGCAGCCTGCGTCTGTCCGGAGCGCAGGTAGGCTTCCGCCAGATGCTGGCGGAATTGCACTAAGGTATTGTTGGCAACCGGAGTCAGGGCGGCCATCTCGATGGCTTTCTTCAGCACCAGCACTGCCTGGGAGTATTCATGGCGCTTCAGGTGCACGACTCCCAGCGTGTCGAGCACGGCTGGATTTTGCGGAGCCAGCAGCCGCGCTCTTTGCGCCAGCACCAGGGCGCGGTCGAGGTTGGCGCCTTGCTCAGCGTAGATCCAGGCAAGATTGTTGGCCGCGGCTCCGGAGGGGTCGCCCTGCTGCAGAAGTTTTTCATAATCTTCCGCAGGGTGTTTTGCGCCGGAAGCGGTTTGAGCTGTGGCCGGGCGTGAACTCTTCAGCAGTTCATTGGCCGCTGCCTGTTGCCCCGACTGAATGTAAAGCTGCGCCAAAGCTGTGGCCGCGCTGGTGCGCTGCGGGTCCCAAAGCAAAGCGCGCCGCAGGCAGCGGCGAGCGTCGGGCCTCCATCCGTTCTGGGCGTAGAGTATGCCGGCAATCTCCATAAGCGCTGGAGAGCGGGGAGCGCTGGTGGCCATCTTTTCAATCTTCGCCAGCATGACCCGGCCGACCGTGCCGCGCTGGTAAACCTGGGCCAGCTCCTGGGTGGCAGATTGTGAATGCGGCTCCAGCAGCAGCGCCTGTTCGTATTCAATAAGCGCCGTGCCCAGATTGCGCTGCTGGAGCGCGATTCCACCAAGAATTTCGTGGGGTTCTGCCGAGGCAGGATTGGCGGCCAGCGCCCGCCGCGCAATTAGCCTGGCTTGATCGAACCGGCGAAGGACGGCAAGGGAGCGGGCATAAACGCAAAGCGCCTGAAAGTTGGCCGGCTCCTCGCGGATAACGCTGCTGATGATTCCTTCGGCCGCAGCGGCGTCGCCGGAATCGAGTGCCTCGGTCGCCATTGCGATTCGTGCCGGAGTGAATCCGGGCGCAATCTGCAGGGCCGTCTGCCATTCGGTCCTGGCCAGGTTAGGCAATCCATTGCGTTGCCGCACCAATCCTAAGACGTAGTGGGCAGGAGCTGAGCCGGGGGCAAAGGCGACAGCTTGCTGCGCCTGCTCTTCGGCGGTGTTGAGATTGCCGAGCGCCAGCGATACCTCCGCCGCCAGGGCCATCGCCGTCGCCGGATCAAAATAGCTCCGGAACTGGCGCAGGTGGCCATGGGCGCTGGCCAGGGTGGCGGCAGAGGCGGCGTCATCGGCTTGTTTCTGCTGCTCTCCCAGTTGCAGCTCGGCTTCAATCAGGCGCGCCGCCACTGAGCTTCGTGAGAGACTATGAGTCTCTTCCGGATTCAGGAGAGCGGGTGAACCCAGGATGCGGTTGTAAAGCGCGGTTGCCGGCGTAGCGCGCCCGGCGGCCAGTTCAAAATCGGGCAAAGTCACGCGCTCTTCTGAACTGCCGGAGCCGAGTTTGCGTAAAATGTCTTCGGCTTCTTTGAGCTGGGTTTCGCGCGCCAGAAATTGCGCCAGGCGAAGCTCGGTCTCGGTCGAATCCTTCACCTTCACAGCCTGCCGGTAATCACTGGCGGCGGTGTTGCCGTCTCCCACGATTTCTTCCAGACGAGCCAGCGCAAGCCAGGGCCGCGGATCATGAGGCTGAACATTGGCCATGTCATGAAGAATTTTTCGAGCGGCGCCGGCTTGATTTTGCCGGGCGTAGGTTTCCGCCAGGGCCAGCGCAGCGTTGACCTGCGTGGGGTCGATGGCAAGAATATGCGTTAAGACCAGCTTTGCCTCTTCCGTCCGGCCGCCGTCAATGAATGCGGTTCCAAGGACAGAAAGCGCCTCCAGGTTAACAGGATCGTTTTGCAGAACCGTATTGGCCTGCTCGGCTGCCCCGGCAATATCAGAGCCGGCCAGCAGCAGTTCGGCCAGGCGCACATGCGCGGCCGCGCTGTTGGGATTGTTTCGTATGGATTGTTCCAGAACGTCGTAAGCCTCCTCGGGCCGGTTCAGGCTCCAAAGGCATTCGCCCATGCGGAGCTGGATCAACGCAAGAACTTCAGGCTCATCGCTGGGGACCCTCTCGAGCAGATGGGCATACTGTTGAAGGGCAGCCAAATATTGTCCGGAGTGCTGCAGATATTCGGCTTTGTTGAAACTTTTTACCGGGTTGGCGCAGCCAGTGAGCGCAATCAACAGAATGAGCGCGCCCGCGAGCATAGTATTGGTTAAAGAAAAACATCTTTTATGAAATGACCTCTCAGCCATGGGGCCCGACAGCAACATGCCAGTTCAGATGAAGGTTTCGGCATCTGAGATGTGAGCCAAATGGCCTCATTGAGAGAGTGTTTAGACCGGACGTCCGCCGTGGCGCACAAGGGCTATTTTTCCAGTTCCGCAGCTTTCGCTGTCGCTTGCTGTATGGCCGCAATCAGGGGTTTAGCTTCGTCTGGCATGGCGATGCCTTCGCCCTTGAGAATCTGCTGCGGCCTGACTTTCTCGCGGTAGAGATTTTCGTCGGCGTCCCCATCGACACGAAGCGTCATGCCTGACACCGATACCCCGGCAAACAGGCCGCGGGCGCGAGAATAGGAAAGCATCTGGGCTTTCATGACTTCGTTGGTAGAAGCCTCCTGGGTTCTGCCCACAGGTCCGGCGGCGACGCTGGCTTCGGCGCCCAGCTTAACCTTACTTTTCATGATGGATCGAGCGCCCTCGTCGTTGAGCACCAGGATGACAACGTCAGTGCCCTCGACGCCAAGCTGAAAGCCAATGTCGGCGCCGCCTGAGGCCATCATGATCGGCGCGCTCCATGGCCCCTTGAAGTCTTCCCCAGTGCGGCAGGTCATGACACCGCGTCCGTAGTCACCGCCGATGATGAAGGCTGCTTTCTTGAGGTCGGGGATCACGATGACGCACTTTGTACCATCCAGAACACTGAGCGGAACGCCCTTATCCGGCGCGTTGAATATGTCTTTCACGACATCGGCGGACGCGGTGATTCTGGCCCTTGCTTTTTCTCCCGTGTCGGCCCAGGCGAAAACAATCAGACCCAGAAAGATAATTCCTATACTTGTAGTTCTTTTCATAATTTTAGACCTCGCCTGCCTGGAAATATCTCTCAGGCAGCTCTGCGTTGTTGCGCTTGATTGGGCAAGCTGTGAATGGCGCCGGCGAACCCGATCAGGGCTACACCGTCAAGGATCAGGTCGATACCGATTGCCATACCAATGAAGTAATTGCTGGCTGTGGTCCAGGTGGTCAAGAGGTAAATGCCGAGGACAACAGAGACTAATCCGGAAAAGGCCGTCCACCCCCACCTGGGAAACTGAATCACACTCGCCCCGGCTGCGCGGAACAGCCCTCCTGCGATGAACAGTAAAGCCAGCGCCATAGTCACTCCCGCGGCGCCTGCGTCCGGATGCCGTATCAAAAGATATCCGGTCACTCCGCGGATGATTGCGTTGAGCAGGTACAAAAAGAATCCATACCAGGTAAAGGCGCGAATTGCATTTGCCAGCCACACTACTCCGCTGATTGCGAGAACCCAGCCAAGCGCAAGAATTGAAAACTTCGTTGCAGTCTGCGCTTTCACGACGCACATGGCGCCAAGAACCGCCAGCAGAATGCCGAACACGAAAAACCAGGCCCAGGATCTCCTGAGTTGCTCGAGGCCGGCCGTGAAGAAATCAGAAACGCCAGTCATTGTCGTTCTCCTTTTTTGGACTGCCGTTATTTGGTTCGGCAGCACGGTTGAATCGAATCTCAACGCAAGAACGCCTCCGGAGCATTCTTCGGAACAGAGAATGGTTGTGCCGACTTTGCGTCAGGGCTGAACTTTCCGAAGGTTGAGGGATTCTCGCGAAAATGCCGCTCCAGGGCATCAACCCGGTGCTGATCGTCCGGATGATCTGACAAGAGCTGCGGCAATTGGTCAGGTTGGGCGTTTTTAAAATCCTGGAAGAGCCAAACGAGTCCCCAAGGGTTATATCCCGCGGAAGCACAGATATCGGAGCCGGTGAGGTCCGCTCTCGACTCGACATCCCGGGAATATTTGAGGGAATGAAGCTTGCCGAGGAGAAGGATGGCCAAAATATGCGCACGAGTAGGACCCAGAAGAATGGCGGAGCCAACTTCCCGCTTCTCGAGTTTCTCCTGCTTCTCCATCAAGGTTACAGTGTCGCGATGGATGGTGTGCGAGACTTCGTGGCAAAGAGTTCCGGCGAGTTGCTCCGTGTTCTTTACGAAATAGAGCAGCGAATCCACGACGTACACATTGCCGCCCGGGGTGGCGAACGCGTTCGGCTGAGTTTCGTGCACCAGGTAGAACTTGAATGGATGGTTATATCGGGGCTGCGCAACCCGGGTGATGGCATCCGCAATCGGCCGCAACTGGTCGTACAGGGGGGAAGATTCGATGATTTCTCCCTTAGCCTTCAGTTCGTTGAAAACTTCCTGGCCCATTTGCAGTTCTTTGTCCTGGCCCGTTCCTTCGTCCGCGGACTGGCCGCAAGCGATCGCAACGGCTACCAGACACAGCACCCCGATGGCATTCAGAAATGATCGAAGCGTTTTGTGTCCCATCGCTCATCTCCCGGTAAGAATTGATGTCCTTTGGCTGCTTCCCCCACGGATTGCTGAATCAACAAGCCGCCCGTGCCCTGCAACTGCTCGGGCGGCTTGTTGGTCCGGGGCTACACGGTGTCTCAGAAAAAAAGAGCCCCTGCCCCTTGTGTCTCTCTCCGGTTGACTTTGTTCAGCTTGCTTTCGCCTGCACCTCATCCTTGAGCTTGGTGGCGAGTTCGCCCAGCGAGTTTTTCAACTTGGCCAGTTCCGTGTCGATCTCAGTCTTGACTTGCTCGACCTTTGCGTCGCCAGTTGTCTTCAGGTCTTGACGCTTTTTTTCAATCTCCTGCTGCCTGGTCTTTAGATTGTTGATGGTGTCGATCTCCGCCTGCGCCATCTTGTCCTTGGCGCGGGAGTGCAATTCTTCGAGCTGTGCTTTGGCCTGCTGCAACTGGGCGCTGATTTTCTCTTCGTATGCTTTTGTGGATACACTCTGCGTGCTCATGCTCTTGCTCCTTTTTTTATGTTTATGGATTTCTCCCGGTTTTTTGGCCAGCACGGATGATGGCTTAAGCCGCCTTCAAAACGTTCTCCACCTTCTTCTGCTGGTCCCGGCTCAACGTCGTGCTGAGGATGGTGCCGCCATAACCACGGAACTGGTCCACTACGACGTCTGGATTGGCTGTGCGCAGAAGCGCGTAAACCGCCGAGTCACCGGGCTGGATCATCGCCCCGACGTTCTTGACAAAATCATCGGGGATTCCGAATTCATCTTTCCACCACGAAGCATCAAGGGCGCCTGCTCCCGCGCCAAGGGCGCCACCACCGAGAGCCCCGGCGGCAATAGCCCCCGCCGCCACCGCGGCGCTTGCTCCGCCGGTGAAGGGGATCGCGAGGGTGGCCCCGATGAGCGAGCCCCACAGACCGCCCCAGCCCGCGCCTTCGCCTGTGGTCATCTGGAAGCTCTGGTCGACCCGGAGCTTGCCGTTGTAGTCGCGGTAAACGGCGACTGCGTCGTGCAGGTCCACGGCCCAGTCCTCGTTCATTCTCTGCAACTGGTTGAGCACGTCCGATGCCCGGTACATGTCTTTCTTAAAGCCAACGACGATTAGTTGCGCCATGATTGTTCTCCTTCAGTGTTGTCTGACGTTTCGATTGAGCGTGAGTTGATTTTGATTGAGCGCGAGTTGATTGAGCGTAGCGATCCGGTCACGCCTGTGATTTTCCCTCCCTCGCTCTTTGCCATTGTTGTGCAATGCGAAGGCTGATCCAAAAGTTCTTAAAAATAATGGTATTCCTTGGCTACCGCAGGCATGCGCGCCGTGAAACGCCATAGAAGGACTTTTTCCGCAGCTTCTTAAAGCCCTGAGGGTTTTTCGAATTGCGCTGGCCTTCGGGAGTCATGAGGCCGACTCTAACGCCTGGACATAGCTACCGCAATTCCTCGTGAGAATGAATTTCGGCTACGACCTTCGCCGTAGGCGGCATTCACAACACTTCCGCGCCTGACCGCACGGTACAGACCGGGCACATCCCTGACAGATCAGGCTAGGCAACTGTGCGTTTAAGCTGGCCGCAGGCGGCGTAAATATCGCGTCCACGAGGCCGGCGGATATAGGCGGGAATGCCGGCATCGCGCAGGATTTTCTGGAATGCAAGCACGCGTTGTTCCGCAGGAGTGCTGAAGTGAATGTCCGGTCCGGGGTTGAGCGCAATCAGATTGATCTTGGCGCGCATTCCGCGGACCAGTTCTACCAGCTCATGCGCCTGTTGCTCGCCATCGTTGACCCCGTCGAGCAGCACGTATTCAAACGTGAGCCGCTCGCGGTTTCGAAGGGGAAACTCGCGGGCGGCGGCGAGCAGTTGATGCAGGTCCCATTTTTTGTTGATCGGCATGATGCTGGTGCGGGCAGCATCGTTCGAGGCGTTCAATGAAATGGCCAGCTTGGGACGAAGCGGTTCTTCGCCAAAGTCATGGATGCGAGGAACAATTCCGGCAGTGGAGACGGTCATCCGCGACGCCGGGATTCCGATGCCTTCAGGATCGCTCAGCAGGCGAACTGCCTGCATGAAGTTCTCATAGTTGAGGAAGGGTTCGCCCTGTCCCATAAAGACCAGGTTGATGCGCTCGCGGTCAATGCTGACGCCGCGGTCGTTGAGAACGGCCAGCACCTGTCCGACGATCTCACCGGCCGTCAGGTTGCGCTGCAGGCCCAGCAGGGCAGTCATGCAGAACTGGCAATTTACCGCGCAACCTGCCTGGCTTGAAATGCAAATTGTCGCGCGATTAAATTTGCCCTCTCGCCAGTCCTTGTCTGCCTGGTCTGGCGCCAGGGATTCGCTGATTTCCAGATCGGCTTCTGATCCGTCTCCGGCCTCTCCGCCATCTCCTTCAGGCATCCAGACAGTTTCGACGCTTTGGCCATCGGGGAAGGCCATCAGATAACGGATGGTGCCGTCTTTGGAGGAGAATTTCTTCTGGATTTCCGGCAAGCCAACGCTGTAGCCCTCACGTGTGAGTTGGTCGCGGAAATCCACAGGCAGGGTAGAGATGGCCTGCAGCTCCCCCATGCGCTGGCTATAAATGGCCTGATAGAGCTGCCGGGCACGATACGAGGGTTGGCTGAAGCCTTCCATGATTCTCGTAAGCTCTTGAAAAGAAAGGCCTAATAAAGCGCATTTTAGCTGCTGCCTCATGCATCCAATATCTGTCTATAATTGTAGAAGGTTCTTGCCCCCGAAAGCCTCTTTTCAAATCTTAACAAGAACAAACCTTGCAGCTATTGTACGTTGAGTGAGAGGGGCGCAAGAATACGCCGTGAAAGCAGGGAGAAAATGGTAGACGAGCCGCGCAACATATATCGGGAAGTTTTACCCAACGGGTTGACCGTGTTGGCCGAAACCATGTCGCACATCCGTTCGGTTTCTATTGGAATCTGGGTGCGGACCGGCTCGCGTCACGAGGATCCCGAGGCCAACGGCGTCTCCCATTTCCTGGAGCACATGGTTTTCAAAGGGACCAAGAGCCGCAGCGCCGAAGAGATTGCCCGCCAGGTCGACTCCATCGGCGGAAACATGGATGCCTTTACCGCCAAAGAGTGTATTTGCTTCAACGTCAAGGTTCTCGACCAGCACATGCCCATCGCCATGGACGTGCTGAGCGATCTGGTGCTGAATCCCGTTCTCGATGTCAATGACATTACCCGCGAGCGCGGCGTCATCCTGGAAGAAATCAAAATGGATGAGGACAATCCCGATTATCTCGTGCATGAGATTTTCACCCAGAATTTCTGGAAAGATCATCCCTTAGGCAAACCGATTCTAGGCACCAAAGAAACGGTGCGGGCATTCGACCAGGATCTGCTCCACAGTTATTACCGCAAGCACATTCATCCGGAAAACATCATCATTGCCGCCGCCGGTAACCTCGATTCCCGGCGTTTCGTAGACCTGATCAACGAGCGCTTCCAGAACTTCAAGCCCGGGAAAAACGGCCTGCACGATACCCCGCCCGATGTGAAGGCGCGGATCATCATGCGCAATAAGAAAGCCCTGGAGCAGGTGCAGATTTGCCTCGGCGTGCCCGCTCATCCTATTTCCCATGAGCGGCGCTATAGCGCTTATGTGCTCAACACACTCCTGGGTGGGGGGATGAGTTCGCGGCTTTTCCAGAACGTCCGCGAGCGCCAGGGGCTGGTGTACGCAATTTTCAGCGAATTGAATCCTTACCGCGATACCGGCTGCCTCTCGGTCTATGCCGGCACCTCGCGGCAGTCTGCCCCCAAAGTGGTGGAGTCGGTGGTAAGCGAGTTCCGCAGGCTGAAAGAAGACGGGGTTCCCGAGGATGAGGTTTGCCGCGCCAAAGATCAGCTCAAAGGCAATCTCATGCTCAGCCTGGAGTCCTCTACCTCGCGCATGTCGAACCTGGCGCGCCAGGAAATGTATTTCGACCGCTTCTTTGGATTAGACGAAATTATCGAGCGCATTGAGGCCGTGACCGCCGCCGACCTGCAAACCCTTGCCCGCGAATACTTCCAATCAGACAAAATCGCAGTCACCGTACTGGGCAATCTTGATAAGATAAAAATTTCACGCGAGCACCTGGCCTGCTGACAATCATTCGACCCTGCAGTACCTGCTGGGAATTCTTTGTTCGATGATCCTGTCGGGGATTGATTCCGAACACTGATGAGCACGCTTGCAAATCACGTATCGAGCCGAAGTAAAACGGTCTTGGCTTCCTTCACACAGGAAAATAGCCTGCTTCCTGCTCTGGCCCTCATAACCCTCGTCGCCGGCACTTTTATACTCTACGAACCTGTTATCCATCACAACTTCATTAATTACGATGACGGTGTCTATGTCAGCGGCAACCCGCGCGTGCTTTCCGGTCTAAGCTGGAAAAACATAACGTGGGCATTTACCACTACATATTTCTCGAACTGGCATCCCCTGACGTGGCTGTCTTATATGTTGGTCGGCCAGTTCTCGAAAGCCGATCCGGCGGGATATCTGCTGACGAACGTCATCTTGCACACAGTCAATGCAGCGCTCCTGTTTCTCGTGCTTTATCGGGGGGCGGGTTCCCTGTGGCGCAGCTTCATGGTCGCTTCTATGTTTGCCGTCCACCCGCTTAACGTCGAGTCTGTAGCCTGGGTCTCGGAGCAAAAGAACCTGCTAAGCATGACGTTCTGGCTGCTGGCCATCTGGGCTTATGGTTGGTACGTATTGAAACCCAATTGGAAGCGTTACCTGGCGATCGCCGCACTGTTTGTCCTGGGATTGATGTCGAAGCCCATGGTTGTGACCCTGCCCTTTGTCTTGCTGCTGCTGGATTACTGGCCCCTGAACAGAATGGAAATCGTTTCTGAAAAAGATTCATTGACGGCAAAGTTCCTTCATCTTTGCCTGGAAAAAGTGCCTTTGTTTCTGCTTTCCTGTGCGAGTGCAATTATTACCATGATCGCTCAGAATTCTGGCGGGGCAATAAAATCTGTTGCGGTCTATCCATTCACAGTTCGCCTTGAAAATGCGTTGCTTGCTTATGCCGGCTATATATACAAGACACTTTGGCCTTCCAGATTGGCCATTTTTTATCCCCATCCGGGCGGCTCTACCCCTTCCTGGAAGATCGCCCTTGCCGCCATCCTGCTTACGGCAATTACCTGGCTGGTGTTCCGATTTAAGCAGAAACGTTACCTGCGGGTGGGCTGGTGTTTCTATTTAGGAACATTAGTGCCTGTCATTGGACTGATTCAAATCGGCAATCAGGCGATGGCAGACCGCTACGCCTATATCCCCTTAATTGGGCTTTTTCTGATGATCGTGTGGAGCATTCCAGAGCCGGCGCCAACGGCCAGGGTTTCAAATTCCATGGTAAGGGCAGTCTGCCTCGGTGTTCTGCTTGCTTTATCGTGGAGTACGCGTGTTCAGATCGGATATTGGCAGGACGATATTGCATTGTTTTCCCATGCACTGGAAGTAAATTCGAACAATGTCACGGCCCACGTTTGTTTGGGCACCGCCCTGGCGGAAGAGGGCAGACTGGATGAAGCGGTGCATCATTTCTACACCGCTTTGATGATCAAACCGAATGATGAAATGGCCCATTTCAATCTTGGCGCATATCGCCTTTATCAGGGAGACCGGGAGGGGGCGCTGCAGGAGTTCCAGCTTGCATTGCATTACACCAGCAGCAACATTGTGGCCGCCAATGCGCACGTGCAGATGGCGGTTATCTATTCCCAAATGGGGCGCATGGAAGAATCAAAGGCGCATTATCGGGATGCTATACAGCTCGATGGCATGCAGTACAGGGCTTATTTGAATTTGGGCGTCCATCTGTATCTGGAGGGCGATACAGATGGGGCAATTTCGAATATTTCCCACTCCCTGGAAATTATTCCCACCGACGCCGGGTACTTTTACCTGGCAGAAGCCCTGGAGCGGGAGAACCGTTCGGCAGAGGCGCTCGCAGCCTATCGCCAAGCTTTGAAAATCTCGCCGGTTCCATCGGAAATCCAGGACCATATCGATGCAATATTGAAAAAACCGAAGACGCCGCCCGAGAAAAACGCCCATTGATGTCGAACCGATGGGACGGTTTCGAAATATTATGGTTGTATACTCTTTGTCGGGAACGGCCAAGTCAAGCATGGACTCATGCCACTAACAACACAAGCAGCAGCAACGCAGAGTACGTCTCCATCGAGCGGGCTTTTCGCCTCAGCTCCCAAAAGAATGGTGTTCTTAAGCCTCTTATTATTTGCCGTCACCCTTTTGGTCTATCAGCCGGTGAAGAACCTTCAGTTCATTAACTATGACGACAATTCTTATGTCGTTAAGAACTCTTATGTTTTGTCTGGTTTGACATGGAACAACGTGATCTGGGCTTTCACTACCCTAGAGGTAGCGAATTGGCACCCACTGACATGGCTTTCCCATATGCTGGATTGCACCCTTTTTGGCCCCGACCCGGCAGCGCACCATTTGATGAATCTTTTGTTGCATGCAATGAATGTGGTGCTGGTGTTTCTGCTGCTTGAGCGCGGCACAGGCTACATGGGACGCAGTTTTTTGGTAGCTGTTCTGTTTGCCGTGCATCCTCTTAATGTCGAATCGGTTGCATGGGTGGCCGAAAGAAAGAACATACTGTGCACTACTTTTTGGCTTTTGACCATCGGAGCTTACGGATGGTATTTGCTCAAGCCCGCATGGAAGCGTTATTTATCGGTGGTTGCAATGTTTGCCCTGGCCATCATGGCCAAGCCCATGGTCATAACACTGCCCTTTGTCCTGCTGCTGCTGGACTATTGGCCATTCCGGCGATTCAGCATTTTTGAAAAAGAAGCTGCCAGGAATGTGTCCAGGTTTCTTACCGAGAAACTGCTTCTGCTCCCGCTGGTTGTGCTTAGCGGCATATTGACGGTGAAAGCGCAACACCGCAGCGGCGCCATGGACGTCTTGCAATTGCCATTGAAATTTCGTCTTGAAAATGCCCTGGTCTCCTATTGGACCTACATCTATAAGACGTTTTGGCCGGCGCATCTGGCAATTTTTTATCCCCACCCGCAAAGAACTATTCCTCTGTGGCACGTTGTGCTCGCAATCCTGTTTCTGATTCTGGTTACGGTTTTTGTCCTGCGCATGCCGCGGAACCGTTATCTGCTGGTTGGCTGGCTCTGGTATCTGGGGACCCTGGTGCCTGTCCTGGGAATTATCCAAGTAGGAAGCCTGGCCATGGCAGATCGCTATGCATACATTCCGTTAATGGGGATTTTCCTCATGGTGGTCTGGTTGCTCGCCGACTGGATGGAGAACCTTGCGCCAGTCAAAAGAAATATCGTACTGGCGGTTGCAGCCTGTGCAATCGTCGCATTATCGCTGGATACGCGGCGTGAGCTGGCGTACTGGCATGACAGTGTGACACTATGGTCAAGATCGATTAAAGTCACGGGAAACAATATGGAAGCAAACCTGAATTATGGCGAGGCGCTGCTGGGTGCGAACAGGCCCGCAGAAGCCGTGACCCAATACAGGCTTGCGCTCGCTGACAACCCTCCGGTGGCAGCTCCGCATTACGACATGACGGTACCGCTGCTCAAGCTTGGCCTGCCAGAAGAGGCCATTCATCAGAGCGATCTTGCTCTCGCGCTGATGGAGGACAACGCGGCCAAGGCGCTGCCCTACAATAGCCGGGCTTCGGCCCTGGTTCAATTAGGAAGAAACGCGGAGGCAGAAAGAGATTTCAAGGAAGCTATACGGCTTGCTCCATCGGCCGACAAACCTCGCATCAATTATGGCTTGCTGTTGCAGCGAGAGGGAAGATTCGAAGAAGCTGTTTTCCAATTTGCCGCGGCAGTAAAGCTCGTCCCCAGCAATCTGGGATATTTGTATCTGGGGCAGACATTACAGCAAACAAACCGGCTGCGTGAAGCGCTTGGAGCTTATCAGCAAGCCCTGCAAATCACGCCAGGCATCACAGAGGCGCAGAATGCGATCGATTCAATTCAGCACACGCTTGCACAACGGCAAGAGGCCGAAGATCGCAACAAACATTGAACGCTGAAGAGCAAGGTTGTTCCCGGAACTTGTCCATATCAAAAAGGTGGGGACCCTGACGAATGCTGCCGTCCCAGTTCAAGGAAAGCCAGAGCACCGCTCCTCGCTTCAATGGGCTGTTCAATTCTCCGCAAAAAAAGTTTGTCGTCTTTTCGCTGGTTCTGGCTGCAGCCACGCTCTTTGTTTTCAGTCCGGTGGACCAATGCAAATTCCTCAACTACGACGATGATGCTTACGTTACCGAAAACACCCATGTCCAGTCAGGATTGAGTTGGAGCAACCTGGTCTGGGCTTTTACCACCACAGACGTGGCCAATTGGCACCCACTGACATGGCTTTCGTACATGCTGGACTACGGGGTTTTTAGACTTAATCCTGCAGGCTATCATTTCACCAATCTCGTGTTGCATGTACTGAACGCTGAGCTCCTATTCTTTCTACTTTTTTACAGCACAGGTTTTTTGTGGCGTAGCTTCATGGTGGCCGCCTTGTTTGCGCTTCATCCTTTAAATGTGCAATCGGTAGCGTGGGTGGCCGAACGCAAAAACATGTTGAGTACTCTTTTCTGGCTGCTGGCGATTGCAGCCTACGGATGGTATGTGCTCAAGCCTGGCATGAAACGCTATTTGACTGTAATGGCGCTCTTTGCCCTTGGCTTGATGGCAAAGCCGATGGTTGTGACGTTGCCCTTCGTATTCCTGCTGTTGGACTATGGACTTTTTGGCCGGATTGCCGCTCAAGCCGGCAAACAGAACACATTAGTAGTTCCTCGCGCCGGCTGGGGCTGTGTGTTCCTCGAAAAAGTGCCTTTACTGGCGCTCTCGGCGGCTAGCTCCCTCATTACTGTGATGGCACAGAAATCGCTGGAAGCTACGAAGTTAAATCAGGCGATCCCACTGGATACCCGTCTTAAGAACGCGTTGCTTGCTTACGCAGATTATATTTTCAAAACATTTTGGCCGGTCCACTTGTCGGTCTTCTATCCGCTGACGTTCAATCCTCCCCCGCTTTGGAGGCCCCTGGCAGCTGGGTTCATGCTCTTGTTTGTGTCCGCATGGGCGCTTTTCCATTGGGAGCGGCGTTATCTGCTGACGAGTTGGCTTTGGTATCTGGGGACATTGGTGCCGGTGATTGGCCTGATTCAGATCGGATCTCAGGCTGTAGCTGATCGATATGTCTATATTCCTTTAATGGGCTTTTTCGTGTTCGTTATTTGGGGCATTGCAGATTGGTTCGGCAAATTGCGAGTTCCCAGGTACTGCCTGCCGATGGCCGGCTTCTGCGTGCTCATTGCTCTTTCTGTGGATACCCGCCATCAACTGCAGTACTGGCGCGACAGCGTGTCCTTGTGGTCGCATGCTTTGGCAGTGACAACCAATAACAATATTACCCAGGTAAATTTGGCGAATGCTCTCGAACAAGCCGGCAGGCCGGCTGAGGCTTTGCCCCATTATCAGGTTCTGGCCGCCATGAGTCCGGGATCCACGGATGCCCATTTTTACTATGCCTCTTCCTTGCTTCGAAATGGCCGGCCAGAAGAAGCAATCGCCGAATGCAGGCTCGCCCTGCAACTAACAGATGATCCTCGCTTGCAGGCCCGGACACATGCCTTGCTGGGGAGGGCCCTGGCCATCTCAGGCAAGAACCAGAAGGCGAGAGCTGAATATGAAGAAGCCATACGCCTTGATCCTCAGCAGTCGGTTGCGTACATGAGATTGGGTATGCTCGCGGAAAGTGAGGGAAATAACGAGGAAGCGATCTTGAATTTTACAAAGTCAATCCAGATCGCGCCCAGCGATCTGGCTTATCTTCATCTGGGCAAAGATCTGGAAAGCCAGAATCGATGGCCAGAAGCATTGGCTGTTTACCAGCAGGCTGTAAAAATCTATCCTACGCTGCACGAGGCGCAACAGAGCGTTGCCACGATCCAGCGTAAGCTCCAAAATGAGAAAAACTTACCCAGCAATTAGGAAAGCGACAGCAACATTTTCAATCTCTGGGCATGTTTTGCGGGGAAATAGTTTTTAGACAGGTCATGGGCCTTGATTGACGATTGCACCATTATTCCCGGAAAATTCAGGAGGAACGGAGCTGCCAACATCCAGAGGACACGCGATATGCCCATTTTCAACGATCGCATATGCGTGAACAGAAACTGCCTGCGGCATGCCTCGTAAAAACCCGCGCCAAATTGTTTGCGACGGGTGTGGGATCGACGTTTGACGCGCCAGGCCATAGCCATTCCCTTCAGCAAGGCCAGAAATAAGGCCATCGGGCGTCACCAGCACAATTTTTGAGACGGGCCGGTTCCCAGAGTTGTCCCAAGCCCATCCATATACCCTGGCGCCCCGCTGAATGGTATCTGCAATTGGTTTTACCTGCTCCAGCGAGCCACTGCATTCGTTTTTCGAAACCTTTCCATATGTCTGTAGAAAGCCGGTTCCATACGCACGATAAAACTCATCGTTATAGACCCAATCATGCAATCGCAGCAGGAACATCAAATCGGCAGCACGAAAATCAAAATATTGCGAAACGAAGTTGTAGGGAATTACGCCGGCGAGGGAAACGTCGGGTACGCCGGTCACAAGCGCCAGAGTCGCGGTTTCCAGCGTGCGCCGTCGTTCTATTAATTCCCGCCGCAATGGTATTGCTTCCGTGCAAATCAGCAGCATGATCAGGAGCAGGGAGGCCTGAAAGCTGCCGATTGCAATGTGATCGGTCGAGCTTTTCGTCCCCGGCTTCCAGAGCCAACAAATAACAAGTAAGGCCGCGCACAGCCAGAACAACATGGCAATGGTCTGGTAACGGCTGGTGTAGGCTTGTGCCATGCCCAGGCGAATCCTTCCCACGGCAGTCATGGAAGCTGTACCGATACAAAAGAAAATGATCTCCAGCAACAAAAGCACAAATCCGTCAACGGTGCGTTTTTTTAACAGCATTCGCGAACAGGAAGTTACGGCAATGAGAATCACAGCGGCTGCGAGCGCCATCCCAAGGCCTATGCTGATGCGTTTCCAGCTTGCGCCAAAGTAGAGAAGCAAGAATTTCACGCCCTCAAGCGGTTGTGAGCGGAGGAAGGATGCAAGTTGTGATTCGTTCGTATAACCCCTGAAATAGAACGCCAGTGTCGCGGCCGCCGAGGCACCTATCAACAGCAAGGTTTTGAAACTCAGGCGCAAAACAATTCCCGCCAAAAGAAGCAGCGGCCAAATCAGAAGCCCGTTCACCATCGACAAGCTGCCCAGGACTGCCGCAAATAGTGCCAGTAAAAGGGAATCAGAATATACAAGGTTCTGGGCGTGATCCTGGTTCTGCTTGTGATGTTGCAGGAGGGCCGTCAGCGAAATGGTCGCAGCCAGGCCCGGAATAACAAAAGCAATCTGAAAACCCCAGACGAAATTTTCATATTGGTTGGGAGAAAACAGGCAGAACGCGGCGATTCCAAATGCGGTGCGCCATACTGCTCCTGAAAGACCGGCAAATTTGCTGAAGATGTATCCCCATACATATAAATGAAATGCCTGTACGATAAAGATGCTGATCAATAAAAAAATATTCCGGCCACCGGCGACGTACAAATCTGCAAGATAAAATAAATTAGGAATGAAGGTGCGATGCTCATTGAATTGAGCCCAGAGCAGAGACAGGGAGATGGCGCCGCCGTTTCGTGCGAAGCGATCGAGCATTCTCCATTGGTCTAAATACGGCGCAGACGAATACGAAATGATGACAAGAACCATGGTCAGGACAATGGTTGAGGTCCCCGCCAAAAGAATGAGAAGAGAGGAAACCTCGATAAGTTTCTTCGATAAAACCGGGGCTGGGGATGGCTGAGGCGAAGGTAAGTTTTGAGTGGATGCCATGGCGGTGTGAGTTGCCTCATTCTACACAAGAGAACGTTGCTTGACAGGTTTTTCCCAGCGCACTATATTTTTGCGAAACTGCGGAGTTTCCAATATTGGCAAATCTCGAAAATACAATCCGGAGATATTCGCCGCTGGTTTTCCTTTTGGTGTTGCTGGTGACAATAGCAGCAGGCAGGAGCAATTGGATGCCAGCCGATGCGAAGGAGGAGCTTCCTCGAGAGCCGGGCTATGTCAAAATCCCTGCAGGCGCTCAGGTATTTGGAGATTTTGATGTTTTGTATCCGCCCGGAGGGTTGAAGACCGTTAGCCGCCAGCCCCATCCTGTTCTGGAAGTCGAAGGATGGAGTGTGTCAATTAGCGCAAGTATCCAGAACATATCTTTTCTATTGGATGGGAAACCCGTCCAGCCTATGGACGCTTATCCAATGCGCAGATCTGATGTTGCCGAAATGTTCGACCATCTTGACTTTTATTATTCCGGCTGGCACATGGACCTCCCTCTCAATGATCTGGGGCCGGGGCCTCATTTTTTAACGCTACAAATTACTCTCTCTGGCGGACTTATAGAAAAGTTCAAACGAATAGAGTTACATTGACGCTTCCAGGCAGCGAGTTATACAAAAGCAGATGGGCAACTGCAACAGGCCAGTGTTTCCTAATTCATACGCATTTTGTCTTGATTGAACGCGGCGGAACGCTTTCCGATCATTCAGTTCCCTATCATTGATAGGGTAGCGCAACCAGCCGTAACCGCTCCTCCGTTTGGATTGTAACGGATCACGCCATCGTCGGTTCCGCAGAATGATTTGACACCAGTACGTCCGGGAACGCTTGGCGAGGCTCCCTCCACAAAGGATTGCAACCCCGCATTCGTTGCACTTGCCGTGAATATATACCCGCTCTTCGGGTTTGTGCCGGCAGCGGCAAGAGAGTAGTCAATCAAGCACGCATTTGTGCTCGGCGGGGTGCCGGAGGGACAACTGGCGGCGGGCGGTCCCATCGAAGTAAGGTCAGGAGAATAAGACCCAAAAGAGGTGTGATATTGGATCTCCGCAGTAATAATTGTACGGACGTTTGCGGCTGTGGCTGATTCATTGGCGGAAATTCTCGCCCGAATCATGCTGGGAACCGCGATGGCTGCAATGATCAGAATGATCGCCACGACAATCAGCAGTTCAATGAGCGAGAAACCCTCTTGCTTGCGTGTAGCTTCAGATCGCATAAATTTTTAGATCCTCGAATTATTTCTTCGAGAGACTCCCCCAACCTAAGTTACTGTCATTGCTGCAATCTAAGTTCCAAATTATAACTAATGAACTGCCTTGTTCCGCCGGGAAATAAAAGGGCGCCAGAACTGCTTCTGGCGCCTCCCGGCTTGTACCCTCCCCCAGGTACTTCGCCAAAATCAAACTAACACTAACTTAATTGCCGATCGTCGACAGACCCACGCAAGTCGCTGAAGTGGTTGTGGCCGGTGCGTTCGAGGTCGTATCGTAATGCACTACGCCATCCTCAATCGCGCAGAATGTTTTGTTGCCGCTTCTTCCGGGAACAGTCGCTGTACCGCCTTCCGTAAAGGCCTGTCCGGTGGAGTCGACTGTCGCAACAAAAGCATATCCGCTCTTGGGACTGGCGGGTAACGCGAACCCCAGCGAATAATCGATTAAGCACGCTGCTGTGCTGGGTGGAACGCCGGTTCCGCAGCCGGTCGACGGTGACGATAAGTTACTGAGCGCGGCGGCATACGAACGCCACGAAGTCTGATACTGAATATCGGCCGTAGCAATTGTGCGCGTAGCAGCAGCAGCCGATGATTCGTTGGCCGAGATTCTGGCGCGAATCAGGTTGGGAATTGCGATAGCTGCGATGATCAGAATGATCGCCACAACAATCAGCAATTCAATCAACGAAAATCCTTTTTGTTTTTTCATAATCCTTAAGTTTCCTTTTTCCCGAGAATTTGGATGCACTTGCCCTAGAATTTTTTTAGCCGACTAACTCCTGTAGTAGCATTTTGCCCGCCACACTTACTCCAGCCAGATTTATTGGAATGATAATGTTGAGCAAAGCCAATTTATTCAATCACTTATAAAGAACCGCCGATCTCTGCGATCTGGAAAAGCCTATTAAGGCACTTTAGGGTAAAGGTCATTAACTTATATAAATAACAAAAAATGTCATCCCGGGGTGACAAAAGATGTCACACAGCAACAGAAATCTTAACAGTTCCTAATGGTGGGGTTCCTTTGAGACAGCATTCTGCGTTTGTTCAATGGAGTCTATGTTGTGTTGAGCCATGATTAAGTCTGGCGAAGCTTTGAGTGCTGCACGATATGCTTGAAGAGCTTCGGGCAATTTGTTTTTGTCTTGCAGAATTCTGCCTATCCAAAAATATGCGAAAGCATCCTGGTGCACCTGGAGAGCCTGGTTAAAAAGTCTCATGGCCTCATCCGATTTTTTTTCTAAGTACAAGATTACGCCCAGATTTATATAGGCTTCGGGCTTTTCCGGATCCAGCGTGATGGCAACACGATAATTGGCTTTAGCCTGGTCCATTTGGCCCTTTTGCGCGAATGCCAGTCCGAGATCGAAGCGCGCCTTGGCCGCCAAGTCTTGTCTTTCAGTCCAATATAAGCAAAGTCCATATTCAGGTATGGCGAGCTCTGGTTTGCCTGTCTGCAAATAATAGAGGCCGAGATTATAGTGGGCTTCTGCATCTTCTGGATTCATTGCCTCGGCGAAGCGAAAATGTGGTATTGCCTCATCCAGTTTCCCTGCATTGGCCAGGGCTGTTCCCAGATTGTCATGGGCAACAGAGTTCTCAGGTGAATTTTTGAGGATATAGCTAAACAAAGTAAAGTCATCGTGCCAATGAAGTAATTGCTGACGCGCAACCAGAAAAAGGATAAAGAGTATGCAAACGGCAGTTACCGTCAAAGCACGCTGAAGAAATCGGCGTCCCATTGCCCAGTCTGCCGAGCCCCACACAATCATGAAAAATATCGCAATCAAGGGGATATAGACATAGCGATCTGCCATGGACTGTTCTCCCACTTGAACAAGTCCGATTACTGGAACGAGCGTGCCCAGGTACCAGCACCAGCAAACCAGGGGGTAACGCCGGTTTCTTGCCTTGAAGACAATTGCTGTAATCACTGTAATCAGCAATGCAGCCAGCACCAGTTGCCACCACCGATAGCCGTGCGCCGGTATTGGATAAAATATCGCCAAATTCTGTGGCCAAAACATCTTCACAAGATAATCGGCGTAAGCAAAGAGTGCATCGAAGATACGAGCTCGCAGCGGGAAAGCAGATACCGGCACAATGGCCCCGCCAGATCTTTGAGCCAGGATCGTGATGGCAGAACTTGCCACGGAAAGCAATATCAAAGGGACTTTTTCAAGAACGAGCGAGACAAAGCCCTGGGATTGAGGGTTGGTGTCCCGGCTGTGCCCCAATCGCATGCGTTGAAGCGGCCAGTAATCCAGGAGCAATAATACAAACGGCAGAGTCACAAGCATGGGCTTGGACATTAAGCCCAGAGCGAACAATACAATTACTGCCAGGTAGCGCTTCCAGTTGGGCTTGAGCGCATACCAACCGTAAGCCCAGAGCGTCAAAAGCCAGAACAATGTGCTCAACAGGTTTTTCAATTCGGCGACCCAGGCCACCGACTCAATGTTCAACGGATGCAAAGCAAAAAAAGCCGCGACCAATGCGCTCCGCCATAGGGCGCCTGTCCCGCGGTGAAGCAGGAGAAACAAAACAACGACATTGATTGTATGCAAGACAAGATTCGTGAAATGGTGTCCGGCGGGATTGGTGCCAAACACCTGGCAATCCAATAAGTGAAAAAGCCAGGTCAATGGATGCCAGTTGGCATGTGAGGTGGTCGTGAAGGCCCAGACGACATTCTTCCAATGCAGACCCTGTTGCACGCGGAGGTTTTCGCTCACATAGCCGGGGTCATCATAGTTGATGAATTTGTGTTCTTTGAGCGGAGCGTAGAGCAAAAAGGTGGCTGCGATCAAAAGCAAGGAGGCAAGAAATTTTTGCTTTCGCACAGTAGCAAAAAGCCTGCCTGTGGGTAAGTTTCCAGGGCATACGGGATTGACAGTGGCAGTGCTCAAAATAAGAGCCCCAGATCCAAATTGGGTGCGGTCAAAATGCGGTATTCAGACATTTTACTCGTGGCCTTTACTTTGTACCCGGACCAGGCGCGATTCCGACTGTTGGTCCTGGACCTTATTTTTTGGTTCTTTCTTCCCGGCCAGGAGGCCATCTACTTCCCGGAGCTTGGTTTGGGCAGGTTCATAACCGGAAAATATCTGCACGGCAAGCAGAAAAGCAGCACGGGCTTCGCGCAGCTTACCTTGCTGTTCTAGACATGTACCCAGGCCGACGAGGCCGACATTGGACTTGACCATGTGCAAGGAATAAGCCAGGGGTGGTATCGCTTCCTGACAGCGATTCTGTTTTTGATAGAGCAAGCCGAGTTGCAGGAGAGCGTCATATTGAGAAGGGTCCATAGCGAGGGCCTTCTTCAACTCATCTTCGGCGACCTGGAGATTTCCAATCTGTATATAAGCCAGTCCCAACTCATAGTGTGACCGTATCACGAGAGAATTGTCTACTCGTTGCGACCCTGGCTGCAGCACTTGATTAAATTGCGCGATTGCTTCCTGGGGCTTTTTGGCCACAAGCAGAGAATGTCCATAATTGTAATGATTGCCGGGGGCCTTGCTGTCATAGCGCACAGCATTAAAAAAATGGAGCGCAGCCTCGTCTACTTTTCCTGCGGTGTACAGGGCCTCTCCAAGGTTGGCTTCGGCTATGGAATTGTTCTGGGTTACGCTCACGGCATGCGAAAAAAGAGAGATACTGTCGTGCCAGTAACCTAACTGGTGGCGTGTATCCGCAATGAGAGCGCCGAAAAGAAGAGCGGAAAGCGCTGCGGCAACCAGCCTTCGAGCACGATTCTGTTCCAACCAGCTTGCCACTTCCCAGACCAACATCAGGAAGACGCCAATTAAAGGAGTGTAGGCATAACGGTCGGCCATGGCTTGGTCCCCGTTCTGAAGCAATCCGATCACAGGCGCTAAGGTCACCAGGAACGATAGCCAGCCCACAAGGAGATAAGGCCGTTTGCCCCGCAAGCGTATAACGATGAACGTGATTCCAATAAGAAGCAGCGCAGAAGCAGCAATTTCCCAGCCGGGAATATTGAAGCCGGGATGTGGATAGAAGACAGCCAGTTTTCGTGGCAGAAAGGCCTTCTCAAGATAAAGAGCGTAGGAAAGTATGGCATTTTCGATTCGCACCCCGATGGGATACACAGTTGTGCTACGAATCGCTCCGCCCTGTTTTTGAGCAAGAATGGTCAATACTGCACTGGCAGCAGACAAAATCAATAATGGAATCTTTTCTAGAACGAGGGCCGTCCAACCTTTGCGGAGCGTGTTGAACCCTGCCTCGACTGCCTCAGGGGCATAAGGAAAGTTTTTGACCCTGCCGAGAGGCCAAATGTCGAGCAATAGAAGAACACAGGGGAGGGTAATGACCATGGCTTTGGCCATGAGCCCCAATGCAAAACAAATTGCTACCGCAAGGTAGCGTTTCCAGCCGGGGCGGAGCGCATACCACCCATAAGCCCAAATTGCCAGAAACCAGAATATTGCAGAAACTACATTCTTGCGTTCAGAGATCCAGGCAACACTCTGAACATTGAGGGGATGCAAGGCAAAGAGAACAGCAACACAGAAACTGCGTCCCAGATGACCGGTGCTGCGATGCAAAACCAGGAACAGCAGAACGGCGTCAAAGGCATGATAAATGACATTCATCATGTGGTACCCTGCCGGGTTCAGCGCAAAAAACTGATAATCGGTCAGGAAAGTAATCCAGGTCAGCGGGTGCCAGTTGTAGAAATCAAAGGTGGTCAATGCCCAGCCTAAGGTGTGCCAGTGCAAACCCTCCTGCACGTGCGAGTTCCCAATGACGTATTTCGGATCATCATAGTTGACAAACTGGAAACGACTGACGGGGTTATAAACGAGCAATGTCAGCACAAACAGCAGCAAGGCCAAAAGCTGCCGCTTCTTGCTGGAGGACTCAAAAAGCCGGTATTTTGGGGGTGTAGAAGAAGTATCCTGTTCTTTTGCAATGACGGTGTTCAACCCCGGACTCCTGTGGTAAAACATGCAGCATCGCCTGAGGGAGTGAAATTTGCTGAACGGTAAAAAGATTATAACCGTAATGCCAGCCTATAATGCCGCAAAAACTTTGGAACGAACATATTCCGAAGTGCCATTAGAGGTGGTGGATGAAGTTATTCTGGTGGACGACGGCAGCTCCGATGCCACTGTAGCCAAAGCGCGCGAACTCGGCCTCACGACATTTGTGCACAAAGTGAACCTTGGGTACGGAAGAAACCAGAAGACCTGCTACCGGGAGGCGCTGCGCCGCAATGCCGACATCGTGGTCATGGTGCATCCCGATTATCAATATTCCCCCAAGCTGATCGTTGCCATGGCCGGAATGATCGCTTACGGTGAATACGACGTAGTGCTGGCATCGCGCATTCTGGGGAAGGGAACGTTGAAGGGTGGAATGCCTCTCTACAAATACATCTCCAACCGTTTTTTGACTGCATTTCAGAACATCATGATGGGGCAAAAACTCTCTGAGTACCATAGCGGATACCGGGCATTCTCCCGTGAAGTGCTGTCAACCCTTCCGCTCGAGGAAAATACCGACGATTTCGTCTTTGATAACGAAATGCTGGCGCAAGTGTCGTATTTCGATTACCAGATCGGAGAAATATCGTGCCCGACAAAATACTTCGCTGAGGCCTCTTCCATCAACTTTCGACGCAGCGTGAGCTACGGCTTCGGCGTGCTGGCCACATCGATGCAATACCGCTTGCAAAAAATGCACCTGGGGAGCTTCAGGATCTTCAGTGCGGTCGGCCGTAAACTGTTCTTAGATTATTACGAGGAAGTTGCCCGATAGCCTTGCCTGCCAATCCTCCATCTTTTTCGCCGCTGCAAGCTCAGACACTCTGCTGCAATGCCTGCGCAGGAGTGCTGGCGGAAAAATTTCCTGAAGTCACGGACCCCGGCAGCGGAGAAAAGTTTTCCATCCTGGCCTGCCACAGTTGCGGAATGGGCCACACCCGGCCGGTGCCTGGAAATCTGGGAGCTTACTACGACGCCAGCTACCATGGAGGAAGGCACAGCTTCACCGCCCGCTATTGCGCACAACGTCGCCTGCGTATGCTCTCGCAAGTTGCCGGATCCGGGAAGGGCAGAAGTATTCTTGACGTCGGCTGTGGCGATGGCACTTTTTTGCTGCGCGCCCGTGATGCCGGATGGAAGGCGTTTGGTACGGAGATGAACCCTGGTTTGGCTCGCGAGGCCGGATTGACAGTCGAAACCAGCCTGGAAGCCGTAGAAAAGTGGGCGCCCTTTGACTGTATTACCTTGTGGCACAGCCTTGAACATATGCAGGATGCTCGCGCTACCCTGGAGGCCTCTCGTAAGTTGTTAAATCCACGGTCCGGTTTGTTGCTGTTGGCTGTCCCTGACGCCGGGGGATTGCAGGCACGATGCTTTCACAATCGATGGTTTCATTTGGATGTCCCCCGTCATCTGTATCATTTCACCTACCAGGCACTGCAGAGGCTGCTCGATTCCACGGGTTTTGAGCCGGTACAAAGCTGGCACCAGGAGTTTGAATACGATTTGTTAGGATGGACACAAAGCATTCTTAACCGATTGCTGCCGACGCCTAATTTGTTTTTCCATCAACTGACGCGCCGCCAGACCCATGCGGGCGCGCTCCAGCGTGGGATCAGTTGGGCGGGAGGGCTGGCATTTTCGGCACTGGCCCTTCCCATGGTGGCTTTGGGGACCATGATTCGGCAAGGGGGTACCTTGATTATTGCAGCCCGTATTCGGGATAATATGCCTCGTCTTAGTCCAAATGCGGGGTAGAATTCGGAACGGAAGATTTTCTATAGTATTTTCCGTGTCTTAAGGTTGGAACCACTATGCCTGCGATTGAAATTCTGGGATTTCAAAAGAATTACACCGTCGGCTTTTGGCGTAAGAAGCAAAGGACGGGTCTCAAACCACTATCTCTCAACGTAGAGAGCAACGAAATTTTTGGTTTCCTGGGCCCGAACGGAGCCGGCAAAACCACAACCATAAAACTCCTGATGGGGTTGATATTCCCCAGCGCGGGGAGCGCGAAAATTCTTGGAATGGATTGGCGCAATCCTGAAGTCAGGAGTGTGATCGGTTTCCTTCCCGAACAGCCTTATTTTTATGATCATCTTTCGGCGCTTGAGTTGCTGGAGTACTACGCCGCACTTTCGGGAGTGCCTGTTTCCGAGCGCAAGCGCCGTGTAGCTGCGATGCTGGAACGGGTGAAGCTCTCTGACGTTGGCAAATTGCAGCTTCGAAAGTTTTCCAAAGGCATGTTGCAGCGTGTAGGCATTGCACAGGCAATTCTTCACGATCCACAGGTGGTAATTCTGGATGAGCCGATGTCCGGATTGGATCCCATAGGACGACGCGAAGTCAGAGACCTTATCCAGAGCCTGAAAGATGAAGGGAAAACCATCTTTTTTTCAACCCATATTCTGGCTGATGCCGAATCGCTCTGCGACCGCGTAGCAGTAATTCATAAGGGTGAGTTGCGAGGTGTGGGCGTGGTTTCTGAACTTGTAACCAGCGCGGAGAATGCGAACCGAACCGAGGTCTTATGGCACGGCTCTGCTACCGCCATTGCCGCCGTGGAGGCCGCGGGCGCCGAATGCAAGACCCATGGCCAGACTGCGTATGCGATTTTGCCGGTCGCACTGCTGGACCGGGTTCTGGAAATTATCCGCAGCCACCGCGGACAAATTATTTCCGTCACGCCCGTGCGCTCTACCCTGGAAGACTACTTTATCCAGCAAATCGGGGAAAAGCCGCAATCTGCGATGGAGGTCTCACGATGACCCGCCGTATTGCCTACATTGCTTCCAATACCTTTCGCGAAGCCGTTCGCGACCGGGTTCTTTACAATTTGATTGTGTTTGTTCTCCTGCTCGTAGGGTCAGCCGTTTTGTTCGGCCAGATTTCCATGGATATCGAACGCATTGTAGTGATCAACCTGAGCCTGACTTCTATTTCCATTTTTGGCGTTGTGATCGCTATTTTTATAGGCATTCAACTGGTCTCCAAGGAAATCGATAAAAAGACGCTCTACACGGTTCTGGCCCGGCCCGTTCGCCGCTGGGAATTTATCATCGGCAAGTTTTTTGGGCTGGTTGAAACCCTGACGGTGAATACGTTTTTCATGGCCCTGGGTTTTTATGCCGCGCTCTTCTATGTATCCAAAGGCCTGCATAAGTCGGACCTGAACATTCTGTTGGCGATTTATTTTATTGTGCTGCAGTTTGTCGTGATTACTTCTCTGGCGCTCCTGTTTTCGTCTTTTTCAACGCCTATCTTTTCCGCTATTTTCGCGTTTGCCCTTTTTGTCATAGGGACCTTTGCCGACGACCTGAAAAATTTTGCCGCCCTTACGGAAGGAATCACCCACTGGCTGATAACCGCAGCGGCATATCTGCTGCCTAATTTCAGTTCTTTGAATGTCATTGGCCAGGTCGCTCACGATCAGCCGGTTTCTCTCGCGCTTTTTGTGCATAATTCGCTGTACGCAGCGCTCTACTCGTGCGCTGCCGTGTGCGGGGCTGCTCTCATCTTCGAACGGCGGAATCTCAAATGAAATCTGCCAGGTACATGATGGGCGTGCTTTGGTTTCTGCTGATCGTGTGCTTTGCCGGTTCCGTGCTGATAGAGCGCAAAATAGACCAGTTGCGGCCGGCGGCCACCCTGGAGGAGGTGTTGTACATACCTTCCTCGAAGGTGGTGAAGCGAATGTGCCTGGGATTTGAAGCGCTGGTCGCAGACATTTATTGGACGCGTGCCGTCCAGTACTTTGGGGCCCAGCACGTTGATAATTCCGGCCAATACAAGTTGCTGTATCCGTTGCTGGATATGGCTACCGACCTGGACCCGCGCTTGATTCCAGCTTACGAATTTGGTTCCATATTTCTGACGCAGCCCCGGCCACGTGGGGCCGGTGAACCGCTCAAGGCCGTGGCCCTGTTGCAAAAGGGAATCCGGCAGAACCCCGATTCCTGGAGGCTGTATCAGGGGCTCGGCTTTATTTACTACTTGGAACTGAAAGATTATCCGGCTGCAGGGCGAGCTTTTGAACAAGGTTCAAAGATTCCCGGCGCGCATCCCTTTTTAAAAATCATGGCAGCCAGAACCTTACAGCAGGGCGGTGACTACCAGACTGCCCAAATGCTCTGGCAATCCATTTATGAAAGCTTCAATGACGGTATGATTCGCGATAATGCATTCAAGCATCTGCGAGCGTTGCAGGTGGACCAGGAGGTCCTGCAACTTGAGGCCCTTGCCCGCGCGTACGCAGCCCGAACCGGACACCTTCCCGCCGGGTTCAGCGAACTTGTTGCGGTCCATGTGCTCCGGAGCGTTCCTCGGGATCCCCTGGGATATCCCTACGAACTGCTTCCTGACGGGCACGTGATGGTGAAGTTCTATCATGAGCTTCCTTTTATCACTCATGGCTTGCCTCCGGGGGCAGCAACCAAGCGATAAGGACTTAAGCACTCGGTGCAAGTAAGCTGCATCCAACTTTGCATGCGTAAAATCAGACGAGGTTTTTACCGGAACATACTGGCCCTGGCCGGATTGGTCTGCGGAATTGTTCTCCAAAGCCTCGCTCAGGTTCCAGTCTCTGAAATTGCCCGTCGTGTGGATGACCGGTATAACCACATGAATACTCTTCGCGCACAGTTCACGGAAGAGTACCAGGGTGCTGGGATGACGCGCTCGGAAACCGGCGCGCTCATTCTGAAGAAGCCCGGCAAAATGCGCTGGGAATATAGCGTTCCCCAGGAAAAACTTTTTGTGAGCGATGGCAAAACAGCTTATTTCTATGTTCCCGGCGAGCAGCAGGCGCGTAAGACGGATGTAAAGAAACTGGATGACTTGCGCTCACCCCTGCGTTACCTGTTGGGGAAGGCAAAGTTGGAAAAGGAGCTGGCCGCGCTGTCACTGGCGCCGGAGCAGACGCCTATGACCACGGGTAACTGGATACTGCGGGGCGTGCCGAAATCCATGGGCGATCAAGTTGCGGATGTGCTGCTTGAAATCAACTCTCAATACGAAATTGTCCGCATTCTTATTCACGAGAATGACGGTTCGACAACAGAGTTCCGCTTCAGCAACTTAAAAGAGAATGTGCCGGCCGAAGATGGTTTATTTGGTTTCAAACCGCCTCAGGGAGTTGAGGTTGTAGAAGATAAAAGCTTTGCACCCTGAATACGGTTGCAGCCAGAAGTGCTAAACTTGGAGTAATCCCTATGCCTGAGTTTGTAGTCAAGTTAGCCGATGAGCGTGGCCGTGTGACTGAACAGGTGGAAAGCGCTCATACCGAAGCTGAGGTCCGTGAGCGCCTGGCGCAAAGAGGGCTGCACATTCAGTCAGTTCGCACGCACGGGCTGCTGACCGGGGGAAGTCTAAATTTTGCCTTTCGACAGCGTATCAAGCTCCAGGAATTTGTTATTTTTAACCAGCAGTTTTATACACTGATTCATGCTGGCTTGCCTATCTTGACCGGGCTTAAACTGCTGTCGCAGCGGCAACGAAACCCCTATTTCAAATCGTTGCTGGAAGACATCCGGGTGCGTGTGCAGGGAGGGGACCCCCTCTCGGTAGCTTTTACCGCGCAAAAGGTTTTTCCTCGCATTTACACCACGACTTTGCTGGCCGGTGAAAAGAGCGGAAACCTGGAAGAGGTGCTGATGCGCTACATCTCCTATCAGCGCGTAGCGCTTTCTGCCCGAAAGAAGCTGATTGCTTCTCTTATCTATCCTTCTCTGCTGGTTGTGGCAGTGACGGTGATGGTAAGTTATCTCATTACGTTTGTGGTTCCGAAGTTCGGTGAACTCTATTCACAATTGGACGCCGAGCTTCCGGCGATGACGGTTTTCATGCTGAACGTCGGACAGATGGCCCAAAAGTATTTCTGGTTTGTTGCCGCAGGCGCCATCCTGCTGATTGTTTTCGTTATGCGATGGAGAAAGACCCCGTCGGGCGCCGAATATATTGACCGATTCCGCCTCAAGCTGCCCTTTTTGGGGGATATCTGGCTTAAATACCAGATCGCAATGTTTTCCAGGACTTTATCCACTCTGCTGGCCGGTGGTCTGCCCCTGGTCACCTGTCTTGAAACTGCGGGCGGCTCCATGGAGAGCCGGCTCATTGCGAATGCCATTTCCGAAGTTATTGTCAAAGTGAGTGAAGGGCAGCCACTGGCTTCCAGCCTGGAAAATACCAAGGTATTTCCTGATATGGCCGTAGAGATGATTGAAGTGGGCGAGTCCACGGGCGCTTTGCGCCCCATGTTGAATTCGGTTGCCGAGTTTTTTGAAGAAGATGTGCAAACCACGATGGCCGCGGCCATGTCACTGATTGAGCCGATTATCCTGATTGGAATGGCCGTGATTGTGGGTGCTGTGCTGATATCCTTGTATATGCCCATCTTCAGTCTCGGAGCCAGCGGTCGCTTCGGACACTGATTTACAGTATTTGCTTTAAGGTTGGTCTTTGTATGCCAGAAAACAAATCACTATTCGTCAATGGTGTGGCCGATGGGATGATCCTCACCGGCACCGCAGACGAGGAGCAGGCCCGCGCCCGCGACCTGGCGCGCCGTTACCGCAGCGAGTTCATCGATCTTCGCAATTTCCACATTCAGCACGAATTGTTTCGTTCGGTTCCTGTGGATCTGATGTTCCGCTACAACTTCGTGCCTTTGGAAGATCTGTCGGATGGCCGCCTGGCGATAGCCATGGCCGATCCCAGCCGCCTGATGATGATCGATGAGATCGGGCTCCTGCTGGGGAAACCTATTCTCACCAAGGTAGCCACGCTTTCCCAGATCAACGACATTCTCAAGAAGACCGAGCAGTCGCAGCGTGTGCTGGAAGAGGCCGGCGAAGGCTTTGCCCTGGATGTGATCCGCGAGAGCGAAAATGGAGATGAAACCATCTCCATCGAGCGGATTACCGCTGACGCGGACATGAGCCCGATCATCCGGCTCGTGGATACCACCATCTTTACCGCGCTCCAGCGCCGCGCCAGCGATATTCATATCGAGACGCGGGACGATTCCGTGGTCATCAAGTATCGCATTGACGGCGTGCTGCAGCAGGCTATGCAGCCCATTGCCAAAGAGCATCACTCCACCATCATCTCCCGCATCAAGGTCATGAGCGAACTCGATATCTCTGAGCGCCGCGTTCCCCAGGATGGACGCTTTCGAGTGCGCTACAGCGGCCGCCCCATCGATTTTCGTGTTTCCATCATGCCCTCGATTCATGGCGAAGACGCTGTGCTGCGCGTGCTCGATAAGGAATCGATGAGTGAAAAGTTCCGTAATCTCACTCTGGATGTTGTGGGCTTCATGCCCGAGGACCTGAAGCGGTTCAGGATGTTCATTGCCGAGCCTTATGGCATGGTGCTGGTGACCGGTCCCACCGGCAGCGGAAAGACCACGACCCTCTATGCCGGGCTGAATGAAATCAAGACCGATGAAGACAAGATCATCACCATCGAAGATCCGGTGGAGTACCAGATCCGCGGCGTGACCCAGATTCCGGTGAACGAAAAGAAGGGACTGACATTCGCCCGCGGGTTGCGCTCCATTTTGCGCCACGACCCCGACAAGATCATGGTCGGCGAAATTCGCGACCAGGAGACCGCGCAGATTGCCATTCAATCTGCGCTCACCGGCCACCTGGTTTTCACCACGGTGCACGCCAACAACGTAGTGGACGTGCTGGGGCGCTTTATGAACATGGGAGTGGACCCTTACAATTTTGTTTCCGCGCTCAACTGCATTCTGGCCCAGCGGCTGGTGCGCATTATTTGCGATTCCTGCAAAACCCCGGTGCACTATCCGCAGGACGTGCTGGAATCCAGCGGGCTCAATCGACCCGAGTGGCATGATTTTACCTTTTGCGAAGGCGCGGGCTGCATTGAGTGCGCCGGAACCGGCTTCAAAGGCCGCACCGCCATTCATGAGCTTTTGGACCTGAGCGACCGCATCCGGGAGATGATTCTTGGCCGTAAGCCCAGCTCAGAAATTCGCAAGGCCGCGCACGAAGAAGGCATGCACTTCCTGCGCGAATCGGCGCTGGCCAAAGTCCGATCTGGAATTACTACGCTGAAAGAAATCAACAAAGTTACGTTTATTGAGACATCACGCTAAATGGCAATCCGCCTTCAAAAAACCGCCCGTCCCATGCTCGCCTGTGAGATTTGTTCCGATCGTGTCATCGCGGCGCGCGCCAATGACGGCGGAGAATTTGTTGAGATTCACACCTCGCGCGCCCTGCCGGCGGGAGTGGTAACGCCTTCGCTCACAGGGAATAACATCAACGATCCTGGTCTCCTCAGCGCGGTGTTGTCAGATGCGCTGGGCGCGCTCAGCGGCCGTTTTCGGGATGTCGTTGCAGTCCTTCCGGACCCTGCCGTACGCGTGGTGCTGCTTGACTTCGATGCATTGCCCGATTCCCAGGAAGAAGCTGTGAGCATTCTCCGGTTTCGGCTGCGCAAGTCGTTACCCTTCGACGTTGAAAAGGCCGTGATCTCTTATCATGCGTATCCATCTTCCGAAGGCCTGAAGGTGGTGGCTGCGGTGGCCTTGGCCAGTTTGGTTGAAGAATACGAATCGGTATTTGCAAAGGCTGGTTATGCGTCAGGGGTCGTTATTCCGTCCAGCCTGGCTTCCCTTGGAGTTGTGGACGCCAGCCGCCCTACGCTGGTGATCAAGACATCGGATTCCATGACAACTCTGGCAATCGTAGATGCCCAGACTTTACGGCTGTTCCGCAGCCTGGACCATGCTGTCTCCGGAAGCATGGACCCGGGGCGCCTGGTCGAAGACATTCATCCTTCCATGGTCTTTTTTCAGGATAATTTTGGCTCTGAAGTGGAACGCGTGCTGGTAGGAGGCAATATTTCTGTGACTGAAATTGCCCCGGTTTTACAGGCCAATTTCTCTGTTCCTCTCGAAGAACTGGTGCCCGCTCGTTACGTTGGCGGCGGCCTTTCCGGCGAGGTGCCGGCGGCATCATTGGCCGGAGTAGCGGGGGCCTTGCTGGCATAATTATGCGCCTGGATATCAATCTCGCATCGCACCCTTACCAGGACGCAGGTGATTTTTATCGCCGCTGGGGAGCGGCTTTGGGGCTCCTGGTATTGGTGACACTCACACTGATTGCAATCGCGGTCCACGAATGGATGAGCACTCGCTCCATTTCCGTCCAGATTGCGAGCATTCACAAACAAATAGACGGCCTGGATGATGTAAGAAATCAGGCGCAGGCAACCCTGAACCGTCCAGAAAACCGGGGTACGCGCGATCGATCGGCTTTTGTGAATGGCCTGATAGAGGTGAAATCTTTTTCGTGGAGCGAGGTTTTTGCCGATATGGAGACCCTCATGCCCACACGAGTGCATCTGGTTTCCATCAAGCCCGAGTTGGATAAGGAAGGGCAGATCCAGGTGACAATCACGGCGGCGGGCGACTCCCGTGATAAAGGGTTTGAATTGCAGAAGAACATGGAAAAATCACGCTACTTCCGCAATGCAATCATGAAAGTAGAGACCAGCGGGCAGCCCGGCCAGGCCGGAGGCGACACTATGAAATTTGAGCTGTGGGCATACTACGTTCCGCAGCTCCATGTGCCTCAGAAAGAAAAAAATCTTCACAACAGTACGGCTGTTATCGGCAACAACGCGCGGACAGGGCATGGCTCCGCAGGCCACAGCTCCAATAGACGCAATCAGCGTGCTGCGATGAACAGAGGACCTGGCGGAGAATAGAATGGCGAACCTGACACAAACCCGCAAACGCATCCAGGCCGCCATGATCGGCCTGCTGATTGTAGATGTCATCACCATTGCCTTCCTGTTTTCGCCCTGGACGGAGGGTCGCGAGGCCAGGGAACAAGGTCTGGAGCAGGCCAAGAACGATCTTCAGATCAAACGCAAAGAAGTAGAGCCGCTGATGGGCATGGACCAGAAGCTTAAGAACGCAGATAAAGAGTTGAACAAATTTTTTAGTGACCGCCTGCCCGAAAAGAACTCCACCATCTACGCGGAATTGGGCAAGCTGGCGCAGCAAAATAACATACGGATTTCCCAGGCTCACTATGGAGTAAAGGAAACAGACTTGCCTGAGCTGACGCAAGTGGACGTTGACGCCAATCTCGAGGGAGATTATGTGAATCTCGTCAAGTTCATCAACGGATTGGAGCGGGACAAGATATTTTTTATTGTGGAGAGCGTCGATCTTGCCGGAGACCAGGGCGGAAGCGTTAGGCTCGGACTGAAGGCTCGAACGTTTCTGAAGAGTTAAGTTTTAAGATGAAAATTGGCGCAGAAAATCGGAAAAAGGTGATTCTAACGGCGGTGCTGTCTGTCATTGCCATCGTTCTGTTTGTGCAGATGGTAGTTGATGGAAGCACGCCGTCGACTCCTTCCGCCTCGGTTGCCATCGCGAACCAGCCGGGAGCGATCGCGCCGGCCACGGAATCACGTCTGGCGGCGCGCAAAGCTGCCGTAAAATCGAGCAATCTCAATCCTTCTCTGAGAACGGATTTGTTGCGGGCGAGTGAAGGCATCGTCTACAGCGGAACAGGGCACAATATTTTCAAGGCAGAATCCGATCCGCCGCAGCTTCTAACACCTGCGAGCTGTGCTCCTTTGGGAGGGCCGAGTCGCGGGCTAAGATGGTGCGAGCCTGTCTTGGTGCCGGTGCGTCCGGTACAGCCCATCCCCCTGAAATTCTTCGGTTTTGCCAGCAAACCGGGTGAGCCAAAGAAGATATTTCTGTCGCAGGGAGATAGCGTTTTTATCGCCGCTGAAGGCGACATTGTGGATCGCCGTTACAAAGTGGTGCACATTGATTCCGCATCGGTTCAGATTCAGGATGTGCTCAATAACTACATGCAGCCGATTAGATTGGAAACATAGATTTTGAAAACGCAGACCAAATCAAGATGAAAATTGGAGCCGAGAACCGGAAGAAACTGATTTTTGGGGTGGCGCTGGCCGTTGTGGCGGTTTTTTTGTTCATGCGTATGATCTTTGACGGAAGCCCATCGACTGCTTCTGCCTCAGTGGCTGGTACGAACCAGGCCGGCGCAACCGCGCCGGCTACGGAATCGCGTCTGGCCGCGCACAAGGCTGCGGTGAAATCCAGAGTCAACAACAACAATCTCGATCCTTCTCTGCAAACGGATTTGCTGCGAGCCAGTGAAGGCATCGCCTATAACGGAACAGGACGAAACATCTTCAAGGCCGAACCCGATCTCCCGCCTCCACCTCCCAAACCGGTTTGTGCTCAACCGGGTGGTCCGAGCGGCGGATTGCCATGGTGCAGCGCCATTGGGCCGAGCAAGCCGCCACCGCCGCCCCCGATTACGCTGAAATTTTTTGGCTTTGCCAGCAAGCCCGGCGAGCCAAAGCAGGTTTTTCTGTCGCAGGGCGACGATATCTTTATCGCCAAGGAAGGCGACATTGTGGACCGGCGCTACAAAGTTGTGCAGATCAAGACGGCATCGGTCTTGATTGAAGACGTATTGAATAACAACACGCAGGAAATTGCGCTCACGCAAACCACAACTTGATCAGCTTAAGGCCAATCCGCGAAATGTTTTTGTGCCGGGGCTCCGGCCCGCAGGGCACTGCGCCCGGGCGGAGGCTCCGCACATTCCAGCACTTGCCCCTGGCTCCCGGCGCACGCAAACCCGGCCAGAGAGGCTACGTCATACTGGTGATTCTGCTCATGCTGGCCCTGCTCACCCTGGCCATGGTTGAAGCGGCGCCCTCGGCCGCCGTCCAGGTCAGGCGCGACCAGGAAGAAGAGCTCGTTCGCCGGGGCGATCAATATGTCCGCGCCATCAGGCGTTTCTATAGAAAATTCGGCCGTTATCCAACCAGTCTTGACGAATTGAAGGATACCAACCATCTCCGCTTTCTCCGCCGCCAGTACAAAGATCCAATTACAGGCAAAGATTTCAAACTATTGCACATTCAGGATGTCAATTATCAGCCGGTTGGATTTTTTGGCAAAAGCCTGACGCAGGGCAACAACAATATCAATCAGAACAACGTGCCCAACGCTTTTGTCAATCAGCAGAATCCGCCGGTAACCACGAACCCTTCTGACAACAGCAATCCCAACAACCCGCCACCGACCGGGGACAACACGCAGCCGGCCGGCGCGCCGGGAACCCCACCTCAATCACCACAACAGAGTAATAATGGATTGCCGGTTTTCGGCGGTGGCCCCATCGTTGGAGTTTCCAGTACAAGCCCCAAGGCTTCCATCAAGGAAATCAACAAGAAAAACCACTACAACGACTGGCAGTTCTTCTATGATCCGCGAATGGATTTACCGATAGGGCAGATGTTCCAGCCACAGAACCTGAACCCCGGCGGTAATAATCCAAACGGAAACATAAACAACCCGCCTCCGCCGCCACCGACGAATTCGAATCCTCAATAATAATGAAAAGCCCCGCGCAGAGCGCAGGGCTGAAATCTCTTTAGAAGTGATTTGACTAGACGTTGAATGAAGAGCCGCAACCGCAGGTGCTCTTTACATTCGGATTTTCGAACTTAAAACCCGATCCCTCCAGCGTATCCACGTAATCAACCACGCAGCCGTTCAGATACATGAGGGAAGTCGCGTCAACATAGACCTTGAGGCCGTCAAAGTTGTAGGTTTTATCCATCATTCCAGCCGTGTTCTCGAAGGCCATCGAGTAAGAAAAACCGGAGCATCCGCCGCCAACCACGCCCACACGTAGTCCACTGGGGACCGGGTTCTGCTGAGCCATGATCTCCTTCACCTTGGCAATAGCATTCGGTGTCAGGTTAAGCGGGGCAGTTTTGATCGAAGGCGAAGCGGTTTCAACATTTGTCGTCGTGGTGGTTGCCATTGGGTAATTCTCCTTGAAACTCTATTGGGCAAATATCCTGATTAATAGAATTATAACATTGCTGTTGATTTGATGGGCTTGGAGGTGCTGCGATGCACTATTTGCAACTCAGATAATAACCTGATTTGAAGGATTACCTTCGTAACTTGTCCAAGCCCGCGGGGTACCGGTAGGCTGTTGCAATCGGGATTTTTCGTTAATGACACGCCACTTTGAGACTTACAGCCACGATGAGATTCATCAACTTCTTCCCGGTTTGCTCCGTTTCGCCGCAGATCCAAAGATTGATGCCGTAGGGCGCACCTGGATCTTCGATGCCTTGCGGCAGCTTACAGGACGGAACCTGACCGACGATGTCACAAGCTGGGTTACATGGTATGCCAGCGCCTATGGGGCCAGCATTTCGGCGCACCAGCCTCACGGAAACCTCGAGGATCTTATCGCCGCATGCCCCTGGCTTCCGCACGAGCCTTCATTTTAAGGATTCCGCAGTCTCGCTAGCGGGACGTGCCTCGGCCGGCTGCTCTCTCCGCATTTTACCTGTCCGCAAAGGCAATCTTAAGATCCAGGAAGAAACCGGCGCAAGGGGCAGGCTTCGCAGTCAGGAGCTGACTTGTAGCAATAGTCTTTTCCCACACGAACTAGCAGAGCATGAATTTCATTAAAATGCCGTGCCAGGTTCCGGCGCACGATGATCGTCGGTGCTTGCGAAAAGCCTTCTCCATCCAGCCGCGCAGCGGCCAAAGCCTTCTCCACCAGTTCGCGTATCACCTCGTAGCTGGCAGTCTGCGGAATAATACCGTGTCGCGCGAAGATGCGGCGAGTGTAAGCGTCAACCACGAACACAGGCAGGTCCCCGGCGTACAGCAGGATGGAATCTGCCGTCTCTTTACCTACACCGTTCAATGCCAGCAGCTCACCGCGAAGAACATGCAAAGCGGCAGAGGAGCTGCGATAGCGGGCAAACATCCTGCGCAGAGAGCCTGCGTGGCGTGCATCAAGATACTGAATGAAGGCTTTGAGACTGCGAGACTTTTGCCGAAAGAATCCGGAAGCGCGAATGAGCTGTTGCAGTTTTCTTAGCGAAAGAGACCGGATACCCTCTATGTTCAGTTTGCCCGCCTTGCGCAAACTGCCCAGCGCCAGTTCCACATTGCTCCAGGACGTGTTTTGGGTGAGATAGGCCCCTGCCACGACCTCAAATGAGGTCCTTGCAGGCCACCAGTTTTGTGGCCCGTAGAAGACCCCTAGTGCCCGGTATAAACGCCGGATTTTTCGCATCGTTGGGGCAGGAGACTTTGCCAAAGCGGTTCGAGGCATTTGAGCTACCTAATTCTATGAAATCAAAGCGAATACAAGATGTAAACACCCTTCCGTGATCGCTACCGAGGTTACCCAAAAAACTAAGTAGTCTCCCTTTCGTCACCACCTGGGTGTAAATCTCGATTGACAATTTCTGTCACTCGGAATACGATTCGCGCAACCCGCAATTTTTTCCCCCAGAGGATTGCGCCAGACAGCTAGCGCAAATAGTCACAATTTGCGGATAGTGACTTCAGATAAAGGGAGATGCACGTATGTCCCAGCGGTTGGGCGACCTGCTTGTTAAAGAGAAGGTCATTACCCCAGAGCAGTTAGACCAAGCCATCAAGATGCAAAAAGAAAATGGCGCCCGCCTGGGCTCTGCTCTTGTGAAACTCGGGTTCCTTTCGGATGAAGATGTAACCAACTTTCTTTCACGCCAGTATGGCGTTCCGGCGATTAATCTTTCTTATTTTGAAATTGATGGTTCGGTGGTCAAGCTGGTGCCTTATGAGACCGCCAAGCGCTATCAGATTCTTCCCTTAAGCCGTGTGGGCGCGTCACTGACTATCGCCATGGTTGATCCTACCAACGTATTCGCCATGGACGATATCAAATTCATGACCGGATTCAACATTGAGCCCGTGGTTGCTTCCGAAGCCGCCATCATGGAGGGCATCGAAAAAGCCTACAGTGTCTCGCGCGAGGAAGACCTGGAAAAGGTGATGGCCTCGGTGAACGAAATGGATGCCGACGTAGAGCTGACGGCGGAGGAACAAGACCTTGGCCTTGATCAACTGGAAAAGCAGGCGGAAGAAGCTCCTATCGTCAAGCTGGTGAACATTATTCTCTCTGACGCGGTAAAGCGTGGCGCAAGTGACATTCACATTGAGCCCTATGAAAAAGAATATCGCGTGCGCTTTCGTATTGACGGCATGTTGCAGCCCATCATGAGTCCCCCGCTGCGGATGAAGGACGCCATTACATCCCGCATCAAAATCATGGCCAAGCTCGACATCAGTGAGAAGCGCCTGCCGCAAGACGGCCGCATCATGCTGAAAATGAACATCGGGGGAAAGAAAAAGCAGCTCGACTACCGCGTGAGCACGTTGCCTACTCTCTGGGGAGAAAAAGTCGTAATGCGGCTGCTCGACAAGGAAAACCTGCGTCTGGATATGACCAAGCTTGGATTTGAAGCCGATTCCCTGGTCAAATTTGAGAAGGCCATCCTCAAGCCATACGGCATGGTTCTGGTAACCGGGCCAACCGGTTCGGGCAAAACCAACACCCTGTATTCTTCCATCTCTCGCCTGAACCAGCCGGATACGAACATCATGACCGCCGAAGATCCGGTCGAGTTTCAGCTCGCCGGCGTTAACCAGGTGCAAATGAAGGAATCCATTGGACTGAATTTTGCCACTGCCTTGCGCGCCTTCTTGCGGCAGGATCCGAATATCATCCTGGTGGGTGAGATTCGCGACTTTGAAACCGCTGAAATTGCCATTAAGGCAGCGCTGACAGGACACCTGGTGCTTTCCACGCTGCATACCAACGGCGCGCCCGAGACCATCAGCCGCCTGATGAACATGGGGATTGAGCCTTTCCTGGTGGCTACCTCGGTGCACATGATTGTGGCGCAGCGCCTGGTGCGGCGCGTATGCAAAGACTGTGCCGAGCCGCTTGATTTACCGGTGCAGACGCTGATTGAGGCCGGATTTTCGCCGGAGGAAGCCAAGAAATTCAAACCCAAGAAGGGAAAAGGCTGTTCCGTGTGCAACAGCACTGGGTACAAAGGACGCTGCGGGCTTTATGAAGTGATGGAAGTTGACGATGAAGTTCGCGAATTGATTCTGGTGGGAGCATCCGCGGTTGAGCTGAAGAAAAAAGCCATCGAGCGCGGCATGATTACCCTGCGGCGCAGCGGATTGGTGAAGATTATGGAGGGCGTGACCACGATGGAAGAAGTGGCGCGTGAAACCATCCATTAATAATTTTTAGGGAGAGACTGGGAACAGATTATGACAGCTACCTTAAGTGAACTGCTTCGAAAAATGCTGGAGATGAGCGGAAGCGATCTTCATATCACCACCAATTCGCCGCCGCAGGTGCGCGTCCACGGGCACCTGGTGCCTCTCGATATGCCACCGCTGACTCCGGCAGAAACCAAGCAGTTGGCCTACAGCGTTCTGACCGATGCGCAGAAGCACCGCTTTGAAGAAAACCTGGAACTGGACTTCTCGTTCGGGTTGAAGGGTTTGGCGCGTTTCCGCGGCAATCTTTTTAATCAACGCGGGGCCACCGGCGCCGTATTTCGCGTGATTCCCTTCGAGATCAAGTCCTTCGCGCAGCTCGGATTGCCGGGAATTGTCACCAAGCTTTGCGAAAAGCCCCGCGGATTGATCCTGGTTACGGGCCCAACCGGCTCGGGCAAGTCTACAACTCTGGCTGCCATGATCGACAAGATCAACACCGAACGCCATGACCATATCATCACCATCGAAGACCCTATCGAATTTGTTCACCAGAACAAGAGCTGCCTGGTGAACCAGCGTGAAGTGCATGCCGATACCAAGTCATTTTCCGACGCATTACGGGCGGCGCTGCGCGAAGACCCGGACGTGGTGCTGATCGGCGAGATGCGCGACCTGGAAACCATTGAATCGGCGTTGCGCATCGCCGAAACCGGCCACCTGACCTTCGGCACATTGCATACCAACTCGGCGTCTTCCACCATCAACCGCGTGATTGACGTCTTTCCCGCGCACCAGCAACCGCAGATACGGGCGCAGCTCTCCCTGGTGCTGGAAGGAATTTTGTGCCAATCGTTGCTGGCCAAGGTTGGCGGACAGGGACGCGCTATGGCCATGGAAATCATGGTGCCCAATGCCGCTATTCGCAACCTGATCCGCGAAGACAAGATTCACCAGATCTACTCGGCCATGCAATCAGGGCAGGACAAATTCGGAATGCAGACCTTCAATCAATCGTTGGCGACGCTCTATTTCCAGAAACAGATTACTTTGGAGATGGCGATGCTGCGTTCGTCGATGCCCGATGAGTTGCAGGAAATGATCAATCGTGGAGTAGGTCTGATCACGAAGCAGAATACTCCGGCTGCAGCGGCAGCCATGAAGCGCTGATGGGATCAAGCAAGGCCGGAGGCAAATGTAACTCCGGTTACCAATTATAGGGAGGCAGAAAATGCCAGTATTTACATTTACAGGAAAAACGGCAACAGGCGAGAGAGTTTCCGGCGACCGTAATGCGGCTTCCAAACAGGATTTGCAGAACCAGCTTCGCCGTGAGCGCATTGCCATTGGGGCAATCAAGGAAAAAGGCAAAGAATTCAACTTGCCGATGATTGGTCGAGGCAGCGTCCCAACAAAAGACATTGCCATTTTCTTCCGGCAATTCTCGGTCATGATCGACGCTGGTCTCCCGTTGGTGCAGTGTCTGGAAATTCTTGCCGCCAATCAGGAAAACATGACCTTCCAAAAATGCCTGACCGGTGTCCGGACGACGGTGGAAGGCGGCTCTACGCTGGCCAATGCCATGCGCTCATATCCTAAGATTTTCGACGACTTGGCCACGAATATGATTGAGGCTGGCGAAACCGGCGGTATTCTCGACGTAATTCTGCAGCGGCTTGCCACCTACGTGGAAAAAGCTGTCAAGCTAAAAGCGGCAGTGCGGTCGGCCCTGGTGTATCCCACGGCCGTTATTTCCATCGCAACGATTATTGTTGCCGGTCTTCTCAAATGGGTGGTCCCCATTTTTGCCAACCTGTTTGCGGGGCTCGATGTAACTTTGCCTCTAATGACTCGTGTAGTCATTGGCCTCAGCGATGCTATCGGCAGATTCGGCTGGGTGTTCGTCCTTTTCTTGATTGTCCTGATCGTGGCCATTAAGTATGCCAGGACCAGCTCTGAGGGGCGCCTCTTTTTCGATAAATTGCTTCTGAAGCTGCCGGTGCTCGGCCAGATCCTGCGCAAGATTGCCGTGGCTCGTTTCACCCGCACCCTTGGAACCCTGATTACTTCTGGCGTACCCATCCTGGAAGGGCTTAGCATCACAGCCCGCACCTCCGGCAACGCTGTCCTGGAGCAGAGCATTATGAAGGTCCGCAAGGCCGTGGAAGAGGGCCGCACCATCGTCGATCCCCTGCGCGAGAGCGGAGTTTTTCCCAACATGGTCGTGCAAATGATCGGAGTTGGCGAAGCGACCGGCGCCATGGATGCCATGCTGCAGAAGATTGCCGATTTCTATGAAGATGAAGTGGATGCTGCGATCAAAGACATGCTTACGCTCATGGAACCGCTCTTGATCGGATTCCTGGGATTCGTGGTGGGCGGCATCGTGATCTCTCTTTATCTGCCGCTGTTCTCCATGATCGCCAAACTCGCCGGTTAATGGTGCTGTCGAGAGAAGAAGCATTCGGGGAGATGTGTGTCTTCAGCAGGCAGGGGCCTGATGGGGGAGAAAAGAAGCAAGAGTTGCCATGCAGAATGAATTGAATGATCGCGCCTGGCTGAGCTGGATGGGGAAGGTGCGCATCATTATCGTCACTTTCCTGCTGGGCATTGAGCTGGCCATCACGCAGCTCACGCCCAACAATGTTCCGGTCCGCGGTTTTGTCTCTATCATTGTCCTGTGGTATTCCATCTCCTTCTTCCAGATTCTGTTGCTGGCCTTGTGGCACGATACGCGTACGCATGTCCGCCTGCAGATCCTGACGGATATCGCCTTCTCCACGGCAATTTTGTATGTGACCGGCGGTATTGACACTTCTTTCAATTTTCTTTATCCGCTCATCATTATTGTCGCCAGCATCCAGTTGCCTCGCGTATGGGCTTATTTGACAGCGGGGCTTTCATTCGTTCTGTTTGCGGCCATGCTCGAGCTTACGCAATATGGAATGCTGCACTCCTATTCGATGTCTGTCCGGACCGACAGCAAGACGCTGCAACTGGTGGTCATGGTCAATTTTTGCGCATACTTCGCCGTGGCTTATCTGGCCAGCACGCTGAGCGCAAAACTGCGGCAAGGCGACGTGCAGGCGCTGGAAAATCTGCAGGCGCTGCACGAAAATATCATCCGCTCCATGAGCGGAGGGTTGATTACAACCGACTTGCAGGGGCGTATCACGCTGCTCAATCCCGCCGGGGAAAGGCTCCTGGAACGAAGGGTACAAGACCTGCTCGGCAAGGACGTGCAAGAACTCTTTTTAGACCGCCTGCCGAGATTTGAAGATCCCTCCGCCATGACCGACATACGTTGCGAGGTGCGTTGCCTGACGCGCGAGGGAACGGAAAAGATTTTCGGCATGAAAGTTTCCTTGTTGCGTGTTTCCGAACAGGGCGAGCTCGGCTACATTTACACGTTTGCCGATTTGACCGATATCCGCCGCCTGGAGCAGGAGATACGAATGCGTGACCGGCTGAGCGCGGTGGGGCGTATGGCCGCGGGCATCGCCCACGAGATTCGCAATCCGCTTTCCTCCATCGCAGGTTCGGTCAAAGTGCTGTCGACCATCTCAGCCCTCAATGAAGAGCAACACAGGCTGGTGGAGATCGTTACCCGCGAATCGGAGCGCCTGAACCGCATCATCTCCGACTTTTTGATTTATTCGCGTGACAAGAACTATAAGTTTCGTCCGCTGAATCTGGTGTCTTTGCTCAACGATACCCTGACCTTGCTGGAGAATCACCCTCTCATTTCCGGCCAACAAAAACCGGCCGCCAAAAAAATTGCAGTTGTCCGCCAGTATCCGGCTTCAGACGCGCTTGCCGTTGTCGACGGCGACAAACTCAAGCAGGTCTTCTGGAACCTTTGTGAAAATGCGGTGCGCGCAATGCCGGAGGGAGGAGTTTTGACCGTAAGCCTGGCCGAGAAAGAAAAAAACTGGGCCATCGGTTTTGCCGACACCGGTTCCGGGATGGATACGCAGTTAATGGAAAAGATCTTCGAGCCTTTCCAGTCGCGCTTTGAAGGCGGCACCGGATTGGGGCTTGCGATTGTGTACCAGATCGTGCAGGCGCATAAGGCTCATATATCCGTGAACTCGGCGCCGGGGAGGGGATCGGAGTTCCGGCTGGAGTTCCCGCGCGTCTCGCAAGAGGATTCAGTGGACCGCAGCGAAGCCGAGAAGGCGCCGTTGCATCTGGCGAAGGCAGGAGGAGTGCATGGGTAACATCCTGGTCTGCGATGATACTCGCTCCATCTGCGAGGTCCTGGAAATCTCGCTGCGTAAAGAGGGGCACCGCATCGAAACCGTCACCTCGGGCGAGGCCGCGATCAAGAAACTGAGCAGCGCTTTGTATGACGTTGTCATCAGCGACATTAAAATGCCGAATCACGACGGCATTGAGGTGCTGCGCCACACCCGAAAGGCATCCCCGGAAACATCGGTGATCCTTATCACCGCCGTCGAAGACTATGAGGCTGCGGTCAACGCGGTGAATGCAGGCGCGTTTCAATACATCCATAAGGGGCCGGGCCTGGTGGAAGAGGTCCGGGTGGCCGTCTCGCGGGCTCTGGAGAATATTTCCCTGCGCCGCGAGAACCTCGCCTTCAAGCGTGATGCTTCCAGCCGCAACTCGCTGGAAAATATCATCGGCAGCAGTGCGCGCATCCAGCAGCTTAAACAAACCATTCGCACGGTGGCGCCCACCAACAGCACCATCCTGGTGTATGGAGAAAGCGGCACCGGCAAGGAACTGGTAGCGCGCGCGGTTCACGCCTGCTCTCCACGTGGCACCCAACCGTTTGTCTCGGTCAACTGCGGCGCCTTTCCTGAAACTCTGCTCGAAAGCGAGCTGTTCGGTTATGTCAAAGGGGCTTTTACCGGCGCCTCGCAAAATAAGAGCGGACTCTTTGAAGTGACCCATGGGGGCACCATATTCCTCGATGAAATCAGCGAAATGACCATGGCCATGCAGGTCAAGCTCCTGCGCGTCTTGCAGGAACGCTGCATTCGCATGGTAGGCGGCACGCATGAGATCCCGATTGACGTGCGCGTGATCGCCGCCGCCAACAAGGACCTCGACGCCATGGTAGCCGAAAAAACTTTCCGCGAAGATCTCTACTACCGCATCAGCGTGATCCCGATTCAGGTCCCCCCGTTGCGCGAGCGCAGGGAAGATATTCCGCTGCTGGCGCAGCATTTTCTCAAGAAGTATGCGCCGGCGGCAGGCAAGAGCATCGTGCGGCTGACGGAAAGATCGTTGCGCGACCTTGGCGCCTACGACTGGCCGGGGAATGTGCGCCAGCTTGAAAATACGATCGAACGCGCCGTGGCGCTGGAGAGCAAAGACGAATTGCAGGTTGAAATGCCGGTCGAGCGACCCAAGAGCAGGGCTGCGGCTGCCACGGCCACTATGCCGAGCACAGCGAGCCTGCCCGCCGAGGGTTTGGACCTGGAACATTACGTCTCAGACATTGAACGCTCGTTGTTGCAATCGGCGCTGCGGCATTCGAATGGAGTACAGACGCGCGCCGCCGAGATGCTCAAACTTTCTTACCGTTCGTTCCGCCACCTGATGAAGAAATACGAAATCTAAAGCGTGTCTTGGTTCTGTTTCTGCAATGAACAACCCAAACCTGCGCATCCTCGAATGCGCTTAATGGAAGATCCAGAAAAATAGTGGGGCATTATTGCTCCGAATGCAATGGTTTGATATCAACAGGCAGTGAATTCTGGACTTATGTGCCGGGTTGACCGGTCTTTTGCCCGCTCTGTTTCAATTGTTGTTTCCAGCCGAGTACGCGGGCGCGGTTAGCTTCCTCTTCGGCTTCGGCGATCATGCCTTTTTTCTGGTAGAGAATAGAGAGGCTGGTGTGCGGCAGCACATCGTCGGGATCGAGAGCGGCCAGTTTCTGCGCAATGGCAATGGCCTCGTCATAGCGGTCAAGGTCCTGGTAGATGCGGGCCAGACCGTGGAGGGCGTCTGTATAGGTGGGGTCGGCGTCAATCGCGGCCCGATATTCGCCGATTGCCTCGACATGCTTTCCCTCGGCAAACAGGTCCAGGGCGGTGTAAAAATGATTTTCGGCGATTTGACGCGTGTCGCTCATGCTGACAGCACGATTTTAACATCGCTGGATTATGCACGTGTGAAAGGGGACTTGTTTCCGTGTTGCCCGTCATCCGGGAGGTACAGCGACTCGCTTCCGGCAGGCGATTTGTCGTATGTAATCCCAGAGCACCTACTCCGAAATCATCCCAATCGTCCCCAGCCACGTCTCCACCAACTGAGGCCATCCTGTTATCGGAAGCTTCGTGCGCCGCAGCCCAAACGCATGCCCGCCCTGCGCGTACAAATGCATCTCCACGGAGACTCCAGCTTTCTTCAGCGCGACGTAGTAAGCCAGCGAGTCATTTACATTGTCCACGTGATCATCCTCCGCCTGTAGCAAGAACGTAGGCGGCGTCTGGCTGGTGACGTGGAGATCGGGGTTCAACGCGAGGCTTTCATCGGAAAGCGAAAGATGCTCCGGCTTACGAACCGCAAACTTTTTGGCACCTTGCTTAGCATCCCACTCCGCCGCGGAAAGCGAAAGATGCCCCGGATAAATAGCCACCGCAAAATCTGGGCGGCAGCTCTCTTTGTCGGCAACATCAACAGCCGGATACAAACGCTTCTGAAAGTGCGTGCTCATCGCTGCCGAAAGATGACCGCCTGACGAAAATCCAAGCACACCAATCTTATGCGGATCGATGTGCCACTCCGCCGCGTGAAAGCGCACCAGCCCCAACGTCCTCTGCGCATCTTCCAGCGCCATCGGTGATTCCGGGTACGGACCCGATTTCGGATACGGCCCCACATCCGTCACGCGGTATTTCAACAGCACACACGTGATCCCCCGTGGCGTCAGCCAATCACAGACCTCCGTGCCTTCAAGATCGATGGCCAGACCCTGATAGCCTCCACCCGGGAAGACGACCACCGCTGCGCCTGTATTCTTTCCTTGCGGCGAATAGACTGTCATCGTAGGCCGCGACACGTTGCTCACGCCCCCCGCCGGCCTGCCGGCAACCAGCCACTCCTTCCCAGTCGTCGTAGCGAACTCCGGCCCCGCGACAGGCTGGGGATCGGGCACTCTCCCCGGCCATATCGGCACTTGCTTATGTCCCGGCGATGGCTGCCACACAGGCTTCTGCGCGCTCAGACTGCCAAACGCAGACACAACACAAAGAGCAAAGATCAAAGGCTTCATCTCAATCCCCCCGGGGCAGAATAGGGCAGAACTCTCCTCTCAAGAGGTTCTTATAACCGCGCCTCTCGTCACTTGGCTCCCGTATGGTCGGCAATACGGAAGTTATCCGGACGCCCTTCAGCACTTCGTCGCGCGGTTCACAAACGACCTTGTAGTCATTGACGGCCCGACTCATAGATTGTCGGCGATCAGGAAGTTATCCCAGATTGGCCTTCCAAACTGACCCACTCCCTAAGGATTCTTAGGCTTGGCGCGGGCGTAGCGGTCCATCTCAGAAGTCCAATGCAGGAAGCGGACCAGATTGCTGCGCTCCCGCCACATGAACCCCCAAAACTCAAGAAAGCCAATCTTGCTCATCTTCAAACCGCAATACGTTTCGATGCGCCATTTTAAATACGGACTGCGCCAGGGCATGAGCCGGTATCCGCGCGTGGCATTCCAGATAAATCGCAGAAGATATTTCATTGGGTTTGATTCTAGAGTGTTTCCATAGCTGATGCACCCAGAAATTGGTCAATTTTCCTGGCGACGAACATCGGCCAGCGCTTCGGTGGGGTCATAATGATGGATTCCGCGGATGACTTTGTGGTCGGGCTTCCTGCGCAACAGGTAAACGAAGGGGCGTGGCGGGTTTCCCTCCTGGGCGGCGGCAACTTCATACAATTCGTCCTGATAGGCGACGGTGATCAGTTTGTTCCATCCTTCTTTCGGCCTGCAAGATGCGATCCGCAAACCGCAGGGGGAGGATTCCACAAAACGGACTTCATCGATGATCCTCTCGCCCAGGGCACGCTCACAACGAATGGCGTGCAGCTTCTGCTGCTGCAGAAGCACAAGGTACAAAGGCAGGGTTGGGACGATCTCCTGCGTGATGATGGCGGCCACCAGGCGCACTAGCCCTTCGAAGGCAAAATAACACAGGACAATGGTCAAAGGCTGAATCAAGTATTCCATGAGCAGTAGCAGACCAGAGCCCATGATCACCGCTTCGCCACCTCTTTGGCCAGCCTTCTGCATCACATTCATATCTGCAAATAGGCGGTTATTGGTGAAAGTGAAATAGCGGTAGATGAGCGCGCCCAGGCAAAAGAGAAGTTGGGCAACACCCGAAATTGCCGCCGCAGGCGCACTCACAGACAGGGCAGAGCGATAGCGTTGCGGCAGAAACGAGGCAACCACGCCGATCAGCAGGTGCACAGAGCCTCCAGAGAGCTGCGGGCATTGAAATCGCCAGCCCGGATTTCTCACCACGGTTGGCACGGAGAAATTGAATCATCGGGTCATTGAATCATTGAGCCAATTGGATCTTGGTGATCCGTCATTTACCTTCAATGACAAAATGACCCGATGACTCAATGATCCAATTCCTTTATGTCTCTGTGCCTGCGCGGTGAGAAATTGGCGACTAACCTTCCAGTTTGACGCCTACCTCGGTGCCCTTACCCGCCCCGATGGTGTTCTGCGCTGAGCCGCGATTGGTAACGATTTCCAGAAATCCCATGCTGCCCAGCACAGCGAACACCTCTCCGGGGGCGCCTTCAGCATACGTGGTTTTCATCTTGCTGATTTCGGTCTTACCTACAGAAATCTTGAATGGAGGGGGCTGAGGCGTGAATAACTGCGGCAGGTCCTGGGGAGTGATGTTGGTGACCAGGTTTCCGAACTTATCTACCTTGAGGACAATGCCTTTGAACAGGTTATCGCCCGCAGATTTAGGTTTGGGTGCGGTAAAGCGCACGAAATCAGTGACCACCTCGCCGAATTTTTCCGGATCGACTCCTTTGCTGAGCCAGCCGGCGACGGGGGCAAAGACATCGCGGCCGTGAAAGGTGTTACTGACCGGCTGCAAGAAGTAATGCTGTGAGGTAACGTGGCGAACGCTTATGGCTTCCTCTCGCTCATAGACCAGAGAAAGGATGCCGTTGTCGGGGGCGAGAAACAGGTATTTGCCGACGTTTGCCAGAATAGGACGCCGTGCGGTTCCGACGCCGGGGTCTACCACGACCACATGCAGCGTGTTCGGGGGATAGTAACTATAAGCCTGAGCCAGAGTCAGCGCGCCGTCAAGCAGGTCGTAAGAGTGGACTGAATTGCAGATATCCACGACTTGGGCCGCAGGGTTGATGTTGTAGATGGCGCCCTTCATGGCGCCCACGTAGTGCTCTGTAATACCGAAATCTGTGGTTAAGGTTACGATGCGCTGCAAAGGGGCCACTCAGCTTCTCCCAATCGCTTTAATTGTCCAAAGTCCGGAAGTTATCGCGGGCGCGCGGGAAAGTCAAGTGATGGCGTTTTATGGTTTATGAAGAATTGGCGGAATAAGCCATGCGGAGCAGGGTCCGCTGGGAAAACGGTACCCACACCAGCGCCGCTGCCGAGGCCAACACCAGTCCGATCCCCAATTTTTGCCACAACAGAAAAGGAGAAAGCGCCCACAGTTCATCCAGCGCAAACAGGAAGAGAAACAGGCGCGCGAACTGCGGCTCGATGCCGTGAAAATCAAAGGCCACGGCGGAGAACAGATACAGCCGCAGCGCAATTCCCAGCGAGGCAGTGACGATGACAACGATCATTGCACTTTCGCCTCCCCGGCCAAAAAGGGCATTGACGATATCGTCAATCAGGTGCACCCCCGCGAGCGCCGGAATGTAAAAACACAGATACATCACCTGGATGAGCAGAAAAAGAAAGCGCGGCACGTTGCGATGCGGATGAGGAAGCTCATGCTCAGGGCCTGGGACTGGATCGTGAGCCTTGTTATCGTCTGCAACTGGAAACCTCGCGCTATCGCTTTCTCGGGCCGCAGTTTGGGTCGTTGTTTCCTGCGCGCCCGCGGGTGGGGAGGGTTGCAGCCTTCCGCCATCCGACGCCTGGCCCATCTGGAACGCGGGTTCACCGATTGTCACCGGAGCAATGAAACGATATCCGCGCCGCGGCAGCGTCTCAATGAAGCGCGGCGAGTTGGAAGAGTCTCCCAGAGTTTCACGCAACTTGTTGATCGCAGTGTTCAGGCTGTGGTCGAAATCAACAAAGGTATCTGCCGGCCACAACTTCTGCCGCAACTCGTCGCGCGTTACCAGTTCACCAGGCCGCTCCAGCAGCATCGCAAGCACCTGGAAGGGCTGCTCCTGCAAGCGGACCCGGTTGCCATGCTTGCGCAACTCTCCTGTTCGCAGGTTCACCTCATAAACCGCGAAACGCACGGTGGCTGGCTTGGAAGTGTTCGATCCCGCTGTTTCTTCCGGCTGAGGCATACGATTGAAATTTTAACAACAGCTCCAAGCTCTCATCTCTCCGCTCCAATGGTTACGACGCTGCTTCTGGCAAAACCCTGGAGCTGAGAGCTTGGAGCTGCGAGCTGCTTCTCCGCACCCCCGCGGTAAACGCAACATCTTGTGGTCAGCTCAGACACAAGCGCGATTGCTGGAGTTTTTCTTAACAGATGCACCAGAAACAGGGCAATCGTTCTTATGCCGGCACCCTACCTAAAAAAAAGTTGTTGACATGCAACCATTTAGGCGTAGGATGTGGTCAAAAGTGGTAGAAAGTGGATTTGTATCTAGTTTTCTGATGTTGACGTGGTCGTGAGTGGAAAAGCTGTTAAAAATGTGCAAAACACCAACAGCCGACGCCAAAACACCAGTAAAAGCCGAAGTAGTCCTATCTTTCGCCATTGAAATTCTAGTTCAAGCCGCCATTGTAGCGGTTTTTAAAGGTTTAAAACCCGGAAGGAATCGGGAAAAGCAATATGTTTCGCGGCAACCATCCCGCGCGGGTCGACGAAAAGGGACGCCTCAAGGTTCCGGCGGAATTCAAGCGCCTGATCGACGAGAAGTACGGTATGGAGTTTTACATCACCAGCCGCGACGGCAAGGTGGCAGAGATTTATCCAGTGGAAGAGTGGCGCCGTATCGAAGAGAAGCTGGCCAAGCTATCCAACTTCAATCCTTCGAAAAAGAGATTTCTGAACAAAGTGAACTATTACGGCCAGATGGTGGAAATAGACGCGCAAGGCAGGGTGCTGATCCCGCAGATTCTGCGCGAATCCGCCGCGATTAAGGGCGACGTGGCCGTGTACGGAAATTTGACGTACCTGGAAGTTCGCAGCATGGAAGTCTCCAAGCAACTGGCAGAGGAACAGTTCACGGCAGAGGATGAAAAGACACTCGACGAGCTGGGCATCTAGTGACAGAGGACGAAGAAGATTTTGGTTTCGAACAAGTCCCTCAGGGGATGGAGCGTGGCAGCAGCGAGTTTGGCCATGTTTCGGTTCTTTTAAAAGAAGCGATCGATTTTCTTGCAATCCGGCGCGGCGGCACTTATGTGGACGCCACCCTGGGGGCGGGCGGGCACAGTTACGAAATCGCAAGACGCCTCGGCCCCGAGGGTCATCTGATTGGGGTCGATAAAGACCCGCACGCGCTCGAAGTAGCACGGCAGCGGCTGGAGAACCCTCCGGCTGCGCTTAAGCAAGACTGGCCACGCATCACTCTGCTGCATACGGGCTTTGGCGAGCTGCGCAAGCTGCTCCCCCCGAACTCGGTAGATGGCCTGCTGGCCGATCTTGGTTTGAGTTCACTGCAGCTCAATGATGCCGCGCGCGGATTCAGTTTTCAGGCGGAAGGGCCGCTCGACATGCGTATGGACCCGCAGGCCGAGCGCACCGCCGATCAAGTGGTAAACCACATGGACGAAAAAGAGCTCGCTCATGTGATTTACGAATTCGGTGAGGAAAGGAGGTCGCGGAGAATCGCCAGAGCCATTGTCCGGGCGCGGCCGATAACGACTACCGCTCATCTTGTAAAAGTTATATCGGCTGCGCTCCGGCCAATGAAACACGAGCGTATTCATCCCGCGACACGGACCTTTCAGGCACTCCGAATCTTCGTAAACCGCGAACTCGATGAGCTGATCGCGCTGATGCAGTCGGCGCCTCAGCTCCTCGCCACCGGAGGCAGACTGGTGGTCATCAGCTTCCACTCGCTGGAAGACAGAGTTATGAAAGATGCCCTGCGGGCGGGTGCAAGTACGGGCGTTTACCGCGTTCTAACTAAGAAGCCGGTTACGGCCCAGCCGGAAGAGATCGAACGCAACCCGCGCAGCCGCAGCGCCAAGCTGCGGGCAGGGGAAAAGATTTGAGCACAGCCGGGGAGGGCTGTGCCACACAAGGGTGAGCTTTTGGTGAGCGCTGTCGCGCGCGAACCAAAAGCGAGGGCGCAGCAGCGAAAGCGTTGCTGAGCCCTTAGAAAAATGACATCGGGACGGCATCGCCTTTCAAAACTTGGGCGAAAAATGCAGTTCCTCAGAAATTTCCAACCTCATTCGATGCCGTCCCGAAGAGGTTTTCTGGGGTAAGGAAACATGATTGGGTAGAGATGTAGCTTTGCTACGTCTCCAGGCACGAAATGGAGTCTTTATGTACACAGGCAAAATGATTGAAGAACTCACACAATGCGTGCAGCGCGCCGAGCTGCTTGCGCAGCTCGACTGCCAGATAATACTGAAACAAGCCGTGGTCAATTCCGAGGGCTATTCCACGTATATCTACGAATCGGCGCAGGCTAAAAAAATGGCGGTGGCGTAATGGCGGCTCGTGCAATGACGTTCCCCGTCCGGCGGCAGGCCCTCACGGGCATGTGGATTCCCGCAGGCGGAGCCACGCGGCGCAGCTCCTTCTGGAGCGGCACGCCGGAGTTCTACTTTGCCAAAGAGATTGATAACTCGCGCCTGGTCAAGGTTGCCGACCGCAAACGTAACCGCGAGATGGCCATGTTTGCGGCCGTGATGAGCATCTTCTTTTTGCTGGTGATGACCTATGCCTGGCAGCATTTCAGCTCTGTCGAGTACGGCTACAAGATTGAGGCGCTGAAGGCGCAACGCGAAAATTTGAGTGAATTGAACCGGGCGCTGCGCCTGGAGCAGGCTTCGCTGCGCGATCCGGAGCGCATTGATATGCTTGCCCGGCGAATGGGGTTAGCTTCTCCCCAGGCCGGCCAGGTCATGCGGCTCGATCCGGCAAGCAACGATGGCGGTGCTGCCACCATGGCCCAGGCTTCTCAGATTGCCGTGGTGACGTTAACTCAATAGTTCGGCTTGGGGTACTAAAGGTCTTCCAGCCAGGCTTCAACCAAAGCAAGCGGCTGGTGGGAATAAGGGTTGGCGAACGCGCAAACTGCGTGTTCGCCACTTGCTGTCTTCAATCTAAGGGCTCACGCGGCAAAACAAGCCGCTGCGCCCTCGCGAAAAGTTCGCGCTGTACGGCGCTCACTTTTCGCTCACCCGGCTAGATCTAAGGGCTAACGGGTCTTGTGTGGCACAGCCCGTCCCACGGCTGTGCAGACAAGCGCAATTTGAAAATTCGCAATGGCAGTAAAAGGTAATGCACTCAACCCGCGGCAACGGCTTCTTATCTTTGCGGGAATTCTTGTTTTATGGCTGCTCATCATCTGCGGCCGCCTGGTGTACCTGCAAATTTTCTCCTATGGAGATTTCGTGCAGCGCGCCGCCCGCCAGCAGCAGCGGACGATTGATGTAGCCCCCAGCCGCGGCATTATCTACGACCGCAGCGGGCATGAGCTGGCCATGTCGGTGGCCGTGGATTCCATCTATGCTGTGCCCAGCGACATCCCCGACCAGGCCACAGCCGCCTCTCTTCTGGGCAGGATTCTTCAGGAAGACCCGCATGAACTGCTGGCCCGCATGAAGTCTTCGCGCAGCTTTGCCTGGATCGCGCGCAAGGTGGACCCTGCGACCAGCGACCGCATCCGCGCCTTGAACCTGAAGGGCATTAATTTCCAGAAGGAATCCAAGCGCTACTATCCCAAGCGCGAATTAGCGGCGCAAACGCTGGGCTACGTAGGTCTGGATGATGAAGGCCTGGGCGGCCTGGAGCGCAGCTTCGATGCCCGCCTGCGCGGCAAGCCGGGCAAGATGTTGATCTCCATGGATGCACGGCGCAAATGGTTTGGCCGGGTGGAGCGTCAGCCCGAGCCCGGTGAAAACCTGGTGCTTACCATTGATGAAAAGATCCAGTATCTTGCCGAGCGCCAACTCGAAGCCGCCATGAAGCAGACGCACGCGGTCGCGGGTACCGTGATTGTGCAAAATCCGCATACGGGCGAAATTCTGGCGTTGGCGAATTATCCGACCTTTAATGCCAATACTTTCAATAAGAGCGACGTTCAGGCATTGAAGAATCGCGCGGTGAGCGATGTCTACGAACCCGGCTCCACGTTCAAAGTGGTGACTCTCGCGGCCGCCCTGGAAGAAAAACTCACCAGGCCGGAGGAGGTCTTCGACTGCGAGAACGGTTCCATCGTCATCAATAACCTGCGCATTCACGATCACAAGCCATACGGCTTGCTCACGGTATCGCAGATTCTTGCCAACTCAAGCGATGTAGGTGCAATCAAAGTCGCCCTGCGTCTGGGCGATGAGCGCTTTGACCACTACATCCGCGCCTTCGGTTTCGGACGGCAAACCGGCATCGAGTTGCCGGGTGAGACTCGCGGCCTGGCCAAACCAGTAAGCCGCTGGTCCAAGGTCTCTATCGGCGCAATCTCGATGGGACAGGAAATCGGCGTCTCTGCCCTGCAATTGATCTCCATGATCTCCACCATTGCCAACGATGGTGTTTATACTCCACCCCGTCTTGTCGCCGGATCGGTAGATTCGGGCAAAAATTCAGACGGGCGCTTGCAGCAGGTGGTGTTCCATCCGGGCGAGCAGCATCGCGTTATTTCCACGCTTACCGCCGCCGAAATGAAAAAGATGCTGGAGGGAGTGGTGCTCTACGGCACCGGCACACGCGCTCTCCTCGATGGTTACACCGTAGCCGGCAAAACCGGGACAGCGCAAAAAATTGATCCACGCAGCGGAACTTATTCGCGTACGAATTACATCGCCTCATTTGCCGGCTTTGCGCCGGTAAACAATCCTGCGATTTCGGTGGAGGTCATCCTGGATTCACCCCTGGGCGACCACGAAGGCGGAGGCGCATCCGCGCCTGTGTTTGCGCGGGTGGCCCAGGGAACGCTGGAATACCTGAATGTGCCGCACGATGCCGAAATCAACGACCGGCGGCGGCAGACGCTGCACGCCTCGGTAAAGCCGGAAGACACCAATGACAGCTCGCCCGATCGCCTGGGAGACACAACTGCAATCGCCGACAACGCGCCCACGGATAATGAGGCTGAGACTTCAGCCCAGAGTTCAGCTTCCGCAGCCAATACGGCCAAGCCCGCCGCCGCGCATGTCATGACCGCAAGCCTGAAGGTGAAGAACAAAAACAGTGATCAAGCTGCACAAACTATGGCGCAACAGTTGACGCCGGTAACGCCTGCTGCAAATTCTTCGCCCCCACCGCGTGGGACTGTGATCGTGGATATTGGCGGAGGCGCAGTTGCTCCCTCGCTGCTCGGTCTGCCGGTGCGCACGGCGCTTGAAACCGCCCAACAGGCAGGTATTGAAATTGATATCGTCGGAAGCGGCGTCGCCCGCGAGCAGTTTCCCCCGCCAGGGGCGCGATTGGCGCCGGGTGCGCATGTATCTGTCAGGTTCGCTCGTTGATTTCGGATTCCAGTTCTATTTTTCTTGTGGATTTCACCTTTATGTTCCTTCGCGGCCTTTGTGGTTAAATTGTGCCAAGACAATGAATTTTCACGATCTGCTCCAGGGCGTCGAAGTCCTTTCCCGCAGCGGGGAATCTGCGCTTTTTGAGCATGCTATTACCGGCGTACAGCACGATTCCCGCCGCATCGAACCTGGTAATGTTTTTGTGGCCATGAAGGGCGAGGCGACGGATGGCAATCGCTACATTGACGCAGCCATCAAGACAGGCGCTGTAGCGATTGTTTCCGATTCGGGGGCGCAGACTCCGCGTGCAGGTGTGGCCTGGGCTTGCGTGGCGCATGGCCGCAGGGCGCTGGCGGGCGTCAGCGCAAATTTCTACGGACATCCGGCAAAGAAGCTTAAAATTACCGGCGTCACCGGGACCAATGGAAAGACTACGACCACATTTCTCCTGTCGCAGGTCCTCCGCTTTCTGGGGCGAGGTGAAGTCGTGCTGATTGGAACGGTGGAATACCACTTTGCCGGCGAGATTATCCCCGCGCCGCATACCACGCCGGAGTCGCTGGAGCTGAATCGCATCTTCGCCAAAGCCACCAGTTCGAAATTGGAAAAACATATTGCGGGCGAAGCCGTGATGGAGGTCAGCTCACACGCCCTCGATCAGGAGCGTGTTTACGGCATTCCGTTCGATGTGGCGCTGTTCACCAATTTGACCCGCGATCACCTTGATTATCATCACACCATGGATGATTACTTTGCGGCCAAACAAATCCTGTTTGCCGGTTGCGGCGCCCCGCCTCCGCGCGTGGCGGTCATCAATACCGATGATGCCTATGGCCGCCAGCTTGCCGAATTTGCGGGCTCGCAGAATTCCGAAGTAATGGCCTATGGATTGGAGAGCGGAAAGTTTCGCGCAGAGAGCATCCGCATGTCGCCCCAAGGCACAAATTTCAGATTGCAAAGCCCTTACGGCACGGTGGAAGTTCGCTCCAAACTTGTGGGCAAGGTGAACGTCTATAACATGCTGGCTGCGGCGGCAGCAGCCATGGCCCGGGGAGGAGAGTTGGAAGCAGTTGCCCAGGCGCTTGCACACTGCAAGAGCGCGCCCGGGCGCTTCGAGCGTGTGGATTGCGGCCAGCAATTTTCCGTGATAGTTGACTATGCCCATACCGACGATGCCCTGCGCAATCTCACGGCGCTGGCCCGCGACTTCATGGCCGCCCAGAAAAAGCCCGGGCGTGTGATTACGCTCTTTGGCTGCGGTGGTGACCGCGACCGCAGCAAGCGTCCGCTGATGGGAGCCGCCGCGGGAAAAGGTAGTGATTTTGTAGTGCTCACCTCAGATAATCCGCGCAGTGAAGACCCGCTCGCCATTATTGATGACGCGTTGCCCGGTCTGAAGAAAACGGGGACACGCTATGTAACCGAGCCTGACCGGCGCAAAGCGATTGCCATGGCCTTCTCTGAGGCGCGGCCCGAAGACATTGTCCTGATCGCGGGCAAAGGCCATGAGAAGACTCAGACCACACGCGAGGGCGTCTTTCCCTTCGACGACGTGGAAGTCGCGCGCTCGCTTTTGCAGCAGACCAGGCATCCCTCCAAAGCCGGAGGCGCGCAGTGAAGCTGCCCCTGGAGCGCGTTGCCGAGTTCACTTTTGCCAGCGGCGAATTCGATGGGCACGCGGTAGCGCGAGGCTATTCCATAGACTCACGCACCATCGCTGCCGGGGATTTATTTTTTGCCGTCAAGGGCGAACGCTTCGATGGACATGACTACGTGGAATCCGCGCTGCAAAAGGGCGCTGTGGGCGCGGTGGTGGCTCGCGACCAGCTGTCTCGCTTTTCGGTCATCAGCGGCCTGCTGGCCGTAGATGACACTCTGGTTGCCCTGCAGTCCCTGGCCACGGCTGTGCGCCGCCTGTGGGGAAAGAAGCTGATCGGGGTGACCGGCTCGGCAGGGAAGACTACCGCCAAGGAACTGATTGCTCAGTTGCTGGCAGCAAAATTTCGCGTGCTGAAATCGGAAGGCAATCTCAACAACCACTTCGGATTGCCGCTGCAGCTTCTTCGTCTTGAGCCCGAGCACGAGATCGCGGTCATGGAGATGGGCATGTCACATGCAGGCGAGATCACCGCGCTGGCCCGCGTTGCCCACCCTGAGACCGGCGTGGTCACCAACGTTGCTCCGGTGCACCTGGGATTCTTCCGGTCCATCGCAGATATTGCTCGCGCCAAGTATGAACTGATCGCCGCGCTTCCCGCCGGGGGGACCGCGGTGCTCAATGCTGACGACGCCTACGTCTCGCAGTTTGGCCGCGATTTTCACGGCAAGGTGATTATGTATGGCATTGAGCATCCGGCCGACGTGCGTGCTGAGAATCTTCGCTCGGAAGGCATCAACGGTGAAATCTTCGATCTGATGACAGATACAAGCTGCACGCCGGCACGCCTGCCTCTGTTGGGAAAGCACAATATTTATAATGCGCTGGCGGCGCTGGCGGTGGCGCTCTATGAAGGCGTGCCATTAGGGGATGCACTCAACGCGCTGGCCACGGTAGTGCCGGCTGATAAGCGCGGCCAGGTCATCCGGGTAAATGGGATCACAATCATCAATGATTGTTACAATTCCAATCCAAAGGCGCTTGACGGCATGGTGGATGCACTCGCACAGCTTCCGGCGCAACGCCGCATCGTGGTCGCCGGGGAGATGCTTGAACTTGGGGACGCCGGGGAAGAACTGCACCGCGCCTCCGGACGGCATATCGCCGAAAGCAAAATCGATGTTTTGATTGGCGTCCGCGGATTGGCTCAGTATATGGTGGAAGAAGCCCTGAAATTGGGCGTTCAGGCACAGTTTGTCGCCACCCCGGAAGAAGCCGGGCAGTGGCTGGGACGTGAAGCACGCGAAGGCGATGCGGTATTGCTCAAAGCCTCTCGCGGGGTGAAACTTGAACGAGCCCTGGAAGCGTGGGGCGTGAAGCAAGCTGCTAGCCGCTAGCTACCAGCTGTTTTTGATCGTCGTCGCACGAGACGTTGTTCACAACGCAATTGCAGGAAAACTCACGGAGGAATTTTGCTCTACTGGCTGCTCTACCAAGTTCTTCAACCGCATTTTTCTCCGTTTCGTATTTTTCGCTATGTTACTTTCCGCACTGCCTTCGCCAGCCTCACCGCCCTCTTTATGTGCCTGATTGTCGGGCCGGCGGTCATCCGTCAATTGCGTGAGTTCCAGATTGGCCAGTACATTCGTGAAGAAGGTCCCAAGGCGCACGCCAAGAAAGCTGGAACACCCACCATGGGCGGAGTGCTGATCGTGATTGCTATCGTGGTTCCCACCATCTTGTGGGCCGATCTCAGCAACACGTTCATCTGGCTGGCCGTCTGTTCCACGCTGGCCTTCGCCGCCATCGGCTTTGCCGACGATTACATCAAGGTGATCCATCGCCGTAATCTCGGACTCACCGCGCGCAGCAAGCTGGCGCTGCAAATCCTGACCAGCCTCGCTGTGGGTGTAGCGCTGGTAGCGCTGCAGGCGCACGGGGAATACTCGACCCATTTGATTGTTCCTTTCTTCAAGAACTTTCATCCTGATCTGGTCATCACCTCCTGGCAGGGCAGGCTTTATTGGCCGCTGGCCTTCGTGCCTTTTGTCGTCTTTGTGATCATAGTGCTCGTAGGCTCAACCAACGCCGTAAACCTGACCGACGGCCTGGACGGCCTGGCCATCGGCTGCACCGTGATCGCCGCCGGCGCTCTCACGGTTTTGACCTATCTCAGCGGCCATGCCACCTTTGCCAACTATCTGGAACTGCCGCGCATGCCCCAGGTAGCCGAGCTGACAATTTTCTGCGGGGCCATGGTCGGCGCCAGTATTGGATTTCTCTGGTATAACGCCCATCCCGCAGAGGTCTTTATGGGCGACGTAGGCTCGCTTGCCCTGGGAGGCGCCATTGGCACCGTCGCGGTCATTATCAAGCAGGAATTATTGCTGCCTTTCATCGGCGGCGTCTTCGTGATTGAAGCCTTGTCGGTCGTGCTGCAGGTAGGCTCTTACAAGCTTCGCAAGAAGAGGATTTTTAAGATGGCGCCGCTGCACCATCACTTCGAGTTGTTGGGCTGGTCGGAGTCGAAGATCATTATCCGCTTCTGGATCGCGGCGTTGATCTTCGCGCTGTTCGCGCTCACGACGTTGAAATTGCGGTGAGATCGGTAGAGACGTAGCTCGCTACGTCTCCTGTTTGCGTCTTAGAGTCATTACGACTTTTCCACCGGTTCTCATGGGAGAATGACAGCAGAACAATGGTTCTTCAAGGCAAACGCGTGCTGATCGTCGGGCTCGGCAAGTCGGGAGTTGCCGCCGCACACTTTTTGCTGGAGCGCGGGGCGCGAGTCACGGTCTCCGATGCCAAGCCCGAGTCCCAGTTCAGCAAAGAGATTCCCGAGCTGCTCGATCGCGGCATTGCCGTGGAGACCGGCGGCCACGGTGAACGCACCTTCCGCGGACAGGACCTGATCGTGGTCAGCCCCGGCGTTCCCTACAATGTGCCTCCGCTGGTGCAGGCCCGCAATCAGGGCGTGCCGGTGATTGGCGAAGTGGAGCTGGCGGCGCGCTTTCTGCAGGGAAAGATCGTTGCGATTACCGGCTCTAACGGCAAGACGACAACCACGGCCCTCACCGGCGAAATTCTCGAGCACGCCGGACTCGAGGTGCAAGTAGGGGGCAATATCGGAACACCGGTCATCTCGATGGTGGCGCAGTCTTCACAGAAAACTTATAACGTGCTTGAGGTTTCGAGTTTTCAGCTTGAGACCATTGAGACCTTTCATCCCCAGATTGCTGTCATTCTCAACATCACGCCCGATCATCTCGACCGTCACGGCACGCTCGAAGGCTACACCGCCGCCAAGGCCAGAATCTTCGAAAATCAGACAGAAAAAGATTTTGCCGTTTTGAATGCCGATGACCCTATATGCCGCTCGCTGGATGCAAAAACCAAAGCTCAGGTAATGTGGTTCAGCCGCAAGCCCGAGGCACAAATCGAAAACGGGGCCTTCGTGCGCGGCGGCAAGATTTTTTGGCGGCAAGCGGAGCGCGAGCAGGAGATCATGCCGGTAAGCGAGATTCCTCTCAAAGGCAACCATAATCTGGAAAATGTGCTGGGCGCAGTTTCGGCCGCAGTGCTCGCCGGCTGCGCGCCTGAAAAAATCCGCGAAGCTGTGGCGCAATTCAAAGCTGTGGAGCACCGCCTGGAATTTGTAGCATCTATCAATGGCGTGGAGTACTTCAACGACTCCAAAGCCACCAACGTAGACGCCACCATCAAGGCCCTGGAATCCTTTCCCGCCAACATTCACATCATTCTTGGCGGCAAAGATAAAGGCAGCGACTACACTGTGCTCAAACAATTATTGCGGGAGCGCGCCCGGCGGGTTTATACGATTGGGGCGGCCGCGGAAAAAATCGAGTCACACATCGCCGATTCCGCCCCGCTTGAGCGTGCCGGCACGCTGGAGGCCGCGGTTCGCCGCGCCGCCGAACTGGCCGAGCCCGGAGATATTGTGCTGCTGGCCCCGGCCTGCGCCAGCTTCGATCAGTTTGAAAATTACGAGCATCGCGGACGCGTCTTCAAACAGACCGTGCAGGCGATGGCAAAACGCAGCGGAGCCGCCTAGTGGCCAAACGCATCAGTGTTGATAAAACGCTGTTCACCGTCACCCTGCTGCTCGTATTTGTGGGCTTGGTCATGGTCTTCAGCGCCTCGGCCGTGATGGCGCAGGAGCGCTTTGGCTCTCCGTACACCTTCCTGATCAAGCAAATCATCTGGGCGGTAGCAGGTCTGCTGGCGATGGTTGGGCTGATGAATTTTGATTACCACCGCTTCAAGCATCCGGCGGTGGTGTTCTCTTTGCTCGGCGTGACTACGCTGCTGCTGCTGGCAGTGTTTTTTCTCGACCGCTCGCATAACACCCATCGCTGGATTCGCTTTGGCGGATTTTCGTTTCAACCCTCCGAGCTGGCCAAGCCGGCCTTGATCTTGTTTCTGGCCTACTTTCTGGAAAACAAGCTCAAAGCCTTGGACGACTGGCGGCATACGCTGTTACCGGCGGCGATCCCGGTTACGCTCTTTGCCGGTTTGATCGTCCTTCAACCTGATCTGGGAACCGCCATCGCCTGCGTCGCCATCTCAGCGACCATTCTCTACGTGGCCGGCATGCGCCTGCGCTACTTTGGCTATTCTGTCCTGGCCTCGCTGTTGCCTTTGTACTTCCTGATCTTCCGCGTGCAATGGCGCTATGACCGTGTTCTGGCTTTCTTGAATCCCTATTCCGACCCGCAAGGCCGCGGCTTCCACGTGATCCAGTCGTTGATTGCCGTCGGCACCGGGGGCTTTACCGGAGTAGGACTGATGGAAGGCAAGCAGAAGCTCTTCTATCTGCCCGAACCGCAAACGGATTTTATCTTCGCCGTCACCGCCGAAGAGCTGGGCCTGATCGGTTCGTTGATCGTGGTGACCCTGTTTGCCATCTTTCTGTTCCGCGGAATACGCGTCGCCTTCAAGACCAACGACAACTATGCACGCTTCCTGGCCATCGGAATCACTGCCATGGTCGTAATCCAGGCGCTGATGAATATCAGCGTCGTGCTGGCTCTGATGCCGACCAAGGGAATCCCGCTGCCGTTTATCTCTTATGGAGGATCGTCTATATTTATCACCCTGGCCAGCGTGGGTGTGTTATTGAATATCACCCAGCAGACGGATTAATTTCCTCTGCGTTCCTCCGCGTCCTCAGCGGTTTAATATAAGTCATGCGCGCAATCCTTGCAGGCGGCGGCACTGGCGGACACGTAATCCCCGCGCTCGCCATCGCTCGCGAACTTCAACAGCGCTACCAGGCCGAGGTGCTTTTCATTGGCACAGCTCGCGGCATTGAGAACCGCCTGGTTCCCGCCGCCGGCTTTGAGCTGCGCCTCATTCAGGTGGGCGCACTCAAGAATGTCAGCCTGGCCACGCGCCTGCGCACTCTCTTCGATCTGCCGCGGGCCATCCTGGCCTGCTGGCGCATGCTCGGGCAATTTCGTCCGAACGTGGTCATCGGCGTCGGCGGATATGCTTCTGGCCCGGCCATGCTGGCGGCCTGGCTGCGGCGCATCCCCACCCTGGCCTTCGAGCCGAACGTCGTTCCGGGATTCGCCAACCGCGCGGTTGCGTGGCTGGTCTCGGCTGCGGCGGTGCACTTCGAGGAAACCAAAAGATATTTTCACAATGCCCGCGTGACCGGCGTTCCCGTGCGCAAAGAATTCTTCCTGAGAAAAGAGGCCGCCGGCCGGACCACGCAAACGCTTCTGGTCTTCGGCGGCAGCCAGGGGGCCAGTGCCATTAATCGTGTGGTTTTGGAAGCTCTCGCCGGATTACGACGGGCGCTTCCGGAATTGCACATCATCCATCAAACCGGCGAGCGTGATTACAAAGACGCGCAGGCGGCGTACCTGCAGGCCGGCATCTCCGCTGAGGTGCTGGCGTTCATCAATGAGATGCCGCAAGCTTTTGCCCGCGCCGATTTGCTGCTTTGCCGCTCCGGCGCCAGCACCGTGGCCGAGATCACAGCGGCAGGGAAGGCCGCTATTTTTGTGCCCTTCCCGCGCGCGGCTGACGATCACCAGCGCCGCAATGCGGAAAGCCTGGCGCGGCTGGGCGCGGCTGTGCTGATACCTGAGCCCGAACTCTCGCAGCAGAAACTGATCTCAACGGTTGTGGACCTCTTCACCCACCGCGAGCGGCTGTTGCAGATGGAAGAAGCGGCGCAGAAGCTAAGCCATCCACGCGCCGCCGAAGAAATCGCCGATATAGCAGCACGAGCGGCCAAAATTCCTCTAGCCTCCAACTCCAAGGAGGCGATGCGACACGAAGCATGAGGTTGGTTAGGAATTGAATGAAGCCGTGCGGGGTGCGGTCCCGCGCGAGCTGCTGGCTTATCTTAGTCTTCTTTTGTAGGAGTGCCGTCGGGCAACACCTGGGCCTCAGATTTCTTTCCATCCTTTCTGATTGAAGCTTCATAGAAGGTCTTGCCGCCTTCGGTCACTTTCTCGACTTTCTTGATGGTTCCACCGGCTGCCTGCTTCTCAATGTAAGCTTTGGCTGCAGCAGGAATGCTGTCCATAGCAACTTCTTCCTCTACGCCGGTCAGCTTGCCGGTTTCGTCAAAGGTAATAGCTTTGCCGTGTCCATTGACCTTGGTTTGGGCTTCGTACTCCGTCTTTCCGTTTTCCACGTCCATGTCGATGCTAACCAGCGTGGCATCTTTCGTGTTGTCTTTGATCGCCTGTTGCACCGCGGGCGGCAGGTCTTCCATCTTGACCTTTTTTTCGGCGGCGAACGCCACGGTTGCCGAGCAGGCGGCCAGCAAAATGGTTGCAGCAATGAATGTTTTCATAATAGGTAATTTCTCCTTGGCACTCCATTGTGCAGGCGCATTCTGAAAAACTTCTGAAAGATGAAAATAAAATATGGGAAGCGAAATTAACCAGTTGAACCGTGTAGCGGCAAGTGGACCCGAAAGACCGAACCGGCCCCCAGCGAGCTTTCCACCTGGATGTTGCCGCCGTGTCGGGTAGCGATCCACTGAGCGATCGAGAGTCCCAGGCCTGCGCCGCCCGTGGTGCGTGACCGGTCTTTGGAAGCGCGGTAGAAGCGCTCAAAGACGTGCGGCAGGTCGTCCGCCGAGATTCCCACGCCGGTGTCTCGAATTTCTATGACGGCGCTTGGCTTGCTTGCCGAGCCATCCATGGCCAGTCTGGCGCCCACCTCGCCGCCTGGGGGAGTGTATTTGATAGCATTATCGAGCAGGATGACAAACAGCCGGCGGAGCGCCTGGCTGTCTCCCAAAATGGGACAGTTCGCGGACATGTTGGCGTCAAGGCGAACGCCCTTGTATTCCGCCAGCACCCGCACCTCGGCGCAGGCCTCGCGCAAGGATTCGGTAATATCCACAGATTCCTGCACTATGCCATCGGCCCCGGCATCGGCGCGCGCCAGCAGCATGAGATCTTCGATCAGGCGCGATGTGCGCTCGCTTTCGGTGAGTATGCTATCCAGCGCTTTCTTGTAGTCTTCTTCGCTGCGTTGCCTGCTGCGCGCCAGCTCTGCTGTGGTGCGGATAATCGCCACCGGGGTCCGCAATTCATGGGAAGCATCCGCCGTGAACTGGGTGATTTGGCGAAATGCCGCCTCCAGGCGGGCAAACATGGAATTCAGCGTGGCTGAAAGCCGGTCAAGTTCGTCGCCGGCCCCGCGCAACGGCAGGCGTTGCGAGAGATTCTGTGCGCCAATCGCCTCGGCGGTGCGGGCAATCTGGTCTACGGGTTCGAGAGCGCGGCGGCTCATCCAGTAGCCGCCCACCGAAGCCAGCAGCAAGACCAGCGGGCTGGCCAGCACCACGGTCCAGGTGAAGCCATCCAGCATCTCGTAATATGCTCCGATCGGCATGCCGATCTGGGCAACGCCCGGCTGCGCCGGCCCCAATTGCACCGGCGCAGAGAGCACGCGCACCGGCCGATGATTGACCCGGACCGTTTGTATTGTTCCTTTTATGGGAAGCTGGGATGCATTCGTGGGAATCTCGCCCCACTGGGTTGCCTCCGGAGATTGATAGACCCAGCGGCCATCGCTGCCGATGATGCGAAAACGCGCTCCCGAGAGCGTGGCATCTTCCTCAAGTTCCTCGCTGATCGGTTCCTGCTGCGGCGCGGCGGTTTCTGTCTGCAGGTAATTGCGCAGCGCCTGCAGGCGGAAGCGCAGGTCCTTATCCACAGTTTCGTGGATGCTGCTGCGCAGAGTCCACCACACGGCCAATCCGGCGATGGCGAAGGTCGCCGCCAGAATGAGGGCATACCAGGCGGTAAGACGGAATCGAATCGAGCGCCGGTTCATTCTCCCTCTCTCAGGATGTAGCCGTATCCCCGCACGGTATGGATCAGCTTGCGAGGCGATCCGGCATCGATTTTGTCGCGCAGCAGCTTGATAAAGGCATCCACCGTGTTCGGCTCAACATCCTCTTCAAACCCCCACACCGCTTCAATAATGGCCGAGCGCGAGACCGCCCGCCCGGCGCGACGCAGCAGGAATTCCAGAACGCGGAACTCGGTTGCCGTAAGGCTGATCTTCTGTCCGGCGCGCGTCACCTCGCGCGCCGCCGGATCGACCACCAGATCGTCAATATGCAAATTCTGTTGTGGCGGCTGTGCTGCCCGCCGCGATATGGCCCGCAGGCGCGCCAGCAGCACCTTCAGCGAGAATGGCTTGGTCAAATAATCGTCGGCCCCGGCGTCGAGCCCTTTTACAATGTCGGCAGCGGCATCGCGCGCGGTCAGCATGATGATGGGCGTCTGGTGACCATCGGCGCGAAGGCGGCGGGCGACTTCAATGCCATCCATTCCCGGCATCATGACGTCGAGCACGATAGCATCGAAGTTGCTGGTCTTGGCCGCATGGAAGCCTTCCACGCCGTCTTTTGCCAGGGTCACGGCATGGTTCTGCTCTTCCAATCCCTGCCGCAGCAACTCACCCATCGAGGTTTCATTTTCTACGACCAATATCCACACTTTAACGGCTCTCCTCGTGGATCAGTTCATCACAAAAGACGCGGGGACACAAAATACATCATATGCCTTGACTCTGAAGATTCGATGAATCAGCCCTAATGCACCGTCATGCATTTGTAATTGACAATATATAAAATTAATGATTTACTTGCGCGTACATGACAGATTTCAGGCGGTTTAAAGCCGAATTCTTCAAAGCATTGGCCCATCCCCTTCGGATTGCTGTCCTCGATGCGCTTCGCAACGGCGAGCTGGGCGTCAATGATTTATGCGCCCTGCTGAAAGTGGAACAGAGCACGCTCTCGCAGCAGCTTGCGGTCCTGCGAAATAGAAACATCGTAGTGGGACGCAAAGAGGGCCTGAATGTCTATTACTCTGTCAGCGACAGAACTGTGTTCAAGCTTTTGGACGTCGCAAAACAGATTTTCAACAATCAGTTGATTAACGTTCAGGACATGCTTTCGCAGATCGCCACTCCCGCAGGTGGACGATGAAACTGTTTGCCCAGAAACGGTGTGACATTTCTGCCGCTGGAATTGAATTCAGACTCCCCCAAAATTTCAAAGAGTTTCCAATTCATTTGCCCGTTCAAGCCCTATCCCGTAGATATGCCGCCGTTTTTGGGATTTGTAATTGAAGGCGATGCTGAATTGATATTGCAGGGAGTTGTAGCACGCGATGTTGAATCTGAATGACTGGTTACCAAAATCAATTCTATTGCTGCGGAACTACACCGCCAGACAATTCCTTTCCGATCTAATTGCCGGCATCACCGTGGGTCTGGTTGCGTTGCCGCTGGCCATGGCCTTCGCAATTGCTTCGGGAGTGCCTCCGCAAGCGGGGCTGTATTGCGCCATCGTGGCCGGCTTCCTGATATCGGCTTTAGGCGGCTCGAAGACACAGATTGGCGGTCCTACGGGCGCCTTTGTGGTCGTGGTTTTTGGCATCGTGGCCAGGTATGGCGTCGACAGTTTGTATATGTGCACGCTGCTCGCCGGAATCATGCTGGTGTTGCTGGGGGTCACCGGCCTGGGAACCGCCGTCAAATTCATCCCCCGGCCGGTGGTCGTGGGATTCACCAACGGCATCGCAGTCATCATTGCCAGTACGCAGGTTAAAGATTTTTTTGGTCTGAAAATCGACAAGGTCCCGGGAGAATTCTGGGAGCGCATTGAAACCTTAGCCAGGAATTTTTATACCTTGCAGCCCGCCGAGACCACGCTGGGCTGCATTGCCCTGACTGCCATTATTCTTTGCAGCCGCTATCTGAAACGCGTGCCCGGGTACATCATCGCCCTCTTTGCCGGCACGACCTTAGTATGGCTGCTGAAATTGCCCGTGGAAACGATTGGCACCCGCTTCGGTGGAATCCCTTCCGGCCTGCCTCACCTCGCGGTTCCTCGCTTCCATATCAACCTGCTGCGGCCCCTGATCTCCCCCGCCATCACGGTTGCCGTGCTGGGCGCCATTGAATCCTTAATGTCGGCTGTGGTCTCTGACCGCATGAGCGGCGATAAACATAACCCGAATGTCGAGCTGATTGGGCAGGGAATTGCCAATATCGTTTCGCCGCTTTTCGGCGGTCTTCCGGCCACGGGCGCGATCGCCCGCACAGCCACGAACATTCGCTCCGGCGCCAAGACCCCGGTCTCAGGAATGATTCATGCATTGACGCTGCTCGCCATCGTGCTTTTCGCGGCTCCCATGGCCAGGTTCATCCCGCTCTCGGTCCTGGCCGCAATTTTATTTGTGGTTTCCTACAATATGGGCGAGTGGCGCGAGATTCCTGAACTGCTGAAACTCTCAAAACTCGAGATTGGCACCTGGCTATTGACCTTTGCCCTGACCGTTTTTGCGGATCTCACTGTCGCTGTTGAAACCGGCATGATTATGGCCGCCCTGGTCTACATAAGAAAGGTAACCACTACCACCAGCATCTCTCAGGTCACGTCGGAATATGTGGAGCGAGGACGCCCTCATATACTGCAAGACAAAATTATTCCCCCCTACGCGGCTGTATTTCGCATTCACGGTCCGTTTCTGTTCGGTGCCACGGAAAAACTCGATGAGATCATCCACCAAATTCCTGAGCTGCCTCCGGTCGTGATTCTGCGTTTGCGAAACATGACCGCTATTGATGCCACCGGCATGCAGGCCCTGGAGCATTTTGCCGACACGATACACGCCTCAGGCCGAGGATTGATTCTCTGCGGGGCCCCCTCGCAGCCTGCCCACCTTATGAAGCAGGCGGCGTTTGAGGAGCATGTGGGGAGTCACAACATTTGTGCCAACATTGCCGAAGCTCTGGAAAGAGCGAGGATTGTGTATGAAGAGATACGTCCCAATGCTCCCTCAGCGCAACAGTGGGGCCGAAGAGTGGAAGATGCCGCTAAGGCTACGGCCGCGAAACAAATCTAAGCTTGATGGGTGGCAGCATTGAGTAGGCGGCTCTTCACGCAAGCCGCAGGCAATGCCGCGCGATCTGCAAATCTTCATCCGAGGGCACGACACGTACTGAGCACCGGCTGCCCATTGAGCTGATCACGCCGGCATTACGCGCATTGGCTTCCGGATCGATGGCAATTCCAAGATAATCGAGTCCGGCGGAAATACCGGCGCGCACCGGCGCGGCATGTTCGCCAATGCCACCAGAGAATACTAATAGTTCCAAACCACCAAGCACCGCGGCCAGCGCGCCCACCGCCTTTTTAACAGAATAGCAAAACATCTCAACCGCAAGGCGGGCAGGGGCGTTAGTAGGGCTTAATTGCAGCAGCTCTCGCATCTCGCTGCTTTTCCCGGAAATGCCTGACAAGCCGGCTTCATGATTCAGCAGCCGATCGAGCTGTTGCGCCGTGTACCCCTGGTCGCGCAGCAGATGCAACAAAAGCCCAGGATCGAGGTCTCCGCTGCGCGTTCCCATTATGACGCCGCCGGTGGGCGTGAGTCCCATGGTGGTTTCCACTGAGCAGCCTTCTTTGACCGCGGTAACGCTGGCGCCATTCCCTAAATGGGCAATGACTGTTCTGGACGCCAGTTCCGGGCCGAGCGCATGCACGATGGATTCACATGAGAGCCCATGGAATCCATAGCGGCGAATGCCTGATTGCCAGAAACGATCGGCCAAAGGAAACCGCGCTGCATATTCCGGCAATGAGCGATGGAAGGCCGTATCCAGGCAGGCTACCTGCGGCACGGCAGGGAAGCGCTCCATGGCGAAATGGATGACCTCAAGCGCCGGCGGAATGTGAATCGGCGCAAAAGGAGTGGCCGCTTCCAACTCTTTGAGGACCTCTGGGGTAATCCGCTGATGCTCGCGCAAGCGTGGGCCGCCATGCACCACCCGGTGCCCTATTGCGTTTGGAGCTGCCTGCGAATGATTGCTGAGCGCTTGCATCAGGAAATCAGCGGCTTCTCTCGCACCCGAAAACGCGCGATTTTCTTTTACCAGGAATTGCGGGCCCCGCTGCAACCACACGCGGCCTTCTTTCATTCCCAGAGCTTCGGCCTCTCCAGTTGCCAGGGTCTCTTCTTTCCCATTGTGAAACGAATACAAACCGATCTTCAACGAAGAAGAGCCGCTGTTAAGCGAGAGAATAATTTCCTGAGAGTTCGTTCTATTATCCATGACCTGGGTTACAGGTTGTGAAGGGGTACGGCTTCTGCCGCATAGTTTTGAATCAGGACACAATCCCGCTCAGCGGGGAAAACCGGCTACGCCTCCCACTTCCAGTTGCGCACCTCGGGCATATCTTCTCCATGCTCCGTTACGTAGAGCTTATGCCGTTGCATCACCGCAAAATAATGCTCTGTCGCTTTTTCGACCATAGGCTTGAGCCTGGGGATGCGCTTAATCGCATCCAGTTCAAGCTGATAGCGGTCCATGTTATTGAGCACCACCATGTCGAATGGCGTGGTGGTCGTGCCCTCTTCTTTATATCCGCGCACGTGGAAGTTGTCGTGGTTTTTGCGCCGGTAGGTCAGGCGATGGACCAGCGTCGGATAGCCATGAAACGCAAAGATCACCGGACGGTCTGTGGTGAAGATCTGGTCGAAGTCGTCATCCACCAATCCATGCGGATGTTCGCTTGGCGGCTGCAGCGCCATGAGGTCTACAACGTTGACTACGCGGATACGGATATCAGGAACCGACTTGCGCAGCAACGTGACCGCCGCCAGAATCTCAAGCGTAGGCACATCGCCGGCACAGGCCATCACGACGTCGGGATTGCCCTCGTCATTGCTGGCCCACTCCCAAATTCCCAGCCCGGTCGTGCACAGGCGAACAGCCGACTCCATATCGAGCCACTGCGGCGCCGGCTGCTTGCCGGCCACGATGAGATTCACATAATGACGGCTGCGCAGGCAGTGGTCGGCGACCGAGAGCAGCGTATTGGCATCCGGAGGCAGGTAAACGCGCACGATGTCGGCTTTTTTATTGACCATGTGATCAATAAACCCCGGGTCCTGATGCGAGAAGCCGTTATGATCTTGCCGCCACACATGCGAAGTGAGCAGGTAATTGAGCGAAGCAATGGGTTTGCGCCACGGGAGCCGGCGCGTTGTCCTTAACCACTTGGCGTGCTGGTTGAACATTGAGTCAATGATGTGAATGAAGGCTTCGTAGCAGGAAAAGAGTCCGTGCCGCCCGGTCAGCAGGTATCCTTCCAGAAATCCCTGGCACATGTGCTCGCTGAGCACCTCGATGACGCGGCCTTCGGGGGCTAAATTCTCATCCACCGGTTCGACCTCCGCCATCCACTGCTTGGCGGTCGCTTCATACACAGCCTCCAGGCGGTTTGACGCGGTTTCGTCAGGTCCGAACAAGCGAAAATTCTTCTTCTCCAGATTCTGTTTCATGACATCGCGCAGAAACCCTCCTAAAACGCGCGTAGCCTCTGCCTCAACCGCGCCCGGCTTGGGAACGGCAACCGCATAGTCGCGGAAGTGTGGCATGCTGAGCGGTTCGAGCAACAGACCGCCGTTAGCGTGCGGATTCATTCCCATGCGCCGGATTCCTTTTGGCGCAATGTCAGCCAGCTCAGGGCGAAGCTTCCCGTTTTGGTCAAAGAGCTCGCCTGCCCGGTAGCTCTTGAGCCATTCTTCCAATATGCGCAAGTGTCCGGGATTGGTGGTGACATCGGTCACCGGTACCTGGTGTGCTCGCCATGTACCTTCAACCGGCTTGCCATCTACTTCTTTAGGGCCGGTCCAGCCTTTGGGTGTCCGCAAGATCAACATCGGCCAGCGTGGACGCTCCAGTTTTCCCTTTGCGCGCGCCTCGCCCTGAATGAAACGGATTTCATCGAACATGTTGTCGAGCGTTGCCGCCATGGCCTGGTGCATCTCAGCAGGGTCGTGGCCAGCGAGCACAAACGGCTTATATCCATATCCGTGGAACAGTTGCAGCAGCTCGTCGTCGCTAATGCGGTCCAGCAGGGTTGGGTTGGCGATCTTATATCCGTTCAGGTGAAGAATCGGCAGCACCACCCCGTCTTGCGTGGGATTCAGGAACTTGTTGGCGTGCCAACTGGTGGCGCAGGCCCCGGTCTCGGCTTCTCCATCGCCGACGACGCAGGCCACGATGAGGTCGGGATTGTCGAATGCCGCGCCGTAGGCGTGCAGCAGCGAGTAACCGAGCTCGCCGCCTTCGTGAATGGAGCCAGGCACCTCGGGCGCCACGTGGCTGGGGATGCCGTAGGGCCAGGAGAATTGCTCGAAGAGGCGCTTCATCCCATCGCGATTTTCTTCAACATGCGGATAAATTTCGGTGTACGAACCTTCAAGATAGGTGTTGGCCACGATTCCCGGGCCGCCGTGCCCCGGCCCGATGATGTACATCATTTTCAGATCGTTCTGCACGATCAGGCGGTTCAGGTGCACGTAAATAAAGTTGAGCCCAGGCGTCGTGCCCCAATGTCCCAACAGGCGCGGCTTGATGTCTGCGGGCGTAAGCGGCCGCTCCAGCAGCGGATTGTTTCTCAGATAGATCTGCCCCACTGAAAGATAATTGGCCGCGCGCCAGTAGGCTTGTATCTTCTGGAGTTCGTCCGCGCTTAACGGGGTTTGCCTGGTTTCAGCTTGTCTTGCAGAAATGGCTTGCTCAGTCGTAACAGCGTTTCCCATACTCGTCCTGCTTTCTACTGCTTATCAGGAAATTCTACGCTTTTGTGGGAGTGTAATTCTCCGGCGTGAAGTTAAATTTTCGTGAACGAGCAAACGGACGCGAGAAGCGTCAGGGAGCGTCGCAGGAAGTCTGAATGAATGTTTGTCTCATGAATCTGCAATCGCGGTACATCCACGGTTGCGATTCAGTTTTTTGGCTAAGTGCCAAATGCTAATTGCTAAATGCTGTTTTACTGCGCCGACCCGCTATTATCGGTAGAGAACCGCGTTGTCTGCGGACGATATCCGCTGCGCGTACGAATGTGATATTTCTTGCCGGCCTCGCCCAGCAGCTTTACCTTGATGGTGCGCCAGCCGCGGTTTTGATTGGCCTGTGGATAGTAGCTAAGTGAATAGAGATGGCCTACGTCGCTGCGGATCAAAGCAAAGGCCCTCTCCTGGTCTTTCCAGCTCTTGGCAAAAAAAGCTTCTCCCCCGGTGGCGGCGGCCATACGTTTGAAGGCAGTGGTTGAAATCGGGTCCAGCTTCGCTTCCCGCGTGCTGACTACGTAAATGGGCACGCCTTCCGACTGCGCCAGTTCGCCGATGTCTTCCGGCGCCGCCATGCTGGCCCGGTCGGGACCGTTGGAGAAAACCACGACCACTTTTCTGCCGGGAAACGTGCCTGCATCTTTGAGGGTCAACAGCAATGCGTTGTAAAGCGCCGGGTCGTCTCCGGCAACTGTCGAACGCACGCCGCGCAACACCTGCGTGCGATCGGCGGTAAGCACCGAACCGCGATAGAGGTCGCGGCTATAGGCATAGAAAGCCACACGCTCGGCGCTGTCCAGCGATCTTACGAATTCGGCAATGGCGTCTTGCGCCAATGCAAATCCCCGGTACATATAGTTGCTGGTATCGAACAGGATGAAAACATTGGCGCCGGCTACCGAGCTCATCTGTTGCGGTGTTTTTTCCGCTTGCGCCACGTCTACCGGCTCCTGCGGGCCGTTGCCTTCGCCAAAGGTGGCAATCTTTTGCGGAATGTCATCCTCGTATATGGCGAAATCCGAAGGACGCAGGCCGGTCACGTAATTTCCTTTGCGGTCGGTCACGGCTACATTCAGCAGCACCAGGTTCACGTCCACGCGCAAAGTAGGAGCATTGGGTTGCGTTCCTTCCTGAGCTTCCGGCCGAATTGCCGGGCTGAGAAGAATGCTGCAAGCAATCAGAGATAATAGATACCGTTTCGCCATAGTTTCCTTTTTTGCAACCCTATCGGGGCTCCGCAATGTTTCGTTTTGGCTGCTTCGCGTTTAATGTGCCGCCGGCGTCTCTACTTTCAACAGAGCGGCAATTTTGCCTTTGCGAAACTCGTCGCCCGTCTCCTGCATGGCGCGCAGTACCGCCGGCCAATCTTCGAGGTTGCTGGCAAAAATCTTTTCCACCATGCGGTGGGTCAGCTCGGGGACCAGCCGGTTGAGCATCACCGGCGGATAGCCTTGCTCGTCGGCCAGCCTCGCCCAATACAAATTGCTCGAATCCCAGCTTTCAGCCAGCAGGCGGCTGGAATAATCCTGAAAAGTCGGAAAGGGCTTTACGTTCAACAGTTCGCGCGAGTAACTGCGGGCCAACGCCGGATGGGGCACTCCAAAATCATCCGAGAGCCGCTGCCAGCTTACTTCTGTGGGAGCCTGGTGCGAAAGGCTGTCCAGCTCTTTTCCCGCCGCGCCCCAGTACCCGGTCTCATTGGGGAATTTTCTCCGGAACTCGACCGCGAGGTAAAAAGTCTCTGCCGGCATCACTTGCGGAAGCGCCTGCTCCGCATGCCCTGCGCGCAGCGTTTTCTCTACCTGCCCCGCCCTCTGCGGAAGCATACGGTCAGCAAGGATATTCATGACCATCTGGCGCAGTTTTTCATTCTGGGCAGCCGACGTAAGCAGCTCTTCGCCTGTGCGCTGATAAAGCGTGACCGCATGCAGTTCGTTAGGCGTTACTCCCCACCAGCGCGGAACGACGGCGCTGGTCAGAAGGCTTGGCGCCAGGTCTTCCCAGATGAGCGATTGCACGTTCTCGGGCACGATGAAATCCTGCTCGACCCACGCCAAAGCGTAGGGCAGGTCGGCAAGCGATCCGGCGAGGTGGGTGCCGTCATTCGATACCAGCCGCGGAGTCTTCCACGGCTGCTCGCCTCCGGTGCCGAACTCGCTGGCGTAGTCATGCGAGCGCACAAACAGCGCATTATTGCGCAGCATCTGCGCTCCGGGTGGCTCGTAGTATGCATAGTTCATTCCGACCAGCGTGTCTCTCAGGAAGGCGGTGAGCCGGCCGCGCGCCTCGCTCAGCTCCTTGGGGGAACCGCTCTTGATGATCTTGGCCAGATTCGTCCTCGTCTGCAACGTGGCGTGCCGGGTATCGGAAAGCTCGTGCTCGAACTCAGCGCGCTCGCCCTCGGTGAAGATCGGCCGCGGCATTTCAAACTCGCGCAGCTCGCCCGCCAGCGGGATCAGCGTATCGCCAACGGCTTTGCCCTTGGCCATTTCATTCAATCCGCTTCCTAATGCGAACAGCGTGTCCAGGGAGACCAGGCGCTGGGCGTCGAGCACTCCGCGGATTCTTCTCACCAGTTCCTGATGCACCTGTTGGCTTTCCGTACTGGCCTGGTCGGGGCCGGCCAGCAAATCTACGACTTCGTCTTCGGAGAGATCGGTCCTGCCGGTTGCTGCACGCAGCACCTCTCCAAACGAGGTTCGGCCGGCGTCGAACAGTTCGGGCGATGAGGTGACTCCGGCAAATGGGCTGATGATTTTCTGCCAGGAGTCGTTCAAATTTGCGGTTGGAATCTGCCCCTGCCGCGCCAGGATCTGCCATAGACCAAGATTGGCCTGGAAGATGCCAATGGCGTTAGCCCGCACCGTAGGGTAAGAGATGCGGTCGAGCGCTTCCGCCGATTTGAGGAAACTGGCAATCGAGGCATTGCTGAGAGTGTGAAACTCAGAAAAAACCGGATACTGGTCGCCAAAGCGTGGAAACTTGTCTGCCAGCAGGCGCACGGTTTCGGCGTTCAAGCGCTCCTCCGGAGTGCGTCCCCGGTCTATTTCGCTCAACATCAGGTAAATCTGCAGCGGACCGTCGGTGTCAAACTCTCGCGAGAGACCAACCAATCCGTCCACAAGGTGCTCCGGATTCGTCCAATGACCGGCCCTTCTGGCCCACTCGTGGCCTCGCTTTGACTTGCTGTTGTGGCGAAAGATCGCCATCCACGCTTCCAAGCCACCAGGGACAAGAGGTTGGCCGTTGCTGTCTAGCTGCAACCGAGTCACCAGGATTGAAAAACTTGGATCAGGCCGAAATACCGGCTTGGCCGGCCCCGGTGAGACATCTTGTCCACGCAGCGCGGTGTAGAAAATCTTGAGCCTCTCAGGAGAGGCAAAGTAAGCCTGCTGGCTCTGACTCACGCGCGACAGGGCGTCAAAATATGCGGCCAGCCAGCCCTGATCTTTGGCCAGCAGCTTGGCAACGAACTCGCCAGGCTCGTCCGGCCCTGCGCCCACCAACTCTTTCCAGGCGGGCTCTGTAGCGCTTCCTCCAGGCACGATCACCCGTCCCGAGCGGATATAGAGATGACTGCCGTAAAAATCAAGGACATTAGAAAAATTGACGAGCCTGCTTAACCCCGGAGATTGCTTGAGAGCAATTGCGGTTTCCGCATCCATCTGGCCCAGTGCCGAGTAGAGGCGGGCCAACGAAAGATTGCCCAGCATGATGTCAATCACGTCTTTGGCTTCTTTAGCGTTGCCACTGGTGTCACTCGCCATCCAATCGCTTTGGGTGAACAGCAAGGGCACATGCGACGAAGGATACGGAAGAACAAATGGCTTGCCCCCGCGCAGCGTCTCTTCCAGTTCCACCAGCGGGAACCCGGAATCAATCGTAAGAAATGCCCTGCCAGGATCGTCCGTTTGTACCGTCGTGTTCGGGCCGCAACCCTGCTGCAGGCGGTAGCCAAGAATCTGCAGCAGCGGCTTAGCCTCTTCGCAATTGGAAACTCGAATCACGCCTCCAGGTCCGGCCAGGGTTTCCAACTCTCTGGCCTGCTGCAGATAACGCTTCACCAGCACCAGGAATTCAGTGGGTCTGCCACTCACGTAGCCCCGCTCATCAATCTCTTGTGCCAGGATGGGCAGCACCTCATCGGCACTGGCCTTCTGGCTGATGCCCGCCATGCGCAGGAACGAGCGCAGCGGCCCCGGAATCGTAGCTTCCCTTAACGACGTAGGCGCGGGAATGGGATTTGCCTGAAGCTGTGATGTGCTGGGCGTATCCGCCGTAGCATGACTGGAATCGAATCCCGAGGTCTGGGCGCCGCTGGTAGAACAAAGGGCTGTAAAGAGTAGCGGAATCGCTATAAGAACGACATACAGGCGAAGAGGAGTTTTCATAGGCTTAGATCCTTCTCCGAACCTTGCAGATTGCAATTGGCCACGATAAACCAAGTGTGGGCCGAATTAAAGGCTTTTCTGGACATGTCCTTTTAACCGCTCCTAAGGTCGGGTTGAGGTGATCGGTTAAAAACAGCAGCCGTTGCGGGAAAGTCAACAATTCTTTTGTCAAATTTTTGTCAACTTATCTGTTGAGCCAACCTGTTCAATCGCATCGCCCCTTATTCCAGAGGCTTGCTTTCATATACAAGTTGATGCAGAAAAACCACTTCGTGAAAGCCGGTAAAATATGAAGGTGGGGATGGCTGGGAGACCCGGAACCCAGCAAAGGCCATTTCTTACTGTATCCGTTACCGTGGAAGAGCAGGCCTTCAGGCCTGCGTTGAGATACAAAAACCAAACGGGCTTCAGCCCCAGTTTCGGCGCGGATGCACTGACTCTGGAATTGCTTTAGCCTCAGTCATCAGAATAAAGGTTGGAGTCAGTGCCCACGCAAAAGGAGCGTTAATGACTTGGGCGAAACCAGGTGTGTGTGACAAAACAAAAAACCCACTCCCGGTAGTTTATGGGGTGGGTTGGTTTGATTGAAATTTTTCGGAAAACTACCGCGAGCGCCCCGAACCGCCTGAGTGCCCTGAACCGCCTGAATGCCCGGAATCGCTGTGACCGCTGGATCCGCCGCGGCTGCCCGAATCGCTGTGACCGCTGCCGCCGCTGCCGCGTGATCCGCCTGAACTGCCACTGGAGCCGCTATACCCGCCACGATAACCACTGGAGCCGCTGCTTTCTCCGCGGTAACCGCCACCTCCGCCACCTGACGAGCGCGGGGTCATGATGGGTTGCTGCATGTTCAGCGGGGGCCGGGAAGAACTCGAATCCGAGCGTCCTCCCCAGCCTCCTGCCCCACCACTACTGTTGCGGGAAGAACCACCACCCCAGCCGCGACCATTAGACCCCGAACTGCCTCCGCCCGAGGGCTGTTCCCATCCGCGATTGCTCGTCGGCGCTGGTGAATCCGACCGGCCCGAGTTGCCAGTGTTGCCGCTGCCGCCGCCGGAGCGCCATCCGCGATCGCTGCTGCCGTTATTGTTGTTGTTCGTCGGTGCTGGTGAATCTGACCGGCCCGAGTTGCCGCTGCCGCCGCCGGAGTGCCATCCGCGATCACTGCTGCCGTTATTGTTGTTGTTCGTCGGCGCTGGTGAATCTGACCGGCCCGAGTTACCGCTGCCACCGGAGCGCCATCCGCGATCACTGCTACCGTTACCGCCATTTGTCGATGCCGGTGAGTTCGAGCGGCCCGAGTTACCATTGCTTCCGCCCGAGGATTGCGTTCCCCATCCATGATTCGTGTTCGAGGAGCGCCAGCCGCGGTCATTGCTCGCATTATTGTTTGTGGACGCCGGAGAGTTCGACTGGGCCACGTTGCCGCTGGCGCCATTGTTGGAACGCTGCCAGCCCCGATTGTTACCGTTGGATCCCACCGCGGTCCCACGCGAATTGTTGCCAAAGCCACGCGAGTCAGAGGAAGGCTGGTTATTTCCCGAACGTTGATTGTTGGCATCAGTCACGCCTCTTCCGTTGTTCATGGCCTCGCCGCTGCGGTTGGCCGCGCCTGTGCCAGACTGAATCGGCGTGAAATGGCCATCATGTTGAATGGCCTGCTGCACGTGTGCCTGCTGCTCTTCAAACCGCTGAGGCTGCGCGGGCTGGTGCCCAAAGAAATGTTGCTGGCCTGCGTTCCGCATCGTCGCCGGACTTGCCGCTCGATTGCTTGCCACCAAGCTTTCGCGGCTTGGCACTACGGGCAGGTTTCCCGTCATCATGTGGGCATCGTGGAACATCTCTGGGTTCGCCGCGCGTGCTGCTACTCGTCCCGTGCCAAAGTGCTCCGACGGCACCGTCGAAAAGGCGCGGCGGACATTTGGATTATTCATGGCCCGCAAGCTCGAGAAGCCGTTGCCCCCCCGCAGCGGCGCGAAACCTTCGTTGCGCACATTGATATTAGTGATGTTTGTGATATGGACTTCATTGAAGCGCCCACCGAACCGCCCGTACCAGGGATAAAAGCGGTCGCAAGGTCCAATAGGCAGCCAGCCTACGTGGCCAAAGCCGAAGCCCACGCCGACACTCAGACCGCCTCCGAAGCCGAAGAACGATACGTACGCCGGCGCCCAGATCGGCCGGTAGTAGCCGACACTGAACACCGGGCCCGGCCACCATGCCCATGACGCGCCCCGAAGATACCAGCGGCCATAGTGATAAGGCGCCCAGCCCCAGGGCTCATAGGAGACCCAGGTCCAGCCGTAATACGGCTCCCACACCCAGCGGCCTTCGCGATAGGGGACCCAATCCGGTCCAACCTCCGGCACCCATACGCGGCCATAACCGGGATCCTCGTCCCAGTGTCCATAGGCGTCGAGGTCCTCTGACCCCACGTAATAGCGATTGGTGTTGTGCCAGCTTTGCGCGCTGTGGATCATATTGTCGCGGTCGTTATTGAAGCGGTCCCAGTCATCGCTTCCGGGCGCGTCGCTGACCTGGGCCTCGGTGCTGTCGCCGGTGCCGTGCACGGTGATCATCTGCCCCTTGTGCACCTCCGTGTTGCCCTGGGGAGTCGAAACGTCCGCCTGGCCGTTGCGCACGATGATGCGCGTCTCATCGTCGCTGAAGCTCTCAATGCGGAAGCTGCCATCTTTTTTATAGGGATGAATAGCGGCGTTGGGCGTATCAATTTCCGGCTCGGATTCGCTGTCTTTGAAGACGGTATAGTTGATAATGCCCTGCGCTAACTGTATCTGGATTTGCGCGCCCGAAAGCGTGGAAATATTCGCCTGCGTCCGGTTGCCCAGCCGCACAGTGTTGGAATAGTCGAGTTGCACTTCGGCGCGAGAGTCATCGCCCGTGGAAACCTTGTCACCGCTCACAATGGGCTGATTCACCGCCGCTGCCGCCCAGTCGCCTGAATCGCCGCGCTGGGTAGAGACGTCGCCGCGAATCAAACTGATGCGCCCCGCACCCGGATCTTTCTGTGCTGGCGCCTGAGTCTGCTCCTGTGCGTGCGCACTGCCCAGCAGGAACAGCATCATCAGTAGAACCGCAGCTTCAACCATCCCGTTTTTCACTACCCAACTGTTTTTCATGGCCTGCTCCCTTTTGGTCTTGAGGCTGAGCAGTCCCGCCGAGCGGGACTGCTTGCGCCTCGCTTTTGATTTGCACGCGACAGTGCTCATCAAAAGCTCACCCTTGATCCGAGGAAAACCCTCGGCCTTCTATAAGGCATGTCGCGTGCCAAAGTTACTTAGCCCGGTTGTGGCGTTGCAAGTTGTTGATTCAGATGATGATCGGACTTCCGCTGTGAAAAATAAAAGTTTCTGTATTGTTTTGTCTTGGTTGATTACCACCGCAGGTGGTGGATTTCAACCAGTAGAAATCCGCGCAAATCCGCGTTCATCCGCGGCGAAAAGGTTTTGCTTCCCCTTGGAGCTTGGAGCTGGCTTTACTCTTCTTCATCGGCAATCCCGATTTTCGTCAGCCTGTAGCGCAGCGTATTGCGTGAGATGCCCAGCAGGCGGGCCGCCTGGCTCTTGTTTCCATTGGCGCGGCGCAGCGCCTCGCGGACCATCTCATCTTCCCACTGGTCGAGCGTCATCCCTTCCGGCAAAAAGTTGTTGTTGCCGGCGGTGCTGGATTTGGCGCGTGGGGCATCCATATGGATGTCGCCGGCGTCGAGCACAGGGCCATGCGCCAGCGCAGCCGCGCGTTCCACAATATTTTGCAGCTGGCGCACGTTTCCCGGCCAGTGATAGTTCGCCAGGATTTGCATGGCTTCAGGCTTGATGCTGGTGATCGGCTTTCCCGATTCCGCCGAGAAGCGGGCGATAAAGAGTTGGACCAAATCGGGAATATCTTCTCTACGTTCCCGCAATGGCGCGATGTCGATGGGCACGACATTCAGGCGGTAATAAAGGTCTTCGCGAAATGTCCCCTCTTCCAGGGCGGCGCGCAGGTCGCGGTTGGTAGCGGCGATCAGCCTCACGTCTACCTTCAACGTGCGTGTGCCGCCCAGCCGCTCAAACTCACGCTCCTGCAACACGCGCAGCAGTTTCACCTGCGTGGCCGGAGGCACATCGCCAATCTCATCGAGGAAGAGCGTGCCTTTATCCGCCAGCTCGAACTTGCCCGGCTTGCTGCTGGTTGCGCCGGTAAACGCGCCCTTCTCGTAGCCGAACAGCTCGCTCTCCAGCAGGTTTTCAGGAATCGCGGTGCTGTTGATCTTGATGAACGGCCCCGATGCACGCCGTGACTTCTCATGAATGGCGCGCGCGATCAGGTCTTTGCCTACGCCGCTTTCCCCGCCAAGCAGAACGGTGGAGTTGGTTTGCGCAACTCGCTCTACCATGGCCAGCGCCTCCTGCATCTTCGGGCTGCGCGCCACTACGTTAGGATGCGCATAACGGCGTCCCAGGGCCTCGCGCAACGAGCGGTTCTCTTCGCGCAGCTTGCCGACATCCAGCTCTTTGCGCAGGACCATCCGCATTTCGGCCAGCGAAAATGGCTTCAGCACGTAGTCACTGGCCCCGGCTTTCATGGCTTCGACAGCGGTCTCAATGCTGCCGAAGGCGGTCATCACCACCACGGGCAGCGCCGCGTCAAGCCGCTTGGCGGCTTGCAGGAATTCCAGGCCTCCCATTCCGGGAAGCTTCAGGTCAGTCACGACGATATCCACAGGTTGCTCGCGCAACAGCTTCAACCCGCTCTCAGCATCGGCGGCGGAAAGTGTAGTAAAGCCATCTTCGCCCAAATCAAGCTCCAGCAGGCGGCGCATCTTGGCTTCGTCTTCGACAATAAGGATGGTCGGCATTCAGTTTCGAGTTTCAAGTTCCCAGTTTCAAGCTACAAGGAAATAGTTCCCAGTTGCCAGTTCAACCGCAACGCAACGGCGATGACGACTTCAATGAACCAATGATTCAATGACCCGATGAATCAATGACTCAATGGCCCAATTTCTCCGCCATTGCTTCCTCCGCCGGGAAGAAAAGCACAAAGCAGGCGCCGCCGCGTGATGTGTTCTGCACGCGAATGGAGCCGTGGTGCTCGTCCATAATCTTGGAGACAATCGACAGCCCCAATCCTACGCCTGTCTCCTTGGTGGTGACGAACGGATTGAAGATCTGCTCGGACAGCTCCGCCGGAATGCCGGGGCCCGTATCTTCGATTCGCACTTCCACTCCCTGGCGTTCGTTCGACGGCCGCGGAGAAACCTCTACGCGAAGAGTTCCGCCTTTGCTTCCCATGGCTTCATAGGCGTTTTGCACCAGGTTGATGAAGGCCTGCTCGCAGAGATTTTCATCCAGCGGAACCGTCACCTGTTCTTTGGCATACTTGCGCTCGACCTCAATCTTGCCGCCGCGCCATTGCTCTCCTACGGATTTCAACGCGCGCTCCAGCAGAGCAGTAATTTCTTGCGGTCTGGCGTGGGCGTGCAGCGGCCGGGCAAAATCCAAAAAGCGGCTGACCAGGGCGCTCAGCCGGTTCACCTCGCTCGAGATATAACCCGCCAGCTCGCTTGCCAGCGGATCGGCGGTTTCGAGCTTTTTGTTCAGCATCTCCGCCGACCCTTTGATGACGCCCAGGGGATTGCGGATCTCATGCGCCAACCCGGCGGAGAGCTGGCCCAAAGCGGCCAGGCGCTCCGAGCGCCGCGCTTCGGCCTGTACCCGCTCCAGTTGGCGGTTGGTCTCGGCAAGTTTTTCCGCCAGGCTCTGGTAACGCTCGACCTGCTGGCGGTTTTCCACTACAAAGCGGTTCACCACCATGCCCGCCAGAAAAAAGAACAAAATGCGGATCGCCAGCTCAGCAATGCCGGCCGGCGTAAGCTCGAACTGCTGATTGGCGGGAATAAGATATGAGCAGTATGCCGCCGCGGCCAGCAGGGTCCAGAAGAGCGTGCCCCACGGACCGAAGTAGATGGCGGCGGTGATGACCGGCAAATAATAGATCGGGTAGTAGCTGCTGTTGATGCTGGGTTGCTCTTCGGCTGCGGTGTGATCAATGAGCAGGGTAGCGAGCAGGATCTTCAGCATGACAGTGTAATAGCGGCCATAGCGTGGCGCATAAGCCAGGAGCCAGCCTTCACCCAATTGCACCAGACCGATAGCCAGCAGGATGAGCTGTTTGTGAACCTCGCGCACCGGAGGCAGAACGGCAAGGCTGGCCAGCACCCCCAGCCAGACCATGTCAAGCCAGTTAAACGTCAGACGCCTATCGTTTCGTTCGTCCAAGCGCTCGTCCACCAGAGCCCTCTCGCTGCTGCTTGCCTTATCATCCACCATGAACCCCTTATCATCGGACAAGTTTCACACGATTCGCAAGTTTCCGTAGCGCCGGCATTAGACTATTGCTGCCTGGAAAGTGACTGTGCCATGACCAAAGAAGAGAAGAAGCGCTTGTCTGTCGTCCTTCGCGCGACCGAGTATCTGTTCCTTGAAAACATCGCCCTCAAATTAGTTCTCGAGCATCGTGAGGTTGCGAACTGGCAGAAGCTGCTTGACCATCTTCTTTCCGATAAAGAGATGCTGGCGGGGGTACGTCTGAAGTTTAGTGACCTCTACCGCGAAATCGAACGATCAGAAGATCCATCTGCGGCCCTTGAAGCCTTCCTGGGAGGGCTTCCAGCGCGAAAGAAGACGCACTAAAACCAAAATCGATTGCCGCTCACCGTATCATCCGCCAGCCCTTATCATGGGACAGGTTTCAATGGGATTCGCAAGTTTGCGTATCGTCGAATCGGACTGGGTAGCGCCGTGTCTCGCCGCATGTCCTGTGGGCATCTTGCCCACAGAAATACGGTTCTCATGGATACAAGTAAGGTCTAATATTCATGAAGATACCGGCGAGGTGAGAGCAATGTCTACGAGACGAAGGTTCCTCAAATTTGCAGCAGCAACCATGATGAGCGCCCGAATCGGCAGAAAAGCATGGGGGGCTGACACAAAGAACAGCATTCCCTTGCGCACTCTTGGGCACACGGGCGAGAAAGTTTCAGTCGTGGGTATTGGCGGTTATCACCTGGGAAAGCCCGGCGTGGAGGCGGAGGAAGGCATCCGCATCGTCCGCACCGCCCTCGACCAGGGCGTCAACTTTCTCGACAACTGCTGGGATTACAACGGCGGCGAGAGTGAACTCCGCATGGGGAAGGCGCTGCGCGACGGCTACCGGCAAAAAGCGTTCCTGATGACCAAGATCGACGGCCGGACCCGCGCGGCCGCGGCAACCCAGATCAACGACTCATTGCAGCGCCTGCAGACCGACCGCATTGACCTGCTGCAGTTTCACGAGGTCATCCGCGATACCGACCCCGACCGCATCTTCGCCGCCGGAGGCGCCCTGGAAGCGGCGCTGGAAGCGAAAAAAGCAGGAAAAGTCCGCTACATCGGGTTCACCGGCCACAAGAGTCCCGATGTCCATTTGAAGATGCTGGCTGCCGCCGCCGCTCATCAATTTATATTTGACTCAGTGCAGATGCCGCTCAACGTGATGGACCATCATTTCAACAGCTTCGAGGCCAAAGTGCTTCCCGTTTTGCAAAAGCAAAACATCGCGGCGCTGGCCATGAAGCCCATGGGCGATCCTTTCATTCTGCAGAGCAAAACCGTGACCCCGGTCGAGTGCCTGCATTACGACATGAACCTGCCGGTCAGCGTGGTCATCACAGGATGCGATTCCCTGAAGATCCTGCAGCAGGCCCTGGATGCGGCGCGCAGCTTTAAGCCGATGGAAAAACAAGAGCTGGCCGCGCTGTTGGCAAAAACCGCAAAGGCCGCCCAGTCGGGCGAGTTCGAAATGTACAAGACCAGCCACCACTTCGACGGCACCTACCAGAACCCCCAGTGGCTCGGATAGCAAAGTGGGGAGGGCCCTTGCGGGCTCCTCCCCTTGCATTGATAGATCTCCCCAGCCCGTAACATAGGCTAAATGGAGCCTCACTCACGGGACGAAGGACGCGCCATCGAGCGAAGTGAAACACTGGGCATTGCTGAGCGCCCCGTTCTCGGCGTTGATGGTCACGGCGCCACTGGGGGTAATGTGGAGTCGTCCATTAGTGGCGTCGCACAGATCGACAGGGATGTAGACATCCGTATTGGGGGTGGCCCAGTCAGGCAGCACGAATGGTGCCGCATTGCTTCCGCCGGCGATGGCGCCTTTGAAGCGCATAATCCCATCGACGTTATCAACCGCCGCGTTACTGGTGCTGAACGGGGCGTCGAACCAGCCGTTGATCGGCGAAAGATTCACAAAACTGCTAAACATAGGACCCGGAAAAACGATGACGGTTGACAAGGCGAAAGACGCGCCGTCGAGCGAAGTAAAGCACTGGGCATTGTTAAACGCCCCGTTCTCGACGTCGATGTTTACAGCGCCACTGGGGGTGATATGCAGACGCCCTTTAGTGGCGTTGCACAGATCGACGGGGACATAGACATCGGTTGCCGGGGTGAGTCCCGAAGGCAGCACGAACGGTTCCGTGGTGCTTCCGCCGGCGATGGCGCCTTTGAAGTGCACAATCCCATCGACGAGTTTGACCGCCGCGTTACTGGTGCTGAACGGGGCGTCGAACCAGCCGTTGATTAGAGTAAGATTCGAAAAACCAGTGGCTGCCGGGGCGAAAGACGCGCCGTCGAGCGAAGTAAAGCACTGGGCATTGTTGAACGCCCCTTTCTCGACATCGATGTTTACGGCGCCACTGGGGGTGATATGGAGCCGTCCATTCGTGGCGTTGCACAGATCGACAGGGATGTAGATGTCGGTTGCCGGGGCGAACGCAGCAGGCAGCACAAATGGCTGAGCTGTGCTTCCCGAGGCGATTGCGCCTTGGAACTGCACTATGCCCGACACTTCTTCGACTGTGGCTTTGCCCGTGCTGAATGGAGCATTGATCCAGCCATTGATAAGCTTCAAACGCGTTGGACCGATAAACTGTGAGGCGGGCGCCTTCACACAAGCTCCAATTTGGTCAGACTGGTACTGCTCGACCCCCCACTTGTTCAGATATTGATAAGTGCCAAGTGGATGGCATGGGTCCCCCAGCTCTTCTCTGCCACCAAGAGGGTCATTGAACGCTTCAATCATCTCGTGTCCAGTAACCCAGGCTTCAGCGTTGGCGAATGTCCGCCAGTCCGGTTGTGCGTATGTCTTTACGGCTGCAATCACCAGATCGTCATGGGTTGATGCGTTGTTGTACTTGGCCTGCCAGTGGTAACCCTGAATGCCTGGCGTGGCGTTGGCTGGATTGGAACTGTCGCAAAAGCAGAAGTAAGGCGTTGTTCCTGAGTTCGCTACTCCCGAAGTCACCATCGGCGGCAGGATCACGTACAAGAGATTGGTTTCGTTCACTTTCGGAGCTGGTGCCTGACCGGCTTTTATCCAACCAATTAATCGGTTCTGCAGTTGCCCAAGGTCCTGGGTGGTAGGCGCGGGGTTAGACGGGCCCGTGGGAATAAAGACGGTACGCGCTATCCTTCCGTTGTTTATTCCATACTGTAATGCCGGCGTGAGAAACGGTCCACGGACCAGATCGTTCACCATTTCAATCGTCGGCGCCTGGTGGCTTGCCGCCGCGTACTCCTGACCCCAAAAAATCAGCACAACTCGTGGGTTGTTCATCTGGGCCTGCGCAGAGCCGGCGGATAACATGATGGCCGCTGTCGCGAGGACCCAAAAGACTCGCAAACCAGCTATTTGAGCTTGCCTGTTTTTGCTTACGTTACTTAACTTACTGTGGTTCGACATAGTTTTGCCTTTCCTTTCCGTGCTTGTTGACGTGTAATAGTTCAGACTTGATCTGACAAATCAAGTAAGAGCCGTTTATCCGTTGAACAGCTAGAAATGATTCAGACAGAGTGCTGTTCGGATTTCGACCTATCGCTATAAGTAAGTGTGGGGGACGGTAAGATCTATCGCCCTTCGGGGAGATTAATTTTTAATTCAACGGCGTCTTCATACGAATCCTTCATCGTTAAAACACAGCCAATGCATTAAGAGCCTGAGCAATAGTGAAAAAAGGTCGATAGATTTTAGAAACCGCGACACTTCTCTTTGTAGCGGTTGTTCAATGTTTCCATCAACGGAGCTTAGGCGTAGACAGCGGCTGCTGATTTCAACGGAGACGGAAAGCCGGATGTGGTTATCTCGCTGACGACGGGAGCGTCGCAACCTGTTCTACAGGTTCTTTATGGCAACGAAGATGGGAGGGTCCAGACGCCGCTACGCTATTGGAAAGTACAGTAGCTACCCAGTCGAATGCGGAAAGTATCTACGCCGCAGACGTGAACGGAGATGGCAAGCCCGATCTGCTCGTTGGCACCAATGGTATGACGCAGTTATGGCTGCGTGTATTTCGGCAAGTGGGACAAGTCGAGTGAGCGTTGTGCGCTATTCACTGAAATCTACGGTAAAGACATCTTCACCGAGTCCAATGCTCAAAAGTTGAGGGACGGGACCTTTGACTTGAACTACTATCGCGCCAAGTTTCTCGAATTCATGCAGCAGAAACAACAATGAGCGCCGAGGCTCCGCGCACAGTGAATTGTTCCCATGCGCGGTTGTTGTGAGGCATTCAAACCTCAGGGGCTGAAGTCCGATTCCTGTGGGCTCCTTGCGGCACGGATGAAATCCGTGCCCCGACACAAACCTGTGGTTTGCACGGATCGAAACCCCCACCCTCCGCAAACAAAAAACGCGGAAGGGTGGGCCGCCCGGCGAGACACAGAACAAATTCGTGATGAAACGATCGCGCTTCAAGTTGCACTTTACGACAGAGTAACTCAAGCGAACCCGGATTCATTTGGCATCCATCGTTCGAAAGGCTTTGCCCAGTCCGAAGGTATGTCAAATGAAGGTGGCTAACTTGATTCACTTGCGAGTGCTCGTGTCGCTGTCCCTATTCAGGGGGCGGCGCGTTCGTGGCTTGTACCAATCGACCTTGGTTGGCAAGATTAGGCGGCGCGTTCGCTATCGGCATGGCAAACGAAACTGCACATGCTCCAACGGGAGGTTTTTTATGACCAGGAATCCAATCCGCGAAACCACGGGCAACCGTGGCGACTTCGTCTTGCGCGCGCTGTCTGGACTAGGGGTGGCGATTGCGCTCCTCTCGCTCGCGCTCCTCGGCGGGTGCAACACAAGCTCCGTCTATCTGGATACGTTTGACTCAACGTCGCCGGGATCGGCCCCTGCACAACCCCAGGTGGGAACTTCCACGATCAGCGGCAACGTGGTTGTGGTCGCAGACCCGACGAACACGAATGCAGCGGATCACTGGCTTCAACTGACGCGCACGGCGCCTACGGCAACCGCCTCCTATATCGGCACTCTGAAGACGCCTGTGACGGCAAAGGGTGGCGCGAACTTCGTTGGCTACGTTCCCTCTTCGTCGCCCATCGATCTGTCGGTGTATTTTCTTCCGGCCGCCGGTCCGCAGGGGGCGCCCCTGTTGCACGTTGATCTGCTCCCCAACGGGAATATCAGGCTGAATGACAGCGACGTTGTTGGGACCTACAAGTTCGACCATCCGGTGGGCTTTTTCATCACCTTCGACCTGCAAGCGTCTCCGCCAACAGCAACGGTGCTCATCAGGGGCGGCGGGCAGGATGCCAGCAAGACTGTACCAGTTCCTCCGTCGCTGGCAGGATTTGGCTTCGGGAAAATCGAAGTAGATGCGCCCTTCGAAGGCATCAATGCGAAGCCGGGGAAATTGCTTATTAATGACGTTATCGCCACGCGGGCGTCAACGTAGAAGTTTTGGCGAGAGGCCGACGCAGCTCCAAGCCCTCAGTTCGCAGCTCTAAGGAAAAGCTCACCGCGGATTTCATGGATATTGGAGTGTTCAGAGAATGCCTTGCGGCTGCATGGACAACCGAAGCAGCCTCCGGGATCCTTCGACTGCGTCCTCCCTCCTTCGTCGGTCGGACTCCACAAATCCAAGTGCCTTATCGTCCGTGGCTTACGGACGAGCGTGACTGATCGCCTGCCTGGCTCGCGGGGAGCCTGGCGAGCTGCGTCTCCCCTGCGGATAGGCGTTCCAGTTTCAGCTCGATAGTCCGCAGCCGGACCTCCTGCTGCTGGGCGTTTTTCTGCTGCCTGGCCATGGTTGAGCGGATTTTCGCCAGCGCGGCAAGTTGTTCGTGCATTTGATCGCGCTGCTTCTCGATGACCGCTTGTTGCTCCTTGATGGCGTTGAGCATGGCCCACAGGATCGGGTCACCAGTCACCAGCAGATACCCGCGGTCGTTCGTGGTGACCGCCTCGGGGATCACTTTCTGAACGTCCTGAGCCACAAAACCGACATGTTCTTCCGCGTCGCGAATCCCCAGGGCGTTTTGTTCCTTGTAGCGGTAGCGAATCGGATTGAGCCGCAGCACTTCAGCCAGCCCCGGAGAGAAGCTCCCCAGGACGTTCTTGAGCCGGCCGTCGGAAAATGCCGCCCAGGAAAGTGACCCGGTTTTGTCAGCGGTGCCGTTTACGCTTAGGGCCGCGTCCGGAGTGGCAGTGCCGATTCCTACGTTGTTCGCAAAGTAGTTCATCGTTCCCGCCGCGCCGTTCTCGAAGAAGCCGTAATTGCGCGTGGGTTGGGGCGTCGAGCATGGCGCGCTTTGATTGGGCACATTGATCCCGAAGCTGACCACGCAATCGGAGCCGTTCACCGCCGAAGGCTGGTTGACGTTGACCGCCACCACCGAGTGAGCGATGGAACCGCCCGTGGAAGAAAGCGCTACATCAATGCCCTTGTTGTAATTGGTGTAGCCCGTCATCGTTGTCGTTGGGTACACGGCCAGGGCGGTCGAGTAAGAGTTGCCCGGACTGGAGTTCAGAGTGCCATCGATCCTTAATAGTTCCTCGTTGAAGCTCAATTCGGTTTGAGTTCCATTGATGTCTATGAGGCTTTGACTGTTCGGTGTAGCGCCAAAGCCCACGGGACCGGTGATAACAGCGTTGCCGTTTACGCTCAGGAGCGCGCCCGGGGTGGCAGTGCCGATTCCCACGTTGTTCGCAAAGTAGTTCATCGTTCCCGCCACGCCGTTCTCGAAGAAGCCGTAATTGCGCGTGGGCTGGGGCGTCGAGCATGGCGCGCTTTGATTGGGCACATTGATCCCGAAGCTGACCACGCAATCGGAGCCGTTCACTGCCGAAGGCTGGTTGACGTTGACAGCGACCACCGAGTGGGCGATGGAACCGCCCGTGGACGCAAGCGCTACGTCAATGCCCTTGTTGTAATTGGTGTAGCCCGTCATCGTTGTCGTTGGGTACACGGCCAGGCCGGTCGAATAAGAGTTGCCGGGGTTAGAGTTTAGAGTGCCATCGATCCTTAACAGTACCTCGTTGAAACTCGATTCGGTTTGCGTTCCATTGATGTCTATGAGGGATTGACTATTCGTTGTGGTGCCAAAGCCCACCGGACCGGTGACAACTCCGCCGCTCAGCTGCAGGTAACGCGCATCGGTGTTGCTGGTGTTTAATCCCACAGTGGGATTGGTCGCGGTCCCCCCAATGGTGATGAAGTTGTTTCCCTGGGTCACACTGTTTACGCCCGCAGTTCCGGGGAAGGTCTGTCCGTTGGCGAAGGTAACGATGCCGGTTGTGCCGTCGATGCTCATTGTTCCGCCGGTCCCGCCGATCACCACGTTGTTGTTGCCGGGGTTCACCGTAATGTGCGTATTGGTGAGATGGCGCGGATTGGTATCGAACATCGCCACCGTAAACGGCGTCCCGCTGGCGCTGAACAGAAGCTGGTAGAGCACCGGTCCTTCAAGAGGACTGCCGGGATTGACTACCCGCCGCCATTGCAACAGGGGATGCAGCTCCGCAACTTGAACGTTCTGTGAGTTGGCATAGAGCCCTGAATTACGAGGCCCGGCTGGTTTTAAATCTCTTGTAGTGTCCTGGGCGTAGCCGGCAATGGGCAAGATTACCAGCAGGCAAACGAGCAGAGGCTTGCGAAAGTGGTCGAGCAGCATGTAGATCTCCTTGAGCAGGGGCACTCGGGCGCTTTGCTCATTTTGTGTTTCACCACTGTGGGGGAAATCGTGGTGGATTTTCCACCAACCATCTCTGCGCTGTCAAGAGTACTGTCGGGTACCCTCACCTTTCCGCGTTTTTTGCGAGGGGGTGAGCCGTTTTGCGGGCGTCTGAGCCTGCAGGCGAAATCCTGAGCGAAGTCGAAGGACCCCTTTGACCTAATCACAGGAATGAATTGAGGAGAGATTGGCTCCTCAGGTAGGACTCGAACCTACAACCCTCCGGTTAACAGCCGGATGCTCTGCCATTGAGCTACTGAGGAGTGTCGTATGCAGGGAGCGCCGTGAGAGGCGCGATTGCTTCCTTACTTTTATATAACAGTTTTCATCCGGTTGCCAAGCTCTGAGACCCTCTGATATCAAACTCTTGCTTATTGGCGAAATTAGATCATCATAGGTCCTGAAGCATATTCAGCATTCAAGAATGCAGGGATTAAAGGTGAATGCAGTGCGGGGGAGCAGCCTTGTTTTGAACTGCGGACCCTTTTGGAGAATCCCTTAAAGATCTTTGAAACTTCGCAACCATTCTCGCTGCCAGTCTTGCAGGAAGGGAAGCATGGGACCGCGCCGGCCGCAGAATGCACGGCCCGGCCACTACTGCCGCACTACTCTGGTCTTTGCTGTATGTCATTGAATCTCATCAGTTTATCGGTAAATTGACTACTTGAGGTAATGGGGGGAGGGTAGACACTACTTGGCCGGATACAAACCTAACCCCACAAAACGCCCGTGCTACCGTGGCTCGCCTAACCCTGCCATGACCCGTCTAACTCTGTTAGGCTTTTCATGTACGCGCATCCGCGAGGTTCAGCTATGCAAGGAGTTCTGCGCTTGGTCTGGTTTCTTTCTCTTTTCCTGCTCTCTTCATCCCTGGTTGTAGTGCTGGCGGTTGCGGAAGATAACGCAGCTACCAACGCTCCCACTCCTGCTTCGCCGGCGCCGCCCAAACCGCAGCCAATCATCGTGGAAGAAACCATACACGGCCACAAGATTGCCGATCCCTTCCGCTGGCTTGAGGATGGCGAGAGCCCGGCCTCGCAGCAGTTTGTGCGCGACGAACTGGCCTACACGCGCAGCCGGCTCGACCCGCTTCCCGGACGCGAGGCCATTCATGCGCGCCTCACCGAACTTTGGGGGGTGGGGGTTTTGAGCACTCCCCAGGTCGCCGGAGATTACTATTTTTATTTGCGCCGCGAGGGCCAGGTGAACCAGCCTGTGCTCTATGTGCGCAAGGGGTTAAACGGCACAGACCGGGCGCTGGTTGATCCTAACACCCTGGTTGCTGACGGTACCGTCTCGCTGGATTGGTCTTATCCCTCGCATGATGGCAAGTATCTGGCCTATGGCACCTCGCCCAGCGGCTCGGAGATCAGCACCCTGCACATCATCGCAACCGAAACCGGCAAGCCTCTGCCTGACATCATTGAACGTACGCGCGCCGCCAGCCTGGCCTGGATGCCCGACGATTCCGGTTTCTACTACACGCGCTATCCCAAACCGGGAGAGGTCCCCCCCGGCCAGGAAATGTATAACCGCCATGTCTTCTATCACGCGCTGGGCAGCGACCCGGGCAAAGATCCGCTGATCTTCGGCGAAGGAGGCGATGCGCAAGACTGGCCCAATCTTGTGATTTCCGACGACGGCAAGTGGCTGCTGATCCAGGTGCAGCAGGGTTGGACAAAAGCCGAACTCTTCTTAAAGAACACAGCCAGCAACGCTGCTCCGGTTCGTCTGACCTCGGGAAAAGAATTTCTTTATTCCGGCGATATTTTCGGCAACGGCCTTTACATTACGACCAATGAAGACGCGCCCCGCTATCGCGTAATGAGAGCCTCGCTCTCGAGTCCTGACCGCGAGCATTGGAAAGAAATTATTCCCGAAAGCACAGCGGTGTTGAGCAGCGCGGATATCGTTGGCGGCAAAATCTTCACGCATTATCAGCAGGACGCGACTTCGCGCCTGAAGCTGTTTTCCACTGAGGGGAAATTCCTGCACGATATCCCTCTACCCGGCATCGGCAACCTGGAAGATTTAACCCGCGGCTACCAGCTTGGAGGACAGCATGAGAGCCAGGAGGCGTTTTTTGTCTACCAGTCATTTACCCAGCCCATGACGGCATATCGCTACGACCTGAAAACCAGCAAGGTCTCACTCTTCGCCGGGGTAAAAGCCCCGGTTGATCCCAGCGCCTACGAGTCGAAGCAGGTCTTTTACAACTCCAAAGACGGCACCCGCGTGCCCATGTTCATCGTTCATAAAAAAGGACTGGCCCTCAACGGCCACAATCCCGTTCTTCTTACCGGCTACGGCGGCTTTAACGTTACCAATTCACCGGTCTTTCTGCGGGGAACTTATCTATGGCTGGAGCATGGAGGCGTCTATGCGCTGGCAAATTTGCGCGGCGGCGCAGAGTACGGCGAACAATGGCACCGCGCCGGCATGCTGGATAAAAAGCAGAATGTCTTCGACGATTTCATCGCAGCCGGCGAATACCTGATCGCAGAAAAATATACCGACAAGGATCATCTGGCCATACAAGGCGGCAGCAACGGCGGGCTGCTGATGGGGGCCGCGCTCACCCAGCGTCCTGACCTGTTCCGCGCTGTAATTTGCCAGGTGCCGCTGCTCGATATGCTGCGCTACCAGAACTTCCAGATTGCCAGGCTCTGGATTCCCGAATACGGCTCCGCCGACGATCCCAAGCAGTTCGAGTGGCTGTATGCCTACTCTCCTTATCACCACGTCAAACCAGGTACTCTCTATCCCTCCGTTCTCTTCATGACCGCCGATAGCGACACACGCGTAGACCCCATGCACGCTAAAAAAATGGCGGCCCTGCTGCAAAACGAAGCGGCCAACGGCCCGGATCGCCCCATCCTGCTCCGCATCGAGCCCAAAGCCGGCCACGGCGCCGGCAAACCCATCTCGAAATCAGTCGAGGAAAGCACAGATATTTATTCGTTCCTCTTTTGGCAGTTGGGGGTTAAGTAACAAACAATTGCCCTGCGGCGGTAAAACCCGTGCGGCGATATACAATTGTTCCCAAGCCAGCAACTCACATCTTTAATAGATTCGCCCATGTCTTTCAGAGGCCATTCGACGAAGCTGCGCAACGCAATTCTCGCAGGCGGTATTGTGGCTTTGCTCGCCTTCTCGGCTTTTGCTCAGACCACGCCCTCCGGTCAAACCACGCCCCAATCGGGAGCCGCCGCCGGCAATAGCGCCTTGGAAGAACTTAAATCAGGAATCATCGTTGAAAAGGTTGAAAAGAATTTTGAGGGTGAAAAAGCAGGATTGAAGGAAGGAGATGTCCTGCTGAGTTGGAGCCGTGGGGAAGCCAAGGGCGAGCTTGTGTCTCCGTTCGATTTGATGGCGATTGAGGTAGAACAAGCGCCAAGAGGGACCGTCACGATTCAAGGGCGCCGAAGCAATGAACAGCAGTCGTGGACGTTGGGAGAATATCCTTGGTTTGTTGAAACACGACCCGTTCTGCCGCAGAACCTTTCAGCTCTTTATCTTGAGGGCCAAGAGTTGGCCAAAGCAGGCAAAGTGCACGAAGCCGCTAAGCGTTGGCTGGCGGCTGGCGCCATTGCCCAGAAAACCTCTCCGGCGTGGCTTAGCATTTGGTTTTATTTTCACTCGGCTCAAACGCTAACCACTGCCCAGCATTGGGCGGAAGCCGATGACGCCTATCAGAAGGCCGTTCAGCAAGCGATTGAAATCCAGTTGCTGACGATTGAAGCCGAATCCCTCAAAGCATGGGGCGCTAGTTATCAGCAACGCGGAGATTATTCGAAAGCCGCTTTGTGTGATCGAGAAGTTTTAGCGATTCAGCACACGATAGCTCCAGAAAGCCTCAGCTTAGCAAGTAGTCTCATTTACATTGGTAGCGTAAGTTTGCATCGAGGCGATCAAGGAAAGGCCAAAGAGTACTACAGGCAAGCTCTAGCAATTATAGAAAAAATAGCTCCAGGAAGCCTCGCGTATGCTATGGGCCTCACCGGCCTAGGTAGTGTCGCTCTCCAACATGGGGACGCAGCTACTGCTCAAATATACTTCCTTCGCGCACAGGCCATCCAAGATAAATTGGCTCCTCTTTCCTATAACAATCTCATCAATTTGGGTAGTGCATATTTTGAGCAAGACGATCTGTCAACAGCACAAGAGTATTACAGCAAAGCTGTTGCGAATGCTAAATACTTTCCATCCGAAAGCTCGCTCGTGCCAGGTCTGATTGGCTTGGGGACCATTGCCCGAGAGCACTGGGATTTGGTGAAGGCTGAGCAGTATTATCTTCGTGCTCTTGATCTTCGACATTCACTTCTTCCCAGTAGCCCATTCATAGCACGTACTCTCAATTGCCTTGGTATTGTCGCAGAACGTCGAGGTGATCTCAATTCGGCAAAGAAATACTTTCGCCAGGGACTGGTTTTGAACGAGAAAATTTCTCCCCATAGCGTCGCTCTGGCAATGAACTTTGATGACCTTGGTGTCGTCGCCGAAAAGGAAGGTAATCTAGTTGAGGCAGATGTGTATTATCACCGAGCACAGGCGCTGTTGGAAGACGTTGCACCCAAGAGCATTGATATGACTACAGTTCTCTACGATCTTGGGACATTGACGCAAAATCGAGGTGATCTGGCCAAAGCCGAAACGTACTTTCTACAGGCTTTGCAAATTGCAGAGGAACAAGCTCCTGGCGATATTGATTCAGCTGAGGCAATGAATCGTTTGGGAGATATTTTCCAGAATCGGGGTGACTTGGCCAAAGCTGAACAATATTATCGCCATGCGCAAGTTGTTTCAGAGAAAGAAGCGCCTGAAAGCGAAGACCATGCCGAATCCCTAGCTGGCTTGGCTGCTATCATGCGTCGCAGGCATCAGACCGATGCGGCAACTCAATTTTATGAACGGGCACTAAATACGATAGAAAGTCAGACCGCGCGCTTGGGCGGCACAGAAGACATTCGCTCCAGTTTTCGCGCCAAGTATGCCAATTACTACAAGGACTACGCTGATCTGCTAATTGCTCAGAAGAAGCCCGATCTTGCTTTTCAGGTGCTGGAGCGTTTACATGCCCGCAGCATGCTTGAGACTCTGCAGGCAGGCCACGCGGATATCCGTAAAGGAGTTGATCCCGCCTTGGCGGAAAAAGAACACTCTCTGCAGGAATCAATCAACACAAAATCAAACCGCCGCATGCAGTTGCTTGGCGACAAGAAGAATGACGACCGGATAGCCGCCTTCGACAAAGAGATTAACGACCTGCTGGCGCAATACAGAGATGTAGAAGAGCAGATCAGGGCCACCAGCCCTAACTATGCCGCTCTGACCCAGCCGCAGCCAATAACAGTTAAAGAAGTGCAGCAGCAATTACTAGCCCCAGACACTCTGTTGCTGGAGTATTCGCTGGGTGAAAAACGCAGCTACGTCTTCGCTGTTACGCCCGATTCCCTGAATGCCTATGAACTACCCAGGAGCGCGGAGATCGAGCGGCTGGCGCGTCGCGCCTATGAGCTGTTAAGCCAGCGCAATCGCGCAAGCCAGGGCAAAAGCGCGCAACAAAGAATGCTGGCCGCAAGAGCAGAGGCGGAGTACTCGCGCACCATCAACCAATTGAGCCGGGTGATTCTGGGACCGCCAAGCGCACAACTCCAACAGAAGCGGCTGCTGGTCGTGAGCGATGGCGCGCTGCAATACATTCCGTTTTCAGCTCTCCCTGCGCCTGAAACATTAGATTCTACGAGGCCCGTTCCCCTTGTGGCCGAGCATGAGATCGTCAACCTGCCTTCCGCATCTGTGCTGGCTGTGCTCCGGCGTGAGGAAATGGAACGCAAGCCAGCAGCGAATGAAGTAGCCGTGATCGCCGATCCGGTTTTTGGACTCAAAGACGAACGCGTAAGCCTATCCGCTATCAATGGCGGCAACCCCGTTGAAGCGCACCCGTCCGACCCTTCAGGTTTATCCGTCGAATCCCAGAGCCAAAGCGATCTTGACCGCTCCGCCCAGCAACTTGGCATCTCTGGATTCCCCCGGCTGCCCTTCACCCGGCGCGAAGCCGAGGCCATTGATTCGATTGCCGGCAAGAACGATGCCTTTGAGGCCCTGGACTTCGAAGCCAGCAAGGCCACGGCGCTCAGTTCGAATTTGAAAGACTACCGCATCGTCCACTTTGCCACACATGGGCTGCTGAATAACGAGCATCCCGAGCTGAGCGGGCTGGTGTTCTCCCTGGTGGATAAGCAAGGCAACCAGCAAGACGGCTTTCTGCACATGCTGGATATTTACAACATGGATCTGAATGCCGACCTGGTTGTTCTAAGCGCCTGCCAGACGGCGCTGGGAAAAGACATCGGTGAAGAAGGATTAGTCGGGCTGACCCGCGGCTTCATGTACGCCGGCGCGCCGCGGGTAGTCGCCAGCTTATGGAAGGTAGATGACGAGGCCACGGCGGAGCTGATGAAGAAGTTCTACGAGGGCATGCTGCGCGATCACCAGACTCCTGCCCAGGCATTGCGCGGGGCTCAGCAATGGATGCGTACACAAAAGGCCTGGCAATCACCCTACTACTGGGCGGGATTTGTTTTACAGGGTGAGTGGAGATAAGAGCACAGGAAGTCTTGATATCCTGCTAACCCATTGCAAGTATTCATACATAGCAGTGGCAGAGCTGAATGTTATGGACTCCTGGCTGGCAGGGCATCCCAAGTGGCTTGACTCGGGTCCTAACTAGATATGCCCTAAGGTACAATTTCGTGACATCGCGGTACGCCTGCCTTACATCTCATGTCTTAGCTGTTCGAGACTCTCTGGCCGTTGAAAATCAGTTATGGGTACAATGCGATATAAGACTGGCTTGAGAGTTCCTCAGAACGGGATTTACCGCGTCTGGCATCGCGAACATCGTCTTCCCCACGAAGTGACGCTGCTGGCCGAAGAAGCGTTTCCCTGTTGCGCCCAATGCGGGAATGCCGTCACCTTCGAACTGGTTCGCGGGGTCGAGATCGATCCTAAAGGTTTCAAGGTCAGGCTCTGCCAAATTCCTCCGGTTGAAGGCAAAAAGGCGGCCTAGAAACTGGCTGTTCTGTATTGCACAAAAAGTGTACACGCCATATACCTGCTCACAGCCCATCCGTCCCGTTGTATGTCATTGAATCAAAATTAGTTAGCAAGAAACAGCGCGATTTCTTCCACCCGCTCAAAATTTCTTCCTGTTCGCGCGTTTTGCAATCCTGAATCGCCTAAAATTTCCAGGCCAAAATAAATGAACGCTCAGGCTCCAGCAGAGTCTTAGAAGGTATAGAGGGTGAGCAGAAAGTGAGCGCTGTGCCGCGCGAACCTTCTGCGAGGGCGCAGCAGCCTTGTTTTGACTGCGGAGCCCTTAGACATAAAGAGATGGCAATGTATCTCCCGGAGCAGGTGATCTTGAGCCGAACGATCGCGGCGCAATCCGCCGACGAGCAGGTGGAAGCGGTGGTGCGCCTGCACGCGCGCTTTGTCTACCAGGTAGCCTATGCGGTGCTGCGCCACCCGCAGGAAGCCGAAGACGCCGCCCAAGAGACATTTATCCGCGTGTGGAAGCATGCCAAAGAGCTCTCCGGAGTTTTGAATCAGCGGGCCTGGCTGGCGCGTATTGCCTGGCGGGTGGCGGTTGACCGGCGCAGGAAGCATTCGGCGATAACCGGCGAAGAAGATTTACCTGAACTGCCGGCCGGCGGGGCCGGCGCCGAGGAAAGCATAATTCGCAGCCAGCAGATGGCGCTGCTGGAAAGCATGATTGCGACTCTGCCGCGCGAGCTGCGCGAAACGCTTACGCTTTCCGCCGTGGAAGAGATGACGTCGGTAGAGATTGCCGAGGTGCTTGAGATTCCGGAGTCGTCGGTGCGGGGGCGTCTACTACGGGCACGCCAGTTGCTGCGGGAGAAATTGCAAGTCCTGATGGAACGGAAGCAGAAAGACGGAAAGAGAGATTTTAAAGCTGGAGCTGATGTATGAAGTCTGAAGACAAAAAACTCGCAGCCGAGCAATGGTTAGATGACGCGCTCGAGAACTACAGCGCCGCTGAACCACGGGCCGGAATCGAGATGCGCATTCTGGCAAACCTGGAAGCGCATGTCTCGCAGCGGCGGCGCAGATGGGTTCTTGCTCTGGCGGCATCGGCTGCCGTCGTGGTGTTCGCCATGGTGATGGTGAATCTGCGGGGCTCCAGGCAAGTTGCTCCGAACAATGTTGCCAGCCAGACTCCACTGGAAATTAAATCCATCAACGCAACACCGGCTGTTTCTATTCGGCGGCAGAGAGCAAACGCTCCCCTTGCTCACGATCAGCGCGCAACTGCACACAAGAACGTAACCGGCAACAAAACTGTGCTGGCAGGTGTGAAGCAGAAGCAATCTCCAGTAGACAAGCAGCTCTTTGCGCAGGAGCAGCCCTCCTTGCAAAATGATTTGAATCAAGCTTCTGAGCAAGTGCCGGAGCCCATCATCGCGCAAGAGCGCCCCGCCCCTGAAATCTACGTTTCAGATTTGAAGAAGATTCAGCCTATTGAAGTCAGGGAACTTGCGCCTGTCAAAGACATTAATTAGAGAGAGGAACTTATGAACAGAAAAATTTGCTACACACTCGCGCTGGCATTATTAATGGGAGTTCTGCCCGCTGCAATGCCACAAGCGCCTGCAGAGAAGAGCGCGACGGAGAAAAGCGCAGCCGAAAAAAGCACTGTCGAAAAGAGTACTGCCGAAAAGAGCACGACGGAAAGAGGTTTCCCCTCTTGGGCCCCTCAACGGAGCGAAATGGAGCCGCCAGTGGAGTTGCAGTCCATTGCAGACAAGCGCATCACGCTTAAACTGGCGGACACCAGTCGCTCAGTTTATGAGGCCATCGGCAAGCAGGCGGGAATCAGCGTGCTCTTCGATCCGGATTATGTCGCGCGCCCCGTCAGTGTGGATTTGAACGGTGTTTCATTGGAAGATGCACTCAAGACCGTAGCCCTCGAGTCAGCGACTTTCTGGCGGCCGGTGACCTCCAGCAGTATTTTTATCGCCGCAGACAATCCCACAAAGCGCAGAGAAATAGAGCCACAGATTATCAAGAGCTTTTATCTTCCCAATATCTCCCAGGCCATAGATATGCAAGACCTGGTGAACGCGCTGCGCTCAATTCTGCAGATTGATCGCGTGCAACAGCTTTACTCTGCAAATACTATTATTGTGCGAGGAACTCCTGATCAATTGATTTTGACACAAAAATTGATCAATGACATCAGCGAGGCAAAGAAGAAGGCCGGCGAGTATCGGCTGGAATTCAAGATCAGCGAGCTGGTGAACGAGAAGAAATTGAATTCCAGAAATTACGTCCTCGTTCTAGAGCCCCACCAGATCGGCAAGCTGCGTATAGGCTCAAGAGTTCCAATCTTGGCCCAAGAGAAAGACAAACAGATAACCTATCTCGATTTGGGCAAAAATATTGACAGTCAAGTTACATCTGAGAGTGACCACACTGTGGGCCTGCGTATGACCGTGGAGTTCTCCGATGTTGCTCCAGGCGGATCAGCCAGGGGGGCTGGCGTGGGGGAGCAGCACCACGGCGATCCCGACCTCAAACAAATGAGGATGGAAACCAGCGCCACGCTCGAACTCGCTAAGCCAACCGTCGTGGGCACCCTGGATGATCCGGTCAACAATCACACCTTTCAAATCGAAGTCACAGCTACGCGGCTCGATGGATTTAAGGACGGCCAATAGATTCAACCAGCGCCGTTCCAGAATAGTTCTCTTCTGGGCCGCCAGCGATGGCGGCCCTTTTTTATTGATAACAAATCTTTACTTCCGGCCCGGCAAATGGGCATGGACGAGAGTAACTGCCTGGGTTCAAGTGGGCAGCTAACCTCTTTGCTGCCGGCCTGCTTCTAACTAATCTAAGACTTAGCATGAAAAGACATCGCAGGAGCGCAGCCGTTTTCGCCGCTGCCATTTTCGGCATGAGCGCGCTCGGCTTTGCCTGGCAAAAACCGAACCAGAGTTCCTCTTCTGACGCGGAGAGTGTTGAAATCCAATCCGATTCTTCGACAACGGATTCAAGGCGCCAGGCAAGTCCGCATTTGCTCACGCCCCGCGAAGGACTTGAGCTCATAGACCTGGCGATGGCCCTGCCGGCGCCCGCGGACTACCAACCGGATTGTTCACACCTGGTCCATCAGATTTTCGCCGCCGGCGGTTACGACTATCCGTATGCCACGTCCTACGATTTATATGCTGGAGTGCCTTCATTCCAGCGCGTGCAAAATTTGCAAACCGGCGACCTGGTTGTATGGAGAGGGCACGTCGGAGTGCTGGTGGATCCGGCGGAACATTCGTTTTACAGCTCAACCGATTCGGGCCTGGTGACCCAACAATACGACAACGATTATTGGCGCCAGCGCGGGCGTCCCCGCTTTTATCGTTATCTGGTAGGAGCCTCTTCGTCGAGCATGCTGGCCGCTCTTCCCAAATCGGGACGCAGCCCAGCGGCAAAGATTTCGGACATGAGCAACGATGGTGAACAGCCGGCCGACGCTGCCACAGGGTCAAAAGCCGCGGCAGTGCTACACCAAGCCGCGGTCCGCAACAGTGCTGATAAAGTGGACGCCAGCTTTCAAATGCCGGAAGATATCCCAATAGCTGATGCGCAGTCCGGCGCTAAGCCGACCGCAGGCAATGTAAGCGAAGCCATCTCTGAGCTAACCAACCAATCCAGCGGTATCCTGCGAGGCGGCGATCTGGTATCGCTTCCCGCCCCGGTGGTGATCTTCGATCAACTTCAGGTTCAAAAAGTGGAAATCCATCATGACAAGAGCTGGGCGAATGTCCGGATTGATTATCGCGTAGAGCTGAATCAAGGGCAGGTGAAAAGCCAGCACCATTCCGACAAACGGCGCTGGGAATTACAGAAAACAGAGGATGGATGGGTGGCGGTGAATCCCACAGATCGCATTTACATACCTGCGGAGAAAGCTGCGCAGATCGTGAGCGAGCGTCTCTACAAGCTGACGAAAAAGGGCTCAGGCAAAAGCCGCAGCCAGCAGGCCAGCCTGGCCCGGCTGCTGGACGCAGTGTTCAACTAAGTGAACAAAACTTAACGTTGAAGCGCCAAGAGCCAGTGTACAATTCCCTCGGTTCGAGTCCCAAAATGGAATGTTCAGTATTGGATGGTTTGTATCGTCAAAATTTAGATAGGCGAAGCGCACTCGGTAGTGAAACTATTGGCAACCGTCTTGCAGTTTGAAAGCGCCAGCAAAACAAGATGTCTTCAAGAAGAGGTGTAGTCATGCGAAAGTTCCTGGCCGTCTCACTCGTTTTCTGTCTGATGGTCTACGCGCCGCTATCTTCTGTGGCGATGCAATATCAAGATCAGGACCAGGGTCAGTACCAGGACCAAGATGCTTCGTCCTACCAGGCATTTTCTCCCGAGCAGCTCGACAACCTGCTGGCGCCGATCGCTTTGTATCCCGATCCCTTGCTGGCGCAGGTCCTGCTGGCTGCGACTTTTCCCGATCAGATTGACGAGGCGGCGCGCGAGGTGCGCGCGCATTCTCCCGACGTCATTGACGGGGAGTCCTGGGACGTCAGCGTCAAAGCGGTCGCGCACTATCCGACGGTCCTCTACATGATGGATGACAAGATTGACTGGACCACCTCGCTGGGACAGGCCTACGTCAACCAGTCCACCGATGTGATGGAATCGGTTCAGCGGCTGCGTGCCCAGGCGCGTGACGCGGGCAACCTGGTCACCAACCAGCAACAAGAGGTGGTTGAGGATGGAGGCAACGTGGAGATTTGGCCGGCGCAGCCGCAGGTCATCTACGTGCCGGAGTATAACCCCTCGATCGTGTACTTCCGCGGGGGCTTTGCGGGCGGCGTCATCGCATTTGGAGTGGGCTTAGCCATCGGTGCATGGCTGAATCATGATTGTGATTGGCGCGAGCATCGGGTCTTTTATCACGGCTGGGAACACGGCGGAGGCTGGGAAGAGCGGTCGCGTCCTTACGTGCATGTTACCAACGTATATGTGAACAAGACCTATATTAACGTCAACGTCAATCGTACTGTAGTGAACCGCACGGTGAATTACAACAATCTGACTCGCTACAACAGCGTGCACCGAGACGTGAATTATAACAACGTGCGTGTCAACAATCGTGCCGCCGTCCAAAACAACGTGCGCGTAAGCAACGATGTGAACCGCAACTCGAATGTTAATAACAAAATCATCGAGCGCAACATAAACACCAACGACCCGCGCCTTAATCAATATCGTGGCTACAGGGCTGAGCAGCCAGTGCAGAACCGTCCTGAAGTACAGAACCGTCCTGAGGTCCAGAACCGGCCTGAAATGAATCGGCCTGTGCAGCAGCCACCGCCCCGGCAATTCGACCGGCCCAATAACCCGCCACCCAGCAATCCTGTATTCAATACGAACCGCGGCGCCTTTGATCCTCGCGTTACCAGCCAGCGTGGACAACAGAGCCGAGTCCAGATGGATCGCCCCGCGCCAATGCGGGAGGCGCAGCCGATGAATCGTGGCGGCGGAGGCCGCTCGAACCCACCGCCTTCAAACCAAGGGAGGCGGCGATGATCCCGAATTGGATGCGTGCGAACCAGCGCAAGGGCAAAATGGCCTGCTCAAAACCAGGAGCAGTGGAAAAGATTTCAAACCAGAATGAGGACTGGCAAGTATGAAGATTAGAAGACCGATGACTTTACGCGACCCTCTCAAAGGACGTGCGCCTTTGGTTCTGGGTGTGGTGTTGCTGCAAATGGCCCTGTTCAGCGGAATTTTTGCGGTTGCCGCGCAGAACGACGCAGCCGGAGAAAAACTCTTCGCCACTCCCGAAGATGCAATGCAGGCCCTGGTGGACGCCGCCAAGACGAAAGACCAGGCCGCGCTCACCGCAATCTTCGGGCCCGCCCGCAGCAAACTTCTCTCCGGTGATCCTGTGGAAGATAACAACGCGCTGCAGCATTTCTCGGAAAATCTGGAAAAATCCGCGAAGCTCGCAAAAGTGGACGATGCTCGATTTACCCTCCAGGTGGGAGAAGAGAATTATCCGTTCCCAATTCCGATCGTCAAACAAGGCGACCAGTGGCGCTACGATACCAAAGCGGGAATGGAAGAGATCCTGAACCGGGAGATTGGAGAAAATGAGCTTTCGGCCATCATGACTTGCCGTGCTTATGTCCTGGCGCAATGGGAATATTTTACCCAGGCGCTGGATACCTCCAAAGATGGGCTTGCCGTCTACGCCCAAAAGTTCATCAGCACGCCCGGCAAGCACGATGGCTTGTATTGGGATACGGCCGAAGGCGAAAAGCCCAGTCCTCTGGGAAGCCTGGTTGCTGAGGCGCGTGAAGAAGGTTATTCGGCCGGCAGAACGCAAAGCAACACTGGCGGCAACCAGGGCGCGGCGGCACATGAACGTCCACCTTTTCACGGATACTACTTCAAGATCCTTACACGCCAGGGGCAGCATTCCCCCGGGGGCAGCTTCAGTTACATCATCAACGGCAATATGATCGCCGGGTACGCGCTGATTGCTTATCCTGACAAGTGGGGCAGCTCCGGGATCATGAGTTTTATCGTTAACAATCAAGGACGCGTCTACGAGAAAAACTTCGGCCCGAAAACCGCCCAGATTGCCGGCGCCATCACCGAATACGATCCTGATTCGACCTGGAAGCCGGTGAAAGAATAGTTTTTCCGCGAGCTGAAGGGGAAAACAGCCTTGGTCTTTATGTGGCGTTGATCCTGGGCAGCGGCGGGCATTTTTTTGTGGCGAAGCCGCGCAGCTTTCGCAGGATGTTGAGCCGCGCTTTAGCGAGAGCATTCTTATCGTCAAGAAGCTGAAGCGACCAATGCGCTCCCATGGCGAGGGAATTCATCTCGAATGCCAGTTGGGCCGCGTCTATCTTGCGATCGAGCTGGCCTGCCTTCTGCGCCGCTTCAATTGCCGACTGTAATTTAGCGATCCAAATTTGCATGATCTCGGCAATGCGGTTGCGTATGGGACCTTTACGGCTGTCGAATTCGAAGGCAGCGGCCGTGAAAAAACATCCGCCGGCAAATACGCGACGCTCCACATGCGACAGCCAGCCGTCGCACAATGCCCATAGCTGAAGCATGCCCTCCGGGTTGGCGAGCGCCGGGCGTATGATCTGCTCAATAAAAATCTGCCGCGCCGCTTCGATGGTCTCCAGTTGCAGCTCCTGCTTGGAGCCGAAGTGGGCGAAAAGCCCGCTTTTGCTCATGCCGAGCTCTTCGGCCAGGCGGCCGATGCTGAGACCTTCAAGCCCCTCCACCGATGCCAGGTCTACCGCGCAGCGCAGGATTGCCGATTTGGTGCGCTCCCCGCGGGGCTGCCGCCGCACGGGAGCTTGACGAGAGACAGTTTGTTGCCGGGCCATGCTTCTCAAGAGTATAGCAATGAAATTAATAAAGCACGAACGTTCGTATTTGTGATAGAGTGCTGAAGCATGGGGAGGATGAGGATGAAACACGCGCTCTCATGCATCTGGCTGGGCTGGTTGGTTTTCTTTTCCGTGTTGCCGGTCAGCACCCTGGCGGCCCAGGAGATTCCGCTCGAATACTGCGATCGCCTGCCTGCTATTCGAGTTGAGGTGGTTGGCGAAAAGCCAATGCTGTTCCTGGTGGATACGGCCGCAACTTCCTTTCTTAACCTGCACTCATTTTTTCCGGGAAATTTAAAAGAGGTCGAAATCAGCTCTTATCGAGGGACCGCTGTCACCGGCGCCCGCGAAGTCAGCCTTCCGGAGATGAGGATCGGGAGTTACCGCTTCGCCGGGGTGAAGATGCTTGCTATCGATCTTTCAGAGCTGGGCAAGAATTGCGGCCGGCGCATTGATGGCATTCTAGGCGCGGACCTGCTGGAGAAAATGGGGGCTACCATCGATTTCAAGCGGCAGATTGCCCACTTTATGACCACTGCCGAAAGGCAGGACGAAAAACTTATCGCTGAAGCGAACCAGGACATGGAAAGATGCCTGGCGGCATTGAACGCCTCCGACGAAAAGACGGTTGCACAATGCCTCGACCCGCAAATAACTCTGTTTGCAATGAATACCCAACTCTTTCGCCGGGAAGAAGCGCTGACTTACCTTCAGGCGCACTATTTTCATCGTACGTCTGGAGCCCATCTTGAATTCCGCTCCAGCAATTTTCACGTTGTCGATGAAGCGGTATGGTTTGAATATGATTTCAGTCTTATCACGCCCGGCAATGCAGTGCATGCTCGTGGCATGGCCATGTGCCACAAGTCCGAGGGCCACTGGAGAATCGCGAATGTTGGCGCCGCCATCGTTGAGCCGGAGATTCCGGCCGGGAAATAGATACCGATGCTGTCTTTTACGGCACGATTCAAGAGCTTCTTACTGTTCCACAAGTTGGGCCCCTTGAAAGGTCACGGTTTCAGCCGGAGCCAGGTCGCCATGTGATGGCGCACTGTTAAATGAAGAAATGATTGCGTCCTTCAGTACCAGCCGCCGCTTGCTGACGCCGCCTTTGCAAAAATCAATTACAACCTCTTTCAGATGTTCACCCGAAGTCGCGGCTTTCATGAGCTGCGGTGAGGATTTGTCGGTGGTCTTAGTGACGACGAATTCTTCACCATGCCGATTTTCTCTGCCCGAGCTGCCGCCACTGGCAGAAGATGGTTTTGCCGGCTCCTGCTGGCGCTTGCCGGTGGCCTGGCCCGATGCTGCGTCGCGTGGCGACTTGACGGCTTGACCCGTTGCCAACTCAGTTGTGGCGCGCTGGTTCGTGGCGAAGGATTGCGCCGAGCGGACGCTGCGCAAAACAATCCAGTTCGGATGGGCCGAGTCCTTGGATTCTCCGGCAATCATGCCCTGTGGGCCGGAAACCTGCATATAAATTTCGTCCTGACTGGAAAGCTGCTTATGAATGTCCTGGCTTTGAGTGTAGGCGGCAGCCGTAAGCAGGAGAGCCGCAAACAGGGTTTGCGTCAGCCGGGCTGAACAAATATTGAATCTCATGTCTACCTCTCGAATTTTGGGCTGCAAAGTGTAGCACGGATTCGGCGCTGCCCCGCAGGCGGTTTCGCGGAACGTGTCATTCCTCCTGCGCGGTGGGCCTCTAGCGCGCTGGTTTCTGAAAGCCCAGCCGGCTTAGTTTCAAGAGGCGAGTGAACTGGGAGAACTGGATCGGGTGTAGGTGACCGGCGTGACCAGGTTCTTGAACTTTATCTTGCCGCCGGCGGCGCGAGCGGTAGAGTAGAGGCTCACCAGGACGCCCAGACCGCTGCTGTCAATGTAGCTCACTTGCCCCAGGTCCAAAACTACATTGGGGTTGAATTTCATGAGCTGCTGTACCTTTTCCCGCAGCTCTGAACCCTCAGGTCCGGCGACAATTTGGCCTTGGCAGGCCAAAGTTACGGTTCCATCCGACGTCTGTGTACCAAATGATAATGTCATAACCGGTCTTCTCCTGGTGCTCCCTGACGCGTACATATCCTAGGCGATAACCGGTTCTGGTTCAAGTTTGGTGTTAAGGTTTTTATTTTAGCGCTCCCGGTATGGCAGGTTTGGATGTTTCACCGGGCAAAATTGCGGAGTGCTCCAGTTTCAGTGCAACTCCGGTCAGCTTCAGGCGGCGGGACTCGTGCAGATAAAATGCCACCATCTTTGCAGCCGCTGCGTAGTCCAAACCTTCATGACGAATATTGGAGATGCAGTTGCGTTCCGCATCGGTACGGCCTGGCTGCGGCGACCAGGTGACGTAGACACCCAGACTGTCGGGCGAACTCAGCCCCGGCCGCTCGCCGATGAGCACCACGGAAGTCCTGGCCTCGAGCGCTGCTCCGATGGAATCGCCAATCGCCACTCGTCCCTGCTCGACCACGCACACTGGAGCGATAGACCACGAGCTGCGATCGAGCAGCGGAAGCACTGCATCGAGCAGCGCCAGCGCGTGCCGGTTAACGGCCAGCGCCGAGAGACCATCGGCAATCACAAACACAACATCACAGGGAGATGTGGCAAGCTCAGCTGCTGATTCTGGAGCAAGCCTGCGGCCAAGATCAGGATGACGAAGATAGCTTGCGCGGTCGGGAGCGGCGCTTCTGAGTGCGCAGCAGGGCAGGTTGCGCCGGCGCAATCCATCAAGAAGCGAATCCACGTCGAGCGCGGCATGCACAGCATCGCGGGCCTGTGCGTGAGCGAGCTGGAAATCGAGTATCTCGCGGGTGGCGACGGCCGATCCTGCTTTGCCCAGAGCGACGCGGGCGGGAGTGTAATGCCGCAGGTCTGGCTTGGGCGTCTTAGTTATCGTCATGGCGTGGTTTGAATTGTTGCGCCCGCCGGCAGCAGTGCCTGCACCGTGAGCTGGCGCGATTCGCCGCCGGCCAGCCACGCTTCGAATTCTGGGGCGGGGCGCAACCCTAACACCGAGCGCAGGTAGAGAGCATCATGGAACGACGTGCTCTGGTAGTTCAGCATGATGTCGTCAGCTCCCGGGACCCCCATAATGTAATTCACTCCGGCCACGCCCAGCAGAGTGAGCAGCGTATCCATATCGTCCTGGTCGGCTTCGGCGTGGTTGGTGTAGCAGACATCGCAGCCCATGGGCAGGCCCAGCAGCTTTCCGCAGAAGTGGTCTTCCAGCCCGGCGCGTATGATCTGCTTGCCGTCATAAAGATACTCAGGGCCAATAAAGCCTACGACAGTATTGACCAGCATCGGCCGGTAGCGGCGCGCTACGGCGTAGGCGCGCGCTTCCAGCGTCTGCTGATCGCAACCATGGTGCGCTCCCGCCGAGAGGGCACTGCCCTGGCCGGTCTCAAAGTACATCAGGTTATCGCCGATTGTGCCGCGATGCAATTCACGCGCCGCCTGATGCGCTTCATCGAGCAGGGCCAGATTGATGCCGAAAGATGTGTTGGTCGCTTCGCTTCCCCCGATGGATTGGAAGACGAGGTCAACCGGCGCCCCCTGTCGCAAGGCTTGCATCTGGGTGGTGACGTGGGCCAGCACACAGCTCTGGGTGGGGATTGCGTATTTTTCGCGAGCATGTTCGATCAGCCGTAACAAAGTAACGACCGTCGCCACGTTGTCGCTGACTGGATTGATGCCAATGACGGCGTCGCCCGAACCGAGCGAGAGCCCATCAACAATCGATGCGGCAATTCCGACCGGATCGTCGGTAGGATGATTGGGTTGCAGGCGCGTCGAAAGTCTGCCGGGCAGTCCTACCGTGGTGCGGAAGCGGGTCACCACGCGAATCTTGCGGGCCACGGCGATCAGGTCTTGCGCCAGCATAAGCTTCGATACAGCAGCCGCCATCTCAGGCGTTATTCCGGATGCGAGCGCCGCGAGCACGTCGCTGGTGGCCTCGTCACTCAGCAGCCAATCGCGGAACTCACCCACGGTTAGTGACGCAATGGGCGCGAAGGCGGCGGCGTCATGTAGATCGACGATCAGCCGGGTGACCTCGTCGGATTCGTAAGGGATGATTGCTTCTTTGAGAAACTGGTCAAGCGGCACATCTGCCAGCGCCAGCCGCGCCGCTACACGTTCTTCCGCGCTGCGGGCGCTGATGCCCGCCAGTTCATCCCCCGATCGCGCCGGCGATGCTTTGGCCAGTACATCTTTCAGGCTGGCAAAGCTGTAAGTAGCGCCGCGAATGGTTTGACTGAGAGACATAGCCTCAGGGTCCCTAGCGTCGAATGAGCTGCGGGAGCGGAAGCGGCAATGCGATCTTGCCGGTTGCGGTGCCGATCAGCCCGCTGCGATTGTCGCGGACAGCAAGCCGCAAAAGATAACTCCCAGTGGGCAATACGATCTGGTTTTTGCAAGGAAAACCGGACTGCAAAATTCTCTCATAAGTTTCCGGGTGCAGAGAAGACTTTACGGTACTCGTGACTGAGTTCACCAGCTTGCCTTTTTCGCTATACGCCTGCACCAGGCAATCCACACTGGCATGTTCCAATCCATCGCTTCCGCGTTCAAACACAACCGCGTGTGGATCAATTCCGTAACTAAGGCTGATCTGGTTTGAGATTTCTTCCGAAGACGAAGATACATCGGCCCGGAAGAACAGACCTGTGGAATTTGGATGATCGAGGTTCAGCGCATCATTGAGCTCGAGTTCGCGCAGATGAGATCCCTGGCTGGTCTTCTCTTGTGGGTCAGCCGCATAATATCCTGGGCGATATCGCAGCCCGATTCCTTGACGATCAACCTTGACCTGCAACTTGCGGAATTTGCCGTTCCAGTCCTTGTTCTCAGGATAATATCCCAACGTGTAATAGGTTGAGCCATCGTTCACGCTATCGCGAATCGCTCCGTCGATGTCATTGCGATTGTAGTAGGCCTTGCCGCCGGTTTCTTCGGCAAGCGAATCCATGGCACTGTGTGTTTCAACGAGCTGGTTCGAAGCGTTGGCCAATGCATTTTCCATCCGTTGGCCTGTTGCAAGAGTCCGGCCAAGACTGTCTGTGCCGTCGTTGGCGGCGTTGAAGTAATCGGAGCCCATAAGTCCGCGCGCGTCGACCGGGTAGACGGCGATTTGAGAATCGGTAAGCACCTGCGCCGTTTTTTCGATCTCTCTTTGATAACTCCGGGTGCCCGCAAACGTACCGCCGGGGGATGAGATGTTGTCCTTTGGGCTTATGGAGAGAGGGAACGCTTCTGTGACCCAGATAAGGTTCTTCCTGCATTGGTATCCCGCAAGCGAATGGGCTATTGCCAGCAGCGCGTCCAGGGTGTAGCGAACCCGCAGGTCGGTCTGGAAGCTGGTTCGTTCCTGTTCGAAGTCCTGGATGGCCTGTATCATTTCCGGCGTTATTCCCTGTTGCGTCTCAAGATAGCCGGGAGGAAAAACCTTTGCCTCCGCGTCGCCGGAAGGATTGTCGAGCAGCGCAGAAGAGTGCAAGCTCACTCTATTGATCGCGTCTTTAAGAATATTAGGATCGGTTGTGAAGTCCTGTATGATCCGGAGCTTCTGTCCCAACGTGTAAACCGCCATAGGTTGATTGCCGGGCATGGTTTGCAGATAGTGCAGCATCTTATCCCGCACGTACGCCTGGTTGGGCACGGTGGTATTCAATGCGTCCAGCACAATTACATTGAGGGAACTGGCCGGTGGAAATTGCGGGATGTTAGTAAACACATGCGGCGGCAACGGCGGAAATTTAGATTTGGGATCTGCCGTGACCGGACGCTGAAACCCGAAAGCGCGAATCTTCTGCGGTTTGCCATTTTCCAGGACCGTGAAGTCTTCGGGCTTGAGGTCGAGGAGCGCATGCCCCTGGGCATCGGTTGCCACTACTGCGATCATGACCAGACGGGTGGTCACCTTCAGGACCATTGCCGATTCCAGGGCCGTCGCAGGTTCTCCTGCCTGCGGCGCCGGCTGTGGCTTTGACGATGAACTTTGCGGAGAACTGGACAACGACGGGACCTGTGATTGCGCAGGGGGACTGGTTTGATTTTGCGCCTGCTGGTAAGCAAAGGCGACAACGGAAAACATCAGGCTCAACAAGATCAGACGGCAGGCCGATAATGCGCGCAAGGGAGGCTCCTTGATTGTTGAAATGCAAATCTTATCAAGGGTCGGTCTTCGGGGGAAATCAATATAAGGTTAAAGCCATGGCGGGCGTTGCTCAGCTTCCAGCCATGGGTATCATGTTACTGCACCTTGGCTTCAGTAAGTTTAGGCACGTTGACTTTGGCGTTGGCAGTTCCGATCAGTCCCGTGCGGTTGTCGCGCACCGCAAGCCGAAGCAGGTAGTTTCCAGCCGGCAACGCGATCTCAGACTTGCAGGGAAGACCAGACTTCAGGACCTTCTGGAACGTCTCCTGCTTCATAGCGGCTTTTACCGTACTGCCGCCTGAATTCACCGGTTTGCCATTTTCGTCGAAAGCCTGCACTACACATTCCACATCCGCGTGCTCTGTGCCATCCTCGCCATGTTCCACCCTCAGAGCGTGCAGATCAACCGCATACCCAATCGTCACGTTGCCTTTGCCGGGCTCGGAGGGCGGCATGACTTGCGCCTCAAAAAACAGGGCTGTCGAAACCGGATGATCCAGGTTCAGGGCGTCCCCAAGCTCTCGCGCCCTCTGTTTCTCATCTTCTTTGAGGTAAGCCGCCGGATCAGACGCGTAATATCCCAGGCGATAGCGGAGCGTAACGCCGTGACGTTCTACTTTCACCTGTATCTTGCGGAACTTCCCGTCCCATTCTTTGTTATCGGGATAGTATCCCAACATGTAGTAGGTAGAGCCGTCGCTGATGCCATCGCGGACCGCTCCGTCAAGATCGTTGCGGTTATAGTAGGCTTTGCCGCCGGTGCGGTCGGCCAGCAGGTCCATCGCGTCGTGAGCCGCAAAAAGACTGGATGATTCCTGCTGCAGCGCGCTTCCGAGCTGTATGCCCCCTGTCCGGGCCACGCCCAAGCGGCCGAAGCGGTCGGCGCCAGTGCTGACCCCCGAAAAGCTGCCGGGAGGTTCGAGTCCCCGGGGATCAACCGGATAGATTGCGACCTGGGCGTCAGTCAGCAACTCAGCGGTCTTGCTGAGGTCGTCAGAATAGTGCCGCGTGCCGGCGAATTCCGCGCCCCGATGTACCGAGGTATCGGGACTGATGGCAAACGGAAATGCTTCCGAAATCCAGATGAGATTCTTCCTTCCCTGATATCCCTCGAGCCAATGCCCAATCGATTGCAGCGCGTCGAGTGTATAGCGAACACGCAAGTCGGTCTGGACCGCGGTGCGCTCCGCTTCAAACCTCTCAATCGATTCCTGCACGTCAGGCGGCAGGTCAGCAGGAATCATACGAGGGAGCACCTGTTCCTCTGCGCTGACGGAATTGTCGAGGAGTGGGGAAAGTTGCCCGTTTGCCTTCCTGACTGCTTCCTTGAGGATATTAGGGTCGATGGTGAAGTCCTGTAGCATCCGCAGCTTCTCTCCCAGCGTGAAAACCGCCGTGGGTGAATCCGAGGGCATGGTTTCGAGGTAGTGCAGCATCTTCTGGCGGGCGTATGACTGATTCGTAAGCGGGGTGTTCAGTGCATCCAGCAGGATGACGTTCAATGAGCTGCTGAGCTGGAATTGCGGAATATTCGTGAAGACGTTTGCCGGCAGAGCCGGTCTTTCAGTTTGAGCAGCTTTAGGCGGGGAGGACAGAGGATGTTGAAATCCAAAAGCCCGTACCTTCTGCGGTTTACCATCTTCCAGCACGGTGAAGTCCCTGGATTCAAGATCGAAGACAGCGTGGCCGTGTGAATCTGTGGCCACAACGTCAAGCATCACGAGACGAGTCGTAACCCTGAGAACCGTCGCAGATTCGTAGGCGGCCCCAGACTGCATGGTTTGCACCGCTGCAAGTGGCTTGTTCGTCTTAGAAGTTTCCGCCGGTTGCCCTTGAGGTAACGCTGGGCTCGCTTGATTCCCACTTTGCGCCGGCGGTGAGGAAGCAGCCGGAGCAGCCTCGGCAGGCGTCTGCTGGCCGGAATTGGCGCTGAAAGGAAACGTCAGGCAAACGAGAAAGAGAGCAGCGGCAGATAGCTTGCGCAAGGGAGGGACTCCTTGAGGACTGAGACACAATCTTATCAAGGCTTCATCTTGAAAGGAAATTAATAGGGTGTAAGAGCATTGGTGGGATTGCCCGCTGCAATATACGCTGTTTCGGAAGCCGTCGCTCCGCACAATGGGCGGCAATCCGATCCACACTTCATCCGGCTGTTGAAACATTGCTGTATCCCGTTCCTGCAATGCTTCAGTTTTCGATGTTGTTGCCGCGTGAACATTTAGGCCAGTGGGATTATTGGACAACAAGTTCACAGCTATTTGTTCTAAACTGAAACCAAGTATGGCTAAGCCGATTTTACTGAGCGTGGATGACGATTCGGATGTCTTGCGGGCCGTTGAACGCGACCTGCGTTCGCATTACGGCGCTGAATACCGCGTCCTGGTGAGCGATGCTCCCGAAGCGGCCCTCGACCTGGTAAAGCAGTTGAAGGTACGTAATGACAGCGTGGCCTTGTTTCTTGCCGATCAGCGTATGCCCAAGATGGATGGTGTGGGATTTCTGCGGGAGGCAATGCAGGTCTTTCCTCAGGCCAAGCGAGCGTTGCTCACTGCGTACGCAGATACAAACGCCGCTATCAGCGCTATCAACGAAGTCAACATCAATTACTTTTTCTTGAAGCCCTGGGACCCGCCGGAAGAGCATCTTTATCCGCAGTTGGACGACTTGCTCGATGATTGGCAAGCTTCCTATCGCCCGGCATTTCAGGGAATCCAAGTGCTTGGGACCCGTTGGTCTCCGCGGTCATACGAGTTACGAGATTTTTTGGCCCGCAATCGGGTTCCATATCAGTGGATCGACGTTGAACTTTCCGCCAATGATCCGGAAACCAAGCGGCTTCTCGAGGCTTTAGGCCCGGAAGCGGCCAATCTGCCGGTCGTGCTCTTTCCTGACGGAACCAGGCTCCTGGAGAGCGCGCCGGCGGAAGTTGCACAAAAGGTCGGGTTGCGCACGCGAGCGCAAACCAGCTTTTATGATTTGGCAATCGTTGGCGGAGGGCCCGCAGGTCTTGCTGCGGCTGTTTACGGCGCGTCCGAAGGCTTGCACACGGTGATGATTGAACGGGAAGCGCCGGGCGGCCAGGCAGGAATGAGTTCACGTATCGAAAACTATCTTGGTTTTCCCAACGGTCTCAGCGGCGGCGATCTGGCCCGGCGCGCGGTTGTGCAAGCCCAGCGCTTTGGCGTGGAAATTCTGTCGCCGCAGGAGGCCATGAGTGTGCGAACGGAGGGATCTTATCGCATCCTCAAGTTGGCGGACGGGAGCGAGCTTTCATGCCACGCTTTGATGATCGCGACCGGAGTGCAGTGGCGGCGCCTGGAGGCGCCCGGGATCGACAGGCTGCAGGGCGCCGGCGTCTACTATGGCGGCGGCGCCACGGAAGCGCTTTCCTGCAAGGGTGAAACCGTCTACGTCATAGGAGGCGCGAATTCTGCCGGCCAGGCAGCAATGAACTTCGCCAGATACGCGGACCGGGTTGTCATTCTTGTGCGCGGAAGCTCCCTGGCTAGCTCCATGTCGCAATATCTGATTGATCAGATCAAGGAGACACCGAACATTCAGTTGTGGGCTCATGCCAGTGTGGCTGAGGTGCATGGTGAAACGCACCTGGAAGAGGTTTCAGTTCTTTGCTCCGACACAAATAAGGTCGAGCGTGTGCCGGCAAATGCCATGTTCATCTTTATCGGGGCATTGCCGAGAACTGACTGGTTGGCGGACGTAGTTGAGAGAGACGACCGCGGCTTCATTCTGACCGGTCCCGATCTCATATGGGAAGGGAAGCGCCCCAAGGGATGGACTCTGGATAGAGACCCCTTTCTGCTGGAGACCAACATTCCCGGTCTTTTCGCGGTGGGAGATGTGCGCCATGGTTCCGTAAAGCGGGTCGCGTCCGGAGTTGGCGAGGGATCTGTGGCTGTGCAGTTCATTCATCAGTATTTGAGCAAGGTATAGCATGATCGAAAAATCGGAGTTACTACGCGTTCCGGCATTCGCGGATTTGCCTGACGATCAAATCGCCTGGTTTATCAGCCAGTCGCAAGAACTGTCTCTTAAAGAAGGAGATACATACTTGCGCCAAGGAGATCCGGCTGACTGGATGTTTGTAATTCTTGAGGGACAACTCCAGGTGCAGGGTGAATTGGGTGGCGAAACCGTCGTAATTTCGATCAAGCCGGGGGAGGTCACCGGCGTGCTGCCATTTTCCAGGATGAAGCAGTTTCCCATAACCGGTCGGGCAGTGAGCGACGGGCGCGTCCTGCGTTTTCCGGCATCGATGTTTCCTGCTCTTGTGCAAAAAATGCCGGAGCTGACCAAGCGCCTTGTGGGCCTGATGTCAGACCGAATCCGTGAAGCCACGCGGATCGAACAGCAGCGGGATCGGCTAGTCGCCCTGGGAAAGCTTTCGGCCGGCCTGGCTCATGAGCTCAACAATCCTGCCTCTGCCGCCAAGCGGGCCGTCAGCCAATTGCGCGGCATCCTGAAGCGAATCAAGGATGCGAGCCATGAATTGGGAGCGCGCGAGCTTACCTCCACACAGAAGGCGGAGATTGAAAAACTCGAAAGCACGCTTATTGAACGGGACGCACCCCCGGCAGATACCCTGACAGTCAGTATTCTGGAAGAGAAAATTGACTCCTTGCTGCGCAGCCACGGGCAAAACGACTTGTGGCAACTGGCGGCCGATCTTGCGCGAAGGAATGCCAGGCCGGAAGTGCTGGAATCGTTGTTCGCAAACCTGGATGCAGAGACTGCCCGCGCGGCCCTGGTGAGGATTGCCGCCTCGCTGGAGGTGGCAAGCTTGTTGAACGAAATCGAGAGCAGCACGTCGCGCATCTCTGACCTGGTGGGTGCGATCAAGGAATACACCTTCATGGACCAGTCGCCGGTGCAGAACGTCGATATTGTAAAAAGCCTGGAGACCACGCTGACCATCTTGAATCACAAGCTCAAACACGGTGTGGTTGTGGCGCGGGACTACCAGCGCGTTCCTTTTCTGGTAAATTCATTCGGAAGCGAACTCAATCAGGTCTGGACCAACATCATAGACAATGCTATAGGCGCGATGAACGGAAAAGGCGAGCTGCGAATTCGAACCTATCGCGAAGACAACTGCGTGGTGGTTGAGATTGGCGATAACGGTCCGGGCATTCCACCCAAGGTATTGCCGCATATCTTTGAACCGTTCTTTACAACCAAGGGAGTCGGGGAGGGGACCGGACTTGGCCTGGATACAGTACAGCGAATTGTTAAAAAGCACAGAGGCAATATTCAGGTCAGCTCAAAACCCGGCGACACATGCTTTCAAGTGCGGCTGCCACTGGCAGATGGTCCGGGTTAGAACAATTTTAGCGTTGGTATACCTCGCGCGGCATTGGGGCTGAATTGCTTATCTTCAAAGAGTTAGCTGGTGCCCGGGGACGGAATCGAACCGTCACGCCCCTTTCGGGGCCCGGGATTTTAAGTCCCGTGCGTCTGCCAGTTTCGCCACCCGGGCAAGAGGAGAGGATTGGCTCCTCTGCATTTTCTCATAAGCGCCAGGTAGGCAGGGTAAAGCAGGATTCATAAGACATTCCACCATGTGCCGCAAGCGATAAAACGATTCCAGAAACATATATAGACGATAATGTCCTATTTGAATTTACAGATGTCCTAATTACAACCCCTTCAGTTTCAAAATAGGAAAGCTATCGATATTATTCCCGGAATGAAATCCGGGCCTGTTCTATACCGTTGATTTGTTGTGGAAGGTGAAGTACTATCAGGTTCCTTGTTCGTCTCCAAGATATTTTTTACAAAAGGTTCGTACCATCACAGCCTGTAAATGCAATGAATTCTCAGGGTTGCGGGCGTTGAGCACTGGTCGCAAGACCGCATTTTACGGGATGACGACCTGACGCGTTGGCCGCTGCATGGGAACTTGTGGGAGGGGACTGTTTGTTATCAATTCAAAAAAGGGTCGAATGCCGGGCTGCGCTGGTGAATCTGGACCAGGGCAATGCCTCCATTCTTCGCGAGTGCTTCAGGCAGTTTCGCATTCAAACCGTGGATCTTTCCGTACCCGACGGCAGGATTTTCGATCAGGAAAAATATGATGCTGCGGTTTTGCGGCTGCAGCCGGGCTGCGAATCGCTGCTGGCCGCGGTGCGCCAATCTCCCCGGAACCGCCACCTGATGCTTTACGGTATTTATACCCCGGGTGAAGACCTGCGCCGGTTTTCCTCGTATGCCATCAACGTGATGATGAACGATCCTCTGGACAAGCAGGGCGCTTTGAAAACCGTGCGCTCCACGCATTTGCTGGTATTGCACGAATTTCGCCGTTATGTGCGCGTACCTATGATCACCGAAGTCAAGATCGACTATGAGCACGATCATTTCACGGGCAACAGCATCGAGATCAGCGGCGGCGGCATGTCACTGCGCGCGCAATTGCCGGCCAAACTCGGGAGCACGACCGAGATATTCTTCAGCTTGCCGGGCACAAAATCGCTTTCCTGCAACGCCATTGTTTCCTGGATCGATTCGGCGGAAGGCATTCTTGGCCTGCGCTTCGATCCCGAAGACAAGCGGCGAGCGGAAATAAAGAATTGGATCGAGGATTACCTGGAAGATTAACCCGAGATTGAGACAGGATGAGGCCGCGCGGGACATAGTGGTAAACTGCAATCGAAGCAGCACTCCGATTGAGTTCCATGATCACAGTTTCAAAAGAGGACTATCTCAAGGCCATTGCAGAGGCTGAATCTGAAGGCCTGACCGTAATCGCCGCCACACTTTCACATTGGCTTTCGGTGACGAGAGCAGCCGTGACGTTTGCTCTCAAACGCCTGACCAAAGACGGCCTGGTTTCGATCAAGCCTGATGGGCACATCCAACTCACGAGGCGAGGGCGCCAGATTGCGGAGCGGACGATCCTGCGGCACCACCTGATTGAGCGCATGCTGTCTGAAATGTTCGGGATGGCGTGGTATGAGGTGCACGATGAGGCCGAGCGGTTGGAACACGCTGTCTCCCCCGCATTTGAAAAGAAGCTCGTAGAGAAGCTCGGCCACAAAGATACGTGTCCTCATGGAAATGGGCTGGCGTTACGGAGTCCGGCGGAACGCCGCAAGAGGGGATTGCGGTTGTTGGCTGAAGCAGAGGCCGGTTCAGGATACAAGATCGCCAGCGTCTATGAGCGAGACCGGAAGTTGCTGGAGTTCTTCGAGAAAGAGGGAATCCGCCCCGGTGTTCGCATAGCGATCAAAGCCCGAAATTACGACGGCACAGTATCACTCTCGGTGGGCAGCCGCGAAATTCGCCTCGGTGCAGCCGCGGCTGACAAGATATGGGTAACGCAAGCTTGATATCGGCAGTGTGTGTTTACCATAGTTAACACAATATGGTATAGTCTCATTGACGAGCAAGGACCATCCCCGGGCTGTTCTTCGCTCATAACTTCAAGAGGAATATGCCGCGACCCTGCGTTTTGTTGTTCCGTGTTCTCAGGCGCAAATGGAGTTTTAATTGAATGCCTGCGCCGCCTGAACACCCAACCAACTCATCGTCCAGCGTCCCAGTCGAGACCGTCTCCGCCGACGTTGCCATAACTCACGAAGATGTTGATCGCGCGCACGATCGCGCCCGCGTTTCCGATGCTCGCGCGAGGAAGAGCTTGTTTTCCCAGATGTACCTGCTGTGGCTGCTCATCGGGCCGGGGGTGCTGGTCATGCTGGGCGAAAACGACGGCCCCAGCATGCTTTCGTATGCGGCTACAGGTTCGCGATACGGCATCGGATTTTTCATCCCCTTCGTCCTTCTGACGTTCATCATGGCCCTAGTCGTTCAGGAAATGACAGTGCGTCTCGGCGCCGCCACGCATCGCGGCCACGCCGAGTTGATCTTCGATCGTTTTGGGCCCTTCTGGGGCTGGTTTTCGATGATTGATTTGACCATCGGGAATTTTCTGACACTGATCACCGAGTTCATTGCGATACGGGCCGGGCTTGGGTTTTTCGGGGTCCCGCCGTGGGCAGCGGTCTTGAGTTCGCTGGCGGTCCTGTACCTGGCATTGGTGTCGCATCGCTATTGGACATGGGAGCGGCTCACCCTGGCTGCCGCCGCGTTCAACCTGATCTTTGTTCCGGTTGCCCTGCTCACCCATCCGCACTGGCGCTCCGTGGGCACTGCGCTGATTACGTGGAAACCCTTGCCGGGAGGCTTCAGCAAAGATACCTTGCTTATCATGCTGGCCGATATTGGAGCCACAGTGACTCCGTGGATGCTTTTCTTTCAGCAAAGCGCCACCGTCGACAAAGGACTTACGAAGCGTGACATCCGCTTCGGCCTGATCGACACGGCGCTGGGAGCGGCTCTTGCCGCGGCCGCGGCAATAGCAACCATTCTGGCTACCGCGCCCTTGTTTACCCGGCACATGAGTGCTGAGAACTTTCAGGCCGCTGAATTCGCACAGGCGCTCGTGCCGGTGATCGGGCGGTGGGGTGCGGCACTGTTTGCACTGGGCATGGTAGAAGCGGGAATTGTCGCCTCGATCACCATCTCCACTTCTTCGGCATACGCTTTTGGAGAGGTCGCACGCCGGCCCCACAGTCTGAATATCCCCTGGACCGAGGGAAAGGCCTTCTACTCGGTTCTGTTTCTATGCGCGGCTGGGGCAGCAGCCATCGTGTTGGTTCCGGGGCTGCCGCTGGTTTATGTGGTGCTAGTCGTCAACGTGATCGCCGTTCTTGCCATGCCGCCTGCTCTTGTGTTCCTGTTCATGCTTGTAAATGACAAAGAGCTTATGGGAGATCTGGTGAGTCCACGATGGGCGAACGCGTTGGCGAGTTGCGTTGTGGTTCTGTTGACAGCCGCCGGCGTGCTGTTCGGTATCAGTGTTGTCTCCCCCCGCTGGTTCGAATTCTTAGGCGGGCACTAGAGTTTTAAAGATGATGATGAAAGCCAAAAAAGAGCGTACTACGTTCGATGCCTCAGAGGAGCAGTTGGTGCTTTCCTCGCTTGAGCGGGATCAGCTTACCGAGGTCAAGAAACAGCATTTCCCCCGGCGACGTTTGAAAGGGTTCCAGGTTTTTGTGCTTTGGGCCCTTCGTATCTACCTGCTGTTCATGATGGCGGTGGTTATCTATCAGGTGTGGAGCAGCGCGCACTAATCGGTCGAGTGACTCTTGTGTTTTAAGCTAAACCGCACTTCAGATTGGGGATTACTCAAAAGCAAACCTTAGAATGGCAAATTTAATAGCTGGAAATGAATGTAAAAATTTTATTAATTCTAAAAAACTAATTGACATGTTTTGTGAAATTGCATAAATTTCATTCCACGTTTTAGACGCCGTTTTAAAACGGTTTTACGCTTTTAGTGCCTCCCGACAGGAGCAAGCATGTCTTGTATCACAAGACAACTTGTGGGGCGTCGGGACAGGCAACTATAAAACCTTCCAAGGGGACGGCGCCGCAAGTCCTGCAACCCAAATTTTTGAGTTGGGTTTGCCTGCAACTAACCATCCACGTTATTGGGGCAACAGCGGGACTTGCAAAAAATCATTTTCGGCCAAAAATCGGGTTTCCGTACGAGGAAAGTAATCTTTCCGCAACCGGGTTTCTCAGACGTTTGAGCGATCCATGCTTACTGTCCGTACGTGTCAGCGCTTAAAAAGCGCAGCTTTAGGGGCTGCCGTAAGCGAGCGCTGTGGTGTGCGAACACGCGGTGAATGAAGTTTTGTCGTGCCAGGGCAGAGCAGCCAGATGCCAAAAGTGTTGCCGAGTCCTAAATTAATTACCCGCAAAAAAGGAGGTGCTTCGAGCAAAACTCTTAACTTTCCGGCGCGCTGCCGGTTCCTGTTCGATGAACAGGCCGCACGCGGGTGACCTCTCTCTTGTGTTCCTCTGCATGGGGGCCACAATCATCAGGTGACCTCTCTCTGTGTGTTCCTTTTATGGAACCCACACTCACCTAATGAAGAGAATTAGGAGAATTTTAAAAATGACGCATCAAAGAATCGTGAAATTTAAAATGTCGAATCAAGCACGCCTGTTAGCAGTGTGCCTCACGCTAATTCCTGGCACTGGAATACTCCATGCCCAGAGTGATCCAGGGCCGCGCGGCGGCGCAGCGGGGGCCGGCGGAGCTTTTCCGGGTCTGGATGCCAATGAACAACAACTTTAATGCGCTCAGCTCATCGCAGAAGCAGGACTTGCTGAACTTCCTGCGCTCACTGTAGCGTTACCGTTACAGAACCGGAGTGCGGAGGGTCAGAAACAAAATCCTCCGCATGCCGGTTGTTTCTACTTTAGTCCTATGTGCTATCGCATTATTCTTATTGCTCTCATAACCTCGGTGACTGCGTGGTGTGCCCCGCCCGGCGGTTGCGGACCTGCGTCCCAGGTGCAGACCGAATTACAGAAGGCTGCTGCTATTCCGGTCAAAGACCCAACCGATTTTGATCACAATGTGGCTCCGTTCCTTGCCCTGCACGCACGCTACCCTAAGGATCTGTTTGTGCACGAGCGCTACCAGGACGCCGTGAACCAGTATGGAATCGAAGGTCATCTGCGGGCGCTGACCAACGAATATCAGGACCTCTCTTCGAAGAACCCCGACGACCTGATGTATCGCTATCTGTATGCGCGCAGCTTGATGGGCCGGGGGACGGCCTCCGCCATTCAGTCGCTGGGCGAGGTGGTTGCAGCCAACCCAAACTTTGCGCCCGCGCACCGCTCTCTCGCTGAAATTTACGCCTCTGATAACTTTCATAACGCCAGGAAGGAAAAGGTTGAGCGTGAAAAATTTCTCGCCCTTTGCCCGACATCTGCCCTGACAAAGCGCCCCAGCCCTCTGCCTGATCTTAGTCCTTTGCTTGAGCGGGCTGAACGTTTGTATGGCATGAACAGCGTCAATCTGCAGGAACTGATAGACATGGCTCTTCGGGCCATTCATGACGACGAATGGCGGCTGCAGCGTATTCGTCCCTTCGACTGGTACAGTGCTGATTACAAGCGGCAGAGTATGCGCGAGTTGCAGGCCAGATATTGGAGGGTGTGGAGTCTGCAAGTTCGTTGCTACCGCAAGATGGGCCAGTATCAGAAAGTGGATGACTTGCTGGCCTCGATGGAGCAGCGCGCGAATGCTCTTCCAAAAACTCCAAACTCCTCTTATTTCGACGTGATGGGCCGGCTGGCCACTTTGTATGCCGAGGCGAAGCAGCAGGAGAAAGCAATACAAAAACTGGACGAGATGCAGCAGTTGCTGGCTCAATATCCAGACCCGGGCCGGGCGGCGACGCTCGATCATCTGCGTAAGCAGGTTTTGAGCGGAATCCTGGGCAGCGAAGCAGCTATGAAGAGCCCGCATTGATTCACGCCGGTCACGGCCGGTTAAAGAAATGGAAACCACCCATGAATGATTGCCGTTAAAGATGAGGCCTGACTGCCAGCGCACCGGTTATCTACCGTAAATCCAGAGTACAGTTTCACTTAGTTTTCTGAAGAATCCCGTTTCAACCACGACAAGATAGGGTTTCAAGCGGATTGTCTGTCTCGCTCGCAGCCGTTACTCTCACCCAGTCTTTTCATTGGAACCGCTTAGCCCAACCCCTGTAACACTTCATGCCACCGGTCTCTGATCGGAGCGGAACCCAGGAAAAGAAGGAACTCAATTTAAATCTGGAGAAAATTCGAGAGATGTGGCATCGAAATCATTTTGCAAATTTCTTCTGCGCACTCATAGTGCTGACCTCATCCGCGTTTGCCGGCATCACCGTAAGCTCCCCGGCCAATGGAGCTACAGTTCCGTCTCCGGCGCATGTCATCGCGTCTGCCTCTTCCACGAACCCGATTGCCGCCATGCGTATCTACGTAGATAACATAAGTGTTTACCTCACCTATTCCAACCGCATTGATACTTTCATACCTCTTTCTTCCGGTGGACACTTTGTCGTGGTGCAATCGTGGGATTCGACCGGCTTTGTCACCAAGACCCCGCTCAACGTCACCGTGAGCGGGTCAGCGCCGCCACCACCACCACCGCCGCCGGCGCAAGCCACAGTTTTTAACAATATCGATGACATGACCGGCTGGGAGTCGTGCGACGTCTGCGCCGGTCCGGGTGGAAAAGGGCCCACCGCCACTCACTGGCAGGGGCAATTCCAAACCTCGCCTTCCGAGGATGGAGCTTCATCTCAATTCTTTCTGGGAGGCTCTACCCCTTACTCGTCGGCGCTGTGGTGGAAGCAGCTTGGGGGCATCGACAGCGTGCGTTTCTTCAAGTATGACGTCGATTTTTTCTTCACCGACCCGAACGCTCCGCAGGCGCTGGAGTTTGACGTGAACCAGTCTGTGAACGGCAGAAAGTATATCTTCGGCACCGAGTGCGACTTTGTAGGAGCCAGACAATGGCGCGTTTGGGACTACTACGGACAATGGCAGGCTACTGGAGTTCCATGCACGGCCATGCAGCCGAACGTCTGGCACCACCTCACATGGGAATTCGAGCGCACGCTCGACAACCATACGCACTTCATTGCCGTAACCGTGGATGGCGTCAGACAGGTGGTGAATCGCTATTACCAACCTGGATTCTCGAGCGCTCACGAATTAAACGTAGCCTTCCAGATGGATGGCAACGTTAATATCACCCCCTATCACGTCTGGTTGGATAAGGTGAACCTGACCGTGTGGTAATTTTGCTTCTCCCCCGAAACTAACAAGAGACGCGGCCCCCCTGCGTCTCTTGTTTTTCCAGCATTTTCTGCCCAGCCAAGTAGTGCGGCCCACCCCCCATTACTTTAAAGTAGTCTCATTAGCATTAAGTCTTTCAGTTTCAGCGATATGCGGTACTTATTGGAGTAGTTGAATCAGTCAAGAACAGGTACTTTGATGCAAAGGTTCCGCTACCTTTCTGGTGGCCGCTCTTGCGAGCGATTCCATCAGCGCGAGGGAAAGATCCAAGCGAAAATCCGATTTCAGCCGTGGGTGGCGCCCAGCGCCATCGGAGGTCCTTCTCCCGCTTCGCGGGCTCAGGATGACAGTGCGTGGGTTGTGCCACACAATTGTGTGGCATGCGCCAAATTTTCAAAGACCTAAAGGCGCATTTTGGAATGCGCTCATTAAAGGAAAACACACCTCAGGGAAAATGATGTGCGACAATTCTCTGAAATGCAATAGTTTGATATCTTTTCTCTCAAATAAAGCCCTTAGAATAAAGCCACAGTATGTTTGCCCAGCGCACGCAATGGAACCTTGCGGTCAATCGCTTCAGCCGGGCGATTGAAGAGCACCGCGCGGCCAAGAGGGAATTGCTCGACCTTTCGGCCTCGAATCCGACGGCGGTTGGGTTGAATATGGATGCGGGGCAGATACTGGACGCCTTCCAGGAGCCACGGGCGCTGGAATATCATCCCGACCCGAAAGGGATGCTCCTGGCCCGCGAGGCGGTCGCGGAATATTACCGGGAACGCGACGGCGGAAAATCTGCTCTCGATCCGGAGAAGATCATTCTCACTACCAGCACCAGCGAGGGCTACTCTTTCGTATTTCGCCTGTTGTGCAATCCGGGAGATGAAGTTCTTGTGCCGCAGCCCAGTTATCCGCTGTTTGAATTTCTGGCCGATCTGCAGGACGTTCGCCTGGTTCCTTACACTCTCTTTTACGATCATGGCTGGCACGTGGACTGGACTTCGGTTGATTCCGCCGTCAATGCCCGGACGCGGGCGATTATCGTGGTGCATCCCAACAACCCTACGGGGTCCTATATTCACCAGCCGGAATTCGAGACCTTGAACGCATTGTGCCTGCAGCGGAATCTGGCCCTCATTGCCGACGAGGTTTTTTTTGATTACGAGCATCTGCCGGGGACGAAAGTCTCATTCGCCCACAACCAGGGGGCGTTGACTTTTACACTCAGCGGGATCTCCAAAATTTCATGTTTGCCGCAGATGAAACTGGCATGGATTGTGGCCGGCGGCCCGGCACAGCTGGTGCATGAAGCGGGAAGGCGGCTTGAGGTCATTGCCGATACTTATCTTTCGATGAATGCGGTGGTGCAGCTCGCCGCTCCTGTGCTCCTGGAACAGCGTCGGCGTGTGCAGCCGCAACTGGCGGCGCGCATTCGCGAAAATCTGCAGGAACTGGACACGCAGATCGCACGGCAGTCTATGGCCAGCCGGCTGCAAATCGAGGCGGGATGGTATGCGATCCTGCGCGTGCCTGCGGTCCGCTCGGATGAAGATTTGGCCATTCAGTTGTTACAGTCGCGGTCGGTGCTGGCGCATCCGGGACATTTTTATGATTTCCCCGGCGAGGGACATCTGGTCCTGAGCCTTATTACCCCGCAACCGGAATTTGCCGAAGGGGTGCGGCGAATTCTGGCGGAAATAACGGCGATCTCGGCGTAGGATAGCCGTTACACCGGCACAGAATCCTTCGACTCGCTGTGCTCGCCGCAGGATTTCGCCAGCTGGCTCCCGCTGGCCGCCTGCCTAACCGGCCCAGCTTGACAAACTGGGGCAATCCGATTTCGGCGGGAGTTTCGTAGTGTTTTGGGGTTTATACATCCGAAAACATTACCTTTTAATGGGTAGGCGTTCCGTGATAACTTTACCGGCATACGCAGTAATTTGCGGCTCCCCCCGCCGGGTGTGCGATAAGGCTTTTGACACGGAGTTTATGCGATTTTCTGCCTGGGCAGGTTACGGGCAGAAGGGCCCTGGAAGGGGTTGGGAGCGGGGTTCGTCAAATCAGAGTTGAACGGCCTGTGACAAGCAGCCGTGAATGGAAACATGCAAGCGAACAGCGTTACACAAATCATCCAGGCATCGCGTGGAAACAATCAGCTACTGGCTGAGTTAGAAAAGTTTCGCCGCACTATCACGGTGATGTTTACGGACATCAAGGGGTCGACCGCTTATTTCGAGAAATATGGCGATGCGGCCGGCCTGATGATGGTGCATCAGTGCAATGACAGCCTGCGCCAGATCGTCGAGGGGCATGGTGGCCGGGTGGTCAAGACCATTGGCGACGCCATCATGGCCACCTTTGAGGATTGCAAGGAATCGGTGCTGGCCTCGATCGAAATGCAGAAGGCATTGATCGGATTCAACGCGCCCAAGCCTGAGCAGGACCACGTGTTTATCCGCATCGGGTTGAATTACGGGCAGGGCATCGTCAAATCCAACGATGTCTTTGGCGACGTTGTGAATGTAGCTTCGCGGGTGGAGAGTGTGGCCGCGGCGGAGCAGATCGTGATCTCCGACTCGGTCTACGAGCAGATCAAAGACCTGAAGCTTTTTAAAACCGCCAGCCTGGGCAAATTTTCGCTCAAAGGCAAGGAAGGCGACCGGGACCTATACGAGGTCGAATGGACCCCAAAGAAAGAAACGCGCACCCCGGTTGCGCACACTATTATGATGGAGCCTCCCAAGGCGTCGCGGGTGGTTCCGCATTTTAAGCTGCAACACATCAAAAAAGACGGCACTTCGGGTGAACTATACGAGATGAAGCAGGGACGGCTAAGCCTGGGACGCAGCCAGGGCGATCTGCAGTACGCCACCGATGGCACCCTGGCCCCGTTGCATGCCCGCTTTTATGTGGAAAATGGGCAGTTGCTGGTGGAGGACTTGAGCGATGGCAAGGGCGTGTTTGTGCGCCTGATCGCCACTTATACGCTTCAGGATGGCGATGCCGTGCTGATGGGCAAACAGCTCCTGCTCTTCCGCGAAAAATCGGAGGCGGTGGCCGCTGCTGCTGCGACCGGGACCAGCGTTGGAGACTTATCACAGATGATCCAGGAACCGGTGGCGGAATTCGTGCGGCTCACCCCGCAAGGCGTGGACAACACCCTGCGGTTTCCATTGCTGGAGCAGGAGATCACCTGGGGACGCAACAAAGGGACGTACATATTTCCGGACGACGGATTCATGAGCCGCGCGCACGCCAAGATTTATCAGCGCGGCGAAAACTATTTTCTGGAAGACTTAGGCAGCCGCAATGGAACATTTATTAAAGTGCGGGGCAAGACCCCGGTTCCGCTTGGGGCCATGGTGCTGGCCGGCGGCCAGCTTTTGAAGGTAATGCAGTAAACGGTTTCTGAATGTGGATTTGTTAGAGCTTGTTTCAAAAATATCTTTTCGACTCGACCGTTCGACCTCAAGGGCTAAAGCCCGCATTCTTGCAGGCCAAGGCGGCACGACTGAAGCCGTGCCCTGACACAAAACTTTGTTTTTGAAAGAAGCTATATAAATATTGTTGGGTAAAGCGGTTGACGTAAAAGAAGTAGATATAAAAGGACCCTGGCAGGATGGCGCAAAACACACTCACGAAGATCGGCAAATACGAGGTCATTGAGATCATCGGCAAGGGCGGCATGGGCGTGGTCTACAAGGCCATGGACAACCTTATCGAGCGCCTGGTTGCCATCAAGATGATGACCGGAGGTTTTGCCGAGAATCCCGACCTGCTGAAGCGCTTCTATCGCGAAGCCAAGTCTACGGGGATGTTGCAGCATCCCAACATCGTTATTGTTTACGAGTTGGGCGACCACGAGGGAAATCCTTACCTGGTGATGGAGTACCTGGAAGGCGATCCGCTCGACAAAATCATTGCCGCCCGGCGCGATATCTCGGTAGTAGAAAAGCTGGGCTATATGATCCAGTGCTGCAGCGGCCTGGCATTCGCCCATCAGCGCGGCATTGTGCACCGCGACATCAAGCCGGCCAACCTGATGGTGCTCAAAGACGGCAACTGCAAGCTGGTGGATTTCGGCATTGCCCGCATCGGGGATAATTCCATGACGCGCACCGGCCAGGTGGTAGGCACGATCAGCTACATGTCGCCGGAGCAGATCAACGCCCAGGTAGTGGATGGCCGGGCCGACATTTTTTCCGCCGGGGTGATGCTTTACGAACTCCTCACGGGGGTGCTGCCCTTCGATGGCAAAGACACGGCTTCGACGCTGCTTAAGATTATCCACGAAGATCCGCCGCCGCTGAAGAATTACATTCAGAACTATCCGCCGGACCTTGACGAGGTCATGAAGAAGGCCCTGGCCAAAGACCGTGAAGACCGCTACTCCACGGCCGACGATTTTGCCTTTGACCTCTCCCGCGTGCAGGAGCAGTTGAAGCGCCTCATGGTCAGCGACTACGTGGAGCGCGCCAAGACTTCGATCGCCAAGGCCGACCTGGCCAAGGCCAAAGAGATTCTGCAGCTTGTGCTGAAAGTCGATACCCAGCACGCGGTCGCCAAAGAGCTGATGCAGGAAGTGCAGCAACGCCTGCAGCGCCAGGTGCGCAATGAGCAGATCAAGCAGCTGCGCGCCAACGCCGAAGGCGCGCTTTCGCAAAAGATGTATGCCGATGCGCTCATGTATGCCGAGCAGGCGCTGACCCTCGACAAATCCAACACCGAACTGCTGAATTTGCGCGACGTGGTGGCGGCTGCCAAGCAGCGCCAGGAAAAATTACAGGCCGCCCTGCACAAGGCCGAATCGGCCCAGCAGGCAGGCGATCTGGATAACGCGCTCAAGGCCGCCGAAGAGGCGCTTGCGCTTGATCCGGAGAATACCCAGGTCAAGGGCCTGCACACCTCCATCAGCAAAGAGGTCTCGGAAAAGACGAAGCAAAAGCAATTGCAGAGCTTCCTGGATGAGGCCCGCAGAGACATCTCAGCGCGCAAGTTCACCGCCGCCTTTGACGTGTTGAAGAAGGCCGAGAGTATTGATGCCACCAGCGCCGAGATCGCCGCCCTGATGAAGCTGGCATCGTCGGGAAGAGAACAGGAATCCCGCCGCAAAGACCTGGAAAAATTAACCAACGAAGTTGAAGACGCTCTTTCTCGGGAAGATTACCAGGCAGCCTGCGACAAGGTGGAGCAAGGGCTGCAAAAATTTGCCAACGATCCCGGCTTGCTCAAGCTCAAAGCGCTTACCGACAAGCAGCGCGAGGCCGGCGAGAAAAAGAAATTTGTGGAAGAGCAGATGGCCGCGGCCCGCAAACTGCTGGATGCAGGCAAGGCCGCCGAGGCAATGGCCACTCTGGAAAAGGCGTCCCAAAAAGCTCCCGCTGAGACGCGCCTGCGCTCGCTGCTGGCCATCGTGCGCGAGAGCGCCGAACAGGAAACAAATGCGAAGCGGGTAACGGACTATATCCATAAAGCCAATGAGGCGCGGCGCGGCAAGAATTACGAGGCCGCGATCAAGGTCCTGGAAACGGCGCAGATGGAAATCGAAGGATCGCCTGAAATCCAGGAATTGCTGCAGATGGTGCGCGAAGAAGCCGCTGCCTTTGCCCAGCGCAAGAAGGTAGATGCCGCTGCGGAGGAGGCCCAGCGACTGCTTACGGAAGAGGAGTATGAACAGGCGGTCGCGGTGCTGGAGGCCGCCGCCAAGCAAGCTCCTAATCATGAAGAATTGCGGGTGCTGCTGGCCGACGCCCGGCAACGCATTGAGGATTTTAATAAAAAGGTCCAGACCGCCGTCGCCAAGGCCTGCAAGCTGCTTGAGACCCGCAAGGTGGATGAGGCGGTCACCTTCCTGGAGGCGCAGCCCAAGTCGTTTGCCCGCAAGCCGGAATTCACCGCGACTTTGGAAAAGGCCCGCACCGAACAGGACAAGATCAAAGGACTGCGGGGAGCCCTGGAGAAAGCCAAAACTTCGCTTGATAAGAACGATTTTTCCGGCACAAGCAATATTCTTGATGCCTGCAGGAAGACCTATGGCGATGCTCCTGAGATCAAGCAGGCCGCGGCCGAGGTCGAGGCCAAGCGTGTTGCCATGGCCAAGACGAAAGTCGACAAAGCTATCAAAGACGCGCGCACGCTGCTGCTGGCCCGCCAATACATCGCCGCTTTGAGGGAATTGGAATCTGTGGGGGCGCTGGTTTCAGCGGCCCCTCCCGAATTGCAAAAGCAGTTTGAGACGCTGAAGAAAGATGCCAGCGCCGGAGCCGACCGGCTGCAGAAAGAAGCCGACTTGGGCAAGACCATCGTTGCCGGCTCTGAAATGCAGACCATGGTGGTAGGTTCGACCGATGTGGCCGCCGCGGCAACGGCGCGCGCGCCCCAGCCGCAGGCACAACGTGCCCCAACTACCGCGCCGCAACGTCATGTGGCGCCTCCGCCACCGAAGAAATCGCCGGTGATGGCAATCGTTCTGGTGATTGTGGTGCTGGCGGCCGCCGGCGTGGGTTATTGGTATTACAAAAACAACATGGCTGCTCCCCAGGCACTCACCAGCTATATCGCAGTTAACGGAGTTCCTTACGGCACAGTGAAGACACTCACCTCGAGTGACGGAAAAGTCATTCAGGTGGGTAAAGATACGCCGATTCGCATTCCCGTCAGTCCGGGTGAATACACGATCGTAGTTGACGGACCGAATGGGGAAGAGCAATCACAGAAGATCAATGTAACCGATGATTCGCCGGGTTTGTATACCCCGGTCTTTGAGAAGATCGATGTTGAGCAGATATTGCAATCAAACTAGCAGCGCAGCAGGTGAGCCAGACGTGTCTTGCAATCAGATGAACCGCAGCTTCCGGTATGCGCTTTGCAGCGCATTGGCGCTTGGCCTTTGCCTGCCCGCCTGGGCCAGCAAAAAAGATGACGACTACAAGGCCGCCCAGGCCGCCGCTGCCGCCGGCCAAAATGAAGATGCCATGAAGCTTTACTGCTCGGTCGCCAAAGAAGACCCCGGCTACAAAGACGCCAAGCAGAATTGCGACAACATCAAGACCGAACTGCTGAAAGAAGAGGGACGAAACGAAGGTAGGTATTCCGATGGCGTGAAGGCATTCGACGCCGGGGACTACGATGGAGCGGAACAGAAATTCCGCAACATTCGCAGCGGGCAATATCTGGCCGATGCGCAGAATTACCTGAACGTAAAAATCCCCCAGGCGCGCAAAGATGCCGCCGCCAGAGCCGCCGCCGCGCAGAACAGCAATGATGCCGCCATGAACGCCAAGTTCGATCAGGCGGTGCAGGCTTACAACGGCAATAACTTCAGCGCAGCGCAGGCGCAGTTCGGCCAGATTTCAGGCAAGCGCCAGGGGGATGCGCAGGCTTACCTGACTAAAATCCAGCAATACAATCAGGCCATGCAGGATGGCGACAACCACGCGAACGGCAAGGATTACAAGAGCGCGATCGATGGTTACACCCAGGCTGCCAACATCAAAGCCGATGGGCCAGGCAGTCCGCAGAGCAAGATTTCCCAAATGCGGACGCTCTTGGCGGCGGAGAGCACTCCTACGAACAATAATCCACCGGTCAATAACAACCCTCCGGTCAATCATGTTGTCGCCGCTATTGTGGAACCCTCTCGTCCCAAACTTGATGTTGATAAGTTGATGCGAGAAGCCGAGGCTGCCAAGAAGAAAGGCGATATCGGGACCGCCAAGGGAAAATACATCGCAATTCTGGCGGAAAACCCGGGCAACGCGGCTGCGAAAGCCGGGCTGGATTCGCTACCCAAAGATTCCAACGCGGTTGCCAGCGCCGATGCCGACAGAATGCTGGCCAATGGTATCGGCGAATTTTATAATGGCGCTTACGAAGACGCCGAGGTCCACATCAAGGACTACATTGAACTGAACGGCGCCAAGGCCGCGCTGGCTTACTTCTATCGCGCCGCCTCCAAACTGACCCGCTACTATCTGGGCGGCGAAAAACCGGACGAGAAAAAACTCTACTCCGAGGCTGAAGCCGATTTTCGTATGGCCAAAAAGACCCCGGGGTTCAACCCTCCGGAGAAGATGGTTTCACCCAAGATCATTCAGGTGTTCAAGAGCACCAGCTAGAGCAGTTCGTTTTTCCGTACCTGTATTGTCCCGAGGTTCCTTGGGCAAGCTCTCCAGAAGCCAAATGCGGAAGTGGTTTATTCTTCGGGTGCAAAGGGAAACCAAGATGGGTAATGAAACATTCTCTAACACTATTTTTGTAAAAATGGATTGCTTGCCCGCTCCTCGCCTATCGTGGTCATCGGGCCGTGTCCGGGGACGACCAGTGTCTCATCGGGCAAGGCCAGCACGCGGTGGTGCAGGGAGTCCATGATTTTCTGAAATGAGCCGCCGGGAAGGTCGGTGCGTCCGATGCTGCCGGCAAACAAGGTATCCCCGGCAATCAGTTTTTTCTCAGCGGAAAAATAAAGGCAGACGCTTCCCTCAGTATGTCCTGGTGTGTGCAGCACTGTCGCGGCTACGTTCCCCGTTTTGAGCGAATCGCCGTCAGCAAGGTCCTGGTCAATGTGTGTCTTTTCAGGAGCGGCCATCCCCAGCCATGCAGCCTGCACGTCGAGCATTTTAAGCAGAGCGGCGTCGTTCTGGTTTAACAGGATGGGGGCTCCGGTTGCATGCTTGAGCTTCATGGCTCCGCCTACGTGGTCAATGTGCGCGTGCGTCACTACGATCTGCTTGATTGCCAGGCCGCGCCGCTTCACCACCTCAAGGACACGCTCGATCTCATCACCAGGATCGATGACCATGGCTTCGTGCGTGGTCTCGTCCCCTACAACCGAGCAATTGCACTGCAACGGACCTACGGGGAAAATTTCATGGATCATAAGCGTCTCTAATGCGGGATAGCACTGCAATAAAAAAACGCGGGCTGCATGGCCCGCGCTCTTTCTACAAAAACGATTGCCAGGCTACTTCTTTACCGGCGGCTGCGATTGCTGAGCAGCGGGCTTCTGGGAGATCACGGAGCCGTTGCCGCCGATCCTTTTGCTGCTCATGATAGACAGCGTAATCGAGGTCAGCATGAAGATGATGGCGCACCATGTGGTCAGCTTGGTCATGAGGGTAGCTGCGCCGCGCGGTCCGAAGGCAGTCTGGCTGCCCTGGCCGCCAAAGGCCGCCGCCAGGTCGCCGCTCTGCGCGCTCTGCAGAAGCACAACAATGATGAGAAAGAGACAAACAATAACGTGCACGATTAAAACGAGATAATAACCCAGCATAAACTCTTGAACCTTTACTCTGAAATTTTGTGGTGCGGAAGGGGGGATTTGAACCCCCACGCCTTTCGGCGCCACCCCCTCAAGATGGTGTGTCTGCCAGTTCCACCACTTCCGCAGATACTTCTTCTGAGGATAAAGCCAAGCCACTATTATAGCAGGAGCATATCAGCTCTAATTATCCCTGAAGGAGATCCTATGGCCGCCGGGTTGCTGCCTCGGTTCGATAACTTCTTTGACCTGTTCAGAATTGTCATCTGGGGGACATTTGTTCTAGGGCTGGCTTACGGAATCATCCGTTTTGTCATTCTCGTTCTCAAATTCCGGGGCAGCGATGATTGGCCCACCGTGGATGGCAAGACCATCGGCCCAGGGCAGGTGAAAACATCGTATAACGATCGGAGCGTCGACTATGATGCAGAGATTACCTACGAGTATGTAGTGAACGGCACGAGCCATCGCGGAACTTACCGCCTCAAGTCTTTCAAACAAAAACAGCAGGCAGAAAGTTTTTTGCTTGAGCACATGCCCGAGGGTACAGCGGTTGTCGTCCATTACAAGCCGGAAGATCCTGGCACCAGCATGCTTGAACTCGACCCTTACGAATTTGATGACGATGAGCCCATCAGCTTGAACCTGGAGCAGAAAAAGTAGCTCAACCTGGCCAGCCCCCTGCCCTATTGAGGACAGTTTCGAGTCCTTACCATTTGACGATCGCGGCGAAGGACTTGGGATCGAGGCTGGCTCCGCCTACCAAACCACCGTCAATTTCTTCCTGCGACATCAGGGCCTTGGCGTTCTCGGGCTTGATGCTGCCCCCGTACAGAATACGAAGCTTTTGGGCGGCATCCTCGCCCAGGGCCAAGGCGGCCTGCTTGCGGATCACGCGATGCGCGTCGGCAGCAATTTCGGGCGTTGCCGTCTTGCCGGTGCCGATGGCCCAGACGGGCTCGTAAGCTATTGCGAACCGTGCGACCTGGTCGCCTGAAATTCCGTGCAGAGCGCCTCCGCACTGGCGGCACACAACTTCGTTGGTGATGCCGGCCTCGCGCTCCTGCAAAACCTCACCGATGCAGACGATGGCGGTAAGCCCGGCAGCCAGCGCGGCCTTCAGCTTGCGGTTCACGGTGTCATCGGTCTCGCCAAAATATTGGCGGCGTTCGGAGTGGCCTATGATGACGTGGGTACAGCCGGCAGCCAGCAACATGGAGGCCGAGATTTCGCCGGTGTAGGCTCCTTCTTTTTCCCAGTACATATTCTGGCCGCCAACGCCGACGTTGGTATCGCGCACCAGCTCGGCGACGGCCGGAATGCATATATAAGGCGGGCAGATGACAATCTCATCGCGCGCGTGCCCATGCACGTGCGGCAAAAAGGCGCCGATGAAGGCCTGCGCCTGCTCGGGTGTCTTGTACATCTTCCAGTTGGCGGCAATTAGTTTTTTTCGGCTCATGAAAGATTCAACTGTTTAGAAATTTTACTCATGTGTGTCATTGTCAATTCCAATTCTGGGAAATTTGCCAGAGGCAAGAAGAGCGCTGGCGGCCTCGCGGTATGCCGCAAACGAATCTCCATCAAACAAAACAAAATGCGCTTCAGAAACTGAATTGAGATGCGCCAGGACCTCGGTCACCGCAGATAAGGCCACAACCGCCGCTTTTTCCACCGGATAACCGAAGGCCCCCGTTGAAATCGATGGGAAGGAAACGGTTCGCAGCGCCAGCTTTTCAGCCAACATGAGCGATTCCCGGTAACAGCTTTGCAGTAACTCAGCCTCGTTCCTGCTGCCGCCATTCCAGACCGGGCCGACGGTATGAATCACATGGCGGGCGTTCAATTTGCCGCCAGTTGTGGCCACGGCTTTCCCCGTAGGCAAGGAACCTTGCGCGTTGCGGATATTTTTGCACTCTTCGAGAATCGCCGGGCCGCCGGCGCGATGGATAGCACCGTCAACCCCGCCGCCGCCCAGGAGCGATGAGTTGGCCGCGTTCACGATGGCGTCGGTCTTTGCGCGCGTAATATCTCCCCGGAGCAGGAGGATTGTCTTTCCTGGCGGTACGATGACGCGGAATGTGTTCTCGTCAGCCATCAGAGCCTCGAAGCCTTCAGGGTAAGGGGTCTGTGTGAGAACTCGAAGGTAGAGCGTCGTCCCTTACGGGACTGGACCGCTTGTTTACGATCCCCAGCGCTGGAAGCGCTGGGCTATAACGCGTCACCCCTTTCGGGGTTGTTTATCCTTCAAGATGCCATGTTTCTTCCAACAGACTCTTGATCGTTCTCTCCACTAACACAAAACAAAACGCTTGCTACTTATCCGTGAGGGCCTCGACCCCGGGCAGCTTCTGGCCTTCGAGAAATTCCAGCGAGGCGCCACCACCGGTGGAGATGTGGGTGATCTTCTCGCTCACGCCGGCGGCATGGACAGCCGCCACCGAATCGCCTCCGCCTACGATGGAGGTCGCACCGGAGTTGCCGGCAACAGCCTTGGCAATAGCAACGGTGCCGGTATCGAAGGGCGGCGTCTCGAAGACACCCATGGGTCCATTCCAGACGATGGTTTTGGCCCTGGCGATTTCATCGGCGTACAGCTTGATGGTCTGCGGGCCGATATCCAATCCCATCTGATCGGGCGGGATCGGTTGCGAAGCTGTGAGCGTGGAAGTCCTGGTACCGTGTTCGATCTTTGGCGCGATCACATCATCGACCGGCAAAAGGAATTTTATGTTCTTGGACTTTGCCTGTTCCAGCAGTTGTTTCGCGAGCTCAAGCTTGTCGTCTTCCACCAGGGATTTGCCCACTTGCCGCCCGGAGGCCTTAAAGAAGGTGTAGGCCATGGCACCGCCAATGAGCAGGGCATCTACTTTGGTCATGAGGTTCTGGATCACGCCAATTTTGTCGGAGACTTTGGCTCCGCCCAGAATGGCGACAAACGGCCGCTGCGGATTCTGCAATGCCCGGCCCAGATATTCCAACTCTTTTTCCATCAGCAGGCCGGCGGCGGATTTTTGCACGAACTTGGTAATTCCCGCCGTGGAAGCGTGCGCCCGATGCGCTGAGCCAAAAGCGTCGTTGACGTAGTAATCGGCCAGGCTAGCCAGTTGTTCGGCGAAGGCCGCATCGTTGGCCTCTTCTTCGGCGTGGAAGCGAAGATTTTCGAGCAGCAGGGTCTGGCCGGACTCCAGTTTGGTGGCCATCTCCTGCGCCTCGACGCCGACGCAATCAGGGCAGAAGCCGACGTTCTCGTCGAGGCCGAGGTCGCGGTCAATCAGCATGCGCAGGCGCTCGGCCACAGGCTTCAGGCTCATCTTGGGGTTGGGTTTGCCTTTCGGACGCCCCAGGTGCGAAGCGAGAATCAGCTTTGCCTTGTGACGCAAGGCGTACTCGATGGTAGGCAGGGTTTCAGCGATGCGGGTATCGTCGGTTACGCGGCCATCTTCTGAAAGAGGCACGTTGAAGTCTACGCGTACGAATACACGCTTGTTTTCCAGGTTCAGATCTTTGATCGAAAGCTTCGCCATAGATTTGTTTAACCCCAGAGGGCACAAAGGAACACAAAGGAAAACAATAGAGGCAATCTAAGATCGCCAACTACCCAATGATCCACACCTTTGTGTCCTTCGTGTCCTTTGTGGTTAGATTCCTTTCGCGCTGATGTATTTGATCAGGTCGCGCACGCGGCAGGAGTATCCCCACTCGTTGTCGTACCACGCGATCACCTTCACGCAGTTGCCATCCACGACGCGCGTCATGGGAGCATCGACGATGGAAGAGCGGGAGTCGCCCTTATAGTCGGAGGAGACCAGCTCCGCGGTCTCGTATCCGAGGTATCCCTTCAACGGGCCGGCCTCAGAAGCCTGCTTCAACGCGGCGTTGACTTCTTCCACCGAGGTCTTCTTTTCCACGAAGACAACCAAGTCCACGACGGAGACGTTGGGCGTGGGCACGCGCATGGCAAAGCCATCGAGCTTGCCTTTCATCTCGGGGATCACCAGGTAGATGGCCTTGGCCGCGCCCGTGCTGGTCGGGATCATGGAGAGAGCAGCCGCGCGCGCGCGCCGCAGGTCTTTATGCGGAAAATCAAGAATCACCTGGTCGTTGGTGTAGGAGTGGATGGTGGTCATGGTGCCGTTCTTGATCTTGAAGTTGTCGTGCACCACCTTGGCAACCGGAGCCAGACAGTTTGTGGTACAGGAAGCATTGGAGAGGATGTGATGCTTGGCCGGATCGTAGGCGCCTTCGTTGACGCCCATCACAATGGTGACGTCTTCGTTGGTGGCGGGGGCGGAGATGATGACTTTTTTCACCGGGCCGCGCAGATGCTTGCGGGCTTCCTCGCCATTGGTGAATCTGCCGGTGGATTCCACTACTACCTGGGCGCCCACGGAGGCCCAATCCAGCTTGGCTGGGTCTTTTTCCGCAAAAACGCGGATCTTGCGGCCATCAATGCTGATGCTGTCACTCTCGGCTTTAATATCGTTCTTCAGGTTGCCGAGGATGGAGTCATATTTCAGCAGGTGAGCCAGGGTGCGCGGATCGGTGAGGTCGTTGACCGCGACGAACTCCAGGTTATTGTCTTGCAGGGCCGTACGTAAGATGTTGCGTCCAATGCGGCCGAAGCCATTAATGCCAACTTTAACTGCCATTCCTTCCTCCCGGAAAATGTAGTGTATCTATGGATCGATCAGAATGCTTAGGTAAACTTAAAATCGTAACACGGCGGGCGGATGTTTCACCACAAAGGACACGAAGGAAGACAAAAGCGGCTGTGCCTTGCGCTTCCGGCCGGCTGGCAAGGACGGTTAAAATTCCGGTTTACACAGGCGGGACATCCGCAACAGTATTGATTGCCCAGAGGAGCATTTTTGTGTTACACAAACCTTTACATGGGTAAATGGAACCGTTTTCGCCGTAGTAAGAAGAAGGCTGCACCCACGCAAGAGTCGGAATCTACCGGCAGGGTGGGCCAGCCGCTGAACCCAGGCCAAAGCGCACTGCAACCCTCATATTTGGACGAGGAAGCACAGGCAGAGAGCGGCTCAGAGGAGCGTGCGCCAAAGATCCACATGGAGACGCAGCCCGAGTCGCCTTCGTCTCCGCCGGCGCCGCCTTCTTTGGCAACCGGACATCCGCCAAACAAAGCGCCTCGCGCTCCCAAAGGGGTTGTGGTTCTGGCCATCGGACTGCCGGGATCGGGCAAAACTACCTGGTTCAAGCGCCGGGGCGTAGCTCCGCTCAGCAGCGATATGCTGCGCAGTATTCTTTTTGATGACATTACCGAGCAACGCTACCAGAGCCTGGTGTTTTCTACTCTGCGCTCACTGTTGCGCGCCCGCCTGATCGCGCGCATGCCCTGGAACTATGTGGATGCCACCAATCTTTCTCCACGGGAGCGGCGGCAGTGGATCCAGATGGCCCGCCAGTTGGGCTACGAGGTGCAGGCCGTTTTTTTCGATGTCCCGCTCGAGGTGTGCCTGGAGCGCAACAGCCGCCGCGAACGCATGGTTTCTGAAGACATCATGCGCCGCATGGCCGCCAAGCTGCGTCCGCCGACTTTTGAGGAAGGGTTTTCCAAGATTGTGGTTGTCCGCGTGAAGAGCAAAGAGGGAAACGCCGAACCCGCAGAAACAGAGTTTTAAACCGGCGAGGGCCGGTTGACCGGCCATCGAGGCGCGCATACAATCAAAATTGCTGCACGACTTGCCCTGCTCGTACTGCCCCCTCGTTCAATGGTAGGACAGCTGACTCTGGATCAGCATATCGGGGTTCGAATCCCTGGGGGGCAGCCAATTTAGAATCAATAGCTTGCGATCTGCGATTCCCTCCAAAATAGGCGACCGGTACCAAAAATCGGCACCATTTGTTTCGGGAATACGCCGGAACAGGTGTGACAACGCGTGACAACGCAGGAACTTGCGATCCCTAAATCAGCGTCACGCCAGGCCGTTCTGGGTGCCTCGGATGCTTGTTTGGAACCCCTGCCGAAAGAGCGAGGGCGCGGTTTGACTGAATTTCCGATCCATGGGAAATACAGCAACTGTGAAGAACAAGAGACCTCGACTCCCTCGCGGCCTGCATTGGAAATCAGATTCTCCCTTCATCTGGTTCAACTGGCGCGATAACCGCGGAAAACAACACCGACAATCCACCGGGACTCACGATCCGGCTCGCGCGTTTGCATTCAGACAAGAATTCATGGAAAAGCAGAAGCAGAACCTTGAGGAGATCAAGTCTGCATCGGCTGAGATGAGCAAGTGGCCGCTAAAGAGGGTTGCAGAAGAGTACTTCAATTGGAAGACAGCCAGTAGCTCAGATTCGACGGTGGCGCGCGAAAAGAGGATATTCAAGCCGGTCGAGAAATTCTTTGCCTCCGACTTTCGCGTGAATGCAATTACGCTTGCCCATATACGCGAATACCAAAAGAGGCGCAGAAAACACGTCAGCCGGACCATGCGTCAACCCGTAACCGGTCGAACCGTGAACTATGAGATGTTCCTCCTGCGATGCGTGATGACGTACGCGGGCTGCTGGAATGGAGAGCTGAGCGCTGGATACCAACCGCTGCGCGAGATGAAGCAACGTGCTGGCAAAGTAGCGAACAAGGATCAGATCAAGACCCTGATTACCACTGCTTTGGCAAATGACTATTGGCAGCTAGCAATGTACTGCGCCGCTGTTGCCATAGGTACCGGGTGCCGTGGCGGCGAAATCAGAAACCTTCAGCTTAAAGATATCGACCTCAATGAGGGTAAAGTTCGCATCGTAAGGGAAATCGCGAAGAACCGCAAAGAGCGAGAGCCGAGGTTGATGGCGCTGGCGGAATGGGGACTACGCAACTTGCTGCTTCGCGCACAAGCGTTAGGCGCCACCGAGTCGCAGCATTATCTCTTGCCCCTGAGGCTTTGCAAATCGAACTCCCCCAGAGACATGAAAAGGAAGTTCGATGTAAATAGACCGATGACTAGCTGGGTCAGATCGTGGAGGAAACTCATGGAGAAATGCGGCATGGCCGGTTTTCGTTTCCATGACCTTCGTCATACATTCCGAACCTTGGGCGCTGAGGCGGGTGTGCCCTTGGAAGTAATGATGGCGCAACAAGGGCACATGGACCGGGAAACGTCATTAGAATACGTGCATGTGCAGAATCGTGCTCTCGAGCGAGCCAAGCAATTGATCGAATCGGAGCAGGTGGAGCTACTCGCAGCAGCCCAAACCGCATCCGCCGAAAGTGAGAAACAGCTCAAGCCCAAGTTGTTGAAATCGGAGACGTGATCCGGGTTATTTGCCGTTTATGTACTCGCTGAGCCCCTCTTCGGGATAACGAACCAGGCGCCCGATTTTTCTGAAGGGTGGCCCCTGTCTTTTGCTTTGATTCTTTTTCATGCGCCACTTTCGTAGCTGAGAAATGGACACCTGAAGAATCTCCGAGACCTGCTCTTCCGTATACGTCCACAACGATTGCGGCCCTGGCTGGTTGGTTGAATGTGGGGGACGTACAGACCCGGGCTCGAATCCGTTTCGCGGAATTGCCGGGGGACCAGCCCCCCGGTCGTCCAACCCGTCTTGCGATTGTTGCGGCAGCGTACTCCTTAGCGCGTTCGACTTCATACTTGAACCCTCAGCCGACAGTTGTAACCCGGCTTCGTTTTTCGGTCAAACCGGGGGACGATTTGACCGAAATTTGATTCTGGCTTAGCTTCTGGCTGCTCGATCACTCAAACTAGGGTGCCGAGCGCGGGAGATAAGTGTGTTTTCGTCCATCCAAGATACCCAAGAAGCTCTGACTTCAGTTGGTTACATCACCGATGAAGTGGCCACGACCTCGGTTTTCCTGGCGGCAAAGCTGCAGAAACCGGTCTTGCTGGAAGGCCCGCCGGGCAGCGGCAAGACCGAACTGGCCTACGCCGTTGCAAAAGCAACAGGAGCCGAAGTTGAGCGTTTGCAATGCTATGAAGGGATCAACGAAGAGAAGGCCATCGGCAAGTTCGACGAATCTCTGCAACGGCTCTGGGTCGAATTGCTATCGAAATCGGGCAATCTCAATTGGGAAACGGTCAAGCAGGAGATTCATAGCGAGCAATTCTTCAGCGCCGGCCCGCTGCTTCGTGCCCTCCAGTATGAAAAGCGCTGCGTTCTGCTCATCGACGAGCTCGACAAGGTTGGCCAAGCATTCGAGGCAACGTTGTTAGAGCTGCTAAGCGTGTGGCGGCTCAGCATTCCCAAGCTTGGCACGATCAAGGCGCGGACCATTCCATTCGTGGTTTTGACCTCGAACGAGGAGCGGCGCCTGGGCGATCCCCTGAGGCGAAGAAGTTTCTACCTGAGAATTGAGCACCCCACACCCGAGCGGGAAGCGACGATTCTGCAATTGCGAACCCCAAATGCGCCGCTCGCGTTCCATCGCGGAATGGCGGGCTTGGCGATGGCGCTGCGGGGTTGGAGCCTGGAGAAGCCGCCGTCCATCTCGGAGATGCTTGATCTGGCCCAGGCCCTGCACACACTGGGCAAGGAGCGCATCACGCCGGAAATGCGGGACATCCTGCTGCCGCTGCTAGCGAAAACGGAAGCCGACCGCAGAAAGCTCTTGCTGAGAGATGGCTTTGCCAGCTTGGTTTATGACGCGGAGCAATACAGTGCGGAGGTCACAGAAGTCCGATGACACGAATGGCTCTACTCGTATTGGCTTTTACTTCTCTCAGCTGCTGGGCAGACACGCCCCAACAAGCCAGACAAGAAGCGGAATACTACGTTCGAACCTATGCACAACACTACGGTGTTCCGGTTGATTTCGTGCGCTCGATTATCGAGCAGGAATCGGGATGGCAACCATGCGCCGTATCGCGCAAGGGCGCCGTGGGCCTGATGCAACTCATGCCCGAGACGGCGCGGCAACTAGGCGTTCGGGATCGGTGCAGCGTGAAGCAGAACGTGTCAGGAGGCGTTCGGTATCTGGCCTGGTTAATGAAGCAATTTCACGGCGATCTGCGGTTGGTAGCAGCCGCTTATTACGCCGGCGAGCGTGCCATTGAGCGCCGGGGTCTGAGGTATTCCAATCCTGCCGTGTTGGGCTACGTGTCGAGTGTTCGCGCACGAGTTGAGAATCAGAAGTTTCGGAGTGCAACCATAGCGCGCACTCCAAGGAGAAACAAATGAGAGTGCAGTTGTTTTTAGTTTTCTATTTCGTGCTGGGGTGCGGGTTCGCCACAGCACAAACCAGCAACGTGGATCCGCAAGTCATGACCTTGACGGTTGAGGACGGCTCAGTTGCCGTGATTCACCTCAGTCCCGGCTACACGACTTCTGTGCATCTTCCAGAGGAAGTCAACTCGGTCGTGGTTGGCAATCCGGCCAGCTTCAAGGCAGAGCATTCGGAAAACGAGCCGCGATTGGTTTTCATTAAACCCATTATCAGCCAGGCAGCAGCTAGCAATGCCCTGATCACGACTCGCTCCGGGCAGGAGATCAACCTGCACCTGGTCAGCGAAGGCAAGGGCGCGGCCCATTCGCGGGTGGATTTCTTTGTTGAATACCGCCGCCCGCAGAGCGCCCTGATTGGCCCGTCACCCGGAAGCAGCTTCCTGGTCCTGGAGACGCGCTCGCTCTCGCAGAATCCGATAGCCGCCGTTCCCGCGCAGACGGAGGGGGCAGAGGTGATTGACCAGGAGCTCGGCCGGCAAAAGGCGATTGCCGCACCCGCGTGGCAGGGGAACCAATTGCAGGTCGCGGTTGGAGAGTCTATTGAGCAAGATCACCGGACAATCGTCTGTTTCTCGGTGCTCAATCATTCACGGACCGCGATTGAAGTGCTGCCGCCACAGATCGAACTGAGCGGCAAACGCGGCAGCAAACAGATTAAGGCCGAACCGGTGCCGATTGTCGAATACCGCCTGACCTCACGCCGCCTCGGACCAGGAGAGCGTGCTGATGGCGTGGCGGTCTTTGAGCGGCCAACGTTCAAGGAGGCCGATGAAAGGCTCTTGCTGCAGGTGGCGGAATCTGCCCAGGTGGACCACCCGGTGGTGTTGTCCTTGTCGTTTACGCCCGCCAGTCAAGGAGGTGCACAGTGAAGGCAGTAGACAACAACGGTAGAAAAGGCATTTTTGCGGTTGCAGAGTCGAAGCCAGAGGCGCCGATGATTGATGCGGGAGTCGAAACCCCAGCGACACCCGACAACAAACCACCCTACGCGCCGAAAGACGAAAAGCAGAAGCCGACGCTGAACGAAAGTGCCCGGGTTGTGATGGTGGGCTCGCTTGTGGCATTGGTGTTGGTCTTGTTTGTTGTGGGCCGTTTTTCGAAAAGGCCGTCGTCATCAGTGAGAAGTGGCGTCGGCACCGGCGTCAATATGGGAAAGGCCTCTCAGCCGACCGAGCATTCCGCAACGGGAACCGGAAGCGTCGTTCCTCTCATGGAAATGGGTCGCAGCGGTGAACCAGAGAGCGACGGAAACCCCGTGCATCCCGACCGCATTGGCCGCACAGCCAAACAGCAGCCAGTACGCAGCGGAATGGCGAACTTGGCAGACGTTGCGCCGTTTGACAACCACGGATGGGAGGCTACGCCTTACCAGCCAGGCGCGGGAGCCGCGACCTCCACGGATGAGAATGCGTCAGTACCCACCGATGTCGCCAGCACAAAGAGCGAGCGTGATGCGATGGACAAGGCGTCGCTGGTTTTCGTGCGGAATAACAACTCGGCCTCGACGCAGGCCGCGAGAACCGAACCTAGCTCATTGATTGGCGATCTTGGCATTGGGTTATCTCCGGGAACCAAGTTGCGCGCCCGGCTGGAATCGGCCGTGAATACCGCGGTGCAAACGCCGGTGGTAGCGGTGATTGAATACAACTATGAGCAGGATGGAGAAATTGTGGTGCCCGCAGGAGCGAAGGTCTTCGGACGCCTGCAAGGTGCGGACCGCACCGGATACGTCGCGGTGCGCTTTGATTCTATGCTGTTGCCGGACGGATCGAGTGTCAGTATGGACGCCGCCGCCACGGACCTTTCGCTTCGGCCGTTGAAAGGCAAGGTGGAAGGCACGCACACGGGAAAGAACATCCTGTTGCGCTCATTTGCAGGCGTGGGCGAGATTGCGGCGACCCTTGTTGGAAGAGGCAGTCTGAACCAGCCGCTGAGTGAATCAGATCTTTTGCGCGAACGAGTCAGCAACAATATCGGCCAAGCATCGGATGAAGAAGTTGGGCGGTTGGCCATCACGGAGCACGTGGTGGTTTCCGTGCCAGCGAATACGGAAATCTACGTGGTGCTCGAGAAGACGACCAAGACCATAACCACGGCGAGAGGAGACGCCGGCATTTCGGGAGTTCCAACGAATTCGAAACCGCCGAACACAGAGTTGCGTGAGCTGTTGCAATTGCAGCGCGAGCTAAATCAGGGTGTCCCCGCAGTGAGTTCAAATCAATAGCTGACTCAGCAACGACAGTTAGAGACAATTGTGAGCGACCCGGCAGCGGGTCGCTCTTTTTGAGAACGCATGGCCGTACGAACTGGAGGCGGCCAAAGAAGCTCGAAAAAGCGAAAATCACCGTTTCCCAGCGGCGTTGAATGCACTATCAGATGGCAAGAACACAAACAATTGCCATCTGATAAAATCCGCGTCTTTAGTCAGACGGCAAGAACTCGAACCGTGCCGGTGGTGCCCAGGTGCGTTGTGGTTACAAGACACTGGGGCGGTTTTCATTACTAATCTCCCAGAAGAGGAGTTCCGGCCCGGCCCGGGCTTGTCTACTCTCAAGCCCGTTTCCGGCGTGCCTGAGGTACATCAAGCTGTGTGTGCGGATACAATAACCCAAGTGCCTTCGCCTTTAGACATTCCGCCGGGCATCGTTGACTGGGTTCGTAGTGTTTTCTCCCAGGTGAATGCAAGGAGTTCAGCGACTCTTTCGCGAATCCCGAATATCTTTGAAACGACGCTCGACCATTCACTAATTGCACACCTTTCAGAGTTCGGGGCGCCGTTCAGGTTTCCGTCGGATTGGATAGTGAACCTCGATACCCACTTTCTCGGCGGTCGCTACTGGGGTCATTGGGAAATAGCGGACCTAGGTATTCTTGTTGTCTTCCGTCGCAAAGGTGAGATGCTCGGAACGAAAATCGCCCTCCTTCAATCCAAGCGGCTGTATCCTGACGAGATCGAGAACGCCGTTGACATGCACCCGATGGACTACGAAACGGGCTTCGGTCGACTACTGGCCTCGGACAGCGAGTACAAGTCCCAAATCAAGCCCCGCACCTTCAACTTCTCAGAGGAGTCGAAGTATCGTGCTCTTGCATATCGGAACAACCAGTACGAGGGCATTCTCAAATACTCCGAAGAACACGGAATCCCCGTCCACTATCTCCTCTACAACCCTTTAACCCTTCCATTCAGTGTCGAACTTCCCGCTGCAAGCGGCAACGAAAAGGTACCCGAACTGAAGGTTGGGTGCCGCGTCATCAAGGCCGAGACGCTGAATGGTAAGCTCGGTCATCTTAAGGATTCCCAACATCCGTCGTTCCGAGATGCTGCCGGAAACCCCATGGCATCCGACTTCTGGACCCTCCACAACTTCGTTGCTGACATGGTGATGGGCTGCAAAGAAGGTTACGTAGGCGGTACGAATCCGCTTCACGATCCAGGCCTATTTCGGGTGTTCAGCCTGCGTGGAGGACCTATTTCCGCTGCCATCTCGATCACTATTGACGCGCCTAGCCAGTAGAGCAATTCGAGGCGAATTCTCGCTAGTTATGAGCGAAGGTTGCTATCAATTGGCATGCGCCCTAGACGGCCGGCTCATAGCGGGCAGTGCCGGATGGATCAATCTTCAGGCACCCAATTCGGAGAAAGGCCCAAGATGTTCTCCATCGACGAAGCCGTTTGTTCTACCAGTGCGCGTCTTTCTTGATCGACAATGTACTGCGTTATCGGGAGAGCATCGCCCGGCAGCGGATGGGCCGCGCAGGGATGGTGCACCATGATGGGCTCAACGGCCGTGAATTTCCATGGTTCGAGTGTTGGCCAGGCTAACACAGCACTGATGTTGGTGTGTTTCGGACCTTGCGGTGAAAACCATGCACCGCTGGGGTCACGAGGGGCTTGAGGCCGGCGATTGCAGCTCAAATCGAGTACCGCCCCGAGAAGACCATCCATTACGTCAATCTTTTTGATGGCAAAGTCGTGAATCACTTGAACCGCAACGACAAAGGGCAATTTGACATTTCCGTATCGGTCTTTTGTGATGACAGCCTCTTTAATCTCCCTGTCGAGATTTAATTGCATCGCGTGCATCGGCATGGTCAGACCGATCGACTGTACCGCTTGAGTGCCGCGAGCGGCTTCGCTTTTGGGGATTGGTTCAAACAGGACTTCCCAACCTTCATGACACCATTTGTAACTGGGAATCCTGTCATACCGTTCGTCCGAGTAGGTGCATTGGACTGTCTCCCAATCGAGCCCAGAGAGCCAACGTTCCAAATCGCGCCGCAGCTTTGCCCCTGCGGGCGGCGTATCGGGAGCTCCGTCCACTCGAACACCAAGATAAAAGTCCGGTGAATTCAACGTGTTCAAAGTGTCATAGACCTGAGCGATCCGTTTGTTCTCAGCTTCTTGTTGTGTCGAGTCACTCACCGCGATGGCTTCCAGATAGAAAAGTGCTTGCCCGTTTCTGTTCACTAAAAAGTCGGGGTGGGTGTTTACGCCCTCGATATCGGGATGAAATTCAACTTGGAAGCCACACCGCAAGATGAAGTGATGCAAGAACAGTTCGAAGAGAGCAGACTTATGTTGTCTCTCAATTGGAGACCGGAATCGCTGCTGCAAGTCGAGTTGTTGAGCTGTCGGAATCTCAGCAAACCAGGATTCAAGCAATTGGCGTATAGCGATCATCGATCCCCGTTCGCTGTCCCGCCAATAGGCATAGGATGATTCGATATGCCGTTTTGTTCTGTCGCCGCACGGTAGCGCGGAATTCTCAAAAAGATGCATTTTTTCTGTGTCTTCCTTGACTCCCTTCACGAATCTACCACGTCGACACCATCCAGAAACGCTCTTCTGGAAGATTGCCCCGACAAGTCGGCTTCGCGGACTCCGTGCGCGTTTATAGGGATTGAACCTGCGAAACCCTCTGCAACTCGCGGTGTTTCGTTTCCTGGCCTCTATAATATTGAGATGGGCAAGCGCAGAGCATAGGGGGATGCGTTTCAGTGGGAGCGACACACGCCGTCTTGATCGGGATCGAGACCTGCCAGAAGCAAGGCATCAACTCGGTCCAATTCGCCCAGGCTGATGCGGCTGCGATGAAAGACGTCCTCGTTCAAGACCTGGGAGTGCCCGCCGAGAACATCACTGTTTGGCTCGATTCCGAAGCTACTAAGTCGGTGTTCGAGAACGACCTCCCTTATATCATTCGCCAACTGTCTCCCGGCGATCGATTTATCTTCTTCTATGCCGGTCACGGCTTCTACACCAACGGAACCAATCGTCTGACAACATGGGACACCCACCCCGGCAATTTGGCCGGAACGACTGTCTCGCTGGAAGAGGTACTCTTGAAGCCCCTCAAGGATCAGCAGGGCGTCGACAGCCTTGTCTTCATCGACGCGTGCGCAGCCGATCTCAAAACCAGTCTTGTACAGGCGAGGGACATCGTCAGCGATCTGACGCCAGGTGAGTTCGAAGCACTCGTGCAATCGACCGATCACGCTGCAGCGTTCTTTGCATGCTCACCGAACGAGAAGGCCTACCCCAGCGATGCCTTGATGCACGGCATCTGGACGTACCACCTGATTCAGGCGCTTCAGGGAGATGCTGAAGGCGCCATCGATCGAGACAGGTTTATCACTGGCGACTCGTTGAAGAACTATCTTGCGGTTGCAGTTCCTGCCTACATCCGTGGCAACACCACGATTCAAGGAGCACAGAGGCCATACGCCATCCTGAGTTCCAATGGCCCCTTTAGCATTCGCCAAGTGCCGCCGTCCGACGACCCGAAGCCGACACACCCTGTAAGCCCTGCAACAATCATGCCGGAGCAACCGGCAACGCAGACCAGTGGGAACCGGCCACGGATCATGCTGTCGGCAGTCGAGGGCCACTACAACCAATGGAAGGGCGACGTCTTTACGTTGCACCATCTGGGCGGTGATGCCGCCCAATACCTCGAAATCGCCCCGATCAACTTCGAAGGCTTCAACAAGGTATCGCTGCGATTCGAGGCTGTTCCATTCATCGGACCGACGAAGCCAGATGCAACGGTTCACTTTCATGTGATGACGAACGACGATGGCGTGCCGAGACACGCCGACAAACCTTCGTTTGTAATGATGTCGTTCGTGTACGACGCGCAGCACCTGGGCAAGCCGGAAGTCTCCTACCCGGTCGTGGTCCGCTACAAATGGGGAGCAAAGACGGAAGAGGAACACTTCCAAATCAACTGGAATAACAACCGGCGCAGGATGACGATCACACCTTCGAACCGTGCGGCGCCGCAGAAGGAACGAAAGCACAACATTGGGTTCCTCAATGCGGAGGTCGTGAAGCTCGCTTATTCCGGCCCCGGGTTCAGCGACCGAACGGATGGGAAGCACTCCTTTAGCGAGGTGGAAGGTGTTAGCACAGGTGACATGATCGGCCTTGTCGCTCGTTTCAGGAATGAAGCCATCTACGGCGAGGATGTGGCGCCTGTACATGCCGTGCGAGCCCATCTGAAGCTCTTCGACCGGAACGGCAAGGAGATTGGTACCGGCTTTTCTTCTGCCCAGTGGGTCGGACACCCAAATGACACGTTCGATCTCATCCCGAATGGCCGCGGTGGATCGGTGCTTGTGTGCCGAGGAGGTAAGACAACGAAGCCTCGCGTGATGTGGAAGGCCCACGACGCAGCTGGAAGGTTGCGTGACCGCGATCTGGAGCTGAACAACGGCTATCCCGGCAGGGCGGAGATCACGCTGATGGATTCCAATCACAGGCCTTTGCTGCAACCGGTAGTACTGGACATAACGGAGTCGGCAGGAAGACTCACAGTTAGCGCCAGGCAGTTGAATTTGGAATTTGAATGCTAGATTTGTCCTGATAAGTCGGCATGGCATCACGTTTTCTCGTAGCGACGGCATCTCGTCGCATGAAAGGTGCATGCCCGTTTATTCTGCAGGAAGAGGCTTCGACGAAACCGTGCCGATCAATAACGGGAAGCCTATGGGAAGTGATCTCCTACTTGGCATCTATACTTGGCGGATGACGGGCGACTCTGAAGCAATCTGCCTGGCTAGTCAGACGGCAAATAATCAAACAATTGCCATCTCATAAAATCGCGCACATGAGTGAGACGGCAAAGAGTCAAACCAATGCTTCCATGGCCGGAATGAGAGCATCCCGGTTACGTTAATCGTCTCGAAAGACAACCACTTACATCCAGTGCGCCCCGTCCTTTGCAGTGAAGGGTCTTTTGCTCCCAGTTTGTTCGACGGCTCCAACGCGCCCTCTAAATAGACTCAAAACCGCCCTTTTTGGGTGTGAGGCTCCGCTTCAGGATTTGCTCGAATTCAGACCCGGCCCTATCTTGCGACTCACAGCGCGAGCAGACAAAGCGCGCTGGGAGAGTAGTCATGAAGCACATGGATCGTCGACACAGACGGCAAATACTCATCCTGGTCCTTCTCTTGGGAATCATTCTCATGCAATTTATCCCGATGGTTTCCTACGCGCAAAACCTCGGCGGCACGCCGCAACTGAACAAAGCGGTGCAGGGGCAGACCGCAGCCCAGCCGGAAGGGGCGTTTCTGAACTTTGTGAACTGGGTAGGCAACGTGATTGCTCCCGTGGGCGCCGCCCTGTGCGTCGTGATGGCCATTGTTTCCTACGTTCACGGACGGGGCGTAGCGCGCTGGGCCATCGCCGCGCTGGCGCTCCTGTTGGTTTCGGGACTTACACGGTTGATCGAGTTCTGGATTACCCAGGGCCAGTCAGGGATCCAGTAGAAGAGCCAAGGCTGACAAGGGACGAACCATGACCATACCGCAATTTCTGACCGACCTGTTGCAACTGCTGTTCGACCTAGCAGTGCCGGCAGCGTTGTGCACGCTGGTGCTGGCGGGCGTGGCATTGCGACAGGAGGGCGGTGTGAACTTCGAGGTCGGTGGCCGGTTCCAGAGATGGATCTTGTGGTCGGCCATCCTGCTGACGATGCCGCAGCTCTTGTCATGGTTTGCCGCTCAGGGGATCAGCCTGCCGCCGCAGAGTGCCGGGGTTTCAAGCCCTTGGCTTGCAGCCATGGAAAACAGTTTCAAGAGCTTCGTCTCCGACTTCATCGTGGCCAGGCTGGTTCCTGTGCTGGCTGCCTTCCTGGTGCTCAAGGCGGCGCTTGATACCGCGCAGAGTAAGAATCCGCTGGCCTCGATCATCGCGGCCATGTTTCTGCTGGGGGCCTCTAGCACGTTACGGTTGATGCAAGGTTGGAACAGCGGTTCAACCTTTGCCACCACCGACATGCTGGCATCGCTTTGGAACTATTTGGCGGGAACAATCCTGCCGCTCGCAGCGGGGTTGGCTGTTGTAGGAGCCATCATCAACTACTCGCGGAACAAGCCGTTTGTTTCGATGATCGGGGCTGCCCTTGCTTTTTTGAGCGTGTCGGCCCTGTGGAAGCTTGTCCAGGTGATGGTCGGGTGAGCGGAAATAGGAGGTGATCCAAAATGTTTGAGAACGGACTGCTGAACCTGACCAACTGGACAGGCAACGTAATCATGCCGACGCTCGCGGGCTTGTTCTTTGCCGCCGCGGTGTACCGCTTCAGCAAAGGCCAGCCGTATTCCCATCTGGGGTACTCGGGATTTGCGTCCCTGATGTGTTCGGGATTGTTGCGGGCGCTGGAAACGTTCGCCCAGCAGGCAGGGCCAAACGACCCAGACCGCTACTGGCTCTCGATTCTTGCCGTCGTGAACTGGGTGGGCAATGTGATGCTGCCGCTCTATGGAGTATTGCAGGTCGCGATCCTGGTTACTCACTTTGCCGGGCTCATGGAACGACTGACGATTGGCGAGGCCTGGGTGCGGAACCTGGCCTCGGCCATGCTCTGCTTCGGGCTTTCAGGCGTGCTGCGACTGACTGAGTTTTGGATCAACAACGGAACCGCAGGAGTGCGATAGGAAATCCTTATGGCTCTGGATGTGACACCGGTGAACCGCAATTTACACACACGAGTGACCTTCATGTCGCTGGAATTTGAGGACCTTTTTGTGGTGCTGGGGCTCGCGGCCGTCATGAACGTGGTCAGTCATTTCGTGAGCGGCGAGGTTGGAGGGATTCCGCTGAGCGCGATTCTCCAATACGGCGTGCCGCTCTCCGTGATTCCTTTGCTGATGGTTTTCAAATACGGCAAGCCGCGCGGATACCTCCGAGATCTGGTGCACTGGTACATCAAGCCAAAGGCCTACTGCGCGCTGGCACATGACCGGCAGATGACAACCGGGTATGTCGTCGAGACGGAGTTGGAGGAAGACTCATGCCGCTGACCTGGCCACAGTTTGAAAAACAACTCGAGAATCCGCCGATCTCAGAGCAACTTCCGGTCCGCGACTACCTGGACAACGTGATGGTTCGCACCAGTGGAGCATTCGTGGCCGGCTATGAAGTCAGGGGCATTACTTCTTATTTCGCCAGCGATGAGGAGCGGGACCGCGCCAAGGTGATGCTGGGGGCATTGCTTAAAGCGATCCCGGAGCAAAGCATGAGAATGCAGTTGCGGTATGAGGTTGTCGAGGACCTTGGGGATCTGCTTGGGTCCTACATCGCACAGAACCACTCTGAGCGCGAGATCGTCAACGTGCTTGATGCCCATCGAGTAGCGTCGTGGCAAAGAAAGACAGAAGAAGGGCACTATCTGAGGCCACTGCTGCATGTCTATTTCATCTGGGACCCGCAGACGCATCATCGGGTTGTTGGAAAACACCCAGGGCAGAGGAGGGGCTTCAGCCTTTCGGCGAAGGCTTCCATTAAAAGATCGCGCCGGGAGCATCAGGAATTGTTGGCCGAGTTTGAGAGCTTGCTGGTTGGAATCGAGACCACCATGCAAGCGGTGGAGCTGAGCCCGCGCCGGCTGAACGATGAAGAGTTATTTCTCGAAGCCAGGCGTGCGCTGAACCCGTTGGAGCGGGATGCACGGCCGTACATTAGGGGCGAAGACCGGCTTGAATACCGCAGCGCCCGAGAGCAGTTGACCGACGTCAGCATTTTGGCTGAAACGGATTCGTACGTGAACGTCGACGGGCTGCTCTATTCATTCGTCACACTGAAAGAGCCGCCAGACGCGACGTTTCCCGGAATCCTGCGCGAACTAGTGGGGCTTGATTTCCCCATCATCGTGAATGCCCAGGTCACGATCCCCGATCAGACCAAGGTACTAAAGGGTTACAAGAGCCGGCTGCGGAAGATGCAGGCAGCGCAGCGCGACAGCCACGGCGGCTTTAGGATCAACGTCGAGGCACAGGTTGCCGAATCGCAGTTGTTCAAAGTGCAGCAGGAGATCATCTCCAGCTCCATCAAGACCGCCAAGCTGAGTCTGGTTATCGGAACACGAACTTCCTATCGGGCAACAACCCGCAGTGAGTTTGAAGAGGCCGAGCGCAACATCAGCAACCGCCGCCAGCAATTGCTGTACGCAGTGGCGCGTATGAACGGCGCGAAGGCAATACCGGAGACCCTGGCGAAGAGGCGATTGTTTTTCAGCTCGCTACCGGGAATGGGCGAACTCGACCGCCGTGAGCAGGACATGCTGACGAGCAACGCCGCTGACCTTCTTCCAGTTGAAGCCCCCTGGCGGGGCACGCCACGCTCGCCGCTGTTCGTCCTCGAAACGCCCTACCGGCAACTTATCCCCTTCTCGCCTTTCGATCCGTCGTTAAGCGACGCCAACATGCTGATTATGGCGAAGTCCGGGGGCGGAAAGACATTCATGGTGCAGCAGTTGCTCTCCATGGGAGCGCGCGCCAATCCCCTGGTCTCGATCATAGAGCGCGGCGACTCCTATCGCCCGCTGGTCGAACTCATGGGCGGCCGCATGATCGCCATGTCGCTCGACAGCGACCAAACCATCAATCCGTGGGACCTGCCCGAAGGGGAAAAGCAGCCGTCGAAAGACCAGGTTGCTTTCCTGAAAAATCTCACCCGCCACATGCTGGGAGAGAACTCAGCCGAAGACACCGAGCTCTTGGAGAACCTGATTACCGAAGCCATCCTTCGGACCTACAAAAGAGTCTCCATCCGGCCGTCGAATCCCATCCCGACTTTTTCCGACCTACGTGACGAACTGTCGCAGTGGCGGGACGAAGAAAAAAGTCAGCGGGTCATGGATGAAGCCCATTTGGCTGCGATCAAGCTACGTAGTTGGACCGGGGAAAAGGGGATATATTCCCGACTTTTTGACCGGCCCACCACGATCTCGCTCGACAATCCCTGGCTGTTCTTCAACGTGGAACAACTCGCGGACGACGCGCGCCTGGAAACAGCAATGAGCCTGCTCATCGCTCACGCCACGGCGCAACGGGCTTCAGGCAAAACCGGACAGCCCAGCATCACGGTGCTCGATGAATGCTGGTTCCTGCTCGATTCGCCGGTGCTGGCGCCGGAAGTGGTTCAGTTGTTCCGAACGGCCCGCAAGCGCAATGCGAGCGTGTGGGGCATCAGCCAGACGGCGGAGGATTTTGTCGGATCGGAATCGAAGCCCCGAGCCCACGGCGCTGGCATCGTGAAGAACTCGACCACGAAAATCGTTGGGCAGCAGCCGGGAGACATGACGGCGATGCGCGAGCACCTGCACTTGAATGAGACTGCATTGAACCAGATCAAGCAGTTCAGCGCACCGCGGAAAGGACGGAGCGCCGATGCCCTGATCGTGATCGGCGAAAAGGCCGAGACGACGCACACTATCCGGCTCGTTCCCACGCCGGTCGAGTACTGGATTACGACGACCTATTCGCGCGAGCGGATCTACCGCGCGTGGTGGATCTCGCAACATAAGGGCGTGGCGCTGATTGAAGCCTACCAAGAGCTGGCGCAAAAGTTCCCATTCGGCTTGGCGGATATCGATCCGTTGCCAGAGGAAGTGTCAGGCGCGATTGTGAAAGGAGTTCAAAAGTGACGAATCGATTCCCAAGAAACAGATTTGTGGCGCTATGGCTGGTTTGTTTATTGCTCTTGATGCCCGCGGTAGCGAAGGCTGACGTCGCACAAATCATCCTGCTGCTAAGGAACATCACGAGCACCTTGCAAAACGGGGTTGGCCAAGTCTTGAGCGGGATTCACTCGATTGAAACCTCGGTGAGGGATTTTGAGCAACGGGTAGTGTGGCCGGTCACGCTCATCAACCAAACTAGAGGCTTTGTTGGGCAGGTGCGAGCGCAGTTCAGCAGCCTGGCTGGACAGGTCCACAGCATTCAAACCAACAGCGCATCCCTGGTCAATCCTTCCCGGCTTGAATCGCTGTTACGGAGTCAGCGGGCAGGCAATCTGAGCCAGATCAGCGCGTCCTACGTCCAGGTCTATCAATCGTTGCCTCAGGCAAATCAGGCCACCGCCAATCAGCGAAACCTAATGGATGTCGATGATGCGCTGGCCTTGGGTGCTTTGAAGACGGCGACCGTCTCTGATCAAGCGTCTGAGGAGATGTTGAGTGTGGCCGATGGGATTGAACAGCAGGCTGCGGTGTCCGCGCCTGGTAGCGCGTCTATTCTGACGGCTCAAGCCCAGGCCGCCAATCTCCAAAACCAGGCCATGCTCCAGAGAATGCTCGCCGCGGAACTGCGCCAGGAGGCGGCGAGATTGGCGCACACGAATGCACTGCGCAAACAGAGCGCGGATGCCACCAGGGACCTTCGCAACAACATGCAGCAGATCTTGAGCAGGCCGTAAGGAGCGACTCTATGTGGAACTCAAAAACTCTAAGTCAATTCGCGAAACGCGCTTGGGATGTCCTGAAATGGAAAGTCGTCTTCGTTGCATCTCTTGCAATCCTGCTGGTGTTGGCGCCGCAGGGAGCGCGGGGGCAGTTCGGTATTGACCCCTGTTGCGCGATCATCGCGACCGGCCTAAATGCGATCTCAGGCCTGTTGAAGAATGTCGTTGCTAAACCGCTCTCCCAAATTCAGCAGATCCAGCAACAGGCAGCGAACTTCCAGCAGCAGGTGGTTTATCCGACAAGCGCCATCAACAGTGCGCGCGGCCTGGCCGGACAGATGCAGGGCCAGTTGCGACAGATGAACCAGTTGTATCGCCTGCCCGTCAACAGCGCGACCCTGCCCGCGGCCCAGCAGTTGGAGCAATATCTGCTGTCACACAATCCGCAGGCGATGCCGCAGATCGGCCAGAACTACGCGGCAGTGTATGGCACGGTGATGGCTCCCGCCGATGCTCCGCAGCCCATTCGAGACCTGGTGGACATGACTGACGCGGAGGCCCAGGCAGCGCTCAAGAAAGCAGTTCAGATGGACGCTTTGGCGGATATCGAGTTAGCTGCCGCCGATCGAATCAACCAGCAAATCCAGAATGCGGCCCCGGGGTCGGCCCCGATCCTCGAAGCGCAAGCGGCGGCCTGGGTCGTGCGCGCCAATGCTTACACGCAGTCGGCAATGGCTGAATTAGTCCGGGTCCGCTCGATTGACCTGGCCAACACCGGCGCTCAACTGAAATTCAGCGCGAGCGACACCAATACGTTGCGCAATAACACCGGCCAAGCCCTGGGGCGGGGGGTGCAGTAGTCGTGTTCTATTTCCAGCAATTGCTTGAGGCAGGACTGAACGGGATTGATCGTACATCGATGATCCCAGCGGTTGTCGGCATCGCGTACGCCATCCTGCTGATCGGATTTCTCATTGGTCTCTACCAGGCAGCCATGCGTGGCGGCGACGTGCAATCGCTTGCCGTGACCGGGATCAAGTACCTGGTCATCGCCATCATTCTGGCCAATTGGAGCCCTGTCTTTCGTGAGGTAAACGGTTCCTTTAACCAAGTCGCGCAGTTCATCGACAACAGCTCCGGCGCGGGCGACATGTTCTTGGCTTGGATGGACCAGTTGAAGCAACAGGCCGGCGCCGATGGCATCAGCTCAATCCTTCCTTCGATCTCCGGAACGATGGCGGCCGCCACCACCGCCTTGATGACGCTCGCGGCCTACCTGATTTACGCCATCATGGTTGTCGTTTTCGCTTTTTTCTACGTTCTCTATGGCTGTGTGCTTTATGTGCTCGGCCCTTTGGTCTTGGCCCTATTGCCGATGCCGGGCGTGGGTCAACTGGCAAAGAGCTATGCGACCAACGTGATGATCTGGAATGCCTGGGGCATTCTCTACGCCACCTTCGGCTCCCTGATTACCGCGATCCAGTTCAATCGCGTGGATACAGTCATCAACCAGGGATTCTTGAAGGGTTTCTTTCGCGGAAGTTCGGATTCTACGATCCTTGGGCTGGTCAGCGTCTTCTACGCGCTGGCGCTGGGACTGATTCCGCTTATCGCTAAACGCGTGATTTCCGGAGATGTCGGGTCGGCGGTCTCGTCGATGGTGCGGGCGGGCGCGGTTGCCGTGGGCACGCTCATGTCCGGAGTCGCAGGCTTCGGCGCAGGCGCGGGCGCAGGATCGGGAGCTGGGGCTTCTGCCGGGGCAGGCACGGCATCAGCGGGCGCGGCATCCACAGGCGCGGCTGCAACCGTTTCTTCTTCTACGGCTCCTCCACAACCAAGTATGGCGCAGACCATTCGCGCGGGAGTCATGAGCGCGGTGAACGGTGCGGCTCCACCGGCTCCATCGTCGGCTGCAAGCGGAACCGGAAGAACCGCGTCAGGCGGCGAGGGCAGCTCCGGAACAGCCAGTCGCACCGCAACGAGGAGCGCAGGTTCCTCGGGTGGATTCCGCCCGGTCGGTGTCACTCAGAGCGTTGCGTTTCACGCAGGAAAGATCGCGGGAAGCATGGTGAGCAACGCCGGGAAAGAGGGAAGCAGTGACAAGAACAATGGGTGAGATGACCGCAGGAGGACTGAAAGGATGCTGCCATGGGAACGAGGGCCGATCTATGAGCCGAAAGACTCAAGGTTCCGGCCCTACAACATCTCGACGCTCATCGCATTTTTCATCGGCAGGCTTTTTGGGCGTCTGTTTCGCCGTTAGGAGAACACCACATGTGGTTTAAGAAAGCAGATGCAACAGAGAAAAAGGAAGCTGCGGAGAAGCTCCGTTACAGCCGCTATTACGAGCACGACGGCGCGCTGCGCGCCTACGCAAACCGGGCCATGCTCCTGGCGCTTATCACGGTCCCAACTGCCCTATTGGCAGTTGCCCTGGCAGCCTACGTTCGGCTGCAACCGCCGACCGTAATCCGCGTGGATTCCAATGGCGAAGCCAGTGTGCTGGACCTACGGACAACGGCGGCAAGACAGACGGTCAGCGTTGCGCAAGGCGCGGATGCCGCGCCGGATGAATTGGAAAAGAAGGGCCTGGTGCGGCTGTTCCTGGATCGCTATCTGGATTTCTCGCCGGACACGGTCAATCGGAGCTGGGCTGACGCGCTGAACATGATGACCGCAAACCTTCGCCACGCCAGCCTCAACGCAATGGAGAAGGACAACACCGTGGGCAGGATTCAGGACGAGCAGATCACGTCTGTGTTCCATTTGCGCTCGATTGAACCGGTAAAGGACGACCCTCTCAGCTTCATCGCATTTGGCGTGAAGGAAGTACATCACGTCCGCGACCACCAGGAAGCGACCGACAAGCTGGTGGGCGAATATCACATCCGCCTGATCGGCGAACGACGCTCGGAGTCCAATCCCAGCGGGTTGCTGATTGCCGAGTACGGCGAGCGGCTGATCGAGGGTGAAAGGCGCGACGCCATGCTCGAGGATTCGGCGCTCAATCAGCCGAAGTGAACTTGGGCAACAGGCAATGGGTGAAAAGAAGACAACCAGGACGAGGCCGAAGCCCCACAGACGCATTAAGCCGTGCCCGCGAAGAGCGGCACTTGCCCATGCGCTTGCGTTTCGTATGCCGGAGATTGACGGCTGGGATTTGGAACAGATTGATTGAGAGAAAAGATCGCTTCAGGAAGGAACGCAAATGGATGGAACGAAGACAGCAACGGAAAACGGTTCGCAACCAGCGGCAAGGCAGAACGGCCGCCGGCGCCGCTGGGAGATGACCAGCGAGAACGTTCGTTATTTCCTGCCGAAAACCGGGACCTCCTCCGAGAGGCCCGAACTGGGACAGGAGATAAAAAGTGAAGGCGAGGTGCTGGTTCAGGCATTCCGCAGCGGGCAGGTGTTTTACACCGTTGTTGCCTGGAAGGCCGTGCCGGAAGTTGACGGCAACGAACCAAGAATTGTGAAGCAGGCTTTGACCCGAAGCTGATTGAGCAGCGGGCGAGTTGGCGCGATTTTTCAAGGAGAAACCGAAAGCTGTTACCAGTTTCGGTTCTTTTGAAGACCCTACGCGGTTACGTAGGGAGAAGTGCTGACCCGGCTCGAAGTTTTTGCCTGGTTAGTCAACAACCCCAAATACGGGGCGCCAGGCGGAAGCCAAGAGCTTGCGGAAAAGCAAAAACTCCTTAGCTGATGCCGGGTAACCCCGAACAAAAACTAAGGAGCTAAAAAGATGAACAAGTATAGCAAACTTTCCGTCGAGCAGGTTGTTACGCTTGACATCGACAGCCAGGGCAACGTGACCCAAAGACTCACGAACCTGGAGAGCACCCTGGAGAATACTCTTCTCAATGCTCTCCACCCTGGAATCCACGTCGCCGTCGTGAACGTGCCCAAGGAACCTCTGGATGCTTACGAGGAATCCGTGGTCGAGAACGCGATGGCGAACCTCAAATACAAGAACACCTGTTACAAGCTGGTTGGCGCAAGCGGTTCGGCGAAGGAGGGCAAGTTCTACTTCGTGGACGCCGCGCACAGCCAGGCGATTGCGGAGCGGTTTCAGCATTGGCCCCAAGCGGCCATCACCTACTTCGGCATCCTGGTCTCGGCCTGCAAGGTCGTGATCGAAGAGTCCGATTTGACGGTGCTGGTGGTCGAAGACCATGTGCTGGGAACGAACGACTGCCGCGGCTGGATACGGAGGTCGTTGTTCAACAGACTGCAACTGCCCGACCACTGCTTCTACCAGTTTCGGCTGGGCTTCGAAAAAACCCAGGCAAAGGGTTCGTTTAAGGTCATGGAGGATGAGGTCGCCGAGCTGCTCGACGCCGACATCGTTCTCCCGGAGAGTGCAGTAAAGCCGGGCCTCAAGGTCCCAGTTTCTGTGTTCTCGGTGTTCGGCAAGGGGCGGAAGTTCCGTGGGCCCGCGGTTCTGGGCATCCGTGAGCTTTCGCGCAACCTGGAGTTCGAATCCAGCTACACCCTGATTGAACATGCGCCCGACGATTCGATTCAACTCGAAATCCTGCCCGAAGCTCTCAGGCAGGTTCGCAAGTTGAGCGACGCGGTCGGCGAAGGCCGCTACGACGAACTGAGGGAACTGCTCGGTCTTAACGGCGTCGAACGGCACGAAGACGACGAAGTAAGGACCGTGGAGGCGGTGCTGCATGCGGATACGTCCGGCTACATCGTGCGTTTCCCGTGGGTGAACAACCAACTCAACAAGCTGCTTGCTCACTGGGCGTTCAAGACATGCACGGGCGGAGGCTTTCGGTTGCCGGCATTCGCGTTGGCGGATGACGGATACCTGACCGCCTCGAATGGCCGGCTGTATGCGGGCTCCGATTGGATTCCGCAGAGCCAGGCCATTGCGCCCCTTGAGTTCAAGCGCGGCTTGTGCGTGCGTTATCCCATTCGCATGTTTGAGGACCTGCTGCCGGTAGAACACATCGGAACTTCAGAACTCGTCATGCGGCTCACCGGGAACCTCGATGAGCAGGGATGCAACGATTCGTACCAGTTGGCGGAGCAGATTGCCACCAACCAACTGTACCTGGAAGGCACGTACGTCCTCCATTCGGAGACAGCCAAACGTAATGGCGGCGATTTCGATTTCGACCTGGTCGCTGTTCTGGACGAAGACCGTTTCCCACGCTTCGTGAGAAGCCGGTTTGGTCTCGCCCATGAGTTCCAACAGCAGAAGACGAAGCACCGGAAGGCGCGGAGTCCCTACTGGAACATGGAACACGTGGCCATGAAGGCGCGCGGCAATCAAATCGGGACGATCACCGATTTGAAGACCTCGTGCCTGGCGGCGGGCAGGCCCGAGCTTGCCTACCAACTCGTCACCGAGCTTCAGAACGCGCTCGACAATCTGAAGCACGATGTCGAACCCGACGCGAAAGTCATCGCCGAAATACGCCAACAGGTAGAGACGGCCCCGTGGCTTCGCTGCAAAAACGAGCGACGGATTTCCGATCTGCCTTTACACCTCGATGTGGCCGAAACCGACCGCATCGGGAAACTCTATAACCATGCACGAAAAGAAATCGAGGACCTGCTGGTCAGCGTATTGCCGGTAGCGGAGTTCAAAGGACTGATTGCGGGAGAAACAGTCTCCCGCCCGATGTTCGATGAGTGCCGTTACATCAACACAGTTTACGCGGCAGTCGTAGGCAAGGTCAGCGAACGGCAAGAACAACTCAAGAAGCAACTCGACCGGGCACAAGCCGAATGGGAGCAGGTGCGGAAGGACCCGGATAAGGAACTGCGGAAACAAAAGATGCAGGCGCGCAGGAAGGCCCAGGCTGCTTACTACTTTGGTGAGGAGCGGGCCAAGCAGGAGATGAAATCCATCATCGCCTGGGTGCGCGTTTGGGCCACGGGAAAGAGAGAAAACCGGTTGGGCTGGGTGCAGGCGATGAATCGGATCGTCTGCAACGGCAGCGGCAAAAGCACCGGGTCGATTCTCTTTCATGCCTTTCCCCAGGAACTGATCGACAAACTGGCGGAGCGAACGGGCGGCAAGAGCGTCCGCGTCGCGCTGCCGGATGTCGGCGGGCTCTCCATTCACAACGACCCAGAAGGCCGCAGCTTCCTGGTCGAGCAGATCGAAGGCGGAGAAAAACAGACGTTCCTTTTTCAGTACAAGGACGGAATGTTTCTCTTCGAATAACTCACCTTGGGCGCCGTACCTTGGCTGCCCATCAACCACAGCGGGGCCGGTATATCCGGCTCCGCTTGAAAGAAGAAGCTCAAAAATGAAGACGAAGCGTGCATTGATTTTGGTCCTTTTTCTCTTGACGACACTCGCTTTCGCGGAAGACGCGCGGCCATCGGGCACCGGTGACGTCATCCATGTTGCTACAGCGCTGGATCACCTTACGGTCCTCGAATTTGGCGAGCCCGTCACCATGGCCGCTGCCGGCAGCACCGCCTTTCAGATCGAACGGCAGGAGAACAAGGTTTTCGTGAAACCGCTCAAGCCGGGAGTGTCCACCGACTTGTTTGTTTGGACCTCTTCCCGGCGCTTCGCGTATGAGCTGGAACCTGCAGGAGAAGTGAAGAACATGAACTTTGCCATTGATAGCCTGACGCCCGCGCCCAAACCCGTCCCCGACGCCCATGAACAGATGGCGAAAATCGCCGACATGATGTTCACGAAAGCCTTCCTGGGCGCAGAGTGGATTGACAACACCAGTATTAAAGATACGAAAGATCGGATCATGGTGCGCGTCGAGGAGGTGCTTGAGTCCGGCAATACCCTCTACATCCACTATGCCATCTCGAATTCGACTCGCCGTCCGTACCGGGTGCTGGAGCCAACTCTCTATCAGTTGCTTCCTTGCGCGCCTACGATCTCATTGCCGTCCATCGCGCACACGCAACTGAGCCAGAGCTTGGTCCGCAAGCTGGGTCCGGCGAAACGGACCACGCTACAAGCAGCGAATGCGGAAACGCAAACCCAGGACCTCGCACCAGGCCATGAGACTCGGGGCGTGATTGCCATTCGGCAGCAGTTTTCCGGACCAACTGTGTTCGAACTCGTCTTCCGAGACGCAGGAGACCACAATGTCACCGCAGTTTTCGTCCGCTAACAGCTCCCAAGCCAGGCAGATGAGCGAAGCCGAAATGCGCCCGCTCTTGCTGAAATATTTTGCCGAAGATGCGAAGCCGAATCTTCTCTGGGAGCTAAGCCACCACCTGAGAGACCCATTTACCGAGAGCAAGGATGGGCGCTTCCGGCTGAGCCCGCTGTGGATGGCCCTCGGGACGCTCGCGGCGCTGGGCCTTTCAGTTTTTCTCTATTTCACTTTCTGGAACTAATCCCCATGAACAACCACAACAGCTATTACTACGGAAGCCGGGAGCATCACCGCATGCAAGAGGAAAATGCGCCCCTGGTGCTGACTGTCCTCATCCTGGTGATTCTCGGATTCGCCTTCTATATCCTGGTCCGGCGATATCACGTCCGGCCGTATCAACTGGCGGAAGGCGGTATCTATCTGACCTGCCTGCTGGCGGCAATCGGGGTGGCCATTCACTACCTCTGGACCCGCCGGGAGAAGCGCGAGAACGCCTGGCCGCATCCTCCGATTTACGTTCCCGCGCTCACAGACGCGCGCCATGTAAGGAACGCGGTTTCGCAAAACGCGGTCGTGCTCGGCTACAACGTGCACAAGGAACCCTGGTATTGGTCCGACGAGGTCCGCCGCATGCAGGCCATACTGCTCGGCCAATCAGGTTCAGGCAAGACAACTCTGCTCCACAACATCATCACCCAGGATGTCCACAGGATCGCTGGGCCGCCCGAGCGCCAGCATCGCATTCCCATGATCATCTTCGACGGAAAAGGTGACCAGGAGTTTCTCAAGAACCTGCTGTACGAAGTTTCGGCTGCCGGCCGCATGCACCAGCTCCGGATTCTTGATCCTTCGCGCCCGGACATTTCGGCGCGTTATAACCCGCTATATATAAAGGAGGACGATTCCTACCAGGAGCACGTCAATTTCATCTTTGAATCCTTCGCCTTGAAGGACGACTTCTTCAAGGGGCACCAGGCCAATTACTTCAGCGATCTGGTGCGCGTGTTGGTGCATACCGGTAAGCGCTTCAACATCCACGATGTTCTCGTTATGGCGCTCGATGAGAAGGTGCTCAAGGAACAGATTGAGGCCGCCACCCTCCGCGTCGAGAACCTCTCCGGCATCAGCAACCAGAAGAAGCTGAATCTGCGAATGTCGGTCAAGAACTTGCTGCAATCGCTCGAGGACCGCGAGCGTGTGCCAAAAATTCAGGGCCTGGTGAATGAACTGATGACGTTCTTGGAAGACGAGCTTTCCATCATCACCGGCCCGTATGACGACCTGCTGACGCTTGATGAAGTCATCGACCAGGAACTCATCCTGTTCGTGTCGCTGAACGCCAATCGCAACAGCCGCGCCGTCACCGCCCTGGGCCGGATGCTGCTGCAGAACCTGCAATTGATGGTCGGGAAACGTTATCAGAATGGGCATGATCGGCTGGGCGAGGGACTGCCAATGGTCAGCGTTGTGCTGGATGAGTTCGCGCCGTTCGCCTACCCCAATTTTGCTCAGATCTTGCAAACGGCGCGCGGCAGCAACGTGGCATTCCTGTTTTCCTTGCAGTCCATACCACAGCTGGAAACCGTCAGCCGGGGCTTCCGCGATGAGGTTTCTTCTGCCCCCAATACCATCATGCTCATGCGCACCAGGGATGAAGAGACTGCCCGGTATTTTGAGAATGCCTCTTCCCGCGTGGCCGCCGAAAGGCGCACCGAGACCGTGCAAAAACGTGGCATCCTCGATCAGAAGTATGAACGCATCGGCTTCGGCAGCGTGACCGAAATCAAGGAGACGCGCGTTCAGGATGAACACGTCAAGAACTTGCCAGTCGGACAAATGGAGATACTGATGACCGACAACCGGCTGGGGACCTTGCATTCGCATCTGCACGTTCGGCGCACTCTGCAATATCGTCTTGAGGGTTTTGAACCGACCCTCTATCCGCGGACTCCATCACTGTGCTGGGTCGCCGGTGGAGCCAATTTACGCTTCAAGGAACCGGCATTGATCAGCCGAGCCATCCGCATGAGCGGGCGCGGGAATCGGGGGGTGCGGTGATGAAATGGACGCGCAAGACCGCCTTCCTCGCCATCGCTTTCGCTGCCATGGCTGCATCAGGCCAGACGTCCCGCTCCAGTTACGACCCGGCGGCCAATCGTCCGGCCAAGCAGCACGGCAGCTTCATCGACTTTACGCTGAGGAAAATCAACCCCCAGGACATCGACTACGGTCAGAGCATCGAGGAGATGCGCCGGACCGCCATGATCGCTACCATAGATGACTACTACTACTGGTCGAACCTGGTTGCGATCAGCGGTCTGGTAATCATGTTCTGTCTCTTCTATCGCCAGCATATTGTGCTCAAGCGGCGGGTGTTCAGTACGGCGCGGGTTGTCACCTGGTATCACAACGAACTGCTCGAAGCGCGCAACCAGGCCTTCGAGCAGGGAGCAAAATACCTGGACTTGAAACGACTCGCCGACGATCAGTTCGAGGCTGGCCTGGCGCAGAAACCGCAACCGCCAAAGGGCGCCGCTGTTTCAGCGGAACCATCCGAAGGTCCCGGCAAGAGTGTCAATGGAGCGGCGGCGAACACGCGAACACAGGGCGAGCAGGAGTTGCGAGAGACGATCAAGAAGCTCGAACAGCAGGCCGGGAAGGACAAAGAAACGATCACCAGTCTGCGGCAACAGACAGGCATTTTGAGCCGCCGTCTGCAGGATGAACAACAAAAAAACCGCGGTCCCCGAGGCGATAATGCGAGCCTCGGGAAGGAAAGGACAGAAGGGCATGGCTGACAAGAAGTCTGACGAAACCAGCACGGGCAAGCCGAAGGACGGCTCCAACCAGTTTCAGCCGGGCGGAAAATTTGCGCCCACCAACGACCGCTATGAGTACGAGCAGGGAATGGAGTCTCTGCCGCCTCAAGAGCGGGAACTGGTTAAGGAACTCACGAATTTCGCCGACCTGTGCAAGTACTTCGAGGAGCACGATCAGAAGCTTGATCCCAGTGTCGCGCGCGCCATGAGCGAAGCCGCAAAGCTGCCCATCGAGGAAAGAATCGCTCGCATCCGTGAGATCAACCAGAAGCTGATGAGAGCGGTTAACGATGCTGGTGAAGGTGCTAAGTTTCGGAACTAACTGGTGGGCGCGCTTCGGCAGCGAAGCCGACGGCCCCAACCGCTTTACCCGTCATGCCGCGTACTACAACTCCACCGGCGTTCGTTGCGGCGGCAAGGTCCGAAGGCACTGGATTGTGCCGGGACTGATCCGCTTCAACGGCGCCGGCGATTTCAATCCCCGTTCACCCCGCCGTTCCCTTGGCCACACCTTTTTGTGCTCCAACCTGGACTTCCTCTTCGGCGGCAACCGGTTGCTGTTGAAGACCAAAGCGCACAAGTTGGCTGTGCCGGATTGGTTTCTGGTCGTGGTCTCTAACGAACTGCACGGCACTATTGACTTCGCCCAGTGTGACTGGAAATCGCCCCAAAGCAAGGTGATTGCCGCCAGCCGCTTGCGTGAAGCGCAGGAGGCAATGTTGCTGATGAAGGCCGGTGATTGGATCAGGACCGGCTGGGGTTTCTGGCAGCTCTCTGTGCCGGCTAAGGATGGTTCTCACGCCACCCTTGAGCTGCGCGGAGACGATTTCGCGGCCTGAGGGCATCCCCATGCGCTACGCCAAAGGCACACTCGCAGTCAGCGCAAGCCGCGATATTCCCCTGCTTCTCCAGGTACGCAATTCCAAGTTCATCACCCACCAGCAGTTGTTCGAAATGATGCAACTTGCGGCATCTGAATACTCCCGGGGAAGCTTCAATTGGCGCATCCAGCGGCTGCTGGAATCCAATTACATCTCGACCTGCGACGGGCACTTTGGATGCGGCGCTAGAGTCTACCGAATTACACGTCCCGGATTGCTCCAGCTTGAAAAGCATGGTCACTTTGCCGCGGTGCTGAACTCGGGAACGCAGCATCTCCCGCACATTTGCCAGGGATACCATGCGCTGGAGTTGATGGCGGTTCACATTGCTCTCGCCCGCGGGAATGTCCTGGTCTCGTGGCAGTCCGATGTCGAGACGGCATCTTCCAACACGGTTTCGGCGACACCGCTCGAAAAAGACTACGACGCGGTCGTCGGTGTGTGGAATAACGACAAGATCGCGCGCTTTGCCCTCGAATACGAGCGCACCTTGAAGAGCGCCCGCCAGTACGAAAAGATACGCCACGCTCTCGAAGCCGAGACCAAGCTCGGCTGTATCCTTTATCTGACGGCCGGCGAGGAAATCGCCCTTCATTTGGCCCGTGAGCTGTCTGGCATTCCCAAGCGGCTGGCCTTTGTGACGTGTCCGGCTTTTCGAGCAGGGCTGCTCGATACGATGGTCATGACTGATACGAGGAACGGTGAAATTCCGTTTCGGCACCTGCTGCGCGGCATCTTCTGACCTTTGCCCTGCCTTTGGCCTCTCTTTGACCTCACTTTGGCCTGATTTTGACCTGCGCAGGCACCCTCCAAATCCCAGTCGCTCAGCAGTTTGGATTCTGACTACCCTCCTGATTTCGCATATTTATTGCCCGTGTTCGCGCACATAGACTCGCTCTCGCAACCTTGTCAGGCATGAGTGCCTTGCCTTCTTCCGGTCTCTATGCTCCTAAGCTCATCTCAATACTAATTTGGTCTTTGCTTGGCTTCGATCTGTCGCCAGTGCTGGATGCCACATTCAACTTGTCGTTTCGGGAAATTCCTTGTCGGGAATCATATTGAAACTATATGTTTTCCGAATCGCCACTCAAACCTGCAACCAGCATACAATCGAAGAATAGCCGACACTCTTAAGCAGGCATTGCCATGGAAGGATTGCGCCGTGCTCTCAGCAGCAGACTTCAAACTTCGACTTGACCTGATCTTCTCGCTAGCCCAACAGAACGGGTTACAGGAGGTCGAGGTGAGTTCCGAGGACTTGCACAAGCGTGTTGGCGGCTACCCCGGTCGAGACCACAGGATGCCGCTTTGCTGCCAGGTGATGACGCAATACTTCACTGAAAAAGCCGGCGACCACATTGTCGAAACGCCTCCCAGTGGCCAGGGCGCGACCCTGAGAATCCGCTACGTACTGCCGCGTCCAGCCCAATAGACCAGGCTGCACCGTTCACGATTTATCATCACAATCCTCATCGACGAGCGCACGCACGTGCTCCTGCCAGCGCCCAGAATAAGCTCGACCGCCCGGACACAAATAGCGCCCAGTTCACACTCTTCACCGATCTTTCCGGTAACGAGAATCCACTCAATAGCCAGACATTTCGAAGGTCCTAAGCTCATTCGATCACCATGGGCCCGGTCTTCACGTTCATTTTCTTTTGGCCCATTCAATGGGTCGCAATTCACGCAAAGGAGGCAGTATGGAACAAAGCAGAGGAAATATGAGTGCCCACTTGCTCTTCACACTGAAGGACCTTCGAGTGGCGCATTCAGAGCCGCATGTTGACCGGGTCATCCACGAGTTTCTGAAGATCGGTGAAGCCGTAGCCGGCCGCTGGATTCAGATGCCCAAAGGTGTCTTGTTTCTGCAGAAGGCGCCGGAGAACCCGGCTTCGGGGGCCATCTACATCTATGACCGGCAGACCCAGGAGTTATACATGTTGTCGTTTGACGGCGATGACGACCACTTGACGGTCGAGGACTTCTCCGAACTCTTCACCGAATACAACCTTCTCCGGTACGCCGAGCAGCCCGGCCTGCTGCACTCGGCCCTCCAAAGTGCCGGCTCCGCCTGAATGCGAAGCCGGTAATTAGAGGCAAACTTGACCGAGTTTCACACCTGGGGTAGAAGACGATGGCGAGGTGAGATATGGAAAGGAAAATTGTAGCCAGCGATGAGATGGTCGCGGGTTACCGTGACCTGTTCATCAACCGTCTTGCCTATACCATCCAATCTTCCACCCCCCATCCGGAAACCGGGCGCTATTACTACTATCGTCCCAGGCGCAACGAAAAACCTGTCTCTCTGACGCCGGCTACCATACGACAGCACCTTGAAGGAACCCTCACCATTGGCCTCTATGCCATTAACCCTCACACCCAACGCTGCAAGTGGGTCGCAATTGACGCGGACTACGAGAATGCACTGGAAGACCTGCTGAAGCTCCAATGGCAACTGCGGCAGGACGGAGTCGAGGCGGCGCTGGAAAGGTCGCGCCGTGGCGGGCATCTGTGGATTTTTGCGAAGACGCCGCTGCTTGCCCGTGACTGTCGCGTTTACATCTACAACCTGGCCAGCCAACTGAAGGTGCCGGTGAAAGGCGTGAAGCTGGCGGATGGGATAGAAGTCTTTCCCAGGCAGGATCAAGTGCCGGCCAGCGAGTTTGGCAACGGCATCCGCGGGCCGATGGGCGTGCATCGGGCAGTCGGCAAGCGGTATTGGTTCTACGGCGCCGACTACGCAATTGAAGCACAGATGGGCTATCTGTCGCGGCTGAAAAAAATCAGCCGAGAGGAGATGGACGGCTTCGTTCGCGGTCTGAAGATGCCCGAGGAATTTGAGGCGAAACCGAAGATCGAACTACCGCCGTACCGCGCTGGACTTAGCACGAACCTCCGCGAGTTTCGCATTCTGGACTACGTAACCGTGAAGCGCAGGAGCGGTCGCAATTACTGGACCCGTTGCCCGTCTTGTGCGCAACAAGGACACGACTGCAGCGGCGACAATCTGGCGATCTCGACTGCCGATCCGCGGAAGTACAAGTGTTGGGCAGGCTGCAGCCGCGAGATGATTCGCACAGCGCTGGGTTGTCCTATCAGAAACAGGCGCGCGGGTTGAGCTTTGTGACTCAGAACGGTCTTTAGGCAGAGGTTTGCCTAGCCAGGGCCCGCAACGTCAAGTATCCAATGGGCTTAAGTCAGTAAAGAACGGCGTTCAGGAGGCTTATAATTGAGTAGACAAACTGCGATGTCGACAGAACACAAGATAGATGGCAAAGAGCGCAAACTGCGGGCCGAAGCTGTCCAGTATGGCTTTGCCAGCGTGCGCATGGAGGGACTCGATCCGGGCCCTGAAGCTGAAGCCATTGCTAACCGTTTCATTGAAGGCGAGCTGTCTCATCAGGAATACCATGCCGAAATGAGAAGGCTGGCGCTCGACATCGCCCGCAATGGCCACTGATCCTTACGTCTATCCTGGAACCAACATCCTAAAGAACCTGGCTGGAATCGAAGATTCTAATCGGCTGCAGCAGTTTGAAGCTATTTCGACTGCTCACCGGATTTCGGTGTTGCGCTTCCACCCTATGCCTGGAGTTTTTGATGCGTCCCACCTCCAACGCATTCACCGAAGCATCTTCCAGGATGTCTATTCCTGGGCAGGCGAATTTCGCACCGTAGACATTCGGAAAGAGGGCGAATTCTGGTTCTGCCGGCACCAATCTATTGAGCAATCACTTCTCGATCTATTCACCGCGCTGCTTAGCGAAAACCAGCTAAAAGAAACAACTCGTGCGCAGTTCGGCTCAAGAGCAGGCTACTACATGAGTGAACTCAATGCGATTCACCCTTTTCGCGAGGGCAATGGGAGAACGCAGCGCGAGTTTATTCGTGAGCTTGGCTTACACGTAGGGTTCGAGGTCAATTGGTCATTGGTCACGCAAAAGGAAATGCACTCAGTCTCGGTTGCCAGTTTTAAAAAAGGCGACCACCGCCTCTTGGGCAAACTGATCGCCCGGATTACCACCGTCCTCCGGCCGCTGTGATTACAAACCCTCCACGCTAACGCTTCCGCGCCCGTCGCGATTACCTTCCTGCTGTTATTCATCACTGCTCAATATCGGCACAGCCTCAATCAAATCTTCGTCATCGTCAGGAGAACAGCCATGAGTCCACCCAACGGACACGCCAATGGTTCGGTGGGCAACGGAGAGAAGGTAGCCCAATCTGTATCACCCGCCGTACTGCCCAGAACAAGTACGCCGTCCCAATTCATGCCAGAACAGATCAAACAATTTGTGGCACTGCTCGAAGTGCCTTTCGATGATTCTGTCATTGAGTGGCGGGTGACGAATACCACCAAGGACAAAGCACGCGGACAAGTGATCCCTTACGCCGACCAGAGAGCGTACACCGACCGACTCAATAAGCTGTTCAGCCCGGCGGGTTGGACGCGCAAATACACGGTCCACACCAGCGCGAACTTCCAACGCGGCATGGACCAGAAGATCGTCGCCAAGGTGCTGGTCACCTGCGAGTTGACCATCTTCAGCCTTGGTTCTCATTCCGCCACCGGCGAAGAATGGGCAGACGACGATAACGCCGGCACCAGCGCGGAGGCACAATCCTTCAAAAGGGCATGCTCCTGCTTTGGACTTGGCCGATACCTGTATCACTTCACCGGGGTTTGGGTGGACTTGGATGACCGAAAGCGACCTAAGACGAGGCCGAAACTTGCTGGTTGGGCGACGCCTGAAGGATGGCAGAGCGGCTTGCGACCCCAGCAAGACACTCC
>DATHMH010000002.1:0-2459 GCA_035487295.1 Terriglobales bacterium
ACCTTTATCGGACGCCGACCTCAACCGCACAGTCACGATTCGGGGAGAGCCGCATTCTGTAATGCAGGCGATCAATCGACAGATCGCACATTACTCCTATCACTGTGGACAGATCGTATTTCTGGCCAAGCATTTTCAACATCAGCAATGGAAATCACTCAGCATCCCTCGCGGTAAGTCAGAGGAGGTCAATCGAATAGTTGCGAATAAGGACGCTAGTCAGCGTTAGGGAAATCAGCGCGGTCGTTTCCTGACAGTGGGAAACTTGTGTTCGTGAAGTTTCATATCGACCTTGCGCCCGCGAAATGTCACTCCTTCGGCTTCGAGCCGGAAGCGTTGTTCGAAAGCATTATCCCCGCGAAGCTTGATCTCGCCTCCTGCGCCCAGAACGCGCTGCCAGGGCGCTCCGACCGCGCTGCGCAACGCCGCCACCACCTGCCGGGCAGCCCCAGGAAATCCGGCGGCCTTCGCCACGGCACCGTAAGTTGAGACCTTCCCACGCGGAATGCGCCGGATGGCAGCAACAATTTTCTCCCGAATATTGGACTTCGGTAAAGGCCCGACTTTCATAAACCATGCCCTCGTCGCGTTAGCCGCATCTTCCTCACAACGCGATCCATCCCACCCGGATCAGCCACAGTGACCCTGCTGAAATCAGTAGCCATAGGATTACGCCCTGCAGTAGCGGCCGGTGTCCAACCTTTTTCAATGTAGCCAATGAAATTCCCGTGCCGATGAGGTATAGAGTCGCGGTAAGGCCGATCTTGGCAATCCTTGATACCAAGCCGTAGGCCGCGGCGCCAGCAGGCAAATATGTATTGCACACCGCCGCCAGGCAGAATAGCGCAATAAACCACGGCCACTGGATTCTCGCTTGAGCATGCTTGACCACCGCGGTGGCAATCGACATGGGCACGATCCACAAAGCTCGAGCAAGTTTTACCGTCGTGCCAACGGCCAGGGCGACCGCGCCATATTTGGCCGCTGCGCCCACCACGGAACTCGTGTCATGAATAGCGAGCGCCGACCACAGGCCGAACTGGGTCTGCGTCAACTTCAACGCCGCCCCGATTCCAGGAAAAATCAGCAGGGCAACTGAATTAAGCACAAAAATCGTGCCCAGCGAAACCGCCATCTGCTCGTCGCTGGCGCCGCAGATGGGACCGACCGCGGCGATGGCGCTGCCACCGCAGATGGCAGTCCCGGTTGAGATCAGAAAGGCCGGCGTCCTCTGCATTCCGAGCAGAGCGCCCAGGACCATGCCCGCCACCATCGCAAAGCTGATGCTGAGCAAGGTATAGACGAAGCCGTTGCGGCCTGCACGGATAACGTCATGCAGATTCATGCCGAAGCCAAGTCCGACTACAGAAGCCTGCAGCAGGTGACGCGAAAGCTTCTTTGCGCTTTGATCAAACGGGTGGGGAAAAACAAAGCCAAACACCAGCCCTAAAGCCAGGGCCACGGGCGGCGAAACCAGGCCGCTGGCGGCGACTGCAAGGCCGAGCAGGAAAACAACTTTCGATATCATGCGACCGGGAGCGTGTATGGCGACACGAAACGGTGGCTACGCTGCAGCGCCCTTCCCGAACGACTTGATCGCTTCCTCCACGCTGTCGTACACCTCAAACACAGTCAGCAGCTTGGTTACCTGCAGTAGATCCCCCACACGCTGTGTAAGATTGGCCAATTTCACCGAGCCGCCCGCGCTTTGCGCCGAGGTGTAGAGCGCGACCAGCGTTCCCAGCCCGCCGCTATCGATGTAATTGATGCCGGCCAGGTTCAGCACAATTTGGTTGTTCTCGCTGATCAGCTTCTTCAAGGTGTCGCGAAGCAGGGCAGATTCTTCTCCAAACACAATGCGGCCATTGCAATCCACAACCGTCACACCGCCGACATTCCGAGTCTCAAGTTTCAATTGCATTTAGGATCTCCGGGGGAACTGGCTTGGGCCAGCCCAGCCCAAAAGCCTATTCCTTAGCCCCATTCTTCGCAAGAGGACATTTGGCCAAACGGCGCTTTTAACTGCCGGGCGATCAGACTTCCTTTGCGTCCTTTGCGGAAACCTTAGCGTTCTTTGCGGTAAAAAGGGCTTAACCGCAAAGTACGCCGAGGACGCTAAGGTGCAATCCTTTGCAGGGAAACTCCTCCTGCAAGCATCACGTATAATTGATCTTTCCTCACATGAGCTATCAGGTCTTGGCGCGCAAATATCGGCCTCAGAAGTTCTCCGAGGTCATTGGGCAGGAGCACGTCACCCAGACCCTGAAGAACGCCCTGGAACAGGGCCGGACGGCGCATGGATATATCTTCAGCGGCCACCGCGGGATTGGCAAAACCACCGTAGCTCGCATTCTTGCCATGGCGCTCAATTGCCGGTCTTCAGACAAGCCGGTGACCGAACCCTGCGGGGTCTGTGAGTCTTGCACCGAAATTCGGGCTGGAAATTCCGTGGACGTAAT
>DATHMH010000003.1:0-3508 GCA_035487295.1 Terriglobales bacterium
GCGAGCAGAGCTTTGCAAGTGATAGCTTAGAGAACACTTCCTATCTCTCTCAGATTTGGAAGCTTAGGCGCATTGGGGCCATGTAAGACCCGCCGCGCAGGAGTTCTGTTGGCACCGTGGAGCATTAGCGACCAAAAAATACCGCAGGGACGCCTTGCGCTGGTTTCCTATGTCTCTGTAGTTTTCGTCATCCTGCTCCTGGTGGGTTTCTGGAAGCTGCAAGTGGTTCAGTCCGGTCACTTTGCGGACCTGGCTGAGCGCAACCGCGTTCGCTCGATCCCGATCATCGCGCCTCGCGGACCGATGCTCGACCGTGAAGGCCGCATCCTTGTAGACAGCTATCCTTCCTTCAGCATTCTTCTGTTGCGCGACGACCCGAAAGCGCTGCAAAAAAGCCTGCCGCAAATCGAGGAAGGGTTGGGAATCAGCCGCGAGGACATTCTTCAGCAATTAGAAGCCGCCAAGAATGAACCGAAATTTCAACCGGTGGTGATCAAGCCGGCCGCCAGCGCTGCGGACATCGCGTTCGTCGAATCACACCGCGCGGATCTGCCGGTGCTTGAGTTGATGATGGTGCAACGCCGCCGCTATCCGCATGAAGAAATGCTGGCGAATTCAATTGGCTATGTCGGTGAAGTCTCGCCGCAGGATATGGACCGCAGCGAGGGCCGCTACCGCCCGGGCGACATCGTCGGTAAAGCAGGACTGGAGAAACGCTACAACGATGTGCTCGAGGGTACGGACGGCATGCGGCGTGTAGTCGTCAACAGCGTGGGGAAAGTGGTGCGCACGCTCGACAATGTCGAAGCCATCCCTGGAAAACCCATCCAGCTCACGATTGATTACGATTTGCAGGCCATCGCCGAAACAGCTATGGCAGATAAAGAAGGCTCCGTGGTGGCCATGGATCCGCGCACGGGCGACATTCTGGCGGTAGTGAGCAGACCCACTTTTAATCCCAACGATTTCGCCGTGCGCATTCCGCAGGATGAATGGAACAGACTGAATGGTGACACGGAGACGCCGCTATTGAACCGCGCCATTCAGGCGCAGCTTGCGCCCGGCTCTGTCTTCAAGATCGTAATGGCCACGGCCATGCTTGAAACGAAATCACCGCCCGAAACCATGAGGGCCTATTGCCCCGGCTATGCGACCTTTTACGGCCGCACCTTTAAATGCCACGTGTTCGGCAAGGGTGGGCACGGTGATGTGGACCTTCATAAGGCCATTGTCCAATCGTGCGACGTCTATTTCTATAACGTCGGCAAGCAGCTCGGTATCGACCGGATTTCCTTCTACGCCAACTCTCTCGGCCTGGGTCACCGCACGGGGGTTGATCTTCCAAGCGAGGAAACGGGACTGGTGCCGTCGGAGGAGTGGGCTCAACGGGTCTATCACCGCAAATGGTATGCCGGTGAAACCATTTCAGTGTCGGTTGGCCAGGGCGCGGTAACAACCACTCCCATCCAACTTGCGCGCATGATTGCAGGAGTGGCCAGCGGAGGCAACCTGGTGCAGCCTCATTTCCTGAAGAATTTTCCCAACCCGCGCATGGATCATTTTGCCATCTCAGAAGATACCGTCGAGAAAGTGACCCAGGGAATGTATGGCGTGGTGAACGAAGGTGGAACCGCGGCGGGCGCAAGGCTGCAGAATATCGAATTCTGCGGCAAGTCCGGCAGCGCACAGGTAATTGGCTATGATGTCCGCAACCGTCTGGGCAGACAAAAGGAATTCAAAGACAATGCCTGGTTTGTGGGCTATGCTCCGCGGCGGAATCCGGAAATCGTGGTCGCTGTTCTGGTTCAGGGCGGCGAGCATGGCGGCGCAGTGGCCGGCCCGATTGCCCGCGACGTTGTGAAAACCTACTACGAAAAGAAGAATGCTCGATTGCAACAGCAGGCCAATAACACCAGCCCCGTTCAACCAGACGTACAGCGCCCGCTGATTGCTACTGTGGGAGCCCAAAGCCCGTGAAAGATCGTCCCCGCGTGCAGGATTTCGACTGGGCCTTGCTGGCCATTGTTGCGGCCATTACCGGCATTGGGGTCCTGGAGATCTACTCCTCCACGCACGCGAGTGGGATGGCAGGCATTCAGTGGAAGCAGTTGATGTGGATTGGGCTGGGAATTGTGGGCATGGTCTTGGTCTCGCAAATTAACTACCACACTCTGCTGGACCAGGCGCCCGTTCTCTATTTATTCGGGATCGCCACCTTGCTGATTGTTCTGGTGATGGGGCATTCCCACTTCGGAGCCAAGCGTTGGGTCTCCCTGGGCGGCGGCCAAAATTTGCAAGTGTCAGAGTTTATGAAGTTGATTATAATCATTGTGCTGGCCCGCTACTTCAGCGAAGTTCGTACTGATCGGCTCACGCTCACGGACCTGGCAAAGGTGGCAATCCTGACCATTGTCCCGGTAGCCTTGATATTAAGGCAGCCGGATTTGGGAACGGCGATGGTGCTGGTGCCGGTGGCGCTGGTGGGAGCGTTTCTCGCGGGTATCGAATGGAAGCACGCCGCGGTCGGCGTGGTACTGATCGGCCTTATGATTCCGCTGGCTATGAACATGCGGCATCATCTGAAGCCGTACCAGCAGCAGCGCATCGAGACATTCCTCCACCCTGAGGAAGACCAGCGTGGCGCCGGTTACCAGGTTTTGCAGTCTGAAATTGCCGTCGGCTCGGGAGGTTTCTGGGGCAAAGGATTCGGCAAAGGCAGCCAGAACCAGTTGGGCTTTGTGCCCGTTCGTTATTCAGATTTTATTCTGGCGGCGCTCGCCGAGGAGATGGGTTTCATCGGAGTTTGCGTGGTCTTGCTGTTGTACCTGGGTTTAATTCTGCGGCTGGTGGACAACGCGCAGAAGGCGAAGGATAAAGCAGGGATGTTTGTGGTCATGGGAGTCACAGCGATTCTGGGCTTCCACGTTCTGGTTAACGCATCCATGGTGATTGGCTATGTGCCGGTCACCGGAATCCCGCTGCCCCTGATGAGTTACGGAGGGTCGGCGACCGCTTTTGTTTTTATGGCTTTGGGTCTGGTGATGAACGTCCGCATGCGGCGATTCGTCAACTAAGCCCGCGAAGGATCAAGCAGGACCCGGGCCGCGCATCTAAGCGGCTCCCGGAAATTGAGTTTTGAATTGACTGAGGAATGCATCGGGTGAAGGAAGCAATCCAACTACATCATAGATTCTTCCTGGGCGGCCCGTCGCGGCTTGCACAACGCGTGGCCTTCCGCCATGCCGACCGAGCGAGCGCGCTCGCCCTGCCAGTCGACGTGCCCGCCACGTCCCGATGCTCCTTGAGGAGTTTCCATGTCGAAGGAAATGGTTATATCGGCGAACCCCCACGAGACACGGGTCGCCATTATGGAAGAGGGACAGCTCTGTGAATATTATGTGGAGCGTGAAAAAGAATTTGCTTTAGTCGGCAGCATCTACAAAGGTCGCGTCACGCGCGTGCTACCCGGCATGCAGTCGGCCTTTGTGGAGATTGGCCTCGATAGCGA
>DATHMH010000004.1:0-125333 GCA_035487295.1 Terriglobales bacterium
CGGCCTGGGCAGCTTGCTTCTCCATTTGGTCGGCGAGCGATAGCATCCGGTTCCCATCCTGGTCCGATACGACCGTTGTCTTGAGCGCGGTCAGGGATGCCGCGTCATCCATGTCCATCATGTTTCGCTCCGCTGCCGGGGCGTCGCTCGCGTCCGGCACCGGCTGATAGAGACGCCGGAACAAAGGTTGCATTTGCGTAACGCTGCCCACCTGTCCGCTTCGCACCACCGACTCCAGCTGCAAAGGGTTACTCAAAGTGGCGCTGTTGGTGGACAGCGTGTGGATCTGCCACATGGGGTTGCGATATTGGGCCGTGACCTGGCCGACGAAGCCTCTCGCCTGGTTGAGTGTGGCAACTGGCCAGACCAACTGCTGGTGAAGGTCACGGACATTGGTGTTCACGCTTTGTATCGCGTTGAGTGGCCCTCCGATGCCCCCGCGCAGCGTGCTGTAAATGCCGGTCAAAATGGAGACAATGTCTCCAATGCCTGCACTAGCTTCCTGGGGGACAAGCGCAAGCACTACGACCAAGGGCAGTACGGCAGCCGCGCGGAAGCATCGTTTGCTGGACAAAACTGCTTTCAACGTTGATAAGGTCTTCTTCACTGTTTTTCCTTCCATCCCAGGACCTCTCCCGACTGTTCTTCGGGAAGTATCTCGACGTCTCCGAGCCCGAAGGGAAACTTCGTGGCAAGCTCCTGGTAAGCCGCAAGCAGCGGCATTGCCTTCCGCTTGCTGAGCCACCACGCCCGATAACTGCGCTCGCGCGGGTAGGTCGTCGTAATCCAATACTCGATCGGGGTCGGAACCATGCGGATGACGTGGGTTGTCTCCGCCTTCTCTCCGATCACGATCAAGGCATCGGCGCTCCGGCCCTTGCGCGGCGGGCTGAGATGCTTGATCTGGTTCAACGCGGTGTCATTGAGGTGTAACTCCTCGCGTAGCGCGCTCAGATCACCCGGCTGCTGCCCGACGATCTTGGTGGTCGTGTTCTTCACAATGCCGGGGCCATGGACGCGTGGTTTTGTCTCTGTTCCCACAAAATCCTCCGCCGTCTGGCTGATTCCCCACACGCTCGCATTGCGTTTTCGCGCTGTCCGGAATAGCTGCACCACCTCCGGCGCCAGCGTCGGCGAGTCAAGCAAAAACCAGCACTCGTCGAGCACCGTGATGCTCCGCCGGCCTAACTTGCCCGATGCCCGCTGCGCCGTTGCGTGGGCAATGAGCATGCTCATCGCCATTTCCAGCCTCGCGTCATGACTGAGTTGCTCCACGTTGAAGAACACCCAGTCGTCGTCCAGCGAGACCGTCGTCGGCTGATCAAAGAGCCGCGAGTAAACTCCCTTCTCGCCTGTCCAACTGCGCAGCTTGACGCCGGCCAGATGCGCTTCATCCATGACCCGCTGATTGCGGTCTTCGTCGCGCCATTGCGAGAGCTCATCGCGCAAATCCCCGAAGGTGGGAATAGGACTTGAGGCGCGGATCGCCGCCCGCTTGTACACGCGGACAATGGCTTCGGTGAGCACGTTGTCGAGGACTTCGGTGTCCTCGGCCCGGCCCTCGCCCAGCATGTGCCGGGTCAGGTTCTTGAGAAACGCTATTTTGTCCTTGCTGGGTTCCGCCTCGCCCTTGGGCAGGTCCCAGGGATTGATCGTCTGGTCGCTGTCCAGCGACATGGTAATCATCCTGCCGCCCATGAGTTCAACTAACGGCTGGTAGGAGTCGCCCGCTTCAATGATGGAGATCAACGGATTGGCGCGCGACATCATGAGCAGCAGTTGCTGCACCATGAACGTCTTTCCTCCGCCCGTCTTGGCCATGGCCAAAAGGTTGGCATCGCTCAACGAGGCATCGAACGGCGAGAAAGGAATCAATTGTTTGTATGGCGTCTCCACCAGAAGCAACGGCGAACGCGGTGTGCCCTGCCACGACGTTTCCACAGGCAGCAGATCGGCGGCGTTCGTGGTCAGCATGTCCTGCTCCCGTTTATCGAGTTCGCCCATGCCGGGAAGCGAGCCGAAGAACAGCCGCTTCTTGGCCAGGGTCTCAGTGACGGCCTTGGCGCCATTCATCCAGGCGATGGCGTGCAGCACCCGCTCGCGGCGGTCATTCACCAGCCGCTCAGCTTGTTCCAGATCGTTCATCGTGACCGCCGGACGCGAAGTTCGGGTGACTACAACAAGACTCAGCTTTGCGGTCTTGACCGAACTCGAGATGATGTCCTGCTGCACCCGGAAAAGCTGGGCCTCGGCGACCTGCGCCTCGACGTTGACGCGAAAGCCGCCATGACTGTCGCGTTGCGCCGCCTGCATCTTGCGCAGCCGGCTCTTGTAACCTTTGAGAACTCTGGCTTGATCGGGAATGGTAATCTGCACATTGACGACGAGCGGGAAGTCCAAGGCCGCCAACTCGCGCAAAATGCCGGGAAACGTCGCGTCCGGCAACTCCTTCAAACTGACCAGCGAATACAGCAGGCCGTCGACGTTGAGATAGCTCTCGGTCTCGTCCAGCAGGCTCACATCCACAAGCTGCTCGCGGGCGCTGCGAAACTCATCGAGTTCGTCGGGACTTTTGTAAGGCCGCGTGTCGTTTTCCAAGGGGTTCAGGGCGCGGCGGGCCTCGACAAACAACTCGTCGTCGCTCATGCGGCGCGCTCCCAGGTTCGCGGCCTGCATGGTGCTCTCGATCCCAGTCAGCAATGTCTCAAACTCCTCGACCAGTTGCTCGTGCTCGCGTCGCTCGCGTTGAATGCACTTTTCGGCCGACAGGCTCCAACTCGGCCGCTTCCACTTGCCTGCGGCATGCTTTACCTCGTGGTGAATGCGGGAATCCCAGATCAGATAGGCATGCAGAAGAGGCCGCAGGTAGTGTCCCTGTCCTTCTTTGGCTGACCAAGCCTGCAGGCGTACTTCGTCGAGTTTGCGAACTGTCTCGTTCTCGGAAGACTGCCTCTGGTAGCGGTCCAGGAGATTGCCCAAGTCCTCAACCATCTCAAAGCGCAGTTGCAGGCGCATGCTCTGCTCCGGCAACGTGCGCAGCAGCGCGTCCAGCATCAGCTTGTTCTGGTTTCGTTCGGCGTCGATGGCAAAATAGGAGTGGATTCCCCGAAGCTCATAGCCGGCGACGAGTGCTCCATTGGTCCGCACGACAAGATTGTCGAGATAGTCGCGGACGGGAAGCTGTTCGCACAATGGTTGAGCGTCAAAGCGTTCAGCGCGCAAAGTTGCTTTCACGGTTGCCTCTCCTCTCCCGTCTCCTTGTCAAAGACGTAACAGCTCGTGATGCGCCGGTCGCGAGCAAGCGCGCAGTAGCCGCGCGGCTTCAGATACCAGGCAGCCAAATCCCTTAGAAACGCGCGTGGTCTTCCGTATTTGAAAATCATCAGCAACGGCACCGCCGACAACGGAACCCCGTATTGCAAAACCATGCTCAACGGAATGCCTCCAATCTCTCCATTCACAAAGTGGCCCACGATGTTCATGACTGCGGCCACGGCCAGGACGAGAAATAGGTCCTCGAACTCAAGCGAAAGGAAGGTCACACGCGTCGCAAGGTTCCGGTTCATCGGAGTCACATCCAGTGGCATCTCTATCTCCTATCGCACTCCTGCGGCTCCGTTGTTGATCCAGAATTCGGCAAGCCGCAATAAACCCGACAGCCCAAAGCACATGCCGGCCGAGACCGCATTGCGAATCCAGGCATCACCGATGTTCAATCTCTCAAGCACTCCGCCGAAGTGAAGCACTGCCAAGACAACCTGGAGCGTGCCATAGAGTGGGAGCAATACATTCCCGACCCAATTGACCAGTGTCAGCATCGAAAGCCAGTAACGGTCGGGATCGTTCCATGCCGCCTGGCTGGCGAATGTCTCCATCGCGCGCAGCAAACCGGAACACATCAATGCTGCGAACCCTCCGTAACTCAGGTGCTGGTACGGCATTCCCCGGCTGAAGCGATAGATCGCGCCCGCGAAAAACAACGCCGCCAGCGTCGGCATGATGACATTCGCCATCCAGTTCGTCAGATTGAACAAGCCGTTGTAGAACGACATGCACTCATCTCCTGCCAGAGCTAACTCGCCATCACCTGCACCAGCTTCCACAACCCGGAAACGCTGAGGAACGCAAGTCCCGCACCTACCATCAGCATCACCGGCTTATGCCGGACATAGTTCAAGATCGCGCCCACGACGGCCAGTCCTGCGGCCAGCGGCATGATGATTCCCGCCAGGTAATTCCAAAGGTTCGCCAACATGTCAGTGGTTGCGAACTGCGATCCGCTGTTCCAGCTTTGGAACAGTTGCACCGTGCTTGAGACCGAAAGCAGGAAGAATGCCGCAATGATCGAGGCCAGGGGATTTTGACCCTGGGCGGCATCCAGCGCCGACTTCAATACGAAGAACGCTGCCACGACGGGGATAAGCCGCGATAGAACCAGGTCCATCACGAAAGCGCGGACGCTATTCTCGATTGATCCCAGCCAGCCGCTTGCGCTTCCTGCCGTGCCCGGCATCGAAATGCCTTGAGCGGCAAACCATGAGAGCAATTGCGGCAGCGTTAAGAAGATGACCGTCCACAGGATCCAACGTTGAAACCTGCCCCCGGCCTCGAAGTTCAGCCCGCCTTCCTGGCGAAGGGCCAGTCCGGCTAGCACCAGCGTGCAGACCGCCGCTGGAATGGCCAGATCGAACAGCATCTGCAACAGGTCGTTGATGAATGATGGGATCATGATCTTTCGCTTTCGCCGCTTACTGCACGCCACCAGTTCCCTGAGCGATCCAGAACTCGATCAACCGCGTCAGTCCCGAGATTGCCAGCAGCCCCGCTGCAGTAACCAGCCAGCGCATGACTCCCCGGCCCTGCGAGTACGAAATCACAGCCATGACCACGCAGAGCGCGGCGCTTATCGGGGCAATCACATTGCCTACCCAATTCACCAGGTTCAACACGGCCCCTTCGGGCTGTGCTGCCGTTTGCCCCTGCACCGCGCGGTTCATGACCGGTGCGTTACCCAGGTTCTGCGCAACAGCCATGAAGGGCACAAGTTGAAGAACGAGCACCATGACCAACGGGGCCCATTTCGCCCCTCCATACATGTATGCGCCATTGATAGGTTTCATAACCTGGCTTCTCCGTATACGGGCAGTTGCTTGTTGCCTCATCACAGGTGGGAAGATAGGCCCAGGTCCGGATTCGGGCAAATGAAGCAGTCCGGCAAAATGACCGACTTTGAAGGGACGCGACCCTCGAACGACTAACGTTGGTGCGCGGCTCTGGAGCGTGGGCGAGACCGAACCCGAAATGGTTCGGGATGGGTGAACTTCGTGCAACCCTTTGTCTTTAAAGCGTTTGGATAGGCTGCAATAATCTTGCAGCTTGCAAGCGAGATTGGGAGCCGACAGATCAGAACAAAATAGTTGTCACTTCAGACATTGTGCAGGTTTTGTTTCTTGTACTCCATTAGCAACTGATCTGGGATTGCCCTCAAGACAGGCTGTCTTGAGACCAAGACACGCTAATGGGGGTGACTGCCTCTGTCGTTCTCGAATGGCCTATGCAAACAGACCCGTCTGTGCGTCGTCCAGAGCGCACGGCCAGATCAGAACAAAAAAGTTGTTGCTTCAGACATTGTGCAGGTTTTGTTTCTTGTACTCCATTAGCAACTGACCTGGATTCACCCCCCCCCCCGACAGACCGCTTGCTCGAACAAAAAAATGGCAGAACGGATATTCTCGTTCTGCCCATTGCAGTTGGAGGGAGAAAAAAGAAAACTATTCACTCGTCGGTTTCGCCGCCGATTGCTCGTTCAACTCGCGCTGCAATTCCAGGAGCTGCCTTAGTTGTTGCGCTGTTAGCGTTTCGCCAGCCTGTCCGGAATGCTGGCTTTCGATAGCAGCGGCAACCTGGGCAGGGTTCCGCTTCGCTGACTGCTCCAGCACGACGTAAATCTCTGCGCCTGCGGGCAGAACAACCACGATATGTTCGCCGATGGAAAGGCGCTGCATCTCCTCATCCGAGGCCTGCCCGATGTTGCTCGAGACCCGCTCCCGCATCATGTCGCCCTCGCTCAACGGCTGGTTCAGGCTGCCACGCCCCACCAGCATGGCCGCGGCTTCGCCAATGCCCGAAAACGATCGCACCAGAAGGTTCTTTCCCGTGTTCTTGCCTTCGACCTTGCCCTTCAATGCGCGCATCACCAAATCGGTGGCTGTTCCTTCGATTGCCGTCGTTGATCCGTCCGGCATCACCAGCGAATCGAACCTGATGCCGACGTAGCCGGAGCGGTCGGCCTGCTGTAGATGCCCAACTGCCTTGCTGCCTGCAGGCACGACAATCTCTCCGTTGCGCTCGTAGTTGTACTCGATCACCGCAATGACGGGCGTCTGCACAGCCGTGTTTACCGCGGATTCAAGGCGGGCGCGGAGCCTGGCTCCCGGTGGAAGCCCTACACCCAGTTCCGGCTCAATCGTTGTCGCCGCGCTCCCAGATGGGCTCGACGATGCGCTGCGAACAAATACCAGTGATGCCTTCTCCATCTCCTCGCGCTCTGCTTTGTTGCTGGCGGCGCTCTCTGAAGCAGCAGCCTGCCCGCCCGGCTGATATGGAGCAGGCTGCCAGGACTGGCTCCCGCTGAACGGCGGCACCGAGCCCAAGGTGTCGGGCGGCTTGGTTGCCATCGAAGAGCCCGCAGCAGTTGGACTGGAATGGGTAGTCGCCGTTTGCCTGATGGCGTTGGGCGTTACCATACCTTCGTTCTTGTAGGCGTCCCCCGGCTGGCTCGTGTTTTCGGTCGGCAGGAAGTTTTTGTTTTCGTTCGTCGCGTTAGAGGCGGGGGTGCTTTGCCTGCCGCCTGCGACGGTAGGCTTCGGCAGGCGGGCTGTGGACTGGTGGGCATGGATCAACGCGTACGCAAACACGACGAGCACGATCACAACGCCAGCGATCATAGCCAACACGGGCCGGTCCTCCGACGTCTCCTTCTTGCCGCGATGAGCGAACTGTTTGCTTTCCTCAACCCGACTGGGCGCCGGATTACCCGCATCGGCCGAGTTTGCCGACTGCTCGGGAATATTCATTCCCAAAGGTCCCTTGTCGAATCCATTATCTTGCTTCATTGCCTTCCTCCTCCTGTCGCCACCACAAATGGCAGAGGCAACAGGATCGGTCGATCCACCTGCTCCGCCTCCGACAGCTGCAGCATCAATCTCTCACCCGACTCTTTGAACGCCGGACGCTCGAAAATCACGACGCCGTCGGCGCGCGCGCCGGGCGCCAATCTCCGTGCCGTCATCTGGTAGTCAGCAATCGCGACCGGCTCCGCTTTGGTGCGTTTGCCATGCACTCCGCCGCTGTCCAGTTGAATTTGCGGCGGCAGAAGTTCAATCCAACGCTTCGAATCGTTGAACACCGAAAAGGGGACCCTCATCTGGTTGTGTTCTTCGCTGACTTCGCCAATAGCCGTGAGCAATTCTCTGCCCTGCCAATCCGGCCTGGCGATGTGCTTCTCTGTTGCCAGCCGCGCGTCCATGCCGTATCCATTCGTTCCCGCTACATCACGCGCTTCACTCAGCAGATCTTTGGAATCAGCAACCACAAGGCTCGACTCGTCAGTCTCCTCAACCAGGAAACTGCGTGAGCGCCGGTATTCCACGATGAAATCCACCGTGGCATCGCCTGCCGAGGTCCCGGGGCTTATGAGTTGCAAACTGACGGTGTGGCCCGATTTGGTCGTAATGAGGGCATTGCTCTCCGCCGGCTCCTTGGTGATTGGCTTGATAAACACCAACTTTGGCTCCGATTCCGAATGCTCCGCCTTGAAATCCGAGGGATTGCCAATGACGACCGAGCTGATCTCCTCCGGCATACGCAGCGAAGTCGCGTAGCCCGGGTGCACGCGCAGGACCCGCACCTCTTCCGGATCAATCGCCGCAGTCGACACGCGTGGCCGAGCGGAACCCTCTGGCTTTTCCCCTGTTTGCGCGGTTGCTACCGTTGAGAATGACAAAACAATACCCAGACAAATCTTCATCATCGAATGCGTTCCTTCCTTGCGCTTGCGCGCTGCTGTTGTTCGTAGATCGCGCGCACTCGGCGCACGTAGGCGACTACATCCTGATTGCGGTACTTGAGTCCTCGCCTTCGAATCGCATCCTCGCCCGCGTAATATGCGGCGGCGACCAGGCGATAGTCGCCATGGAATCTCTCGTTCAGCCAAGCCAGATAGCGCACGCCGCCTGAGATGTTTTGCTTGATCTCGCAACGGTTCACGACTCCGAGCCTCTTAGCCGTCCGCGGCATCAGTTGCATCAGTCCGGCAGCCCCTTTGGGAGATACAGCGCATGGCTGCCATCCCGATTCTTGCTGGATAATCGAACGCACGAGATTGAGCGGAACCCGGTAGTGCTCGGCATATGCCGCCGTGTAATATTCAGCCTCGGCTCGGCCAGGGGTGGCGGGGCTTCGCGCCCAACCCACTCCGGTGCAGAAAATAACGAACAGAACGATTGAGGCTCTCATGCCGATTGCCTCTCTAGAGTCTGTTTGCTGTACTGCTCCGCGTCGTAGATGAGCCGGGCAAAGCCATCTTTGAGCAGAAGCTTTCTCCGATCGGCTTCCGTCTTGGCCAGCAGGGGAAGCAGGATATCGCGCATCTCCGGCGTAATCCGTTCCTCCCCAAGCGCTTCAAGCGCCAGGGCGAGATCCAAGATCTCCGATACCGAAGGCGCTTTTTCGAGACTCCAGCCCCGTAAGGCCTTGGCTAATCCAGCCATATCCGCATGAAATTGTGTGCTTGCGTTGGGGGTTCGTAGCGCCACGATCTCGGCCTCGCGTTGGGGCGAAGGATGCTCGACGCGAAGATATAGGCTGCGCCTTCTCAAGGGGTCACCAATTCTGCGCTCCTCGTTCGAAGTCAAAACAACGAATGGAATGGTCTCTGCTTTTACCGTGCCCAGCTTAGGAATACTCAACTGCCAGGCACTAAGCAACTCCAGCAGCAAGGCCTCGAAGCCGTAGTCCACTTTGTCCAGCTCGTCAACCAGCAGGACGCATGGGCGCCGGCTTTGTATCGCTCGCAGCAACGGCCCCGCGCGAAAAAACCTCTGGCTGTGCAGATCGGTCCGCAGCGTCTCCCAGTCCAGGTTGTGGCCCATCTTCGTCTTAAGGTTTACGCATAACCGCTGCAGGGCTTCGTCGAACTTGCCGATAGCTTTCTCCTCGTCGATGCCCTCATAGCACTGCAGGCGTTCGACTCCAGTTTCGGCTGCCTGAGCCACCGCATACGCGAGTTGCGTCTTGCCGCTGCCGGCCGGCCCTTCCAGCAAAACCGGCTTTCCTAACTTGGCCGCCACATACACCACCACTGGGGTAACGGCGTCCGACAAATACCCCACTGCTTTCAGCCGATCACAGGTCTCCATCACACTAGAAAACACGCAAGTCTCCCTTTCTCCCGCAGCTTGGATCGCTTCCGGGTTGGGAGAAGTTAAGCGCAAAGGAAATTTCGGTCAAGTTTCGACCGCCTGGGATGATGAACCGTCAGTGAGCTGGTCTTTTTTGACCGAATTGCAAGAGTGAGGTACAACAACACTGTCGCCGCCAGGAATCGGCACCACGCTGAGAAAAGAGCGACAAGGATTAGTTAATGCGAGGAGAATCCAGCCTGGATTTCCAGACGAAGCGGCACGATCACAAGTCGAGCGAGTCCGTCGAGACACCTGTCAACTTCGAACCGCTGCTTGACACGGAAGAGGCAGCCCGACTCCTTAGAATGCATCCTCGGACGCTGCGAATGAAGGCTCGCGCTGGAAGCATTCCGGCGATTCAAGTGGGAAGGCGGTGGCGTTTTCGCGTGTCCGCGCTAAATCTTTGGCTGGAAGATATCGCAAGTTGAGCCCCGAAAAGTTCGCTCCCCATGCCATCTCGACCATTTTGCGTCCGCAAGGTATGCTGGTGTTGTCCGCCAATACCGTTTAAACACAGGAGGACACTTGTTTAAACGGGATCGTTACCAACATGGAAGTATTGAACGCGAAGAGCGGAAGAAAGGTCCTGCAGTTTGGGTCTACCGATGGTGGGAACAAGACATCAACGGAACACTGCGACATCGCAAACAGCGGGTTGGCACTGTAGACGAATACCCAACCCAGTCTGCTGCGATGGCAGCGTCGGATGCTTTTCGATTAACTATCAACAACCATTCCAACCACAAGGGTTTTCAGCGAATAACGGTCGAGATTCTTTGGGAGCACTACTCTCGCGAGGAATTGCCGCAGAAGGATCTGTCGACACAGGACGGGTACTCGAGTTATGCAAAGAATTGGGTTCTTCCAAAATGGGGGAAGCATCGGCTGGAAGAACTCAAGACTGTCCAGGTCGAGCGCTGGCTGCGCGAGGTACCGAGGGCAGGCGGAACGAAAGGGAAAATCAAAACCTTAATGTCTGCTATGTTCTCGCACGCGGTTCGCTGGGAACTGTGTACTTGCAACCCAATCTCATCCGGAGTACCAGTTGGTACCGGTGGGAAGCGTCCGCCCAGTACGGGCGTGCGTGTCAGCACCAAGCGGGAGAAGGAACCGCTTGTCTTGGAGCCAGACCAAGTCACACAGGTCCTGGCCGATCTAGAATTCCGAGATCAACTCCTGGTTTTCACCGATGCGGGACTTGGAGTGCGCCGGGGCGAACTCGGGGCTCTGCGCTGGATGGATTGCGATTTCCAAAACGAAGTCTTCCAGGTCCGACACTCCTATTACTGGCGCCGGGGAGGACACTTGTTGGACACCAAGACCACCGCTTCGGCGCGGCCCATGCCAATGCATGCTGTGCTGAAGGACGGACTCTTGGAATGGAAATCGCAGACTTTGTACACGCGGCCAGAGGACTTCGTCTTTGCATCGGAGAGGCTCAAGGGACAAAAGCCCTTGGACCTTGCGTCGGTGCTGAAGAAGAAAATTCAACCGGCTTTCCGAAAGATCGGGGTCACCGGCGTGGGCTGGCATACTTTTCGCCACACCGTCGGAACCATGCTCGCGGAGATGGGAGAGCACCAACTCACGATTCGCGACTACCTGCGACATGCCAATCTGCACGTGACCAACAAGTACTTGCAGGCGACGCCGAGGAGCAAGAGAGTGGCTCAGGACAAGCTCATCGGTGCAATTCTGCCGTCGGGCGTGCTGCGAGGCAAGTCGAGCCTCATTCAATAGTGCTCTTATGTAGTTCTATTGCTGGCGGGGAAAATGTCTTTCAGCGCTTATCGTCCCCTAATATCCCCTGATTTGCTTGGGTTGGGGCTTGTAAGTGATTGAAAGATATGGCGGGGACGACGAGACTCGAACTCGCGACCTCTGCCGTGACAGGGCAGCGTTCTAACCAACTGAACTACGTCCCCCCTTTTATTTCATCGGGTTAGTGGGAAACCCGCATGTCTACTGCATTTCCTTGATGTCAACTGTCTCGCCTCTGTCTACCATTTCTACCCCGTATAACCAAATTCCGGGTTTTCATGGACACCAAGCGAAACCGCTACCCGAAGCATCTGTCCCTGCCCCGTGTGTAAATTGTAACAGACCGAATTAAATGGCGTCAGCATCAGAAGAAGGTTCCTCCTACAATTTTCTAGAAACCAGGGAATCTTCAAGCCACGGGTTCGCAAACTCTGAGCCGCAGATATTTAAGATATTCCGACTATCTACTCTGCGACAACAACAATTAGGCAGGGCTCTTCTCTTGCTTCCAAGCGCAACTCAAAACCCTTCGGTTAACAGCCGGATGCTGAGGTACGGAGTAGATGTACTGTCAATCACTTACACTTAATCGGAGCCCGAAGGCAATTCTGGAGCACACCTTCGGCGATAAACGGTTCCCCAAAACGGTTCCAGGTTTGGTCGCGGAGAACTGGCGGCGCTGCCACTGCCCAAAATGGATTCGTGGTTTTTTAAACGGAAAACAGTCCGTACTACGGCCAAGACGCGAAGTTGGAAGGCAGCAGAGCAAAAACGCAATCGTATGGCCTGTGGATTTTGTCCCTCACAAGCCGTTCGTCAGAACTTTGACAAACATCTCGAACGGACCTTACCCGTTTACCTGCAAAAAACGTTTAACGGAGCAGCGGTTGACCGGAAACTACTGCTTGAGGATTGTCGCCAACCAGAGCCTCGACAGCTCGCGTCCCGAGAATTTTTTCCGCAACCGCACAAGCCTTCGATAGGATTGGAGGCCGCGAATCGACCCCGTGAGCATCGCTTGCGAGAATGTGGACGGCGGCGCGTTGCATCAGCCACTCTGCCGTATCGTGGGCCCGCTGACCCCATCTTCCCGTTAAGGAATTCGCGGTGACCTGAACCAGGCAGCCATCATCCACCCATTTGAGTACCGGTCGCGGATCGCACTGCAATGCCAGGTTCCGCTCGGGATGGGTGATAATGGGCGTGAGGCCAATTGCCAGCAGCCTTTGCAGGCTTTGCGAGACCGACGAACCAACCGAAAAATCATTCAATTCTACCAGCAGGTAGTTCGTGCCGGCGATGGTGTAGCGCGAAGGGTTGGCTAACGCGTCCACGAGGTTCTCGTAACTGAGATGGAAGTCACAGCCAAGACTGAGCTTGAGCTTTCCTGATATTCGCCGCCCCAGTTCTTCAATCATGGTGGAAAGCGCTTCGCGATCATAGCGGAATTGGTTGTTGGCGTGAGGAGTGGCAACAATGTGTTCTATGCCGTCGGCACGGGCCATCTCGCACATCTGCAGGCAGATGTCCCACGACTTGGGCCCATCATCAACATTAGGAAGAAGATGGCAATGTATGTCAACCATCTCACCAATGATAACTGCATCGCCGAATTGCTGTTGCTATTTGATGTAACTGAATTAAAAAGCCCTCGCCGGAGCGAAGGCTTTGTTTGCAAAACAATTTCTTTGAAACCGTTTGGAACTGGCTCAACTTTGTCGCGCCGCCTGCGGCGCACGGGGTGGGATCCCCGGCTTCATAAAACCAACCCTAGTAAGGTGCTGTGAATACAGCATTCTGCATATTAATGTACAGATTTCCACCCGGAGCCGGATCCACAGCGATGCCATTGACTTTGCTCAGATTGGAGGGCAGTGGTCCGCCAGGAAGACTGGTGGACGCCCCTGGTACACCAATGATGGTGTCCACCACGCCGGCAGGCGTAATTCTGCGGATAGTGTCATTGACGACATCGGCGACATAAATGATGCCGGAGGGGTCCACTGCGATTCCGCTGGGATTGAAGAATGTCGCGGCGCCGCCCGTGCCATCCGCGTCTCCGTGCTGGCCAGCTAAGCCCGCCAGGGTGCTCACCGTGGCCACGCCTCCGGAAAACGTGATCTTGCGGATGGTGTTGTTGCCGGTGTCGGCCACGTAGAGGTTCCCGGAAACATCCATAGCTATGCCATATGGGGACTTAAAATGCGCAGGGTTATCGCCACTCCCGAACACACCGGCAACGCCCGCCACCGTGCTCACCACCCCGGCAGGCGTGATCAGACGGATGGTATGGTTATTAGTATCGGCCACGTACACGTTCCCTAGGGTATCCACCGTGACATCTTGCGGACCATCGAAAAGAGCGCCCGGGCTGTCATTGCTGCCTGGAGTACCGGGAGTGCCCGCGAGGATTGTCAGCACGCCGCCAGGAGTGAGCTCGTCAATGGTGTCATTATTAGTATCCGCCACGTACACATTGCCTGAAGCATCCACAGCCAGGCCAGTCGGTCCGTTGAATTGCGCGGGAAGGCCTGTGCTGCTGTCGTCCAGGGTCGTTACTACGGCTCCGGATATGGTGATCTTACGGATAGTGTTGTTATTGGTATCAGCGACGTAGAGACTCCCGGAAGCGTCCACAGCCGCGCCGTGAGGTTGGCTGAAAAGAGCCGAGGCCCCTGTACCATCCATATTCCCACTGGCATTGGGTGTACCTGCAAAGACCGAAAGGTCACCTGCCACGACTCGCAATGTGGCGGTCGCGGTATTCCCGTCAACATTCTTAACGGTGAGCGTAAATGTAGTGCTCGGGTTGACAGGTAATGTAGCCGAAAATGGGGAGAACGTTGCGTGGGCAATCACCGTGGCGCCATTGTTGGTCGAAATGACTCCCTCTCCCCCGCCCTGTCCGGTGTCAAAGTCCGCAATTAGTTTAACGACCCCATTCGGGCCCACGCTGGGATGGTCCACGGTAAAGCTGTTTATGGTCGGCACTGCCGTCGACGAGAATTTAACCGTAGTCTGTGCCGTAGCTGTGGCCGTAAACGATCCCACCGTATTCCCGGCAGTGAGAGTGTATGTAGTCGTCGCGGCCGGACTCACAGTCGCGCTGGGTTTAGTGGTTACGTCTCCAATCCCGTTATCAATGCTCAGGCTTGTCGCTCCGTTTACCGACCAGCTTAACGTGCTGTTCTGCCCGCCGCTGATGGTCGAAGGGTTGGCGGTGAAATTTGTGATCACCGGTGTTGGAACCACCGTAACCGTCGCCAGGGCAATCACGGTGGCGCTGGAAGGCCCGGTGCCCGTGGCGTTCGTAGCGATGAGTTGATAAGTAGTTGTCGCCGCCGGGCTTACGCTCACACTGTTGCTGCCCGTAACATCTCCCACCCCGTGATTGATGGTGAGGCCCGTAGCCCCGGTCACCGACCAGCTTAATGTACTGCTCTGCTGATCGCTGATAATCGACGGGGTCGCAATAAAACTGTTGATGACCGGCTTGTCCACGACATTCACGACGACTGTAGCTACAGCGCTCTTCCCTGCTGAATTATTGGCCGTGAGTGTGTAAGTCGTAGTGGTGGTGGGAGTCACCGTGACTGTGTTGGAAGTTACAGCAGTGCTATTAGCGCTGTTGAGCGTTCCGCCTCCATAGCTGATGCTCATGCTGGTGGCTCCGCTGGCAGACCAGCTCAAGGTGCTGCTCTCCCCGGGCGTGATTGTCGCAGGGGCGGCAGTAAAACTCATAATGCTGGGATCCTGCCCGAAGCCAGCACCGGCATTCTTTCCCCCGCATCCCATGTTCAATGCCAGCAACAATGCTGAGATGATGGTGAGTGCGCGTCGACTGTTAAAAAGACGTGGACTGAAGACCGGTCTGGTCGGAAGAAAGTCCAGGTTCATAGCGGATCCGTGTGTCATGAGTTTCTCCGGAAGAGTGATCTGTGTCTGCCTACGCGAAATGGCGGCAGTTAAAACTGAAGTTTCAAACCGAACTGGAAGGTACGGGGGCGATGCGCTTCGACGGGATGCAGAAATCCGTTGCCGGCCAGGCAGTCAGATGCTCCCGCGGAGAAGTTGGTAGTAGCATCGCCGTAACAACCTATGGTGTTGCTTGCAGTATTACCCTTGACCGGGTCATAGGTAACGAATTGGGTGTGGTTGAAGACATTGAAGGCCTCTATCCGGAACTGTAAGCTCCGCTGTTCGCCGCCCAATCCGAAGTTTTTGAGCAGAGCCATATCGAAGTTGATACGGGAAGGGTTATTCAGAAAGTTGCGGCCTGCGTTGCCCTGGGTAAGGCCGCGAGGAGCAACAAACAAACACGGGTTCGTCAGCAGCGGACCTATAGTTCCCTTATGACTGTTTGAGATATCACAGCTGTTGTTGCCCGCGGCCAGGTCGGGATAAGAATCCGCGCCCAGACCAAGGGCGAAGCCGGCGTTATCCACCTCCGAGATGCCTGTGTTGCTGGCGCCGTTGACTACGCTGAACGGTGTACCCGATTGATAGGCTGTGATGCCGGTGACAGACCAGCCGCCTAGAAGCATCCGAGTCAGCCTGGAAGGGCCGCCATAAGGCTCCGGAGTGCACCCGGAATCGGCGCCCGCACAGTTGCTCCAAAGACCAAGCAGTTCGACCCACCGTAAAAACGGCAGTTGATAGTCATAGGTGATGTTTACCAGATGGCGCTGATCGAAGTCGGAACTGGCCCGGTTCGCGGCCAGATCGAAGGAGTCAACGAAGTTTGATTCGAAGCGATCGGAGGCCGAATCCACTGAGTGCCCATAGGTGTAAGAGATTCCCAGGTCCAGGGGACCGTGATTGTGCCGCAGGGTGAATTGCATGGAATGGTAGACAGAGCTGGCAACGTTTTCGATTCCCGTGATATTGCCAAGCCCTTGAAATGGCCGCAGCACATTGAGTGAGAAATTGACGCTATTGAATCCGGGTGGCGCGGGAGTGCCATCGCAGGCGGCGATCAAAGCCAGCACCGCGGCAGGATTATCTCTGTAGTGCAGCAGCGAGCCGTCAGAAAGCGTGAAATAGCCGTTTGGATCGTAAGGATTTCCCAGGGTAATTTGGTTCGAAGCGCAGAGCGCGCTGGTAAGAGGCTCATTCAGGCCGAAAGGATTATTTGCGCCCGAAACAGGTTTGAGCTGGTTGAGTTGCATGGCAACCGCCAGGTGCGTTCCCTTGCTGCCCACGTACGAAACCGTAAGAGCTGTGTCTTTGGATAACTCCTGCTGTACGCCAAAGCTCCACTGTTGAACATATGGCCACACCGTCTTGTTTGGGATGGAAATTACATTCAAGGGATATGCATAGAGAGTCCCAGGAGGATTGGGCGGGTAATTGTTTATATTCTGATAGGCGGTAGGATTATCCACCTGCATGCTCAATACCTGTGGCGGATTGCCCATCAGCGATCCTGCGTTGGCCTCGCTGCCGGTGCCGTGCTCGAAGAAGATGCCGTAGCCCGCTCGGATTGACGTCTTGCCCTGTCCCGTTGGATCCCACGCGAAGCCGATGCGGGGCGCAGGATTGAAAATATGCGAGCTTTGGCAACTGCCCGGAACCCCATTCCTGCCGCATGCTACCAGACCATTGGTCATCACCGGGTTCAGATTATTGATATCGAGCGGGGTGGGACGGAACGCTGGGACGTTGGGGTCCGTCACAACTCGGGAATCCTTCAAAACTCCAAAGTTGGAATCGACGGCGATGTTGGAGTTCGCTATCAGATTCGGATCAAAGGCGCCAGCCTGCCAGTTATATAAGGTACCGCCTTCGGGCTGCCAATTTCCGAAGAGGCTGAGCCGCAAACCCAGATTGACGACCAGATTTGAGGTAACGTGCCAATCGTCTTGCACATACGGCTCCAGAACCCAGTAGCGGACCTTATAGCTGCTTTGAGCGCTGTCCTGCTGGTAAGACAAAATATCGCCTCCTAATGGAGAAAGCGTAAGAAAGCCATTGTTGTAGAGAAAATCGGCAAAGGAGTTGTCGGTCGTGTGAATGCTTCCAATGTTCTTGAAGTTCAATACGCCCTGTACGTCGCCTGTATTGGGTCCATCGGCGGCGTTGACCTCATGGCGATTGGCCCGGATGTATTGCACTCCAAACTGCACCGTATGTTTGCCGATGACTTTGTTGATGCTGTCGAGAAAATCAAAGGTGCGGCGCGTGTGTGACCAGGGCATATAAGAGGTATCCACCGTAAGCCCCGCGCCGCCATAAATAGAATTGTTCCCGCCTAACACAATCGCCGGCAGCTTCCCTCCAAACCCGTTGTTGAATAGGCTGCCCATGGGAAAGCTCCGTGAATCAACCGGCGTACGGTCCAAAGAAACACCGGAGCCCGGCTGATCCGCGAGTCTGATTCTTTGCGTGGTCACGCCAAATGAAAATTGATTCAAGAAGCTGGGTGAAATCGCCGTTGTCACATGCACCGATCCACTCACCCCGGGTCCTATGAAATTGTTGAGTACACTGGGAAAGCTGTTAGGCTGGTTTTCCCATTGTGGGACTGCGGTTGTGGTCTGCCAGTGGTCGTGTACGCCGCTGATGGACATCTGGGTTTTGGCCCCGAAGCTGTGATCGATTCTCAACAGATCTTCACGCCACGATGTGCTCGGCGAAACTGCCAGGACATAACAATGCTGCTGGCTGTCGCCTGGGTTTGCCTTGAAATTGCAGCCCACGGTTGAATTCGCCCGTGGGATCAGGCCGCTTTGCAGCACCGCCCGGGCGACAGGATCGATAAAGAAGCGATTATCAACAAAGGTCTGGCGGTCATCCGAGCTGCCCTTGGAAGCGCAGTCTGGGAACTTTGAGCGTTTAAAAGGGGTGAAGCTGCCGGCGGCGGTAGCGGGACACACATCGCTGAAGTCGGCGATGCTGCCGTAGCTTTGGGTCACAGAGTTCCAGCCGCGCTCGCCATCGGAAGGCACCGCTTGGTTGAATTCGTAGGGGCTTTGTTCCTGGCGCACCTCCTCCGACAGAAAGAAAAACGTCTTATTCTTACCGGTGTTGTACACATGTGGAATGAAGATGGGCCCGCCCAGGGTAACGCCATAATCATTTCTGCGATACAGCGGGGCCTTGCCGGGCGCATCGAAATAGTTGCGCGCGTTGAACGCCTCATTGCGCAAGAATTCGTAGGCGTTGCCATGGAACTGCGCCGTGCCGGATTTGAGGTCAACCAGCACCGTTCCCGATGCGCTGCGCCCGTACTGTGCGCCGTAGTTGGAAGTAAGGACCTTCAATTCCTGGATGGCATCCAGACTGGGATAGACCAGCAGCGTGCTGTGCCCGTGGCTGGCGGCAATATCGGTGTTCAACACGTCGGTGCCGTCCACGTTGAAGGTGTTGTACTCGGTGCGGCCGCCGTTGACGCTGTATTTGGCGCTGCCCACTACGCCCACCTTGGCCTCGTCCTGCCCGGTCTGGTTGCTCACGCCGGGGGCCAACGCGATCAGGCTCGAGAAGTTGCGCCCATTCAGGCCATACGACACCACTTCCTTTTGCGTGATCGTGCCCGAGACTTCCGCGTTCTCGGTTTCTACTTGCGTGGTCTTCTGGCCCTGGACGTTCACTTCCGTCGTGGCTCCAGCCGCCTGCAGTTGCGCGTCAAGAGAAACGCTCTCTCCAGAAGTCACGTTCAGGCCTTCGGTCTTGAACTCCGCAAAACCTTTCATCGTGACCAAAAGGTCGTACTGGCCGGGCGCCAATCCGGTGATCTGGAATTTGCCGGCGCTGTCGGTGACGGCAGTCTTGGGCGGGCCGACGGCGCTCTGCACCGTGACCGTAGCTCCCGGCACCACCGCGCCAGTAGCGTCGGTCACGGTTCCCTCCACCGCGGCGCCGCCGCTTGCGGCGGAAGCAGATACCGGTTCAGTTTGGGAATTCGAAGCGGGCGTGGAGGCGGTTTGCCCCTGGCATAGCGTAACCAGCAAGGCGAGTACGAACAATGCAATCAAAGTTGTGCGCATTGGGTTCCTTTATGGGAAATTACGTTGTGAGAGTGTGCGGTGGCTGGAATGGAATCCTACCGGGCCGGTTTTGTCTGCGCGGTTATTTCTTTTGATTCTGTCTTGCTATCTCTTTGGGGCTTCAATTCGTTGGCAATCCACACGAACAGCCCTCCGCCTGAAACCGCGCTCCGGAACTGCAATCCGTCGTGGTACTGAATGACCTTGGCCACCGCAGGCGCGGCGGCGCTCAGCTTGCTCGACGCTTCCTTGGGTTCGCCATTGTCATCCACGAACTGGATACGCATGCTGCGCGACTGCAATTCAGGCAGAAAGTACACCGGCTCCAGCGGCTCCAGCCGCTTGAGAAAATCGGCTTTCAAATAGTCCGCTCGCTCTTTGTCCGGCACCATGGGCGCCTTGGCCAGCCATTCAGGCCAGTCACCCCAGGGATCGAGAAGATCGAGTGCCTTGAGGCGCGAGTCAGCCGCAGCCGCCAGGATGGCAATGGCCCCACCCGATCCTTGGCCAAACATACCAACGCGGCTCATATCGAGGTCGCCTCTGGTATCGAGATAGTTCAAGATCATCTGCACGTCGTGCACGGTGGTGGCCAGCGATTCGGGAAGCTCGCTGATGAACCACTGCTTGGGCGGACGGTATTCGTCGCGGTGACCGGTGAACGCAGAGACAAAACCTATCGCGGCTGCTCCGTTCTGGGTTACACGCTGGCAATACCTGTCGTCTTTGAAACGATCGGTTTCGCTGGGGAACCCATACAGATAGAGCACCACCGGCGGATTCTTCACGCCCACCGGACGAATAACATAAAGGTCAATGGGATCATTGGGCCGCCACCGCACCTGCCATAATTCCCGAACGAAAGTCTTAGTCTCCTCTTTCTCTCCCAGCAGCGGCGGTTCGGCGTGCAAGTCGCTGTCTTTAAGCGAAAGGGATGAAAAACTCTCTTTCGCGCGCAGCAGGGTTGCTTCTCCCGAAGAAGTCAGCGCGATCTGCGGTCCGAGCTGCGGAGCCGCCGGCTTCTGCTCCTGAGCGCCGGCTGAAAACGCTGAAAGAAAGAACAGCAATACGACTGCGATATGAATCCTGTAAGAATGAAGGTAAATCAAAGAAGCTTCTCCTGTTCAAAAGTTATGTATCCACAGTTATGTATCCACTGCCGTGGAAGAGCGGGCCTTCAGAACTTTAGAGTCTGTGCGTGAAGCTCGATTTTCTAGGCCCGTAAAGAACGAACAACCCCGAAGGGGTGACGTGTTGTAGCCCAGCGCTTCAGCGCTGGGTACGCGCAAAAATGATGTTAGTCCCGTAGGGACGATGCCCTTCAAGTTCTCACACAAACTCTTTAGCCCCGGCTTCTTTTGGGCAAACATTCTTTAAAACAGGCAGCTTGTCTTGAATAAAGACAAGCTGCCTTTCGTGCTAACGGTGACAAGTAACTACTGCTTCTGGTTAACCTGCTGGTTGCCGCCGGTGTCGGCGATGAAGTCAAGCTCAGACTGGATGGTCAGAATTGCGCCACCCGCGTCGCCACCGGTCTGGGGAACGCCGCTCTTGAAACCGTTGTTCGGACCAAAGGCAGCGCCGCCATCACGTACGACCTGGGCATAGTGCGAGCGGAAGACCTGCATAAGAGGTGCAGGCACCATGTCGGTGAAGATGCCGAGAGTTGGATCGGAAGCCCTCTGGGCATAGGTGACCATTGCGGTCGCCAGGCTGGTCGGATCGGTAGCGTCGTACATCATGCGGTAGTAGCTCCAAATGGGGTAGGTGCCATTCACAATGTTGGGGAAGCTCAACAACGGGCAGCTTGGTGAGCATTGCGGAGGAATACCAACGCCGTTCGGATTGGCAGAGGCCGTGCTGTACAGCGGCTCGGCGCCGTCAACCGAGAGGTACTTGATATTAGCTTTGCTGGCGAAGGTGCTGAAGCCCCAGAAAGCATAGCCCAGGCCGTCCGCCGTTCCGTTCACCGCCGTCACGCATTCGCCCGTGCCGACGCAACGTCCGCGGGTAGCGTGGTTGCCGACTGAGTCGACGTTGGGAAAGATGTGCCACAGTGGGTTGCCGCTTTCCACCGTGCAGGGCTTAACCGTGCATGATGTGTTGGCGGGGTTGATATTTTCATCCTGACCGCAGACCAGGCCAACGGCGAAGCCGGGATCGCCACAGACTTCCCTGGAGTTCGGAACGCTCCATTCCATGGTGTTATAAGTTCCCGACAACGGCTCACGAATAAAGGTGTGGAGCGCGAAATCCGAGAGTCCGCTGGCGGCAAACAGTTCGCGCGTGCGCGAGACCCCGCCGATGAGGGCGTTGGCGAGTTCGAAGCGGTTGATTCCGGTGAAATTCGGGTCACCGAGGTGGCCGGCGGTGCTGCTCGATTTGTTGACCATCACCAGAAGCGGAGCAGCGCCTATGGAAATTTCGACATAGTGACGGACCGCGCCACCCGTAATGGGATCAACGTCGCCCGGATCAATTGCGAAATCTACAGGGTTTGCTTTCGTTGAACTCTGTGAGCTCTGGATCGAGGTGCCGATGGGGAATGGGCCATAACCAACCCCGGTGGAGGAGCGGCCCGTCACCTGCGCCGCATATGCGGTCATGGCGCGCATGCTGGCGAACTTGGCGTCTTCCGGACGGATGTCGGTCAAGGCAACGTTAAACGTTACACCATTCAAGAATGATTGGATCTGGGCCGGAAGAGGTTCGCCGGCGCCCAACAACGGAACAATGTTCGCGTCCGCTACGCCTACCAGGCTGGAGGGCAGCACGAGCTGGCCGCTGGCCTGGTAGCCACGAACGCCGACGATGGAATCAATCCCAAGGTCGAAGCAAATAATTCCGCCCGGGTTACCGGCGGCTGCGGCATCGTTCCAGACGATCCAGATGTTGCCATCTTCATTCAGGATGCTGCTGCTGCGCGGATCGAAGAGGCTGATGTGTGTCGTGCTGCTGCTCTTCTGCGTCCAGTGGTGGGTGCCGCACAGGGGACCGCCGGCGAAGATGGTGGCGCCTGCCGCCAGGCCAAAGGTGTTGAACTGCGCGGAAGACCCCAGGGCATAGAAAGTTTCCTGCGGAGGGGTGACCGCATTGGCGTTGGTGACGCACAGCAATGCCGCGACAAGCGACAGAGCCGCAAGACATGATTTCAGGTTCTTCATTATGCAAATTCCTTTCGAAAGGGTACTGGCGAAATTTCCGCCAGATCCGGTTGGACTACTGCGTGGGACTGATAGATAATGAAGAACGGATGTGTGCATCCGTTCTGCGCCTGCTAGAGAATCCAAATGCGCTGGCCATCCGTCAAAAGAAAGTCAGTGCCCTGGAATTTTGGGTGGTCGTTTATAGGCGAATGTACACATCCCTTATCCGCCCGCTTCACATCAAATCTGTTTTGAATTCCGCACTTGAATATAGGCGGGAAACCATTCCGCGTCATTAAGCTGCGTTAAATTGTCAGTAAATTTTCTTGCAGACTTGTGTAGGAAGTAGTTCCCCCGTCTCACGCAAACAATAGTTCATAGATTCAGCGATGCTTTATAGTTTGGAGACGGAGTTGCTGCCGTTGTTCGTCACCCAGACGTTGGCTCCATCAAAAGCCACGCCAGCGGGCATCTGTCCGACTCCAAAGGTTCCCAGCACCGCGCCATCAAAGGCCCGCACCTTGGTCACGCTATTACTGGCAAGGCCATTGTTTGCCACCCAAATGTTTGCTCCGTCAAAGGCGAGGCCTTCAGGCGCCGTGCCAACGGGAATAATTCGCAGCACCATGCCATCCTTGGCACGCAATTTATACAAGCTATTACTTTCTCGGCTCGTCACGTAAATGTTGATGTCTCCCAGCGAGCCGCCGTCACTGGTGATGGCAGTGGGGGCTGCTCCTATGGGGAAGATTGCTTCCACGGCGCCATCCCTGACACGCAACCTGGTTACAGAGCCGACCGATGTGACCCAGATATTTGTGCCATCGAACGTTATGCCCGAAGCGCCCGTCACGGCAAAAGTTCCGTGATTGGCGCCGTCACTGGCGCGCAACTTGGTAACTGTGCCGCTGCCGGAATTCGCTACCCAAATATTGAAGCCGTCAAACACGACACCAACAGGAAAGTGGCCCACGGGAAAGGTCCCAACCACAGAGCCATCACTGGCCCTCAACTCGGTAACCGTGTCTTCGGCGTTATTCGTCACCCAGATACTGTCCCCGTCAAAGGCCACGCCTGCCGGGCTCTGTCCTACTGGGAAAGTTCCAAGCACAGCGCCGTCGCTGGCTCGCAGCTTGGTTACATTGTTGCTCGTGCGGTTGGCCACCCACATGCTGGCCCCATCAAAAGCTACACCGAGCGGCGCCGACCCGACAGCGAATCTGGCCTTCAGATTCCCGTTATACCAATGCAGAATAGCCATTTGGTTTGCGTTCGTTGCGCCCTGAGCCTGCGCCTGGGCAGACACAGCGCACAATGAAAGAACTAAGACGAGTAGACATGGAAGTATCCTTCGCATAGCTGCGTTCCTTTTTGGTTCAATTTTTGGTATAGAAACCATTCATGTTGGCGCAAAATCTCAAGCCCGCTTTCCTCCGCGCCTCCGCGTCTACTTACATGAGGAAACCTCGCAAATGTTTAGGGGCCAAATGCCAATTGCCAAGTGCTAAGTGCCACTCCAGGGGTGAATGCCGACTGCTGAGTGCTGACCGCTGTCTCTCTCGCGGCGATCATTTCCGCATTCTCGGCAATCACGAAATAAAGCGCGGTTCCATAGATTTGCTTCCCTTCCAACGGAATTATCTGGTAGGGATAATCATAAAAATAGTAGCGGTCGCGAAATGCCTGCGTCTCCGCCTTCTCATCGAATGCTAATTTCACCAGCGCTTGCTCCAGCCGGGCAAGATCAGGATTGGCAAATGCCAGTTGCCCCCAGGCGATGATGCTCCCCGGCGCCAGGCACGGATGCTTCTCATCGTGCATATTGCAATACCGCGACGGCGGATAGCCGAAGCCCAGCCCGTTGAACCCAACCCGGTGCCATCCGTCGCTGCCGTCAAAATAATTGTGAAACAGCGGATGCGAGTAGTCGCCGTTGAAGACGCGATAAACGTACTGGTTCACGACAAGTTGAAGGTCACGATAACGCGGAAAGTCCACGCCGGTCGCCTTGCGGTTTTCGTAGAGCGCGCGCAGGAAGATCGGCAGGCGGTAGGCATGGCTGATGTCCCAACTGGCCCCGGTGTTCACATGCGGCACGGGCAGCGAGGAAAGTTTTTCGCTGGTCACCCCGCTGTAGAGGTAATCCGGATGCGCGCTGTAATCGCCGTTGAAGTAGCTGGCGCTGCCTGCCCGCTCTCCCTGAAAATTCTTCGTCTCCGGATAATCGGTTCGCTTGCTCTGGAAAAAACGTATGCCGGTCTGCAACGCCGACCGCAGCATGGCAACCTGCCTGGCATCGAGCGGCGCCAGTGCCGCGTCGTTCGCGTTTGCTCCCAGCATCTCTGCCGCCGAGGCCAGCAGCCACAGGTCAATATCAGACATGGCGGTGTCCCAGGGTACATCGCCCTTGAGCCCGCGCATTGCCAGCTTCCAGCGCTCGATGCGCGCCACCGGCCGGCCTCCGCCGGGAGCCGGCAGGCTTTCGTGAACAAAGTAACGCTCCAGGTGTTCGCTCACGATGAATGGCGTGTACTCGAGGGCAAAGGCCTTCATGGCCGGTGTCCGCCGCTCTTCCGGAAGCAGGGATATCAGCCGTACCAGTTGCGCCGCCGGATGCAGCCACTGCGCATTGTAGAGCTCGCCTTCTCCAACCTCGCCGCCAAAGCTCGCGGCAAAGGTGCGGGCCGACCGGTCCGTGGATGCCAGCCGCTGCTTCGTCTCGGCCGTAACATTCGGCCGGCTCAACAGAGCCCCGACCGTCTCGGTTTGCTGCAGCATCACGAGATAATATTGGGCGATTTCATCCAGGGTTTGCAGATTGTTGCAAGCGCGTGCGGCATTCAACGCGGGGCGCAAATATAGTTCCGTGTTGTAAAGCGATGCACCCACCAGATAGGTGTGCGGCAGCACGGTCCAGTGGGCGCGCGTGATGTCCCACTGCACTCCGGAGAAGGCCACCCCGGTTTTCAAGCGGCCAAGCTGCTCCCATGTGCCGCGCAGCATAGAGCAGTTGACCGCGGGCTCACTGAACGAGGCGTTCAAACTGAGATCGAAATCGCGCACATCCCGGCCATCGAGCCGGAAATGATATTCGATGCCGGGGATCAGCCCAGCGTCGTTCCCATGCAGGTCGGTTCTGGAGCCGGTAAAGACCTTGGTCAAGACAGGAGTCCGAAAACCAGGCGCATCGTTAATCTCCAGCGTGTGGCGGCCACCTTTAGAAGCGCTGACCTGAATCAGGTCGCCGCCCCCATGCTGCACCACCTGAAAAGCCGGAGCAGCATGCAAGGATGCGACCAGGACCAACGACATTAATAATATATGCGCGAAAAGCAGCTTAAACATGCAAAGTGATATCAATCGGGCAATTTCTTGCCGCCGATAGGCCATAATTATCGGTGACGTGTGTTTTGCGTTGCATTCAAGGATGCGGGGCCCCTCACTATTTTGGGTCCACTAAAAGCCTTCACAGGTTTCCTGGAATTGCTGACGCTCCAACCGCCTTGGCCGCCACGACTGCGGGTTCGATGAGAGCTTTCCGTAATGGAACCACCGGCTGCTCCCATTGGTACTCCGGGATGATCTGTTTTACCTTGGAGCGAATCATGTCGCCCGACCGGCCTTGTGCCACCAGCTCCAGTTCATAAAGGCGGCGGCGCAGCTCGGGCCACGGAGGCAGCATGGTTTCCGCGCACATGACCTTTGCGTGCATCGTTGGCAGGCGTACTTCGGAGTCGTAAAACAGCTCTTCAAAGAGCTTCTCGCCCGGCCGCATGCCCGAATACACGATGCGGACCTCGTCTTCTTTCCTGCCCGACATGCGGATCAGCGTTTGGGCAAGGTCAACGATGCGCACCGGCTCTCCCATATCGAGGACCAGGATCTTGCCGTGCTCGCCCACGGTGAATGCTTGCAGGACCAGCGAAACCGCCTCCGGGATGGTCATGAAGTAGCGGGTCATCTCCGGGTGGGTCACCGTGATGCAGCGGCGCGTACGGATCTGCTCCTGGAATACCGGGATAACGCTGCCTTGCGAGCCCAGCACATTCCCGAACCTCACGGAAACGCAGCGCATCCGCGAGGGGCGCGAACCGACAATCATTTCGCCCAGCCGCTTGGTGCAGCCCATAAGGCTGCTGGGTTTGACTGCCTTGTCGGAAGAGATCAGCAGGAAATCTTCGCAGCCGCACTTTTCAGCGACTTCCAGCAGGTTGAGCAGAGCGAGGACATTATTTTTGAATCCTTCATAGGGATTCACCTCCGTCATGGGCACGTGCTTGTAGGCGGCGGCATGAAAGATGACCTGAACGTCGTGCTCTACCATCTGCTGCCGCATGCGTTCGGTATCGGTGATATCGGCGACGGAAAAAACGGTCGCCACATGGGAGCCAGCCAGCGCCGATTGCTGCAGGTTGAACAGCGGCGTCTCCGCCTGGTCGACGCAGATCAGCTTTTTCGGCTGGCAACGCACGATCTGCTTGCACAGCTCCGAGCCGATTGAGCCTGCAGCGCCGGTCACCATGACCGCCCGTCCGCTCAGCCGGGCGCGCACCCCGTCGGATTCCAGCCGTACGGGCTCGCGCCGCAGCAGATCGTCCAGGTTCACCTCCCGGAACTCGGAGATGGTCACCTTGCCGTCAATGAGATCGGCCAGGCTGGGCAGGGCGCGAAAAGGGATGCCGGCGCGCCCGCAGAAATCCGTAATCCGCAGCATCTGGGCGCCCGTGGCCGATGGAATCGCAATCAGGATCTCGCAGACTCCCAGACGATGCACCAGCAAAGGAAGCTGGTCGATCGTTCCCAGAACGGGAACCCCACCGAGCTTGGTTTTCTGTTTTGCCGGGTCGTCATCCACCAGGCCAATAGCGAGGTATTTATTGCTCTTGAGCTCTCGTAATACCAGGGCCGCCGCCGCGCCCGCTCCGACAATCAGCGCCGGAACCCGCGCCTGGAAGCGCCGCGATTCCTGCCACTGCAAGACTATGCGCGCCCCTACCCGCAGACCGGTCAGGAACAAAAAGGCGAGGATCCCCTCCAAAAGATAAATCGAGTATGGAAACGAACGGATTCCAAAGACCCAGCGCACCAGGATGAAGAACATCACCGATCCGGCGAGCACGGCCTTCAGCAGGTCCTTGAGGTCTCCGATTCCGGTGTATCGCCAATAGCCATGATTCAACTTGTAGCAATAAAGGCCGGTCAACCGGATCGCAACCAGCACCGGAGCAGCCGCCAGCAGCAGCCGTAACTGCGGCAGCGCGAAATCAAAGCGCAACAGCCACGCCAGCACGAGGGCGGCGCAAACCGTGACTGACTGCATCATGAAGATGATCCAATTTCGCCATCGTAGCAGCATGTTCTTCCCTTCTGTGCTCTTTCCCGTTTCAGGATTCACAAAATGCTTCCTGACTTCCCCTATGCCAGCGGTCACGCGCCGCTGACAGCCACCATGGTGCTGCGAGCCCCGGCCTCGGCCATGACGTCTTGCACGGCCTCACAAGTACGTTGGATATGCGCCTCAGTGAGCGTAGGGTGCACCAGAAACATCAGGCTGCTTTCGCCTAATTCGCGCGCCACCGCAAGCCGCTCGCGCGGGCGCCATTCCGGTGGAAACGCCTCTTCCAGATAAACTTCGCTGCAGCTTCCATGAGCGCAGGGCACGCCACGCGCGGAAATCATTTGGGCGATGCGGTCCCGGTCCCATCCTGCGGGCAATTCTTCTGTTCTTACAAATGCGTAGTACTTGTAATAGGCGTGGCCGATATGCGCCGGAACAGCCGGGACGCGGAGCCTCGGCAGCCGTGCAAAGCAATCGGTAAGCATCGCGGCATGACGGCGCCGGGTGGCGACCCAGTGTGGCAGCTTGCGTAAGGCGGCGCGTCCGACTGCGGACTGCACTTCGCTCAGCCGCCAATTGGTTCCAAAAGTTTCGTGCAACCAGCGAAAACCAGGCGGATGCGAGCGGCGGTACACCTTGTCATAATTCTTGCCGTGGTCTTTGTACGACCACATGCGGCGCCACAGCTCTTCCGAGTTCGTGGTCACCATGCCGCCCTCTCCCGCGGTGGTCATGTTCTTGTCCTGGCAGAAGGAAAATGCCGCGACGTCTCCCAGAGAGCCCACCGGCCGTCCTTTGTAGGTTGCGCCATGCGCCTGCGCGCAATCCTCAACCACCTTTAGGCCATGCTCTTCGGCCAGTTTCATGATTTCATCCATCTCGCAGGGCCAGCCCGCCAGATGAACTGCAACAATCGCCTTGGTTGCCGGCGTGAAAGCGGCGCGAATCGTCTCTGCCGTAATGTTCTGCGAATCTGGATGAACATCTGCAAACACCGGACGCGCGCCCACCGCAGAAGCACAACTGGCGGAGGCAATAAAAGTTCGGCTGGTGGTGATTACCTCATCACCGTAACCAATTCCCAGAGCGCGCAATGCCAGTTCCAGAGCCACGGTGCCGTTGGCCACAGCCACGCCATATCTGCAACCCGCGAACTGGGCAAATTCATTTTCAAAGCGGCGGCCTTCCTCCCCCGTCCAGTAATTCACCTTGCCCGAGCGCAGCACCGCGGCCGCTGCTTGGAGTTCTTCATCGTCGAAGAATGGCCACGGCGCAAACGCGTGTGTCTCGATCGAATGAGTTTTCACTCTTACCCGCCCAAAAGTGGAATTGTTCACGTTGTATCCTCAACACATGGTGATTGGAGCTGCGCCGGTACATCCGGAAGGTCACGCCGATGCAGCTTTCGCCTTCGCATCGCAGCCGGCGTGCCGATAGCTGGGAAAATAACCGATCGGTTCACCGTCTAAGCCGTGGTGCTGGCGGCACCGCTGCTCAAATTGAGAGTAGTCATGCTGCAAGTGAATTCGCTTGTAGACATAGAACGGCTGCCGGAGCCGCGAGAAGGTTGACTTGAAGCGAAAAATGCCGTCGCCGGGTCTGTATCCGCCTCCCAATATGAATCTTTTCTTGCCGGTCGCATGGGCCCAGCAAATCGTCTCCCAAATCAATGCATTCGTTGGACGCATTTGTTGGAATGCAGAATCGGTTCCACCGAGAAACGAAAACACATCGTGATCGTCGTGCAGGTAGAGCGTGGCGGCCACGATCTGATCGCGGTGTTCGGCCAGAACGAATCTGGAATTCTCAGGCAATTCATCCCTAAAAGACCGGAAGAATTCGTAGGAGAAATAATAGGCGGCGTCAGCATTGTTGCGATCCATCGTGCCGCGGTAAATGCGGAAAAATTCCCGAATGTGTTCATCGCTCGAGCCTGTAATAATCCTTACACCCTCTTTTTCCGCGCGATTGATGTTCTTGCGGCACGAATGCTCAAAGTGATCGCGCCACAGAGTTTCGGGGCTATGGCTGACGTTTACCCACACAATGTCACGGTTGTAGGCGCAGCCGTTCTGCAACACCGCCTGCGCGTTCGACCAGGGATGAAGGTGGGCAAACTCTGCCACAATGCCCTCCTGCTGGAAGAGCGTATTGCGAAGCTCCGGAAAAACAGCGCTAAGTTCAGGCTCGCTGCCAAGCATCAGTGGACCGGTGAAATCCGGGGTGGCGGAATCCCATTTCGCCCGCGTTGAGACAGCAAACGGCAAGTCCCCCAGCGACCGAAGCAGGATCGGATAACGAATCGCAGCTTCGCCCGATTCCACGACGTAGAGACGCGGGGAACAGTTGCGAAAGGCCTCGCAGATGCGCGCATAGCCAAGACTTCCGAAGACGCTGCTGCTCACAGGCAGATATTTGCGCCACGCATCCTGATCAGCAGTGCTTAGAAAGTGCTCTCGAAACATGGAATTGAGGCTGTTGTGCGCTGCGAGCGCGGAAATATAAGCGTTCTTTCAGGAGCTAACCGGAAAGGTGCTCAAACACAGAAGGCATTCGACGTGTGCAGGTCTCCAGTATTGTTCACAGGAGTGAGATCGGAGTTGAGAACGCGGTATTGGTGAGAGAACAGCAGTTCCAGCATGGCTTCCCGGTTGTCCCACACTTCGACGATGAGCGCGGGCTTATAGGTAGACATGACATCCCGCATCCCCTGTAGTATGGCCAGCTCAGCTCCTTCGGCATCAATCTTGATCAGGTTTGGCTCGAAATTTTGCGCGGCGCAGAACGCATCCATGGTCACGGTTTCTACCTGCACGGTCTGGGTAGTGGGAACAACAAAGGCATTCCGGCTTGTTTGTGACAGGTGGGCGTCGGAAGCAAGCGAGTTGTTGAGTCCGCTAAGGTCTTCCAGCAGGAATTCAGCCGTGCCGCACGAGTTCGATAGTGCCTTGGTGATCGTGGTTACATTTGAGAACGGCTGAAGGTTGGTCCGCAAGTAGGGCAAATTATTGGCGCCAGGCTCGAATGCAATGACCCGGCCGTGCTCTCCTACCAGGGTTGCGAAGTAGGCTGTTATGTAGCCAACGTGTGCTCCGACGTCCACAACTTGCATTCCCGGCTTCAGCGTCCTGGCGATAAAGGCCATGGTGTCTTCTTCACGTTTTACGCCATAAAACCAATATGTTTTGTGCCGGAACAAATGAAGACGCAGTGGCGTACGCGTCAATGGATGGCGCACGGTAATATCGCGGTCGCCCAGGTGGCGAAGAGCGGGTATCACCATTCGCCGAAGGATCCGCACATTTGCAATTGAGTTTTTGACAGATCTCATTCTGGTGTTTCGTCCTCTAATATGCCGGTCGAGCGGCTTGGATCTGGAGTAGACGTTTCATTCAGCACCGATCAGGCGCCGGGAGACTGGCGCTCCGGCAGGAGCAGGCGCCCGGCGCGGCTGGCCGGTAACTTCGCAAGCCATAGCTTCAAAGCGATCTACCAGCAAGGGAATGCTGTATCCATTTTCTATGTAGCGGCGGCCGCGCACTCCGTATTCCCACAGTTGCTCCCGCGATTGGCGGGCAAGAAACTCGATTGCGCGCGCCAGTTCAGCGGCATTGCCGGCCTCAACAGAGATGCCCGCGCCCGAATCGCGCACCGCATCGTCATTGGTACAGCTTCCGAACACGATGGGGCGGCCTGCCGCCAGATAGTCATACATCTTCTGGAAACTCATCCATTCTTTCGAGGCCCCGTCGTTGCGATTATTGATGATGAATGCATCGGAGGCGTGCAAAACTTCCGGCACCTGCTTTTTGGGAACCGGATCATCGAATCGAACATTATGAATACCTTCGGCCCGCGCTCTCTCCACCAGTCCGGGCTTGCTTACGCCATCGCCAACGAATCGGATCAGCACATTCTCCACTCCGTCTCTCTGAAGGATCCTGGCCGCATCCAGGACCGCATCGAGGCTGTTCCACTGGTTGTGTGCTCCCAGATAGGTAACTGTAAACTGGCCATCGTCAGGCGCGGGACGAGGTGTGGGATTCATGCTCAGGTCAACGCCATTCGGAATCCATACGATCTTGCCGGGGTCGGCGCCATAGCGTGTCATCAGGTTGATGGAATGTTGGGAAAACATCACAATTCGAGCGGCTTTCCGATACAAATACCGCATGGTTCTATCCACGAGCAGCACAAACGGGTGGCGTTTGGAGTAGCCTCCGACTTCGGTAAGCACATGTGGCCAGAGATCTCGAATCTCAAGTATGAAAGGCACGCTATAACGCGAGGCCAGCCGCTCCGCCGCAAGCGCCGCGAAGGGGTCAGGGCTGGAACCCAGGATCAGTTCGGGACGCAACAACTCCGCCGCCCAGTCTGCTCGCCATACGCGGTGAGCAAACTCGAACATGTCTGCAACCCGGGCGATTGAGTTCGACTGGTAGCCCCGCGCCGGAATAAAGGTAAACGGCACACGATCGAATACCTGCCGCTCCCATTTACCTCCCGGGGTCTTTATCATCTGCTTCCTCTGCAAGTGATGAAAGCTGGAAGCAACGATCTGTACATCGTGCCGACGGCCGATCAGTTCGCGAGCATGGCTGTAATGGCGTGTCCCACCGGCCTCAGTGGGCGGCAACGCATAATGATTAATGAGCCAGATGTTCACGATTTACTCCCGGCGGTTACGCCGGTCAAGATCATCACCAGCGAACTCGTATTACTTCAAAAGCCTCTGCATATTGGGTTTTGACCTGTTCGCCGCGCACTCGGGCCAATCCGTAAATGAATTCCCGGCAAAAGTACGTGCGCTGCAATTCAATCTGGCTTTCGTATGCCTGCAGTGCCGCCCATTTGCGGTCCACGTGCTCTCGTTTGAGTTCCACGAATCCATGGGCTGAAAAGGTAATGTGATTCCACGGTAACTCGTAACCCCACAGCGTAAGTTCCTTGAACGCTCGTACAGATTCGCCGTAAAGCACCTGGTGGTCCTGATGAACGTCGGTGCTGGCGGTGACGAAAACGACCTCGGGCTGGAGCTCCCGTTTGAGCTTTACCAACTCCTCCAGCAATTCCTGGCGGTGATGCGACAACCGCCGCACGGGATAACCGTAAACGAAGGTGCGGTCAGGCTCCACTCCAAGCATCGCCATTGCGCGCAGATACTCGCCGCGCAACCGGTCGGCCGGCGAACCTGCAGGCAGCGACTCCTGGGCGGTAGAGAATGCCGCCACCGAAACTTCTGCACCGTTCGCCAATAGCCGGGCGATCGTACCGCCGCAAGCCAATTCAGCATCGTCGGTATGAGCCGACAGGACTAACACACGTGATGTACCGTCAAATATGTTCCGCATATTTTCGTTTGCAATTACAAGTTTCTTGAGGGAAAAGTACTGACTTAACTTTTAGTTGAGGGCTTGCAATTCGGCGTATGTGGCGATAAGACGTTCGGCCTCGCGCTCCCAGTTGTAATTCTCCGCCACGGCACGCTGGCCGTTCACTCCCATCTCGGCCGCTTCTGAAGGATAGCGGAGCAGCCACACCAGAGCCTCGGCTATGGCTCTGGGATCCAATGGATCCACCAGAAGCCCGCAGGCTGCAGATTTAACGATCCGCCGCCAAAGCGGAAAATCGGAGGCGATCACCGGTACTCCTGCCGACATGTACTCGAACAGCTTGACCGGTTGCGCGTTCACGAAATTCCATAATGGGTGCAATACTACGAGGCCGATCCTGGCGCGCGCGAGCAACCCTGCTACCTGGGGACGATTGAGCAGCCCCATGTGCTCCACCAATCCATTCCCGCACTCGTCATTGAGTTTCGCTTTGGCGCCCGGTATCACTTTGCCGGCAGTCACCAGTTTCACAGGTATTTCCTTTGCGGCGAGGTAAACTGCCTGCGTCATCTCGCGCAACCCTCGAAGATCAGACAGCACGCCGACGTACGCGGCAATGGCTTCACGTTTCTCATACGGCAGATTATCCGGACAGCGGAGTTCGTGACGCCATGGAAAGTTCTGGACGAGCCGGGTCTTCCCTGGGTCGAATTTTTGCGCAATTGTCGGTGTGGCGGCGATGATGCGGTCATAGGCCGCAGAAAGCGTGGCCTCGCATATGCGGACAGTGACGGAAGCCGGACCATGCAAGCCGCGTGGCAGCCACTGCTTGCCATTCATCGTACCCGTGTAGTCCTCATGCACATCGTAGATCACCTTCTTGCCACGCAACTTCAGCAGCGCACCCACCGGCATGAGTTCGGGATCATGAAAGTGGTAGATTTCCGCATTCTCCCGTACCGCAGCCCGATATACCTGATGGATCGTGCGTGTCATGCGCTCCTGCCGATTGCGTGGTGGGGCGACCACTCGGACCTTGACACCATCCTGTATCAAATCGCCTTCCGCATGCGGTGCGATTAGCGTGACATCGTAGCCCGCCATCGCCAACGTTTTACACTCCTTATGAAAGACGCGGGTATCGAATACGTGGTGCACGGAGGTTAGGTGAACTACGCGACAAGGCATACCGAAAGTCCTTTGTGTGATTTGTGCTTGCGCACGCGCCGGCGTGCACAAAAATAACTTTTATTCAGGGAGAAACACGCCGTCGGCATTTACGCCTGGAGGTAAGAGCGAAGGCTGCCGCCGTTCCACTTCCGTGGCGCCCGCTTGTTGGTGCGCGTATGTAATCGCTTCATTCAAAGCTTCCCCATTTGGCTTGTCGCCGAAAAGAACCACAGCCGCCGTTCGCCATAAAATCGTCATGTCCAGCCAAAACGAGCGATGATCAATGTACCAGACGTCCAACATGATCCGCTCAGGCCATGAGAGTTCTACGCCGCCATTCACCTGCGCCCAGCCGGTCATGCCAGGAGGGATATCAAGACGCCGGCGCTGAAAAACCGTGTACGCTTCCACCTGCTCCAGCACGGTTGGCCTCGGTCCAATGAGCGTCATTTCCCCGCAAAACACATTGAGCAACTGCGGAAGCTCGTCTATCTTGAAGCGGCGTATCCACCTGCCCACCGGCGTCACCATGGGGTGCTCTTCACTAACCTGGCCGACTACAACCGCCGGAAGATTATTAACTTGCATGCTCCGGAATTTCAACAGTTCAAATGGACAACCGCGAAGTCCTGCCCGGGTTTGACGGTAGAATACGGGTCCGCGGTCGGTAAGCCAGATCGCCAAAGCCGCAATCAGGAAAAGTGGCGCAGCTGGCAGCAGAAGAATGCCACTGCCCAAAACGTCAATGAGCCGGCGCAACATCATTTTCAAGACCCGGCTCAGACAGGAATTGGTTTTTCTCGGAGTCGATTTCCGGCTGCAACGAATCGCCCGAGGCAGGCGATGGCGCCAGGCAAAGCAAAAGCGCCGCTGCCAGGGCTCCGTGCGTGATCAGTACAGTGGTCGGCGCAGTATTGCTGAGCGCGATGGCCGGCATGGCGGCCAGCAATACGGCTAATTCGAGATTGCGCTTGGCGGCGAGGGAATCGTACATCCAAATCATAAGGGCCACAATGAACGTAAATCCTATAATGCCGGGCAGGCCGAGATCGGCGAAGCCCTGGGCCCAGAGATTGGCATTCGCGTCTACATCGGTGCTGCCGAAATATGCAAGCCCGATTTCCCGGGAGGCGTCAATCGCCGACTCATTCCTGGAAAAATGGTATCCAACCCCGGCATGGGAGACTTGTGAAAAGTGTTCGAAGTAGAATCCGGTCAGCAACCCCGGAACCGTCAGCGTGCGGCGCGTGACGACTGAAGAAAGAAAGTTGTTGCCGGTAGCATGGTCGGCGGCGGCGCAAATCAGCACGATGGCTACCAGTCCTGAGGTAAGAGCCAGACCGAAGCTGCGCCGCCAGCGCCGCATGAATATCAGCACCATGGGAAGGAATATAGCGGAGAACACGACGGTCTTGAATCCGGTGACGCCGAAAACAATGATCTGGCCAATGATTCCGGCAACCAGAAATGCGCGCCTGCGATTGGCAATTCCGAAGGCAATCAAGAACGGATTGAGCGCCTGCCCCAGTTGCCCGACGACATAGCCAAGCAGTCTTCCGCGCTCAGCGATATATTCAGTGCGAATGTCGTATTCATTTGCACCCGCGAACAAGGAAGCGAGGTTTGCCAGTACGTTTAACTGCCCATAGGTGCAGATGAAGGCGAGACACGTCAACCATACCAGCGCGAACACCGGCCAAAATAGGGTTGCACTGAGTTTGATCTGGCCGATGGCGAGCAATTTGCCGGAAGAAGACAGGCAGAGAATCCCCATCGACAGCAGTAAAGAAATCTGTAACGGCAAGAGCGTTTCGGGAAGCATAGTCAGGCTTAGCGGCGGCACCAGAATTGAGGGTATGTAGGCGGCAAGGTAAAGCCACCAGAGGATGAGGGCTGAGGGCCGCGACAAGGCGCATGGCAACGCCAACGCCGGCAGGAGCACCAGCGCGATGAGCCAGACCATCATCGCGGGATCGGGCCACGTGAGCTTAAAGCCTTGGTAGGAAAATGCCGGTGATATTACAGTCGCGTATGCCCAGAGCAGTGCAGTCGCATAACCGGCAACCGCCAGGAGCAGTTTGAGCCGCTTCATTTCGTGCTCCTCATCAAGCCATCCAAGTCATGCATTTTTGCAACTCGCTCAAATATCTAGCTGTAGACCACATCAAGTTCTTTTGTCCATCGGATGAGATTCACCCAGCGCCATATACGAAAATCGAATGGGCGCTTTCCATCGCGGACTAAGTCCCATTCCTCACGGGCAACACCGAGGTTCAAAAAGGGGACACGGTCGGCGGCATCGTTGCCCAGAATGGCGCGAACCCAACCATCCAGCAGATTCAGCCACTGGCTCTCAGGTGTTACAAAGCCGAGTTTGTCACGGCGATCGAGGATAGCGTCGGGCACAATTCCGCGCATGGCTTTTCGGAAGACGGCTTTCGATGTACCATCCGGCGCGATGATGTACTCTTCCGGGAGCCTCCGGAGAAAGCTCACCAAGGCAGGGGTCAGGAATGGCACCCGGCTTTCCACAGAAGAAGCCATGGAGTTGCGGTCTTCATATCGCAACAGACTGGGCAGAGTCTCGCTTACGCTCCGCGAAAGGCTATCTCGCAACACGTCCCGCGCGGTCGTATAGTTGACATACCTTGGGCCGACTCCCCGTTCGGCGAACCAACGGCGATTCAGCCATGGTGGGAGCGCGTCTTTTCCTATCATCTTGCGCGCCGCCGACTGCAGAGCTGGTGGCATCAGATAATCGGCGCAGTAGGCCAGGCCGCGATATTTACCGAAGCCAAAGCGGGAGAAGCTCTGTAGAAACCGCACTGCCTCTGACCAGCGGCCCTGACGCAGCAGCGAGGCAAGCCGCGCGCCCAGATAGTAGCGATAGCCGCCCAGAATCTCATCCGCTCCCTGGCCATCAAGCATCACTTTGATTCCGGCAGCCCGCGCGGCGCGGAACACCTGATACTGAGCGTAGACGCTGGTGCTGCCGAACGGCTCGTCGTGGAAGTACATGATGTCATCAAGATCGGCAGCCAATTCATTCGCTGTCGCCCGCACCTTATGAACATGCGCTCGCGCTTCGCGTCCGACAATATCGATCCAGCGTTCTTCGCTGATGGCCTTGTCTTCAGCAATGAAGCTGAAAGCATGAATCTCGGCGTTGCTATCCAGGTGGCGTATCGCCATCACCACTGAAGAGGAGTCGATGCCTCCGGAAAGCGCCGAACCGACAGGGACATCGCTGCGGAGGTGCAGTTCAACGTTGCGTAGAAAAAGTTCGCGGACGTGTTTGGCGGCTTCATCGAAAGAAATATCTAAATCGTCTTCAGACTCAGGGTTCCAGTAGCATTGCGGCTCCGGCGGAGTGCCGCTCTCCAGCGATAGCTCGAGGTAGTGGGCGGCGGGAAGTTGCTGCACGCGCGACAGCAGCGTTTGCGAACCGAAATCCGCCATCCCGTATCTCAGGTAAAGAAGCAGCCGCTGCGCATTTACCTCCGGACGCGAGAGCCCAAACTCCAACAGCGCCTTGATTTCTGACCCGAAGCAAAAAAAGCCATCCTGAGCCAGATAGTACAGAGGCTTGACGCCAAAGAAGTCGCGCGCCAGCAAGACGCGCCGGCGGTGTGTATCCAGAATCGCGAACGCAAACATGCCTACGAAACGCCGCAAGGCCTGCGTGCCCCATTCCGCATAGGCGGCCAGCACCACTTCAGTATCAGATTTCGATCTGAAACGATGGCCCAGACGTTCAAGCGCCTGTCGTAGTTCCACATAGTTATAGATCTCGCCGTTGTGCACTACGTAGTAGCGTCCATCCGGTGTCCCCATCGGCTGCCATCCCTGCTCGCTGGTATCGAGGATAGAGAGACGGCGATGCAGCAGTAATACCTCCGGTTCACGAGAGGGCGCAGTCCATTCCCGGCCACACTCGACGCCCGTGCCCGTGAAGCGCAGCCAGCCCTGATCATCGGGCCCGCGGTGCCGGATGCATTCCAAAACAGCGGGCGCGCACGAGGAGTTGCCTCGGTTCGGTTGCGCAATAAAACCAGCAATTCCGCACATAGATATTAAGGGTCTCCAACTTTTCAAGAGTCGCGACTGCCGCGCCCTCGCCTACTCAGGCGATCGCGCTTACTGCAACTCAAACAGAGGAATCAAGCTGCCGCTGCCTGTGCCTGTCTGCCCTGTATCTGCTTGAACCGCGCGATAATGCGAAGCAGTATTACGAAATAGACCAAGCGAAGAGCAACGTTGGCGATGGTCAGGATTCTGACTGTCTGTAGCAGCGGCATGCCGCGCCACTCTGCCACCAAGAACACCGCCACCAGCGAAACCAGGGAAAGCACGTCCCAGACTAACTTCATCTCCTGCCCACTGAGCACGAGCACCACTCGGCTGACAGGACTAACGACAAATTCCGAAAGATACCAGGGGGCGATGATGGCGGCGATGGTGCCGGATAAAGCCCATTCCGCGCCAAATGCGAATCGAAATAAAGGAGCGCCCCAGAAATACAGGACCACCGCGGGAATGCTTCCCAGCAGTAGCAAGCCGGCGCTCGTCCGCTCAAACAAGCGCATGACCCGGTGTGGGGTCTCGCGGGCACAGGTTGCCAGGTAACTATGGAACGTATCCGCAATAGCGCCTGTGACAAGAACACTGGGGACCGCAATCGCTCTCCAAACCAGCGAGTAGTAACCTCCGACCGAAGCGCCATACAAGCGAATCAGAAGTGGGACCGGAAGACTGAGGCAGGCGGCATCAAGAAATGAGGACGGAAGTGAATACAACGGAAACTTGCGGTTCTGAAACAGAGCTTGTCTGCACTCTTCCCAGCGAAACGTGGTTAGATAGCCTCGCAGCTCCGGCCATGCGCTGCGAAACATTCGCGACATGCCCATGCCGCGTCCCAGAGCCTCACCCAACAGCAACCCTGCCGAGTGAAACCGGGCGGCGCCAAAGGTGGTTTGAAGCAGCGCACGGCCGGCGCTCTGCACTACGGTTGCTTGCGATACCTGGTTGAATCGCTCTCCTCGAAGGCACCAGTAACGCAATGCGCCGAAAATCCCGACAAAGCACATGGCCAGCGCCAGCAGTACCGGCGTATACCAGGGCAACCCTCCGTAGCCGAGGGCCGAAAAGTGGATCAGCCACCACAGAATGGCTCCGGCCACAATGCTCACCGGCAAAGCAAGCAAGAGCGAGGCAAACGTCAGATAAGCGGCCTCGGCTTCATCTCGGCCCGACGGAATGCTGACCTCATATTGCAGGCAAACCGCAACTCCCATAACGCTGAAGTAGCTGGTGAACAGAGCCAGTGCTCCGAAATCGCGGGGCGCGTAAATCCGCGTAAGAATGAGCGCCGCCCCAATCGTGAACAGGTGCCCGATTGCGGTTCCGCTGCTCAACGTGCCCACGTTGCGGAGGAACGCGCTGGAACGCACCCGCGCAAAATGCGACGAAGGATTGCTCGCCAGCACGCTGCCCCACTGCTTCAGAGTGGCAAACGCGGACATCAGGACCAGGCACTCATGGTCAATATTTCTTCAATCACCGGCGCCGCTCGACGCACCGCCTGCACAATTTCTTGCTGGTCGCCTTCGCTGAGATAGGGATGCATAGGCAGACTAACAACGCGTTCTGCCGTCTTTTCCGAAATCGGGAAACTTCCACATCCCAGTTCGGGAATAGCAAACGCGGGCTGCAGATGCAGTGGAACTGGATAGTGTACGGCCGTGGGGATACCGTCGGCTTTCAACAGTTCCTGGAATCTTTCCCTATCGTCCACCTGGATTGTGTATTGGGCATAAACAGAGGTGTTGTGCGGCACTATATACGGCGTCGCAACTACGCCTCTCAGCATCTCGCTCAAGGCGGCGCCGATGCGAACACGAGCAGCAACTTCGGCATCGAATATTTCCAGCTTGGCCAGCACCACAGCCGCCTGTATCGTATCCAGCCGTCCATTGATGCCGACCCGCGGGTGATGATACCTCCGGTCCTGCCCATGGACACGGATTTGCCGCATCCGGGTTGCGAGTGCCTCGTCGTTGGTAAAGCACGCTCCGCCGTCGCCATAACACCCGAGAGGCTTTGAGGGAAAGAAACTGGTGCAGCCGATGATGGAAAGATTGCACGATGGCCGCCCCTTATAGGCCGCGCCGAAACTCTGGGCGGCGTCTTCGATCACCGGAATGCCGTGTGCGGAAGCCACGGCGTTGATTGCGTCCATATCCGCACATTGCCCATACAGCGAGACCGCGATAATGGCCCTGGTACGCGGCGTGATTGCAGCTTCCAGCATAGCGGGATCGAGATTGTAGGTGCGCGCATCGATATCCACAAACACAGGCCGGGCGCCGAGCAGCGCGATCGTCTCTGCCGTCGAAACAAAGGTAAACGGAGTGGTCGCAACCTCATCGCCCTGCCCCACACCCAGCGCCATAAGCGCAATCAGCAGCGCGTCGGTGCCACTGGCACACCCAATGCAGTAACGGCTGCCGGTGCGTGCCGCCAACTTCTGCTCGAGCTCTGCCACCTCTGGCCCCATGATGAACTGGCCATGCTCGAGGACGCGATGAATGCGCGCGTCAATCACAGCTTTCAGGTTCGCGTACTGCGCCTTAAGATCGATGAATTCCATGTGAATTTTGTTGATGGAAGCCGTCCCGATCATCGCCAGCAACCCGCGGTTTCGGCCACGCGAAGACCGAGAGCTCGCGCCGTCGTCCATTTACCGCCATAGATAGTAACTACGTTCCGCATAGTCTCAATGGCATATTCGCGCGTAGCCTTGTTGGGGTTCGCGTGGGAGCGGATCAGCGGACGCAATCCGGAAAACACGCCGCAGATCTCCGCCTTTCGCGAGGGGAAGAAGTACTGATAGAGCTCCAGCAGGTAGCTTGTCTCGGCGGGGCTGCAACAGATGGGAGCGGAGAGTTGCTGGCGCACTTCGGTAGTTCCCACCAGCGTCTTGCCCTGGTGGGGAATCACAAAACAGATCCTGCCGTCGCTCGGTGACTGCAACAGAAATGCGCTCTCGCACGATTGGTCGAGCAGAATGTGGCTGCCGCGAACCAGGTCCAGATCGTGTCCGGCGGTGATGCCACTGGAATCCAGCAACTGCCGCGCCCATGGACCGGCGGCATTCACCACTCTGTCATAGCAACGCTGCACTCCTTCAACTTGCACGGTGGCATCCGGCGAGATGGCTTCAACCGCAGTTTCGGTGTGCATTCGCACGCCGGCTGCAGCCGCCTTTTCTGCTGCCCAGAGCCCAAGGGCTTTATCATCCATGTGCCCATCGTAAAAGGTAAAAGCTCCCAGTAGACCTTCCGAGCGCAAATCGCCGCATGACCGTTGGACGTGTTCGCGCGAGCGCCAGTTCGAACGCCCCAGAGAAGCCTGGCCGGCCAGCCAGTCATAAAGAGTCAAACCGCACCAGACCTTCCATCCCGACCTGCTGCTCTCTTTATATACAGGCAGCGTAATTTGCAGAGGTTTTGCCAGGTGTGGCGCTCTTATCATCCACCAGCTGCGCTCATGCAGCGCCTCTCTTACGAGCCTGAGACGTCCGTGCTCCAGATAGCGCAGTCCCCCGTGCAGAAGTTTGGTAGAAGCTGAACTGGTTGCTCCCATTAACCGGCCACGTTCAAACAAATCGACTGAACACCCTTTCAGCGCCAACGCCCAGGCGGACATCACGCCATTGATGCCGCCGCCTACTACGGCCACTTTCATCGTGCCGGCCTGCAAGTAGCGCCAATCACTTCGTAGTCCGAATCGCACGCCTGGCATTGGGCTTGCTCATTCGATACTTCCAGGCGTATGCCGCACTGGCAAATCCAGCCGATCCTTCGTCCGGGATTGCCCACCACCAACGCATAATCGGGCACGTCTCTGGTGATCACCGCGCCCGCGCCGATCATGGCATAACTGCCGATCGTGTTGCCGCACACGATCACGGCATTAGCTCCGATGGTCGCTCCGCGCTTCACCAGGGTCGGCAGATACTCGTGCTTGCGTACCACGTGACTGCGCGGGTTGATCACATTGGTGAAGACCATGCTGGGGCCGCAGAACACGTCGTCTTCGAGCACAACCGCGTCATAGACGGAAACGTTATTCTGGATCTTCACATTGTTGCCGATCTTGGCTCTGCCAACGTAGACGTTCTGGCCCAGCGAACAATTCGCTCCGATTTCCGCTGTCGCGTCAATGTGGACCCAGTGCCAGATTCTTGTACCCGGGCCGATCTTCGCCCCCGGATCAATGATCGCAGTCGGATGTGCGAAATATGGGAGCGCGAGTGCAGGCTGGCTCATATTTAGTGCTCCAGCGGGAGAGACACGCGCCGCCCGTCTCTGGCAGAGATGTACATCGCCGTCAGCAGTTCCAGCGAGCGCAATCCCTCGCGGCCGTCGGTATCCGGTTCGCACCGGCCTCGCAGGACATCGATTACGTTCTCGTAATAAAGCGCGTGTCCGTAGCCGTAAACCGACTGGCTGACATAACTGCTTTCGCGGGTCAGCTCATCGTCGCGATCGGGTGCGTCGAACTCCCAGTGCTGAATTTCGTTTGCCGCAACACCGCCAACCCGAACCGTTCCCCGTTCGCCGAGAATGGTAATCGAACCTTCCATGTTCTTCGGGTAAGTCAGCATGGTAACGTTCAGCGAACCCAAGGCGCCCGAGCGCCATTTGATGCCAACTACGCCCGTATCCTCGACTTCAATATTGCGGGCCAGCGTGCCAATGTAGGCCTGCACGCTTTCCACAGGACCAACAATCCAGTCGAGCAGGTCGACGTAGTGGCTCGCCTGGTTCATCAACGCTCCACCGTCGAATTCCCATTTCCCGCGCCAGCCTTCGCTGTCGTAATACTCCTGCGGACGGGTCCAGAACACGTTAATGGAAGCCATGTAGATGCGGCCAAACCTCCGCTTCTCGACAGCACGCTTGAGCAACCGAAGGGTGGAATTGTTCCGGTTTTGCTTGATCACGAAGAGCCTCAGCCCTGCCCGGTCGAAGACATCTACCATGTGCCGGCCATCTTCCCAGCGCGTGGCCATCGGCTTTTCGGTCATAACATGGCGTCCGGCTTGAGCGGCTTCAATCGCCTGGCGAGCATGCAGCCCGCTTGGCGTCGCCAGCACCACAACGTCGGCATCCGACTCGGCCAGCAACTCTGTCAACGTTCTGTACCCTGGCACTGCATGGGCGGCGGTGGTTTCCTCAAGGCGCCTCGCCTCGGTATCGCACACCCCCACCAGATCAATGTTGTCTACATGAGCGTTGACCGACGAAAAATGGTTTTTGGAAATGCGTCCGCACCCGACAATCGCGAACCTTATTTTGCGGCCCGTGATCGCCAGCGGCGCACTCAGACCTAATGTGCGGGTTGAAATGGAAATAGACATGACAGACACCCTCGTTCGGGCGTTGGTCCACCGTTCAGGAGATGGAGATTTCAGATCTGGTTCAGGATTTCCATACAGGAATTACGGACGCGCCGCGTAAACCGCCGCAAAGCCCGCGGTTTCGAGTATGACATCAATGGCGTGCCGGCCCATTCCACGTGTCAGACTCCCCGGTACGAAGATGATGTCACCTGCCTGCAAGGGAGGGTCAGGGCTTTGCGATTTCAAAATCATTTTCAAGTTTAAGGGAATCTCTTGCCGCGTCTCCTGATTTGTGCGGATGAGGCTGGCCTTGGAAAGCGAAGCCGAAGACTTCACACCTTCTGCCAACGCCAGGGCCTGCATTACGCTTAGGCTGGTGCGGCGGTCGAGCAGAAAGCCTCCCGGTCTCTCGACGTCGCCCAGCACGTAAACGATTCCCGTCTGGCCCACCGTGATATTGTCTCCTGGCATGATCTCAGGGTTGCTCTTGTCCTCGTCCTTGTCGCTCAGGTCAACGCGAAGCGGCAGTGTGGAATCGCCCTGGCGGGCGAGGGTGACGGTGTTTCCCGCGCGCGCGGTAAATCCGCCGGCAACCGAAATCAGGTCGCGGAGCCGGTGCGAACGCAGCAACGGATATGCTCCCGGCCGGTTGACTTCGCCGGTGACGTAAGCCGCCTGGCCGGCATACTCAGCGACGAAAACGGAAACCTGCGGGTCTTTCACAAAGTGTCCGTCGATAAGTTTTTGCCTGATTAGTTTTTGAAGTGCGTCAGGTGACATGCCTCGCACATCGATCTCGCCGATCAGAGCCATGGTGATTTTTCCATCGCTATCCACGCGTGTTTTCTGGGTCAACTCCGGGGTGTCGAACACGCTGATCTCAAGCAGGTCGCCGGGGCCAAGCGCAACCCGCGCGCCGGTCATCCCCATTGACAACGAATCTTTTGTCGCCGAGCTTTCCCCGGCGGGGGCGCTTCCCGACGGTGCTTGCGGTTCACTGGCTTGCACCTGCACCCTGTCGGCTTCCCTTGCCTGGGCCGGTAACATCACTGGAGCCAGCAAGGAGAACAACAAGAAGACAATTTTAGTTTGTCGCACTTTTGCTCTTCCTTTCCTGGTCCGCGAAATATCGGGCGTAAAGCGATGGGCTGTCACCGTAGTATCCGTAGTATGCATGGGCCCTCAAGTCGAAGTCGTTGATGATTGCGCCCGCAACATTTGCGTCTACACTCGCCAGTATCTCCTGGGCGCGCACCAGGTCCTGGCGCTGGCTTTGCTGAGCACGCAGCACGAGCACGACGATGTCAGCCATAGTCGCCAGGATCACAGCATCGCTGAGACCGATGACCGGCGGCGCATCGATAATGACCTGATCAAATTGCCGCCGCCATAATGAAATCAGCTCGCGCATTCGGGCCGAGTCGAGCAAATCGGGAACCTTCAGCGGCCGCTTGCCCGCGGGCAACACCGTCAGGCTCGGCAACTCGGGGTGAGGAATATAGAATTGTGAGGGCTCTTCGCCGGCGAGCGCCGCGCTCAAACCTCCGTTCAGAGGAAGATTAAGCAGGCGGTGCACGTCGCTCCGCCGCATGTCGCCATCGACCAGAAGAACGCGCGGACTTTTCTGAGCGAACACGACACCGGCATTGATGCTGGTCGTAGACTTGCCTTCGCGCGGCAACGGACTCGTCACCAAAATCACCTTGGGAGGGTTTTCCTGGTTCGAGAGAAGCACGGCGGTTCGCAGAGAGCGGTAAGCATCTGCGATCATGCTTTCAGGACGCTCCAGGGCAACCACGGGCTGCCTCTTTTTTGTGAATGAAGGAAGCATTTTGCCATTGCCGTTGCGCGTGCCGTCGGTGAGGCGGGGCACGATGCCGAGCGCCGGCAGTGAGCCCACATCGGCAACGTCATTTGGCGTCGCAATGGTGGTGTCAACACTCTCTTGCACAAAGCACAGGGCCAGACCAACCAATGAACCCGCCAGCATTCCCAGACCAAGATTCAATACGGGACGCGGCTCGGCCGGACTCACCGGAATCCCCGCCGGATCGATCACCATCACATTGGTCGCTTTAAGACCGGCAACGATGCCGGCTTCCTTCAGCTTCTTCAGCAGTTGCTCGTAAAGATCGCGGGAGGCATCCACATCACGCTTCAGCAACGCCACCTGGATTGCGGCCTGGTTCGTCTTGTAAGCCTCAAGCTTCTGGCTCTCGAACTCAGCCTGCAGCAGCGATTCGCTCTTCACCGCGGCATCGTATTCGCTCTTGATTTTCTCGCGGGTGCGCTTGAGTTCCATCTGAGTCGCCTCAGCGGCTTTATCCAATTGCTCCTTTACCTGGATGACTCTGGGGTAAGCCTCGCCATACTTGGCATCAAGCTCGGCGTACTGGTTCTTAAGCGCCGCCTCTTCCGAATGCAACACCTGCAACAGGCTGCCGGGCGTATTCTCAACCAGCGACTCCGGATCGCCATTCATGGCAACGCGGTAATTACCCTCGCGCATGATGCGGTTAGCTTCGGCCACAACCAGTTGCTGGTTGATGGCGTTCAGCCTTTCAATCAGCACGTTGTGATTTTCGTCGGTGCCGATAATCCCGTTCTCTTTTTGGTAGGCGATAAATTTTTCTTCCGCCAGCTCAGCATCCTTCTTCACGTCATCCAGTTGTTCAGAGAGCCAGGTCGTAGGGCGTACGGCCGCCTGATATTTCGTCTGGAAGCTCCTCTCCACGTAAGTATCGGCCAGCGTATTCACCACGTTCGCCGCCAGATCCCTCGACTTGCATCGGAAGCGGAGCTCTACAATCTCAGTCTTCGGCACCGACTGCACATGCAGCCGGTCGTGAAACTCGGTCAGCAGCATCTTCTTGCACTCTGGACTGATGCTGTCAAAAGACTGGCTGGGAGCGGTCATGCATTCGGCCGGCCCGATAATAAATTTTCTGTGCGCGGTCTCCGTCCGCTGATCCAAGCGCAGATGCCTGATCACATCCCACGCCAAGGCGTCTGTCTGCAGGATATTCACCTGGGTTTGCAGCTTGGTCTCAGCATCGACTCCGGTGGCCCTCGCCATCGCGTCCAGCTCAGAGCCGCCCGTGGAGTCGAAGTCCACGGTCAGACGTCCAACGGCTTCGTACCGGGTGGGGAGAATCAGCGAAACAACCAGCGCCACCAGCACAGCCACAGCCAGGCATACGAAGAACGTAATCCTGCGTTTGAGCAGTATCTGCCATACCTCGCGCAGTGTGACGTCGTTTTGCTCTCGCGACAGGCGCGGCCTTTTTGCAAGATACGAAGCTCGCGCAGCATATCCGCGCGGCACGATTTTTCCGTTCATTCCGTGCTCTTGGTTTAAATCCATCACGCAATCCAATGTGCTAAAAAATTAATTGGGGGGCACCGCTCGAGGAGAAACCGATGTCCTTGATTTATATGCAAGGCTCCAGTTCGTCGGCATACACATGCACGGCAAAGCTCTGCATAATGCAGTCAACGCTCACAACTACGCGGAGATGGCCGTCTTTGCGAATCACTACGCCTTCCAGTCCCGCCAATGGTCCGGAGCGAATGCGCGCGCGATTTCCAACTTTAAGGTAAGGATATGGATCCACCTGCCGTAGCTGCAGCCCGGTTCGCAGAGTGTCAATCTCGGCGTCCGGAAGAGGCAGCAGCTCTCGGCCGCTCCCCACGATTGACACCACGGTTGGAACTTCCAGAACCCGCACCCGTTCGGTAAGTGCAATCCTCGCGAACACATAGCCGGTGAACAACGGCAGTTCGACCTTCTGCGTCGTGCGGTTCTTCCAGCGCTTCGTCACCGTGTACAAAGGCAAGAAGACTTCCACCCCCTTCATTCGGAGGTGTTGTTCCACTCGCTTTTCCTGGTTCGAAGCGGTGTAAAGGGCGTACCAGTTACGGACTGGTTCCATTTGAGAGGGAGTCGCCGCATCAGGCCTGGAACTCTCGGCCACAGCGGCACAAACGGTTTGTCTCGTCATTAGTTCGCTGTTCTGTCGTTGATTTGTTAACTAGCGCAACTGCATTTCAGCCAAAGCTCCGCCATCGCAACTTAGCCGGCATTGTTTTACACAGGCAAAACGGAAACGCGGATTGCCCGGTAAAATTCGATGATGACTACAGAGCCGGTTCGCTGAGCACTCAAGTGCACGTCTGCAGGAGGAACCGAGACTCTGAGCGCCGACAAAACTATAGGCGGCGAATGTTTCGGAGGAATTAAAGCTTTGTCAATCGAAAGTAAATTGCCTGTTTCGGGGCCAGGCTTCACCGCATGCAGGCGCAGAACTTGCCGGGAGTCGCTGCTGATTGCCGCAGCTGCATCGGGCAAGGCTTCGCCATCGCGGCTTAGCAACCGCTGTTTTACCCAGGCTTTACACAGGCAAAAACTTTGAAGACAGGTAGCCCGATTAGAAGGTGAAGATGATCCCTGAAACTACACTCGGCTTCCAAGGAGTCTCTTCAGCAATGCAAATGATTGGCATGCCTGCTCCCTTACGGATATTGAAATCGAACCCGAGCCCAGTTACCAGAATTCTTGATTGCAGCAACTATAGAGAGCGAATGTTTCCAAAGGATTAAGATTCAATGAATCGAAAGTTAAATTGCAATTGTGAAAGTGGAAAAACGCCGACGTACATGTCCGATTGAACATTGCACACGCATTGGAAGTGCATGGGAAGGGCTGTCGTTCGCCAAAATTGATCCGCCGTCTAGAATCAAAAGGTTAGGGGTGTGTCATTTATCATGAAGACACACCAATGTTCGACATCGTACGGTTCTGGATGGGAGCGATGCACCGCCTCTTTTCATCTCCCAAAACTCTGTTGCTCGAAAACTTGGCTGCGCCAGCAGCTTGCAGTCTTGAAACACAAGAACAAACGTCCTAAGTTGAAGGTGTTAGGGACGGAAGATTGTTGCTTCCCCCAGGCTCGGTGGACTACACCATCTTTACGATCTGGCTGCCTAAAATTTCATAAACAACGGGTCGATTTTTTTACAGCGATGAAAACTCGTCGGTGGCGCAGCCTCGCCGCTTTTCACGTGTCACGGCCAAAATCGGACCTTGATCGTCTCAACCGCGTAATCGTTTGCCGCCGGAAGGTGTGCCTGTCTGCCTGTCTATTTAAGTTCCAAAATAACGCCGCTTTTTAATTTTGGCGAGGGACAAACGAGCCAAACTGCTGAAAATGGTCATTTCGAACTGCAAGACCGATGGCGTAAGTCTTATCCCACCTGCAGAAAGCCATTCGACTTGATCTTTGAACGGGCAAAAATGAAGGAATGGCGGAGAGAGAGGGATTCGAACCCCCGGTGCCCTTTTGAGGCACGGACGCTTTCGAGGCGTCTGGTTTCAACCGCTCACCCATCTCTCCGCGCCGACAATCAAAGCTGTGTCACAACCATTTTATCAGGCGGCGTACCGAAGCAGCATTTCACTGGATCGAGCTGCCAGCCTTCTTTTCCAGGTCGAGAATGCGGTTGGTCACGTGATTGACCATACTAACCACTTCTGGATTGGCTACCTGTGTGTAGATCTCCAGTGTTGTGCGAATGTCGCTGTGCCCCAACTGGGCCTCAGTACTCAGTAAATCATTAGAGATTTCGCAACCCCAGACTCTGCTCCCAACTTAAACCAGTTGCAAACTTTTCAGGTCGTGCTGCAGCAGATCGCCGATGCGGGCGATGCTGATGTCTGCCGGCGGATAAGTGGCCAGCACCTGGGGATCGTTGGCGTAGTGTCCCTGTTTGGGAAAGACAGTAGTGGCTTTTGCTCCCCAGATTTTCTTGACCGCGGTAAGAATGCGAAGCTTGTCGTCAATCAGCACATAGTGGTCGGCTGGGTAGCGGCACTCTACGTCGTCCAGTTCTTGTTCCTTGTGAATATAAATGAGAACGTTCCCATCTACCTGTTCGCCGATTCCTGAGGATTCAACTTTATTCGGTTGAAATACGACGTCTCCGTCGGAAAGGACGACGGCTTTTCCCCACTGCTTAACATGCTCCACCGCATCCAGTGAATCGGGATAAAGGCGGGTGGCAAAGGGATAATGCAGCATGAAATGAGAGACCGTTAGCAATCCCGGATCGCGCGGGTGCTCGATGCGATAGCGCTGCAACGCCCCCAGATAATCGGCATAGCCGATCTCACTGCGCAACTGCTCGAAGATCTCCCAATAGCGCTGCTGGCGTTCGAGCCCTACCTGGCACTCCAGGTGACGCTTCAGATCGGCAGTGACACGGTCGTTATCGAGCAGCGTGTTATCAACGTCAAAGAGAAAGACGAGTTTGTCTGCGGCCATGTTTTTCTCACGATATTGGCTTGCCCAAATACTTTGCGGCAGCCTGATCGAGTATCCACAAAAGACTTCCCTTTCCGGGACGAATCAATTGCGCCGGCAACTGCTCCGGCTCATGTTTACCTTCGAGAACTGCTTTCAACGGTACGGCCTTATCATCTCCCGCTACCAGAAAGATGACCTTGCCGGCGCGATTGAAAACCGGGGCCGTCATGGTGATCCGGTCGGTGAAGAACTTGCCTACCCAGTTGGAAACCACGAGTCTTTTTTTCTCGTGCAAGGCTTTTGTTCCGGGGAAAAGCGATGCCGTATGGGCCTCGGGACCGAGCCCCAGCAAGGCAATATCAAAACGGGGAAACTTCCCTGCACTGAGTTTAAAGAATTTGCGCAACTCGCGCTCGTATTCGCGGGCGGCGATTGCGGCATCCGGATTCTCCGCTTTTATGCGATGTATATTTGCCGGCGGCACAGGCGCTTTCGACAACATTGCCTCATTCGCCATGCGGCAATTGCTCTCCTGGTGGTCAGGTGGAACGTGGCGTTCGTCTCCCCAGAAGAAGTGGGTGTTCTTCCATGGGAATTGCTCGCGCCAGTTGGCATCGCCGGCCAGCAGCATATATAGGTCTTTAGGAGTCGAGCCGCCCGAGAGTGCGATTGTGCATTGGCCGTTGCGGCGCACAGCCTGCTTTGCAGAGTCGAGGATCTCAGCGGCGGCGATGCGGCATAGTTCGCGACGGTCGGCAGCGATTTTGATTTGCGGCTTCATACGAGTTTGAGTTTGGGTTGGACCCAGATGTATTTCCGGCGCCCGGCTTCTTTACCTGAGTGGGCAAAAGTTGGAAGCTAAAGGCTAAGAGCTAAAAGCTCCTTTCTAATGATGGTCCTTGTCGATGGCGCGCCAGGCGCGGCCATCGTGCGCCAGCAGGTCGTCAGCTTCTTTGGGTCCCCAGGAACCGGCAGCGTAGTTGGGGAACGAGCGCGGAGGCAGCGCCTTCCACACGTCCAGAACCGGGGTAATGACCGCCCAGCCGGCCTCGACCATGTCGGCGCGTTGAAACAACGTGGCGTCGCCGATCATGCAATCGTAAAGCAGGCGCTCGTATCCGGTGCTGGGTTTGCTGCCAAAATAATCCACGTAATTGAAATTCATCTTCACCGTTCCCTGCTGCATAATGGGGCCGGGGACTTTGGCGCCAAACTGTAATGAGATGCCTTCATCGGGCGCGATGTGAATCACTAATTCGTTTCTTTGCAGGCTTTCTACCGGCGTATTGCGGAACAGGATAAAAGGAGCGCGGTGGAAGCGGATGGCGATTTCCGTCGCTCGTGCTGCCAGGGCCTTGCCGGTGCGCAAATAAAATGGCACATTCGCCCAACGCCAGTTATCGATCTGCAGCTTAAGCGCCACATAGGTTTCAGTATTGGATTGCGGCGAGACATCGGCCTCAGCGCGATATGCGGGAATATGCTGGCCATCTACCGTGCCTTCACCATACTGGCCGCGCACGGTCTTGCTTAAAACCTCTTCAGGACTGAATGGCTGCAGGGCATGCAGCACTTTGGCTTGCTCATCGCGCACCGAATCGGCTTCGAACGAGATGGGCGGCTCCATGGCTGTGAGCGAAACAAGCTGGAACAGGTGGTTGGGCACCATGTCGCGCAGCGCCCCGGCGGTTTCATAGTAGCTGCCGCGCTGTTCCACTCCTACGGTTTCAGAGGCGGTGATCTGCACGTGATCGATGAAATGCCGGTTCCAGATGGGCTCAAAGATGCTGTTGCTGAAGCGGAACATCATCAGGTTCTGCACGGTCTCTTTGCCCAGATAGTGATCGATGCGGTAGATCTGGCGCTCTTCCAGCACTTTCTTGATTTCAATATTCAAAGCGCGCGCCGAATCCAGATCGTGGCCGAAAGGTTTTTCGATGATCACGCGCCGCCATTCGCTGTTGTGCTCTTCGGTCATGCCCGCTGCTCCGAGTTGCTTCACAATTTCGCCGAAGAAGCGGGGCGCGACCGCTAGATAGTAAAAAAGATTGCCTTGCGTCTTGTGTTTGCTGTCAATCTCTTTTAATTGGCTCTTCAGGCTCTCATAAGCTTTAACATCGGAAAAATCGCCGCGGACATAATAGATGCGCTCCTGGAACCAGGCCCAAACCTTCGGATCGACCGGGCTGGTGGCGAAAGCCTTGATGTCTTCGGTCAGCTTCTGGCGAAACGATTCGGTAGTGAAGTCGTTATAACCAAAGCCGACGATGGAAAGCTGCGGCGAAAGCAGGTTGCCGCTGGCCAGATTGCAGAGCGCGGGAATCAGCTTGCGCTTGGTAAGGTCGCCGGCGGCGCCAAATATCACCATCACGCAAGGATCGCTGGGACGTCCGGCCTGCAGATTTCGTTCATTCATGGTTTCGTTTTCCTGTGTTGACCGCGTTGTTATTGTGTATTGCCCGTGACGAAAGACGCAGCAAGCTGCGTCTCTACGGTTATTAATTTAAGAGAGCGTTACTTTTTACGTACCTGGAACAATTCCCTCATTCTCCCAGACGCGGAAGCCGCCCAGGAACGCGTTATCGTTGCTTCCCAATTTGGTATTCGGGGGAAGTTCTTTCATTTTAGTGGCGTTGCCTCCGCCCAGCACTACCTGATTGGCCTCCAGCGCGTCGCGCAGCAGATTAACGATATTTGTTACTTCGCGCCGCCATTTTTTCTTCCCCAGGCGCTCCAGGCCGCGAATCCCGGCGTAGTCTTCGTAGGTTGCCTTCTTATATGGCAGGTGGGCCAATTCCATGGGCTGTAGAACGCCGTTGGCCATCATGGCAGAGCCCAGTCCGGTTCCCAGCCCCAAAAATAACATGCGGCCTTTTTTGTAACTTCCCAGGGCTTGCATGGCGGCATCATTCATGATTTTGACCGGACGCCCGAAGGCTTTGCTGTAGTTGAACTTCACCCAGCCAGGAGCAAGATTATGAGGTTCATGCAGCGGTTTGCCATGAATCACAGGACCAGGATAGCCGATGGTCACGACGTCAAACTGCCAGTCTTTTACCAGGTTTTTCACCTGACGTGCCATCTTGGCAGCCGTCATGGTGGGACCGGAAGGGATTTCGCGGCGCTCTTTTTGTCCGCTGGCCAGCACTTTGACGTGGGTCCCGCCGACGTCAACGACAAGCACTTTGCGCGGTTTTTTAGCCGATTTCGGGCGCGCAGGAGTGGGCCCGCCGGGCTCGGGTTTGGTGGTCCCGGCGCCCGCCGGTTCCGAATTCACAGATTCAAGATTTACATTTTCCGGGTCTGTATTCATGAACTCTTTTCTACGTGGCCCCCGAATTCGAAGCGCAATGCTGAGAGTATCTTTTGCGCAAAGTCGCCTTCGCCGCGCGAGGTGAAGCGCTGATACAGGGCCTCGCTGAGCACGGGCGCGGGGCAACCTTCGTCAATGGCGGCAACGATCGTCCACCGTCCTTCGCCGGAATCGGAGACGCGTCCGGAAAAATTCTTCAGGTCGGGCTGCTTGAACAAAGCGCTGGCGGTGAGGTCAAGCAGCCAGGATGCGATCACGCTTCCGCGCCGCCAGACCTCGGCAACATCAGAAAGATTGAAATCATACTGATAGTGCTCAGGATGCCGCAACGGCGTGGTCTCGGCATCCACTTCATGCTTCTGTTTGCCCACGTTGGCGTGGCGCAAAATGTTGAGCCCTTCGGCGTAAGCGGCCATGATGCCGTATTCGATGCCGTTATGCACCATTTTCACAAAGTGGCCCGCTCCCGGGGGGCCGCAATGCAGATAGCCCTGCTCAGCGGTGCCAGGCGCCTTCTCCCTGCCGGGAGTGCGCGCGATATCGCCGATGCCAGGAGCAAGAGTCTTGAAGATGGGGTCGAGCCGTTTGACGACTTCGGTTTCGCCGCCGATCATCTGGCAGTAGCCGCGCTCCAGACCGAAGACCCCGCCGCTTGTGCCCACGTCAACATAATAGATGCCTTTAGTAGAGAGCTCCTGTGCGCGGCGAATGTCGTCAATGTAATAGGAGTTGCCGCCATCAATGATGACGTCATCCTTCTGTATGCGTGGAGTGAGCTCGTGCAACTGGCTATCCACCACCGCCGCCGGAATCATGAGCCAGACAGCGCGGGGTGCTTTCAGCTTGGCGAGAAAATCGTCGAGCGATGAAGCGCCGGTCGCGCCTTCACCGGCGAGACCTTTCACAGCGTCCTGGCTGCGATCGAAGACGACACATTGATGTCCGGCGCGCATGAGGCGGCGCACCATGTTGGCGCCCATCCGGCCCAGGCCAATCATTCCCAGTTGCATGTTAAATTCCTTTCAGCACAAAACAGGCTAAAGCCCGATTATTTGAACAGCCTGATGGCCCGATCCCGCCGAGCGGGATCGGGCCCTGATATTCGTCTTCACGCGACAAATGATTTTTTCGTAACTGCTGATGCTCAAGATAATGCTTGTTTAATGATGGACTGCAACTTCGTTAAATCTGCCTGCACATTTTTGCCGATATGAACGCGCAGCGCTCGGCGATTGCGTTCTGCCAGCACCTGGAAGTCTCCGCGGGCCTGGGCGGCTTTGACGATGCCGAAGGTATATTTTTGTCCGGGCACAGGAAGATCGAACGCGTCATCGCAGGTGATCTGCAAAAAGACACCGCTGTTGGGACCGCCTTTGTAAGCCTGGCCGGTGGAGTGCAAGAAGCGTGGACCGAAGCCCAGGCACGTGGCCACTCGCTTGCCATCGCGTACAGAGTGGCGCAACGCCTGCAACTGCTGCTCGTGCGTGGCATTCATCTCGATATAGCCAAGCACTGCGAAGTAGTCGCCTGCCTTGAGCCGATCAAGGTGGGCCTTCAGATAAGCAGAAAGAGACGCGTTCGCACCGACGGCCTTCTTAAGCGCGTCAGCGTTTTTCTCATCAGTGAAGAGTTTGATTCCGTCTTGTTCAAAGATGGGGGATTCGGGCGGCAGCGAACCTTTTTGCTCATACTCCGAAGTGAGTTTGCGGGTTGCGATCTTGCTGGCCTCGACGTCAGGCTGGTTGAAAGCGTTGATCCCGATGATGGAGCCGGCTACCGCGGTGGCCATCTCCCAGCGGAAGAATTCGCCGCCGAGATCGTAGGTCTCCTCCACCGCAATCCGTACGACAGGATGTCCGGCGCGCTCCAGAGCATCAATGGCAGCGTCTTGTTTCGCATCAGGAGCGGTTTGCAATCGCAAATAAGCAAAGACGCGGTCGTTGCCGTAAGTGTCCGGCGAAGCCAGCGCTTCGCGATCCACCGGAATCAGGCCTTTGCCTTCTTTACCGGTAGACTCGGCCAGCAACTGTTCGAGCCACGCGCCCAGATCATGAATACCTGGCGAAGCGATGAGGGTAACTTTGTCGCGGCCGCGCGTGCCAAGCACTCCGAGAACGTTACCCAGCACGACGCCGGGGTTCTCTTCGATGGGAACGGTGGCAGAGCAGGCATGAACCATCTCTTCGGCGCCGTCGAGCAGTTTGGGAATGTTCACGCCCATGACGGCTCCCGGAACCATGCCAAAATCGGAAAGCGCCGAGTAGCGCCCGCCGATGCTGGGCACGCCAAAGAAGATATGGCGGAAGCCATCGCGCTCGGCGACTTTCTGCATCTGAGAGCCCGGATCGGTGATGGCGATGAAGCGCTTGCCAGCTTCTTTTTCGCCAACCACCTGCTTCACGCGCTCGAAGAAGTACTGCTTATAAATATTCGGCTCCAGCGTAGTTCCCGATTTGCTGGAGACGATAAAAATCGTTTTCGCCAAGTCTATAGCATTTTCACGAGCTTTGATTTGTGCCGGATCGGTGGAATCGAGAACGTGCATCTCAGGAAAGCCAAGAATCCTCCCAAAAGTCATCTTCAGAACTTCAGGACAAAGGCTCGATCCACCCATGCCGAGCAGCAGCGAGTGGGTAAAACCGGCAGCCTTCACCTCCGCCGCAATGTCTTTGAGCTGCTGAATGTGTGCCAGTTGATCATCGGTGACGTTCAGCCACCCCAGCCAATTGCTCTCGTCGGCGCCTGTCCATAAAGTTGCATCACGCGCCCACAGGCGGCGGATTTTGTCGTTCTTCTTCCAGTCATCGACTGACGCCTTTACAGCGGCATCGAGATCGGCAGGCAACTTGTAGCTCTGGCGATTGGTTTTGGCTTCCTGCACGTTCTGTCCTTTGCGATCAACCGCTTTGAGCAATTTATCGAAAGCATCGGCAAAGAGTTGAACGCCCTCAACCAGAACTTTATCCGTGACTTCTTTCATGGAGATGCCGGCTTTTTGCAGGTTGTCCATGGTGGTCTGCGCGCCCGGCAGATCTTCGGCGAGACTGGCGCGGGAACGCCCATGGTCGCGGAACGCATCGAGCGTGGCCGGAGGGATAGTATCCACCGTCTCAGGGCCAATCAACTCTTCAACGTAAACCACATCGCGATAGCTGGGATTCTTGCTGCTGGTGCTGGCCCACAGCACGCGCTGTGTCTGCGCGCCATGAACAGCGAGTGCCTGCCACGCAGGTCCGCTGAAAATTTCTTTGTAACGCTGGTAGGTCAGCTTGGCGTTGGCAATGGCTACCTTGCCGCCCAGGCTTTTGAGTAGCGCCTGCTGCTTTTCATCTTTGGTTTCGGCGAGGCGCGTCTTGATGAACCCATCCACGGCGGTGTCAATGCGGCTGATAAAAAAGCTGGCGACGCTGGCGACTTTGCTGATGTCGCCTCCCTGCTGGGCAAATTCTTCCAGTCCCATGATGTAAGCGCGGGCAACATTTTCGTAAGCGTCACGCGAGAACAAAAGCGTGACGTTGATATTGATGCCTTCGCTGATAAGCTGCTTGATGGCGGGGATGCCTTCCAGTGTTGCCGGAACTTTGATCATCACATTCTCGCGCGCGACCGTCTTCCACAGGCGGCGGGCTTCCTGCAATGTCCCCATAGTGTCATGCGCCAGCGTGGGTGAGACTTCCAGGCTCACGTAGCCATCGCGCCGTTTGCTTTCGTCATACACGGGCCGCAGCAAGTCCGCGGCAGCCTGAATGTCGCGCACGGCCAGGCGCTCATAGAGCGATTTGGCATCGAGCTTTTGGGCTTCAGGAGAGTCAAGCAGTTCCTTGTAATCGGTGCTGCCGGTGATGGCTTTCTCGAAGATGGCGGGGTTCGAGGTAACGCCGCGCAATCCATCTTCTTTAATCAGGCGTTGCAACTCTCCGCTGGTAATCAGGCTGCGGCGGATGTAGTCGAGCCAGACAGATTGTCCAAATTGTTGCAATTCGAGTAGAGGGTTCGTGGTGCTGGTAGCGACGCTCATACAATCTTCCTCTCTTTATGGTCCTTCGGAAAGGCACGGCTTTCAGCCGTGCCGGTCAATATTTTCCTGCTTTGTATCAGGGCACGACCCCGCTCGGCGGAATCGTGCCGTAAAGTCGTCAGGACGTGATGGGCTTTAGCCCTTGCAAACCGCGATTCGTCATCCAAAGTTTTTCTTCCGCAAAACTCTTCTACTGCCTGACAACGCCCAACTGCTGTTTCGCCGCAGCCACAACGTTGTCAACCGTAAAGCCGAATTTCTTCAGTAACTCTTTCAGGGGTGCTGAAGCTCCGAAGGTTCTCATGCCCAGACGAACCCCGTCAATTCCCGTAAAACGTTCCCATCCAAAGGTCGACGCCTGCTCTACAGAAACCCGCGCCCGCACATCTGGAGGTATTACGCTCTGGCGGTATTCCTCTGATTGCAGCTCAAACAACTCCCACGAAGCCATGCTGATCACGCGCGCGTTGATGCCTTCTTTCTTGAGCTGCTCATAGGCGCCAACGCAGAGTGAAACTTCACTGCCACTGGCCATCAGCAGGACTTCAGGTTTTCCGTTGGGTGCATCGGCCAATATGTAGCCGCCTTTGGCCACTCCCGCCGCGGACGCATATTTTGTGCGGTCCAAAGTGGGAAGCGCCTGCCGCGTCAGGACCAGCGCCACCGGTTCGTGGCGCAACTGCATGATGACCCGCCAGCCCTCGGCAACTTCATTGGCATCGGCGGGACGCAGGGTGATCAATCCGGGCACCGCCCGCAAGGCAGGGATTTGCTCAATCGGCTGGTGCGTGGGCCCGTCTTCCCCCAGGCCGATGGAATCATGGGTGAAGATAAGAATCACGGGAATCTCCATGATTGCGCTGAGGCGAATTGCGCCTTTGGCGTAGTCGCTGAAAATCAGGAAGGTGGAACCAAAGGGCCTGAGCTTGGAAAGCGACATGCCGTTGACGATGGCGCACATGGCGTGCTCACGGATACCAAAATGAAAATTGCGTCCGCCATAGTTGGTGGCGTTGAAATCTCCCGCTCCCTCGAAGGTCAAACGCGTTTTAGTAGAGGGAGCAAGATCGGCAGCCCCCCCCAGCAGCCACGGCACATTCTGGGCGATGACGTTGAGCACCTTGGCCGAAGAATCGCGGCTGGCAATGCCCTTGGCATCGGCGGGAAATGTGGGCAGTCCTTTGTCCCACCCGGCGGGCAGTTCGCGGTGCTGCATTTTATATAGATGATCGGCGAGGTCGGGATACTTGGATTTGTAGTCCTCGAATTTTTTCATCCAGGCCTGGCTGGCGGCGCGTCCGCGTGCGCCGATCCCCTGGGCAAAGTTTTCGCGAACGCCATCGGGCACGAGGAACTTGGCGTCTTCCGGCCAGCCTAAAGTGCGCTTGGTCAGCCGGACCTCTTCTTCTCCCAGCGGCTCGCCGTGAGCGGCGGAGGTGTCTTGCTTGTTCGGAGCGCCATAAGCAATATGGCTATCAACAATAATCAATGTCGGACGATCGTTTGTGTTCAGAAAAACCTTGAAGGCCCGCTCCAGCATTTCCAGATCGTTGGCATCGCCCACGCGGGTCACGTTCCATCCGTAGGCCATGAAGCGCGTGGCCACGTCTTCGCTGAAAGCCAACTCTGTGTGGCCCTCGATGGTGATGCGGTTGTTGTCATAGATCCAGCAGAGGTTGGGAAGCTTGAGATGTCCGGCAAGCGAAGCGGCCTCGCTGCTGATGCCTTCCATCATGTCTCCGTCGCCGCAGAGGGCATAAACGTTGTAATCGAACATGGTGAAATCAGGACGATTGAAATGAGTGGCCATCCACTTCGCCGCTATGGCCATGCCCACGCTGGTGGCCACACCCTGGCCCAGCGGCCCGGTGGTGGTTTCAACCCCAGAGGTCCAACGGTACTCAGGATGTCCGGGCGCTTTGCTGTCAAGCTGGCGGAAGTGCTTGATGGAATCCATGGTCACGGAAAGTTCGCCAAGTCTTTCATACTGCGGATTGACCGCCTTCACTCCGGTCAGGTGCAGTAACGAATAGAGCAGCATGGAAGCGTGCCCGTTGGAGAGCACAAAGCGGTCGCGGTTGGCCCAGATGGGATCATCGGGATCGAAGCGCAGAAAACGCTGCCATAACGTGTAAGCTACCGGCGCCAGGGCCAGCGGGGTTCCGGGATGCCCGGAGTTGGCCTGCTGCACCGCATCGATGGAAAGCGTGCGGATCGTGTTGATGCTGAGCTGGTCTATATTCTGATTTTGGTCGGCCAAAACTGTCTCCTTACTGCTGCCTTATGAGGGCTTCTTTAATACTACACATGCGCGCGCATTTTTAATGAATGCCAACAAGCGTTGCGGCATTCCTGCGATTTTTTGGTCTGGTTCAGCTTCATTTCGTCAACTCTTCTTCTTGCTCTTATTGGGCGGCGCCTGTAGGTGATTGACTACTGAAAAAACCCCAGGCACCCCGTTGGCCTGTATGTTGGCCAGGTTTTTATCCATCTCACTGTCCACCACTCCTTCCAAAGTGACATGTCCATTCTTGACGATGATCCGAATGGGTTTTTGCGGGGGCAGTGAATAACGCTGCAAAGGGCCGTATCCATAAATCGCCCGGTAGAGCTGCTCACGCAGGCGATCATCATTGGGAGAAACGGGCAGGACCTCAATCTTGTTGTCTACCTTCTCCACGCCTTCAATGTGCTTGACCGCCCGTTCGGCGTCATCGCGCAAGGTTGGTTGCGTGACCTGTCCTAACAATGTCACGTTGTATCCGTTGACCTGGAATGCGAGATTGTCGAAGACGTCAAAGTACGGCAGCAACAGAAGCTGATGGCGCACCTCTTTTTGAATACGCTGTACCGCTTTTTGTGTAATGGGATGCTGCCGCTGTTGCGCCGAAAGTATGGAAGCCGCCGGAACAAGCAAAACCAATGCGATGAATAGCAGTCTTGATTTCATCTTCCATACCTCCATTTCTTTCAGAGCATTGGGTTGTTCTATCGCTATTACTGTCAGAATTGCTGCGTGCGTCCTTGGTCCAGCGGATGTATGTTCAGAATCTGGTTTTGGGTCAAAAGCAGGGTCCTTGCAACCTTTTATTCTACTCTTTCAGGTTCATCGCCAGCAGCTTGCGCTCGGTCATTTCTTCAATGGCGTAGCGCAGCCCTTCGCGTCCCAGACCGGAGTCTTTGACGCCGCCGTATGGCATGTGGTCAATGCGGAAGGTGGGGACGTCGCCCACAATCAGGCCTCCGACCTGCAGTTCCTGGTAGGCGCGAAAGATAAGCCCGGCATCGCGGGTGAAAAGGCCGGCCTGCAATCCATAGGACGAGGCATTGATTGCTTCCAGCGCCTGGTTGAAATCCTCGTAGGGCTCAATCGTCTTTACCGGCGCAAACACCTCTTCGCAGTTGACCCGCATCTGGGGCCGCGTATTGGTAAGCACGGTGGCTTCCATTAATGCGCCTTTGCGGTTGCCGCCGCAAAGCAACCTGGCGCCCGCTGCAACAGCCTCTTCAACCCAGCGCTGAGCCCGGATTGCATCCTGTTCGCGGATCAGCGGGCCGATGAATGTGGTTTCGTCCATGGGATCGCCAACTTTGAAGCTGCGCGCTCGGACCAGGAATTTTTCCAGGAACTTTTCATAAACACTCTTGTGCACAAAAATGCGCTGCACTGCAATACAACTTTGGCCGGCATACGAGAAACTGCCGATGGCGCAACGTTCAGCGGCGTCATCCAACTCGGCATCGGAATGAACAATTACACCGGCGTTGCCGCCCAATTCCAAGGTAACGCGCTTCTTCCCTGCCTGCGCTTTGAGCTGCCATCCCACGGCCGAGCTGCCGGTAAAGGTCAGCATGCGCAGCCGGTCATCGCGGACCAACTGCGCCGCATCTTCATTGCTGAGCGGCAATACATTCAGCGCGCCCGCGGGCCAACCGGCATTTTGCACTACTTCAGCCAGCAGAAGCGCGGTAAGCGGCGTCTGCGGAGCCGGCTTCAGGACCATAGTGCATCCCGCGGAGATGGCGGGTGCGACTTTGTGAGCCACTAGGTTGAGCGGAAAATTAAAAGGCGTGATGGCAGCGATGGGCCCCACCGGAAAGCGCCGCACCATGCCCCATCGCCCGGCGGCAGATTCCTGCAGATCAAGTGGCAAATACTCGCCGCCAATGCGTGTGGCCTCTTCTGCGGCGACGGTGAAAGTGAAAACAGCGCGGTCCACTTCAGCGCGGGCGGTCTTGATGGGCTTGCCTGACTCCAGGGCAATGCTGCGGGAAAATTCCTCATGACGCGATTGGACCTGTTGTGTAACTTCCCGCAGCACACGCTGGCGTTCATACGATGACAGCTTACGCGTAACTTCAAAGCTGCGGACTGCGGCCGCAATGGCGGCCTCAACCTGCTCCGGACCGGCAAAAGTTGCGACGCCTGCAATCTTCTGGTCATAGGGCGAGCAGATTTCTACTGGCAGGCCTGCGGTAGAAAATTTTCCATCGAGAAGATAGGCGGTCTGTTTTGCGCTGAGTGTTTCGGGCATTCTGTTGCCTCTGGTCATCAGGGTGACACCGGCAGATTACATGAAAGCGATCAGAAACTGCTCTACAACAATATAAACCCTCGTTTAATGCCGTTGGTAACGGCCTCGGTGCGGCTCGCTGCCCCCAGCTTGCCCAAAATCGAACTGACATGAAACTTGATTGTGTGCTCGGAGACATGCAGCCGCGAAGCTATTTCTCGATTGCCCAGGCCTGCTGCCACCATCCTCAGGACTTCCACCTCTCTGCGGGTCAGCTCCTCGACAAGTGGTTCCATATCCCGGGAGCCACTGCCTTCAACATCGGAACCTTCGCCTTCCAACACGCCTTCTTCCAGCAGGCTTTCGTTCAACATGCCATCCACGATCTCCGGGTGCAAAACAACCAGCTCTTCCGAAGCAGCCTGGAGAGCTGCCGCAATCTGCCGGCACGATGCGTCGCGCGGCAGAATCGAACTCACGCCGGCGCGCAACAGACGCGCCGTCCAGGCAGCTTCAGGATGATCGGCCAATACAATCACCGTAAGGCCGGAAAAACCGCCCGAGGCCTCCGCCACCAGCCGCTCTGCGCTTCCCAGATTGGAATCGAGATCAACCAGCACCGCCTCCGGTTGCCAATGCTGCACATAGGCGCCGGCGGCCGCTGCTGCCGGCAACGCGCCAATCACTGCGATCGAAGCCGCGCCCCGCAGCAGCTTCTGCAGGGCCGATCTCCTTTCCGCCGAAGCGGCGATAATCAGAGCGCGAATTGCCGCGATCGCAGGCTGTTTCTGCGTGGATGCGCTACTTCGCGGGGCGCTCGCCGAGTTCAAGCGGGGCCTCGATCCGCTGTCCGCCACGTATGAGAGATACGGAGACTGACTCTCCCACGCGTAATTTTCCGAGCTGGACCTGTACGTCATCAGTATCCTCAATAGGATTGCCGCGAATAGCGGTCAGGATATCGCCAAGCAGGAGCCCGGCTTTTCCCGCCGGTCCATCGGGCTCTACATGCATAATCAGAGCGCCGCTGCTGGTCGAAAGATTCAATTTGTTCCTCAGCTCCGCCGGCAGCGGAACCGGCTGCATGGCCAAACCAAGATAGGGCCGCGCAATGCGCCCTTTTTCCAGCAGCTCCTGCACAATGCGGCTGACCGTGCTGGCAGGAATGGTGATCGGCGCACCCCGCCGCAAACCCTGTGTATTGACGCCCAGCACCTGCTCACTTGCATTCACCAGGGGGCCGCCGGAAAACCCAGGATAAAGAACCAGGTCGGGACGTACGAACTGGTCAATCTCCCCGCCTCTCCACGTGCGCCATGCTCCGAACAGGCCCGAGATGATTCCTGAACTCGCAACCAGGTTCCCTCTGCGCGTCCGGCCCAGGGCCAGCACGAGATGGCCGATTTTCAGCTCTTTCGTGTCTCCAATCTTTGCTTGGGGAACTTCTGCGCTCTCTGGAATTTTCAGTACGGCGAGATCGGTAGTTGGGTCCTGCCCGGCCACCTCCGCGCTGAACGATTGCCCCTGCGCGTTCGTGACCGTGACCTCCGGGCGTGTCAGTGCGTGATTGGCAGTGACGATTGCCCCCTTCTGCCACACCACGCCGCTTGCAGCATGCCGGTGATGAGAGTGAATGCAAACCACCGAGCTCCCGATTTTTTCCGCGCCCGCGGCCAATTCGGCCGATAGCGTAGACCATTGCTGATGAACTATTGTTGACGCCATTTCTTGACTCCTGGATGAACTTGGAAACCGCAGGATTTGTTGTCTGCGGTCCCAGTAACAAGAATGCGCTCAAATGGAAAGGATCACATCACCCGAACGGCTAGTTTCGCCTCAGTTGTAGAGTATTTTCACCACAGAGGCACAGAGAAAGAATTGAGCCATTGATTCATCGGGTCATTGGGGCATTGAAGAATCGAAGAATTTAATGATTGAAAAGTTGAGAGGCTGGCAAACTTTTGTGGTTGATTAACAATGACTCGATTCTCTGTGTCTCCGTGCCTCCGTGGTGAAATGTTCTTCGGCTGAATGCTGAGTGCTGACTATTGGTTTTTCCCCATATGCCAGCCGGTGCCGTCATGATAGAAGTGCACCTTGGTGGCATGCGGAAAGCTGTTGTCCAGGGGAATATCTCCATCGCTCAGCGACTCCTGCACATGCCGGTTCAGCGAGCGATAGACTTCGCTATCGGCGGTAAAGTTTTCGCCAATCTCATTCGGCTTCCACTTCCAGTTGTAGACCACATCGGCAGCGTTGTCTCCGGCCGGTGTAACCGTCACATCGAGCATCTCTTTGGATGCTATGGGAATGGCCCAATTATGGATGTTGCAGCGCCCCTGGCCAGTCTGTTTCTTGAATTCCTCGGAATCGAGCGCCCGCGCGCCTACTTGTTTGAAAATGGAATCGCCTTTATTCGTGGTAAGGACTTCGGTAGAGGTGCCGGTGTTTCCAATGCTGATCAACCCCGCTTTTTCCAGGACGGCGTACTTAGGCAAGCTTGGCGAGAGACCGCAATGTCCGTTCAGGTAGCCGATATCCACATAAATTGTTTTCTGAAGATCGGTGTCTGTATTCAGCAGGATACTCTTCGCCTGGTCTGCGCTCAGATCATTACAACCAGCCAGCGAGATCACCACGGCGGCCAGCCCGGCGATGATCAAACATCGTTGAAGACTTTTGCGTAAGATCTCTGAAAGTGGCACAACTTCCCCCTAACAAACCCGCTCTCGTGATAACTCCAGAGCAGCTTTGCAGCAATCAAATATCACAAAACTTGCACTGATGCTATTAGCTATTTAGCTAACACGCTAGTTACGTAAGTAATGCCGCTTTACGTTTCTTTACAATGAGTTAGGGGATTTGGCAGTTTGCTTCGAGGCTGACTAATTTGTATGGTTGTTTCCGCGAAAATCAACTACCGCCGCATATGAGCAAGTGAGTGCGGAGTACCGTCGTAAAAATCGAAAATCGTACTTCGTAAATCGTACTTCAAAATTAAAGCCGGCTGCATAGCCGGCTTGAAAATACTAAAATCGCTCCCGTTTACGTTGTGCTTCCCTGCTCGGCTATGTTGAAGACTGCGTTGTCGCCTTGATGTGCTGGCTTGGGGGCCAGCATCTGCTCTTTGCGATAGACCAGGTTGGTCGCGTTGAAGGTGGCAATTTCGAAGCCGTGGCCGTGGGTAATGGCGTCGGTGGGGCAGGCCTCGACGCAATAGCCGCAGAAGATGCAGCGGTTGTAATCGATGTTATAGACCTTGGCATAACGCTCGGCGCCGCTGATGCGGTTCTCGGCAGTGTTCTCGGCCGCTTCGATATAGATACAATTCGAAGGACAAGCCGCCGCGCACAGGAAGCAGGCCACGCACTTTTCCAGGCCGTTTTCGTCGCGTTGCAACACATGTACGCCGCGGAAGCGCTCCTGGAAGACCGCGCCCTTCAGCGGACCTTTGCCATCGGGGTAGTTTTCCACCACCGTGGGCTTGAACATCTCCCGGAAGGTGATGGACATCCCCTTGGCGATCCCGGCAATGTCTTTGATGATTGCCATAAAAAACTAGTATAAATGGTTCCCTGATTTTTCTCCAAATGGCGTGTATTTCACTGTGAAGGCACAACGAAAGAAGAGGAAAAGCAGTCACAAGGTCAAACCAGACTTTGAATTTCACCTGATCAAGGACGGACCATGAGATTCACTTCAGCCCCGCTGAAACTATATTTATGTATGCTCTTTGCCCTTGCCGGTCTTGCAGCGGCACAGCAGAGCAACCCACCCTCAACTCCTATGAAACCGCCGGCACCATTGATTTCGCCTGAAGTACATCCGGACAGCAGCGTGACCTTCCGCCTTCGTGCTCCTAACGCCAAAGATGTAAGGCTGGCGCGGGAAGGCGCGCAGCCGGTGGCCATGCAGAAAGATGACCAGGGTGTGTGGAGCGCGACCACTACCCCGCTCGCTCCCGATTACTACGGCTATTCCTTCATTGCCGATGGAGTGCATCTGATTGACCCATCGAATCCCCTGCTCAAGCCCAATCTGCATGCAACAGAAAATATGGTGCACGTTCCCGGTCCTTCCACACTGCCTTGGGAGCTTGCCGATGTGCCCCAGGGTGAAATCCATCATCACTTCTACAAGTCCGCAGTTGCGAGCGATTACCGCGATTTTTACGTATATACTCCGCCGGGCTATGACCCGGCCGGAAAGCAAACTTATCCGGTTCTCTACCTGCTGCACGGGTTCAGCGATGACGCCAGCGGATGGACAGCGGTGGGAAGGGCGAACGTAATTCTTGACAATCTTATCGCGCAAGGCAAAGCCAAGCCGATGATTGTGGTCATGCCGCTGGGCTACGGAACTATGGACTTCGTGCGGCCGGGCGACGACACATGGGCCAACCACGAACTGCGAGACCGTAATTTTGAAAAGTTTACTGAGGCATTGCTCTCTGAGGTCATGCCAAAAGTTGAGAGCGAGTACCGGGTAAAGAAAGATCGCAACGCCCGCGCCATCGCCGGACTCTCCATGGGCGGCTCGGAATCACTGCTGACGGGGTTGAATAATCTCGATAAGTTTTCCTGGGTCGGCGCCTTCAGCTCCGGTGGAATCCCGGAAGACTTTCATGCCGACTTTCCATCACTGGATGCAAAAGCAAACCAGCAACTCCATCTTTTGTGGATCGCCTGTGGCGCCGATGACCATCTGATCGCGCTCAACCGCAACCTGCGGGCATGGCTCAAGTCTAAGGATGTTCAACATACCGCCATTGAAACCCCGGGCGGGCACTTCTGGATGCTTTGGCGGCGTAATCTGGCCGACTATGCGTCATTGTTGTTTCGCTAGGTTTTCACCACAGAACACAGAGGCACAGAGAAGAACTGAACGGTTGGATGATTTAGAAGCTGGCATACTTTCTTGCCCAACCAACAATGATTCTACGATTCAATTCTCTGTGTCTCCATGGTGAATAGAATCTGGCGCGCGAATCTTCCTCCGCGTCTCTGCGCCTCAGCGGTTAAAACCTATTTCTTTCCGTACGCCGTCGCAAATCGCTGTCCAATAATCTGGTTCAGGTGGTGCTTGAGGTGGGCGACGTAGTCTTCGGCAATAAATCCCAAAGTGGCCGTAGGATTGTTGCCAATCGTGCAAGGAACATTGGAGGCAGATTCAGGAATACGAGCGATGACATGGGCCAGATAAAAGTTATAGCTCTCCCATAAGCGCAGCAACAGCTTCCACTCCACCTCGTTGCAATCTTGGAGTTTGGCGAGCGCGTCTTGCTCGTAACCAGGGAACGTCAACGGACCATAGAGCGCCGCGCGTACAAAGCGCTGGTGGTTGTTGGTGGCCGAATCAATCAGGTGGCCCAGGATTTCTTTCTTCGACCACTTTCCCGGTTGGGGATGCGCGGAGGTTTCTTTCTCGGGAAGCGCCTGCAATGGGCCCTGCGCCTCGTTAACCGTGCGCTGCAGATCGTCGGCGATGGCAAGAAAGGTCATCATCTTTACTCCAAAAACTATTTGTGAATCTGCACAACACCATTGGATTGTATGTTTCGGACTTCAGATTTTAATTTTTTCAAGACTGTCTTGCGGAAGCCCGAATGAACTCGCAAATTCGCGCTCATTCATTCGATTTCCATAAAAGTGATATCAAATCATTGCCTTTTACAGAATTGCTGGCATGATAGAGTTGAGCCATTGTTTCCGCTCTTTGAAAACCTACCCAGCTCCCGGTCTCGCGGAGGCGAAGGGATAGTTCCGCGCACCGCAAATAGGTTACTTAGTAACCCCCACCCCCCCATTACTTAGACGAGCTAGTCCCCTTTATTGAGAACGAGAATTCATAGAACATCCCTGGCGAATGCATATCGCGCTGAATTCTCAATTCTGAGTACTGAGTACCGAGTACTGAGTACTGAGTACTTCTCTATTCAATCCCATAATCCTTCCACTTCTTGTCCACCAGACCTTTTGTCTTTTCATCCATGAGGATCTCATCCGGCCAGGGCCTGTTGAAGCCCTCCAACGGCCACTTGCGCGTAGCGTCAATTCCCATTTTGGAGCCGAAGTTGGGCAGCCGCGAGGCATGATCGAGTGAATCCACCGGCCCCAGCGTGAACTGGATATCGCGCTCAGGGTCAATGTGGTTCAGGGCCTTCAAGGTCACATCGGCGATGTCCTGCACATTCACGTCTTCATCTACAACTACGATGCACTTGGTAAACATCGCCTGGCCCAGCGACCAGATGGCGTTCATTACCTTGCGCGCCTGGCCGGGGTAGGACTTCTTGATGGAAACGATCATCAGGTTGTGAAATATGCCCTCCACTGGCAGATTCACGTCCACCAGCTCGGGAATCGTAACCCGCATCAGCGGAAGAAAGATGCGTTCGACGGCCTTGCCCATCCAGGCATCTTCCATCGGAGGCTTGCCGACGATGGTGGTGGCGTAGATCGGATTGCGGCGATGGGTCATGCAGGTCAGGTGAAAGACCGGATACTCATCCGCCAGCGAATAGAACCCAGTGTGATCGCCAAACGGGCCCTCGGTGCGCAGCTCGTCAAGGTTCACGTATCCTTCGAGCACAATCTCGGCGTTGGCGGGGACCTCCAGATCTACAGTCTCACACTTTACCAACTCCACCGGGCTCTGCCGCAGGAAGCCGGCAATCATATATTCCTCAACGTCAGGCGGGGCAGGGACAATTGCCGAAAACGTCAGCGCCGGGTCGGTCCCGATGGCAACAGCCACTTCCATCTTCCCCGCCGGACGCGGCCCCTCCGCCAAAACCGAGCCGCCGGAAGAGCGCGCCATGATATCCACCGCGGCAGCAGCACGTGTGGCACAGCCGTCCCTGGCTGTGCTGGCCGCTGCGGCCGCGCGTATGCGCTCCCGGTAGTGCTCGGCGCCGATCTTCTGCCGCTGCCAATGCATGCCCGCGGTGCGCTCATCGTAGATTTGCATGCGATACATGCCGACGTTGCGCTTCCCCGTCTTGGGGTCGCGGGTGATGACGCAGGGCAGGGTGATAAAACGTCCTGCGTCTTTAGGCCAGCACTGCAGAACGGGCAGTTCGAGCAGCGAGAACTTATCCTTTTTGATGACCTCTTTACACGGCCCGGAGCTGACCGTCTTAGGGAAAAATTTGCCCAGGTCAGCCAGCATGGGCAGCATCTTGATCTTATCCAGCAGCCCCTGCGGCGACTTGACGTCCATGAATTGGTGAATGCGCTCGGCTATGCTGTCGAGCGACTCCACCTGCAGGGCCAGATTCATGCGCCGCGCCGAACCAAACTGGTTGATCAACACCTGCGCGCCCGGATGTCCTTTGATGTTTTCAAACAGCAGTGCCGGCCCACCGGGAGCCGCACCCGGCTTACTTTCGGCGCGGCCGCTCTTGGAGACGCGGTCGGTAATCTCGGTGATCTCCAGAATGGGGTCAACTTCTGCTGTTATGCGCTTAAGCTCGCCTGCGCGCTCAAGGGCGGCAATCCAGTCTCTAAGGTCGGTGTAAGCCAATGCCTTCTCCCAAGGTAAGGGAAGATTATAAACACTCACCGCTGAGCACCCAACTCTGCGCCCGGCGCTCACATCCAATTTTTTAGTCACAACCTTAGTCAAGGATTCTAATAATGGGTTACCAGCATCACGTGCAGTTCAGGGATTTTAAAGAAGAACAATATATCCACTCCCTGCTTCAGTTAACCCTCTCACCCGGCAACGCCTGCGAGGCGGTCTCCTATGTCGGCTCGCTGGCCTCCGATCAACGCAGCCAATTCCTGGGGATGGCCCACTCGCACCATGTAGTCCTGCGCGGGCTTCAGCCCGTCTTGCAGCAGGCCACCCTGGCGGGAAACACCGAGCTGGCAGCCTGGGTTGCAGCCGTGATCGAAAAAGAAAACGCCCGCATCGGCACGGCGGTGCGTTATCTCCATGAAATCTGCGCGGAGGTGGAAGCCGCAGGCTGTCCGGTAACGGTGATGAAGTCGCTCGACCACTGGCCCGACCTGGGCAACGACCTCGATCTTTATTCCTCGGCTGATATCCGGCGGGTTGGGGGTGTGCTCAAGGAAAAATTCAACGCCCGCATGGAGCCGCGCAGTTGGGGCGACCGCCTGGCAGGCAAATGGAACTTCGCCGTCCCGGGACTGCCGGAGTCGGTAGAGTTTCACCTGCAACGGCTGGGACAGACCGGCGAGCACACCCGCCTGGCGCAACGCTTTATCACGCGGCGCGTGGAAAAAGAGATCGGCGGCATGAAATTTTACGTGCCCGCCCCCGAAGAGCGCATCGTGGTGGCCACGCTGCAACGCATGTACCGCCATTTTTACTTCCGCGTCTGCGATATCGTCAACAGCGCCGCGCTGGTGGAATCAGGAGGGCTCGATTTCTTCGAGTTGCGGCGCGCCACCGAGTCGGCCGGCATCTGGGAGGGAGTGGCAACCTATCTGGTGATTGTCTCCGACTATGTGCGCCGCTACCGTGGCTACAATTTGAACTTGCCCAGGCAGGTATACGAGGCAGCTCCCTTTGGAGGAGAGAAAATCCGTATCCGCGAGCGCTTCCTGCGCGTCCCCATCATGCCCGAAGGCGCCAAACTCTTCACCCGCGAGATAACCCACGCCGCATTGCATGGAGACTTGCCTGCCACGCTAAGGCTAAACCTCTTACCTCCGCTGGCTGTGGCTGCGGCTGTTGCTTACAAGCTGACGGGAAGCGATAAGGGAGTGTGGTGAGAAGAAGCACTCAGCATTCAGCAATCAGCATTCATCCAAATGAAGCTTCAAACGCGACCTCAGAGAATTGAGTCATCGAATCATTGCGTCATTGAGCCATTTGCGTCTTGCTGTAACTCAATGACTCAATGACTCAATGACCCAATGAATCAATCTCATTGGCTGAGTACTGAGTACTGCTACTGTTGTTGCTGCTCATGCGACCGATCCACCGGCGCTACCGTTACCGGCCTCGACTGGATGACCGTTGCCGGCGCCAATTCCTCCGCCAGCGGCTTATCCACCGTGGATACATATACTCCCACGCTCAGCTCGCTGGTGGCTTCGCCTCTGTAGACGCCTCTGGTAGGCGGCACATCGGCGTAGTCACGCCCAATCGCAACCCGGATGTGGCGGTCGCTGGCAACGAGGTTGTTGGTCGGGTCAAAAGCCACCCATCCCAGCGGCGGAAGAAAAGCTTCAACCCAGGCGTGGGTTGCGCCCTGCGGCGAGCGGTCGGGGACCTTGGTGTCGTGGCAGAGATAACCGCTGATATAGCGGCAGGGCATGCGGAGCTGCCGCACCAGGGCAATCATGATGTGGGCGAAGTCCTGGCACACGCCGCGGCGGCACTGCAAGGCGTCGTCGATCGGGGAATCGACCTTGGTGCTGTTGGGAACGTAATCGAAAGCCTTATAAATTGCCTGGTTCAAATCGAGCAGGGTCTCCAGCGGGTTCGCGCCGCGCTTCAGGTCGAGTTCGCGCGCGAATTTCTGCAGCGCTTCGGTGGAGCAGGCGTAACGGCTGGGCAGAAGCATCTCCCAATAATCGCCCTGGTCGACCTGCGTATCAAAATCGCTCCAGTTGCACGCCTCGGCCGATTGCGGGGCTGGAATCGGCTGCACTTCGACGATAGCTTTGGCGGTAATCTTGATCTGCGCCTGGCTGCCTGGGATATCGAAGTGATGGATGGTGTTTCCCAGAAAGTCGCGATAGACCATGATGCTGGCGTGCGGGCTCACATCCAGATAAAAATTAAGACAGCGCTGCGTTCCCTCGCTGCGCGGCTGCATGCGCACCTCCATCACACTTTCGCGCACCGCCGGCTGGTAAGCGAAACCCGTGATGTGACGAATGGAATAGATCATCTCGGTGCTCATGAGGCTATCGCCGATTCAATGGGATAGTCGAAGTAAATCTGCTGAATGGCGGCATGCACCTGCCCGCACTGGCTGCGGATATTTTCCAGATAGGCATGCGCGCCGTTGGCCATGATCTCGTCAATCTGGCTGAAACTCAGGGTCGCTTTCAGCCGGCCGGCAATCCTGGCCGGCTGCGCCGCCTTGCGTTGGGTAAGCTCGCTGGTCACCTGCAGTGCGGCCTGCACCATCTCTACCGAGAAGCGAATGGAATGGGGAAAGTCAGGATTCAATAATAGAAATTCCGCCACGCGCAGCGGCCGCACCTCCGCGGTGTAAACCTTGCAGTAGGCCTCGAAGGCGGTGCAGCACTTGAGCAATGCCACCCACTCCAGGTATTCCGCACTCTCGACGGCCTGGTCAGGCGGATGCGGCAGGTAGCTGAAATGCGCCCCGATCAACGAGGCCAGCATGTTAGTACGCTCGACGAACCTACCCAGTTGAATGTAGTGCCAGCCTTCTCCGTGGCTCATGGTGGAGTCGGTGATCCCCTGAAACAGATGCACTCCCTCCTGCACCGAGCGAAAAAAGGCCAGTGACAGCAGGTTCCAACTGTCTTCCGCGTGGGTATTGCTGTCAATCACTTTCAGGTAGAGACGGTTGAGCTGCTCCCACATCTCTGAGCTGCACTGCTCGCGCACATGCCGTAAATTTTCGCGCGCGGTTGCAACACAGGAAACAATGGAAGAAGGCGAGGACCGGCTGAAGGTCAGCGTGTGCGGCAGTGTGATAGCGTCGATTCCGCCGACCAGTGAAACCGGAATCTGCAAGGCCGCCAGCATCCGCTGCCAGCGTTCGTTGGCCGACTCCGACGACTGATCAAGCCTGAGCTGCAAATCGACGTCGATGAGCCGGGCGGTGTGCTCAGCCCGCTCCAGGTAGCGGCTCATCCAGTAAAGACTGTCGGCAACTCGTGAAAGCATAATGTGTGCCTCTGCAGGAACTAGGCTGCCTCTCCTGCCCTCCCTGCCTCTCGAAGTACCCAGGTATCTTTGCTGCCGCCTCCCTGGGATGAATTCACCACCAGGCTCCCCCGGCGCAGGGCCACTCGGGTAAGACCGCCCGGAACCAACGTCGCGTTCTCGCCGTAGAGGATATAAGGCCGCAGATCAATGTGGCGGGCCTCCACGTCTCCGTCAATGAAACACGGCGCCTGGCTGAGCGTCAGCGTCGGCTGCGCGATATAGTTACGCGGCTCAGCCAGAATTTTTTGCCGGAATTCTTCACGCTCCTGAAATGTGCTGTGCGGACCGATCAACATGCCGTAGCCGCCCGACTCGCCTACCGCTTTGATCACCAGTTCTTCCATATGTTCGAGCACATAGCTGAGCTGGGAATCATCGGTCAGCAGGTAAGTTTCAATGTTGGGCAGAATGGGATCCTGTTCCAGGTAGTAGCGGATGATGGCAGGGACATAGGCGTAGATGGCTTTGTCATCGGCGATACCCGTACCGATGGCATTGGCCAGGGTCACATTGCCGGCGCGATAAGCATTGAACAAGCCTGGAACGCCCAGAATGGAATCGGTGCGGAAGCACAGCGGATCCATGAAGTCGTCGTCCACACGGCGGTAGATTACGTCCACCCGGCGCAGCCCGGCCGTGGTCCGCATATAAACCACGTTATCGTGCACCAGCAGGTCGCGGCCTTCCACCAGCTCAATCCCCATCTGCTGCGCCAGAAATGTGTGTTCAAAATACGCCGAGTTGGAAACTCCGGGTGTAAGTAACACGGTTGCCGGTTCATTGCGGCTGGGGGAGCTAGCCGGCGCCAGAGTCCGCAGCGTAGCCAGAAGCGCCTGCGGATAATGATCGATGGGGCAGACACCATAGTCGCGAAACAGCGTGGGGAAGACGCGCTTCAAGACCTTGCGGTTGGCCAGCATGTAAGAGACGCCGCTGGGAACGCGCAGATTGTCTTCCAGCACGGCAAAGCCGCCGTCGGGCAGGCGCACCAGGTCTGTGCCGCACACGCTCACGTAAATATCCCGGGGCACAGCCAAGCCCCGCATCTCGCGGCGAAAGTGGCGGCAGCCATAGATGAGCTCGCGCGGCACCACGCCATCGGCCAGAATGCGGCCATCATGGTAGATATCTTTGAGAAAAAGATTCAAGGCCAGGATGCGCTGCTTAAGTCCTTGCTCAATCTTCTGCCATTCGTGGCTGGGAATGATGCGCGGCAATAAGTCATTGGGGAAAATCTTCTCCGTTCCTTCCTTATTCCCGTAAACCGTAAACGTGATGCCCTGATGCAAAAACGACAGGTCCGCCGCCTGCTGGCTCTTGCGCAGGTCCTCGGCAGGCAGATCGAGCAGCGTGCGATAGAGGGTCTGATAATGCGGACGCGGCGCGCCCGCATTGGTAAACATTTCGTCGTAGGCCTTGCCAAACTGGTAGCTGGGAAAAGGCAGATTAAACAAAGAGCGCGCCGCCGAGACCATGGTCTTCATACCGTGACCCGGAGCACGCCACAACACACTCTGGCCTCCCGGCAGAGGTGCAAAGCCGCAAAAACCATTCCCTGCTTCATTCGCAGCCGTGCCCTCCCTCGCCGCCCGTCCAGAGCAGCCATAAGTTATTGGAAATCAAGAAATAAGCTAAAGAGGCGGGCAAGTCCAATTGAAATTATCTATTGGAGGTATGAGATTTTTTTGGCATTAGATCGGTTTGAAGAATAGAGCCGCATGTGTGAACGGATTTGTTTTCGTGTTACCCATCAACCGGTAACAATGGCGCTCGCTTCCCACAAGCCGACTTCCCGTTACGAATCGGGGAAAAAGCGCCGTCGGATCATTTTTGGTTTGCTGATTGGCTAAATGAGCAACCGGCCCTAGAGTATCGCGCCCCAAGAGTTCGAGTCCCGTCGTCTCCGCCATTACTGACGCAGAATTTTCACATGCGACAGATTTAACTTGCACAACATTACACCCAATGGTGTAATGTTATACATGGATCGACTGACGGACGTTTTGGCAGCTATTTCTCATCCGACTCGGCGAGCGATTATCGCGCGGCTGGCGAATGGGCCGGCTCGATTCCTGGATGTCGCAGAGCTGTTCGACACTGCTCTGAATGCAGTGACCAAACACCTGAAGCTCCTCGAAAGAGCTGGACTCATTGAACGCAGAAAACAAGGTCGTGAAGTCATAATTTCTTTTCGGGCCGGACCACTTCGAGAGGTAGCGGGATGGGTGCATGAGTACGAGCGGTTCTGGAACGAACGCCTCGATCAGTTCGAGCAATATTTTAAGGACAAGAAAAAGAGGGAGAAGAAGAAATGACGAACAAATCTAAGAAGACCCTTGAATTTAAGTTTGAACGGATAATCCCGGCTCCTCCGGGTGAGGTATTCGATGCGTGGCTTAATCCCACAATCCCCGGCAATCCCTGGAATGCAGCCGAAAAGTTTGTGTTAGATCCGAAGGTAGATGGGCTCTTTTACTGGACCCTCAAGGGGATGTCCCATTATGGCCGATTTACGGAGATCGAGCGGCCGGGTCAAATTCGGCATACCTGGGTGTCACCGAACACCCTGGGAGAAGAATCGACTGTGACCGTGAGCTTTAAGAAAGAGGGAGAAGACACGCTCATGACCCTCGTGCATTCCGGCCTTCCGGATCATGAACTGGCAAGGGGACATGAAAAGGGGTGGAACTACTTTTTGGGAATTTTTCGTGAGCAATTTGGAAATGGCTCACGCAAGAAATACCGCTGGGAAGACGCACATCAGCCCGTGAAGAGATAACGCAAGGAGAAGGCCAATGGCTAAATCGACATTTAAGTATGTGACCTATATTCGCACCACGCCGGAGAAACTGTGGCATGCCCTGACCACGACCGAAGTCATAAAACAGTATTGGTTTGGAATGAGGGTCGACAGCGACTGGAAAGTCGGTTCGACTTGGAGATTTTATTATGATGACAGGCTCATGGACTCAGGCGAGATTCTCGAGAGCGCTTTCCAGAAACGCCTGGTGAGGAGCTGGCTGAATGAATGGAAGCGCGAGTTTAAGGCAGAGGGCAGCTCCCATTGCGTCTGCGAGATGGAGCCCATCGCTGCGTCCGTGAAGTTAACGATCACTCACTCGATTGAGCGAGTAAACTCCAGGTTCATCGAGGCCCTGTCGGAGGGCTGGCCAATGTGCATATCGAATCTCAAGTCGCTGCTTGAAACTGGAGAAGTTGCTCTCGCCGATCATCCTCGACACACTGAGTAATCATGGCAAACGCCGCATTGTCTCCATTCAAGCTTATCGGCAGTAACTCGCTACATTGCCTGCGGAAAACTGCGACGGACCGATATCAAGGGTGTTAAGCTTGCTCATATTTGTCGAGTGAGATCTCCAGCGGAGCCCCAGGTGTCCCTGGCAGTGCCCGATCATCTACGCGAATTGTCAGCAGCGGCCCCAGAGCCTTTTTGTCGAGCCCGTAGAACGTGTACTGATGGGATGAGTCAACCATCCGAGCTTCCGGATCAAGGGGAGCTTTTATGACAAACGTCCCTTCTGGTGGAACATATGTCTTAAGAACTATTTTGTCGGATTTGTCGGATTGGTTGCAGCCCATCTGCAGTTGTAACAATACCAACACTGCAATGGTGAGAGCACTTCGCATCGCTTTTCAGCCTATCAAAGTCGCAAATACCCCACAAGCAACCAATAATTGGTTGCTCACTGAACGTCGGCAATTTGGAAACTAAGTGGTCGATTGGTGATAAATCGCTGTATCACGGTTGATGGCGTAGTGTCCAACAACTGGGGCGTGGAACTTCACGTGCCGATCATAGGCATGAGCAAAAATATTAGGGCTGCGGGCTCTCCTCCGGTATCAACGCGTAACTGATAAAAGCTAGCTTTGAGCTGTCCGGCGACCACGATGGCGAGTTAATCGTGCCTTGCCCTCCAACCAGCTTCGCCAGCACCCTGATGCTCTTGTCGCCAAGCGACATCAGCCTCAGTGTCACGTCTTGATCGTTGGGGTGTCCGATCACTGAGCCGTCGTAGGATAGAAAAACCATCCACTTGCCATCCGGAGAGATGTGGGGGAACCAATTATTGTAGTCATCGGCGAAAACCTGCTCCTGATTGCTGCCATCGGGCTGCATGCGCCAAATTTGCGAAAGCCCGGTGCGCTCGGAGGTGTAGTAAATGTATTTTCCGTCCGGCGAATATTCGGGCGCGTCGTTGATACTCTTGTCCTTTGTCAGCCGCGTTTCCTCGCCTCCGGCTACGGGTATGGTATAGACGGAGTCATGATTGTCATTGTCATTGCGCTCCCCCACGAAAACCAGCGTCTTTCCGTCTGGCGACCAGCCATGCCAGAACGACGCTGAATTGGTTGTCACCCGGCGCGGCGAGCCTCCGTCGAAGGGAATAACGTAGATTTGGGTGTCACTGCCTCCTGGGGCTTCGTCGGTGACGCCGAACCACTTCGCATCAGGGGATAGCCCATGGTCAGCGGTTGGGTGCCTGACGGGTCCGACGTTGATAACCTGTGGCGTGCCGCCGGCGATGGGAATCTTTTCCACCCGGTCGATCTTGTTAAAGATGAATGACGCGCCATCGGGCGTCCAATTCGGCGCTTTGAAGCGTCCGGCTTCGATGTAGGCGACGTGCCGTACTGAGGAAGAGATGGCAACAGTTTCGAGCGTGCTGTACAGCTTAGGCGTGCTGGCCGTGGCGCTGGCAGAAAGGGTTTGCAGCGTCACCTTGGAAAATACCGCCTTCTCGACGGCGTCTTTGTTGTGGGAGCAAAGTCCGATGCCCACATAAAAGGTTCCCTGCAGCGGAATTTTCATCCATCCCCCTGCAAATTGAGGCTCGTCGCCGTCAGCCTTAGCAAGCGACATATAAACATAATTTCCCCGCTTGACGATGCGGATTCGCTTGGCCGCCGAAATATTGGACCCGATTTCGCGCGTGACCTCGCCCTTTATGTCGCGATACTGCAGGGCGGAAGTGCCAACCCCATGCAGCGCGATATCGGCATAGATGGAATCCGGATCGAGATCCTGCCGGAACATCACCACGGCCTTGCGATGTGGGTTTCCTCCCTCCCCGAGAAAGGAAATATCGGCGCTGAGGGCAACATCTCCCGACATTTTCTTCCAGACGAATTGAAAATGGTCGTTGGTGGCCCAGACATTCTCGCCGCTGGCGGAGAGCGTATAGCTTCCGCTACTCGGGTCATACTGCGCCGTGCCGGCATGGAGCACAGTTCCAATATCGGCATGATTTTCGAATATGCCGATTGGGGAAGCCGTTTGCGCGTCGGCGTTGCGCGCAGACACGCTGCTGAACGTTACGATGACAATTACCGCCCAAATGTCTACGAGGTTTTTCTTCGTCATGGAAGTATGGTCTCCATAGCCGGCTGCTTTGCGCAGATACTCTAGCACAACAAAACAGAGCGCGAGGGGTCGCAGCGGAGATTTCGTCGCTATTGGAAAGCTTACCCGCCTAATTCAGTGTGGCTCCATGAGTGGGCCGTTCGTGATGAGCTTCGAATCCACTATAGCGATCTCGACCCGGCGGTTGGCAGCACGCGCCTGGTCGCTGTCGCCCGCAACGCGCGGGTCGGACTTGCCAAAACCCTTGGTGCTCATGATTTTCTGGGAAATTCCGGCCTGTACCAGGAAGTCGCGAACGGCTTCGGCGCGGCGCTGCGAGAGTTGCAAGTTGTACTTCTGCGTGCCGACGTCGTCCGTATATCCATAGACAGCAACCGAATATCCCTTAAGCGCCATCAGGATCCCGGCGATGCGATTGAGGATGTCGCGGTATTCCGGTTTAATGTCTGCCTTATCAAAGTCGAAGCGAATGGACTTGCTGTCCAGCGTCATCACCAAGCCCAACGCGGTACGGTGCGTTTCGGCGATTTGCCCGAGAGCATCTTGCAGCTGTTGCAGTTCCGCCTCTCGCTCTTGCCGATATTGCTCGGCCTGTTGTCTGGCTTGATCCGCCTTTTGCTGCTCGTCGGCGGCCTGCTGCCGCGCAAGTTGCGCCTGCGCCTCCGAGTTCGATTGAGCCTGTTTCGCCGAGTCGCGCTCTTGAGCGGCTGCCTGCGCATTCGCAGCCGCTTGCGAAGCTTGCTGAGCCGACGTCTGCGATTGTTCCTGTACCCGCTCGACCTGCCGGCTGAGAGCTTCCGTCTGCTGGCTGAGCTGTGCCACGTCGCGCTCCAGGCGACGGAGCGACCTTAGATAAACAAACCCAAGAACCAGGCTGAGCGCGATTGCCATCACTCCCAGGGCCAACGCTAACTTCCCCCCAGACTTGCCAGGTGTATCCCTAGGTCCACGCTCATCCAGCTTTAGCGATATTCGTGAAGAGTCCATGGTTTGGCAATCTTAGCTCGGAATTTTAGATGGAAGCAAAATAAAATAGCCCGCAGATTGTCGGAATCCGGAAGCAATCCAGAACGGGCTTATCGGACAAGCGTCGATCAGCGAATTCTGAATGTCTGGTGATGACCAGGCATTGCAGGCTATATACTCGCGCCATTTAGGCGTGAGGCAACTTAACTGGCGTAATTTTTGACACGGTTCAGCGGCGGCTTAGCAGCCTTTTCTGGTTTTCGCAGAGATAAACGTAAATAGTTTTGCAATCAGTACGCCTATGTAGAACCACCACGCAGTTCCGCAGACCAGCAGTATGTAGTCCGTGCGAATCCCAGGCACATTCGACAGTAGCAACGCAAGAATCGATGCGGGAAAGTCAACCATGGAAATCAAAAATCCTCCCCAGCTACCCTCGAAATGTCTGCTCATTATTGTGGAGTAGATGATTACATGGCCCAGAGCAAGAGCTGAACCGAAGACGTACGTCCATCGCGACAAATTTCGCTTCACGTAAGGAACGACCTCCTTGAGGCTGAGCGCCGATAGGAAATTTCAAAGCTGAAGAGTAAATGGAGCGGGAGACGGGGATCGAACCCGCGACCAACGGCTTGGGAAGCCGTGACTCTACCACTGAGTTACTCCCGCCCGCGATAGCAACTTTAGCTTAGCACCAAGGCGGGAGCATTCCAAGCCTGTGGCTGAATGGCTGAAAGCATTGTTTCTGGTATCAAAGCGTAACCTCCTTGGCAGCTTTAGGCCATAATTGTTCTACAAGTGTGTTCTGTTCAGCATTCAAGAATGCTGGGGCATTGCTCTTTTGGTCTTTGAAAATTCGTGATTTCATATGGCTCATGAAAGTCTGCCACGATTGCCAGTAGGCAGCAGCCTGGTTTGCGGATCTTAAGGGGAAAGAGGGCATGAACACAACCCCTTGAACACTACTTCCCATCCCGCCGCATGCCTTTGAATATGAATGGGTTAAATAGAAATGAACTACTTGAAGAAATGGGGGGGTGGGGGCACTACTTAAGGGGGGTACGGACAGAATAGACCGGAGACAAGAGCGGCGATTCAATGTAACCTCGTTGCGTGTTCCCTGCCAAACCGGCGCTGCCTAAAATCATTGGTTCTCTGTGCTTGCTGTTCTGCGCCCTTGTCGCGCAAGCGCAGCAAGCCGGTGGCCAGCAGAAAGATTCCGCCGCCCTTGCCCGCCTGCTGCGGCAGGCGCTGCATACCGCAATGGCGGGGAAACCAGGCGCGGCGGTTGTGGTTGACGTTGAATCTGGAAAAATCATCGCCCAGCATGGCATGGAAACTGCCGCGCGGCGGCTGGCCACTCCCGGCTCGACGGTCAAGCCGTTCGTCCTGATGGCCCTGCTCAAATCGCAGAAGTTCAGCAGCGACGAAGCTTTTTTTTGCCGGCGCACCCTGCGTATCACCGGCAAGCGTATGGATTGCACCCATCCTGAACTGGCCGCGCCTCTACACGCTGAGGAGGCGCTGGCCTACTCGTGCAATTCATACTTTGCCGCGATGGCAGAGCGCATCAGCGCCGCCGATCTGGTCTCGGCATTGCAACAGGCGGGATTTACGTCCCCTACAGGTTGGTCAAAGGATGAAGTCACCGGAACGGTGCGGGAAACGCAAACCCTGGAGCAGCGCCAGCTCCAGGCATTAGGAGAGGACGATGTAAGCATCACTCCGCTGGAATTGCTGGCCGCTTATCGTACCATTGCTCTGCAACATCGGCGGGAGGATAAAACCTGGGAGGTAATCTACCGTGGACTGGAAGATTCCACCAGCTACGGCATGGCCCACGCCGCCGCGCCTGATGCATACAACGTCGCGGGCAAAACCGGCACGGCAAACTCTTCCTCCTCGGCGTTCACCCACGGATGGTTCGCCGGTTATGCGCCCGCGGAAAAACCAGAAATTGCCCTGGTGGTTTATCTGGAGCATGGCCGGGGATCGGATGCCGCCGCGGTGGCGCGCACGATTTTTACCGCATATGGCAAAGTGAAGGGCGGACATTAACTGATGTCCAGTGGGAGTCCGCTACCTCGCGTTGCGCTTTCAATCGTTTTTGCTTCGTTCGCCCTGTGTATAAGCGCTCACTCACAAACTGCAGCTGCGCAAGCCTCAAATGTACGGGTTCGGATTTATTCGCTTCAATCTCTTAAGCAACTTACGCTTTCACCGTTGGAAAGCGGCTCGTGGAAAGCCTGCGCAGACTGTCGACCTCACCTGTTAAGTGCACAGATCACGGTGCAGGCGGTAGGAAGTGAGTTGCAATATGGGAATTCAAGATCCAGCAATTTCTATCTGACCGGGAAATACCATCTGCAAGTTGCCGGAGAGCATGCCATCGAGAGCCATTATCCACTGGAGGTCACAGCGAAGAGCGATAGCTTGACTCTGATCCTGAGCATGCCGATGGAAGATTACGTTGCCGCGGTCCTGGCCGGCGAAAGCGGCAACTTTCAATCCGATGAAGCCCTCAAGGCCATGGCGGTCGCGGTGCGCACCTATGCTGTCCACTTCCGCGGACGCCACCAGGCTGAGCACTTCGACTTTTGCGATACCACGCACTGCCAGGACCTGCACTTCAGCGCCGTGACGGATCGCCTGCGTTCCGCCGTGGAAGCAACCGAAGGCGAGCTGCTGTGGTTCCAGGGATCGCCAGCGGCAACGTATTACCACCAGAATTGTGGTGGAACAACAGCGGCCGTCAGTGAAGTCTGGCCACAAACGAAGGCGGATTATCTGGCGGCACATCCCGATCCCTATTGCCTGCGCAGCGGGCACGCGCGCTGGGAGTCGCGCATCAGCAAAAACGATCTGCGTTCTGCCTTGCTGAAATCGGGCGTGCAGATGCCCGCCGATTGGCAATCATTGCAGGCAGCATCGCACGGCCCCAGCGGACGCGTGCAGCTTCTGGAGATTCTTGGGAAAGACGGAAGGCCTGCGATGAAGCTTTCTGCTTCTACTCTACGCTTTGCGGTTGACCGCGCACTGGGATGGAACCAGATCAAGAGTGACTTCTACGAGTTAAAAAATAGCGGCGCTGAAATCCTGTTTTCCGGCCGCGGCTCCGGTCACGGCGTGGGGCTCTGCCAGGAGGGCGCCGATGCTATGGGAATGCAGGGCAAGAACTATCGCGAAATTCTTGCCTTCTATTTCCCGGGAACAGGCTTAGGAGTCTCGGCCCAGGGGCTTGCCTGGCATCGGCTGCATGGCGAGCAACTGGATGTGCTCACAACTAAAGAGAATGTCGATGCCGGAGTTCTGTCAGTGGCACAGAAAGCATTCCATACTGCATTGATGAATAGCGGATTGCAGCTGACATCTCATCCATTACTTAAGATATATCCAACGTTAAGCATCTATCGTGATTCGACGGGAGAGCCCGGCTGGGTGGCGGCCAGCACTCGTGGAAACACCATCCGTTTGCAACCTGCGGAACTGCTGCTGCAAAAAGGTTTGCTGGAATCCACACTTCGGCATGAATTTCTTCACATCCTGGTGGAAAGCAATACGCATGCTTCCCTGCCGCTATGGTTCCGGGAAGGGTTAGTGCTGTATCTTGCCGAAGGAAATACGCACGCCTTTGGTTCTACAACGCTCTCCACCGATCAGATGGAAGCTGCGCTGCAAAATCCGCAAAGCCGGGAGCAAATGCAGCGGGCGTATGTCTCGGCAAAAACCACCGTGGCGCGTCTGGTTGCCCAGCGGAGCAAGCCCGAGGTCATGCAGTGGTTAAACCGTGGCATCCCCGCCGGCGCTCTCGCTTCGCTTTCCGCTACCCAGGCTGCCCAGTATTGACGCGAGCACCAGCCACGCGGTGACAGTCAATCCAAAGGCGATGGCAAAGCGTACGACGATGCTCAGATTCTCAAGCGCAAGTGACGACAGGTTCGGGGCCCAGTTTGCGATCAAATTGGGAACTTGGATTCCCAACAGCACGAGAATGCAGAACCATATCCAATAGGAGATCTTGGCCACGGTTTGAGTCCAAGCCTTGAAAGTTGACCCGAGGGCAGAAAAACCGTGGCTGGCAAATTGGACGGCGAACGGCAGAAGCAGCCCGGGGATCAAAACGTATTGCAAAAGATTAATCGCCCAGTTGACGGTCCAATCGATTGCGTGCAGGCTGATTCCGCGGCGCAGAAACGCAGGCATGATGCTGCGCAGCCAGGAATCAAAAGCTTCCGTATCCGGTATCTGCAATGCGGCATAGATTAAGCACGCGAAGATCGCAGCCCATACGGCGAAAGCCAGCAGATGACGCCGGCCGGTTTTGAATCCGGCAGAGAGTGAAGTTTCGCCGGTGCTTTGCCCGCCCGCAAAGTATGCCAGCGTGCCGGCATGCAACCACAAAGCGGCGATCACCAGCAGCAAAGCGGCCAGGGCGGCAGCGATGAGCTGCCAGGCGCTGGCATCCGGGATTTTCAACCACAGGATCGCTCCTGCCAGGATGCCTGCATTGATGAAGAAGTGCAGCAGCCAGAGCCGCTTGTTCTTCCGTACCGTCTTGAACGCATTGCTGAAGAGCCCGATCATCTGGAATGCCATTACTTCACCTCCACTTGGGTGGTGTCTGTGGTCGAAATGATGGAAGGCTGATACATGGGCTGCACCAGCGCCGGGCTGACACGGAACTTGCCGGGCTCAACCACCTTCAGCAGATAGAAATAATCATGCCGGCCGCTGAAGTATGTCTGGAAGAAGGCGGCGCGGTCATCGTGGAACTCACGCCGCGAGAACCAGTACTCCCACCAGCCGGGGCGATCTTTGATTTCATACAAGTCATCGCGTTCGATGAATTCCATTCCCGCCGGTATGGGGTCTTCAATCAGCAGGTAGCGCCAGTCGCTGCCGCCGATGTTGAGTTTGACCGCGATGACGTCGCCGGGTTGCACCGTGCCAGTCAGCGGATCGAGCTTGTACACAATACGCTCGTTCTCGGTCTGCGGAGTCAGGCGGAAGTACTCGCGGGTAATGCTGAGCGCAATGCGATTGCTCTGGATGTCTTTCTTCTCGGTCGAATAGTACTCGCCGCGGGCCGACCAGTAGAGCCTTCCCTGTCCCGTCTTGCGGACATGGATTTTGTTTTCGCCTGCAGCGAACTGGTCGAAGGTGAGATGAATCGCCGGAGCCGCCGCGGAAGTCGTATCGGCCGCAGTGAACTTGCGTGTAAGGACTGTCTTGTCATTGAGAGAAACTTCTACCGTGAAGTCTGCATTCAGCTCGTGACTTGCCTTCAGGTAATCGGTGAGACCGAAGATCACCATGGCGGTCTGCTTGGTGCTGTACCAGAAGTATCCGTCAGCGCGGTGCGTGGCCAGCCAGAATGCAGCTTTGGGAAGTAGCGGGCTTTGCGGCTTCACCAGGCTCAGCAATTTGATCGCATAAGCTGTGGTCTCAGGCGAATCGTCGATTTCAAATTCCATCAGGTAGTCGTACGTGCCCTCCCACCAGGCTTCCACGTCGCTGCTCTTGGCTTGGTTTTCCAGTTCGTCGGCAACGGTTTTGGCGCGGGAGTCGCCGGCCATTTGCAGGGTCAAACCCGTAAGCGCCAGGGCTTGAGCTGAGCCCTTAGCCCGGCGGTCCCAGATTGTATTCAGCAAATTTTCGTCTTTGCTACCGCTCTGCGCCAGGGCATAAGCAACGTAGGCACGCAACTCGACTCGCATGTTGGGATATTTCTTCAGTGCACCCTTCAGCCATTCCTGCCCGCGAGAGATGACTCCGTCTTTGACGTCATAGCCTGCGGCTTGCGCCTGGCTCAATCCAGAGACCACGTAGGCTGTCATGAATACAGCACTTTCGTCGTCCTTCCACCAGCCCCAACCACCGTCGTCGTGCTGGAAGTCATAGAGGCGGTCCATGCCGGCGCGAATTTTTTGTTTCAACTCGTCCTGATTGATAGTGGTTTTCAAGCCGAGGTCTTGCGCGGCCTTGGCCACCACAATATTCGGCAGGAAGCTCGACATGGTTTGTTCAGTACAGCCATACGGGTAACTGGTCAGATAATCGAGCGCGCCAAAAATCGTTCCGGCCACTGAAGGCGTAACGCTGAGATCGAGCGAGTGAGAAGAAAGCTCCGTTCCTGCCGGGAAAGTAATCGTTGCATCCTGCTGGCCCGAGGCGCCGGCTACCGATCCCGATTTGGAATCGGCCATCTTCACGCCGAAGGGCACCACCGGCAAGTCGAGCTCCATGGCATCGGACTCTTCGTTCGTCAAAGCTTTTGTGGTGAGCGAGGCTCCACGCACATTCTGTGCTTTGACGCGCCAATCAACTTTAGCCTCGCCTTTGCTCGGAACTGTAATGTCGGTGGTCGCGCCCTGTAAGACATCGAGTCCGGTCACATCGAGCGAAACTTTAACCGTCTTGGTATCTTCCAGGTAATTGTGGACGATGGCCGACACGGTGACTTCATCTCCCTGGCGGAAGAAGCGTGGCACGGCAAGGCGCACCATCAGGTTCTTGCGCACGATCACGCGTTGCACTGCGCTTCCCACTTTGGTATCGCTGGTCACGCCACGCACGGTAGTCCGCCAGGTGGTAAGCGAATCGGGAAATGTGACGTTGGTCTGGGCGTGGCCGTTGGCGTCTGTCTTTACGTCGGAAATCCAGAGAGCGGTATCGGGAAACGCTTTGCGGATCTTGGGTTGAACCAGCGTCTCTGCCGGCTTCAACTGCGCCAGAGCGCGGTAGGCGCGGCCGAGGCCGGCAATCGGCATCTGCTTCTTCCCGGCTTCGCCGTGGAAGTAGAAGCCCAATGAGGATTCGGTTTGCACCTCGGTCCAGCGGTTGCCGTAGAAGGCTGACATGATGTCGGCGTTGTCGGGACGAATGGCATAGATGGCCTCATCCACCACGCCGATGCTGAACTCGCCTGCCACCGGCTTGCCTTTGGAGTCTTTGACCGTGATGGCATAGCTGGCGTTCTCGCCGGGCTGGAACTGCGGCTTGCTGGGTTGAATCTGGATGTCGAGCTTTTGTTCGACCGCTGGCACCTTCAAGTCCTTGCTGGCCTGATAGAGCTGGTCGTCGCGCACAAAAACCGCGCCTACATAAATGTTGGGCTGGCAGTCGGCTGTAATCGGGATTTCAACATTCACGCTCGGGCCCGTGGCGGTCACAATCTGGTGTGACTGAATGCTGTGACCCTCTGTGGTGATAAGAATGTGCGCATCTGCGACCCCGGTCATCAGCAGCAGTTTGGCGGTGTCTCCGACGCTATAGGATTTCTTGTCGGGAATGATCTTAATTTCGCGCGATTCACCGCTGAACCAATCGCTCCCCCGGCCTTCGACCCACAGCCCGGTTGCGCCGCTTACCTGACGGTTCTCGGGCGTCGTTGCGGTCACGCGGACATTGAAGTCGCCGGCTGTGGGAATTTTAAAGCTGACGTTGGCCAGCCCGTTAGAGTCGGTCTGGCTGTCTGTGGACTGGATGGGCCGCTCTTTTTCCCGTGGTTTGCGCCAGTCGTATCTGAATATCTCGACGTGCACCGGCGTCTGTATCGGCTTGCCGTCATAGTCGCGCGCTTCGACATTGAAGCGCGCGGTATCGCCCAGACGGTAGAAATAACTTTGCGCACTTATTCCCACTTTGAAGCTGCCATACGGAACCAGAACATAATTGAAGCCGGAAATCTCGCGGTTGCTGGCATCCATCACGCGGGCTTCAACGCGGTAACGCACGTCGCTTTTCGTCTTGGTAATACGGGTAGGAATGGTGATCTTCAACTGGCCGTTGGCATCGAGCTGTCCGGTTTGTTGTGAAACCTGCGAGCCGGCGTCATAGTCTCCTTCTTCTCCGCCGCCTTCTTCCGTGTCCTGCTGCGGCATGTCTTCCTGGTCTTCGTCGAAATAGGGAGACCAATAATCGGAGACGTGAACTACATAGCTGACCTTGGCGTTGGCGACCGGCTCTCCGAAGTAATAGCGGGAATCAATAGTCGCGTTAATCGGATCGCCTTGCAGCACCAATGGTTTCTCGGGCGTTACCTTGACCTGATATTCGGGTTTTTTATATTCCTCCACATCAAACGAGCCGTTGGCTCCGCCACCCTCGCTGGATTGCGTAGAAATAGAAATTGAGTAGTAACCCAACGCGGCTCCGGCCGGGATATCGAAATCCGCGTGCACCGTGCCCATGGCCGAGAGCGTCAAGTTTTTCTGGAAGACGGTCTTGCTGGTGGGGTCGTTTACGGCAACCTGCACCTGCACGCCGGCGGGCATTTTGTATCTGTCGCCGCTGCGATTGCGCAAAATCCCCTTGAGATGAACTGTATGCCCGGGACGATACACCGGGCGGTCGGTATAGACAAATCCAGTCCAGTCGCGGCCGCTATCGCTGCTCAGGTTGAGGGAATAAGGAGCGACAATGCCAACGTCATCGCCATGTTGAGCGAGGATCCAGGTATTTTCCAGCTTGTAATCTTGAATCGGACTCTCGGAAAGACCGCTGGCATCGCTGGTGAGATGAACAACTTCCTTCTTGCTTCCCCACAACAAAACCGAAGCATTTTGAACCGGCGCACCACTGTGGCGGTCGACCGTATAGGCGAGCAACTGCCCGGGCGCGGTCTTGGTGACCAACCCAAGCTTGCTGACAATGAGGACCGTGTAAGCGCGCAGTGTGCCATCGGTGGATTCGACGATATAGACGCCGGATTTCAGGTCGATTGGAATTTCGCTGTTCTCGGAGATGACGCCGGAGGACGCCTCCTCCCGCCAGCGCGCCACCAGTTGTCTGGAATTGAGCAGCGGCACCATGGCAAACTCGGTGGCGGTGCTGATCTTGCTGCGCTGGGCCTCGGCTTGCGCTTCGCGGATTTTGGCGCGCGATTGCGGCGAATACTGGCTGCGCATGAAGTCGCGGACACGGTACCACAGCGATCCCTTCCAATCGTGAAAGCGTTCGATCCAGGTCTTCTCTTCGATTGGCCCTTCGGAGGTAACGTGGCCAAAGCTGTGGACGTCATCGAGTTTTTCAAAGAATGCCGCCGGATCGTCGATGCGGTAGACGCGAAATTCCAGCGCGTTCACGCCGTTGGCATAGACGCGAATCTTGACCTTTTCACCGGGAAGATAGGTCCGGTCGCTGCTGAGCGAAAAATACGCCTCGGGTTCTTTGGCTGACACGCTCGAAAAAGCGGTCAATAGAAACCAGATCAGAAGCCACGTCGCAAATATTTTTTGCAATCGCACTAGTTTGCCTCTTTCAAAATGTTCCAGCGATATATGCCCAGAAAATTGCTGTTTCCGGCCAGAGGACGCCAGCGCGGCGCGGGAAAATTCATTAACTCAGAAATCGGCAGCACGCGAATCTCACCTTTCGATTTGCCGAGGGCGCCGGTGTGATAGATGACGATGGGCTCGGGCAGCTCCGGCTGCAACTGGCTGCGCCCGGCAAAGATCATGGAATGATAAGGAGAGTTTTGCTGGGACTGGCGATAAAACAAAATATCTCCGGGCCGCGCCTGGCCCAGATCTTTGCCGATAAAGTGCATGTTCAAATTCTTCAGGGTCCTAGCATCGGCGAACTGGGCAAAAGCGCCGTCGCCAAGATTGCTGGGGGCAAAGCTCCCCGGCTCAACCCGCCATAACGACGCGCCAAGCGGCGTAAAGGGATATTGATATTTCTCAACCGAAGCGATTCCCGGCACGGACTGCAAGCCTTGTTGCGCCATCCATGCTGGGTCATGGGCGCGTAAAGCTTCGCGATAGGCAAAGCGGATGAGCCCGGCGCAATCGTTGATCTCTGCTGGCAGCTTCTCCGTGGGCTGGGCGGCTTCAACTTCCGCGAGCAAAGTGAACCAGCGCCGGAAGACATCACGGTCGGCCGGATCATTCAAACGCAGAAAGTCTGGCGTGCCATCGCCAAAGCGATCGCCATAGTCTTGTTGAGGGACGAGATGAATATGCGCTTCAGGCAGCGTTGTACGCGAGGATTGTGCAGGCTGGATCTGGCTTCGGGTTGGAGCGGCTACCAGGCCCAACACCACCAGCGCCAGCAGCATGAGTGTGGAGGCGGCAACGGCCACGCTGGCACGCATACCGCGTCCGGAAGTTCGTCCCGCTTGTGACATTTGGAGAGTCGCGGAATTATAGCGCAAGGGGGAAATTCTTCAAGAGCTTCCTGAAGGCCGCATTTTCACTGGCTGTAAACGCTATAATCTATCCAGATTTGAAGGTCATCTCCCATTTCGCTGTTCTGGGGCTGCTCCTCATTCTGCTTACCGGTTCTGCCGTGAGCGCCACGCCAGAGACGCATGTAGCCAGCACCCTGCTCATTCTTCCCTTCGAAAATCAATCGCACGCACCCGGCCTGGAGTGGATCAGCGAGTCGTTTCCCGAGGTCCTGGGCCAGCGCATGAGCTCGGGTTCGATGTACATCATCAGCCGCGACGACCGGCTCTACGCCCTCGACCGCCTCGGCATTCCCGCTGCCGTCAAACTCTCGCGCGCCACTATCTTTGAAGTCGCGCAGCAGATGGATGTGGACTACGTGGTGCTCGGCCGCTACAACTACGACGGAAAAGTTTTCCAATCGAGCGCGCAGTTGCTGGATATGAAGACGTTGCGGCTTTCGCCCGAGGTAAGCGAATCGGGCGCGCTCGCAAACCTGATTGATCTGCAATCGGGTCTGGCCTGGGACCTGTTGCGGGTTCTGGACCCGAATCTATTGGCTTCGCGCAATCAATTCGTCACCTCTTCGGCACCCATCCGGCTGGACGCGCTTGAGAACTACATCCGCGGCATCATGGCCGCATCCAATGCGGAAAAGATCAAGCGCCTGCGTGAGGCGGTGCGGCTCAGCCCGTCTTATAATCTTGCTCTGTTGCAATTGGGGAAGACATATTACGCAGACCACAATTACAAAGAGGCCATCCCAGTCTTCAAGCAAGTCGGCAAAGACAGTCCTCAGGCCCTGGAGGCGAATTTCTTTGCCGGCTTGAGCTCTTACTACAGTGGAGATTTTCCTACCGCGGACAACAGCTTCGCATTCGTTGCCTCAGAGATGCCGCTTACTGAGGTCTACAACAACCTGGGTGTGATCTCCAGCCGTCGGGAGAAAAGCGCGGTTGAGTTCTTCCGCAAAGCTGTGCAGGCTGATCCTACAGATTCCGATTATCGCTTCAATCTCGGCGTCGCCCTGCTGCGCGCCGGCGATATCAATGGCGCTGTGGCGCAACTGCGTGAAGCTATGACATTGCGCCCGGAGGATAAGGAAGCCAGGGGATTGCTCGATTCGATCTCGCTTTCGCACAACGCCCCTGCCAGCTTGCCACTGGAGCGGATCAAGAGCAACTATGACGAAGCTTCTTTCCGCGAGCTGGCTATGGAAATTGACAAGGTGAACGAAGAGCGTCTGGCCAACTCCGATCCGCAGAGCCACGCCGATTACCATGTACAGCAGGGCCTTAACCTGCTCACGCAAGGCTTTGTGACCGAAGCGGAAAAGGAGTTTCAGCAAGCTATCCGCGTCAATTCACTCAGTGCCGCTGCACACGCCGGACTGGCCCGTGCCCTGGAAAACTTGAATGACGCCGCCGGAGCGCGCAGCGAAGCCAATGTTGTCCTGAAGCTGCAACCCTCCGCCGAAGCGCATACAATTCTAGGAGAGCTTAGTCTGAAAGAAGGGGATATGCAGGCCGCCCAGACGGAAGCCGATAAAGCGCTGGCGCTGGATCCGGCCTATGCCGCGGCCCTGGCCCTGCATCAAGAGATCGCAGTCCGGCTGTCGAAGAAGGCGCAGCCCCTGCACAAGCCATGAAGCAATTGATCCAATTCGCGTTCGTCTTGCTGGCGCTCTCTGCTGCGGCCTCAGCCGCAACGGCGCCGAGACCTGAAGTTTTGAAAGTCGTGGTAGATGACATGATTCAACCGATTACCGAAGAGTACATCGGCCGCGCCATCGATTCCGCCCAGAGCAACCACGATGAAGCCGTGTTGCTGGAGCTCTACACGCCCGGCGGTCTCGCATCTTCGACGCGAGAGATCATCTCGAAAATTCTGGCGTCACCGGTGCCCGTCATTGTTTACGTAACGCCCACGGGCAGCCGGGCGGCTTCTGCCGGGTTCTACATACTGGAATCTGCCGATGTGGCCGCCATGACACCGGGCACCAATACCGGCGCTGGGCATCCCGTGCTCATGGGGACAACGATGGACCCGGTCATGAAGGAGAAGCTGGAAAATGATTCCGCAGCCTTTATGCGGTCTTTTGTCAGCAAACGGGGCCGCAATGTTGATGCTGCCGAGAGCGGGGTGCGTCAGTCAAAATCTTTTACGGAACAGGAAGCTCTCGCCCAGCATTTAATTGAATACATCGCTCCTAACGAAGACGATTTATTCAAACAGCTCGACGGCAAGACCATCAAGCGCTTCGACGGAAGCCAGACCACGCTGCATCTCTCTTCTCCCGTGGTCAGAACCTACGAGATGACGCTGAAACAGCGCATCCTCAGCTATTTGCTGGATCCCAATGTCGCCGCCATCTTGCTGACCATAGGCATATTCGCGATCTATTTGGAGTTCAACACGCCCGGCGCCATTGTTCCCGGAGTGGTGGGCTTTATTGCCATATTGCTGGCGGCTTTTGCGCTCAACATCCTGCCCACTTCGCTTGCTGCTTTGGGATTAATCCTGGGATCGTTTGTTCTCTTTGTCCTTGAGGCAAAACTGCAAAGTCATGGCGTACTCACCACCGGCGGAATCGGATTGCTGATTCTTGGCCTGCTCATGCTGGTGGATGGCCCTATTCCCGAAATGCGTGTGAGACTGGCCACAGCCCTGGTCATCAGCATTCCATTCGGCATTCTTACGGCCTTTTTGTTGACGCTCGCCGTCAAAGCGCGGCGCAATAAAGTCCAAACCGGGCAGGAGGGATTGATCGGCGAGATTGCCGTTGTGCGTATACCACTTACTCCTGAGGGTACGGTATTCGTGATGGGAGAGATGTGGAATGCCGTCAGCCGCGTTCCGGCAGACATCGGGTCGCGTGTGCGCGTCCGGGCCGTGCACGGGTTGCAGCTCGAGGTAGAGCCGGAACAGGTCCGGGACAAAAATCCGTAATAGTCGTAAGCTGCTCGGTGGTATACAATCCGCCAGTCGCTCAAATTTATTCAATCAAAGAAATGCGGAGGTGTTGAATGGATACAGGCTTCGGTGGAGTCCTTCTTATCGGCATCATTATTTTTGGCGTAATCTACCTTTTCTCTGTAATCAACATACTGCGCGAGTATGAGCGCGCAGTAGTTTTCCGCCTTGGCAAACTGCTGCCCACCCCCAAAGGCCCGGGTATTATTCTTATCTTCCGGCCTTTGGATAAGATGGTTCGGGTCTCGCTCCGCCAGGAGGCCATGGAAGTTCCTCCGCAGGACATCATCACGCGTGACAACGTAACGTTAAAGGTCAACGCCGTCATTACTCTGCGGGTGATCAATCCCAATGACGCCGTGGTGCAGGTTTCCAACTACATTTATCAGACTTCCCTGTTTGCCCAGACCACGCTGCGCTCCGTGCTGGGCGAGGTAGAACTCGACGAGCTGTTGGCCCACCGCGACAAGCTCAATGCCCGCATTCAAAGCATCCTTGACGGCCATACCGCTCCCTGGGGTGTAAAGGTAACCAACGTTGAGGTCAAGCAGGTGGACCTGCCGGAAAGCATGCTGCGAGCCATGGCCAAGCAGGCCGAGGCCGAACGCGAGAAGCGCGCCAAGATCATCCACGCGGAAGGCGAATTTTCCGCCGCGCAGCGTCTGACTGATGCTGCCAAGGTTCTGGCCACCGAACCTACTACGATGCAACTGCGTTATCTGCAAACACTGACCGAGATTGGCGTGGAAAAAAACACCACTATCGTTTTCCCGTTGCCAATCGACTTGATGACGGTGTTTACCAGAGCGTTACAAAACGCGGCTGAGAAAAAGTAATTTGACCTTATAATCAGAGCTGGACGCATCTAAACTATGTATGGAATTTGAACAGCCGAACGACAGTGAGCAGCCAGTGGGGTTTACAACCGGAGTAAGTCCGTGGCTGAAGATTTTTTTCGGCGCAGTGGTTCTGTGCGCCATTTTTTTCGCTCTGGGATACACCTTCGGACGAAACTCAGCGCCTATCCCAACCACCACGCTCACCAGCGACCCTAAACCCGTAGCCAGTGCCTCTGCCGATAAGCCATCGGCGGCGCAATCGCAAAATGCAGCAGTGACCGAGAGCCAGAACGTTCCTGCACAACCCTCTGACCTGACCTTTTCCAAATCTCTGGAAAACAAGCCTGACGCACAGCTAACTCCACCGGCGCCGCAAAACCCGGTCCCAGCACAACCAGTACAAAGCACTCCTGCCACTGCGCCGGCAACCACGAAGCCCGCCCCTGAGTTGGCCAACATTAAAGTTGGAGGCACGATCGCGGTGCAGGTCGCGGCAGTTACCAAAGAAGAAGACGCGGATGCGCTGGTCAATGCCCTGCGTGGGAAAAATTATCCTGTGTTTGTGGTCTCCAATGTTCCCGGCGACAAGCTCTTTCACGTGCAGGTAGGCCCGTTCGCGGAAATAAAAGACGCCGAGGCAATACGCGCGCGTCTGGCCAGCGATGGCTATAACCCCATCATCAAAAAATAATTTAACTTTAGCTCTTCACGCTACCCGCGGCTCGGGAGTGATCGTCAAATCCAGCTTGTTCCTGCCACGCAAGACCACCACATGAACTGGTACTCCTGCGCGTTCCTCATTCAGTAGCTTATGCAAGCTGTCAACCCCTAAGACCTCTTCATCTGCAAAGCGGACAATTACGTCGCCTTCGCGGATGCCTGCGTGCTCGGCCGGACTGTTGGGCTCAATCGTCAATGCCAACGCGCCGGTTCCGTTTTCCAGGCCATGAAACTTGGCGATGGTCCGGTTCACGGCCGCGGTTTGCGCCTGCAGCCCAACGTAACTCCTGCGAATAAACCGGTCTTTAATGAGCCTGCCGGCAATGAACCGGGCGGTATTAACTGAGATGGCGAAGCACAGCCCCTGCGCCGGCAAAATGGTTGCAGTGTTGACTCCGATGACTTCGCCGCGTGAATTTACCAGAGGACCGCCGGAATTTCCCGGATTCAGCGCGGCATCCGTCTGAATTACGTCTTCGATCAGCCGGCCTGATTGCGAACGCAGGCTGCGCCCCAGGGCGCTCACCACGCCAGCTGTGACCGTATACTGAAAGCCGTATGGGTTCCCAATGGCAATGGCCAGTTGTCCAACACGGATAGACTGGGAATCGCCAAGAGTCACGGCAAAGAGCTGCGGGGCATCGATGCGAATCAGAGCCAGGTCAGTATCGGGATCTTCGCCCACCAGATGGGCAAAGAACGAGTCACCCTCCAGGGTCTTGACCTGAATTTTTGACGCGCCGTGGACGACGTGGCTATTGGTGATGATGAAACCATCGGGCGTAAAGACAAACCCAGAGCCGCTGCCGCCCTGGGCCTTTGTTGTCGGACTGCGCTGCTGCTCGACGTCAATTTTCACAACCGACCGGCTAACCCGTTCGGCTACCGATGTGACGGTACGCGAGTAGTCGTCGAGCAGATAGCTGTCATCTACGGGGGGAGCGATGGAATGCTCGGGCAATGCGGGAGAGCTAAGGAATTGCAGCGATTTGGGCATGATTATTCCTTAGATGTAGAACACAAAAAATGGATTCAACTTGCAATTGGCTTGCCGCGAGCCGATCTGACCACGTCTTAGAGGTTACTCTCTTGGCTCCTGAAGAATTCATCAAACGTTTGCATAGCTTTAATTTGGCTTTCATCCTTCTGCGACAGACTGTGCTGTATGAGTCTGCCATCGGGCGGCAAAATCGAGACGTGGGGTTGGATTCAGGCTGCCATTCCGGAAGTTCAGTCGAGCCTGGATCTGCAAGATGCAGGCGAATACCATGTTCGCATGGCGAGGGGCGCCAAGGAAGTGGCTGCTGCCTGCCGGCTGCGCTTCCGAGTGTTTAATCTTGAAGCACAGAATGGGCTTGAATCTTCGTATCTCACCGGCATGGATGCCGACGAATTTGACGCCGTATGCGATCACCTGGTCGTGGTGCACAAACCCACCCGCGAGATCGTAGGCACCTACCGCATGCAGACCGGCATCTCTGCCGGACGCCATATTGGCTATTACAGCGCCAAAGAGTTTGATTTTACCCCCTATGAGGGCTTCCGCCGGGAGATGATCGAGTTGGGCCGCGCCTGCATTCGCCGCGACCATCGCTCCTTCCGCGTCTTGATTCTGCTGTGGAGAGGCATCATCGAGTACGCACGCCTGCGTGGCGGACGCTACCTGATTGGCTGCAGCTCCATCAGCACGCAGGACCCATGCCTGGGCACCGCCGTCTTCGACCGGCTCAGCTCTTTTTTGATAGAAGCGCCGCTGCGCACTTCAGCCAAGCCGGAATATGCTTTTGAGCTCATGCCAGGATATGCACAGGAGCCGGAGATTCCCAGGCTCTTGAGCTCTTATCTTTCCATGGGAGCCGTTATCTGCGGCGCACCCGCCATCGACCGGGAGTTCAAGACCATTGATTTCCTGACGTTCTTCGACCTACACTCCATGTCAGAATCTCGCAAGCGGTTTTTGGGACGCAGTGCTTATACGCTTGCTTAATGTGACCGGTAGTCTACGATCCACAATTCGTTTAGCGCACGTGGCATGGAGAACGGCGGCCTCTCTGGCCGAATATGCGTATTTGCGTGTGTCACTCGGGAGAAAGCTCTCTTATTGTGAGCGTGCATTGTGGCTTCAGCGTTGCTGTCGCAAGGTTCTTCCCCATCTTGGGTTTCAGGTTTCCTGGCAGGGCGCTGCGCCGGCCACAGGGCTGCTCATCTCAAACCATCTCAGCTATATGGATATATTGGCATTCAGCTCTATCGCTCCGTGCTGCTTCCTTTCCAAAATTGAGGTTCGGAACTGGCCGGTTTTCGGATTGATGGCGCAAACCGGTGGGACTATTTTTCTCGATCGCAAGAGCGCGCCGGCGCTGATGCATGCCAACGAAGAATTAAGCGCACTGCTGTCGCAAGGCGTACTGGTAGTCGTATTCCCTGAAGGCACAACTTCAGACGGCAGCTCGGTGCTGCCTTTTCACGCTTCTTTATTACAGGCTGCGGTGAAGTCAGAAGTCCCGCTCACTCCTGCCTACATCACCTATTCGGTTAGCGACGGCTCGTTGGCGGAAGACGTTTGCTTCTGGCGCGATATGACTCTGCTTCCGCACCTTTGGAACCTGCTCTCGAAGCCAACTCTTCAGGCATATGTGAGCTTTGCTCCAACCGAACGCGGGTTCCAAAGCCGCAAGGAGGCATCGGAACGGATGCGCGCGCAGGTAATCGCTCTGGAGGCGGCGCACAAGGCATTGCGCCAGATCTCTTCCCAGTCTCAAGAGCTGCAACCCGGTCAGGGTCGTGCGGCATCCCGTCCTGCGGAATCACCGGATGCGCCCGGGCAAGTCCACACCTGCAAAGGGTGCTGAGATGGACTCATCTCTTTAGTCCATTCGCGCCTGGCGAGAGGAACACGGATTCCACCTGCTTCCATGGGACGCTTTGCTCTCCGTACTTGCTCAAATTGCGCATCTCGCAAAACTTTCATTGGCCAGAATGCTGAGATTAGGTATCATGGTTGGCCTCATCCTATGTTGCCGTTGCAGGAGAAGTTGCCCACAATTCTGGTGCTGGCGGTATTGGTGGGAATCTTTGTCTCGCTCCGCCGGCATGGAAAATCGCCACGTATTCATCTGTGGATCGCTGCCTGGGGGCTCACCCTGCTGCATTTCGTTGTTCAGGCCTTTGAACCCAGCCAGGGGAGATTGGGCGGCTTTGTCTACACGCTGGACCTGGCCACATTACAGCTTGCGGGAGTGTTATTCACCCTTTCTTTGACCCTCATCGGCGAGGTTCGGCGCCGACGCTTGATTATGCTGTTATTCCTCGCCGGTCCGGTGCTCATCTACACAGCAGCCTCCAGCTTCAACCTTGATTTTCCCTGGCTCTATGTGATTTGTCTCGCCAGCATTTTCTTTGGCACGTCAGCGTACACTTTCGCGCAGCGACCAAGAATTCCCTTCCCTTTCTGGATCATGGCTCCGTTTTTTGCCTGCGGCGGATGGGCCATCTATTGCGCTGCACGCCATCAGTACAACATCGGCATCACCACGATCCTGGCAGTTGCTTTTAGCTTTTCTGCCATACTCTTTCCGCGCCGTTACCGGACCTGGACAACCGGCGTAGTCACAGTTGTGATTGGATTCTTTTTGTGGGGACTCAGTTTCCCATTCCAAATTTTGCAAAACCACGTTTGGCCTGACTGGCAAATCAATCCTGAGCTTTGGAACGTGCCCCAGTTGCTGGTGGCCCTGGGCATGGTTCTCACACTGTTGGAAGATAAATCAAAGACCCTGGAAGAGGCGCGTACGCGCGAACATGCCGCCAATCTTCAGCTCCAGCGCTTTGCCGGAGTCACATCGCAACTGCTGAGCGGGGTTGACGTCAGCTCGTTCTGCGATAAGATCGCAGCCGCCATCAGTGAAACCAGCAACTTTCGCCGGGCCGGCATTTTGCTCTGCAATGATGACCAGTCGCTCTACGTGGCCGGTTGTCATGGCGCTTCCGAAAAAGATGCCGATAAGTTGAAAATGCTGTGTGCTTCCTGGAACCTCAACCGGCTTGCCGAGTTTTGCACGATTGGGGAACGCATTGGGCAGAGCTCCGTGTATCTTAAGCTGAACCAGCTTGCGCCGTACGCACTGCCTGAGAGCGAGAAAAAAAGTACGGCGAGCCCCTTTTGGGAAAATGGGGACGAAGTGATGATTCCTTTGCTCTCTCCCCGGGGCGCCTACGTGGGATGCATCATGCTGGATAATCCCCGGCACATCAGCCCGGTTATTTTCGACGAGATCTCGAAGATTGAGCTGCTGGCTGGCGATCTGGCTGTGACCCTGGAAAACGCGATGCTGCATCGGCAACTCATTCGCTCTGAAAAGCTTGCCAGCCTCGGACAGCTTGTTGCCGGAGTTGCCCACGAACTGAATAATCCTTTAGCGGCCGTGATCGGATACAGCGACCTGCTGACCGAAGAGGTCTCAGATGCAGGCCAGAGGCAAAAACTCGACAGCCTGCTGCGCGAAGCGCAGCGCATGAAGCGGATTATCCAGAACCTGCTGCGCTTTGCCCGCCAGAGCACCTTGACGCAATCCACCGCCCGGGTCGAGCCCATAGTGCGCGAAGTGCTGATGCTGCGTGAGTATCACATGCAAAGCCACGGAGTGGAAATCGTAACCAACATCGGCCCCGATCTTCCCGAGGCGGCCATCAACGAAGACGAGTTGAAACAAATTTTGCTGAACATTTTTAATAATGCAGTGGACGCGGTGCAAAGCCTTAAACAGAAGAAAATTGAAATCGAATGCATGCAGCAGAATGAGAAAGTCATCATTCGCTTTGAAGATAATGGCCCGGGCTTTGCCGATGTGAACCGCGCCTTTGATCCCTTCTATACGACCAAGGCCGTAGGCAAGGGCACCGGGCTCGGACTCAGCATCTGCTACGGAATTATCAAAGAGCATGGCGGCGACATTTTTCTCAAGAACCGCTGGCCCAGGGGGGCAAGTGTCGTGGTCGAGCTGCCGCTGGCCGCTTCCATCTCAACTTCGGCGCGCGACGCGCAAGAGAGCACCGTTTCCTGAAATCGAACCGAAGGCAGCGCAATCCAGCCGGGTTCACTTCACATGTTAAGGATCTTTGCGATCCCTTCTTCAATCACGGAATACACCCAACCCAGTTCTTCGGCTGTAATGACGTAAGGCGGCATTATGTAGATCACGTTGCCCAGAGGGCGCAGCAGAACTCCGCGTTCGAGGAAAAAACGGTACAGACGCGGCTTGAGTTGCGAGAAGTATCCTGGGTCATCGGCTTTCAGCTCGATTGCAGCCACGGTCCCAATCTGGCGCACGTTGGCGATTCCGGGAAAATTTTCCAGTCGCTTCAGATGAGTAGCGTGGCATGCAGCAATAGCGCGAATTCTGGCGAAAACATCTTCGCTCTCAAAAATCTGCAGGTTGGCAGTGGCGGCAGCGCAAGCCAGCGGATTGCCCGTGTAAGAATGGCCATGAAAGAAACTTCGCCCTTCGCCAATAAATTCCTGCTGAATGCTGTTGGTGCAAACCGTCGCACCCATGGGAAGAATGCCTCCGGTTATTCCTTTGGAAAGACACATGAGATCGGGGGCCACGCCCGCCAGTTCGCAGGCAAACATGGCGCCGCAGCGTCCGAAGCCGGTCAGGACTTCATCTGCAATCAGCAGGACATCGTATTCCAGCGTAATCTCTCGAATGCGCTGCAGGAACGCCACCGGATGAACAATCATGCCGCCCGCTCCCTGCAAAAGCGGTTCAACGATAACGGCAGCAATGTGGTCGCCCCGCTCGTGCAGAAGGTCTTCCAATGCCTCTACACATTCAATGTGACAGGTCGCACGCATCTTTCCCACCGGACAATGTTGGCAGTATGCCGAATGAACCCGATGCACCGGAAATCGTAAAGAGGCAAAAGGCGCGGTGAAAGCAGAGTCGGCGCTCACCGACATGGCGCCTGCTGTGTCGCCATGATAGGCATGTTCCAGGGCCACGATTTCTTTCTTGTCCTTCTGGCCGCGATTTTGCCAGTACTGGACCGCCATCTTTAAAGCAACTTCGACCGCGGTCGAACCGTTATCGGAAAAGAAGATGTGCTCCAGCTCCGCGGGCAGAAATTTACGCAGCTTGGCCGCGACCGCTTCGACCTGGGGATGTTGAAAACCAGCCAGCAACACGTGATCCAGGACCTTTGCCTGTTCGGCAACTGCGGCACTGATCTGGGGATGACAGTGTCCGTGCAGGTTCACCCACCAGGAGGAGATGGCATCCAGAATCTTGCGGCCGTCGTCGGTATACAAATAGACGCCTGAGGCGCGTACAACGCGCAGCGGCGCTGGATCAAGATGAAGCTGCGTGAAAGGATGCCAGATTGTGAGACTCTGCTTCATGACTTCAGCGCCTGGCAGTCGAAGCAGGCGATAAAAACCTGTTTTAGCGTCCACGCGTTAATCTCGGAAAGCTGTGGAACAATCCCGATTACCCGCACGCGTCCGTAATGCTCAATGGCGTGCTGGTTATCATGGTTGGCTTCTCCCAGCATGACCACGCCGTGAACAGTGAGTTGCGCGCTTCGCAACTCCTCGAGCGTGAGCAATGTGTGATTGATTGTGCCCAGCGTAGTTCGTGTGGCAACAATGACCGGCAATCCGATATGCCGTATTACATCCGTCATGTATTCGTCTTCATTAATCGGGACCATAACGCCACCGGCGCCTTCCACGATCAACGGATGCCTGCCATCTGTTGCGGGCATGGCAATCTTGTCGAGCGAAATTGTTGCGCCGGAGCGTTGCGCTGCGAGATGAGGAGAAACCGGGTCGTCAAAGAGATACGCTTCAGGGAAAGCACGCTCGGGCTTGATTCCCGACCAGGCGAGCACCTGCTGGCGGTCAGTGCTTTCGCGCGCGCCCGTCTGAATAGGCTTCCAATAGAAACCGTCGAGGGCTGCGCACAACAAGGCCGAAAGCACAGTCTTGCCAACGTTGGTATCTGTGCCCGTGATAAAAAAACCCTTCATCACCTCGAGACGACCTGCCGTCTATGTCCATGGCTGCCGACAGAAACGTGCTGCGCAGTCGCTTCCACCAGGCGGTCAATATCGGTTTGCGTAATCCGGGCGGTCAGAGAAAAACGAAGCCGCGCCGTTCCCGAAGGCACAGTGGGCGGGCGTATGGCGCGAACAGCAAATCCGCTTTTCTGTAAGTGCTCCGCTAATTTGAGGGCAGGTTCGTTTTCTCCGCACATCAGGGGAACGATCTGGGAGCTACTGGCGCGCGTATCTAAATCGAATTTTCGGAGTTTTGTTCGCAACCGGCCGGCAATGAGAGACAGGTGCTCTCTTTCGGCATCCATATCTATTGCCAGCCGCAACGCTGCGCGAACCTGGTGCGCGAGATACGGTGGCATGGCCGTGCTGAAAATAAAGCTGCGCGCATGGTTGATCAGGTAGTGTTTCAACGCTTTGCTTCCGCATACAAACGCGCCCATGCCTGCCAGCGCCTTGCCGCAAGTGTGCACGATGGCAAGCACATCATGCTGCAAGCCAAGGCCGGCAACGATCCCCCGCCCGGCGTCCCCTTGCGTTCCGGTTGCGTGGGCTTCATCCACAATGACTTCGGCTCCGTATCGTTTGGCCAAATCAATAATCTCAGAAAGCGGTGCGCGGTCGCCATCCATGCTGAAGATGCTCTCGGTGACAATGACGCGCTGGCCGGATGCGATGCGGTTCTGCTTCAATCCGTCTTCCAATGCATTTAAGTCGCAATGCGGATAGATTACTTTGCGCGCGCCCGATAGCCGCACTCCGTCAATCAGGCTGGCGTGGTTCAGGCCATCGGAAAACACGATGTCGTCTTTGGCCAAAACCGCGCTTAGCAGACCGGTGTTGGCGGCGTATCCTGAATTGAAATAAAGGGAGGCGGGCGTGCCGGCAAATGCGGAAAATTCCTCTTCAAGATCGTCCCAAACTTGCGCATGTCCGCTGAGGAGCCGCGAACCCGTGGAGCCGACACGCGTTGTCTGCGCCACCGCTTCGATTACAGCTAATTTGAGACGTGGATTGCCGGCGAGGCCAAGATAATCGTTGGAGTAAAGGTTCACTCCCCCGACTTCGGCCAACTCACGAAGCTGTGCCTTCTGCCGCAAGTCTTCAAGGCGCTCAAGCATGCGGGCATTGATCGAGGTGTTTTCACTCGCCGGCATGGACAGCCTGCTTCATCTTCATAGGCGAGAGGCCAAGATCGCGTAGAAGCTCGGCATCGTCGTCCGGCGCTGGATTGGGAGTTGTGAGAAGCTTTTCGCCGTAGAAAATCGAGTTGGCCCCGGCGAGAAAGCACAGCAACATGGCTTCGCGCGACATCTGTTTGCGCCCCGCCGCCAGCCGCACGCGGGAGTGTGGCATCAGGATTCTGGCGGCGGCGATGGTTCTGACCATCACCAACGGATCCAAATCATTCTGATCTTCTAAAGGAGTTCCCTCGGCGCGGACCAGCATATTGACAGGAACGCTCTCCGGATGCGGTCGCAACGTCGCAAGCTGGTGCAGCAATCCAACGCGGTCGTCATCAGACTCGCCCATCCCCAAAATGCCGCCGCAGCAAACCGTAATGCCTGCCTGGCGGACAGCCGCAATTGTCTGCAAACGCTCGTCATAAATCCGCGTACTGATGATGTTGCCGTAAAATTCGGGCGAGGTATCGAGGTTGTGGTTGTAGGCAGTGAGGCCAGCCTCTTTGAGTTGGTGTGCCTGAGCTTCGGTCAGCATGCCTAAAGTGCAGCAAACCTCCATCCCCATTCCAGCCACGGCCCTCACTGACTCCAGCACAGAGTCAAATTCTTTGCCAGTGGGCGCCTGCCGCCAGGCTGCTCCCATGCAGAAGCGGGTAGCGCCTTCAGCCTTGGCTCTTTCCGCCGCACTGATGATCTCTTCAGAGGGCATCAAAGACTGGCGCTCGACTCCGGTGTTGTAGTGCGCGCTTTGCGGACAATAGGCACAGTCTTCCGGACAGCCACCGGTCTTGATAGAGAGCAGGCGGCACATCTGGACTTCGTTTGCCGGATGGAACTGCCGATGCACCTGCTGGGCGCGAAATAGAAGCTCAGGCAAGGGCAGATGATAAAGCTTTGCAATCTCCTGGCGTGTCCAGTCAAAGCGAGCGGAATTGAGCGAAGTTTCGTCCACGTTAGGCATTATAACCAGAGCGCCTCATACTATGCCTGCTTCCTCATCGCCGCATCAGAAAAGACGGAACGTAATTCAGATTTCTTGCAAGCCCCTGAATAAAGCCTCGACAGGGCTGCATCTAAACTGTTAGATTTCCCAAAACATGAGACGACAACTCCAGGTACTTCAGGTTTTTCTTCTTCTTGTCTTTTGCGCAGCCGCAGCCTCGGCGCAAATTTCGACTGACGGCCAGCATGTACGTTTCCGTGTTACCTTATCGCCGGACCTGGGCAATGAAGCGGCTGACGGCAGGCTTATTCTTCTTCTTTCCACCCAGAAAGATCCGGCCAAAGTTATCGAGCCTGAGGTCGGCTTTCACGATTTTAAGGTCTGGCTCGCCGCCGGAGAGGTACACCATCTTGTACCGGGAGCTTCGGTTGAAATCGATCCCGATGTGCTCGCCTACCCCGAGCCGTGGTCGCACGCCATGGCGGGAGACTATCAACTGATGGCCGTGCTCGACGTCAACCATCACTACGCCTATAACAACCTGGAGTCCGGAGACCTGCGCAGCGCAGTCACGCCCCTCAAGCACTTCGATCCTGCCAGTTCCCAAATCATAGATCTGACTCTCGCCGAGCGCTTTCGCGAGCTGTCAGCGAAATTGCCTGCTTCCATGGTGCAGCTCGATTTCATCAGTCCTGCTCTTTCGGAGTTTTGGGGCCGCCCTATCCACATGCGCGGTATTGTTCTGTTGCCTCCGGACTATGCAAAAAATAAAGGCCGCCGCTTCCCTACCGTCTACTGGACCCACGGATTCACCGCGCCGTTTCGCTACATCCAAAGCATGGCCGCGAGTTATTACAAGGGGATGTCGGAAAACAAATTGCCTGAGATGATTTACGTGCTGCTTGACCAGGAGTGTCCTGGTGGAACCCACGAGTTTGCCGATTCGGTCAACAACGGCCCCTGGGGCACGGCTTTGACTAAAGAGCTGATTCCTTACCTTGAGCACAAATACCGTATGGACGCCAAACCCAGCGGACGTTTGCTGACCGGCCACTCCTCCGGCGGATGGGCGGCGTTGTGGCTGCAAGTGGCTTATCCCGCGACCTTTGGTGGAACATGGCCAACATCGCCTGATCCGTCGGACTTCCGCAGCTTCACTGGGCCAGACCTCCTCAAGGACAAAAATTTCTATCACAAAGCCGATGGCTCCAAGTGGATGTTGATTCGATCCAACGGCAAAGATGTACTGTCGCTGGAAGATTTTTCGCGCATGGAGCGGGTTTTGGGCAATTACGGCGGACAGATCACCTCTTTCGAGTGGGTATTCAGCCCACGCGGAGCTGACGGTCGTCCTGAGCAGCTCTTTAACCGCGATACGGGTGAAATTCATCCCGACGTAGCACAGGCCTGGGAGAAATATGATATCTCCACCATTCTGCGAGCCCGTGCCGCGAAACTGCGGCCCCTACTGCAGGATAAAATCCACCTCACCGTAGGCACCGTAGATACCTTTCACCTGGATGAGGCTGCTCTTCTCCTGGAAGAGACCCTGAAAGAAACGGGCATCCGGGCGCATATCAACTTTCTGCCGGGGAAAGACCATTTCAATCTCTACGACAGCGGCTTGCGCGAGCAGATTGCAAAAGAGATGGAAGATGTAGCGCGACCGCCGCATTTAAAGAGTCACAGCACAAAATCACATTAGTTTGAAGCCGGGGATATTATGGGTTCTTAGCGGCACGATCCCGCTGAGCGGGATCATGCCCTGATACAAAGCAGAAAAGCGCTGGTCGGCACATTTCAAAACGGCATAGTCCAGATTGCGGATGCGTTGCTGGATTTGATATGGTTTGTCGGCGCCCAACCTACCTATGGATCCTAACGCACAATCGGCACAAGTTCCTGATGTAAAAAAGCAGCTCCGACGCGAGATGGGCCTGTGGGATGTATTGCTGTTCAACATCGCCGCCGTGCTCGGCCCGCGCTGGATCGCTGCCGCTGCCCACAACGGCACTTCATCCATCAGCTTGTGGACCATCGCGGCGCTCTTCTTCTTCGTGCCAACTGCTTTAGTAGTAGTTGAACTTTCTACACGATTTCCTCACGAAGGCGGGCTCTATATCTGGTCCAAAGAAGCCTTTGGCGACTTTCACGGTTTCGTCGCGGGATGGACCTATTGGGTCTATACCTTTTTTTATTTTCCGGGATTGCTCGCGGCCAGCGCCTCCATGGCCGCCTACGTAGGCGGACCACGCACCGCCCACCTGGCCCAGGACCGAACTTTTATTCTGGTGGGCTCCGTGGTGCTTCTCTTCATTGCTGTGTGGCTCAACATCATTGGTTTGAATATCGGCAAGTGGCTACAAAATGCCGGCGGAGTGGGAACATATCTCCCTCTCCTGATGCTGGTCGCGGTCGCGTTTTTCGCCTGGCAGCGCTACGGATCGCAAACCCACTTTACCTGGGCCAATATCATTCCCACCTGGAATTGGGACACGGTAAATTTCTGGCCACAGATCGCCTTTGCCTTCACCGGGCTGGAGCTGGTCTCGGCCATGAGCGAGGAGATCAAGGATCCGCACAAAACCTTGCCACGTGCCATTTTTGGTTCTGGAGCGCTGATTGCGATTATCTACATCGTCGGCACTATCGCCGTCCTGGTCCTTTTGCCGGCCGAACAGGTGGATCCCAAAAGCGGCGTCTTCCAAGCCATTACGACTGGTTCTGTGCTCTTGAGAGTTGGGTTTGTGGGGGTGATTGCAACTCTTCTGGTTAGTGTGGGAAATGCCGGAGGAGTAGGCAGTACGGTGGCGGGAGTTGCGCGAATACCCTTCATTGTCGGCGTTGATCGCTACATGCCGGAGGCGTTCGGCAGGATTCATCCCCGCTGGCGCACACCTTATATTTCGATTCTGGTGCAGGCGATCATTTCTGCAATGATTTTGCTTTTAATTCAGATCAATGAGACGGTCAACGGTGCATATCAGATCCTGGTGGACGCAGCCACCATACTTTATTTTGTTCCTTTTTTGTATATGTATGCCGCTGCTATTAAACTTGCTTATAGGAAAGACCGTTTGGAAAATAAGAATGCGGTTTTAATCCCAGGGGGCAAACTTGGTGTGTGGATTGCCGGCGCTCTGGGATTTATCGTGGTCGCCGGCGGTATTTACCTGTCTTTAATTCCGCCGGGGGAAACCTCCAACAAGCTGCTCTTTGAGGTTAAACTGATTGGTGGGACTGTGGCAGCCATAGCTTTAGGGCTGGTTCTCTATTTTCGTGGCGCCCGGCAGAAGGCGACAGGTTAAAAATTGGATAATTAACAGAAATCCTGGGCAACCCAAGTGTGAAAAAAATACTCGATATATTAAGAATATTGTTGGTCTTTGCCGTTTTTTCTGGAAATATCCTGTTTCAGTAAGTCAGAATCAAGTAACTGGGCCGGACTGCCGCAGTTCGATATCAGCCCGGCTTATACAACGAGCAGCTACTTTGCCGCATCCTATTGATTGCGGCCTGGATAAGGCTTTCATTGACACAAGCGAAGAAAATACTGGCATCTGGGATTACGGAAGCAGAGGCGATCGACAGGGCCAAACAGGGCGATGCGGAATCGTTTGAGGCTTTGTACGGGCTGCACAAGCGCCGTGTGTATTCGCTCTGCCTGCGTATGACCGGAAATACCGCCGAAGCCGAAGATTTGACGCAGGAAGCGTTTCTTCAGCTCTATCGCAAGATTGCGACCTTTCGCGGGGAATCGGCATTTTCCACCTGGCTGCATCGCCTGGCAGTGAACGTTGTGCTGATGCACCTGCGCAAGAAAGGCCTGCCTGAGGTTTCACTGGAAGAGCAGATGGAGCCCCAGCAGGACGACGGCCCGAAAAAAGATGTGGGCGCCCGCGACAACGTGCTGGCGGGCTCCATTGATCGCGTAAACCTGGAGCGCGCGGTTGAGCATTTGCCGCCCGGTTATCGCATTATTTTCGTGCTGCATGATGTAGAGGGTTACGAGCACAACGAAATTGCCGAGATGATGGGGTGTTCGATTGGCAACAGCAAGTCGCAGTTGCACAAGGCCAGAATGAAGCTGCGCGAGCTGCTTCGCATCAGCCTGCATGAGAAAGTGGCGCGGCATTAGGAATGCCGCAGCACAAAGTTGCATCCATCAGTAGGAGAGGGAGAAGTACGTGGTTATGAATTGCGCTGATTTTCAAAGAGTTTTACCAGACATCATCGAAACCGGTGGGGACGCCGAGGAGTCTTCGCACCTGCACTCCTGCGCGATCTGCTCTGACCTGGTTCAAGACCTGAAATATATCGCTGAAGCGGCCCGCATGCTGGTCCCCATGGAAGATCCTTCCCCGCAGGTATGGGCGAGGATTGAAAGCTCCCTACAGCATGAAGGATTCGTTCGCCCGGCCCGAGGTACGGTGCGCATGGAACCCTTTCTGATTTCGGGAAACCGGCGCGGCAATTTTTACGGATGGGCAGGAATAGCCGCCATGGCGTTAATCGCCATTACCATGCTTGTTTTTGGCCGCCTGCATTCGGTTCCGGCAGTTGACACCGGAACGACTGCCTCAACCGCTCGTGCGCCGGAGGTTATCAGTGCAGATGACAAGGCATTGTTGAATGCGATTGACCAAAAGAACCACTCCATGGGTGAGGTGTATAAGAAAAAACTGCGCAGCGCGGATACTTATATTCTGGATGCCAAGCACTCGGTAGCGCAAAATCCGGGAGATGCCATTGCCCGGCAGCAACTCATGAATGCCTATCAGCAAAAGGCGGCAGTCTACGAGATGGCAGTGTCGTACACGACGCGATAGCGCGATCAGGAAAGCAGGAGAGAGATATGAACTACAGGAGAGTGAGCGCAGCAAATCCCAGCGTCCATATAGTGTCTGCGGGAGTGCTGGTGATGGTGGTTACCGTCGGGCTTTTTGCCGCCGACGTGAAAAAGGAATTCAAATATACCGCCCGGCCGGGCAGCAATGTTACGGTGAGTAATGCCTTCGGAGGAGTTGACGTCCGTACCGCCACGGGACGGCAGGTCACCATTACTGCCATCATTCATTCCGACAAGGTCGAGGTCAATAGCGCGCAATTGGGCAACCGCATCCGCGCCGCAACCAACTTCCTGCAGCAGGTCGATTCCAAGGAAGGCCAGGTGGATTACATCGTGATGGTTCCTCCCGACTGTAATGTGGTGGTCCAAAACGGGAGCGGCATTTTGCGGCTCTCCGGCGTGCGTAACGATGTTTCCCTGAAAGCCGATGAAGGCCAGGTGGAACTCTCCGACATCAACAACTCTCACATCCACGTGCAGACGCTGGATGCTCCTGTCACGCTCACGAACGTTCGCAGCCAGCATGTGGAAGTCCTCTCCAACGGCGGCAAAGTTCAGCTCACCAAAGTGACCGGCCCCGAGGTCACGGTGAAGACCGACAGCGGCGACATTACCTATGATGGGGACTTTTCCGGAGGCGGAGATTATTCGTTGATCAACCACACAGGCAATATCAACGTCAATTTGCCGGCCACCGCTTCCGTAGACCTGAACGCCCGTTCCATGCAAGGCTCGGTGCAGAACGATTTTCCTTTCCAACCGCAAACCTCGGCGAGCGCCCTGCCGCGCGGCGTAAACTCGAATACGTATGTGACAGGCACCAGCCAAGGCACCTCCGGCACGAACTTCTCTTCGGTTGAACTCAGTTCCTTCAGTGGTACAATCCGCGTTAAGAAGCGTTGAAAAGCCTTTGGGTCACAAAAATTCGCCAGGGTGGTTGCTGCCTCATTGAAAAACAATGAGCGACTGCCCGTGGTTTTTCTCGTCGGCTTTATGGGCGCTGGAAAGAGCGCCGTGGGCCAGCATCTGGCCCACCGCAAAGGATGGCGGTTTACCGACCTCGACGATGTAATCGAAGAGCATGCGGGCCGCACCATCGCACAGATCTTTAAAAATTCGGGTGAAGAAGCATTTCGGAAACTTGAAACCCAGGCCCTGGGGATGCTGCTCGGGCAGCGCCTTGCTTCCCTGCCGCATATTGTGGCGCTGGGAGGCGGCGCGTATGCGCGCGAGGAAAACGAGCGCATGATTCGCGAGGCTGGCGGGGTGGCGGTGTTTCTGGATGCACCCGCCGAAGAGCTGTTGCGCCGCTGCCGGGCTGAGCTGCAGGCGCGGGTGCGGCCTAACCTGCAAAATGAAAGCGTGTTTCGCAGATTGTATGAGGAGCGCAAGCCGCACTACTCTCGGGCCAATTTTCATGTTGAGACCGCGGGCAAGCAGATTGAGCAAATTGCGATAGAAGTGGAACAAATGTTAAGAAAGGCAGACATTCTGTGGGAGGAATCGTGAAAAACACTGTCGTACAACGATGGGTGCTTGCGCTGTTTGTATTGGCATCGTCTTCTTCCTGGGCCTCAAAAAAGCCGGAGCTGCCCAAGGGGGGCTCGCAAACCGTGGATGCCGGTTCCTTCGGCATTTTCAAACAGGGCCATCGCCTGGGGACAGAAACTTTTCGCATCGAACAATCGGCTGATTCCAACACAACAACCTCAGAAATCAAGATGGAAGACGGCAGCTCGCAGGCATCGGAATTGCTTTTAAGTCCCCTGGGCGAGTTGCGCCGGTATTCGTGGCATGAAGAAAAGGGCGGCCAGGCACAGGCTACGGTGACTCCTGGCGAGGAAGTTCTGATGGAGCACATTGTAGACAGCAACCAGAAGCCCCATGATATCCCCTTCATTCTGCCGCCTTCCACCAACATCCTGGACGATTATTTCTTCGTGCAGCGCGAACTGCTGCTGTGGAAATACATAGGCTCCTCCTGCCCCAACCTGGCGGACTGCAAGCTCAACAAAAGCAGCATTGGGGTCATCAATCCCCACGGGCAGATTTCTTACTCGGTAAACCTGGAATATATGGGCCAGGAAAAAGTCGCCATCCGCGGCGGCGAACAGCAATTGAGGCGGTTTAATCTCTCTTCAGAGGATGGTAACTGGGCGCTCTGGCTTGATGATCAGATGAAGCTGGTCAAAATTGTCATTGCCGACGAAGACACAGAAATCTTGCGCGATAATTAACCACGCCGTCTCATGCCCCCGGCTGGCTGTTATAAAATTTAAATTTCAATTTGCGAATTATGCTTCCCAGCAAAATCCCGGTTGGTATTCTGGGCGCCACGGGAGTTGTGGGCCAGCGTTTTATTCAACTCCTGGAGCACCACCCCTGGTTTGAAACCGCCTGGCTGGCGGCCTCTGAGCGTTCTGCCGGGCAAACGTATCAATCTGCTGTCCGCTGGCGCTTAAGAACCCAGATTCCCAGCGCTATTGCGAGCATGAAAATCTCTCCAGCCACCCCTGAGGGCGCTCCCAAGCTCGTTTTTTCCGCTTTGGATACTTCTGTCGCCGCCGAGCTGGAGCCCCGGTTTGCCGCCGCCGGACATGCGATTGTCTCCAACTCCAGCGCCTTCCGCATGCAGGCAGATGTACCACTGGTGATCCCTGAGGTCAACGCCGACCACGTGCGTCTGCTGGAAAGCCAATCCTGGCGCCGGGAGTTCAGCGGATTTATCGTGACCAATCCTAATTGCTCGGCGACCGGCCTGGTGATGGCGCTGGCCCCGTTGCACCATAGATTCGGCGTCGAAAAGGTCTTCGTGGTCACGATGCAGGCCATCAGCGGAGCGGGATATCCGGGCGTGCCCTCTCTCGACATTCTGGGCAACGTGATTCCCTACATCGCCAAGGAAGAAGAGAAGATGGAGTCGGAATCCTGCAAGATGCTGGGCAGGCTGAACGGCACAGGTATTGAGCCTGCTGCCATACAGGTCAGCGCCCACTGTAATCGTGTCCCTGTCGAAGATGGCCATACCGAATCCGTTTCCATCAAGTTGAAGAGACCGGCGAAGCGGGAAGAAATTTTGCAGGCCTTGTCTGAGTTCCGCGGAGTTCCCCAGGAGTTGCGGCTGCCGAATGCGCCGCCTGCCCCCATTATCGTGCTTGAATCTCCAGACCGGCCGCAGCCGACGCTCGACGTCAATATGTCTGCGGGAATGGCTGTAACCATTGGCCGCCTGCGTGCTTGCCCGCTGCTCGACTGGAAGTTCACGGTGCTGTCGCATAACACCATCCGCGGGGCTGCAGGGGCCGCCTTGCTGAACGCGGAGCTGCTCAAGGCGCAAGGATACCTGTGATCGTCATGAAATTTGGCGGCACTTCGGTGGAAGATGCCGCCGCCATGGAACGCGTCTGTGAGATCGTGCGCGGCCGTCTTTCGCAAAAACCTGTTGTCGTGGTCAGCGCCATGGCCAGAGTGACCGACCAACTGGTGGCCATGGGCCAGGCTGCCGGGGGCGGTGACTCCGAATCTGCCCTCACCATGGCGCGCGCCATGCGCGAGCGGCATTACAGCACTGCCAGCGAGCTGCTGGGAACGGGATTGTTCACCAGCTTTCACTCCGAACTTGAAAATGATTTCAATGGTCTCGATGAGCTGCTGCGTGGCATCGCCGCAGTCGGCGAAATTACCCCGCGCAGCACCGATGCAGTGCTTTCCTTTGGCGAGCGTCTTTCCAGCAAGATCGTCGCCGCGGCTTTCTCAGCCCGCGGCCTGCATTCCGCTTTAGTGGATTCGCGCGCCTGCATTGTCACCGACGCTACTCACACCAGAGCGGTTCCGTTGTTTGACGAAATTAATCCCCGGCTTATGACCCAGGTCCGGCCCCTGGTTGAAAAAGGGATTGTCCCTGTCATGGGCGGTTTCATTGGCGCAACGCTTAACGGAACTCCCACCACGATTGGACGCGGTGGCTCAGATTTTTCTGCTGCCATCGTTGGCGGTGGCCTGGCGGCCGAACGCATCGAAATATGGACCGACGTGGACGGCATGATGACCACCGACCCCCGGCTTTGTCCGCAAGCGCGGCGCATCAAGGAAATCAGCTTTGACGAGGCTGCCGAACTGGCCTACTTTGGAGCCAAGGTGCTGCATCCGGCGACCATGCTGCCGGCTATACAGAAAAATATTCCGGTACACGTGCTCAATTCGCGCAATCCGAAGAACGAAGGTACCCGCATCACCGCGCGCGCTCCGCACTGCCGCAATGCCATCAAAGCAATCGCAGTGAAGAAACGCATCACCATAGTCGACCTTGTCGCCACACGCATGTTAATGGCGCACGGCTTTCTGCGTTCGGTTTTCGAGGTATTTGATCGCCACCGCTGTCCGGTGGACATGGTTTCTACCTCCGAGGTCAGCGTGTCGTTGACCATTGATTCCAATGAAGCCATCCCCGCCATCGCTGGCGACCTGCAAAAGCTGGCAGACGTGAAATATGCCGGGCGCAAGGCTATCATCTGCCTGGTAGGCGAAAACGTGCGGGAGACGCCGGGAATCGCCGGCCAGGTGTTTGGCTCGATTGCAGATGTAAACATACGTATGATTTCTCAGGGCGCATCAGAGATCAATATAAGCTTCGTAATTGACGAAGACGATGTTCCGCGCGCGGTGCAGAAGCTGCACCAGAAATTTTTTGCCCAAGTGGATCCGGCTATATTTGAATGAATTCGATCACCTGAAGTTTTGCAGAAACCTAATGAAACTAATCATCCTCGGACTCGGAAAAACCGGCTCTCTGGTCGCTGATATTGCCCGTGAAAAGGGCCACGATGTTCTGGCTCTCGACATTGCGGAAAACCAGGACGCCGCCGGATTGACACCGGAGAACACCAAAGGCGTTGCCGCCGCCATTGATTTCACAACGCCTACCGCCGTTCTCCCCAACATCGAAGCCTGCGCCCGTCTGGGTGTGAATATGGTAGTAGGCACAACCGGCTGGTATTCCGAACTGCCGCGCATCAGGCAATTGGTAGAGCGCAGCCAGATGGGGTTTCTTTACGCCTCCAACTTTTCCATTGGCGTGAATATTTTCTTTGAAGCGGCCCGCGCCGCCGCGGCCGCATTGGACCATGGATACAGCGTCCGCATCATGGAGCGTCACCATGCGCAGAAGAAAGACGCCCCTTCCGGCACGGCGGCAACCATCAAGAACATATTGCAGCCACACACGAAGACCGGCATCGAGATTACCTCCATCCGTGAGGGCGATGCAGCCGGGCAACATGTTATCCTGCTCGACTCGGAAGACGACACTATGATGCTTGTACACGATGCCAAGTCGCGCCGCGGATTTGCCCAGGGCGCAGTCCGTGCCGCCGAGTGGATCGCCGGCAAGAAGGGGTTTTTCGAATTTAAGGATGTGTTACGAGGCTGAACGCAGATTGAGTCATCGAATCATCGGGTCATTCTCGGCACGAGCACAAGAAAAACGCCTCTGAAAACGGCGCGGAAGCACCGCGATCAGAGGCGCACATGATACAGCTCAATCTCCTGGTTCTCAGCTTATTTCCCTCGCTTCTTCCATCGTTACGAACTGAACTCTATCTCACTTCGATCCTGAAGAGCTCTGATTCATCGGGCGAGGCGAAACAACCAGCAATTCCAGGCCCTTTGGTGGTACCAAGGTTCCCGGTTCCTCGGTGTCTTGCTGGGCTGTCAGCAGCGTGAGTCTTTCGACACCTGCTATACGCACAGAGTCCAGAACCCTGACCAGGTTTACGTAGGGAGTACGCGCGTCTGCTTTGATATAGAGCGTCTTCTCTACACTGTTGGACAAGGCGCCCTTCACTTTTTCCGCTATTTCAGTAGTACTGACGGGGTGGACTCCCAGGTACACTTTGCCATCGTAGGTAACAGTCACGATTAGCGAATCTTCATTGTCGGCTTTAGGCACCGGTACCGCATTTCTGGTGACCGGCAGCTCTACGGTAATCCCCTTTCGCAGGGTTTGACCCGCGCCGGCGTGAGTCTCAGTTTGGAAAGAGTTCTCATGGGCTGCTGACGCAGTCTGGGCGACTACCGAAGGCGCGACTCCAACGCCTAAGGACAACACAATAAGGCACACTTCAAGCGTGCGGTTCATACATTTGCTCCTTTCAAGCTATTAAGGTTTTGCTCCACCGAGTGAAGCGGTTGCCAGGGTTCCAGCGGCAGGAACGTATGTGTGTTCACCAACTTGTCGCGGCGGGCAAGGCGAAGAAACAACCCGATCACGATTCCCAACAGAACACTGAAGATCAGGAATAAGCCGGTAAAAGGCGTATGAATTGCAAAAAGGAGGGCGCTGCAGGCGATGACGATGAAGACTCCCTCCCAATCCCCGCCCACGGAAAACTTGTGGTAGTTGATACCAGGATGCGGTTTATCGCTTTGTTTCATACTCATCCTCCTTTACTGTCGTCATTGTGCAGGTATCGCCAAGCCGAAAGACCCACATCATTTCTGTTGCGCCATCGAGATGGCGGCAAGGTTCCCCCCCAACCCCATGGTCTCAACCGCAGACGATGGCACGATCACCATGGAGCCGCGCTCTTTAATTGCCTCGTACAGCATGTTCATGGCGCGCAGATGCAGCGCAACCGGGTTTTGAGCATAGGCCTCAGCCGCTTTAACAAACTTTTCGGAGATTTCCGTTTCCGCCTGCCCCAGGATGATTCGCGCCTGGCGTTCGCGCTCGGCCTGGGCCTGCCGTGACATGGCATCTTCCAGCGCCTGTGGAATTTTAACGTCGCGTATCTCTACCGATTGCACCGTGATTCCCCAGGGATTGGTTTTCTGATCGAGAATGCGCTGCAGTTCTTTGCCCAGGGTCTCGCGCTCGGTAAGCATCTGTGCCAGCTCATGCCGGCCAATGGATTCACGCAGCGCGGTTTGCGCACTCATGCTGATCGCGTCCTGAAAGTTCTCAACTTCCAGAATTGATTTTTCCGCATTCCAGACCAGCCAGAACACGATGGCGTCTACGTTGACCGGGACCGTATCGCGCGTCAAAGTAGATTCGGCGGTAACGTTCGCCACCCGGATGCGCTGATCCACAAAGGGGCTGAGGGTTTCGATAATGGGAACGATGTGAAACATCCCCGGCCCACGCAACCCAACGTAGCGGCCCAGGCGTAGTAGCGCCACCTTTTCCCACTGGCGAATTACCTTGATGGCAAACAGGAGATAAAAACCAAGAAATGCGCCGGCGAAAAAAGGCGCGGGAGAATGCACGATGGCGGTCGCAATCGTTCCCGCCAGCAGGCAGACTACAAATAATGCGATAGAAACTCCATTGATGGATACATTGGTGTTTTTCGACATGATTTCATCTCCTTGGCATCGGCTCAGATGAAAGCTGATGCAGTTCTTTTAACAAATCCTCGACCGTAAAACCTGCGGCGCCGGCGCGGGCGACAAAATCGCCGATGAGCTGCGCCAATTGCCGGTCCCGCTCGGCGTCCCCTCGTTTTAACTTTTGCTGGCTGATAAATGTCCCGGTTCCCTGGTGCGTCTCCAGCAGGCCGCCCAGTTCCAGCTCACGATAGGCGCGCAAAACCGTGTTGGGGTTGATCGCCAGGTCAACCGCAAGCTGACGCACAGTGGGAAGCTGATCGCCGGGCGCCAGCGAACCGGAAGCGACGCCTCCACGAACCTGATCGATGATTTGGCGGTAGACCGGCACGCCGCTGGCCAGATCGAGCCTGAGCTGAAAGCGTTGTTTCGTATTGACTTGCGACCTACTCATCTGTAAGACTAATGTTATATATAACTAATACACTATGTCAAGTAAAATTTTGGAGATGTTGTAATCGAGGAGTTTTAGCTCGCTTGCCCCAAACTGCCGTCGCGTTTTCGGCGCCAGCAGGAGTACATTTAACAAAGTATGCTGTTGCACAAGCTTCGAGAACGCCTGACAGAATCCTTTGAAGCGGAGCTGCGGAGAAAAATCGAAACACGAATCCAATCGGGAGAATTGACGTACGATTCGCCTGTATCTTTGGCGTGGGATTGCCCGAACCTCGATTCTCTGGATCTCGTTGACCTGCAGATGCAGATTGAGGAACTGGAAGACATAGGATTGGGGCCAACCGTCCCAACCCATACTGTCGGTGATTTGCTTTGGCTGCTGAAAGCACTCGAATTTCAGAAACAGCAAAAAAAAACAAAAATAAACCATAACATCCTCTTCTGCTGGTTTGTTAAACCCTTAGTTGCCTCCCTCCGTGCCTCCGTGTCTCCGTGGTAAATTTATTTTGCCCAGTCGCGAAATACTTTCCCAGCGACACGGACTAGGGACTGAGAATTCGGTATTCTAGTGTTATGAAACTACGTGGTTGTGGTACGGCCCTTGTAACTCCCTTTAACGCTGATGGCTCGGTAGATGAACCCAGTCTGCGCAGTCTGGTGACCTGGCAGGTGGAATCTGGCATCGACTTCCTGGTTCCCTGCGGCACGACCGGCGAGACGCCTACGCTGGCCCGCAGCGAATGGCAGTTTGTAATCGAAATCACGATTGATGCCGCCCGGGGCCGCGTGCCCATCGTTGCCGGCGCAACCTCCAACTCGACACGCGAAGCAGTGGAGAAAGCCCAGGCGGTCGCCGGCATTCATGGGGTGGACGCCATTCTTACCGCATCGCCTTACTACAACAAGCCCACCCAGGAGGGCCAGTTCCAGCACTTTAAAGCCATCGCCGAGGCGGTAGACAAACCTGTTGTGCTGTACAACGTCCCTGGACGGACCGCAGCCAATCTGGAACCCGCCACCCTCGGCCGGCTGGCCCAGATCAAGAACATCGTGGGCGTAAAAGAAGCCAGCGGCCTTATCGGGCAAATCTCCGAGGTCTTCAACAATGTTCCCGAGGATTTTATCGTTCTCTCCGGTGACGATGTGATGACGCTGCCTGTCATCGCCCTGGGCGGCGCCGGGGTCATTTCGGTTGCCTCCAATGAGATTCCGCGCGAGATGGCAAAAATGACCCGCGCGGCGTTAGAGGACGATTGGGAGACGGCGCGGCGCATTCATCGCAAATTCCTGCCGCTGATGCAGGCCAATTTCATCGAGTCCAGCCCGCTGCCGGTCAAAGCCGTGCTGGCAATGATGGGGAAGATCGGGGAGTATTACCGCCTGCCGCTGTGCCCCATGAAGAAAGATACGCGGGCGAAGGTGGAAGCTATAGCTTTAGAAGCAGGGTTGCTGAAAAAGAGCATGGCGATGAAGTAAGCGCAACGAGACGTCGTGATCACAGGCAGAGACGTAGCGAGCTACGTCTCTACGCAAACATAACAATCACGCTACCATGCGCACTTCCCTCGTCAGAATATTTTCATAGAGCTGCTCGTACTCATCGCACATGCGTCCGCCATCGAAATATTTTTCTGCTCGTTTGCGGCACCTTCGAGGAGCAATTTCCGCAACGCGGGAGAGGGCTCCGAGCATCTCCATGGGAGAATCCACGACAAATCCTGTAACGCCATCGGCCACGACTTCGGGCAGCGCTCCGCGGCGCAGGGCGATGACCGGAGTGCCGCAGGCCATGGCTTCCATGGCAACCAGCGAGCTGGTTTCATCCGCAAGGCTGGGAACCAGCACGGCCCGCGCTTTCTGCAGCAGTTCAACTTTTTTCCTGACCGATGGTGAGTCAACAAAAACCACCTTGCCGTTGGCGCGCTGCAATCCGGGGATAATCTCGCGTTCGCAATATTGCTGGTGATACGAGAAGGGATAAAGCTTCCCTGCCAGAACCAATTTCGTATTCGCACGGCAGGCGACGTCGAGGGCAATATGCGCTCCTTTTTCCTCGCATATACGCCCCAGCCACAACAGGTAATCGGCCTTGCGGTTGCGCAACCTGTATTGCTGCAGGTCTATTCCGTTGGGAATGGTCTGGATAACATCAGCCAAGTTGCTGAATGTTGCAGCCTGGGCGTAGGAGACGCAGTTAAAGCTGACGTTGGGCGCAATATCGCGCCAGGCGTGCGAGGGATAAAAATTACGCGGCAGATGCAGCGTGGCCAGGACCGAGGTGCTGATTCTTCGGGCATGGATCCAGAAACTTCCGCTTTCGTCATGAACCAGGTCGAACGGATCGCCGGCCTTCTCTCGCGCGCGCACCAGCTGGCAAACATTGGCTATGTGATTGGCGTTGCAGTGCTCGAACTGGTCGTTTCCCTGGGCGCCGCTTGAGGTCAGCGCCAGCTCTCCCGCCACCTGCGAACCCAGAGAGCATGCAACCGTGGTTCTATGGCCACGGCGATGCATCTCGCGCTCCAGCAACCAGAGCATCTGCTCGGCCCCGCCACCGCTCTCGGCATTGACCGGCAACAGCGGATATGCAACATACAAAATGTTCAACGCCCGCTCCTCAGTTTCTTCTTTATGAAACCCTCGCTCGTTTCCTGCCCCGGCTTTGCTCCAGGTAGCGGCAAAACGCTGCCGAGACCTCCCTGCCATTCACAGGCCATCCCCACATCTCATAGTTCAAAAGGCCTTGATGAGGAGGCTGGGAATAATCGTAAACCGGAAGCAGACGAAAACGCTCTTCTGAAGTTTTAAAATCCTGCAAAATTGCGTGCTGCGAACGGTACAGATCGAGCAAGCTTTGCTTCCTGGCCCGCTCGGGTGCTTTTAAATTGTAGGCAAATTCCTGGCCTCTATCGGCCAGGAACTGCTGTCGCCTGGGTTCCAGGTTCGGAGCGCGATGGTAGAGCGGCATCTCCCACGCCGGCAGCCGGAATTCATGGGCCAGCACCGACGTCATGAAGCTGCAACAGTCATGATCGGGGTGGCCGCCTTCATAGGCAAGCGTCAAGATGGCCTCAGTCTGGGCGTCTTGGATGATGGCGCGGAGCTCATCCATAGCCCGATCCAGATGATGAAACAGCTCTTGATCGACAAACATATTGCCCTGGCGGTCGGTGAGAAACTCGAGCCTGGGCAGAGCGCACATCCCGGCAACCTGCAAGGCCTCACTTCGCCTGGTCTCGGCATAGGCCTGCCGCGAGCCGTAGGCCTGCCAGAAAAAAGTGTCGCGTGGGGCGCCATCGGTGGCGAATACTACTACCGGAAAGCGCATACGGCGCAAAAGCGCGCCACAGCCAATGACTTCGTCGTCAGGATGGGCCACCAGCACCAGCGTGCGCCCCAGAAGTTGCCGTAGAGCGTCCATGTGCATCTCTGATGCAAAAGCAGGGCCAGTTGTGGCTAGAAATGTTCAGAATTGCCACCCCCCTTGCAGGCACGAACAGACATGTACATATACCAGAGCGGAAGCACTGCTCGAATATGCGTCCTGTCATGTATACTCAGCCGCGATGCTACCTTTACAAAATGAAATTGAACGGCTCTTTGCCCTGGGAGCGCAGGCGAAAACCGATACCTCTGCGCGTGAAATATTTCTGGAATTTCGCTCCTCTCTTTCGCGGGGGAAAATCCGTGCGGCGGAAAAGCGCGGAAACCAGTGGCATGCAAATGTCTGGGTGAAGCAAGGCATTCTTCTCGGCTTCCGCCTGGGCGATGTGGTGGAGATGGGTTCGGACACAACCCTCTCTTTCGTCGATAAAGACACCTTCCCTGCCCGCCGCTGGCATGTGAACGATAACATCCGCGTGGTCCCCGGCGGCTCTTCGGTGCGCGAGGGCGCCTACGTGGCGCCATCGGTCATCTGCATGCCGCCCATGTATATCAACGTGGGCGCTTACGTGGATGAGGGCACGCTCGTAGATTCCCACGCCCTGGTCGGCTCCTGCGCGCAGATTGGCAAGCGCGTGCACCTGAGCGCAGCGGCGCAGATTGGCGGAGTGCTGGAGCCGGTAAATGCCTCGCCCGTGGTAATTGAAGACGAAGCGCTGGTCGGCGGAAATTGCGGGGTCTACGAGGGCACGCAGGTAAGGGCGCGCGCCGTGCTGGGTGCGGGCACCATTCTGACGCGCTCGACTCCGGTCTACGACGTGGTCCGCGGACAGGTTTATCGCGCCACGGCGGAGCTGCCTCTGATCATCCCTGAAAACGCGGTCGTTGTCCCCGGCTCGCGGGCGGTCACCCAGGGCAAGGGCACGGAATGGAACCTCTCGCTGTACACACCTGTCATCGTTAAGTATCGCGACGAAAAGACCGACAGTCGGGTAGAGCTTGAAGATTTACTGCGGTAACACTTGAACTCTCAGCTCACAGCTCCAAGCTCTCAGATGGAATAAGGAATGGGAGGGGGTGGGGTATTACTCGAGTAGTCTCCCGAGCGCCTGGGCGTGAGGCATCTCCAAGCTCTCAGATGGAACTAGGAATGAGAGGGGGGTGGGGGTTACTAAGTAACCTCTCGACGCCTAAGCGTGAAAGGTCACCCCGAATGTAGGGCCGCACAGGCGCGTACCGACTCGGCTGCATTCTATGACTTTCAAAGATCCTGGCATTTGGAATGCCAGAACCATTATCAGCCAGATTTGTCAGGAGACAACAATGTGATACCAATCAGTGGAATTCCGCCGCAGATGAACGCAGATTTGCGCGAATCGGCTCTTTGTCACAAATGACCCAATGATCCGATGAGCCAATGACCCAATCCCGGAGCTGTTTTTACGTTCCAAACCTCTCGGCAGCCCGCGCCCTGGCTTTTGCCGCTTCTTCTTCGCGGTTCTTGGGCGCCGCCGTGGTTTCAAGCGAGGCTAGCAGCCGCGCCGAAATCGCCGCCACTTCATCCACGGCCGCGAGAAACACAGCTTCGTTGCCCTTCGAAGGCTTGTTAAAGCCGGTGATCTTGCGCACAAACTGCAGCGACGCCGTCCGGACCTCCTCTTCGGTAACCGGTGGATCGAAGTTGAAAAGCGTTTTGATATTTCTGCACATGGCCAGGAACCTCACGCCCTTTCGAGCACACCTAATCTTAAATCAGGTGGGGCCGACGTGGATCAATGCGGGTGGCGCGGATTGAGCCATTGAGTCATCGGATCATTGAGGATCATTGGTTCATTGACTATTGAGCCATTGGGGTCCATCAGGTCTTATTTTTCGGACTCATTCGTCCCATTGTGATAACTCTCCTTCTATCTGCAAGTCGATGCTGTTTTGGGATAAAATTTTGGTTTCGTTTCTGTAGTGTAAATGCACAACACATCCATAGAACATCCCGTGAATACTCACTTCGACAGAGACGAGTTGGAAAAACTTCGAGAGAGGAAGCGTTCGCGCCCTTTCTGTCGCCTCATATCTGCAACCATCGTCGAGCACGAATTTCGGGGAAACGTAGGCCATCCATCTAGTTACGCGTTTGTGCGCCTTGAATGTGCTCCGGCATATGAGCTCAGCTTTGAGGTGCGGGTTGCGTGGCCATCCAATGTGCCCAAAGACGAACAACCCGGAATCGAGCGGGCGATAGCCGAAAGTGTTGCTGATGCGCTCCTTGATAATGTCTACCAGCACAGCGGCTGCGCGGTCACACTTGTGGAGGTACGTTACGACGATGTTGGCAGCAGCGAGGTGGCGTTCATGCGGGCCACCCGGCGGGCGATGCAAGACCTTCTAGCGGGCGACTGGAAAATCATGTTGAAGCCACGCCAAGCCTAGGGGTGATTCCCTGTCAGACGAAAATACATCCGACAGGGCAAGATAATTTGACTTCCAGCCTCAGGCAAAACCGTACAATTCCTTCAGAGAACGCCTTACGGCGGCGTGGACGCCCGAAACATCCTCGGGATTCTTCGCCTGCGGCTCAGAATGACAGTCCTTATACTCAGGTTGGCTGCACAGGACTTCGATCCGATGGCCTTAGTCCCTTCAACAGAAGCCAAAAACTCGTGGCGATGTCGAAAAGACCCATCGGCGTATCGAACCACCACAGGTTCACTAGCTTGTCGAAATCGGGAAAAATGTAGAACACAAGTACACGCCACGCAGAATGCGGACGAGATCACGCCGAAAGCAGCCAGACCGCCATTCGTTTTCCTAAATACAGAATTCTTCCACATCCGTGAGGTACTGTGCGAGGGATTCATCAAGCGTGAACGCGGCCGGCCACTTTCAGCTGATATGCATTTGTGAAGCGGACGCGGACGAACCAGAAAATCAGCAGAACCAGTGGGAGTATGCTGAGAATTAAATACAAGCCCGTACTGAATAGAGCCTGGGGCAGGTGTTGGCCGAGCCCCATTGCCGAAAGCAGTCTCAAGGGGCGGTTTGAGGGCCCCAGGAAAAAAGAACCTGCTGCGATGAACAGCCCAAAGCACATGCGCCAGAGATGGCGCGCGATCCGCGTTGCTCCACGAACACCGCCACGCATCAACATGCGAACGTCTCCCACGGCAGCAAGCAGAAATATCGAACCCAGGAAGAAATTCATCCCCGCCGGAACCCCGTCTTTTGAGCCTGTCGGGGTATGTAGGGCATCCCAACCAGCCATCCAATTTAGAATGCCGATCGCCAAAGGAATCAGTAGTACAAGCCAATCAAAGCGGCTCGTCTCACCGTCCCTGCGCCTTGCGGTCAACCATGCCGTTCCAATCAGATAGAAAGTTGCAATGCCCCCGAAAACATTGCCCATTTGGTGTTTCATGAAGGCGAGGCATACCGCGCTTGCCGCCATGGTCAGCATGGATATGACAAATACATTTCCCGCCGCGCGATGGCCGCGGGAACCCTTGCGGAAAGCAATTGCTACGGCGCCAGACAACAACCCTATGATCCCGGCGCAAATATGAAGATCCAATATAGGCGATCGCATTCTTTCGTTCCTCTGGGCAGGTTAAAAACCATGCGGCCCCGGCCTGCTCAAGCCATCGCACACGTTCACGCCGGCTGCCGCGAGGAGCCTTACCTCCTCTAATCTAAGACGGAAGAGAAGACGTTATCTTAACGCAGGAACGCAAAATATTTTTCCGGACCGCCTGGATCATTCCATATACAGCAGCACATGGTGTCAGCGCGGTTTCATCCGTGCCGGAAAAATAAGCCCAACATGTGGCCTTTAGGCTCTGCTGTTAAACGCCGAGGGAACAACAGAGTGTTCTCATCGAAAGCGTAGGTACCGTCGCCTTGTACATCTGACCTCGGCGGCTAAAGCCGCGAGATATAGCGTCTCTTTGCGGCACGGATGAATCTGTGCCCTGACAATTCAATGGCCCAGAAAAAGCCCGCAGAGTTTCTTCCGTGGGCCTGTAGGGTTTTTAAGAATTTAAGCAGAGACGTAGCAAGCTATGTCTTTTACCACGTAATTGTGAATTTTACTGGCTGGGGCCGCCGCTGGCGCCCATGGGTGTATCTAAATTGTTAAACGTGTCGCTGGGCGTAACCACACCGTCGTACGTGGTGGTGAGGAACAGCTTGCCTCTCGATGCAGTTGCAGAGCGCACCTCCCAGCCCAGGTGGCCGGTGGAGTGCCATCTGCGGCCGCCGTCGCTGGATTCATACATGGTGGTCGTGGTGGTGCTGGTGACCAGCAAACGTTTTCCTTCCAGATCGTAGGCAACCGAATCCACATTGGTGGCCGGCAATCCGTTCAACACGTGCTCCCAGTTGTCGCCCGAGTCGGTGCTGCGGAAAACGCCCATGCGGGTGGCGATCCACAGGGTATTTTCCGGATCGATCGCCAGATCATGAATTCCATTGATGTAATAAGGAACGTTGGCGGCGTACCAGTGCGCTCCACCATCCACCGTAACTACAACTCCCGTGGGGGTAGCGGCAGCAATCATGTTCTGCAGCGTGCGGACGGCGATGAAGTCGCTCTGTCCCGCGATTGGACCGCCCTTCCAGCTCTGTCCGTGGTTGGCGGAGCTGAACAAGCCGTTGACCGCGGCTGCATACCAAACATTGTTACCGGCAAAGGCGATGTCATTGACGCGCGTGGTAAATTCAGTGCGCTCCACCCTGGTAGTAGAAACCGCCTGGGCTGCGGGCTTCAGCCTGGCGCTGGTGCGCGGCACGGGTCTTGTGATTGTCGTCTCTTTGATGACAACATTGAGCGGGCGCCAGCCGGATGCGTCTTTACCCGAAGCGAAAACGCCACGATTGGTGCCGGCAACGAGTGAGCCATCGGGCGCCTGACGCACTACAAACACGTCGCGGCCGCCGAGGCCCGAGCTCATCTGGCTCCAGTGCAGCCCGTTGTCGTGGGAGACAAATACGCCGCCCAGCTCTTTGTCGTTGATGATGCCGGCGTAGATTGTGCTGCTGTCGTCATTGTCGATTGCCAAACTGGCTACCTGGCGGTGCGCGAAGCCGCGATTGGAAGCAGAAAACGATATTCCGGCATTCTCGCTCTGCAAAACTCCTCCGCGATCGGTGGTAAGCAGCACGCGACTGGTATTGCGCGGATCGAGATAAATATCATTAACCACCACGCTGGGCGATGTCATGAGGTGAAAGCTCTTGCCGCCATCCACGGTCTTCCACAAACCCTCGGTCGTACCCGCATACACAACGTCAGAGTTGGTGGGATCCATTTTCAACACGTGCGTGCGCCGTGCCGAGAAGGGCATTCCCTGGATCTTATGGAAAAGCTCGCCGGCATTCTCGCTCTTGTAAATTCCAGAGCAGGCGCTGATGTAAACGGTATCCGAATTGTTCTGGTCGATGATGATGGAAAACACGTCGGAGTCATCGATCACGCCGCTCTTGATGATCTTCCAGTTGGCTCCGCCGTCGCTGGTCTTCCAGGGCAGGTGCCAGGTTCCGGCGTAGATGATGTCCGGGTTTTTAGGATCGATGGCCACCGACTCAAAGTTCTTCATCTCGTTGTGGTGTTCGGGCGTAATCAGCTTCCAGCTATCGCCGCCATCGTTGCTGCGATAGACGCCATCCAAGGCGCCTACGATGATAGTTTTCGGATCGGTCTTGGCCAAAGCCAGGGCGCGCAGCGATTTGCCGTGCAGGGCATCAATCATCTCCCAGTTTTTGCCGCCATCTTTCGAGCGGAAGAAGTCGCCGCCAACGTTCCCTACGCCCCAGGTGGCAACGTAAACGATCTTGCTGTTGGTGGGATCGACCGCGATCTTATCGAGAACATCGCTATCGTCGCTTCCCAGATGCGCAATCCGCGCCCAGTTCTCCCCTCCATCATTGGAAACGAAAAGCTTGCCGGCCATCGTACCCATGTAGATGCGATCGGGATTTTGTGGATCGTAAGCGAATCCGCGAGCATCGCCGCCATCGGGACCGAGCGATGCCCAGTGTGCGGCAGTGGCCAAAGGAGCAACCGTGAAGAAAATGGTCGAAACAAAAATCAGCAGAGCAAAAAACTGCTGTTTCCTCATAGATTTCACCTTAATTGAATTCACCTTATCTGGGGGAGTACTTTTGTCAGAAAGCTTTTTATGCTTTGGCCAGAATAACCTAAATTGAGCTACTGCACTTCTTCTAGGATGCATTGGGGAACACAATTAGGCAAGGTTACTGAGGGACAATAAAAAAGCCGGTCGGACATGCCGACCGGCCCAAACCATTGTAAATCCAGAGTGATCGTCACCTTTCCAAGGTGATTATTTCTTCTTTCTTCGGGTTCCGCCTTTGGTTGTTCCCTTTCTGGCTGTCCCTTTCCTCGTGCCGGTGCGCGGCCGCGGCGCAACCTTTGGCTTCTCTCTTCCACCGATCA
>DATHMH010000005.1:0-35271 GCA_035487295.1 Terriglobales bacterium
GACGTCTTCAAGACGGCGGGTGGGCAGAACCGCGCGCTCATCCAGTCGTTCACGGCCAACGCCAACTCGAGCGGCCAATACGTGATCGTGTTCACCTCGGTCACCGACAAGGGCCTCATCAGCGGCATCGAGGTCCAGTAAGCTTCGTACTCCTCTCGTCGGGGCATGATCGTACATTATGCCCCGACGTTTTTATTTATCATTGCTTCCCATCCGGTTTGGCCGGGGCCGAGTTGCAGGCACAGACGGCAATCGTACGCGGTAAAACTCCCTCAAATCGCGTCTGCTTTTGCAGCGGAACTCGCGAACCAACACAAAAGCGCAAGCAATTTGCGCAGAAAGCTGCAAGGCAGTTACACTATTTGACGTGAAACGGATCGGCAAACTTGCTGCATTGCTGCTGGCGGTCGCGCTGCTTTCCTCGCCATTGATGGCGTGTTTGCAGCCCGGCAACGCGCTTACAGCCGAAGAGCGCGAATGCTGCCGTCAGATGGCGGGTAAATGCGGCGACGCGTTGTCTCCTCATTCATGTTGCAAGAGCACCGTCAGAGATGCTGATCCTTACCTAAGCAACTCGCGTTCGACAATTTCTGTGCCAGTTCACATGCAGGTTGCAATCCTGCCGGTTGCAGCCGGCCTGCTATCATCCAATAGCGGTTCGCTATTTTTCATGCGATCAAAAATTCGCGCACCTGCCGAATCTCCTCCTGAAAAAACTTCAATCCTGAGAATCTAACCGGCTTTCGCTTTCCTGGCGCTGGCGCCTTTGTGTGCCTGCGCACTCGTGTTTCTTTAATTCGGAGGAAAGATGAAAGCCGTTTTCTATTCATATGCGAGAAAAACCGCCTTGAGCGGCGCCCTGCTGTTTTTAAGTGCCTGCTTTTTGGCTGCACAGCAGTTGCAGCCGGCAAACAATGACAACGCAACCTCTCACCCAGGGGAGGCAGGCGGCCCAAGCCCATTGCCTGAGTTGGTGGCAGAGGCTGAGCACAATAACCCGGAGATACAGGCCGCAGAGCACGGCTGGAAGGCCGCGACCCACGTCGCCGGCAGCGCCTCGGCATTACCCGATACGCAAATTTCGTTGCAGTCATTCAGCGTAGGCAGTCCACGTCCCGGCGCTGGATTGAGCAACAACACTTTCGCTTACGTCGGTCTGGGTGCAGCGCAGGAAATTCCGTATCCCGGAAAGCGCGGGTTGCGCAGCCAGGTCGCGGAGCGTGAGGCCGATTCTCTGCGCGAGCAGTCAGACGCGGTGCGGCGGCTGGTGGTTGAAAAGCTGAAGGCCGCCTATTTCCAGCTCGCTTATCTTCAGCAGACGCTCGGCATTTTGCAGCGAAATGACAATCTGCTCAACGATGTTCAGCAGATTGCTGAATCGCATTACCGCGTCGGCCAGGGCAACCAGCAAGAGGTGCTCAAAGCACAACTTCAGCACACCAAGATATTGCAGGAAATTACCATGCACCATCGTGATGTGGGCCAGCTTCAGGCGCAACTGAAACAACTGCTGGGGCGGCCGCAGGATTCACCCGACATACAAACCGAAAGATCGAGCACACACCCTTTGACTTACAGTGCCGCCGATCTTCTGAAAGCGGCGCAGGAACAGAATCCCGATATTCAGGGACGTGCCGCGATGGCGCAGAAAGCGGAAGCACAAACCCAACTGGCGCAGAAGGAATTTCGGCCCGACTTCAATGTGCAATACATGTTTGAGCGCACCGGGAGCAGCTTTCCGGCATATTACGTGGCCACTTTCGGGATCAATCTGCCCAACCGGGGCCGCCGCCGCGCGGAACTTGCCCAGGCGAATGAGGAGCGCGAACAGGCCAACCAGGAGCTGCGGGCGGAAACGCAACGCCAGTTGGCCGAAGTCCAGAGCCAGTATGTGCTGGCGCAAACTTCCGCCGAGCAACTCAAAATTTATCAGGAAGGCTTGATACCGCAATCGGACGCGACATTTCGTTCGGCTCTGGCCGCATATCAATCGAACCGGCAGGATTTTGAAAGCCTCTTATCTTCTTTCATGGACGTGCTGAATCTTCAGCTTGAATACGAGCGCGAATTGGCTGATCACGAATCAGCCCTGGCGCGCCTGGAAAGCCTTACAGGAGTGACGCTGCAATGAACCAACAAACCGAAACACGAAATTATCGCAGTGCCTTTCTGGTCGCGTTGATCGTCAACATCGTGCTGCTCTTGGGATTGGGTCTGCTTTGGTGGCGCTCACATGCAGGCACTCAGGGTGAGCAGGCGCAGACGCAGCCGGCAACACTCCCAGAAACCGGCAACCCAGAGACAAATGATTCGAACCCTGCCACTCCAGCCGCGCAAACGCAGACCCAGCTTGTTCCGATTCAACTCACGCCCGAACGCCTGCAATCCATAGGCGTGAAGTTCGGAATGGCCGAATATAAAAACGTCAGCGATGAAATCCGGGTCACCGGAAACGTGGACATGGATGAAAAAAAACTGTCATACATTCAAGTCCGCTTCCCCGGATGGATTCGCAAGGTGTATGCCGATGCGACCTATCAGTACGTCCGAAAAGGACAGCCCTTGTTCACCGTCTACAGTCCTGACCTGGTCGCGACCGAGCAGGAATATTTGCTGGCAAAACAAAATCAGCAGCAATTGCAAGGCAGCTCGATTGGCGGAGTCTCCAGCGGCGCGGCATCGCTGGTAAATGCCGCCCGCGAGCGCCTTGGGCAATGGGAGGTTCCGCAGTCCGAGATTTCCAAGCTTGAAACAACCGGCAAGGCCATTGCCGATCTTACTTTCAATTCACCCGTCTCCGGCTATATCACCGAAAAGAATGTGCTGCCCAATATGTATGTGCAACCTGAAACCAGACTCTATACCGTGGCCGATCTATCGACTGTATGGGTCAACGCCCAGGTGTTTCAGACAGATTTAAGCAAGATCAGGTCCGGTGACGCGGCCCAGATTACGGTGGATGCCTATCCCGCACGGACGTTCAACGGACGCGTAGACCAGATTTTGCCCCAGGTGGATATGACAACGCGCACCGTTCGCGTGCGTCTGGTTTTAGCGAATCCCGAATTGAAATTGAAGCCCGGCATGTATGTAAACGTGGCACTGAAGGCCGCAATGGGAAAACAGCTCGTAGTCCCAGCTTCCGCCGTCTTTCAATCGGGCACAAAACAAGTCGTGTTTATCAATCACGGCGATGGCAATTTAGAGCCGCGGGAGATTGCCACGGGAGCGCGAGTAGCTGATGAATTCATTGTCACCAGTGGACTCAAGGCAAACGAATCCATTGTGACCTCAGCCAATTTCCTCATTGATTCTGAAAGCCAGTTGCAGGCCGCGACCGGGGCTTTTGTGCCGCCTCCGCCCGGAGCAGGCGGTGCGGTGGCGATGAACGCGACCGGCGCGCAAGCATCCGCCGCGCAAGCTAACGCGGAGCTGAGTACAGAACCCTCCCCGCCAGCTAGAGGCAGCAACGTGTTTCGCGTGAAACTCACAGGGGCCAACAGTTCCCCGATCAGCGGAGCGCAGGTTGTCGTCGCATTCTATATGCCTGCCATGCCCGCAATGGGAATGGCCGCGATGAATACGACCGTGACTCTTGCCGACAAAGGCAATGGCATATACGAGGGTAAGGGCGATTTGGGTTCGGGGGGGACGTGGCAGGTGGCGATCACCGCCACTCAAAACGGTCAAACCATCGCCAGCAGGCACTTCACCATAAATGCTGAAGGGGGAATGTAATCATGATCTCCCGCGTCATTGAATGGTGCGCAAACAATAGGTTCCTGGTATTTACAGGAGTTCTCCTGCTGGTTTTGGCCGGCATCTGGTCTCTAAAGCATGTACCGCTGGATGCGCTGCCCGACATCTCCGATGTTCAGGTAATTATCCACACCCCGTGGGAAGGTGAACCGCCCGACGTGATCGAAGATCAGGTGACATATCCCATCGTCGCCTCGTTGCTTGCCGCTCCGCATGTGAAAGCTGTACGGGCGCAAACCATGTTTGGCGACTCCTACGTTTACGTGGTCTTTGAAGACGGAACCGATCTCTATTGGGCGCGCTCTCGTGTTCTCGAATACTTGCAGCAAATCGGGGGAAGGCTGCCGCAAGGCGTTCACCCCATGATTGGCCCGGATGCCACCGGCGCGGGATGGGTGTACGAGTATGTTCTTGTAGATCGCTCTCATCGCCACAGCCTGGCCGACCTGCGCAGCATTCAAGACTGGCATCTGCGCTATCAGCTTGAGACCGTGTCCGGCGTTGCCGAGGTGGCAAGCATTGGCGGCTTTGTGAAGCAATATCAGGTGAGGCTCGATCCCAATAAGCTGCTGGCCTACGAAATTCCGCTTTCGACGGTCATTGATCGCGTCAAGATGAGCACCAACGAAGTGGGCGGGCGCGTGCTCGAACTGACGGGAACACAATACATGATTCGCGGTCTGGGATACCTGCGCTCGCCCAGCGATCTTGAGAGCGTTTCGGTAGCCAGCAAGAACGGCACGCCGGTGCTCATTAAGGATTTGGGCACGGTTGCCTTTGGTCCCGACATCCGCGAAGGCGTTGCCGAATGGAATGGAGAAGGCGAGACTGTCGGCGGCATCGTGGTGATGCGTGACGGAATGAATGCATTAAACGTCATTGAGGGCGTCAAGCAGAAGCTGAAAGACATTCAAGGCGCGCTGCCGCCAGGAGTCGAAGTCGTTGCCGGTTATGACCGTTCGGGCTTGATTAACGCTTCCATTGAGACCTTGCAGCGCGACCTGATCGAAGAAGCGGTCATTGTAAGCCTCGTCATTATCATTTTCCTCTTTCACTTCCGCTCCGCGCTCATCCCTATTCTTACCCTGCCCATCGCCGTGCTGATGTCGTTTATTCCCATGTATTACCTGCATGTCACCTCCAACATCATGTCCCTGGGCGGGCTGGCGTTAGCCATTGGTGTGCTGGTAGACGCCGCCATCGTGATGGTCGAAAACGGATATCGCCATCTCTCGGAACACCCCGATTCAACCAGCGTAAGTGAAGCAGAGCGGCGCGGAATCCTGATCGGGGCCGCCAAACAAGTAGGCCCAGCGCTATTTTTTTCACTGCTGATTATTGTGGTCTCGTTCCTGCCTGTTTTCCTGCTGGAAGCTCAGGAGGGCCGCATGTTCCGTCCTCTTGCCTGGACAAAGACGCTGGCTGTAGGTTTTTCGTCTCTGCTGGCCATCACGCTTGTTCCTCTGCTTATGGTCATGTTGATCAAAGGCAAGTTGCGGCCTGAGTCGCAGAATCCCATTTCGGGATTCACCCAGGCGCTCTACCTTCCTCTCCTCCGGTTGTGCCTCAAATACCGCAAGACGACAATTGTTTTGAACCTGCTTTTTCTGTTATTGGTGTTTCCGCTGGCGCTTAAAATTGGCAGCCAGTTTATGCCGCCGCTGTTTGAAGGCTCTTCCTTATACATGCCCACGGCGCTGCCGGGCATTGGCATTACCTCAGCTTCCCAGTTGCTTCAGGAGCAGGACAGGGTGCTGCGCAGCTTTCCCGAAGTGGAGAGCGTATTTGGCGTGATTGGCAGGTCTGACAGCGCTACCGATAATGCGCCGCTCGACATGTACGACACAACCGTCATGCTCAAGCCGCGTTCGCAATGGCGCCCTGGAGTGACTTACGAAAAGCTGATTGCTGAAATGGATTCGAAGCTGCAATTCCCCGGCCTATCAAATACCTGGACAATGCCGGTAGAAAATCGCCTCGACATGGAACTCACTGGAATTAAGACGCCTGTAGGATTGAAACTACAGGGACCAAATCTTGAGACCATTCAGGAGCTCGGAGCGCAGATCGAAAAGATTCTTTCCAGCCGGCCCAGCGTGCGCGGTGTTTTTGCCGAGAGAGTGTCTCAGGGCTTCTATATCAACGTGGAAGTCGACCGCGCGGAAGCGGCCCGTTACGGCCTGACCATAGAAGATGTACAGCAGGCGGTCACATCCGGCATCGGCGGCGCAAACATCGCGGAGAATATCGAAGGCCGGGAGCGCTACCCGATCAATGTCCGCTACGAGCGCGATTTCCGCGACAACCTCGATGAACTGCGCCGCATCCTGATCGCGACGCCGGAAGGAGCGCAGATCCCTATTGAACAAGTCGCAAAGATTTCATTCTCACGTGGCCCGGCCATGATTCGCGACGAAGACGGCACCCTTACCGGATATGTCTACATCGATTTGAACACGAGAGACTACGGCGGATTTGTGGAACAGGCCAGCAGCCTGCTTCGCCAAAAATTGAAACTACCGGCGGGATACACCTACCAATGGTCGGGAGAATATGAATTCGAGCTGCGCGCCAAAGAGCGGCTCAAGATCATTCTGCCGGTTGTCTTTTTCGTGATTTTTGTCCTGCTGTATATGGTCTTCCATTCGGTCATTGAGGCCCTTGTCCTTATTTTTCCAACCCTTTATGCAATGTCCGGTGGCCTGCTTTTGCAATGGTTGCTGCGCTATAACTTCAGCGTTGCCGTGTGGATTGGTTATATCGCGCTATTTGGAATCGCGGTTGAGACCGGAGTGGTGATGGTTGTGTATTTGCACGAGGCCTTGGAGAAAAAGCTGCACACCCGTGGCCGGCTTACTCATAGCGATATAGAAGAGGCGGCAATCGAAGGGGCGGTGCAGAGGCTGCGTCCCAAATTGATGACGGTCACCGCCGTTCTCGCCAGCCTGGCCCCAATTCTGTGGGAAAGCGCTATCGGTTCCGACGTGATGAAGCCCATCGCCGCGCCCATTGTGGGCGGCATGATCACTTCTACCATTCACGTTCTCATTCTGGTCCCGGTATTTTTTGTGATGATGAAAGAACGATCTCTTAAACAGGACGCTTTAAAGCGAGAAAGATAACTAAGATTTCGAAATGACAGAGCGTTATAAGGTGCAATTCCGCGCCGAGTTCTTCAACATAACCAACACAGTAGGCTACTTTGCCAGGAGGTGTTTGCTCGAAAACGGCTCAGGTAATCGGTATGGAGCAGCTTGTTCCTCCGGCGGCATCGGCGGTGATAATTCCCGGCTCGGCGGAGCAGAAACCACGAAAGCCGGTCTCGCCGGGCCTCTGCGGTACAGCGGTAATGCGGAATTTGTTGATGGGCGCGCCGCTGGTCTGATCAATAGCAAAGCTGTAGCCGCTTTTGGCGCAGGGTTGGGCGGCGCAGTCCGCGGCAAAATCCAGCAGGCCTGCGTGAACTGAATTGGGAACCGTGCCAGAAGGCGGCGGGCCAAGCTTTGCGAGATCATCCGCAAAACCCGCGCTTGGATAGAGCTGCGCGTATTTCAATTGTGCGGCGCCAATGGCGCGGAGAGTGGCAACAGCAGCAGCTTCATTGGCGAAGATCCTTCTATCCACGAATCCGGGAAACAACAGAGCGATCAAAACCAGCACAACCACGACCGCTGCCAGAAATTCCATTGCTGAAAAAATACGCTTCCCCGCCATAGGTGGTACAGCATACTAAAAGGCGGAGCTTCTAGAGAAGAAAAAGGGGCAGCCCTTGCTGCCCTCAATGGAGATGAAACTAGACTGTGGGTTCGGTGCCGGTAGGGCGTGTAGCCTGCTGGCCGACGTTCTGTGCTGCGTCGCGAATCGCGGTAATGCCGGCGCGCACACGTTCTTTACCCTGTTCCAGGGTCTCACGCGCCGAATCCGCCAGATCATTGGCGCGTTGTGCAATATTGCTGCGGGTTTCTTCGCCACTCATGGGAGCAAACAAGAGTCCCAAACCAAGTCCGATTCCAAGTCCATAAAGAAAGCCTTTCATGCTATTTCCTCCTAATAATGCAGCCGTTAAACAGCTTCTGTAAATCAAGATGCGGGAGAACCGGCAGGGTTGCCATTAGGGGAAACAGTTCTCGGCGTCCGGCTGAATGGAAGCAAATTCGCGAAGTCTTTTTCTTGCTAACTCGTAGTACCTCGGGTCAACTTCCAAAGCATTCGCCGCCCTCTCGATTCTTAAGCTGGTAAAGGAGGGCAAGCTCTAACCAGGAACTCAGAAGAGGCGTCCGAGTCTATTCGGCAGTTGTTACTTTGGCGCTACTGATCGCTACCTCATATCTCGCGTACTGGGGCGTTATCGGGCTGCAGCACCTGGAGGTAAGCAGCGCACAGAGAGTCAGGATGGCTTAACGTTCGCGGCTGTACCGGTTTTTCTTCTTCTCCTGATGCCGCTCCAGCGCAAGCTGGATGAGCCGGTGAATCAATTCCGGATAGGGCACTCCGGAACCCGCCCACAGCTTGGGATACATACTGATCGAAGTAAACCCGGGCATGGTATTGATTTCGTTGAGGTAGAGTTTGTCATTGTGCGGGTCCATGAGGAAATCCACGCGCGCCAGGCCCGAGCATTCGGTCACGCAAAAAGCGGCAATCGCCATCTCCTGCACTTGCTTTAACTGTTTTTTGGTGAGCTTGGCGGGAATCAGCAGCTCAGAACCTTCGTCAAGATACTTGGCGGCATAATCGTAGAATTCTTTTCCCGGCACAATTTCGCCCGCAATCGACGCCGCGGGCTTTTCGTTGCCCAGCACTGCGCACTCAATCTCTCGCGCTTTTCCTTTTTTTCCGCCAACGCCCTCTTCGACGATGATTTTACGGTCGTAGGCTGCTGCTTCTTCCATCGCGGGGGCAAGTTCTTTGGTGTCGTGCGCTTTGGAAATACCAACGGAAGAGCCCAGGTTTGCTGGTTTGACGAACAAAGGATATTTCAAATTGCTTTCCACCAGGCGCCGCACGCTTTTGGCTTCCTGCTCCCAATCGCTGCGCAAAACCGTTACGTGCTTAACGATCGGAAGTCCCGCGGCGGCGAACAGGCGCTTCATCACATCTTTATCCATGCCGGCGGCCGAGCCCAACACGCCTGCACCAACGTAAGGGATATCCGCCAGTTCCAGCAATCCCTGGATGGTTCCGTCTTCGCCAAAGGTGCCGTGCAGCACCGGGAAGATCACATCTACATGAATTGGCTCCGGCGAGTGGCTGGGCCTGGCATCGCTTTGAAAGGGCAGCAGCTCGGCCTCGGGTACCGGGGGAACAATCATAGCGCTCCCGCTGGCCAGCACCGCGGCGGTAGAAGTCGCCTGAGGATCGCCGGCGCGCAGATGCTGCGCCGATTCTTTTTTCCGCAGCAGGTTTTCAGCGTGGCCCGAGGTGACCCAGCGGCCGTCTTTGGTGATGCCAATGGGCACTACTTCATATTTGCTCTTATCAATCGCCTCAAGCACCGATGCCGCTGAGAGCAGCGAAACCTCATGCTCGCCACTGCGGCCGCCAAACAGAACTCCCACACGGAGTTTTTTCATAGCTTTCATAATACGGCAAGACAGCAATTAGCAAGGAGTTCGCTTACCGGAACAAGTTTCATGAATTGCTGCGAATTTCCTCAGCGTCTCCGCGCCTCCGCGGTTATTTCCTCCGTCCGCTTTGTGGTACACTTTGTCAGCATCAGGAGCGACCCGAGATCGGGTCCGGCAACCGGGGCTGGAGACGCCACGGTGCCTGGAATGAAAGAAGACTTTCATTCGATGTGCGGAAGTAAAATTCCGAAATAAATGTCTCCCTCGTAAGAGCGCACCCGCCCTGATGCCTGGCGGGTATTTGTTTTTATGGGAACGATTGAACCTCTCCTGGTGCATGCCCATACGGAAAGGACATGCATCATGCAAAACCAGAACTCTTCTTCGACTTCTTCCATTGTTACCTTCGAGGCCGATTGGCACCCTGACCTCGGCTGCAAATTAGAAGTTTTCCCCCGCTCCTTTCCTTTGCTCGACCAGGTGTTTTGGCCTGACCTGGCGTCTTTTCTTGAAAATCGCTCCTCGCGACAGATGATGTATTACGCGACGGCCCCGAGTTCCTGGTCGGTGCAGGTGATCTTTCATGAGAAACAACAGTGCTGGAACGTGGCTTTGTTTCAAGATGCCAAGGTAGTGCTGCAAAGGTCGGGTGGCTCGCTTGCGGCGGTAAGCCAGGAATTGGCAAAATAACCGAAATAAACCCGGCAAGCATGGGAACTTATTTACTTGTGTGGCACAGCCGTCCCCGGCTGTGCGGGACTAGGCATGCAGCTACTTTTTTTCTGAGAGAGTGCGGTCCAGTGTGAGTTTTTCCTGCATGAGGCGTGCAAGACTTGCCGAATCCTGCTTGCGTTCGGCTTCGGCGATCTGTGCCTTCAACGCGCGTTGCTGGCGCTCAAGGCGCTGGCGGCGAAGAGCGTGAAGAGCTTGCCCGGCAAGTTGAGACGACAGCTCTTCCTGGGTTTCACTCATCAAAATTGCAGCCAACAGGCGGCGGTCGCTTTCATTCAAATCGAGGCCCATGGGATCGTCGGCGCTACTCGAAGAGAGCAGAGCATTGATCAGCGCTTCCGATGGCAGTCCCTCATGCAGGATTTCCGCAGAGAGAGCATCGTGAACCTGGGCGGTCAGCTCATCGCCGTTGCCTGAGGTCAGCACCCGCACCAGGATTTTTTCCGCGTCGCTGACCTGAAGTTCCGCGGATGCCTTGATCGCGGCCGCGCGCGTGTTCACGGCGTGCTTAAGCTCCCGGCGCAACAGCGCGGAATCAATTCCCAGCTTTTGCGCCATGTTGGCCGCCAGCTCGTCACGCTGTATGTTGTTGTGCACGCGCTGCAGGTGCGGCAGGAGAAAATTGACGGCCTGCACCTTGCCTTCAGCGGTCTGGGTTCGAAACTGGGTACGGGCGCGCTCCATGAGATAGTCGAAGTAATCCGGCGCGCTCTTCATGGCGGCCGCATATGCTTCCTTGCCGCGTTTGCGGATGTACAAATCCGGATCGTAACCCGCTTCCAGCGTCATCACTTTGATGCGAAAATCCTCGGCTACCAGCAATCCGAGAGAGCGTTCTGCCGCGGCTGCCCCGGCGGTATCAGGATCGAAGTTCACGATGATTTTCTTGCTGTAACGCGCCAGCAACCGCACCTGGTGCTCGGTAAAAGCAGTTCCCGAGCTGGCAATCACGTTGTGAAAGCCGGAGGCAAAGACGGAGATGCAGTCCATCTGTCCTTCCACCAGAATGGCGTAATCAAATTTGCGGATGAGTTCCCGGGCGCGGTCCAGGTTAAAGAGCACGCGCGATTTGGAATAGATGGCGGTCTCGGGCGAGTTCAGATATTTCGGTCCGGCCTTTTCGTCGGTGCTCAGCGTGCGTCCGGTGAAGGCGATGATTTTGCCGGCCTCGCTGGCGATGGGAAACATGATGCGGTTGCGAAACCTGGAATACATGGGCGCCTTGTCGCCGCCCTCCGGCTTCCAGGAGAGCAGGCCCGATTCCTTCAGCGTCTCCTCATCGAAATTATTCTTGAGGCGGTCGCGCAGCACGAAGCCCGATTCGGGCGCATAGCCAATGCGGAACTGCGCGATGGTCTGCTGGTCCAGACCGCGTCCGGTTAAATATTCGCGCGCCGAGGCAGCTTCGGGCTTCTGCAGTTGCTCCTGAAAAAAAACACAGGCCTGTTCGTGCATGTCGATCAGCCCGCCGCGCAGGCGGGCTTCTTTCGCTTCCGCCGGGCTGGCGGGGGTCTGCCGGGGAAGCGCAATGCCCAGCTTCTGGGCTACTGCTCGTACCGCTTCGGGGAACGTAATGTTCTCAATCTTCTGCACGAAGCTGAAGATGTCGCCCGAAGCCCCGCAGCCGAAACAATGGTAAAACTGGCGGATGGCGTGCACAGAAAACGACGGCGTTTTTTCATTATGAAAAGGACACAGCCCGCTGAAATTTTGCGCCCCGGCCTTCTTCAATTTCACATAGTCGCCAACAATGCGGACAATGTCCGCCTGCTGCTTGACCGTATATGCGAAATCGCCGGGGTTAGCCATTGTAAGTTTCAGTGTAAGCGAAAATCGTGAGAGAGATGGCGTCAGACATCCCGAAGATTTCATTGTTCCGACAGCTTTACCATCTGTACGTCTTGTATTTTAATGCGGGAGGGCTGTACCCCAATCCAATCCATGCGTTCCGACCGCACTGACAGGCTTTGGATGCGCGGCCTGGCGCCCGAACGCCATTGCCCGGGTGAAGACGAAAAGTAATTGGCAAGTTGTGTCTGCTCCCAGGGATAGAACCAAATCTCGTCGGCATGATTCGGCTGCGCAATCACCTCAAGCGTTTTCTCATCTCCATTTTCAAAACGCAACTTGGCCACAAGGGTAGAGGGCCTGAGAAGCCTCCACCACATGGGATACTCTACTCGCACATCGATTTTGATGAGGTCCAAATCGTCCCCAAAAGAACCCGCGGGCAAGGCAATCTCGTCGTCGCCGCCGCCTTGCACCGGGTGCGGCAGTATGGAGGTTGAAGTCATCTGCCACCGTTTGCCTCTCTCCTCATCGCGCCGCAAAACCAGAAGCCCGGGAAGCGCGTCAAAATTGTCGCTATACCAACGTTGCCAATACAGCCAGATCCGGGGATTCCGGGTGAAATTAGTGACGCCATTACACGGCTGGCTTTGCCAGGGCTCGGCGGCATAAATCGCCCATGGAGCCCGCGCCCGCTCCAGGCTCTCCATCTGCCGCTGGTTCAAATAGTCTCCAGCGCTTATGTAGTGCTGCACCACTTCGCCTGCCGCGCTTCGCCGCGCCATAAAAGCATAGATGCTCTGATAAGGGAATATCCCAATCGAATCAGAATCGCTGGTGCGCTGAACCAGGAAATCTCGAACTGTCTTTAGTTCGACGAAATTGTTGAGCTTAAGACAGACTCCATCAATCTCATACAATCCTTGGGGGCAGCTATGAACGCTTGTTATCGCGGAGCGGTCCTGGCCGAGGTTGCGGGGGGCAAACAAATGATTGGGGCCGCTGAACGCAGCGGTTAAGACAAAAATGACAGTCAGGGAAATCACAAGCCGCGAAACAGAAAGCCTGCCTTCGGTTGCGCCCAACAATAATGCGCAGGATAGTGCGATCCAGGGGAACAAACCCGTTGCCACGTGAAGTGTTTCGGGGCAGACGAGAATCAACTGCAAGCCGATCAGCGCAAACCCCAGCATTGCCAGCCTGCTTGCTCGGTCACGCGCAGCAGTGCCAGGGGTTGTTCTGTAGACAAGCCAGTAGCCGGCGAAAATTAACAGATTTATGGCCACGCCCAGCCAGAAAATCGGGGTCATTTCGGGCTGCATGTGCATGTATTGCGACCAGCGATATTGGCTGGCAACTTCATAGTCTGCCCTCCAAAAATGAAAATCGAGAAGCTTGCCGGTGGCCCAATTGATTGTCAGCATCCATGCCGCGAACCATGTGGCCGTGAGTGCCGCATACCTCGCCACAGTTCCAAGGGCCGAGTAACTACGTTGGTAGAACAAGAAAGCGGGCAATACCGCCATAAAAGCCGCGGCCGTGTAAAAACCAGAATCATCGGACAGCAGGAAAGAGATGGCGATCAATGACGCCGCAAGCGCCGCCCGCCAGGACAAGCTTGAAACCCGCGTGCCAGGATCAGGAAAGGTGCGAAGTAAAACCGCGAACGAGCACAATGGAAGCAGGAATTTGATGTTAAAGATAATCCAGTGGACAGGCACCCAGAAAACCAACATCAGAAGCAGATAGAACACACGCACCCAGGATGGTTGGCGGTTGAGCAGGAGAGCGCCTATGGCATAGAGGGCAGCAATGGTCGTCCAATAATGTATGACCCAAAGATACAGATAGAAAGAGCCCAGACTCATTCCGTACCGCAGGGGAGCCCAGGTTAGAAGCCACTGGAAGAGTGGACCGCGGGTGAAAATAATGTCCCTGCCCAGCCAGATTCCGCGATGAGCTTTCGTTAGTAAGTCAAGCTCCCAGGAGTTATCGAAAAATTCGATTTCACGGACCAGGAGTGGAATCTTCTGCGCCAGGTAGTAGTGGGCCACGAATCCCATCAGCAGGAGCGCTACAAGAAAATCGGCATGCGCGAGCAAAATTTGCGCCAGGCGCCGCGCGAAGTTGAGAAACGACGATGGTTGCGGAGCGGCCGCAGGCCCGGCTGAAGCCTGCTGTTGATTTTCCTCGAGTTTTTGCTTGACGGCCATGGATCAAAAGCTACGGACTAACCGAAAGAGGGCTTTGGGAGACAACAACAGGATGATGGCCCTCGGGAACGGATTGCACGGTGAGAGTATGATCGCCCAGTGGGACATCTTTCAGAAAAAAATCAGCCTGCCAATTCTTGATGGAGGTGGCGCCGCCGTTGGCGCCAGGCAAAGTGGATTCGATCATCGTGGTGTCGGCCACATTTCGAGCATCCACGTAAACGGCAATTTTTTGAGATTGGAAGGCTGGGGCCAGATTGCCGATCCATCCAGTCACTTTCAGATGAGCGCCGAGCCTGCCTGAGACCGGAACCTGAACCTGCCCATGGAGCGGGTTGGCGTCCACCAAAAGCAACTGAACATCGGGTTGATACGAAGGCAATAAATACACCCAATTTTGGCCGGCAAAAAAAAGAAGCGACGCCAGCCCGAAAAAAGCCAGTAGTGGAGGCAACAAGAAACGGTATCGCTTTGCGCCGCTGTCATGATGGGCGGAAGTTTCAGGCAACATCAGCATGTGCGTTACGACATAATACCGTACGCGGATTGGCTCTCAACCCCAAAGGGCAAAGAAATTGAACGCGCTGTGAAAAGCGTTTTCCTCGCGATAATTTCGCAGACTGTAATGAAGACCATGATTGCGGCAAGGGCCGCTACTGGATGAATCCATCCACGAACACGAGTGAACAGGATTTCGGTCTTTAAATCCTCAATTCCACCACCGTTGCCCCTGCACCGCCTTCATTCTGAGGAGGCTCAATGACCGAGGTGACATGAGGATGCTCGCGCAGGTATTGGCGCAGAGCTTTGCGCAAGATACCCATACCGCTGCCGTGCACAACGCGCACGCGCGGCAGGCCGGCAAGAAAGGCGCGGTCCACGAATTTCTCTACCCGCCGCGTGGCTTCTTCCACGTTTTCGCCGATGACATTAATTTCTGTAGGGGCAGATTCGTCTTCTTGTACCTGAATCGAGACCCCCTTCCGATTGCGGGCGGCTTGTAGCGGAGTATCACCCACTCGGTTCAGGACTTCGGCAATGTCTTCGCGCGAGATTTTCATTTTCATCGCGCCAACTTCGACCTCGAAGGTATGGTCATCCACGCGGCGTTTGATGACGCCGGCGCGGCCCAGTGACTTTAGCTTGACTGTGTCCCCTTCACTCACCTGGGTTACCAGGCCGGGACGCGAGTTGGGATCGCCCGCGTCTGCTCCGGTCCGATGCGCAACAATAGCCGAGTCGAATTGCTCTTTGAATTCACGGCGCAGCCTGGCGATGCGTCGCTCCGATTCCTTGGAAAGCTTTTGCGCAGCCGCGCGATCCTGCACGGCGCTGACCACTTCGCGGGCGCGATATTCAAAGTCGCGCAGCACAGCTTCCAGCTTCTTTTCCATCTCCTGCACCTTGGCGCGTTGCTCGCGCAAACCTTCGCACTCCAGGCGGCTCTTTTCCTGCTCCACCTCTTGCTCACGCGAGCGCAAGTGTGTGCGTTCAGCTTCGAGGTCACGTAGGCCGGAGTGCAGTTGATCGAGGAAGCGGGCAATGTCTTCGGTCTGGGTAGTCAGCCGTCCGCGGGCGGCGGAGATAATCGCCGGGTTCAATCCCAGGCGGCTGGCAATATTGATGCCGGCGGAAGCGCCTGGCACGCCCACACGCAGATGATACGTTGGCTGCAGCGTAAGTTCGTCAAACCCCACCGAGGCATTCAATACGTGGGCAGTGTTGGCAGCATAAACTTTCAACGATGTGTGGTGCGTGGAGATGATGCTGGTGCTCCCCAGTTCCATGAAATGCTGGGCAATGGCCACCGCCAGCGCCGCGCCTTCTTCCGGGTCAGTCGCCGAACCCAGCTCATCCAGCAGCACCAGCGATTGCGCCGTGGCCCGGCGAGAGAGCGAGTCAATATTGGTGACGTGCGCCGAAAACGTTGAAAGATTTTGCTCGATGGATTGGTAATCGCCGATATCGGCCAGCACAGAATCAAACACCGGCAATTGCGCGCGCAGGGCCGGAACCGGTATGCCTGATTGGGACATAAGAGCCAATAATCCTACCGTCTTCAGCGCAACCGTCTTCCCGCCGGTGTTTGGGCCAGTGATGATCACCTGGCGCATCGGGTCCGCAAGCTCCAGGTTCAGGGGAATGACCGGAACATTCTTCATTCTCAGATTGCGTTCCAGCAACGGATGCCTGGCGCCTTCCAGGAAGAGACCGCTTTCCACCAGCACAGGCGCCGCGCATTCGTAATCCTGCGCGAAGCGCGCTTTGGCGAACTGCAGCTCAAGCTCGGCCAGAACAGCGGCTGCGGCGGCTACCTCGGCGGCGCGCTGCCCGATTTCACCGGTCATCTCCACCAGGATGCGGTGGATTTCGGCCAGCTCCTCCTCCAGCAGGCGCACTAATTCATTGTTCTGCTCGATGGTTTCCAGCGGCTCCACAAAGACGGTTTGCCCGCTCGAGCTGGCGCCGTGGATAACGCCGTTGATCCGCCGCTTCTGCTCTACCTTTACAGGAATGACAAAGCGTTCGCCCCTGATCGTAATCAGCTCGTCCTGCACGGCTCCGCCTTCCGAGAGCCGCCGCAGATATCCCCGCAGGGAATCTTGAATGGAGCGTTTTTGTTTTTCTATCTCGCGGCGCAGTCGCGCCAGCTCGGGCGAAGCGCGATCGTCAAGCGTGCCGTCGGGCAGAATTTTGTTGCGGAAATAGCGAAGCAGATCGGTGAAATCGACGATGCCGGCCGAGAGCGCCGCCACGGCCTTCCATTCCAGCTTTATGCTGGCCGGCGGACGCAGCACAATCTCGCCCCACTGCGCCGCCCGGTCGATCAGGAGAAGCAGGTCGCGGATCTCCGCCGTCTCCAGCGCCGCGCCTGCAATGTGCGCCCTTTCCAGCAGGGCCGTGGGCGAGAGCAATCCTGAGAAATCAAAGCGCCCGCCGCCGCGCAGGTATTGCAGCACCTCGGCTACAAGCTGGTGCTGGCCGGCGATCCAATTGCGGTCGCGGCTCGGCCCCAGCGCGGCCAGCGCGGCCTTGCCCAAATCTGAGGCAGCATAGACCTTCAGCAATTCACGCAGGGCCTCGAATTCAAGCACAGCGGCGCTGGAAAACGACATTGGATTCGGAGTTTCAGCCACAAATTTTTCCTGTTCCCTGATAAATGGTACACGCAAACCATGCCGCAGAGACCTGCTATGCAGCTTTGGGGCTATATGCAGCTTCAATTGACTGACTCTGGAATTTGCTTCCGATTAATCTTGCGTCTCCGCAGTAGACAATCGTTTTCCCAGGTTATTCGGGGTTTGCGAGTTCCATTTCGGTTTTTATTCCAAAATGGAATTACTTTAGTAATTATGGGTTAGGGAGGATATTTCTGTACAATGCTGCGATTCCATGAATTTGGACCGTAAAACATGCTGTTACGCCGCAGCAGGTCTGTTTCTTGCCATATATTTCCTGGTCTCGGTTTTCGCAAAGGAAGGGCCTGGGCTCCTTGCCCTGGGGGATGTGATCCGGCTTCTTCTTCCCTTTTTGGCTATTTTCATTTTGGGAAGACACCTGGCTTTCACCCGCGGCCGTGAAAAAGCATTTTGGGCGTTGATGACCCTGGGCGCCGCGCTGTGGTTTGTTCCCCAAGTCTGGCGGATATGGTACGACGTCGTATTGAAAACTCCCCGGCCCGAACCTTCCCTGAGCCACATTTTCCTGTTTCTCCACAGTATCCCGCTGATGGCGGCGCTGGCCTTGCGCCCGCACCATCGCCGCAATGACGGCGAATTGCGCACCGATTTTCTGGATGCGGTGATGCTTCTTTTCTGGTGGATTTATCTCTATCTTTTCATGGTCATGCCCTGGCGTGTGGCAGAGGGCCCAATCTCAGGGATTGCAGACTTCTATTTCAAGGCCCTCTACCTGGTCGAAAACGTGGCGCTGGCCGCCGCCGCGGGGTTTCTCTTCTTCTTCCGCCCGGTCAGGGCCTGGAACAGAATTTATGGCCGTTTCTTTCTTTACGCAGCCGTCTATGCGGCAGGCTCGTCGCTGGTGGATTTGCAATTGTTTCATCTTCCCTATTCGGGAAGCATTGCCAATGTGCCGGTTGTTGCCGCCATGTTTTTCTTTGTGGGCATTGGCTTGCAGGAAACACCTTCCCCGTCGGCAGTGGCCTGCGAGCCGCCGCCAACCGACTGCCGCGCCTTGACGGCGCTGCTGGCCCTGCTGGCGCTCATTTCCATGCCCGCCATGGCGTTGTGGGTCATCTATTTCAGCCAGGCTCCGGCTGCGGTCACCGTTTTTCGCCTGAAGGTCACATTGGCGGCAATCATCGCCTTGACCCTGCTGGTGATGCTCAAACAGATGCTGCTGAACGCGGAGCTGGCGCGGCTGCTGCGCGAATCGCAGGAAATTATTCTGCACGAGAAGCACCTGCAAGACCACCTGGTCAGCTCCGAAAAGATGGCGGCCCTCGGCCAGTTGGTGGCGGGGGCGGCGCACGAGATCAACAATCCGTTGACCGCCATCCTGGGCTACGCCGACCTGCTGGGACAAAACGCCGCCCTCGGCGACGAGCCCCGCTCGCTGGTGCAAAAAATCGGGCAGCAGGCGCGCCGCACCAAACGCCTGGTGGAAAATCTTCTGAGCTTTGCCCAGCAAACTCCGGCGGAAAAGACCTCGGTGCACATCAACGCGCTGCTCAATAATGTTTTGCAGTTGCGCGAGCCCGACCTCACCGGCAAAAAGGTCAGGCTCAAAGTCAGGCTCGAGCCCGAGCTGCCGCGCATCCGCGGCAATTCCAATCAACTGCTGCAGGTGTTCCTGCACATGATGAACAACGCCGTAGACGCCCTGCAGGAAGTCGGCGGAGGGCTTTTGACCATTGCCACCGCAAGCGAAGACGGCTGGGTGGTGATCAAATTCTCCGACACCGGCTCGGGCGTCAAAGAACCGCAAAAAATATTCGATCCTTTCTATACCACCAAGCCCGTGGGCAAGGGCGCCGGACTGGGATTGAGCGCCTGCTACGGCATCGTGCAGGACCACGGCGGAAAGATCGAGTGCCAGAACGATCCTCAAGGCGGCGCCACCTTCATGATCAGCCTGCCCGCCGAAGCCGGTGCCGCCGAAAATCCGCCCGTGGCTTAAAGCATTTTCAAAGTTGCTATAGCCTTTTCAGGTTCCACAAAGTGTCATTCCGAGCCCCGTGCCGGGGCCCCCGGCCTGTGCCGGTTTTGCACAGGCTGGGGTGGACGTGGCGAGGAACCCCCGATGGAGACGGAACCACCCACGGCTTCAGTCGGATTTTCGCGAGTATCTTCCCCCCCCCGGCGTCTGCGTTCGGGCGAGCCGTCCCACCACAGTGACCTCTCCTCCGCAGGTAGGCCACAGCCAGAGTGCCACAGTGAGCTACGGCTATCCGGACAATAATGTTTTGATTACAACCACTCCGTCGCCCAATACGCAGCGGCAGTATGAATACGACAGCTTGGGCAGGCTGGTCTCGGTATGCGAGTTGACCAGTACAGCCAACGGGGGTGGCAATTGCGCGCAAAACACAACGCCGCAGACCGGCTATTGGACAACCTACACCTATGACGCCGCCGGGCGAATGATCGGCGTGGTGCAGAACGCGCAGGCGGCCTCGGGTTCGCAGCAGACACGCAGCTTCAGCTATGACCTGCTGGGGCGGATTCTGGGATGATTTCTCCAATGACCATCAGTAATGTGGGGAAGCAGTCATTTTTTGATTGTGTCAAGCAGAGTGGAGACTATTTTAGTTTGCAACATGGACTGCAACTTATTTCCGGCGGTCGATTAGGCAATGGCTGGATATCAAGTGCGGTGCTCGGCAACTCACCTTCTGCTGTTATTGATTTCTTTCAATCTCTAAGCAAAGGCGACTTTGGGGGAGCAGCTAGTTCAGGCGGAGGTGAGGCAGCGACTCGCTGGGGTGGTAAGGCTGCCGTCGCTTCAGCATCGAATGTTCCCAATGTTGCGATTGCAGCGGCTGGTGCGGCTAGTCTTCGCGTGGAAACGCCGGCGCTTACGGCTTCTGCAAGGGTTGCATTCCAATTCAAAACCGTTCTTCCGACAGGCCTACTTGCTCGTGCAGGAGCGGAAGGGCTGAATCTGGGGCTCGAAGCAGTGGGAACGGTGAAAGATCCGATTGATTTCGCTGTCTCAAGTATATCTGCGCTTGTGTGCGGCATAACTCGATAAAGATAGAATAGATATTGCAAGACGACAGGATGTACAGTGATGTTAGGTAGCTACGCTGGTCGATTGGCAGCAGATGCGGTTTGCATATGGCTCGCGGTTTGGGCGATACGAAAAAAACATGGACTTGACGAAAAACTCGACCGCAATGCCCAAGCTGTGCGGTGGCTGATTGTTGTCAGTTCCTTCGGTTTGGCATTGCTGCGCGGGCCGGAGTTTAAGCTTATCCGAATCTTTGCTGGGCTACTGCTTCTGGCTTTTCTGTGTTGGCCGAATTTTGCCTACCACCTGACAGGATTGTTTAGACGATCTCCGCCGACGCCAAACGGCTCCTAAACAGGGCGGGTGGCCAGGCCTAAACGATTGTTTCTTAATTAATCTCGAGGTGCCCCGACCCTAGCTCTGCTAGGGCGGGGACTTCTAAAGTGATATGACTTTCCCAAACGATATCATTCGCCGCTGTCACTATTCCCAAGGTGAAACTAGCCGTTGCGGGGTGTCGCGCAAGCCTCAGGAATGCCGATGACCAAATGTCTTCGGTGACGACGGGAAGCAATACGGTGAACCTGACCTACGATGCCCTGGGGCGCATGGTGGAGCAGCAGCGTGGCACAGCCTATCAGCAGATTGTGTATGGGCCGGATGGGAGTAAGCTGGCCTTGATGAATGGGCAGACGTTAACCAAAGCCTTTGTTCCGCTGCCGGGCGGAGCGACGGCGGTGTATAACTCGTCGGGGCTGGCCTATTATCGCCACTCCGATCATCTGGGCAGTTCGCGGCTGGCCTCTACGTCAACACGAGGGTTGTACTACTCTGGCGCCTACGCGCCCTTTGGGGAATCGTATAAAGAGACTGGAAGCACAGACCGCTCTTTCACCGGCAACAATGAAGACACGGTTACGGGCACAGCCGATTTCATGTACCGTGAGTACAGCTCGAACCAGCAGGGCCGCTGGATTTCGCCCGACCCGGCGGGGCTGGGGGCGGTAGACCCAACCGACCCGCAGAGTTGGAACCGGTATGCGTATGTGAGGAATCGTCCCATGAATTCTGTTGATCCGTTGGGGTTGGACTGCCTCTACCCGCCTACCGCAAACCCAGATCCGGATCAGTACCCAGATGCTGGAACTGATCCGGGCCAGTGCGAAGCTGACGGAGGCGCTTGGGTAGATCACAATGATCAGCCCGTCGATCCGCCTGACAACGGGCTGCCTACAAGCAAAGTTGATGTTTATGATTTCTCCCCAGATTTCTCCCCAGACCAGGGTGTGTTCTGGCCCTCGCAAGGCAATGCGGATATTGCTTATTCAGGCTACAATTCGAACGCGGTCAGTGACGGGAGTTCCGATACTGCGCAGTGGTTGAAGAATTTTGCAACGAGCTTTGTAAAGGATTTCTCCCTGACTGGACAAAATGGAAAGACTCTGTGTACCGTGGTTGCCATAAATAATATACGAGACGAGTTAAATCCATTCGTGGATAACAAGGAAAACGTGGCGGAAAGCGCTCTCGACCAAACTGAAAGCGTCATAAAGGTGACCGCCGGGCTACAAGCGTCGGCTTATTCGGTGGCCCGTGGTTTGACGGTTCCGCTGCGGTCGTCTATCTACCGAGGCATCCTGGGTCGAGGACTCGGCGTGGCCGAAATTGCGGGCGAAAGGGTAGTCCCAGTGGTTGCGGCTGCTTTCGCTTACAAGGACATCGCAGTAGCAGGGTATGAGAGCTCCAAAACAGCAGCGGCGGGAGGATGCGCGGGGGTTTTTGAGTGAAATCGAAAACACCACTGCGTGACAATCTGATCTACCTAGCTGCAGGACTAGTAGCTGCAGCGTTGATGAGTTGGCTGATCTTGGCTGATCTCAGCCGCGAGAAGATCAACCTAGGACTGCGAATCTTTGTGCTTGTCGGGACGTGCGGCGCTTTGGTATATGGCTTGGTATATGCGGCAATTTTCAAGTACAAAGACGAAGCGCGCAAGCCACGATTCTGGGTAACTCTGGTCGTGATCGTCGGTCTGTTTGCATTCCTCGAGTGGCGTCAGGCTAGGCCTTCATTTTTGAGTATCCTTCCGCTTTTGCTTTTGGTTTTAGTGGTTTTCGGAGTGCTGATCGAACTGTTCCGTTACTTGGAATCCAAGCACTTCCGGCGAAGGCGACCACACAACCAAGACTGCTGAATTCACCTGCAGGCAATGCTCGATGTCACGCTTTTATCGCGAGTGTTTGGATCAGCAAACTAAATAAATAAAATATCTACCAGCCGGAGGATGCTGCCAAGTTCTCGAGCGCAGTGACATGCAATCAAAGCTTGGAGTACGCAGCAACACAGGGGCTTACGTATCCACTTAAGTGTTCCGTTTTCCGGGGCTTCGTGGGTGCCTGGCGGGTGGCACATCCTACAGTTTTTTCACGATTGATCTCGAGGGTGCCCCGTCCCTAGCTTTGCTAGGGCGGGGAGTTTCCTGTACCCGCAGCTTAGGCGCCAACCCCATTCGTTCCCGCCGTCGCGCGGTCCACTCGGATTCGATTTCCACGATACCCTCAGCTCTGGTTGCGTAGTGCGTAAAACTGCTCCAAGCCCAGTCTTTCCGATGTTGAACCAGTCCACGTTTCACCGGATTGCGGTGCATGTACCGCAACTTCTCAACTCTTTTCCGCTCCCTGAACACATTGAAGTCATAGTACCGCGCCTGCCAGAAGGGTTCGGCAGCGCGCAGGGCCAGCCGGCGCGCTACTGCCTGCTTCAGCGACTGGATCGCTCGCGACAACAGGGCTTGCTCTGGTTCGCTCACCAGCAGGTGCACATGTTCTGGCATCACCACGTAGCCAGACAAAGAAACCGTACTAGCGACGAGTTTGTTCCAGCGCTCGTTCAACCACCTCGCGTCGCGCGGCCGTTCCCAGCTTCACCTTTCGGCGGTAGCAACTGAAGGTAACGAAATGCAAGTCACCGGCTTGTTGGAAACGCTTGAGCCCCCAGGGCATGGCAACAGTGTAGTCTGCTCTCGTCAGGATTTCATCGCGTACAAGTAAAACCCGTCCTAGCAGAGTTAGGGACGGGGCACCCTCAAGAGTAATCATGAAACAACGGTTTAGCCTGGGCCACCCGCCCCAGAAATGGTGTTCTGACAACTGGGGGACTTTGTCGGGACCGAGCCGGCGATCAAAGCGGGCCAATTCTTCTGTGCCTCCGAGTCTTGATTCTTTGGTAAAGCCCGCGTTCTCCGCCGTGGGCGGAAAAGTGATATCAAAACATTGCCTTATGCAAAATTGATGTCATGATCTATTTGCGGGTTCGTCCCCAAGGTCTTTAAAAACTTGAAGTGCGCCATCCACCTCCCACAAAGTCAAAGGGAGACGCCCGCCCAAGCCAAAAAGGTTACTTAGTAACCTCCCCCACCCCCCCCAAAAACAATTTCAAGTTTCAAATTTCCACTCGCGCTGACAAGCTGCAAAGCTGGCAACTGGGTGCTGGCAACAGCCTGCCAAGCTGTTAGAATTTAATTTTTATGGCCTTCCCCGTAACCCGGATGCGACGTTTACGCCGCCATGAGCAGATGCGGTCTTTGGTTCGAGAGACCCGGCTCTCGCCGCAGGGGTTGGTCTATCCTTTATTTGTCTGTCCCGGCGAGGGGGTGCGCAAGCCTGTTGCATCCATGCCTGGGGTCTTCAATCTTTCCGTAGACGAGCTGATCAAGGAGGCGAACGAAGCTCAAGGTCTGGGCATTCCGGCAGTGATTCTGTTTGGCTTGCCGGAGCACAAAGACACGGCCGCCAGCGGGGCCTGGAGTGATGATGGCATTGTGCAGCGGGCCTCGCGCGCTCTCAAAAGCGAGGTTCCGGGGCTTTTGGTGATTGGCGATGTTTGCCTGTGCGAATACATGTCGCATGGGCACTGCGGAGTGGTGCAGGCTGAAGCCAACGAGGCTTCCATTCCTTCCTGGGTTCAAACTTCTGGGGCCCCAGCTTCCGAGTTGCAGAAAACAGCGAGCAAAACTTCCGGCGCGGTGGCGACCCGCAAGGCCGTGGAGGTGAAATATGAGATTGCCAATGATCCTACGCTCGATATCCTGGCGCACACTGCGGTCTCGCAGGCGCGAGCGGGGGTAGACATCATTGCTCCTTCCGACATGATGGATGGCCGCGTTTCCGCCATTCGCAAGGCGCTGGATGAGGCCGGATACGAGAACACGCCTATCCTTTCTTATGCCGCCAAATTTGCCTCGGCTTTTTATGGGCCTTTCCGGGAGGCGGCCGATTCGGCTCCGCAGTTCGGCGACCGGCGCTCTTACCAGATGGATGGCGCCAACCTGCGCGAGGCCATGCGGGAAATCGCCGCTGACCTGGAGGAAGGCGCGGATATGATCATGGTGAAGCCGGCCATGCCCTACCTGGATGTGATTGCCGCCGCCCGCCGGCGCTTTGACGCCCCGCTTGCCGCGTATCAGGTTTCGGGGGAGTATGCCATGATCCAGGCGGCGGCCGGGAAGAACTGGATTGATGGGCCAAAGGTCATGATGGAATCGCTGGTCTCCATCAAGCGAGCAGGCGCGGACGTAATCTTGACATATTTTGCCAAAGAGGCGGCCAGGTTGCTGGCGTAAACTACCAAAAAATGTAGAGTCCTTGTTACGTTTCTTTGCATTTTTGGGCCTCACAAGACAGCCGAACTCGACTACAATTAAAAAATAATTCAAGGACCCCGCGGGAATGGTTTCGCATCCAAAGGGCAGGGGAATTGGCCCGCATTTTGCCGGAAAGCCGAGTGGTATTTCATGAGAACGCGTCTCTTTAGTTTTGTAATGCTGATCTCAGCATCGAGCCTTATTTTTGCCCAAAAACCGGCCGTGTCCGTTCCCGGCGGCGCGAAACCTGCTGCTTCGCAAGAGAAGACGGCGGATGCAAAGCCGGTAGAGAAGAAGGCTCCAGACCGGGCCGCCGCATACTACCACTATTCGCTGGCGCACATTTATGAGGAGCTGGTCTCCAGCTACGCGCGTTCCGAATTTGCTGACAAAGCCGTCGAAGAATACAAGCTGGCCATTGCCAACGATCCCGATTCCGCTTACCTGACCGCCGGGCTGGCCGAGCTTTACGCTAAAACCGGACGCATCCGCGATGCGGTGCTGGAGGCGCAGGACATCCTCAAACGCGACTCCAAGAATCTGGACGCGCACCGCCTGCTGGGCAGAATCTATTTACGCTCCCTCGGCGACCTGCAGGCCGGTACGCAGTCGCAGGAGGTCCTGAAACTCGCTATTGACCAGTTTGAGCAGATTGTCACCATAGATCCCAGCAGCGTTGACGACCATCTGGTCCTGGGCAGGCTCTACCGGCTGAACAACGATCTGCTGAAAGCGGAAAACGAATTCAAGACCGCCGTGAAGCTGCAGCCGGATTCCGAAGAGGCGCTCAGCAGCCTGGCCTACCTTTATACGGAGGAAGGCGACGCGGCCAAGGGAGTCCGCCTTCTGGAAGATGTGCCCGATGCGGCCCGGTCGTCCCGGCTTTATGCTGCCCTGGGCTACACCTACGAGCAGGCCCACGACTACAAGAAAGCCATCGGCGCCTACCGGCGCTCGGTCGAATTAGACCGTGAAAACCTGGATTCGGTCCGCGGCCTGGCACAGAACCTGCTGAATGACAATCAGATGGATGCGGCGCTTGAGCAATACAAGGTCATTGCTGACGCCGATCCGCAAGACGCGCAGGCGCAACTGCGGATTGCCGAAATCCTGCGCCGCGGCGGCAAATTCGACCAGGCCCTTGAGCACCTCAAGAAAGCCGAATCCCTGGTTGAAGATTCCCAGGAAGTTCCCTATAACATTGCGCTCGTCTATGAGGCCCAGGGCCGGTATGACGATGCTGTGCAGATCTTGCAGCAGCTTCTGAAGAAAAACCTTCGCACCGATAATAACTACACCTCCGGGGAGCGCAACAATCGCGCGGTATTTCTGGAGCGGCTGGGAGAAATTTATCGGGAACAGGAAAAGAGCCAACTGGCCATCGATGCATTTACCCAGATGAGCCAACTGGGCGACGACAATGCCGAGCGCGGGTATCAGCAGATTGTGGATACTTACCGCAACGACAAGCAGTGGCAGCAGGCGCTGAATGCCTCCCAGGAAGGCGCGCAGAAATATCCGAAGAGCCGCGCGCTGCAACTCCTGGTTGCCCAGCAACTGGCGGATTCCGGCAAAGCCGATGATGCCGTTAGCAAGGTGAAATCGCTGCTGAAGAATACCCCGGACGATCGCGAAGTCTATCTGGCCCTGGCGCAGATGCAGACGCGCCTGCGTCAATTTAAAGACGCCGAAGACGATATAACCCAGGCTGACAAACTCTCCAGCAAGCCGGAAGAAAAAGACTACGTTGCCTTCGTCGCCGGCTCGGTCTACGAGCGCGAAAAGAAATACGATGAGGCCGAAGAGAAATTCAAGCATGTGCTGAACGGCGATCCGCACAATGCCATGGTGTTGAATTACCTGGGCTACATGCTGGCCGATCGCGGGCTGCGCCTCGACGAGGCCCTCAATTACGTTAAGAAGGCCATCGAGCAGGACCCGCAGAATGGCGCCTATCTCGATTCCCTGGGTTGGGCCTACTTCAAATTGGGAAACTACGATTTGGCGGAAGAGAACCTGGTCAAGGCATCGCAGAAGATGGGCAACGACGGCACCGTACAGGACCATCTCGCTGAACTGTATTTCAAGACCGGCCGGGTCAAGCTGGCGGCAACCCACTGGGAGCGCGCGCTCGAAGAGTGGAACAAGAGCGTGCCCAGCGAGGTGGATTCCACCGACGTGGCGCGCGTGCAAAAAAGGCTGGAATCGGCGCGCATCAAACTGGCCCAGCAGGCGGCGGCGCAGTCCGCCAGCAAGCCCTAGCAAGGCAAGCTGTGCCTTTCCGCAACAGAATTGCAGTTGGTCTTTATCTTTGTAAAATGCCGGCATGGCCAGCCGCACCATGATCGAATCGCTCCAGCATCTGGCCGTCCGCGTGGAAGATTCGCGCGGACGCAGGCATCCCGAGCCGGCCCATCCTTACCGCAATCCCTACCAGCGCGACCGCGACCGTATTGTGCACTCCCGCGCCTTCCGGCGGCTGGAGAACAAGACCCAGGTCTTCACCCGGCGCTTTTCCGACCACTTCCGCAACCGTCTCACACATACCATTGAAGTAGCACAAATCTCACGAACCATCGTGGGAGCCCTGGGACTCAATACCGATCTGGTAGAAGCACTGGCGTTAGTTCACGATATCGGCCATCCGCCTTTTGGCCACGCTGGAGAGAAGGCGCTGGATGCGGCCATGCGCCGGCATGGCTTGCTGTTCGACCACAACCTGCATGCCCTCAGGATCGTGGAAGATTTTGAGCTGCGCTATGCGGAGTTTCGCGGATTGAACCTGACCTTTGAGGTGCGCGAGGGAATCATCAAGCATTCGCGCGACTACGCTCCGCTGGAGTTTCCCCAATTGCGGGAATATCTGCTCGATCAGCGTCCGCCGCTGGAGGCGCAGTTGGTTGATTTGACCGACGAGATTGCCTATAACACCGCCGACCTGGACGACGGCTTTGAGGCCCGCATTCTCAGCCTGGAGGATATTCGTTCCGAAGTTAGTGTATTTGAGGATAGCTACCAGGAGGCAAGCGCGCGCTTCCCGGAAGCATCCGCCAAGCTGCTGTTCAACGAGGCGCTCAAGCGCATGCTTGACCGCATGGTCACAGACCTGATTCAACACACGGGAGAAGCCGCACAGCAGGCGGGAGTGAGTTCGCTGCAACAGGTGCGCTCCTACCCGCAGAGGCTGGCCAGCTTCAGCGAACGCGTCGAAAAGCAGCGGCGCCAGGCTAAAGACTTCCTGCATGCCAGACTGTATTTCAGCCCCGACCTGATGCCGGAAAAAGAGATGGCCGAGCGCATTGTCACCGAGCTGTTTGCTTTCTGGACAGCGCATCCGGAGGCGTTGCCGGAACAGTACCAGGCAAAAATTCATGAGGAATCGCTGCCGCGCGTGATCTGCGATTACATTGCCGGCATGACCGACAATTACATTCTGGAGCAACACCAGAAGCTGGTGGGGTAAAACAGTTTCGGGTTTCAAAGTTTCAAGACAGGATTTTTGTCGTTGGCTCAAGGCTGCGCGAAAGAAGCCAGCAAATCTGTGGCCAAGCCCCAGCACGTTTTTTGCCGGGTCTTTCGTGCAGGTAGTGAAGAAGGCTCTATCTCGAAACTCGAAACTTGAAACTCGAAACTGTTTCGCTACTGTTGGGGCACCGATTCATGGGTCTCTTCGGACTTGCTGCTTTCGTTTGCGCGCACATCCACCGCAGTTATCGCGTAGAAATATTGTTTTCCCGCAGCCACGTCAGAATCGCGGAAGACCGGGGTTTTGACGAGGTCTGAGTTAAGGCGAGTAAATTGGTGTCCTTCTTCGCGCCGGTAGACGTTATATCCCGCCAAGTCGCCTTCGGTGTTGGGAGCCCAGGTGAGGTCAATAAAATTCTGCTGGGGATTCCCGCTGTAAACAGCCTGCAAGCCCACCGGCGGAGCGGGAGGGAAAATATCGTGGGTCAATATCTGCACCCCGGGCGAGGTCTCACCCTCCACTTCAGCCAGGGGCGCTCCCCCCGGGGCGGCCAAAATGCGGGTCACAGGGGTGACGCGATAGACATAATTCTTTTCCCACTCAAAGCCGCGGTCCACAGTTTGCAGCTGCCCGCCGGCAGGCACTTCAGCGACTTTTGTGGGAGGGGTGGTTGGTGCGCCGGGTTTCTGGTCAGACGCAGGGGTATCGCGATCGATGCGATAAAAAAATTGCAGGCGGCCTCCGCCGTCGGGGAGTTCCTGCGCCGGTGGTGTGGCGCTGATGTAAACCCCGTCGGAGCGCACCTCGACTTTCATATCTGCCGGAGCGGAAGGAGTAGGCGCGAGCGGCACCGGCGCGGAATTAGAAATGCCGGCACTGCGTCCGCTGCGATTGTTCACCATGACCGCATACTCGGCAAAACCCAGAGGATGAGTTTTCAACAGCCCGCTATCCAGATTCACCGATACCTCGACCGGCGTGCTGGCAGCGTTTGGCTGCTTACCATTGCTGGGAATGCGCGTGGGCGGTACGCGATCCACCTCCTGCGGACAACTCGACAACGGCTGAGGAGAAGAGTCAGAGACAGCCTGGCAGACAACGGTCGCTCCCAAATGCTGCTCCGCGGATTGGCGGTCGGTTGTCTGGCTGGGCTGGGTCCAATCCAGAGTGACTTTCTCTCCTTTGCGTGAGGCGCGCAGGTCCTGCACGGGCTGGGGTAGATCTAAAGAAGGAGGTTGCGGAGCTCCCTCGCTTCCACAACCGGCCAGCAGAACCCCGGTCGCCAGGACAAAACAAATTGCCAATGATTTCATCGGGTTCCAGAATAACAGCAGTTATTCTGACAAGCCATTGTCGCGACGGGACCTTATGTTGATGTCGCGGGTTCGAAGTGAACAGGCTCGTGTCAGCTTAATTTCATGGAATTTATGTATTGAAAATAGAGTGTGGCGGGAGTATAAAGCAGGGCAAGCAGTTGAATACGGACGGCTTTCTGGCCACCTTTCTTTGGCCGTCTTTGTCCAAATTCTGTAATTCGCGTGATTGTGCTTTGTCCATATTTTGGTCATCAGCACTAACTCCTTGTTTGTGGCAGACCCTCTAAAAATTTATATTTACCCTGTTTTCAATGTGTTAGGGATTTTTGTTGACTGTGGCTGGGGGTTAGGTTACTTTCGTGCATATCCTCCCATATAGGGAAATTCCCAAATTAGTGTTTCGACCCCCGAAATAAGGGATTTCCCAAGGTTCTTGTAGTTGTAGCAAACCCCCAGAAAAAATTTTCTGCCCTCAGGAGACATGAATGGTTCCGTGTACGTGCGCCGTCGAACTAATAATGCTGTACCTGTCACTTGCCTTTAGGGTCGTAATGACTCAGGCAGGCCTGGCAAACGAAGCGGCGTTATTGCCCGTCGCCATCGGCTGCACACTGGCACGAATTTTCCCCGCCAAACTATCGGACCGCTACCCCGCCCTATCCCGGACCCCCGGGAGTACCCAATGCTGACGCGCTCGAAATTAATTCAACGGGAAAACTTTTTTATGACGATCTTAATCAGGCAACGCCGTATCTCGCTGCTTATTGTGAGCTTCATTCTGTGGAGTGCTTCCGCAGCCCTGGCCCAGGTGACTTTTTCCGGCCCGACGAATTACAACGGCGATAACACGCCCTACGCAGTGGCAGCCGGAGATTTCAACGGCGATGGCAAAATAGACCTCGCCTTTCCTAACCTTGGCAGTGACGATGTGAGCATCCTGTTAGGCAACGGCAACGGCACCTTCGGCGCCGCCACGAACGTTCCTTTGACTGCGGGTTCCGGCCCGCAATATGCCGCAGTGGGAGACTTCAATGGCGACGGCAAACTCGACCTGGCGATCGCCGATAACGCCAGCGGCATGATGAGCGTTTTGCTGGGCAATGGAAATGGCACATTCCAGGCGGCTGTCAACTATGCGGCGGGAACCAATCCGAGAGACATCGTAGCTCGCGACCTTAATGGTGATGGAAAGATAGATCTGATCGTTAGCAACAGCGGCGCCAACACCATCAGCGTTTACATTGGCAACGGAGATGGCACCTTTAAACCGCAGGTGACCTACACCGTTGGAAATTCCGCGCGCGCCGTTGTGGTGGGAGACTTCAACAAAGACGGCAAGCTGGACCTGGCCGTCACTAATACCAACGACAATACCGTAAGCATCCTGCTTGGCAATGGGGATGGAACGTTTAAGCCGCAGGTCACTTACGCGACAGGTAATGCACCCTGGTTCCTGTGCACCGGAGACTTCCTTGGGAACGGCAACCTTGACCTGGCAATTGCGAACAACAACGACAACAACGTAAGCGTTCTGCTGGGCAACGGCGATGGCACCTTCCAGGCACAAAGGACCTACGCTGCAGGAGCAGGCGCACACAGTATTGAAACCTACGACTTCAACGGCGATGGCATTCTTGACCTGGTCGTTGCCAACAATGGCAGCAACAATATAAGCATCTTGCTGGGCAACGGCGATGGCAGTTTCCAGGCCCCGACTAATTTTACTGTGGGAAATGGTCCCAAGGGCATGTTCCTGGGCGACCTCAACGCAGACGGAAGGGCAGATATCGCAGTGGCAAATGTAGGAGCCGGCAATGTGTCGGTTCTGTTGAATACCACAGCATCGTTCCCGAAAATGACCGTTACAGGTCCTGCAAACATAACAGCGGGCACGCCCTTCAGCATTACCGTTACGCTCAAAAGCAGCGGCGTCACTTATACTGCCTATCGCGGCACGATACATTTCACCAGCTCCGATATTCAGGCAGGATTGCCGGCCAATTACACCTTCACGGCAGCCGACGCCGGCGTGCATACCTTTACCAACCTTATAACGTTGAAGACTGCCGGCAACCAGACCGTCACTACAACCGACACGCTCAATTCCTACGATACCGGCACGCTCACCGTGGCTGTGGGTCCCGCGGCAGCCTCAGTGTTTACGGTGACGGCTCCGGCGAATGCAACGGCAGGAACTGCCTTTAATATCACCGTGACGGCAAAAGATGCGTATGGAAATATTGCGACCGGTTATACGGGCACGGTGCACTTTACCAGCACCGACGGACAGTCAGTGTTGCCGGCAAATTACACCTTCGTAGCTGGAGATAACGGCGTACATGTATTCAGCGTGACTTTGAAAACAGCCGCCAACGAAACAGTCACGGCCACCGATACTGTCACCGGCAGCGTTACCGGAACTTCGAGCGCGATTCCGACTTCGCCCGCAGCCGCTTCACAATTTACAGTAACGGCCCCAGCCGGCAGTTCGGCGGGAGCGGCATTTAGCGTTACAGTGACGGCCAAAGATCCCTACGGCAATATCGCGACTGGCTATCGGGGCACGGCGCACTTCACCAGCTCCGATGGGCAGGCAGTTCTTCCAGCGAATTACACTTTCACAGCCGCCGACAATGGCGCACATACCTTCGCTAACGCAGTAACACTGAAGACGGCGGGCAACCAGACGGTGACCGCCACCGACACTGTTACCGCCACCATTACAGGCTCGGCGACCGTAGCAGTGACCTTCGCTGCGGGCGGAGCGACGCAGTTTACCGTGACAGCCCCAGCCAACAGTTCGGCGGGCGCAGCGTTCAACGTCACAGTTACGGCCAAAGACCAGTACGGCAACACGGTGACCAACTACACCGGCACCGTGCACTTCACCAGTTCAGACGCGCAAGCAGTCCTGCCGGCGAACTACACCTTCGTGGCCGGAGACAACGGGTCCCATACGTTTGCTAACGGCGTGACTTTGAAGACTGCGGGCAGCAAGACGGTAACCGCAACCGACACCGTGACCGGCACTATCACAGGTTCAGCGACCGTGACAGTGACCTTCGCAGCGGGCGGAGCGACACAGTTTGCCGTGATTGCCCCGGCCAGCACTGCGGCGGGCGCGGCGTTCAATGTCACGGTGACGGCGCAGGATCAGTACGGCAATACCGTCACCAACTACACCGGTACGGCGCACTTTACCAGCTCGGATGCGCAAGCGGTCCTGCCGGCGAATTACACCTTCGTGGCCGGAGACAACGGATCCCACACTTTCGCCAACGGCGTGACTCTGAAGACTGCGGGCAGCAAGACGGTCACCGCAACCGACACGGTGACCGGCACCATTACGGGTTCGGCCACAGTGACTGTAAATCCTGCGGTTGCGTCGGTATTTACCGTGACAGTTCCAGCGAATGCAACTGCCGGAACGGCCTTTAACGTTACCGTAACCGCAAGAGACGCGTATGGAAACGTTGCAACCGGCTATACCGGCACCGTGCACTTCACCAGCACGGATGGCCAGGCGGTTCTGCCCGCCAACTACACCTTCGTGGCTGGAGACAATGGCGTCCATATCTTCAGCGTGACATTGAAGACCGCGGGTAACCAAACCATCACCGCGACCGACACGGTGACCGGCAGCATTACAGGCACTTCGAGCGCGGTGGGAACGAGTGCGGCAGCAGTTTCAGTGCTGACGGTAACGGCGCCGGCGAACAGTTCGGCGGGCGCGGCGTTCAATGTCACCGTAACAGCCAAAGATCAGTACGGAAACGTCGCCACCGGATACCTGGGCACGGTGCACTTCACGACCAGCGATGGTCAGGGAACGGTGCCCGGCAACTACACCTTCGTGGCGGGAGACAACGGAGTTCACACCTTCGCCAACGGCGCGACCCTGAAGACGGCGGGCAGCCAGACAGTAACGGCGACCGATACAGTGACGGGCACCATCACGGGTTTCGCGACGGTGAACGTGACCTTCGCGGCGGGTGGAGCAACCAAGTTACTTGTGACGGCCCCGGCGAGCAGTTCGGCGGGTACGGCGTTCAACGTAACAGTCACTGCACAAGATCAGTACGGCAACACGGTAACAAACTATGCCGGCACGGTGCACTTCACGACCAGTGATGGTCAGGGAACGGTGCCTGGCAATTACACCTTCGTGGCGGGAGACAACGGAGTTCACACCTTCGCCAACGGCGTGACCTTGAAGACAGCGGGCAGCCAGACGGTGACGGCGACCGATACGGTGACGGGCAGCATCACGGGTTTCGCGACGGTGAATGTGACCTTTGCAGCCGGTGGAGCGACGAAATTACTTGTGGCCGCGCCGGCGAGTACGACTGCTGGGAGCGCTTTCAACGTAACCGTAACGGCGCAGGACCAATACGGCAACACGGTCACCAACTATGCCGGCACGGTGCACTTCACCAGTTCCGATGGAACGGCAGTGCTGCCAGGAAACTACACCTTCGTGGCCGGGGACAATGGGGCGCACACCTTTGCCAACGGTGTCACGCTGAAGACGGTGGGCAGCCGCACGGTAACGGCGACCGATACGGTGACAGGCAGCATCACAGGTTTTGCTACGGTAACGGTGACCGCGGCGGCAGCGACGCACTATACGGTGACGACATCGTTGTCGAGCGTCGCAGCGGGAACAGCGATGAGCGTGACCGTAACGGCCCTCGACCAGTTCAACAATGTCGCCACAGGGTATGTGGGTACAGCGCACTTTACCAGCAGTGATGCCCAGGCGGTGTTGCCGGGCAACTATACCTTCGTGGCCGGAGACAACGGCGTACACACCTTCACCAATCTGCTGACCTTCAAGACGGCGGGCAGCCAGACAGTAACAGCGACGGACACGGCGACAGGTACCATTACGGGAACCTCGGCGGTGGTGACGGTCACGTTTGCCAGCGGTGGAGCGACAAAGTTGCTTGTAACAGCCCCGGCGAGCAGCTCGGCCGGCGCGGCGTTCAACGTTACGGTGACAGCACAAGATCAGTATGGCAACACAGTGACCAACTACGCCGGCGCGGTGCATTTCACGACCAGCGATGGTCAGGGAACGGTGCCTGCAAACTACACCTTCGTGGCGGGAGACAACGGAGTTCACGTCTTCGCCAACGGAGTGACGCTGAAGACGGCGGGCAGCCAGACCGTAACGGCGACCGACACGGTCACAGGCAGCATTAACGGCACAGCGACAGTGAACGTGACCTTCGCGGCGGGCGGAGCGACCAAGTTACTTGTAACAGCCCCGGCGAGCAGCTCGGCGGGCGCGGCGTTCAACGTAACAGTCACTGCGCAAGATCAGTACGGCAACACAGTTACGAACTACGCGGGCACGGTGCACTTCACCAGTTCCGATGGAGCGGCGGTGCTGCCTGGGAACTACACCTTCGTAGCGGGAGATAACGGAGTTCACGTCTTCGCCAACGGCGTGACGCTGAAGACAGCGGGCAGCCGCACGGTAACGGCGACCGACACGGTGACGGGCACCATCACGGGTTTCGCGACGGTGAACGTGACCTTCGCGGCGGGCGGAGCGACCAAGTTACTTGTGACGGCTCCGGCGAGCAGCTCG
>DATHMH010000006.1:0-3703 GCA_035487295.1 Terriglobales bacterium
CTATGTGGGCGATGAAGCTCATCCCTATAACGTGTTCGACTTCACGCTCAATCGCGGACGCGACGGACCAAAATATTTTCTGAAAGATTTCAAACAAGTGCTCTTGGCAGACGCGTATGGCGGGTACAACGGCGTGGTGGTTGGCAACGAGATCACACGCGCCGGGTGCTGGGCACATGCAAAACGAAAACTGATTGAAGCGGAAAAGGCCGCGCCGGAGATCGCCGCCGAGGCTGTGGCCTTGGTGCGCTCACTCTATGCCATCGAGCAGCGGGCGAAAGAGATTTCGGTGATGGAGCGCCTGCAACTTCGCCAGCAGCAGTCCGTACCCATCTTGGACAAGCTCCACCAGAACTTCCTTGTCTGGAAGGAACAACTGCTGCCCAAGCACCCCATGGCCGAGGCGCTGAGCTACGCCCTGAATCAATGGACTACGCTAACGGTGTTTTGCTCCGACGGTGCCGTGCCCTTAGACAACAACGTGAGCGAACGAGAGATGAAGCGCATTGTGCTTCATCGTAAGAACTCTTTATTTGTTGGCAATCCGCGTGGCGGCAAAACTGCCGCTATCCTAGCCAGCTTAACCAGCTCTTGCCGCCGACACGATATCGATCCGCAGCTCTATCTCACGCAGCTCTTGGTAAACCTGCCGCAGGCCAAAATGAGCGACCTGCCAATCTGGTTGCCGGATCAGTGGAAGCTCCGTCAAACTGTAGGAGTGGCCAGTCTGGAGAGAGCGAAAGCGCCGGATTCATAGAACCTGTGTTCCACGTATTCCTTACCGAAATAAACAAAAGCAACAAACCCACTGCAACAAGATAATCAATAGATCTTGACCTGAACGTTTGGCGCAGGGGCAACGCCGAATTGAAACGCTGACGGATGGAGATGTTCCCTGACGTATCTAATCGCGGCAGGCGGATTGCTTTTCAATTCCTCGGCAGTATGCTGAGACCATGAAGGATGAGGAGCAAACCGAATGGGAGCGGACAGATTCTCGTATAAGTACAAGTTAATCTTGCCACCGTCTTGCGGCCAATATTCAAGACTGTGAATTTCTATCCAGGGCGCAAAATGCATGCTCATATAGTGCCTGTAGTGGATACCTTCTGCATCGATAAAACCGTACGCTGGCATATCGAAAAAAGTTTCTTTGAAAGCAGCTCTGGTTCTACGCAAACAGAGGAGCCAGATCGCCAGTATAGCCAACATCAAAAACGTCACGCTGGTTGCAAACTCAGCGTCTTTTCCCAAGTAGTAGTACAAGGCCAGATACAGCCCAAGACAGAGGGCAAGACAGAGAGCAATTTGAATGGAAAGACGAAAGCCCCAAAGAAGTTGAAAACCTATAGGGTAGATGCGAGCATGAGAGCCTGTGGTCATGGAAGAGTTCACAATCTCACAAGATAGCTATTTCCTTCATACTCTGGCAAGATGGGATTCGCCTATCGCTCACCTTGTTTTGCTAGGGTGGGGTTTTTCTGTCTCCCGCGAAATTTTGCTGCGTCCGTCTAGAGCCCGGGACTGCTCTGCATGATCCCACCGTCAGCGAAAATTGTGGTTGCGGTTACGTAGCTGGCGCCATCCCCTGCCAGAAATGCGACCACGGTGGCGATTTCCTCGGGCTTTGCCATGCGGCCAAGCGGGATGGCGGCATTCAATTTCCCCAGTAATACCGGATCTTTCATCGTCGATAGATTGATCGGTGTAGCGACCGCTCCCGGGCCCACTCCCACAACCAGGATGTTGTGCGCGGCAAGTTCTACTCCGGCGGTGCGGGTCAGCATGCGCATGCCTCCTTTCGAGAGGCAGTATGCGGTGTTGCCGGGCATCGGCCAGTCTTCGTGCACCGATGTGATGTTAATAATTCGCCCTCCGCCGCCCTGCTTGATCATCTGCCGGGCTGCGAGTTGCGTGCCGAAGAACGCGCTCTTCAGGTTGATGTCAAGCACCCGGTCATATTGCGCTTCGCTGGTGTCGAGAATCGAGGTGCGGGTCTCGACCCCGGCGTTATTCACCATGATGTCAATGCGCCCAAACTGGGCAACGGTTGCGTCAACCAGCCTTTCCAGGTCCACGATCTTGCTGACATCGGCTTCAACCCCAAGCACCCGGCCTCCCATCGCTGCAATCTGCTGTTCGAGCGCCGCTGTGGCCTCGGGATGAGTGATGTAGCCAATCACAATATTTGCCCCTTGGCGGGCAAATTCAAGCGCGACAGCCATGCCAATACCGCTGTTCCCGCCGGTAACGATTGCAGTTTTGTTCTTCAGCGACATGAAAACTCCTTCATCGGATCACTCGGATTTAAGAGATGCCATGTCAATCGAGAAACGGTATTTCACATCGGCCTTGAGCAGTCTCTCGTAAGCTTCGTTGACCTTCTGGATGGGGATGACCTCGACATCCGATGTGACATTGTGCTGACCGCAGAAGTCGAGCATCTCCTGGGTTTCGGCGATGCCGCCGATGGGTGAACCGGAGAGGCTGCGGCGGCGCATGAGCAGGGCGAATGCAGCGACGGCAAGCGGCTTCTCCGGCGCGCCGACCAGGGTAAGGTTGCCATCACGGCGCAACAGATTGATGAATGCGTTGATGTCGTGATCGGCAGAGACAGCATCGAGGATGAAGTCGAAGCTGTCGGCGTGCTTTTGCATCTCGTCCGCATTGCGCGATATGACGACCTCGTCTGCTCCCAGGCGGAGCGCGTCGTCCTTCTTGTTGGGCGAAGTCGTGAAGACAACAACGTGGGCTCCGAGCGCATGTGCGAACTTCACGCCCATGTGGCCCAGTCCGCCCAGCCCGACGATGCCAACCTTTTTCCCTTTAGTGACGCCCCAGTGCCGCATGGGCGAGTAAGTCGTGATTCCGGCGCAAAGCAAAGGAGCGGCCCCGGCAAGCTTCAGGTTTGCGGGGACGCGCAGAACAAACCTCTGGTCCACGACAATGCTGTCGGAGTAGCCGCCATAGGTGACCCCGCCCAGATGCTTGTCGGGGAAGTTATAAGTAAGGGTGAAGTTTGGGCAGAACTGTTCGAGCCCCGCTTTGCACTCGGGGCAGGTGCGGTCCGAATCCACCATGCAGCCGACCGCGGCAAGGTCGCCGGGCTTGAACTTGGAGACGGCGGAGCCAACCCGGGTGACGCGGCCGACAATTTCGTGTCCGGGGACGCAAGGGTAGACAGTGGGCATCACGCCGCTCCACTCGTTGCGGACCTGGTGAAGATCGGAGTGACAGATGCCGCAGTAGAGAATTTCGATCTGTACGTCCTGTTCGGTTGCATCACGCCGCGTGATCGTGGTGGAGGCCAATCGCGATGTTGCACTGGTAGCGGAGTAAGCTTTGGCTTTGTACATCTGTCTAATATAGACGCTCGGCACGCACTCCGACATGGCAAAACGCACCATTGTGCAACGCATTTATCGCGTTTTCATAATTGCCTCTGCCGTGGAAGAGCCGGAGGGAGGCCCACCCTAATCTTCTTTTGCTGGGATGGAGGTTCTTGCCTGTAAATCTAGAACAGTTCCACAGGAGCTGTATCCTGCTACCGCGCAAGTCGCCAACATATTCGAAGTCGCTAAGGAAGCATCCACCGGCTGACTCCGCCAAAATTGAACTCTGGTATCAAATCCTTGCCTTCGGTGCAATTGCTTGGCATGATCGATTTTGGCGCCAGCCCCGCGGTCTTTGAAAACTCCATCCC
>DATHMH010000007.1:0-7113 GCA_035487295.1 Terriglobales bacterium
GAAAGCTCGGGTCCAGCGGCACATACGCTGCCCCCGCCTTCATGATCCCCAGCAGCCCTACCACCATCCGCACCGAGCGCTCCACGCAGATTCCCACCAACTGCTCCCGCCCTACTCCCAGCTTGCGCAGCCGTCGCGCCAGCCGGTTCGAGCGCTGCTCTAACTCCTGATAGCTCAGCGCTTCCTCCCCACAGCGCACCGCCACCGCCTGCGGCCTTCTCAGCGCCTGCTCCCCTACCAGGTCGGGGATGCTGGCTTGCTCGTCGTACTCCATCCCCGTCCTGTTCCACTCTTCCACCACCTGCCGCCGCTCCTCCGCGCTCAGCAGCGGCAGAGTCGCTATCGCCTGCTCCGGATCCTGCAACCCCGCCTTCAGCAGATTCTGGAAATGCTCCAGCATCCGCTCCATCGTCCGCCCTTCAAACAGGTCCGTGTTGTACTCCACAAACCCTTCGATTACTTCGCTGAACTCACAGAGGAACAAAGTTAGATCGAACTTGGTGGTGGTCAGCTCCAAATCGACCGGCGTCACTTCTATGCCTTTGAAGCCGGCGGGCGCTGCCGGCGCTTGCAGGATAAGCATGGCTTGAAAGACAGGTGAACGGCTGAGATCGCGACTGGGCTGCAGTTCTTCAACGATCTTCTCAAAGGGGACGTCCTGATGATCGTAGGAGGCAAGCGACGCCTCACGAACACGGCGAAGAACTTCGCGGAAGCTGGGATAGCCCTCCAGACGCGTGCGCAGCACCAGGGTATTGATGAAAAGACCGATGAGCTTTTCGGTTTCAGGACGATTGCGCCCGGCAATGGGAGAGCCCACCAGAATATCGTGCTGGCCAGTGTAGCGCGAGAGCAGGATATTGTAGACCGCCATGAACAGAATGTAGGTTGTAATCTTCTCGCGCTGGCAGAATTCGCGGATTTGCCGGGTCAAATCCTCAGCAATATGAAAACGGGTAAATGATCCGTTAAAGGTCTGTATGGAAGGCCGGGGGTGATCTGTGAGGAGTTCCAGCGTCGGCAAGTCTTTGCCCAAATGTTCTCTCCAATAGGACAATTGTTTTTCGAGAATCGGCCCTTGCAGATATTCTCTCTGCCACTGCGCATAATCAGCGAATTGAATGGGCAGTTCGGGCAGCGGAGAAGGCTTGCCTTCCGAATAGGCTTCGTAAAGAGGCGCCAGTTCGTGCAAGAAAATGCCAAGCGACCAGCCATCGCTGACAATATGGTGGGTAACAACGGAAAGAATGTGATTCTCCGGACCCAGCCGCAGCAGCCTGACGCGAAAAAGCGGTCCACGCTCGAGATCAAACGGTTCTTGCGAAGCCTGACAGACAATTCGCAATGCCGCGCTCTCACGCTCATCTGCGGATAGCACGGAAAGATCTTCCACCAGGAAGGAAAGCTGCGTCTGTTCGGAGATCACCTGGACGGGCGAACCTTCTACATTCTTAAAAGTCGTGCGCAAGGATTCGTGGCGGGCATAGATTTCAGACAGAGCTTTTTGCAAAGCATTTACGTCGAGCAGGCCCCTAAAACGGCCGACATTCACAACGTTATAGGCAGCAAGGCCCGGCGTCATCTGGTCCAGGAACCACAGCCGCTGCTGCGCGAATGAGAGCGGGGCTTCACTCCGCAGGCCGCGCCGAGAAATCCTGTTGTCGAGCTCGAAATCGTCTTCCTCCAGCAGGAAAGAAACGAGTTTCTGCTTCTCGTCTGCCAGCTCCGCGATATTGTTTACGTGCTTCATGAACGCTCTACTACCTCCATGCCCTTCGACTGAAGCGCCCGGCTGACTTCCGCGGGCGACATGTTTTCCACCATCATAAGAACGCCGGCAATCTTTTCTAATCTTCCCGGTTTGGTCTCGCTCGCCTGTAAGCGATCGGCCAACGCCGCCACCGTGCTGGCTTCGAACAAGAGCCGCACCGGGATGTCGATCTTGAATGACTGCCGCAAGCGGGAAACGACCTGCGTGGCCAGCAGGGAGTGTCCGCCTAATTCAAAGAAGTCGTCATGAACGCCGATTTTTTCTATTCCAAGCAGCTTCTCCCATGTGCCGACAATGAGCCGCTCCATATCGTTTCGGGGCGCAAGATACGTAGTGGATAAGTTTGGCCGGGCATGGAAGGAAAGCGCCTGCGCCTGTTCCTCTTTGGATTCATCGTTCTGAGGGGTTACCCGCTGCTGCAGCTTAAGCCGCGCCTGCATGTCTCGTGTGGAAACAACGACTTGCGACAGCCTGGTTGCCAGGATGCGGTCAAAAGCTTCAATGCCCTCCTGGGACGTAATGCCTTGTTTCAGGTTTTCCTGGCGCACATGTTCGAGATGCCTGGGCATAACGGTATTGACCGCCATGCCGACTTCCTGCCACGTGTCCCAATTAATGGAGACTGTGTGCGTGCGCGATTGACGGGTATACGATTGGGCAAAAGCATCAAGATAGAGATTGGCTGCGGTGTAATCGACTTGTCCGGAAGCGGCGGCGATGGCATTGATCGAAGAGCAAAGCACCAGAAAATCAAGCGGAGAATCGTGAAAAAGATCGCGCAAAACCTGGGTGCCCGCCACCTTGGGCGAAAGCACGCGTTCGGCAGCTTCGCGGTCTTTCAATTGGATGATGCCGCCGCCGGCGACGCCGGCTGCGTGAATAACACCATGAATTTCGCCCCACTGGTCACGCGCCAGCTTTACGGCATCCTGCATTTGCTGCAAATTCGCGATGTCAGCGGAAACCACCAGAACCTCCGCTCCCAGCGACTCCAGCTTTTGGACCTGCCGAATCCGTTGGCTTAATCCATCTTCTTCAGCATGGCTGCCAAGATATTGCTCCCATTCCTTTTTGGGAATAAGCGAAGTCCTTGCGGTCAGGACCAGGCGGGCGTGCACAGATCGGGCCAGGTGCTCGGCAAAAACCAATCCAATGCCGCCCAGGCCTCCGGTGATGAGGTAAACCCCGCGTTCGCGGAGGCGCGCGCCTTGCTGCCCGGGTTTTTCAAGCGCCAGCGGCTCGAAGGTCTGGCTCCAGCGGAAGTCGCGCCGATAGGCAAGGACTCTCTCCGGAGAATCGGATTGCAGCTCACAAAGGATGCAATCAACCAGCTCCTGCTGTTCAAGGGACGAACTCGGAAGCTGGACATCAATGCTGTAGCAAGAGATATTAGGGTATTCCTGAGGGACGACCGCGCAAGGCCCGAGAACAGTGACTTTTTCCGGACAAAGAACTTCATCCCCCGTAACTTCATGCATTCCGCTGGAAACAACCGCCATGCGGAGCTGCCGGCCTGCAAGCTTGCTCTCCAGCGCCTGCATAATATAAAGGATGCTGTAAAAACCCAGATCATCGGGCGCGAACGAAGGATTGGCCAGCCCGTCAGCGGTTGTTCCCCATAGATGAATGATTCGGCTGGGCACGAGGCCAGATCTTGCCAATTCTTCCATCAGTGTCTGGTAATCCTGTTGGCGGCCGGGATGAATGGTGAATGAGGATTGGCTGTGCTTGACGAATGAGCTGCCTGCCTTTACCACGACCACATTCCCCGAACTCTGGCTGAGCTTGCCAACCAGGGTGGGACCGAGCGCAGTCTCATCGAGAAAGACCAGCCAGTTGGCGGAAGGAGACCAAAGACCATTGTGGGAAAATGCTCCTGGCAGTGGAGTCCGTTTCCACGAAGGAACGTAGAACCAATCTGAAACCGAACTCTTTTTGCGCAATGCGGCCGGTTGGGTGTCACGCGGTGAGGCGTTCTCCTGCGGCTCAACCCAATAGCTCTTCCGTTCGAATGGATAAAGAGGCAGCGGAATGCGGCGGCGGCCCTGGTTGGCGTAAAAGCCGGGCCAACTGACGCTCGCGCCGCACATCCAGAGGCGCCCCAACGCCCGCAGCATCAACATTAAGTCGGATTGCGATTCCCGGGTCCCGCGCAGCGAAGCAACCGTGACCTGGTTCGAACCTTGCTGAATCTGCGCCTTGGCCAGTGAACTGAGCGTGTGTCCCGGACCTACCTCGAGCAGGATGCGGCCAGGCTCTTTGAACAACTCGGCAACGCCATCTCCGAAACGTACACACTCCCGCAGTTGGCGGGTCCAATAATTTGGGTCGGTCGCCTGGGTTGCCGTGATCCATGTGCCGGTCACATTGGAGATGTATGGCAGGGTGGGCGCATTGAGACGAATCTTCTGAAACTCCTGGCGGAAGCTCTCAAGCACCGGGGTCATCATCGTGGAATGAAATGCGTGCGATGTGTGCAGGCTCTGGCAATCCAATCCTTGTGCGGTCAACTGCTTCTTCACATCCTCCACCGCTTCGGCCGGGCCGGAGAGGACGCACAACGATGGCGCGTTGACTGTCGCCAGAGAAATCTGCGTGCCAAGATATCGTTTTATTTCGGCTTCGGGCAGAGGCACCGCCAGCATCGCTCCTGACGGCATGCTTTGTATCAATCGTCCACGCGTGGCCACGAGTTTGAGGGCGTCTTCCAATGAAAAGACCCCGGCCAGACACGCGGCCACATACTCGCCAATGCTGTGGCCAATCATGGCGTCAGGCCGGCTGCCCCACTGCATCCACAAGCGGGCGAGCGCATACTCGATGACGAAGAGCGCCGGCTGCGTGAGTTGCGTCTGTCGAAGTCTCTGAGCGGCTTCTTCCCGTTTTTCAGGAGAAGGATATAGAACCTCGCGAATATCGAAGCCCAGGTGCGGTTGCAATAGCTGGGCGCAACGCTCAACCTCGCCGCGGAATAAGGGTTCATTTTCGTAAAGTTCGCGGGCCATATCCGGGTGCTGGCTACCTTGCCCGGGAAACATAAAGACCACCTGGCGAGCGGTGGAATCGTAAACTTCGCTTTGGATGCGCTGCGGATTGCGACTCTCAATTGCCTGAATTGCATCCTGCACACTCGAGCAGGCGATGCTGCGCCTGTGGTTGTGCGCTGCGCGGCCGACCTGCAGGGTGTAAGCTGCGTCAGCGATATTGGCCTCGGGGTGTTCTTTAATCCAGTTCAAGAGATTGTCTGTTGCCGCATCGAGCGCTGTAACTGTCTTGGCAGAGAGGGTAAGCAGTTGCCAGGGACGGCCCTGGCCGGAGGGCTCTGGCGAGGGGGACTCTTCCACCACCACGTGAGAGTTCGTTCCCCCGATGCCAAAGGAGCTCACACCCGCGCGGCGCGGCGCGCCATTGGAATGCCATTCCTGCAGCTTGCTATTAACGTAGAAAGGACTGTTGGCAAAATCGATGCGAGGATTAGGTTCATTGAAATGCAGGCTGGGGGGCAGCATTTTATTTTCAAGCGCGAGCACGGTCTTCATAAGACCGGCGACACCCGCGGCTGCATCCAGATGGCCCATGTTTGTCTTCACTGAGCCGATGGCGCAGAAACCCTTTTTGTCGGTGCCGGTTCGAAACGCCTGGGTGAGCCCGGCAATCTCCACCGGATCGCCCAGAACCGTTCCCGTACCGTGGGCTTCGACGTAAGTAACGGTTTCAGGATTGACTCTCGCAATGGCCAGCGCCTCGGCGATTGCCTCGGCCTGGCCGCTCTCACTGGGCGCGGTGTAACCGATCTTCATGGAGCCATCATTGTTGATGGCCGACCCTTTGATGACGGCGCGGATGTTGTCTCCATCCGCCAGGGCCTCAGACAATCTTTTCAGTACGACGACACCGACACCGCTGCCATCCACGGTTCCGCGGCTGGCGGCATCGAAGGCGCGGCAGTGGCCGTCAGGAGAAACAATGCTTCCCTCCTGATAGAGGTAACCGGCTTTGCGGGGCACCTTGAGGGAAACGCCGCCGGCCAACGCGACATCGCATTCATGGTTCAGCAAACTCTGGCAGGCCATGTGCACAGCAACCAACGAGGTGGAGCATGCCGTCTGGATGGTCATGCTGGGACCACGTAAATTCAGTTTGTAAGACACCAGGGTGGCCAGGAAATCTTTGTCATTGCCAATCATGGTCTGGTAACCACCCACAGAGGCGACCAGCGCAGGGTTGCGCGAAACATTGGCCAGCAGGTACATATTCATGCTCTGACCGGCGTAAACTCCCACTCGCCCTTCGTAACTCTCGGACATGTATCCGGCATTTTCCAGGGCGTGATAGGCAGTCTCCAGGAAAAAACGATGTTGAGGATCGGTAACTTCGGCTTCGCGGGGATTGAACCCAAAAAAGGAAGCGTCGAACAAAGTGATGTCGTCGAGCACGCCCGAAGCCTTGACGTAGTTCGCGTCCTGCATGAGCACGGGGTCCACGCCGGCAGCGATGAGCTCTTCATCCGTGAAGATACTGATCAACTCCACTCCGTCTCGAAGATGGCGCCACCACTCGTCCAGATCGCGGCTTTTGGGAAAAGTGCCGCTCATTCCGATGATGGCTATGTCTGTTTGCGAAATTTCCTGGTTTCCCATATCAATACCTCTACTCCCTTAATTACTTGCCCTCGGTCTAGTTGCTTTGACTGCTTCGGACTTGCCGTTGCATTGCCTGCAGCCGCATATTGGCGCGGTCCTGGCTATGTACGAGCGATGGCTTTTCGGACTCCTGTCCGCTCACGTAGGCCGCCAGCGCGCTCACGGTCGGATACTTGAACATCTCGGTCATTGAAATTTCTTTGGAAAATTCTCTCTTTAAGCGGCTGTGCACTTTGGCCAGCAGCAGCGAGTGACCGCCCAGATCGAAGAAGTTGTGGTTGCGTCCTACTTTTTCGACGTGCAACAACTCCTCCCAGATACGCGCGATGGTTTGCTCCACACTAGTTTGTGGTGCCAAATAGGCCTCATCCGTTTCTATCTGTGCGTCTTTTCTGGCGGCCAGGGCACGGCGATCGATCTTGCCATTCGGGGTCAGCGGATACTCCTCCACTTCCACGATCGCCGCCGGCACCATGTACTCCGGCAGCTTCTCCTTCGCCGCCTTCTTCAACTCCGCCGCATCGATCCTGCTTCCTTCCTCCGCCTTTACATATCCCACCAGCCGCTTCTCCCCGCCACTCTCCTCCTTGGCCACCACCACGCATTCCCGGATTCCTTCCGCCTGCCGCAGCACCGACTCGATCTCCCCCAGCTCAATCCGGTACCCTCTCACCTTTACCTGCTGGTCTCGCCGGCCCA
>DATHMH010000008.1:0-2653 GCA_035487295.1 Terriglobales bacterium
CCCAGACTCAGTTCGCGAATCAGAATACTGGATTTGCCCCAGGAACTGCTGATGGTTGCGGACAGCGTCCGACGAAGCACAATGCGCTCGTAGCGCCGCTGACGCACCCAGGGGCAGGCGGGGGCCGCGTCCAGTGGAGCGATTGCCAGTTCTCCCGGTTCCAATCCGCTTTCAGCCATCACCTGGCTGCCATAGCGGGGATCGATCTTGACCAGGGCTTGCGCGGCTGCGATGCGCAACTCACGGTGGTTGCTGAAGCGCCACATCTTTTTCGCTTCCAGAAGGCCGCGTAGCACAGGTATGGCGTCGTTTTCGCGCAGCCGGCCTAGCGACTCTACCGCTTTCAACTGCAGCAGCGGAGAGCGTCCCTGGGCTTCACCGGCTTCGGCCATCACCACCAACGGCGGGACCGCGGTGCGATCGCCACTCATGCCAATCTCGTCGATCGCCTGGGGCAGAACCAGCGGGTCAAGGATTTCCAGCAACTCCAGGAGCGAACGTCCTCGATCGTGGGCTGCGCCGTAGGCGACCTGGCGCACCACCACGTCATGATAAAAGCGATTCCACTCCGGCAAGCGGGTGGGCAGAAGCTCCAGCAATGTGGGCACATCGAGACGGCTTAAGAGGCCCACAACCGCGGCGGCCTGACGGGCCTGGCCGGTACGCATCATCTCCCGAATCTGTGCCTGGGCGGGCGAGCCCAGCTCTTTTACGATGTCCACGATCCGATCGCACTCTTCACGCCGCATGCAGCGGAAAAATCTTTCGGAGAGGTGCTCGACCGAAGCTTGCGAGGTGCGCCGCAGAACCTGAAGCAAATCAGGCGGGAGTTGCGGCAGGTGCATGGCTTCTTCGATGAACTCGGGCAGACGGTTTTCCACGCCAATGCGGGGGCGTAAATCGGTCGCCAGCACCGGCCGTTGCCGCGCGATGTTCTCCATTGCGATGCAGAGTTCGTTCAAGGCGCCATACTGCTTGTGCTCGCTGGCTTCCGTGCTCAATCGTACAAAAGCCGCGCCCAGCAAGCTTTGCAGCTCGGGGTCAGACTCCTGCCCAATCGCATCGCCCAACTTCCGAATCGAGAGCGCCAGCAAATCTCCGCCGGATGCCACAAATAAATCCGAGAGCTGGCTTATGCCGGTCGCGATCTTGCTCCGGGGGTCGCTCTCCTTCGAATCCAGGCAGCTCAAATAGTTTTGCAAAATGGCGGTCGCGGTTTCCTTATCGCCACGGTCGAGCAATATCTCCACAAATTGCCGGACGTTGCGCGGCGGTACGCAGGCCGCCTCGTGCGAGAGAAGCACGCTCTTCTTTCCCGCTTCCGGGACTTCCGCCCAGAACATGCGATCCAGGATGTCGGCATGCGATTCCACCAGAATGCCGGCCTTGCTCATTTTGTCTTCCTGCAGCTTCAGGATCTGACGCAAGGTGTCCATCTGGCGGCTCATGTGCTCCATCATCTGGTGCACCGCGTTGACCTTCACTTCGCCTTTCTGGAATCGCTCCAGGGCAAAGCGAATGGCCATGTGCTCGGCCGCTTTCATCAGCAGGGGAGTGTTGTCCGACTGCTCTGCCGTGGCCTGAGCCGCAAGACTGCCCAATAACTGCTGCAGGTTGACCTTGGTATTGGGATCAACCGTGCTGAGTTCTTTTTGTAACGCTGTGGTGTCGGCGTTAGCGTCTCCGCCAACCTCTCCAAATCTGGTCAGCAGGCGGATGGTCTGGATGACCTCCTCTTCCTGCAGAGGCACGACGCCGCCCGCCCAGCTGCCTCCGGTTGCAACTCCAGCACCTTCGGCAGAAGTGTTGCCAACATTGGGAACGCTGCCCACCGGCGCCGTTCCTGGACCGCCGGGCCCGCCTCCGCTTTTGGCGCCCTCAGCCGCGGCGATGAGTTGCAGCAGCTTCTGCGGATCGTTGAGCCATTGCTTAAATTCCGGGCCGAGCGTCTGGGCTGCGATCTGGGCCGCCATGCTTACCTCGCCAGTGGAGGGATCAGCGGCGACAAACCTGACTTCGTTAATGCGAATCGACGCGCTCTTGCTGTCTCCGAACGTACTCTTGATCTCTTTGACCACATCCTGGGCCCGGGCTCCGCCCATGGCGAAGGCTCGCACCAGCTGGACGAACTCTTCCTTGGTGACCTGATTGGAGAAGTGGATGCTGGCCAGGCCGGCAGTGGTCAACAATTGCGCGAAGCTGCGTTCGGCTTGGCCGGTCTCGAGCGGAGTGCCATCGAGCAGAAGTTTATTCTCCGAGACACCGAGCAGGAAGGCGCCGTCCGGTCCCTTGGGCAAGCCCTCTTGCAACTCGTTCCATGTCGTTGCAAACTGTCCCTCGGTGCGCTTGTGCTCGAGGCCGTACAAGCGAACGTACTTCACCAGTATGTTCAAACTGTGTACGAACGCTCGGGCCGAGGCTACCCTGCTGCCGTTGTTTGTGTCTGCCGTTATGATGGCGCGGCTCCTGGAAAATCCGGTTTACCCCGTAAGGGTAATGCGGAAGCATGAGAAGATGCACATTACGGAGGTAATAATGCTGTTTGGCATTCGGCGAGGCTCTGTCCTCATACCTTCAGGCAAATCAATAAAGTGAGCTGAAATCAAAGCCGGAGAGGTTTCTTGCCCGTCTCAAACAAAGTGAAAAAGCCGGT
>DATHMH010000009.1:0-57284 GCA_035487295.1 Terriglobales bacterium
CGCACCGCCTACGCGCCCTTTACGCCCAATAATTCCGAACAACGCTTGCACCCTCTGTATTACCGCGGCTGCTGGCACAGAGTTAGCCGGTGCTTCTTCTTCCGGTACCGTCATTATCGTCCCGATCGAAAGGAGTTTACGCCCCAAGGGGCTTCATCCTCCACGCGGCGTTGCTGCATCAGGGTTTCCCCCATTGTGCAAAATTCCCCACTGCTGCCTCCCGTAGGAGTCTGGACCGTGTCTCAGTTCCAGTGTGGCCGTGCGCCCTCTCAGGCCGGCTACTGATCATCGCCTTGGTGGGCCGTTACCCCGCCAACTAGCTAATCAGCCGCGACTCCCTCTTCAAGCGAATTGCTCCTTTGATCCCAGTGTGTTTCAACTCCAGGATGTTATGCGGTATTAGCCCCGGTTTCCCGGAGTTATCCCCCACTCGAAGGTAGGTTAATCACGTGTTACTCACCCGGTCGCCACTGTACTCATGGATTGCTCCACTTTCTCGTTCGACTTGCATGTGTTAGGCACGCCGCCAGCGTTGATTCTGAGCCAGGATCAAACTCTCGTGTTTGAAACCTGTTGCCTCCCCGACGGGTGGTCAGGGAAGACGAACCCAACCGGACAATACGGAACTTTCGCTCCGCGGAATTCCGGTGGGTTTTCATACTTGTGAGATCACTCGGACTTGACCCGAGCGTTTCATCTCACGACTGGCACGTTCAACCTTTTGTCAAAGACCGAACCGCGGTCCGCCTGAGCGGCGCGTTTCAGTCGATTCCTCAGGCCTCTAGAAGAAGCCTGTGTCCTCGAAACTTGCTGTCCCTCTACAGCCTCATCGGCGTCAAGAGACGAACCTTTCAAACATATCGCGAGCTGCCGGCAATTGTCAACCGCGCTCCAAGCGAATATGCCTGCTTCCGCGCAATCTGCGCGGGAATAAAATCTGTAAAGACCTTAAATTGAGGTCCTGCGAGATGGAAGCCTCTGTTGAGACTTGCTTTACGCTTAACCCTTCAGAGAACCCTAGCCCCATTAGGACCGTCTCTGAATTCACGCTCCTGAAGTCCGGATTCAACCGGCGGAGCGATTTTTGGTGGCTCTATCTCAGATGATCGGGGAACCGTTGCAGATTCAAAAACTTCTAGACTCCAGCCCGACTGCTCTTGCTTGCCACTTCCAATGTCGAGTTCAGTTATACCAAGTTAACTGAGTTTACGCAAGCCCCTGGGAACACTTTTTGTAACAAAGTTGCTTTGCACCATCAGAGTTGCAGCCGGTGGTTCCTTTCTGCTGCTTCACCATAGTATCCTGATTGTACCCTTTAGAAAGAAGCAACTTCACAATGCGGTTGATGACCCGGTTGCTGTACCTCGTCTTCTACAGCTATCGCTACATTTATTGGGCCCTGATTGAATTTTCCGCCATATTCGGCAAGAGCCTGCGAGTCCCGGGTACCGTGGAGTTGGCCAACGCACAGTCTTGCGATATGGGGCTCGACCGGATTCATGTTCGTTACAAGTACGCGGTGAGGGGACAGACCTACATCGGCTCTTTTACTCGGGAATGCACCAAGCGCAACAGCGACGTTGTGATGCGCCGGTTTCCAGTGGGCCGCATGGTTTCGGTGCATGTGGATGAAGATCGTCCCAACCGCTCTTATCTGCCGTCAGGTCTGGGGTACGTCGGCCCTTTGTTTGCCTTTGTTCCTGCCACTGCCCTCCTGTTCTTCTGGGTTTGGTGGGTCCACTTGCGCATCGTTGCATCTCAACACTTCATGCAAGCGCAACCCCCTGATTCGTCTCAGGAGCAACCTGCTGATTGTCCAGCGGGATTACCCGGAACGCCGGATGCCGCCGCTGCCGCCGTAAGCCGGCGAGATGCCCGAAAAGGGTTAACTCCTTTTACCTCGGATGAAGGAGACTTTTCCATCCTGCGTCCAGTCGCGCCGCAACATAGCGACGTGAGGAGCCTGCCCACCCCTTACGGCCGCGTTGGCTTCACGATATTGTCCGCCGAAACTCCAGACGCGTTGTATGAGGTCGGCTACGGAGATGTCCCCGGAGAAGGACCGATCGACAGCTCCTGGTTGGCATCAACCAGCAGCGACAGACTGAGTCGATCGAAGCTGATCGAACGTCATGACGTTAGGCTGAATGGTGTTCCAGGAAACGCCTACACGGCTGCCGATGATCAGTATTATTGGAGCGAACGCATTTACTTCGTAGGCAGAAGATACTACCGGATGAGCGTCTATATCCCGCGCTCGGGTTGCACCTGGCCCTCGAATGCGGCAGCATTTCTGAGCTCCCTCCACACCACTCACAGCAAAAATTAAGGCATTATTGAACTTTTCCGCCCGGCTTTGCTTCCAGACGGACCCGCACATTCTGGTAAAACGCCAATAAATTATCGGCGGCGCCGTTGGTCAGGCGCTTGTGAATCTTCATGGCGGGAAACACTTTGGCCCCGTTGACGTTCAAGGTCACAATAAGAAAGTCGCCGGCGGGATATTTCTCGATGGTCCACTCGCCCCCGAAGCGGCGGCGGACCACTTCGCCCAGGTACCCGCCCCAGATGCGCGACATTTCGTCCATGCGTTGCTGATCCAGTTGCGGAGCAGCGGCCGAGTCAGCCATATTCCCGTTTTGCAACTCGTCGTGCAGCTGCCCCAGCAGGCGCTCCACCTGCTCCAGGCTCTGTTCTGTGTAATCGAGGTCGACGTTGAACTGGCGCGCCATGCGGACCGCATCTTCCGCATAGGCCTGCATCATCGCGGTGATGTCCTGCGTCGACTGGGTTGATTCCATGGCGACATTGTAGCAGCCGCGTGCGCCTATTCTTCTTCTTCCACCTCTTCACCGCGCGCGGCTTTGGCGGCCGTGACAATTTTTTCCTGGATGGCCGAAGGCACAACATCGTAGTGCTTCATTTCCATGACAAACGATCCCCGGCCCTGGGTCATGGAGGTTAGGTCGGCGCCATAGGTGAGCATCTCAGCCATGGGGACCTCGGCCTTCACAATGGTGTTGCCGCCTTTGTTGTCCATACCCTGAATGCGGCCGCGGCGCGAGTTGAGGTCGCCCATGATGCTGCCGGCGAATTCATCGGGAATGGTGATCTCCACCTGCATGATCGGCTCCAGCAGCGTGGGCTTGGCCTGCTCCATGGCCTTCTTGAACGCGATGCGGCCCGCCATCTTGAAGCTCAATTCGTTGGAATCCACGTCGTGATAGGAGCCGTCGTAGAGAGTAACGCGGAAATCCACCACGGGAAAGCCCGCCAGATAGCCGCGCTGCGCCGCCTCCACAATTCCCTTCTCCACCGCCGGGATATAGTTTTTTGGGATCGCGCCGCCGAAAATATCGTTCACGAACTCGAAATTGCTGCCGCGGGGCAGAGGCTCCATCTTGATTTTGCAATCGCCGTATTGGCCGTGGCCTCCGGTCTGCTTCTTGTGACGTCCCTGCACGTCGGCCCTGCCGCGGATGGTTTCCCGATATGGAACCTTGGGCGCCTTGAGCACCACCTCGGTGTGGTAACGCTTCTTGAGTTTTGCCACTACAATCTCGATGTGCTGCTGCCCGGTGCCCGCGATCAGGAATTCTTTGGTCTGGGCATCGCGGTAGAAACGCAGCATCGAATCCTCTTCAATTAATTTATGGATGCCGTTAGAAAGCTTGTCTTCATCGGCGCGCGTCTTGGGCTCGATGGCGAAGGTGATGGCCGGTTCCGCCAGGGCAATGGTCGGATAATAAATCGGGCTGGTCTTTTCTCCCAGCGTATCGCCGGTGAGGGTTTCTTTCAGCTTGGCCACCGCGCCGATGTCTCCGGCGTGCAGCTCGGTAACCTGCACCGGCGTCTTGCCCTGCATGATGGAAAGATGTGAGAGCTTTTCCGGATTGTTGTGGGTATAGTTTTGCACCGTGCCCTCATTCTTAACCACGCCGGAAAATACTTTGAAATACGTGATCCTGCCGGCAAAGGGATCGTTGGCCGTCTTGAAGACAAACAGCGAACACGGTTCGGTGTCCACCGCGTGCCGCACCGCCGGGTTCCCATTGTTCGGCGTAGGAATGGATTTCATCTCGCGGTGCTCGGCCGCCGTCGGAGCGTAGACCTCGAGGAAATCGAGCAAGTGGTCGGTGCCGATGTTCCCCAGCCCGGAGGCAAACAGCAGCGGGAAGAGACGGTCATCGCGGATGGCCTCATGGATGGCCGGGATCAAATGCTCTTCGCCGATGGTTCCCTTCTCGAAGAATTCTTCCATCAGCTCGTCTTTGCCTTCGGCCACCAACTCCACCAGGGTCTCGTGGGCGGCCTTGGCGGCTTCCGCCATATCAGCCGGAATGGGGACTTCTTTCCCTTTGCCGCTGCCGCCCATTTCGTAGCTGTAGGCTTTCATGGTGACCAGGTCAACCACTCCGCTCAGGTTCTTCTCGCGGCCGATGGGAAGCTGCACCGGGATGACCTGCCGTCCAAAGGCCTTCTGCAAATCCTGGATGACGCGCTCTGGGTCGGCGTGATCGCGGTCCATGCGCGTGGCTACCAGGATGCGAGGCAGGTCCATCTCCTGGGCAAAGCTCCATACGCGCTCGGTGACAATCCCAACCGGGTGCGCGCCATCGACCACCACCAGCGCCGCTTCGGTGGGAACCAGCGCGGCACGGGCCTCATGAATAAACATGTTGAAGCCAGGCGTATCCAGAAAATTAATTTTTGTCTTCCCCCACTCGGCGTAAGCCACGCCGGTGGAGATGGTCATGGCGCGCGCGACCTCTTCTTCATCGTGATCGGTGATGGTGTCTCCCTGGTCCACGCGGCCCAATTTAGGAGAGCCGCCCGCGGTGTAGAGCATGGCAGAGACGAGGGATGTTTTGCCGGTGTGGGCATGACCAATAACTGCAATATTGCGGATGTTCGTGCCTTCATAGATCTTCACTGAACAACTCCTTACAACAGCTTAGATGTCCGTACCTGACCTTGGATGGCAAGCCAAAAAGCCTGCACACAAATGCGGGCAACGATGCTAGCACAGCCGGGAATCGCGGCTCAACTCTATAGGATAACGCCAAGCCGGCTTTGCCATCTCCCCTCCGGAACTGAGCCATTTCAGGGAATTTAAGAGCATGTTCGGCTTGTTCCTAGTACAATATCCGGGTCCTGTTATGCGCCGTATCTCAGGCATCTTCGTTGCGCTGCTGCTATGTGTGAGCCTGCTCACGCCCACAGCCGGCGCGCTGCTTTCTACAGCCCCGGCCTGCTGCATGAAAAATATGCAGCACAACACGGCGGTGGCCGCCGGCAGCATGTCGCATGCTCACTGCGGACACGACATGAACAGCGGTTACGTACCTGCTTCATCTCCAGGCTTGTATGCTGCACCGCAAGGTGTTTGCCATGGTTGTTGCTGCTGTCTTGGACCAACAATTTCCACCACCAGTAAAGTCCGACCCAATGCTTCATTCGTAGCGCCGGCGCCTGCCGAGTCGCATCCTTTTCTGAGCGAGTTTTATCCGGCGGAAAGTTCCGGCTCGGAATTCCGTCAGAATCCCGGGCGTGCTCCACCCTCCTCTGAACCTTTGCAGTAGACCATTCCCTTACCACAAAAAATTCATGAGGAGGCAGTATGACCGAAAGGCGCAGTGTCCTTTCTTGGCTTGTTCTTGTTGTTCTTGGAGTCTCTGTTTTCAGCACATTGGCTCATGCCACTATTTTTGGCGACGTACGTGGAATCGTGCACGATCCCCAGCATCGCCCCATTGCCAATGCATTGGTGACCGTTAAAGCTGTCGGCTCCGACTGGCAGCAAACTATTCATAGCGACAGCTCGGGCGCTTTTCTTCTTCAAGCAGTGCCTCTGGGCGAATACACAATTAAAATTACCGGCGAGGGCTTCGCGCCGCAGGAGCAGCACGTCATCGTCAATTCAGGCACCGTGACGGACCTTCATTTTCAACTCACTGTGGCAAGCACCAGCGAGACGGTAGAAGTCACCGACATCGCGGGCGTAGTGAATCCGCAATCTTCCTCGAGTGAAACCCTCATCGGCCGCAACGATATCGCCAGCAACCCCGGCGCCGACCGCACCAACAGCCTGCAGATGGTCACCAACTTTGTTCCTGGCGCTTACATGGTGCACGACCTGCTGCACATCCGCGGCGGACACCAGGTGAGCTGGCTGATCGACGGCGTGCCCGTTCCCAATACCAACATTGCCAGCAATGTTGCCCCGCAGTTCGACCCCAAAGATATTGATACCCTCGAAGTCGAACGCGGCGGCTACTCCGCCGAGTTAGGCGACCGAACCTATGGCGTCTTCAATGTGGTCCCCCGCTCCGGATTTGAGCGCAACAACGAAGGCGAACTGCTGCTGAATTATGGCAGCTTCAATTCCACCAACGACCAGATCAGCTTCGGCAGCCACTCCCAGCGCTTTGCGTATTATGCGAGCTTGAACGGGACCCGCTCTGAGCTGGGGCTCGATACGCCGATCGCTCACATCATCCACGACAAGGAAGACGGCGGCGGAGCATTTGTTTCCCTCATTTTTAATCCTGATCCCGCCAACCAGTTGCGGGTGGTCACCTCCGGGCGCGAAGACCACTACCAGATTCCCAACGACTTCGATATGGAAAACACTTTCGGAATCCGCGACGTGCAGAACGAGCACGACGCCTTTGGAAGCGCCTCCTGGCTGCACACCTTTCCCAATGGCATCCTGCTTACCTTCTCGCCTTTCTTCCACGCTAACCGCGCGGCTTATATTGGCGGAGTGAACGATCAGCCGGTAACTCCCAACGAAAGCACCAACTCGATTTACGCCGGAGGCCAGGTAACGGTTGAGGTCGCCAGGGGCAACAACAACCTGCGCGCCGGATTCGTCGGTTGGGGCCAGCGCGACAAGGAATCCTTCGGCGTCGTAGCCAACGATGGCAGCGGAACTTTCCTGAGCGAGATCGCCCAACCCTCGGCTGATACCGAGGCCGCGTTCCTGGAAGATCAATGGAAGGCAACCTCGTGGCTGACGCTGAATGGCGGCGTTCGCCTGTCGCGCTTCTCCGGCGGGGTGAGCGAGCACTCCACCGACCCGCGCATTGGGGCGGCCATCCAGCTTCCACGCATTCATTGGGTGCTGCATGGCTTCTACGGACGCTATTACCAGGCGCCGCCGCTGAATAGTTTTTCGGGAAACCAATTGTGCCCGGTAAACCTATCTATAGACTTTCAATGCCTCTCGCTGCTGGACCTTGCCAATCAGTCAGGCTTCGGATTCCTGCCCCTGCCCGGCGAACGTGACGAGCAATACGAAGCCGGCCTGAGCATTCCGCTGCAAAGGTGGGCGCTGGATTTTACCGCCTTCCGCAACCACGCCAAAAACTTCCTGGACCACGACGTGATCGGCAACTCCGGCATCTTTTTCCCGCTCACCCTCGACCGCGCCCGCATTCGCGGCTTGGAGAGCACGGTGCGCTCGCCCTGGGTGTTTGAACGGGCGCGGTTGCATCTGGCTTACTCTCATCAATTTGCCGAGGGCAAAGGCGCAAGGACCGGCGGCCTGACCGATTTTTCGCCTCCGCAGGACCTGTTCTTTCTCGACCACGACCAGCGCGACACCCTGAGCGTGGGATACGACGCTCGATTGCCCTGGAGCAGCTTTTCTTCCGGCAATTTCAATTACGGAAAAGGGTTCCTGAACGGAAACGGCCCCGGACACCTGCCACCGCATGCCACCTTTGACTTTGCCCTGGGAAGGTCGTTCGGAGACAGCTGGTCAGCGCAGTTCAGCGCGCTCAACGTAAGCAACAACCGCTTCCTGCTCGACACCAGCAACACTTTCGGCGGGACGCATTTCTACGAGCCGCGCCAATACTCGGTGGAGCTGCGCTATAAATTCCATTATTAGAAGAGCAGCTACAAGCGTACCCGGCTGTGCCTTTTCGGCTGCGAGCCGGACGTGAAGTAGTGCTCCCCCCTCCCACTACTTGGAGTAGTTCGTTTCGTGTTAAGCCATTTGTTAATCAATGACATACGGAGAGAGAGGGAGTAGTTGGGTAGTAGTCCGCGTAGGTTAGGGATGGTGTGGAGACGGAGAGCTGAAAATTTGTTCTCGGGACTGTTTGGTAGAGGGGGGTGGGGGTTACTAAGTAACCTCTGAGCGGTCACTGTTTGGGAGAGGGGGGGTGAGGTATTACTCGAGTAGTAAATCCAGCAGAGGCGGAAATATCCCTTCGCCTCCGGAAGCCTTGAGAGGCGCTCGCTTTATGTTTTCAAAGACCGTGCGGCCCAGAGCCTCGCATTGATCATGCCAGCAATTTGATAAAAAGCAATGATTTGATACCACTTCGCGATCCCAGCGAAGAAATGCGAATTGGAAAGCAAAAAGGCTTGACCGCGGATTGCGCAGATGATCGCGGATTGTCGTTTGTGCTGGTCGTATCGGCAGAACCCATTTCTAAATTCCGCACAAATCAGATGGTTTGTTAACAGGCACGCAAAGCAAATTGCCCATTGGAATCAGCGAGATACAAACAATTGCACCTTTTCTGTGGTATTTACCAATTTTTAACTCCGCCTTCATCTGTTTCTAACACCATTTCGCGATAATAAGTGTGTGATCGGGGTGATAGGCATTTTGGGGCTGGCGGCAATTGCCATGTTCCTTTCAGCATTCGTAACAGAGACGTTTCTGCCTGAGACATGCGGCGCTTTCGTGCGCAACCTATTTCCCCCAGATCCGGAAAGCGTTGAGACGTTTTCACTGCATGGCACAAAAACAGACCAATCTGATGGCGAACCGGCGTTTATTGCCAGCTTACGAAACTGAGCCTGCCTTCCAGGTGGCGGCCGTCTGTTACCGGCAACTGGATTCTGACATTGAGTTTTTGCTGGTGCGAACCAATCGCGGCCGGTGGACTTTTCCCAAAGGCTGCATCGATCCGCAGCTTGGGCCGCGCAAATCCGCCGAGCGCGAGGCCTGGGAAGAAGCTGGGGCGCTGGGGCAGATCGCAGAAAAGACCTATCACACCTATCTTGGCTCCAAGAAACAGTTCTGCCGCGTGCCGGAAGAGTTCCCGGTGGAAGCCTATTTACTCGAAGTAAGCGCGACGGAAAGGCCGCAAGAGGCATTTCGTGAGCCCACCTGGTGCTCCGCGCAGGCGGCGCGCAAGATGCTGGCGGAAGGGCGGGAGGCAAAATATGGCCAGGAATTCAGCATGGCCATTGACCGCGCGCTCGAGGCCATCCAGCGCAGGCTGCGGGCCGTGGCGGCCCGGTCGCGGCGGGCGGCGGGAATGAACTCGGTTGGAGATTTTGCTTAACCCGGCGCGGCATTGCAATCCGGGTGTTGGGCAGAAACGGGAGATGAGAGGAGCAGCTTCTTTCGATACCGTTATTATTTCCGATCTGCATCTGGGCTCTCGGCTCAGCCGGGCAAAAGACGCAGTGAGAATGCTGCGGCAGCACAATTTCAGGCGGCTCATCCTGCTGGGCGATATCTTTTGCGATCTTAATTTCAGCCGCCTCAAGAAAGACCACTGGCGCTTCCTTTCTTACATCCGCAAACTTTCCAATCCCAGGCGCGGGATTGAAGTGGTTTGGGTGGAAGGCAATCATGACCAGGGTCTTTCGCATCTCATGTCGCACCTGGTGGGAGTGCGCGTGTACCAGGAATATTTCTGGGAGTTCGGCGGCCAGCGGCTGCTGGCCGTGCACGGACATCAATTCGACCGCTTCGTGGTGAATAACGAATTGCTGAGCCGGCTGGGCGCTTCGGCCTTCCTGGCGCTGCAGAGGCTGGATTCGCGCAGCGGATCGTTCAGCCGTTTTCTTGACCGCATGAACAGCGCCTGGCTGCGGCTGACGCCCAAAGTTGCCACGGGCGCGCTGGCCTATGCCAAGCATCACCACGTAGACTGCGTTTTCTGCGGACACACGCATCAATCTTTAGAGGTAGAGCAGGACGGCACCCGGTACTACAATGCGGGTTGCTGGACCAGCTCTTCGGCTACATACATCAGCGTTGGCGAGGAGGGCATAGAAATCCATGAATACCAGTCAGGAACTGACGATCGTGATTCCGGCGAAGAACGAAGCCGAATTGCTTCCCCGGCTGCTTGAGTCGATTGCGCAGCAGGATTCTCCCGGCATGAGGGCAACTATTGTCTACGTCGCGGATGCGCAATCCACCGATGGCACGCCCGACCTGGCCCTCGGATTCCGCGACCGCATTGACGTCCGCGTGATCCCCGGCGGCCTGCCTTCCGCCGGACGCAACGCCGGCGCCCGCATGGCCACCACGCCTTACGTGCTGTTTCTTGATGCCGACATGGAACTGGCGGATAACACCCTGGTCCGCCGCGCCCTTGAATTAGCGAAGCGCAAGAACCTGCACTGCGTTACCACCAACATCTGGTGCCGCGATGGCCGCTTCATGGACCAGGTGATGTACCTGGGCAACGATATCGTGCAGCAGTTCTCGCGCCTGCTGAAACCGTTCAGCACGGGAATGTTCATGCTCTTCAACCGCGAGCGCTTTGAGGATCTGGGAGGATTTAACGAGCAGGCCCTCTACGCCGAGGATTATTTGTTGAGTAAAAAAGTAGCGCGGCGAAAATTCGGCATCGCCGGCGGGAAAGCGCTGACCACCAACCGCCGTTTCAAGAAGATGGGACACATCAAGATCATGGGCATGTTTTTCAGAACCGCGCTGAACTCATGGAATGATAATTATTTTCTGCGCGATCACCACTACTGGCACTCCTGAAACATCATAAAATTGAAAGTGGGTCCAGATCTTGCAGAACCATGTTTAACAGAACCAGGTCTTCCGGGGGGTGAAGTTCCGCGCAGTTGACCCTTGAAATATGCAGAAGATTGCTTTGCTTTACAATCCCGCATCCGGCACCAGCCGCAACCGGCGCATAGGCCAGGTGGAAAAAGCCGCCGGCGTGCTCCGCGGCGAAGGCCACGATGTGCTTACCTTCCCGACGCAAAGCTCCGATTCGGTCTCGCAACAGATCGAGCGCCTGCTGCGAGATGAGTTCACCAACTTCATCGTGTGCGGCGGCGATGGGACGGTACACGGAGTCCTGCAGGCCCTGGTGGAAGCCGGGGACGAGGTAACCCTGGGCATCATCCCATTTGGTTCGGGTAATCTTCTGGCCAAGGATTTGGGAATCCCTCGCCGGCCTTTAAAGGCAGCGCGCGCGCTGCTTACGGCCACACCCGAACCCACCACGGTGGCCGCTATGGAATTTCGGGCGGCGAACGGCGAGATGGCCCGCCGCTACTGGATCGCAGCCGCCGGAGTAGGCGCTGACGCGCATGTGATATGCAAGATCAATCATGCTTTCAAAGCGCGCTACGGCATTTATGCCTATTATGCCGAGTCGGTGCGGCAGTTGCTTCTGGCGCGCTACAAGTTCCCGCCCTTCGTGGTTGAATTCCAGGAAATAGGCAGCAATGCGCCGCGCCGGGAAATCGTCACCCAGATTGTGGCTGAGCGCATTAATTATTTTGGGCGATGCCTGTCGGCGCAGAGCAACGGTAATGGCTCCAGTAGCCGGATTTCCGAAGACTTGCATGTGATCCTGTTCAAGACGCCCAATGCTCTTCGCTATCTTGCCTACGGATTTCGCCTGATCGGAAATCTCATGGGAGCGCCACCGGGAAAGATCCGCGATGTAGAATTGGTCCGGGTTCGTGAGCTTACGTGCCGCGAGCTGCGCCCTGATGAGCAGTTGCCTGCAGGATGGAGGGGCGCCCGGCACGGCAGCGGCGAAATTTTTGCCGAAGCAGATGGTGAGCTGCTTGGGTCTCTACCGGTCAAAATTCAAATCCAGCCTGCGACGCTGGCGCTGCTGCGGCCGACACCCATTAGATAAGCTCAATCTTTGGGAATTTGTCCTTGTTGTACTCAGAAATGACAACTCTCCAGCTCTCAAACACCGTCTGCCGTTGTTCAACCGCTTGAAAAAGAAGTGCACGGCTTAGAAAACCCTCCACTGCAAATAAAACTATTCTGCGTTTAATCCCAAGCCGCTTAGCGAGCAAATGTGTATCGGACATTCTGTGCTCTGGTACTAGCAACACCGGAGATCGATGAGCATCGAGATCGTTCTTGCACTTCCGAACTAATGCAGAGATCGAAGTACAAGCAACGTGATAAGAAAAGCCGCCTACATCAAAATCGCCGCAACTGCCTGCTTCAGAGTCACAAACGTAAGGCGGCTTTTGTTTGTTGCTAATTGTCAGGCAACGAACCTGAAACGTGGCTTCGACTATGTGAATTAACACATCCCGAAGTACGGCTTTTGGAGTCTTTGTCATTAGTTCAGAAATCCAGATTGTTGGAGCATGCCATGGATTGCAGACAATCTTTATGGCCTCGTGGCCTGAATAAGGCTCGGCATAAGCATCAAGAGATGTATTCATAAATAGTGGCTCTATATATGATGTGGACACAAAGAAGAGCCTACTCTCACAATCTGCACAATGCAAGATTCAAGTTATCGGAAGGTATTGGGTACGAGAATCCGCAAATTTAGAAGCCAAAAGGGTTGGTCCCAAGAGGAATTCGCTGACCTCTGCGACATCAATCGCAGCTACATGGGACGAATCGAACGCGGGGAGCTAAATCTAACACTAGACAGTCTGCAAAAAGTTGCAAAGGGCTTGGACACAACTGTTGCAGTGCTTCTAAAGGGCATTCTGTAGACGAAGGGAGTTCATGGGTTCAAGTGACAAAGAACTGCTGGCCTGTTTTAAGATGCCTGGTGGTTCTGTAATTACAGGTCGTACAACCAGCATAAAGAATGTCTTCGTCGCGGCGATCATTCCAATTGTGCGTCCCAGTGCGGATGAAGTAAGACAAGTTCTAGAAATATTTGAACTTGAGGCCAATGATCTCAGGTGTTCTTATTGCGGGGATCGAGCTACAGAATGGGATCACCTTCGGCCCTTAGTGAAGGAAGGAAAACCCACTGGCTATCCTTCATCAATTCGAAATTTGGTTCCATCGTGCGGAAAGTGCAATCAATCCAAAGGGAGCAGCGATTGGAAGGAATGGATGCTAGGGGTAGCGCGCCATTCTCCCTCTGTTCGCAAGATAGCAGATGTTGAACAACGAATCGCTCGCTTGGAACGGTTTGAGGTGTGGGCCAGTTGTGTTCCATTAGATGTAAGAAGTTTAGTATCTTCGAAACTTTGGGATCAATACTATGCCATGCAAGAAGAGATTCTGAGCAAAATGCGGGATGCTCAAAAGCTCGCTATAGAAATTGCAGGTGAGATCAAGTCCAAAACTAGCAGCCATCGTCTTTAAACCTATTCACGATGTATTTCAAATCGGACCTCCGTAGATTCATCGCATACCTCATAATAGTATTGTGAAGACTCTGGATGAATACCTTGAAGACGCGGCCCAGGCCCATGGCCACCTGTGCGCCGGCCAGGTGCTGGGTGTTCGCCTGGCGATGCTGGGAATTCGCGAGCTGGGCATCGATGACCCGCGCGGCAAAGACCGCAAGCGGCTGGTGACCTTCGTGGAAATCGACCGTTGCGCGACCGACGCCGTGGCCGTGGTTACAGGATGCAGACTGGGCAAGCGCGCGCTCAAGTTCCGCGACTGGGGCAAGGTTGCGGCTACGTTTGTGGATGTAAGCACGGGTAAAGCAGTCCGCGTGGCAGCACGCGAGTCTTCCAAGGCGCTGGCGCGCAGCATGCATCCGGAAATTCCCGATAAGAACCAGCAGCAGATGCTCGCCTATCGCGAGATGCGCGACGAAGACCTTTTCGATACGCAATGGGTGAAGGTCGAACTAGGCCCGGAAGAATTCCCGGGATACAAAGGCGAGCGCGTGGTCTGCGAACAGTGCGGCGAGGGAATCAACTTCCATCGCGAAGTCCTGCGTGAGGGCAAGGTGTTGTGCAGGGCCTGCGGCGGAGAGAGTTATTACACGCTTCTTTAATCTAAGGGCTACGCAGCCAAAATAAGGCTGCTACGCCCTCGCTTTTGGTTCGCGCACGACAGCGCTCACCAAAAGCTCACCCATGCCCTGCGAAATGACAAACTCAATACAATAAATAAAGCCCTCTTTTCAGAGGGCTTCGGGTTTCAAATCTTCCTGAACTATTTACAGCCGTGTTTCTTGGCCTGGCCGGGAGGCAGGTTGCAATTCCCCCAACCAGTTTTCTTGCCGTGGTTCGAACCTTGTGAATGATGGTCGCGGTCGTGGTCTTTATCGCGATCATGGTCCTTGTCATGATCATGGTTCCTGTCACGATCACGGTCCTTATCGTGATCGCGGTCCTTGTCCTTGTCACGGTCGTTGTCATGATGCGTGAAGTGGTTGCGGTCATTATCGTCGCGGTCATGTCCTTTGTCGCGATCTTTGGCAAGAGCCGTGGTTGGGACAAGTGCAGCACACAAACCCGCGGTCAACAGCGCTTTCAGCAGCCGGTTAGGCATACTTCCTCCTTGTTCGAAGTACTGGATTTGAAGCGACCGGGGGGGATTTCAGAAAAAGGTTTTACGCAAGGACGACTGTATCCCGAAATGGGCTGGCGGGCAAATCAGGTAGTGCTACAACTTTGGTAATCAGGCGAAGCTTTGCCAAAAAAATCGGGCTTGTACAACCCGTAACGTAAATTGTGGTTCTCGTCGCGCAAAACCTACTATTTTCTGAACACTTCGCTTCGCTGCGTGTTGGCCTTCGGCAGAGAGGAATGATTTGTTTCCTTTGCTTTCCCAGGGCTTACGCCCTCCACCCCGTCACGCGAAGCGCGCGCCGGGGACCCCGGCCCTGGGCTACATTCTGCCGCCCCATTCGGGGCTGTACCTTAAGCCACGCCTGCTTTCACGTTCTCCTAATATTTCGCGCAAAATCCTTTCACGAATGATTTTTGGGCAAAGCTATCAAGTGATGGGTTAGGCCAGGCTGTGTTCTACCACATGTCCCAAGCGCAGGATCGTCGCTTCATCAAAGTGCTTTCCTAAAATCTGCACGCCGATAGGCAGGCCTTCTTTCGATTTGCCGCAGGGCACCGAGATTCCCGGAATTCCAACTAAGTCGGCGGTTACCGTATAAATATCAGCCAGGTACATGGCCAGCGGGTCGTCGGCTTTTTCTCCCAGCTTGAATGCGGGCGTTGGCGTGGTGGGCGTGACCACGGCATCCACGTTCTGAAATGCATTCTCGAAGTCACGGGTGAGCAGGGTGCGGACTTTCTGCGCTTTCAAATAGTATGCGTCGTAGTAGCCGGCGCTCAGGGCGTAGGTGCCCAGCATGATGCGCCGTTTCACCTCGGCGCCAAAACCCTCATCGCGCGTATTGCGATACATCTGCGCCAGGCTCTTCGCGTTTTTGCTGCGGTAAGCATAGCGCACGCCATCGAAGCGAGCCAGGTTGGAAGAGGCTTCAGCGGTGGCTACCAGGTAATACGTGGGCACAGCGTAGCGCGTGTGTGGAAGCGAAATGGGCACGGCCCGGCATCCGGCCTGCTGCAATTGAGCGATGACATTTTCAACCGCGGCACGGACTTCCGCATCGAGCCCTTCTCCGAAATATTCTTCAGGGATTCCAATTCTCAAACCCTGCACCGGCTTTTCGATCTCGGCGGCGTAATCAGGAACGGGGACATCGGCAGAGGTCGAATCCAGGGGATCGCGGCCGGCGATATGACGCAAGATGAGGGCGGAGTCTTTTACTGTTTTTGTGAGTGGACCGATGTGATCGAGCGAAGAGGCAAATGCAATCAGGCCGTAGCGCGAGACACGTCCGTAGGTGGGCATAAGTCCAACGACCCCGCAGAAGGCCGCAGGCTGGCGGATGGAGCCGCCGGTGTCGGAACCCAGCGCGGCCACGGCAGTGCCGGCCGCAACCGATGCGGCTGAACCACCTGACGATCCACCTGGAACCCGGCTCTTATCGCGCGGATTGCGCACCGGCCCGTACGCCGAATTTTCATTGGAAGAGCCCATGGCAAACTCATCGCAATTGGTTTTACCCAGGATGACAGCCCCGGCTTCTTCGAGCCGTCTCACCGCGGTGGCGTCATAGGGAGGGATGTAGTTCCCCAAAATTTTCGATCCGGCAGTACTGCGCACTGCGCGCGTTATCATGACGTCTTTGATGGCAACGGGAACGCCAGCCAGCGGAGGCAGCCGATCGCCTTTACCCGCCAGCGTATCAATACGCGCCGCCTGCTCCAGGGCGCGTTCTTTCGCAAGAGTCAGATAGGCGTGCACGTCGCCATCTTCAGCTTCAATCTTTTTATAAAAGCCTTCCGCCAGTTTCGTGGCCGTGATGGTGCGCTCGGCAACGGCCGTGCGGGCGGAGGCGACGGTAAGAAGATTCAGGTCCATAATGATGATGAATTCAGTGGGTTACAAAACCGCCTTTGGCATCGGCCGTAGGCTCATCCAATTCTTTGTTGAAAACGGCCCGTATCTGCTTGATCGTATCCTCAGGATCGAGGCCATCCTGCTTGTGCAAAGCATCGGCAACGTGGCGAACAACGTCGGTCAGCAGAATGCCCCAGCCGATGGTCTCTTTGTCTCCCCATGCCCCGATGGAAAGCGTGCAATGCAGACCGCCATTGGCGATCCAAGCCCTCAGCATTTCTCTGGAGCCTGCGTCGGTCTTGGCGGCTGGCGGAACTACCAGCTCGTTGTTGCTCATATTATTTTTCCTTTTGGAATCAAATGTTCGATTTCTTTTTGGGATTAACGCTCGATCACCTTCGGTACCCTGAAAAATTTCCCGTTGGAGTCGGGTGCGTTAGCGAGGGCTTCTTCCCGTGGCAGCGAAGGCCGTGGTTCATCCGGGCGCATGGCATAAAGAAAGCGTTCGCTGCCGGCCTTGCTGTTATCAATGCCAAAGCGGTCAGCCGTCTGGGCCATGGCGGGAACATTGGAGGTATCAAGCTCGTTGAGCAGGTCAATGTATCCCAGGATGGAATTCAGGTCTCTCACCATGCGCTCGCGCTCGGCGGCGGTGAGCTCCAGATTCGCGAGGTCGGCGACTGTGGCCACGTCTTTGTCGGTGACTTTCATACTATTTGGACTGTGTTCTGCAAATAAAGAGACTGAACTCATTTTAGTGTATTAGGGGAGAATTTTCGATTTACGAATTCTGATTTTCGATTTTACATGCCATCGCCCTCGGCTATTCCGCAACAAACAGCCAACCAGCGTCTTCATGGCAGGGTCGTGCCGATCCAGAAGAACACGGTTGCGATACACGTGGGAACAGTAGCAGGGATAAGACGTGGGCGTCCGGCGAGCGAGACCAGCATTCCAAGAAGAGGAATCCATACTCCGACGGAAATCATGCGTTCTGTCGTCGCACTGGACGTATTCAATGAATTTATGGAAGCAACCACCGCCATCATGCCCCACACAGCAAGACTGAGAAGAGGCGCGGCCAGTCCCACCAAGCTAGCACGGCTGCGCCAATCTGAATGGGTTGGAAGTTTTATGTATTGTATCCATCCCCAAAGCAGGACGAACGGCGAAAGAATGATCAGAGCATTAAACCAAACCCAATGCATAGTGTGACCAATCTCGTCCACTGTTCATATAAAGGGCGCTTATCACGCGGAGCAAAGTTTTTCCGACTCGAGGTTCCAGGGTTTCAGCTCCCATTCGAAACAATAAAGCACAAGCGCTTTACGTTGACGGAAACCAGTTGGTTGATGCGCGCCAGAAATTGCGGAGCCATGTCCGTGAGCTGGGTGCGCCAGCCGGCGTCGGCCACTTCAATCGTCAGGATTCCATCGGCGAAACTCAGAGCCCGCGCCTTCTGTGCCACCGCCGGACCACAGGCAAACGGCCAGGCCAGCAACGGCGCTTCCTGGGGAGGTGTGCGCTGTAACGCGTCCAAAACAATTTTTTCCAAACCTGTACGCAGCGGCTGCACGGCACCCTCAATCTTAATCCTTAGATTCTACCGGAAAGCGCTCTTTCACCCATTCCAGGGCCTGCTCTTTCCCGTGAAGATGCCCTTCCAGTTGGGCATCTTCGCAGGCTGAGAGGATTTCTTTAAAGCGCGGGCCCGGGTGGTAACCGCCGGCAATGAGATCGTCTCCTGTAATCAACGGACGGGGACGGATTTCCTCCTCGGGCAGAGCATGCAGCTTTTCATTCACGAAATTGTAGAGCGTGAGGTCACGGTGGCTGGCGCCGCAATCAAGGCGGTGCAGCTCAACGTGCTCCTCAAAATTAGGCATGCGCAGAAAGCGTTTGAGCGTGGATTCGCGCATGCGCGTTACCTCGGGGAAGCGCATGTGATTGCTTACCAATTCCACAATTTTTTCAGTTTCATCATTGGAAAAGCGCATCCTGCGGCAAATCTCTTCCGTCATTTTGGCCCCCACCTCGGCATGACTGTCAAAACGGATGCGGTCAGGAGCTACACGAAACGTGGGCGGCTTGCCTACGTCATGCAACAAAGCGCCCCAGGCCAGGGTGGGCGAGACATCAGAAGGCAACGGTTCCAATAGCATCAGGGTGTGCACCCACACGTCGCCTTCTGGATGGTATTGGGGTGGCTGCTCGACACCCTTCATTCTTGCGATCTCAGGCAGCACTTCGGGCAGCAGCCGTAACTCATCAAGCAACTCAAAGGCGCGGCGGGCGTGCCCCTCGGTCAGCATCCTGGTAAGCTCATCGCGCACCCGCTCACGGCTGACCTCGTGAATCGTGGGGGCCAGTTCGCGGATAGCATGCATGGTTTTTTCTTCGATGACATAGCCGAAGCGCGCGGCAAATCGCACCGCGCGCATCATGCGCAGCTTGTCTTCGGTGAAGCGGCGTTCGGGATCGCCGATGGCGCGAATAACGCCGGCTTTCAGGTCAACCTGCCCGCCGACGAAATCGAGCACCTTGTTGTTATCGAGAGGATCGAGCAGCAACCCATTAATGGTAAAGTCGCGCCGCTGCACGTCTTCCTGCGGAATCTTGGTGTAACGCACTTCATCGGGATGGCGGCCATCGCTGTAAATTCCATCGTTGCGAAAGGTGGCAACCTCAATACAGTTGCCAGTTGCCGGTTGCTGGTCCACGGCGCGCTGGGACAGGTTGCCAGTTTCTACGAGGACGACGCCGAATTGCGCGCCTACTGCGTAGGTTTTCGGAAAAATTTCCATCACGTTATTGGGGGTGGCATCGGTGGCTACGTCATAGTCGGCCGGTTCGCGTCCCAACAGCAGGTCGCGCACACATCCGCCTACGAGAAAGGCCTGGAAGCCGCGCTGGCGCAGGGTACGAATGATTTCGATCGCCGAGTTTTGCTGGGTAGACATGCAGATTTACGATTTATGAAGTGCGATTTACGAATTTGTTTATCCGATAATGCCTTACGATCCCCCTTGCATTTGCCTCCAGAGCATAATGTGCAGGCTTATCTCATAATATATAGATATGGCCGATGTCTTCATCCTGGGTATTGAGAGCTCATGCGACGAAACCGCGGCTGCCGTGGTGCGCTCGGGAGAGCACATGGAATCGAACGTCGTGCTTTCGCAATTCGCTACGCATCAACCGTATGGCGGTGTGGTCCCTGAGTTGGCCTCGCGCGAGCATCTGCGTGGCATCGTTCCTGTGGTGCGGGGCGCGCTGGAGCAAGCCGGTCAGAGCTATAAGAGCATTGACGCCATCGCAGTCACCCAGGGACCAGGCCTGGCGGGCGCATTACTGGTGGGCGTCACATACGCCAAGGCACTGGCTTTTGCGCTGGATAAGCCCCTGATCGCCGTGAACCATCTCGAAGGACACATCCATGCTGTTCTTCTGGACGAGCGGCAGCGTGGCAATCACAATTTTCCCTTTCCCGTGCTTGCGCTGGTGGTCTCAGGCGGGCATACGCATCTGTACCTGGCAAATGAAAACGCGCACGCTGCAGGTTCATCCGGCTGGAGCTATAAAAACGTAGGACGCACACGCGATGACGCTGCCGGCGAGGCTTACGATAAAGTCGCCAAGCTGCTGGGCCTGGGCTATCCTGGGGGACCGATCATCGACCGGCTGGCCAAACACGGCAATCCGCAGGCGGTGAAGTTTACTCCCGCACAAATCAAAGGCAAAGACCGCAACGCGCCCGAACACGGCGACGAACCATTTTTTGATTTTTCATTCAGTGGAATCAAGACTGCGGTGCTTCGCTACATCGAGTTAAACACTATGAAAGAAGCCTGCGAAGGGCGCCAGCGCAAGCTCGCCCAGAACCCTAAACCCAGTCTGGACGAGGTTCTTGCGCAGTGCGATAAAAAGACCCTGGATCTGGTCGCTTCGTTTCAACGCACAGTGGTGGATGACCTGGTGGGAAAGACGCTCAAGGCTGCAGAACAGTTTAACGCGGCAACCCTGTTCGTTACCGGAGGGGTTGCGGCCAACAGCGAACTGCGCGCTCGTTTTGAGCAGCAGGCTGCACAAAGTGGTTTGCCGGTCTATTTCCCTTCCCGGCCGCTCTCTACGGACAACGCCGCAATGATTGCGGCGGCGGCATATCCTAAATTCCTGGCAAAAGATTTTGCGGACCCCGAATTTTCAGCCGAGGCGAGTTTGCCTCTGCGTTAACCCCTGCCGGCCTTAACCTTGACGGCGCCGGCCTCGACCGCGACCATATCTGTTCCCAGAGCATGGATCAAAGCGTTGCGGAGTTGGGCTTCGATATCAATATCCTTGTACATGACGTAGGTGGCCAGATGCTCGGCTGCAAAAGGATTGCTGCTGCTCTTGCCGGCGAGAATCACAGTAGGAATGCGCGCGGTTCTTGGGTTGGTCTTCAGTACGGTGAGCAACTCGCCGCCAGTCATCCTGGGCATTGAGAGGTCGGTAAAAATAACTTCCGGCTCGAAATCCTTCAGCTTGGCCAGGGCCTCTTCGCCATTGCAAGCTGACTCGACGGTAAATCCGCGTTCTTCCAGATAACGGCAAACTGTATGCCGGATGAGCATAGAGTCATCCACTACCAGAGCATTATGGCTCTTCATGAAAATTACCTCACACTTTCCGGGGGACGAATTAAGCAGATTATAGCGTTAGTGAAGACTTAACAGCGCACTAGAATCAACAGCTTCAATTACGGAAGTAACTATTACCGAAGTAATCAGTTGCCAGCGGCCAGTTGCCAGTTTTTTGGTGGGATAAATAGTAAAAGGCGGCTTTGCGATGTTCTACCCTTCGGGAACAGAAGCAATTCAGGGTGGCCCGTTATGCACACACCATCTCAAGCGCATCAGCACGCATACGCATCAGGGGATTTCAAAGATTATTCGGTTTCGTTGTCGATTTTCTCTTCGATAGCCATATCCTGAAATTCGCTGGAATCGAATACCTCGCGGCACTCCAGGCATTCGACGTATTCCGCGTCTTCATCGCGAGAGACCACTTGCACCTTCGGATGGGCACATGGGGTTGCACGCTTTTGCGGGACTGAAGCCGGCGCAGGTTTGCTGCCGGCAGCCTTCTTGGAAGGAATGGAAGAAGCTGATGTTCTTGGAACCGTGCTCATAAATTCTTAAATCATTTCCGGCCTGGGCCGAACTCGCCAAGGGCCCATAATGCCGGATGTTCATGCAATTTCGCTCATTTTAGCTCTGCCCAACCCGGTGTCAAGGGGCATGGCAAAGAAAAAGTAGTTGGCAAACAAGGGATGATGTGATTTGAGAAAAAGTTGCAAGCTGGGGCAATTTAAGATTTTTGAAGTACGATTTACGATTGTTTCCGAATCCTAATTATTTAGTCGGAATGGTCTCAATTAACCACAGTTGGGCATGGGGACAATCCCTGCTCTACTGCGGAGCCACGGCTGCCGAGCTTCTGGTGGAAGCATGTTTGGAGGAGTGCAGCGTGTTGCTCGCGGCCACAGCGCCATCGTCATATTGCGACTCTGGCATGGGGAAGATGCCGGCGCGGCGGGCTTCTTCAATACGAATCATGCTGATTTGCGGCTCCGGGGTGCGGCTCATGCCGCGTTGCGCCGCAGCCACGGCGGCTTCAAAATCAGCGCGCCCGGTGAGGGCCGTATCGAAGTAAAGATATTCCTGGGATTCGCGGGCGATGCGCACGCCAATATAGGCATGCCCAGGCACCAGAACTACCGCCGGCTCCATTCCAAGGTTCTCAAACAACGATGCGTACAATACGACGCCGTCAATGCAGTTGGCCGAGCGATCGCGCAACGACTCATTCGGCATTCGCACCCGTTCGCTCATGTTTTTGTTCCCGCCGAAGGTAAGCGAGCTTTTTACATAAGAAACACCCAGCGCCTGCATCGCCCGATAGATGGCGCGGGCCTGAATCAGGGTTGACTTTTCCTGGCCGGAGGTATCCTTCCACTCTTCATAGCCCGGCAGGCGGCGCAACGGTGCAAGCTCCTTGGCGCGGCTCAATACCATCTCTACCAGGGAATCGTGCGGCGTGATCCAGGAGGCGATGTAAGGGGCGAACTTGAAGCCCTCACCCCAGTACATGTCATCCACAGCGCGCAGACGCACGGGCACAGTCTCAGAGAAAACTGCCTGGCCGCCGGCATCGGTCACGTTCACTGCCACTGTGGCGGCGGCAAGCTCGCGATTCTGGAAAAAACGCGGTAAAAAAGTAGGAGCAAAGAGCAGAGTACGCGATTGGCCAGCGCCCATTTCGACTACTTGAATTTCCTGGTCGCTCCATCCTGAAACCTGCACGGCTACGCGATTGTGCAGGGGAGCATCGGTAGAATTGCTGATGGTGACGCTCACCGTGCCCCAGGTACGCTCTTCACGCTTCTGCAAAGAAGCCTGATTGGCAAAAACCGGATAAATCTCGTTGTTCAATCCGACTTGAATTTTGTAGGTTGACTCAATTTTTGCTTCGGGCCGCGAGGCAATCGTACCGGCTTTCTCAGGAAGGCGCGAAATCACATTCTCATTCAGCCCAGTAGCAGCCATCCCTGCGGCTTTGGCAGATTGGCTGGTCAAAACCGGAAAGCTGCTGGCCAGCAGCACAAGGCTAAATACAGCCGCACTGAACAGGGTTCGCGAAGTGATCCGGATGAGGGGGTTGCGCACGAAATTAGACTATCTCTCTGGTCTCTGAAAGCAATCCAGCATATGCCTTAATCCGCGGACTGCAGTGAGTAATCCCGTGAGATGTACCCATTCTATAACTGAGAATGACGCGGGATATGACCCAGTTCTATTAACCCGGTAAAACACTTTCTGAAGATTCCGCGCAGCTATCCCCCCATAAACCATTGAATGGAAGATATTTACCTTTGACTGCAAAAACCGGTCTGTCGACTGGTTGTGGTTGCTATTTTTTGGCCGCTGCCTCTAAAATCCATATGCGACTGTTTTGGTCGGGATTTTCCTGCCCGGCATGGGGCGCATGCTAAAGCTCACGAAAAAAGCCGATTACGGTCTGATCGCCATGCGGCATCTGGCGTGTCAGGGCGGTCATTGCAGCGCGAAGGACATAGCTGATGCGTACGGCATTCCGCAGGAAGCGCTGGCAAAGATCTTACAGCGGCTGGTGAAGGCAGGGTTGCTGAGTTCGCATCATGGCACCCACGGCGGTTATGTGCTGGCGCATGATGCCCGGGAGATTTCAGCATTCGACGTCATCAAGGCGATCGACGGCCCGCTGTTTATGACCTCTTGCTACAGCAGCCTTCACGATTGCGGCCAGAGTTCGCGTTGCACAGTACGCGAGCCGCTGCGCAAAGTAAGCGAGAGTATTGAGCATGTGCTGACGCGCATGAAAATTTCTGACATGGCTCTGGATTCCGGTGACGGCTGCCATGAGCACAATGAAAAAACAGATGTTGCCGCCGAGCTCGTGCGGCTGAGCTGAAGATTTTGGGAGAGAAGAACTGCATGAATATGGAGAACGGAAATTCTAAACTTCCAGCGGGCGTGAAGCTTCCGCTTTACATGGATAACCACGCGACTACACCGGTCGATCCTCGGGTGCTTGAGGAGATGATGCCTTACTTTACCGGCAAATTCGGCAATCCGGCCTCGCGCAATCACGAATTTGGCTGGCTGGCGGAAGAGGCCATCGAGACCGCCCGTGAGCGGATTGCCAAGCTGGTGGGCGCAACCGCGAAAGAAATCATCTTCACCTCGGGCGCCACCGAGAGCGACAACCTTGCCATCAAAGGCGTAGCCGAGATGTACAAGGAAAAGGGCAACCACATCATTACCGCCGCCACCGAGCACAAGGCTGTGCTCGATACCTGCAAGCGTCTGGAGAAATATGGCTATCGCGTGACCTATCTTCCAGTCGCCAAAAACGGACTCATTGACCTGGAAGACCTGAGGCGCGCCATTGACGATAAAACCATTCTCGTCTCCATCATGTACGCCAACAATGAAATAGGAGTTCTGCAGCCCGTGACTGAGATTGGCAAGATCTGTCGCGAGCGCGGTGTTCTGTTCCACAGCGACGCCACTCAGGCCATTGGCAAAGTGCCGGTGGATGTGAACAAACAGAACATCGACCTGATGTCCATCTCGGCGCACAAGATGTACGGACCTAAGGGCGTGGGCGCGTTGTATGTGCGGCGCAAGAATCCGCGGGTGCAGATATCGGCCATCATCGATGGCGGCGGCCACGAGCGCGGCATGCGCTCTGGCACCTTGAACGTCCCCGGCATCGTGGGATTAGGCAAGGCATGCGAAATCGCTTCGAACGAAATGACGCAGGAATCCATCCGGCTGGCGAAGCTGCGCGACCGATTGAAAGAAAAAATCATGAGCCAGCTTGATGAAGTCTATGTCAACGGCTCGTTGGAACACCGGTTGCCAGGCAATCTCAATATGAGCTTCCTGTACGTGGAAGGCGAGTCGCTGCTCATGGGCATCAACGACATCGCTGTTTCCAGCGGGTCGGCGTGCACATCAGCCACCCTGGAGCCATCGTATGTCCTGAAAGCCCTTGGCCTGGGAGACGATTTGGCGCACAGCTCCATTCGCTTTGGCCTGGGGCGCTTCAATACCGAAGCTGAAGTTGATTATGTCGCCGACCGCATCGTAACTACGGTGAAGAAATTGCGCGAACTCTCGCCGCTCTATGAGATGGTGAAAGAAGGCATTGATCTCTCAAAAGTGCAGTGGCAGGCGGAAGCGCATTGAGATTGTAACGTCTCTTAATTGGGATTGAGGACGCAGCAAGCTGCGTCTCTACGAAAATTTATTACAGGAACAGGAGAAGAGAATGGCATATAGCGATAAGGTACTGGATCATTACACTAACCCGCGCAACGTCGGCTCGATGGATAAGAGCAGCACGGAAGTCGGCACCGGCCTGGTGGGCGCGCCCGAATGCGGCGACGTGATGAAACTTCAGATCAAGGTAAACCCGCAAACCAACGTAATCGAAGACGCGAAATTCAAGACCTTCGGTTGCGGATCGGCCATTGCCTCGTCCTCCCTCGCCACCGAGTGGGTAAAGGGCAAAACCGTGGAAGAGGCCCTGCAAATCAAGAATACGGATATCGTCCGCGAGCTGGCCCTGCCGCCGGTCAAGATTCACTGTTCGGTGCTGGCGGAAGATGCCATTCGCGCCGCCATCGGCGACTGGAAGAAAAAGAACGGCGTTGAGAGCGGCAAGCCGGCTCAGGCTACGGCTGAAGTTAAGGTTTAGCGTCTGAATGGGAGACGTAACAGAGCTGCGTCTCTACGTTTAAATTGTTTATGTCGGAAAATGAAAATACGCAGTCCGCTCTTCCGGTAGCCAATGCAGCTCCGCAGAAGAGCATCGTGGTAACGCCCAAGGCCCTGGAAAAGGTCCGCAGCGCCATGGCCAAGGAGAACGTGTCGCCCGAGAGCGGCGGATTGCGTTTGGGCGTGCAGGGCGGCGGATGCTCGGGACTTACTTATAACATCCGCTTCGACAGCAAGCCCCACGAGCGCGACCGCGTGTACAACTACGACGGAGTGCGCGTGTTCGTCGATCCCAAGTCGTTCATTTACCTGCACGGCATGATACTGGACTACGAAGACACGCTGCTGAAACAGGGTTTTGTTTTCCGCAATCCGAATGCCAGCAAGTCCTGCGGTTGCGGATCATCGTTTTCATAATTTTTTTGCGTACCTGAATTGCACCACGGCGTCCTGGCGCCATCCGCAGACAGGAACCGTGGTGAAATTTTTTATGGCAATCGAGACCTACATCGCAAATCCTGAAAAAACCGCCGCAGACCGGCCCCAGTGCTGGTCTTGCAGCGAGCCGCTGACTGCCGGCTCGCATTTTTGTTCCAGGTGTTCCAAGGTGCAGCCGCCGCAGGCGAGCGACTACTTCAGTTTTTTCGAGCTGTCGCGCAAGCTGAACATCGACACCAATGCACTGGAAAAAGAATTTTACAAGCTGAGCCGGCGGCTGCATCCTGACCTGTACGTGCGCACTACGCCGCAGGAGCAGGAGTGGAGCCTGGAAAAAAGCTCGCGGTTAAACGACGCTTACCGCACTCTGAAAGATCCTATTGCCCGCACGCAATATCTGCTCTCGCTGGAAGGGGTGCAGCTTGAAGAGCAATCGAAGGCCGCGACCGACAGGGCCCGGCAGAGCGGCGAGGAAAAGAAGCAGGTCGTGCCGCCCGATCTTCTGGAAGAAGTTTTTGAGCTGAACATGCAGCTTCAGGAATTGCGCATGAGCGATGAAAAAGACTCCGAAGTCATCGCTCAACTGGAAGGCGCTAAAAAGAACTTCGAAGCGAAGCTGCAAGGCCTGCACTGGGAGCTGAAAAAACTCTGGGACCATTGGGACCAGCTCTGGGAGAGCAACGCGCAAAACGACAACGCAGAACGCTTGCAGGTTCGCGACCAGATGGTTGATCTGCTGAACCGGCGTTCTTACATGCGCAATCTTGTGAGAGACGTGAATGAAGCACTGAAGAATTGATTCATTGAGTCATCGGATCATTGAGTCATTTTTTTTATTTTCAATGACCCAATGATCCGATGACTCAATCACACAATTTACAGATGTCTGAAGAACAAAACATCATCGTCGGCATTGATTTGGGCACGACCAATTCTCTGGTGGCATTTATGGGCAATGCAACGCCGCTTGTAATCCCAGGAGAAGACGGATCGAACCTTGTGCCCTCCGTCGTGGCTTTGAATAGCGGCGGGAAAGACTTTGCCGTGGGCAATTCGGCGCGCAAATACCTGGTGGAAACGCCTGAACGGGCGGTCTACTCCATCAAGCGGCTCATGGGCCGTGGATTGGAAGATGTTGGCGAAGAATTGAAGTTCTTCCCTTTCCGGCTCAGTGAAAACCTGAAAGCCGGCGAGATTCTGCGCATCAAACTCGGAGACAAAGAATTTACTCCGCCGGAAATTTCTGCCCTCATCCTGCGCCAGCTCAAACGCAATACCGAGCGCTATTTTGGCAAACCTGTGACCCAGGCGGTCATCACAGTTCCCGCGTATTTCAACGACGCGCAACGGCAGGCCACAAAAGACGCGGGACGCATTGCCGGATTGGAAGTCTTGCGCCTGGTCAACGAACCCACTGCCGCCTCGCTGGCCTATGGACTCGATAAGAAAAAAGAAGGCATTGTCGCGGTATATGACCTGGGTGGCGGAACTTTCGATATTTCGATACTGAAATTGCATGAAGGCATTTTTGAAGTCATTGCCACCAATGGAGATACGCACCTCGGCGGCGATGACATTGATAACCTGCTCATCACCATTGCCCTCGATGACATTGCCGGCGATATGAAACTCGATTTGCGGCGCAACGGGGAAGCTGTGCAGGCGATCCGCAAAGCCGTGATTGACGCCAAGATTGAGCTCTCAGCCCGCGAAAAAACCGCAATCAGCGTGGAACTGCCTGGGAATAAGACATACGAGCGGGAAATCACTCGCCTGCAATTCGAACAACTGATTGAACCTATCGTGCAGCGCACCACCGGCCCTTGCCGCCAGGCCCTGGCTGACGCCGGGCTCACGGCCGAACAGATTGATGAAGTCGTGCTGGTGGGCGGCTCGACGCGCATTCCGCGCGTGCGTGCGCTGGTCAAAGAGCTGTTCAAGCGTGAGCCGCACACCGAAATAAATCCGGATGAAGTGGTCGCCATTGGAGCGGCGGTGCAGGCAAACATTCTTGCCGGCGGCTCACAGGCTACGCAAGACATGCTGTTGCTGGATGTGACTCCGCTCTCGCTGGGCATCGAGGCCATGGGCGGAGTGGTGGCGAAAATTGTTCATCGCAATTCCACCATTCCCGCATCAGCAACCGAGCACTTCACTACCGCAGTGGAAGGCCAAACCAACGTTGCCATTCATGTTTTGCAGGGTGAGCGTGAATTAGCCAAGGACTGCCGTTCACTGGCCCGCTTTGACCTGAAAGGCATTCCGCCCATGCCCGCCGGGCTGCCTCGCATCGAAGTCAGGTTCCTGATTGATGCCAACGGCATTTTGCACGTAGCCGCCAAAGAGCAGCGCAGCGGCAAAGAGGCCGAGATTGAAGTGAAACCCACCTATGGCTTGACGGATGAGCAGGTGGAGAACATGATCCTGGAATCGTTCGATTACGCCGAGGAGGACTTCCGCCAGCGCCAGATCGTGGAAGCGCGCAACGAGGCGGAAAACATTCTGCTCGCCCTCGAAAAAGGGCGCCGCAACTTAGCGTGGAATCAGCTCAGCGAGAGCGCGCGTAAGGAAATCGCGAGAGCGGAAGCAGAGTTGAAACAAATCAAGACGGGTGAAGATTATCGCCTGATGCGTGATTCCATCGAAAAGCTGAACCGGGTCACAACCCGGCTGGCTGAACTGATGATGGATTCCGCCATTGGCTCCGCGCTGAAGGGAAAAGACATGCAAGAATTGCATGCCGATGGACCGGCTGCTCCGCATCCTATAGCTCCGGCAGAAATTGAGAGTTAGGCCTGTTAGTTCTTCTGTATCGAAAGAGCAGTATTGCCCGAAACGCAAGATTCCTTCGGCAAGCTCTCCAGAAGCTAAATGCGGAAGCCGTTTATTCTGCGAATGCAAAGGCGAACCAGGAGATCTTCGAGAGAAAGCCTGACAGGCGGCATGGGTAATTAAACATTCTCTGGGTTCCTTCGGCTTCGCTCAGGACAAGCTCTTCGCGCCAAAAAGCGGCGCTCCGGACAAATGCAAGCGGAATATCGGAATTGGACTTAATTATGGCTCAAGAAAAAACACAAGGAATTGCTGTAGCGACCGCTGACGCGCCCGGACCGAATACGGTGCGGGTGACTTTTTTACCGGAAGGCAAGACCGTGGAGTTCGAACACGGCAAATTGCCTTACAAGGAACATGGCAAGCCGCAATCCATTCTGGATATTGCCTTGAATTGCGACATCTTTGTCGATCACGCATGCGGCGGCAACTGCGCCTGCACCACGTGCCATGTGTGGGTGAAAGAAGGCGCCGGCTGCTTTAGTGCAATGGAAGATGACGAGGCCGACCGCCTCGATATGGCCGCCGACCTGCAACTGAATTCGCGCCTGGGATGCCAGTGCGTCATCGAAAAGCCAGGAACGATTGTCGTCGAGATTCCTGCGTGGAATAGGAACTATGTCTCCGAAGGCCACGGACCGGGAAAGTAAATAATTGAATCATCGGGTCATTGAGTCATTTGACTCATTGCTCACTCAAATTCGACGCAAGACTCAATGACCCAATGGCTCAATCTGAAGAGGAGAACAATGGCCTTTGATCTTACCTGGGATAGCGCTGAAGACATCGCGCTCGAACTATCGGAAAAATATCCCGATCTTGATCCTCTGACTGTGCGCTTCACAGACCTGCACAAGTGCGTCACCAGTCTGCCGAACTTCAAAGACGACCCTATGAAATCCAACGAGGCCAAGCTGGAAGCCATCCAGATGGCCTGGCACGAGGAATACCAGGAAACGCACTAGGGGTTAAACATGAACCGCCAGGACATGGCCTTTTTCGCGTTGTTATCAGTTCCGTTTTGGATGACCCAAAGATTTTTCTGTAAACCTGTGACTATAAATTGATAAAGTATTCGGAATTCAGCGTGCAGGTCACAGGAGTCCAGCATGTTCTGTGTTTATTGCGGAACAGAAAATTCAGACAGCGCTTCTATCTGCGTGTACTGCGGCCAACAGGCTCACAAGGTTCAATCTCAGGCCGAAGTGGCCGCGGCCCATATGGCCGCCGGGGGAAATGCTGCAGCTCAGGCCGGCCAGGATTCCACCAGGGTCCCGACTTCCCAGCCTCCTGCCGCAGCGGCGGTCGGCTCCGCTCCGGCGATGCAGGCAGGGGCAGCGATTGCCGTGCAAAAACACCCGGCCGGCAGCCCGGGCCAGCCGCAGCCGGCGCAATCATGGTTTCATGTGGTGCTTCAGAAGCATCCGGTTTCCGTATACCTTGCGGCAGCGATCGTGCTTTTAATGGCAATCATGCTTTGGCGTTGGAATTCATTCCGCATGGAGAAGACCCACCGAATCGAACAACTGCTGAAACAAGCCAGCGATTCGCAGGCGAAGAGCACAGCATTTACCCGGCAAATCCAGGAGCTTAGGAGCCGCCCGGCAACGACGATGAAAGATTATTACGACCAATGTCTCGAGCTTGAATCGCGGCTGAACAACGTCAGTTCAGAAACCCAAAAAAGCGCGGCTCTGGTAGACCAGCTCATCCCCGAGTTCCGCGATGATCCTAAGATCCTTCTGGCATTGAACGACATGAAAAAGGTTTTGGAGCTGGATACGCGAGTTCAGAACGACGTAAGGCAAGAAACGTTGCTCTCAAAAACACTTATGCACCTGGAGCCTTCCGAGCAAATTGAGTTCTATTCCATGACCATCCATTCTCTTCAGGAAGAAGAGAAGCAACTCGCCATAGAAGAACAGCAGGTGGTTGCCCAAATCCACGATGAAGGCAGAAGGCTGCCTTCCGATCTTTCCCGCTCGCTCGACCAGTGATACGGAATACGCTGGATTACGCGCCTACCAGTTGTTGCTGCACAGGCGTTTCCACCGGCGCTTCGCGCAGGAACCTGGCGGCCTCTTCCGGTGGCGTAGGGTTGATGTAGAAACCGGTTCCCCATTCAAAGCCGGCCACCTTGGTCAACTTGGGCATGAATTCCATGTGCCAATGGTAGGAGTCGCTTGCCGGGTCCTGCACGGGAGCGGTGTGGATCACAAAATTATAAGAAGGGTTTTCCAGCACTCGGTCCGCCTTGGCGATCAAAGTTTGTACCGCCCTGGCGAAGCTTTCGTAAACCTGCGAAGACGCATTGTCGAAATGGGAATCGTGGGCTTTGGGGAGAATCCAGGTTTCAAAAGGAAAGCGCGGAGCAAACGGGGCCACAGTGAGGAAGCCGGTGTTCTCGGCGACGATGCGGCCGCCATGCTCCAGCTCCTGCCGGATCACGTCGCAGAAGATACAGCGTTCTTTGTATTGATAATACTGCTTGGCGCCTTCCAGCTCTTCAATCGCCTGTTTAGGAATAATAGGCAAAGCGATCAACTGCGAATGCGGATGCTCCAGGGAGGCTCCGGCTGGTTCGCCGTGGTTCTTGAAAACAAGGATATATTTGAAACGTTTGTCTTTTTTCAGGTCAACCATGCGGTCGCGGAAAGCCCAGATCACGTCTTCGACGCGCTTGATAGGAAGCGTAGCCAGGGTCTTATCGTGCTCCGGAGTTTCGATGATGACCTCGTGAGCGCCCACGCCGTTCATCTTGTCGTACATGCCTTCGGGAGCGCGGTCCAGGTTGCCCTCGATTCCCAAAGCGGGAAACTTGTTGGGCACAACGCGGACACGCCAGCCGGGCGCATCGCGCGGCGCTTCCGGGCCGCCAATCGTGGAAGAGCGGTAGCCCAGCACCTCGGGCGGCGTCTTGCTCTCGTTGCCCGCACAAAACGGACAAAATCCGCCTTTCTGCTTCACAGGTTCGCGGACAAAATCACTGGGGCGTTTGGCCCGGTCGGTGGCAATGATGACCCATCGGCCAGTAATGGGGTCTTTTCTCAGCTCAGGCACAGCAACAACTTCCCTTCATCGCCGGCCGCAGGGCATCTTCGCCGAGAGCCGGTCAACAAAATTCTACTGACAAAATTCTATTTTAGGACATGGAAAAGGCATTCTGGAAGAGGCTGATTTCCGGAGAATGCGCCCCTCTTTCCAGGTAAATACTGAGAACATCAAAGCGAGTCGCTGGTTTGCCCGGAACCCGCCGCAAATACTCACGGGCCACGGCAACCAATTCCCGCTGTTTGGCTTCATCAACGGCGGCTTCCGCCGGCGCGACCGCGTGCGAAGTGCGGGTTTTTACTTCAATAAAGCACAAAATATCGTCATGCCAGCCGATCAAATCAATCTCGCCACGACGGCGCGGGGAGCGAAAATTGCGCGCCACCATGACATATCCGCAACGGCGCAGATAAAAATACGCTTCCTCCTCGCCCCGTTGGCCGGTGGCGAGATGCTCAGCCTTTTTTTGCTGCGGAACCAGTCTTCCGGCAGAATCCAGCGCACGGATGATGAGACGGGTGAAACGTCCGGAACTCATAGGACAATCATTCTAGCCGGAAAACCGGCGTGAGCAGTTGCCAGTTGACGGTTGCCAGTTGCCAGTTTTTATAACTGAAAGCTCTATTGCTGTTTTGAGCAGTTCAAGCATACGCACGAACTGATCGCGTGGCACAGCCCTCCCCGGCTGTGCGCTTGAGAGAATCGCTATTTCTCCGCCTGCGTGATGCATTCTTCCAGAATATTCATTGCAATATCGGCCTGCTCTGTAGTCACAATGAGCGGAGGCGAGAGGCGCACGGCGCTTTCTCCCGCGCCCAGAAACAGCACGCCACGCTCGAAGGCCAATTCTACGATTTTGTCGCGCAGGTCTGTTGCCACAGTTCGCGCTTTTTTGTCTCTTGTGATCTCCACCCCAATCATCAGGCCGCGGCCGCGCACATCCGCCACCAACGGGTGCTTCTCGACCCACGGCGTCATGCGCTGCATCATGTAGTTGCCCACTTCAGCAGCGTTGGCGATAGCTTCGCGCTCAAGTACGTTCATGGTTGCGAGCGCAGCCGCGATGCAGACCGGATTGCCGCCAAAGGTGGAGGCATGCGAACCCGGTACCCAGTCCATGATCTCGGCGCGCGTGATAGTGACGCCCAGCGGCATGCCTGAAGCAATTCCTTTGGCTACGGTAATGATGTCGGGCTCAACGCCGGTGTGCTCGACCGACCACCATTTGCCGGTGCGTCCGCTGCCCGACTGGACTTCATCCACCACCAGCAAAATGCCGTGCCGGTCGCAGATGCGCCGCAGCTCCTGCATGAACTCCATCGGCGCAACCACATACCCGCCCTCGCCCTGGATCGCCTCCACAAAAATCGCCGCAACTTCTTCAGCGGGCATCGTGGTCTTGAACAGCTTCTCTTCAATGAAGCGCGCGCAATCAATGGCGTACTGCCTTGCGTCAGTGCCTTCCGGACGGCGGTACAGATTGGGATATGGCACATGAGTTACACCCGGAACCAACGGGGCGAAGCGCCGCCGCTGCTGCGGCTTGGAAGCCGTCAGCGAGAGAGCGCCCATGGTGCGACCGTGGAAGGCTCCATAGAAGGCGATGATCCCCTGCCGCCCAGTGTGATATCTGGCCAGCTTGAGCGCAGCTTCTATGGCTTCTGTGCCTGAGTTGCCGTAGTACACACGGTGCGGCCCTTTCATGGGAGCGACTTTGGAGAGACGCTCGGCCAGTGTGGTCATGCTTTCATAATAGAAATCCGTGCCCGACATGTGGATCAGCTCGGCCGCCTGCTTCTGAATGGCCGCAACAACTTCCGGATGACAGTGGCCGGTGGAAACCACGGCAATGCCGGCGGAAAAGTCGAGGAACTCGTTGCCATCAACGTCTTCAACAATCACGCCCCGGCCGCGTTTGGCCACCAGCGGATACGAGCGCGTATACGAGGGCGAAATCAGCCGCGCATCCGCTTCCAGTACGCGGCGCGCATTGGGGCCGGGCAATTTGGTCTTAATCTTAGGTCCAGCCGAAGCCAGAATAGCTGCAGAGGTCATATGCAATTCTCCGAATCATCAGGAAAACCCGCCAGGCGAGTCACTGTGAAATTACAACCGGTGGTCTCTTTTGGAAGACCACTAATACAAAAAACCAAGAAATTATTGCAGTTAGTCCCCGGAGAAAAGGTTAGGGCGCGACAACGCGGGCAGCGATTGCAGCCGGCAGCGCGGTCGCGAGCGCATCAATTGGCGCGGGCTTACGGATTGGAAGCGAAAATACATCGCAAACCTAAGTCGAATACACCTCCAATTATAGCCTCAATTTGTTCTCAAAAAATCAAGGTATTTCCGCGTCCCCAGGCAATACTTCTGCACGTTGCTGCAGGAAGAGATTTCTGGAGTTTCTCTGGTTCCTCTTGCATAATGTTGCGATGCGCAAGGCAAACTGCACTACTTGTAACACGGCGATCCCACTCTCGTCCGCCTACCGCGTAGATGACGCCGTCTATTGCGAAGCTTGCGCTAATAAACGATTTGACGAGATGAAGGCCGCCGGAAAGGTCCCGCGCGTAACCACAATCACCGATCCCACGATTTGCGCCAAGTGCGGACTCGACAGCGGCAACAGCGAATTGTCTTTGACGGCAGGACTGCCTTTCTGTATGCCGTGCTCCCAAGCCGTGATGGAGCGGCCCTTTCCAACCTGGCTCAAGGGAAGTCTGGCATTCGTGTTCGCGCTTCTGTTGGTGGCGCTATGGCATGGCAGGCCTTATTTTAAGGCCGGCAAATCGCTGGCCCGGGGAGAGCGCCTGTTGGAGCAACAACGCTATGCCGAAGCTATTCCTTATCTGCAACCCGTAGTGCAGAGCGCTCCTGAGTGCGAAAAATGTATCCTTCTGTTGGCCAAAGCGCAATTGTTGACGGGTGACGTTGAAGCCGCGCAAAAGACCTTCGGCGGCCGCACCCAATTCGAAAAAAATGATCTCTCCGATGAGGTTCTGCAGATCTGGGACCGCGCCGTTCGGGCCGTAGACACAGCCGGAGAAGCCAGTAAACTCTCAGATCAAAAGAAGGATGAGGAAGCGGCAGCGAAGATGAACCAGGCTGCCACACTCTATCCGGAGATGAAGGGTCTTTCCATAACCGCGGAGTATTACGACGCTGCGGTCGCTTTCGACCACAAAGATTACAACCGGTTCGAGCAGATTGCCGAGACTGCCTGGAAGCAACAACCGGATTCTGCAGGCGCCGTTGCCATGCTTGCCAGCGCCGTTGCCTGCCAATATGCGATAACCGGCGATTCCAGCTATCGCCGGCGTGCGGAAGAGTTATTGGAGCGTGCCCGCGTTTTGGCGCAATCATCGCCCAACGACCAGAAGAACTACCAGGAATATGTGGAACGCATCCGCTATCGACTGCAATCTCGCGAGATCATTGACAAGGACGAGTATGACCGCCGTTTTCGGCAAAACTCATCGACGAAGGGAAAGGGTTGAAGCATGTTCTTTATTCCCGGCTTTGTTATCTCACTGTTTACTTTTCCCGGTGTCATTATTCACGAAGCAGCCCATATGCTGTTTTGCAAGATCTTCAAACTGGCGATCTTTGACGTTTGTTTTTTCCAGCTTAAGAACCCGGCGGGCTATGTGATCCACGAAAACACCAGGAATTTTACAGCGGCGTTTTTTGTTGCCATGGGGCCATTTTTCGTCAATACAGCGCTGTGTATTGTATTTTGCTCGGCGGCCTTCATGCCGGTTTGGGAACTTCAAATTGAGGACCCACTGGCCTATTTCTTTTATTGGCTGGGGCTCTCCATGGGAATGCACGCATTCCCTTCAACCCAGGACCTTAAAGGAATTTGGGCGCTCGCTCCCGGGGAGGCGAAACAAGGCAATCTGCTTGCGATTTTGAGCTATCCCATCGTGGCCATTCTATATGTGCTGAACTTCGGCCGGATCATATGGGCAGATTTGGGATACGGAATCGCCGTGGGCATACTGGCGCCGCTTGCAATCTTTAAGATGCTTGTTTGACCTGTCCTTTACCTGGCCAGAAAACCTGCATCGCCTCCGCTTCGCGCAACGTCTAACTTAGTTACTATCGTCAACGTCATGACTCCCAAAGAGCACCAGCACCGGTTTCGCGTTATTTTCGCTTTTTTTCTTGTGTATCTCTTCTGGGGTTCAACTTATCTTGGCATCCGCATTGCAGTCGAACATATTCCTCCCGCCCTGCTGAGTGGAATGCGCTTCTTAGCCGCCGGGATTTTGTTGCTCGCCTATTGCGCGCTGAGTGGCCGCCGTGTTCGCCTCACGGTCAAAGATGCACTCTTATTGCTGGCGATGGGCGTGCTTCTGCTCACCGGCGGCAACATGCTGCTGGCCTATTCCGAACAATACCTGCCCAGCGGACTGGCGGCGCTGATTGTCGCTGTTGTCCCGCTCTGGGTGGCGCTGATTGAAGGCTTTATTTTGCGCGGCGACCGATTGAAAGGCAGGGGCTGGATCGGCCTTGCTCTCGGCTTTGCCGGTCTCATTATTCTGTTATGGCCGCAGCTTGCACCCCTGTTCAGGAATGGCTTGCCTCAGAGTTCGCTGAACAAGACATTTCTGTTCAGCAGCGGCGTATTGGTATTTGGAAGCTTGAGCTGGAGCGTGGGCTCCATCATTTCGCGCAGATCGCAACTTACCGTCGGTCCTTTCACCGCCACCGGCTGGGAGATGACTTTGGGCGGCGCCGTGAACATGCTGATTGCTCTTGCTCTTAACAATCATCACACGGTGGTATGGACGGCGCGAGGAATTGGCGCGGTGATTTACCTGACCATCTTTGGCTCGCTGGTCGGGTTTACCGCTTTCATATGGCTGCTCGAACATGTGCCCACAGCCAAGGTTTCTACTTATGCCTACGTTAATCCGGTTGTCGCTGTTTTGCTCGGCTGGCTGATTCTGCACGAAGAAATGAACCGCTACATCCTGGCCGGCGCGATCGTCATCGTGGGCGCGGTTGTGCTGGTGACCAGCTCCAAGCTGAAGAGGCGAGAAGAAGTTGCCGGCAGCCAGTTGCCGGTTCCCAGTTTGGGGCAGGAAAAGAGCCTAGCCGCAGATTAATTTTGCGGCACAGCCGTCTTCAGCTGTGTCCTTAGCCGCGCTTCCAGCGGACTCCATCTTTAGTGTCTTCAAGAATAATGCCGGCCTCGGCGAGTTGTTTTCGAATGGCGTCGGCACGGGCAAAATCGCGGGCGGCTTTTGCCTTGGTTCGCTCTGAGATCAGACCTTCCACCTGCGCGTCGGAAAGGCCGTTGACCGGCAAAGACAACTTGCTCTCTTTACCTTGCGCGTGCGCCCACTTGGCAATCTCGCGGATTTTTTCCGCGTCGTTGTCGCGTATGACGTCGAAGATCTGATCGAATTCTTCCAGCGCCTGCAGGAGCTGGGGAATCTCTTGTTTGCCTAGCTTACCCGCATCCATCGCCACATTCGCCGGCCGGATCATCTCAAAAATCGCTGCCAGCGCTTCAGCGGTGTTCAAATCATCTTCCATGGCAGCCCGCATTTTTTGCAGTGCTGTCTTCCCCAAATCAGCAAACTCCGCGCTGCCCGTCTCAGGAAAATGATCGGTTTCCAGTCGTAGCTTGAAATCACGCAGGCGCCTGACGGATTCAGCAGCCTGTTTAAGCCCATCAAAGGTGAAGTTGAGCTGGCGACGATAAGGCACAGAAGCCAGGAGATAGCGGATGGAAGAGGGCTTATGTCCGAGTAAAATCAGGTCGCGCAGGGTATAGAAATTCCCCAGGCTCTTGGACATTTTCTCGCCCTCAACCAGCAGGAAACGCACGTGCACCCAGTAGCGGACGAATGTCTTCCCCGTGAGAGCCTCCGATTGCGCGATTTCATTTTCGTGATGGGGAAAAATCAGGTCTTCTCCGCCCAGGTGAATATCGAAGCTCTCGCCCAGGTATTTCATGGACATGACCGAGCACTCGATGTGCCAGCCGGGGCGGCCCGGGCCAATGCTGGTTTGCCACTGTGCTTCCCCGGGCTTGGGGGCCTTCCACAGCGCGAAGTCGCGGGCATTGTCTTTTTCGTATTCATCCACATCCACCCGTGCGCCGTCTTCCATCCCGGCGAAATCTTTTTTAGAAAGTTTGCCATACTGGGGAAATTTGGCGATCCGAAAATAATAAGAGCCGTCGTCGGTGCGATAGGCGTAGCCTTTTTTGTCGAGCGCCGCGATGAACTCCGCCATCTCGCTGATGTGGTCGGTGGCGTAGGCCAGTATCTCCGGCGGCTCCAGATTCAGGATTCGCGAATCCTCAAGAAAAGCCTGCTCATATTTTTGCGTATATGTGGCCACGTCCACGTGCTCGCTGGCTGCGTTGCGGATGATCTTGTCATCCACGTCGGTGATGTTCATGACGTGTTTGAGCTTGTATCCACTCAGGCGCAGGAAGCGGCGCAGCAGGTCCACAAGAACAAACGTGCGAAAGTTGCCGATGTGGCCGTAGTCATAGACCGTAGGACCGCAGGAATACATGCGCACGAGCTTGTCATCGGAAGGCTCAAAGACCTCCGTCTTGCAGGAGAGCGTATTGAAGAGTTGCAACGGCATAAACAGCAACCAGAACGGTAAAACGAATCTTTGATTCTAAATCATCGGGATTTTAAATCACCAAGTTCGGCAAATCCTGCTGGCGCTAAAAGGAATGGCAGGGATAGATCAACGTTCAGGTTATTTTCATTCCATAACGCAGCAGGTATACCTACGCAAACCTCAACCCGAATGGGAAGCCCCCGCAGTACGCAAGCGGCGGCCTACGGTGATGGTGTAGTGAATCCATGAGACGAGGGTGAGAGCAAAGGTTATACGGAAGAAGGCATGCATCATTGCCTCAATCCATGGCACAGGGAACACAGGATAAAGCAACACGAGAAATATTGTCGCGACCTGCGATGCCGTATTCAGCTTCCCAAAGATGCTGGGGCGCAGGTCGCGCAGCGTATTGGTGGCATACAGCAGAGTACTCACAATCAGGATGCCGATGTCGCGGCTGAAAACCAGGATGGTCACATACCAGGGAATTCTCCTGTGCAGAAACGAAAGCGCCAGAAACAAGGTGCTGAGCAGGAGTTTGTCGGCAATGGGATCGAGGTAAAGCCCGAGCGCCGTCTGCTGCTTCAGGATGCGGGCCAGCAAGCCATCGAAGGCGTCGCTGATTCCCGCGATTACAAACAGTATCAAGGCCAGCGCGTCGTGGCCTTCCATGACGGCAATGACGACAAACGGAATAAAGATCAGCCGCAGCAGCGTGAGTTGATTGGGAGCGGCACGCAATTGCGAGATCATGCGTCTGATTCCTTTTTGGCCGGCGGCGCCGAAAACTTGCGCAACAGTTCGGCAAAATCGAAGCCGGTCTTGACCTGAAACCGCTCTTGCAGGGAAGGAATGTCTCCGTTGTGCAAGTCCAGCTCGATCCGTTCGATGCGATGCATGGGGAAAAACACGGCGTTGGGGGTAACCAGGTCGCCGGCCTTGACCTGGCGTATGAAATCTTCGATGGAATTTAAATCGATGCCGCGCACGCTGACTCCAGCCGGAGCCAGACTGAGGATCGCTCCCCAGAACTTTTCCCTGGGCGTATTGAGCGTTACCAGGACCACGGCATGAGAGGCGAATGGCCCAACTTCGGTTGCGTTCGAGGTGCGCCTCGCTTTCCGCATGGCTTCAGGATATCCCGATCTTTCCCGCAGTGCATCCAGACAGGAAGTGTTACGGATTGACAGACTTAGAGTTTAACGCATCCGTATTGTATGGATAGAATTGTTGTAAGGATACAGCGGCTGGATTTCACAAATCAGCGTTTCACGACCTGAAAGCGATAGTCTTCTGCCTCTTCAAACTGGCCATTGGCGGCTTTGCCATCAAGTTTGACGAGGTAGTCGCCGCTCTGAAGAAGCGACGAAGAGATTTCTATAGTGACGGATTTGGCTCCCTGCGGTCCTGCATGGCTCTTCAAGTCCTTCGTTTCCCAAATCTGCTGCCCCTCCGCATTCTGCACGGAAGCACGATAGCTGCGGGAGTCATCTTGCTCAAGATAGAGCTCCATCCGCACCAACGGAGCTGGAGAAGATATCACCAGCTTCCGGGCAGCAGCATCGCTGCGGTTTAACCCTGGAGTCAAGATCAAAGAGATGATTTCAGGACGGACCTGCCCTCCCGCACCACCCTGGCGCACTTGGGCGTCAAGTGCGGCGATCTGCAAGCGAAGGTCTTGCTCCTGCTGTTGGAATTGGGCTTGCCGGGCACGCATAAGATCGAGCTCGTGGCGCAGCCGCCGATTGGCAAGCATCATCCATGAAATTCCCGCTGTTACAACCACGGCTATCGTGGCCCATGCCAGCCGCCCCATCCAGACTTGTAAGGAGAAAAGCGCGGGCGGGTTCCTCGATTCTGCCACCGCCTCTCCTGGCGGGAGAGTAGAAAGATGGCCGGCCAGCACCCGGGAAAACTGGACATTCGCTCGCCTGGCCGGAGAAATAAGATAACCTTTTTCGAACTGCTGCCGTTCGGCTTCCGAAAGTTCGCCCCGGACGAACGAATCTATCAAATCGTTCTCCAGAGCAGATGTCTCTTCAAACAAAGCATCGTCGGCGAAGCACTGTTCTTCAAATTCCACCGCCTCCTGTTCCGGCAGCTCCCCCAGCAGATATTGCAGCGCCCTTTCGTGTCGGCTACTGGCCACCAAACTCTCCTCTCTTGGCCATGAGCGAAGTATCCGGTTGCGAGGTCACGGCTTGTCGTTTTTTGCCAAGACATCTGTTCATGCAGCTCCTGAGCTTCTCTCGCACTGCGTTGGCCTCGCTTCGCAATGCCTCAATGCTGATGCCGCGCTTCTTTGCCAGCTCTTTTCTTTGCCTGATCCTTACCTGCTTTTCTCCCTGATAATACTTGAGGATCAATTCGTGATAATCCAGGGGAAGACTCCTCAGGCACTTGGTTAAACATTCCAGGCCGCGCGCATTGCCCAACTCAGTAATGATGCTTTCTTCCGGGTCAGTGTCGCCCGCGGGCAAGCCTTCTCGATTGTAATCTTGAATAGAGACCAGCCGATGGGTTTTCCTGCGAACTTCCAGACAGATATTGCGCGCTATTCCGTAAGCAAACAGGCTGACGTCGCGCACCTGTTCGCTGCCCAGTTTCTTCACCAGGCGGTCGATGGTTTCGTCCGCAAGCTCTTCGGTGTGGATGCATTGCTGGCGCTCGAAGAGCTTTGCCAACTTGCGGCGAAGGATCTCATATTTTTCTGCCGCTCGACTTCGGTCACAATCAAGCACGGCAAGAAACCTCGCAAATTCTTCTCGCGTCAGCTTATTCACACTTTGCCCCGTTCCTTCACGCGACACTTGGTTTTCGACTACGCCTCCCGCGTATGAATTGTGGCGTGCCTACGTCTCTACCCCAACAACCCTATACATCCAAAAGCCCGTTTCATTCCGTTTAGCGCGTGGGCCTCATTGCACCGCGGCAGAGTTTGCGTCCGGCTCTCACCATTGGCCTTGCAATACGAAACCCGCCCAATAGTAAGGTGAACTCCAGCGTTTCTGCCTCCACATCTCCACCTGCGCTCGCTGCAGTGCTGCCGCCGGCTGTAAATTGTCTTTGAAAATTCCCTTGTAAAAAGTCCCCATCAAGTGGGCGGTCGCGGCATCATCCACCTTCCACAAACTGGCCAGCACGCGGCTGGCTCCGGCATACATGAAACCACGCGTGATTCCCACCAGGCCTTCGCCTTTGATCTCTTTTCCCAGGCCTGTTTCACAGGCGCTCAGCACCACCATATCCGCCGGTAAATTCAGGTTGTAGATGTCGGTCAATTGTAAGAACCCGTCCTGGCGCCGCCCGTGCTCGTCAACCAACGACAGCACCAATCCGGAGAGTTCCGGATGTTCGCCATTCAGAAGCCCATGCGTAGCAAAGTGAATGATCCGGTACTGCGCCAGCTCCGGGCTGATCGCCGTCGCCCGGCTGGCCTGGAAGTCAACAGCCCTCATACTCTTGTCTGCCGGAACTTCCTTCAAAATCGAGTCGGCCTCATTTCGCGTAAAAAGCAGCCGGGGGAAATTTATTCCTCCGTCAGCTACACCTACGTCTGTAGCAGAGCGGAGGAGGAGCGATTCCGGCAGCAATTCGGATGCCCCTGACGCTCTCCGATTTTCCTCATTTGACACTGTAAATTGTTTGATGCTTTGGCCCGCCACCCGTGGATCATCTCGCGTAAAAACCGGGTCTGCCAGAACGGCTACCATTTTGGCGGGTCTGGCCCGGCCGGCGCTCTCGCGCTGCAGCACCTGCAGAACCGACGCTGAGGGTAAATTCACAATCTCGTGGCCGGCTACCAGGGGAGTAAATCCCGCCGTGCCAGGCGAAGGAAGCGCTGTAAAAGGCACGTACTGCAGGATTCCGTCGCTCACGATCAGCAATCGCTTTCCTTCCAGCAATGAAGCTACCGGACCGAGGATCATGCGGCTCAAGACGAACGCAGTCTTGGGATACTGGGCTTCGGCCTTTGCGGAGCGGAGCATCCGCTGGACGTCGCTCTCGCCCTTCAGGCTATGGCTGCGAGCCACAAGGATGTCGTAGACCTGGCGCGCGGCAGCTTCAATTTCGGCGCGCTTTGGCAATTCATAAGCGGTAACCGAACTCGGATTCACCACAAAGACGTAGCTGCGCTCCTCGCCCAGCGAATACTCCAGCAACAACGTGTTGGGATCGAGCAACTGCCGCTGCACTTCTTTGGCGCTCAACGGCTGCGGCTGGGTCAAGGCGGCATAGGCGGGGCTGTTGGAGCGAATTTGCCCTTCTACATCTTCATACTGCGACGAGAGCTGCTGCAGCTCCTGGTTCACGGCTGCCAGTTGCCGTTCACTATGCTCCTCTGTCAGCAGTTGGAGGCGGCGGTTGGATTTCGCTGTGATGGACTGCTGCAAAGAGCGCTCACGCTCCAGCAATGCGGGATTGCCGCCCTGGCGAATATCCACGCCTGCGGCGGCCAGGGTTTCAAGCAGAATTCGCGCTCGAGAACGCTCTAAAACCTCGAAGGCCTGCTCTGGCTGCTTTTGGGAAATGAGAAGGTCGATATAGCTTTTGTAATAACCCTCACGCTGCGCCCGAAAGCCGGCGCGCACCTCTTCTGACCCACCCAGGCGCGCGGTTTGACTTTCGATTGCGCTCAGCGCTTCTTCATAGAGTTGCGCGGCGATTTGTGGCTGCTGCTCACGCCGCATAACGCCGGCTAACGCGGCCAGGGTTTCAGCATGCTCCTTGGTCTCGGGAGCCAGTTTTTCCCTGATAGCCAGCGCCTTGCGATAGTATTGCTCGGCCTTGGCCAGATCGCCTTCCTTGCCGGCGGCATCCCCTAGACAATGCAGGCTCTCCGCACTATCAAGGCTGCCAGGAGCGAGTCTCTCACGGATGGCCAAAGCCTGTTGGTAATATTCCCTTGCCTTATTCAAATCACCTTGACTCTGAACAACCTGCCCCAACAGATTCAGTGTGAGTGCAAGCTCCAGGCTTTCGGGAGCAGTTTTTTGCTTGATAGCCAGGGCCTGCTGAAAGTACTGCTCCGCCTTGGCAAGATCGTTACGTTCGAAGGCAACGATGCCAAGACTGCTGACGCTCAGACCGACGTCCTTGCTATCGGGAGCCAGCTTTTGCTGGATTGCCAAAGCCTGACTATATCGTTCTTCGGCCTGTGCCAGATCGCCCCGAGCCAATGCTACGACGCCGTAATTAATCAAATTGCTGGCAGAATCCAGGCTTTCTGGAGCCACCTTCTGAAGTATGGCCATAGCCTGGTTCTGGTAATGCTCCGCCAGCACCAGATCGCCGCGCTGGTAAGCATCAAGACCGAGATTACCCAGATTACCGGCGAGGAGGAGGCTTCCGGGAGCGAGCTTTTCATTAATTACCAGCGCCCTCCGGTGATATTGCTCCGCTTTTGCCGAATCCCCGCGCTGCCAGGCAATCGCACCCAGACCGCCCAAAGTTACCGTCATATCGATACTTTCGGGCGCCACCTTCTCCTTGATCGCGAGAGACTGAGCGTAATAGTCTTCCGCCTTGGGAAGATCGCCGACACGCCAGGCAGATACCCCCAGATTGTGCAAAGTACCTGCAACTTCGATGCTGCCCGGAGAAAGGCTTTGCCGGATTTTCAGTGCGCGTTGGTAATATTGGTCAGCTTTGGCAGAATCACCTTTTTTGGAAGCAATCACGCCGAGGTTGTTAAGACTCCAGGCAACATCGAGACTTTCAGGCGCCAGTTTTTCTCGCATCACCAAACTCTGATGGAAATAATTCTCTGCCTTCGTGAGATCTCCGCGAAAGTCGGCAATGCGGCCAAGTTCGTTGATCATGCCTCCTATCATCAGACTTTCGGCCGCTAGTTTGTGGCTTTCCGCAATTGCCTGTTGAAAATATTTTTCCGCATTCGCCCAGTCGTTTCGTTTCTGGTATGTAAACGCCAACGATCGCAATAGCTGCGCCGTAATTAGCGGTCTTTCGTCGTTTTCCTGCTGAATGGCATTCTGATAAAGGTCGCCAGCCTCTTGCCATTGATGAGTTCCAGTCAACAAATCGGCCGCGTGCGACAAGAACCACACGCGCAGCCATGCAGGTTGAGAGTTGTCTATCTGCTTACTTGCCTCCTGCCAACGCTCTGCCGCCTCTTTTAGTTTGCCCGCTTGAGCCAGATCCTGGCCTTCACGGCAGGAAGCAAGAAGATTGCCGGAAAAATCAGGGTGCGCTGTAATGCCCCAGCTACTAGGCCCCAGGGTCCAGCTCTGCTTCTCAGTTCCCCGAAGTCCTTCAAGAGTGACTGTCCCCAATGGCGCCTGCTCGATCTCGACCTGCGAAAGATCAAAGGGCGATTCGATTTCGCCCTGGGCGTCCCCACGAACCCAGCGCAGAAGAAGATCGCCCTCTTGAATTCCGGTTTTTTCGGCCTGAGAATTCTTTGCAATCTTCTCGACAATAATCCCTGGTTTGAGTTCCTCCGCACACACGCTCACGTTCGCTCTGAATACCATCGTGAGCACAATGGCGAGCAGCATCTTTTGTCGAACGCTCATCGGTCTATTAAGACTCCAATCGGCAAATTTGGCCCGAAGTTGTCATTTTTAAGGATTTTAGCTTTGTTACAAGTATATGTTCTTAAAGTTAAAGACACGCAAAAGAGGCATTTTGTTCCCACAAATCAGGCTTTTCTCTTTGGATTCGGGTAAGGCTCTATTTCAAATATGAGGAACGAATGTCTCTTGCTTTCTTGCAACCAGTTGTAATCGAAAGCTGGATGTAACCAACAGCATGGTAGCCGGCGAAATGGTTTGGTAAAATCTAGATTGTCTTAGTTTGCCTGATTCTGCTGGCGTAGGCTCAATTTGTATCAGGCGTCCCGGGGCTTGCCGGGAAGGTCATCAGGGTTGTTCGACCTTGTAGGCGCGTAGCTCAGTTGGTTAGAGCGCTACCTTGACACGGTAGAGGTCAGGAGTTCGAGTCTCCTCGTGCCTACCATATCTTTCAACCACTTACCGGAAATCAGCTTCAGACGCATCTGTCCAATAAGGGTTCGAGCGCAAAGGACTAACTAAAAACATTCTACGTATTGTTTTTCCTTTCACCTGGAAAACCGCCGGATCTGCATGGCCGGTGTGGCGTATTCCAGAACGATCCGCGTATGGTGGAAGCGGCATTTGCAGAATTGCTAAGCGGCAAGTTTGCAAAAAAGTTCAATAGAGTGGTCTTTACGGTCTATGACCGGACAAAACAAGAAGACAATCTCAGGTCATCTGCGGAGGCTTTTCTGAGCTCTTGAGTTGTTTTAATAGACTCTCGTATGATGACGATCTAAATGACCTACAAGGAAGCTCTTCAAAAATTTGGCTTGCCTGCATCGGCGAAATATCGCGATGACATTCGGCATCTTCTCGAGGCAGAGACCGAGCAAGAATGTCGTGAGGAAGGTCAAGAAGAAATCCTTCGCACCCTTTGCGTGCAACTTTTCAGCATCGGCGAGGTTGAGGATGCATTGCTTATTTGGAGAGCTAAGAGGTCAAGTTTCGACATGTGGTGTGGTCTCGACATCCAGTTTCTTTGCGGAGCCGGACTGGAGGCCACAAAGATGTTTCTGGCAACGGTCGATACTTTGGAGGCAACAAAGGCGCTTGACTATTTGATTAGCTGTGAGCAAGGCGGCAATTTCAAAGACTGGTCGCCACAGAAAACACTCGCCTTCCACCGCCGTTACTACCATCTTGATGGCTAAATCTTGCTGGAGATTCCACGTAAAACCTAGAGCGGTATCGTAGCGGCCCCTACAATCGGCCCTAGATGTTGCTCCTGGGCCAGTAAAATCAGGTGATGACCAGAACCGGAACCGGGTTGAAATCCCTCAGGCAGCACGATGTGCACGGATTGCTCCCTATCACCCTGAACCATTGCCACACGGGTCAGCGAACGCGCAACCGAGACGTGTTGCAGCAGCCTCCCGCCATTTTCTCCCCCCAGCACGTTGGATTGATCTACGTCGTCTGTTAGCACTGCGAAGATATCGAGCGGCGTCGGTGTCTCTCCAGTTAGAGAAAACTTTACGTCCACTCCCCGGGAGGAGAGTGTGGAGGAGAGTATGCTCAGAACCAAGTGAGGGCGCCGAGCATCCTCTCGGAGAGCCTGTTCAAGTGCGCCGGCATCGCTGCCGATGAACTGTTCACGCCCATTCAGAACCATCTGCGGCGTGTAGGATCCTTCCGGAGAGAGGCGCAAAGCATAGGCACTCTGCCTGTCGGTAAATATCCGCGAAGAAAACGGATCCTTCCACCCGAGGCTATTCCAGTATGTGACGTGCTCGCTGATGCCAACAATCAGTTGTCCAGCGCTTGCTCGCTTCAGATTGATCTGGCGGAGCAGCACATCGGCCGGAGGGCAACTGGAACATGCTTCCGAGGTAAACAGTTCCACAATTGCTACGGATGCAGGGCTTCCTCCACCGGTATTCTGCGACACGGCAAAATGCGGAGCCAGAAGCACCAAGGAAAGAGCAAGCACGGGACAAAGACGCATCGGACTAAAACCCTCCAGACGAATCGTACTCATTTGATGCATGGGCACCTCGAATGGTTACAGGAACGGGTTCGCTGTGGCGATGCCGATAATCCGCGGAAGGGTCACGAGTCATAAACAGGCGCTCCTGCTGCTTTAACGCCTTTTATGTGGAAATCAGCAAAAAAATTCTCTTAGGTGCGTTTCGGGAATAAATGCCGACGGGAACGGTTCTTTTCAGGTAGTGAAGAAAAGGAAAAACATGAAGTACATATTTGCACTCTGCCTCACCCTGGCAATCGCAGGTTCGGCTTTCGCCGAGGCGGGCGACACTACCGTGTCTACCGTTCCATTTGATTTCGTCGTTGGGAGCACTACTTTTCCCGCCGGAACATACTCGATTAGCCGCGCACTTAACCACCCGTCCACCACATTCGTGATTCGCAGCAAGGATGGAAAAGCAGTAAGATTTTTTCATGCGGTAACCTCCGAATCCTCAGATCCAAACGCTAAAATCAAACTGCAGTTTCGACACGAAGGCGACCAGTACTTTCTGATGGGAGTTTTCGGCGAAGCGGACACTTACACCATAGACTCCAGCCGCAGTTATCACAGAGGCTCGAGCCTCGCCGCAACTCGTCAATCCCTGAAGTCAACGACCGCTGCACCCTAGCGCTTGGCCGTCGGACGGCGGCAAAGCGCATTCTTGTAGTTTCGCGCTCGGTCACCCCGAAAGCGCAATGCGATGCACAAGCTCCTGGAAGCTGGTTATCCGACAGCAATGGGTCGAAGGAAGGATAGACAAGGATGAGCAGACCGTGGCCGGGCCTCGGAGCCCGGCCTGATTCCGCGCTAGGGAGAAAAAGCAAGAAAGTCCAACCAGATATTGACTGTTAGGTCACAAACAAAGCTGCCGCTCATCTTCTTGGAGAGTGTTGTGCCATTCAATTGCTTTGAAGAGCCGTCTGCACCGTGTAGTCAATTAAGTTACAATTTGCCGCGCGCTTGACACGGTAGAGGTCAGGAGTTCAAGTCTCCTCGTGCCTACCATATCTCTATAGACTTAGCGTCCCTCCGGGCACAATAAGCCCAAGAATCGCTTGCCCACGCGAAGACAACGCACGACATTCAACGGCAAAATAGCTTTGCCGTCCCTTGCCGCTTGAGAAGCAGTCTTCTACCCACTAGTTTTGATCTATGTTCAAAAGAATGAGCAACGGCTTCGGAAAAACCGCCTTCAGTTTGCTGGTAATGTGCATGGTCGCGATCGGCCAGGAGCAGTCACAGTCCGCTGCCAAAACGGACTGCGGTTCCCACAAATACATAGTGGGCCAGCCGGCCGTTGCAGTATTCCAGCGCTACAACGAGCTGCCCCGCAATCGTGATGAAGATGTTGCGATTGTTTTGTTCGTACCAGTGAATGATCTCGGCTGTTGTGCCTTAAGCAACAATCCCAAGCAGCCGGGGATTTACCCCACAAGATTTGACTTGCAGCCCTCACCAGAATTCACAGTACGGTTCAGGTCTGGATTTAGATACAAATCACACCAGCCCGGAACCCCGATTGAGATGGCCGCGGGCGATAAGATCGTTCTCCTTAAGCTTCGTGCCAATCGCGATACATCGCTGGGTTCGTACATTCTTCATGGCAAACTCACGTACCGCACGCTTCAAACAGCACAGGAGCTCGAGGTCGCCATTCCCGTAAAGGTAATCGCGGACAAGTCGAAGGTTCAGGAGATAGATTGGCCTTTTGGTACGCATGTCAGACACGATCTGTTAAGGATTTTGGCCCTGCCCGTTGAACTACCCGCAGCCGCGCTCCTGGCAATCGCATGCAGTAAGGGTTGCGACCTATAACTGCTGGAGCTTAGCCAGTTTTTGATTTGTGGCTTACAACAATCGCTCTAAAAGCGTCCTATTAACGGCAGCTGCCGACGAGCGCTGAGCTGAATAGTTACCAAAGTTTAGGACGACGTTACCAAGGTAAGCAGGAAAAGACTGCAAAACTTCTTAGAATTAGAGTCATGAATATGAAAACGGTTCTGTGTACGATTTTGATTACATTTCTGGCCGGCGTCAGCTACGGGAAGGATAAAGCTCCTACAAGCGTAGAAATAAAAGCACCGGCGCAAACCGTAAGAGCAACAATCGTACGCGGAATGACCGGCCAGGGCTGGACGATTGACAGCGAAGGCGAGTTTCAACTGGTATTCAGCAGGAACACGAACAGCCCGTCCACGTGTACCGATATTCAGCCAAGAGATTTCATACGATTCACGTTAGCGGAGAATCAAGACAGCACGCTTGTTTTGGCGTCTTCTGGGTCTGAGCATGCCGGGCCATTCTGTCGTGATGTGCGAGAGAACACTAACCAAAAAGCGATGCGCAAGATTCTTACAGACCTAAAGGCCCTGGCAGAATCCACGACACCAGAACCTGAAACACCAAGCGCAGCGGCATTTACACCAGCGACCGCAGCAGTCATACAACCATCAGCGTCGCCCCTCTCGCCGCCACCGGCTGCTATTCCTTCGGCAGCAGTGGCCCCTCCAGTTGATAGAAGCAGCCTCAACGTGACGCTCACTTCTGCGGGAGTAGAAGAAGAAGAGTCATTAGGGGTCGCGGCACGGAGAGCGCGAGAAAAGAAAACCGTTGAAGCCGGACAAAACAGCCAACAATAGGGGAAAAACTCGTTTTCCTTGCCACCTCATATGGCGCTTTCTTTATTGCCGATTTTTCAGGCTTCCGGCATCTATAAACCTAGATAGGCACTCCTGAACCGCTCCTGCGCGACCGGTCCAGTAATCCGCCACCACAGATTTAGGCTACAATTTGTTTAATGTTCGCCCCGCTGCAAAATCGTCGTTCACCCTATGCGATCGCGATTTCTGTTGGTCTGCATGTCGTGGCGGTTGCCGTGCTGGTGTACTCCGTCAGGCCGCTTTGGTTGAAGCCGGCAGCCATGGGCGGCGCAGCCGGAAGACTAAACCTGTCAAAGCTGGTTTACATCGGCGATCAGGATATTAAGAAGAAAACGCCTCCGCCGCTTCCGCGTAAGCCATTACTTACGCTTGATCGAAAGCGCCCTGTTCCCCAGCAAACTCCTGAGAAAAACACCGCGGTGGCTGACAATCTCGGCCCAATACTGAATTTTTCTGCCGGAATCTCAAGCTTTCACGATATCAGGATCGCGCTTCCGCTCACCACGCCTGACCCTGAGATAACGCGCTCCGATCTGCCACGAGGATTTGTGGGCGACGCCGTTGTTGTAGTCACGATCGATCGAGAGGGGAAGGTTGTGCAAACAAAGATTACGCAGGCCCTGGGCTATGGCCTGGATTCAAGAATTGTGAGCGCGTTGATGAATTGGAGATTCAAACCTGCCTCCTACGACGGCACGCCTATTGCCTCACTGCAGGAGATTCACCTGCATTATCCGGATAATGTGATGGATCGTTGAGTTTAGCTTTCATGACTGACCATTCCTTGCCAAAATTCGTGAAGCGGCAGATTTTCTGCCTGTTGCTCTTGCTTGCCGGCCTAGCGCCTGTTGCTCTCAAAGCGCAGGCCCAAGCTGGGGATGCCATTGCATCAGCGACCCAAATGCTGGTAGTTACCACCTCGGATTGGAATGCAATGGAAGGCAAGCTGCAACGCTTCGAGCGGGCCGATCCGCACAAGAAATGGAAGCCGGTCGGCGAACCCGGTCCCGTAGTTGTTGGCAAAAATGGCTTGGGATGGGGTTCCGGTATTATCGCAGCTAACGACCCTAAAATCGGTGCTGCCTCAGAACCAGCGAAAGATCCAGTGAAGAAAGAAGGCGACGGCAGAGCGCCTGCCGGCATCTTCGCGCTGAGCAAGGCGTTTGGCTACGCGCCCCAGCCTCTGCCCGGATGGAAGATGCCCTATGTGAACCTGACGACCTCTGTGGAGTGCGTTGACGATACAACGTCGAAGTTCTACAACCGCGTGGTTGACCGTACGACGGTGGCTCCCGACTGGAACAGTTCAGAGCACATGCTGCAATCGGATGAACTGTATCGCTGGGGCATCGTCGTCGATCACAACGCGAATCCTCCGCAGCCCGGGGATGGCTCGTGCATCTTTCTCCACATCTGGCGCGGCGCCGGCCAGGCAACCGTTGGGTGCACAGCGATGCCGCAGGAACAACTGGAATCTGTGCTGGCATGGCTCGATCCTGCACGCGGACCCTTACTCGTGCAAATGCCGACGGCTCAATACGAGCGTTTACGAAAACACTGGAAATTGCCGGGACTGAAAAAGAACTAAACCGCTGAGGACACAGAGTAGCGCGGAGGAAATTTAGTCACAGATCAACCCATATTTCAATTTTCCCCTTCGTGTTCCTTCGTTTGCCTTTGTGCCCTTTGTGGTTAGACTTGCCCTATGTCTTCGAACTTCACATTCAAAATTGGATATTTCTTCCAATCTTTGTAATCGAAGTGCCACCACTCCTCGGGATTCACCGTGAATCCTTCTTTTTCCATGGCATGACGCAGGATCGCGCGCCTCTCGGTTTCTTCCGGAGTGCCGCCGGGGTAGTCGGCATAGGCGCGCCTGGTCATCTCATCGTATCCGCTGGGCATTTGGACGGCCTCTCCTGTCTTCAGGTCATACAAAGTAAGATCCACGGCGCAGCCGCGGTTGTGCCGCGAACCCTTCGCCGGATTGGCAACGAAGATCTTCTTATCGTCTGGGGTTGCGTCCCAGAACATCTTGGTAACGTACCAGGGGCGATAGCCGTCGTGGATCAACAACCCATAGCCCTGTTTCTTCAAGGCGCGATTCGCGCGCACCAGGGCCCGGGCCGCCGGGCGCTGAAGAAACGCTCGCGCCTGGGAATAGAGCGGCGTGCTCAGGAAGTTATTGGCCGTAGCATAGCGGATATCGAGCTTGATCGTCGGATCAAGTTTGACCAGCTCAAACAGCTCAGGCCGGTGAAACTTACCGCCCTTGCTCGGGGGCTGGGCCTTCAGCGCCTCTTCCCGCAGCTCTTCCACCGGACGAAGCGGAGTGATGTGGAAGGTCGGCTCGGTAGCAGATTGGGCGGTAGCAAACGTCAATTGCCCAAGCAAGAGAAGAAGAGCGAGGAGGAAAAGCCCTGGAATACGTCGAGCCAGTTTCACAGGTACTATTTTAAAGCCTGGGGGATTAAACCGCGGAGGCGCGGGAGGAAATTTAGCCATTGAATGATTGAGTCATCGGGTCATTGCGCAATTGAGTCGGTTACCTATGGCGAATGACAGCGAAAGAAATCGGTAATCGAGCGCTTTTTCATCAGCCTTAATCCTCCGCACCTCCGCGGTTATTCAAAAACTGTTAAGCTTTTTCTGAGAACTGTGAACTGAACTATGCGTTTTCTTGCATTCGCCTCCGACTACGATGGGACCCTTGCCTGGGAGGGGAAGATCGAACGCCGCACCTTGAAGGCGCTCGATCAACTGAAACAATCGGGGCGCAAGCTTATCCTGGTTACCGGACGCGAGTTGGATGAGCTGCGGCAGATATTCCCACAGGCAAGCATTTTCGATTGCATCGTGGCGGAAAATGGAGCGCTGCTCTATTGGCCGGTGACAAAGCGGATGGAGGTCTTGACCGATCCCCCGGCTCCTCCGTTCGTGGAAAGGCTTCGGCAAAAAAAAGTAACGCCGCTTTCCGTAGGACACTCCATCGTGGCCACCTCGCTCAAACACAAGCGCACCGTCGTCAGCACCATTCTTGAGATGGACCTCGATCTGCATGTCATCATGAACAAGGACTCGGTCATGGTGCTGCCCACGGGCGTGACCAAGGGCACCGGGCTCCGGGTAGCGCTCCACGAACTGGGCATCGCGGCCCATAACGTAGTGGCGGTGGGTGATGCGGAAAACGACGATTCGCTTCTGAGCATGTGCGGGTTCTCGGTTGCGGTGGCCAACGCCATCCCCTCACTCAAACGCCGCGCCCACAAAACCACAAAAGAAAAACACGGCGCCGGGGTGGTGGAGATTATTCAGCAGATTATAAAGAATGATCGAGCATGAGAAAAGCAGTTCTCGGTTCTCGGTTTTTCAAACATAAGAGTTAACTACAAAGACCATGAAGAACAGCAACGAGCCAAGCCACAAGGAAAGACAACCGCCAAACATAAAGGGCGCAAAGGCCCACTTCTGAGAACTGAGAACCGACAACTGAGAACTGCTTCTAAGCTATTTCTTTCATCCGTTCCTTGGCGCTCTTTTCCCGTTCGGGACGAACTTCGCACAGATCGCCGATCAGATCGCCGGCCCAGCGGTAGATATTCTGCTCTTTGACCACGCGGCGCAGGCGCTGCATGCGCAGGCGGCGCTGCTCGGGGTCCATTTCCAGGGCAAACAGAATAGCGTCTGCCATCTCTTCGATGTCATAAGGATTCACCACCAGGGCATCACGCAGCTCATGGCAGGCGCCGGTGAAGCGGCTCAGGACAAGGACTCCGTCTTCATCGTCGCGGCTCATGAGGAATTCTTTGGCCACCAGATTCATGCCGTCATGCAGTGACGTCACCAGGCACAGATTGGCGGCGCGATAGTAGCGTTCAATCTCGTGGTGGCTGTGATGGCGCTTGCGGAAGATGATGGGCCTCCAGCTTTCCGTTTGAAAGCGCCAGTTGATGCGATCGGCTGCGGCTTCCACCTCGGCCAGGAAGTCATGGTAACGCTTGATGTGAGTACGGCTGGGCGCCCCAATCTGAACGAAGGTAAACTGCCCCTGGTAGCGCGGATACTTTTCGAGGAAGCGCTCGATGGCCATGAAACGCTCGAGGATTCCCTTGGTGTAATCCACGCGGTCGACGCCCACGCCTAAAAAGAGCGATTCCGCTCCCAGTTCCCTGAGCAGCGTGGTGCGCTCCTGGTCGGCGGGTTGGTCGCTGGCTTCCGCCAAGGGCGTGCTTTCCCTGGAACCAACGCTGATGGGAAACGGCCTCACCATGGTCACGTGTCCCTCGCGATTGACGGCGAAACGCTCGCGCTCGATGCGCGATTCCAGGGCGCGATCCACGGTCTCAAGAAAATTGTTGCAGTGCGACTGGATGTGGAAACCCACCAGGTCGGCGCCCAGCAGTCCATCGAGCAGCTCGCATTGCCAGGGGCAGATGCCGAAGGCCTCGGGATTGGGCCAGGGAATGTGCCAGAAGATGGCAATACGCGTGTCGGGGCGCTTCTTCTTCACAAGCTGGGGTAAGAGGGCAAAATGGTAGTCCTGCACAAGCAGCACGGGCTGCTCGGTGCCCGCCATTTCGTCGAGGGTGGCGTCGGCAAACTTCTGGTTCACTTCGCGGTAATGCTGCCAGTCTTTGCCCCGGAACAGCGGCCGGGTGTGGGCAATGTGACATAACGGCCACAAGCCTTCGTTGGCGAACCCGTAGTAATAACCTTCTTCTTCTTCCTTGCTGAGCCAGACGCGGCGCAATGTGTACCGGGGATCGTCTGGCGGAACCTGCAGCCGGTCCTGGCGGTCGACGGTCTCACGGTCGGCGTCGCCGCTGCCGTGGGCGATCCAGGTGCCGTCGCAGGCGCGCAGGATGGGTTCAATCGCCGTTACCAACCCACTGGCGGGAATGATGACCTTGACGGATTTCCCGTCTTTAACGTGGCTGTAGGGCTCGCGGTTGGAAACCACGAACAAGCGGCTGCCGCTCAGCTTGCTGCGCACGTGCACGGCGAGGCGCTCGGGGGTCCAGATGGATTCGGCAGTTTCGCGCAGGCGCGCCTCATGCTCGGCCACAGCCCGCGCTGTAGCCAGGTTCTCGGCAAAGGTCATGGCCTCGCGCGCGACCGGCATAAGCAGATCGCGATCGGGCAACGGATGGCGAATCCCGCTCTTGCCCGTCCGCAGGGCCTTCATCCATTGCACGGTGCGGGCAATGGGACCGGAAATGCTCCAGCGGACAATCAGCCAGACCGTGATGGCAACCAGCCCCATCTCCACCAGCAGCCGCAGAAATGTATTGCGCCAGAAGCGCAGGTTTTGCGCATGAATATAGCTGGCATCGTTAACAATTACCAGCGACGCAACAACATTGTTTTCACGGCTATGGAGCGGCAGCACGTAGACATAGACCGGAGCCTCGCCAAATTCGAGAAACTCGCCCCGTCCATTCTCGTCTTCAGAGACCGCAATCGCCAGCGGAAAGCCCGAGAGCCGCTTCGCCAGGCTGCTGGTGACCGCCAGCGCTTCGCCATGCTTTCCATAAATGCCGACCCCGAACAAGTGTTCGCGGTTCCCGAAGCGCTCGGCAATGCGCTGCATCTCCTGGTGAGAGCTTCTTCCCAACTGGGGCTCAATACTTTCCTGCAGGCTCTCGGCCAGCACTTCGGTGCGCTTCTGCAGATCCTGTTCCAGCTCGCGCTTTTGCGCCCTCACCTGGTAGTAAGAAGACAGGAGAGAAACCAGCGTAAGAACGATGATCAACGGGAGGATCAGTCGAAAATTCAGGCGCATGCTTACCCTACAGTTTCAAGTTTCAAGCGCTCAGTCAGAGAGCTTGTAGCGAATCCACAATTACTGTATCCGCTACCTTGGAAGAGCGGGCCTTTCAGGCCCGCGTTGAGATGCCAGATAAATGGGCTTAGGCCCCGGCGCCGCGCCTATACATTAATTCCGGAATTGCTTATAGCCAACGGCACAGCGAAAAGGCCTGTAGAAAACTCTTTCTTAAACTCAACTCTGCTTTCCCCAGGGGCTAGTGATGCCTGCATACACGTTATCGATGCCTGTATAAATAATTTACTGTTCAGAGGACAAGCTAAAACCTGAGGTGGAGCGGACTTATGCCATCCGCCTCGCAGATATGGCATTTCCCGAGTACCCGGAATCTATATGTATGATGCGCGCAATCTCTTCCAGCAGTGTAACCGGAGAATAATCTCTTCGGATAACGCCGTGGGCCAGTTTAACCACACTCTCGGGAACGGTTGCAGGATCATCCACCAGCATCAAAATCGGGGTCAGGGGCTGCATCATTTTTGTCTTGATGGCAAGCAGCTCTCCATTGGTTCCCGTGGCACGATAATCCAGGATGACAAGATCTACGGGTTGGTCAATCAATGAGTCGATGCTCTCAGGGCCATCCGCGGTCAAGACCTCATATCCGAAGGCTTCGAGCAGCAATTTGCGGATTGCCAGTATCTGCTCACAGTTGCAGATGCACAAAAGGGTTTGCTGGCGTCCTCTCAGGTGAGAGAGGTGCTGATTATTCTCAGTTGGGAATACCACAGCCAAACCTCCACAGAAACAAGTTTGGGGGAACCTTTTTAAAGGGCTTCGCAGCCAAAACAAGGCTGCTGGCCACTCCTCACCCCATTCAAACAAAAGCAGTTTGCAGGGGACCCCTAACTCGCGAAATGTTCGCGCGAGACAACGCTCACTTTTCGCTCACCCGGCTACCTGGAAGACTTCGGCCGACAACTGGAAAATGTCTCGCAATTGCGAGGCCATTCCGGTCTGCCGTAAGTCATTGATTAAAGGCAACTAGTCGTGGATTAAGTAGCGCCTTAAACCCCACATAGGTAAGAATTGCCGGAGTTTGAAAAGAAGTTAAATCGTTCCAGCCGCACTCCGGGCCGATAGCCACTAGCCAGGAGCGCTGTGGATTTCCGGCTGACCTTATTAAGGTATGGCCATCTGGGATTCGCGTGGGGGCGACTCCCTGCGCTGCGCATTTCACAACAAGAAAAAAACTCCACTATGAATACCTGGCAACAGGCGCAAAAGGGCGAAGCATGGTTGAGAAATTATGCAGCGCCGCTCGATACCTTGCCGCTATTTGTACGCCGAATGCGGCAGATGAAGCTTAAGACTTCCCAGTAATCCGGCGCTTAGTGTTGCTGCACTGGCTGTTGGTGTGCTGGGGGTTGTTGTGCCGGCGCTTGCTGCGTGGCCGAGTTCTCGCGCAGTTCTGTCGTATCTTTCTTGCCGACATCGATAGCTTGCTCATTGAACGGCGTGACCTCAAGCCGGCGTACGATGCGGGGAATCAGGACGAACAAAATTTCATTAACACTGTGGTCGGTATTCTCGGTGGCAAACAGGTGCCGGAACAACGGAATCCTTCCCAAACCAGGAAGCCCGCTCCAGCTCTTGATTTCCGTCTCCTGAAAAATCCCGCCCATAATATTGATTTCGCCCTCCTGCAGCCGAATTTCATTCTCGATGGTGCGCTGTCCAATTACCGGCTGGTC
>DATHMH010000010.1:0-249518 GCA_035487295.1 Terriglobales bacterium
GATTGCTCGGCCCCAACGGCAGCGGCAAGACCACCCTCTTCCGCATTCTTTCCACGCTCATGCTTCCCGCCGGCGGCGAAGCGGCGATTGCCGGTTTAGATCTGCGCAGCAACCCCAGCCTCGTGCGCCGCCACCTCGGCGTGGTCTTCCAGGCGCCGAGCGTTGACGTCAAGCTGACAGCAGCAGAGAACCTGCGCCATCAGGGTCATCTATATGGATTGACCGGCTCCGTCCTGAAAGCTCGTGTGCAAGAGATGCTGTCGCGCGTAGGCCTGGTCGAACGCGCCGCTGAAAAAGTCGAGACCTTTTCCGGCGGCATGCAGCGCCGCGTTGAGTTGGCCAAGGGCATCATGCATCACCCTTCGGTGCTGCTGCTCGATGAACCCACCACCGGGCTCGATCCCGGGGCGCGCATTGACTTGTGGCAATACCTGAAAATTCTGCGCGATGAAGAACATGTCAGCGTGCTCATCACCACCCATTTGATGGAAGAAGCCGAACGCTGCGACCGCCTGGCCATTCTGCACGAAGGAAAATTGGTTGCGCTGGGCACGCCGGCGGAGTTAAAGAGCGAGATTGGCGGCGATGTCATGGTGATCGAGGCCTCTCAACCCGAGTCTCTTGCCATCCGGCTGCGGTCGCGGTTCGGAGTTGAAGCAAAAATCGTTGATGGTAAGTTGCGCCTGGAGCGGGCCTCCGGTCATCGCTTCGCGACGGAAATCGTGGAGGCCTTCCCGGGAGAAATCGAATCCATTTCCGTGAGCAAGCCCACGCTGGAAGATGTTTTCATACGCCGCACCGGCCACCGCTTCTGGAGCGAGCGCATAGATGTAGAATCAAAAAAGAAGCACTGAACAAGATCCGGCACAAGCGGACTCAATTTTCATGAACGGCGCGAGATAGACACGAACTCAATTTTTGGTGGAACAGCGCGAGAAAGAACAGCCCCGAAAGGGGCACCGTACTATAGCCCAGCGCTTCAGCGCTGGGTGTGAGAAACAAATGATGTAAGTCCCGAAGGGACGACGCCATTTCAGGTTCTCACATAAACTCTTTGGCGCGCCGGGTAACGGTAACAAAGAAGAATGACGGAGCCCTGTGGGGAATATTTTGGTTTGAGCTGGCGCGGATATGCGCGGGAACTAAAGTCTTGATATTAAATCATTGCTTCTTGAGCGCCGCTGGTTCATGATTTCTTTGAGGTGCGTTCGGATCTTTTTGCGCGATGACTACTTGGATTGCGCCAAGGACGACAGAACTACTCCGGCGCTGACTTAGTAACGTGGCTCTAAATATTTGAGGCCGAGAGACTTGGAGGTTTTTGAGGTTACTTAGTAACCCCCACCCCCCTCCCCTACTGGGCGTGGAGACACAAATTGAGGGCTGGCGCTAAATAGCTAAATAAATTATGTCCACACTCACCACCACCGTCTCGTATCCAGAGCGTGCCCCCATGCGCCGCTTCGCCCCCTATACGGATCTGCTTCTGCCGGCGTTTTCGCTTTGGCTGCGTGAGATCATCCGTTTTTACCGCATGCGCAGCCGTGTGGTGGGCGTAATCATCTCGCCGGTCCTGTTCTGGCTGGTGCTGGGCTCAGGCTTCGGATCTTCATTGCGCGGTCCCGGAACTGGCGGCCAGCACTACCTGGAATATTTCTTTCCCGGCGCCCTCATCATGATCGTACTCTTTACCTCGATCTTCGCCATGATGTCGCTGATTGAGGACCGCCGCGAGGGATTCCTGCTCTCTGTCCTGGTTTCACCTGCCAGCCGCTCGGCGATTGTCTTGGGCAAAGTGCTCGGCGGCACGACCCTGGCATTTCTTCAGGGATTGATTTTTCTCGTTTTTGCGCCGCTGATCGGCGTCCACATGGGATTAGCGCAGATCGGCATCGCCGTCCTGGCAATCTTTCTGATCTCGTTTTCGCTCACTGCCCTGGGCTTCACCATCGCCTGGCGGCTCGATTCCACCCAGGCCTTTCACGCCATCATCAACTTATTCCTTATCCCACTGTGGCTGCTCTCCGGGGCCCTGTTCCCCATCAGCGGCGCCTCGGTGTGGATTCGCGCGCTAGTGCTGGCCAATCCCCTGACCTATGGCGTAGAAGCCCTGCGTACGGCCCTGTTCTCGACCGGCGATGCAACCAGCACCGGCCTCTCTGTACCGCTCTCGCTGGGGATTCTGGCTGGGTTCTCGGTCCTGATGTTTGCCGCTGCTTTGCTGATGGCCAGCCGCAGGAGAACTCTCCCTGCATAACTTTGCCAGCGTGATACTGCAAGCGGCCGGTCCGCAGGAATACGCTATATTCCCCGTGCTGAACGCCACCCTCAACGGCATCAGCGGCATTCTTCTCTTCGTCGGACACTCCTTCATCCAACGCGGCAAAATGGCAGCGCATCGCGCCTGCATGATCGCCGCCTTTTGCTCCTCCACAATTTTTCTGGCTTGTTATCTCTACTACCACGCGCACGTTGGAGTCATACGTTTTCGTGGCACGGGCTGGGTGCGTCCGCTGTATTTCACGATCCTGGCCTCGCACACAATTCTGGCCATCTCGCTGCTCGTCCTGGTTCCCACAACGCTCGTGCTGGCCTTGCGGCGATCCTTCCTTCGACACAAAGCAATCGCCCGCTGGACCTATCCCATCTGGCTCTATGTCTCGGTGACAGGCGTGGTGGTGTACTTCATGGTGTACCGCTGGTTTGCCTGAAAGAAAGCTCGACCCTCTGTGTCCAGTGACTTTTGATCCGTGTTCATCCGCGTTAATCCGCGGCGAAAGTTTCTTTAACTTACGGGTCTTGATACAGCCGCTGATACACAGCCTGATTGCGCACGATGGCTTCCACGTATTCGCGGGTTTCGGTAAAAGGAATTGATTCCACGAACTCGTGGATGTCGCGATAGTTGTTCTTGCGCCAGTCGTCCACCCGCTCAGCGCCGGCGTTGTAGGCCGCCAGCGCGTATTCAACGTGCCCGTCATACCTCTCCAGCAACTGCTTGAAGTAGCGGGTCCCAAGCTGGATATTGGTATTAGGATCGAGCAGCATAGCATCGTTAAAGCCTCTGATCTTTTCCGACTTGGCCAGTTGCTGTCCCACGCGCGGCAGGATCTGCATCAACCCCATGGCATTGGCTCGTGAGATGGCGACTGGATTGAACTCCGATTCCTGGCGGATGAGCGATGCCACCAGGAAAGGATCGAGCTTGTTCTCGGCGGAATAGCGCTTTAGGTTTTCCCAATAGGGGCGTGGGAAGAGCCCTTCCCAAAATGGCCGCGGCAGCACCGAGAGCTGGAACGAGTTGTATCCCGGAACCGCCCGCTTCAATGCCTGCAGGGCGCGATCGTAATGTCCGTCTTCGGTATAGAGCTTGATCATTTGCGCCGTGGCCCAGTTGTCGCCCGGCTCGGCACCCGCGGCTTGAAGCTCGCGGATGGCGAAATCAACCATGCCGCAATTGCCCAGCAGCAAGCTCTTTTGCACGCGCAGGTTATCTGCCGGAGCGGTCAGAGAAAAATGCGTGGGAAGCTGCGCTGGAGGAATCTTGTGCAGCAAAGGCTCGTCGGCAACATCGTCAGAGGGACCGAGGTCGCGCAGCCTCTCGCGCGAGAGTTCAGCGTAGTAGGCGTTGTAATAACGCTCGGAGACCTTCAGATAATAAGCCCGCGCCAGTGGCAGGTTCTTATCTTCTTCCGCCAGCCGCCCGCGCCAGTAGAGCGCGGCGCTGGCCTCCGGCGAGGCTGGATACAGGGCCACGTGCCGTTCAAAGGCAAGTCTGGCGCTCTGCACGTCACCCTGCCGAAGCTGTAGCCAGGCTGCCTTCCAGTTGGCGGAAGACGCATACTTTCCCTCGGGAAAACGCGAGGCCAACTCCTCGAAGAAGCGCGCGGAGGTGGCATAGTCTTTCTGCAACAGGTGCTGGTTGGCCACCGCCAGCAACCCTTCCTGCAGCCAGGGACTCTGCGGGGCGCTCTCGCGCAGATGCGTAATCAGGTCGCCCATGCGCTTTTCATCTGACCGGTAAAGCTCAACCAGGTAGTAGAGGCGCTGGGCATTGCGTTCGTCAGCGGTATCCGGCAGCTTTTGCAGGACCTCGCGCGCCTCCCCGCTGCGTCCGGCCTTCCACAGGGCGCCGCCCCATGCCACTTTGAGCGAGTACACCTCGGCTGCGGGCGCATCTTCCAGCAGGTCTTTGTATTCCGCGGCCGCTTCGGAAGCGCGGTGATTTTCCGCCAGGATCTCAGCGCGTTTCTTGCGGTCGGCAAAGCCGGCGGGAGGCAGATGTCCAAGTCTCAGCAGCTCCACGTTGGCGTCGGCAGCTTCAGGCGCCAGGGGAATGAGGTTATAAATATTGCGGAAGCTTTCTATTGCCCTGGCGTGATCTCCGGCGCGCGCCTGGGCGCGGCCCAGCGCCAACTCGATATCGGGACGCATGGGAGAGCGGTGCCCCTCCAGCACATCAATCGCAGCCTGTGACTGGCCATTGGCAACCAATGCGTTGCCTTGAAGCACGGCAACATCGCGGGTAAAGAGCGACCCGGGATAGTTGGTTTCAAATTGATGCAGAGTAGCGAGCACGCTCGGCGCATCTCCGCTTAATCCCTGGGACATGGCAAGAAAATAATCCACGTAATCGCGAAGTTCACCAGCCTGAGGCTGCGCCTTCTTCAAAGCGGTAATAGCATCTGGATATTGATTATCTAAAAGGTGGGCATAGCCTATGACTAGCCACGCCAGCGCTCCGGCATCATCGCCGTTATGAGCATCGGCGTACTTTTGTACCCCAGCATAAGCTGCCGGGGTGCGGTTTTCCAGAAGCTGCTCTGCCATGGGCCGCAGGTCTGCGGAAGCAACAAATGCCTGCGACATGCGCCGCACGCGCGAGGCAACCGTGCTGGCTTTTCGTGTGCGCTTCTTTTTGGCGGCGGCGAAAACAGGAGAGCCGGTCCCTAGCAGCGAGACCGCGAGACAGAGTGACAACAACTTACGCAGAACCATGGGGGACAACTTAACTCTTACCGGGGAAATCCGTTGCCCATGAGGGCCACATCATTATCCGCCAATACTTTGACAACTTCTTCGGTGAAATAATTAGCCTGCGCCGCCACGGTGCTGCCATAGCGCTTATCGTAGCTGGCGCGGCTCTTCTCAATGTCTTCTCGCAGGCGACTGTAAAGGTCCCTGTTCTGGCGGCCTTCGTTGACCTTGGCTTGATTGTAGAGCTTGATTTCGTCCACCAGCAACTTGGCAAAACGACGGGCTTTCTTGTGGACTTCCTCATCCTGCGCGGAAACTTCAACCGCTGCCGCCGCCGCCGATGCCTTGGGAGCGATATCAGAAACGGCAATGGGAGCAGGCGTGGGGATCCCTGGCGCCGGGGTCTGCCCGGTTGGAGGAGGCACGGCAGTAACCTCTTCAGGCTCGCTTGGAGCTACAACAGGAATGCCAGATGCCTTGCGCAGGGTCAGCGTCTCCAGCCAGATGGCGGCGGTACGCACGAGCAATTGCAACGCCGCGGTATCGGATTCGCCATCGTTGCGCGTTCCGGCATCGGCATACACCAGCGCCGGAACTTTTTCCCGTACCAGCAACGGCAGCACAGCGGAATTGCCCTTGGGAGCGCCAAACTGCGAAGCAAACTTGCCTTCGAATTCGGCTGCCGGTCCAGTCACGAGACTTTTTTCCTGCATGGCTTTTCCCGAGAGCCCGCTGTTGATATCGACGGTAACTTTCTTGATGCCGTTGTTGTCGTCAAAACCGCGTGCCTGCCATCCCACCGCGCTATCGTTCTTAACCACCAGCAGAGCTACACGGCTGCTGAAGTGCGCCGCGCCATCGAGCAGAGAACGCAAAATGTCGGTCTGCGAGGTGGCTTCCTGAATCTTGGAAATAGCATTATCCAGCAAGGCTGAAACCGGGGCCTCTGAACCCCTGCCCAGCGATACCGAATCAAGCTCTGCAGTCACGTGGTTGATGATGTCTTTGCGCAGTTCTTGCACGCGATGTTCGCCGGCCTCGGTGACCACGTTCTCAACATCCTGCCGAATACTGGAGACGCGGCGCTCGGCCACTTCACTCACTACTTTTTCAAGGTCTTTGCGCAATTCGTTGACGCGCTTGTCCGTGGTCTCGCCGACTACATTTTCCACGTTCTTGCGCAGGTCGGTGGCGCGCTTGTTGGTGACATCGAGCACGATCTTATGCACGTCTTTGCGCAGCTCAGCGACCCGGCTGTCGGCCTTTTCGGCGACCACGCGCTCCACGTCTTTGCGCAGGTCGAGAATGCGTTTGGAGGCGGAGGACTCGACGATCTTTTCTATTTCTTTGCGCAGCTCCCCCATCCGGTGATTGGAGACTTCCGTTACCACGCGCTCAATTTCTTTTTTGAATTCGGCAAGGCGTTGATCGAAAACGCCGGCAACCCCGCTTTCAATCTCATGACGCAGGTCATGGGCGCGCGTGTTCAGCACCTCAGTCATTCCCTGCTCAATGTGGTTGCGAATCTCTGCGGTGCGGCTGTCAATAACCTGGGTGACACCCTGCTCGACTTCCTTCTGCAAGTCCGTTACCTGGTGGTTGAGCACATCGGAGACGTTCTTGGAGATCTGTGTATTGATCTCCTTCACGCGCGAGTTGAAGACCTCGGTGATGCCGGTCTCAACATCCAGTTGCAGCTCGGAGACGCGGCTGCTCAGGCTTTCGCCCACGCCGCGGTGCAGGTCTTTGCGCAGTTCCGATATTCGCTTATCGAATACCTTTGCGACTACGCCTTCAACGATTCCTTTTATCTCTTGTGAGTCTGCCATTGGGAACTATCAATCCGCTGTGCTTTTTAACAACACTTGCCGTTCTCCCCGGGGGTGGAGGCAAAACTAGTCAGGTGTATCTTGGATTATTAGGCGTATTTGCCGCCGTGTCAATATGTTAACCAACTAGGTGAGCCGGTAACGTTACCGGGGTAACGTTACTTCCCTGTAAGGGCTTCGGTTGGACAAAGCCCCGCTTATTCCACAATGATTTTGCCTTTCATGCGGTCATGTCCCGGACCGCAAAGAATCGAGCACTCGACCCGATATTCGCCCACTTTGTCGGACCTGAATGACACCATCGCCGGCTTGCCCAGTTGCAGCGGTTCGTCAATGCCCAGTTCCCTGACAAAAAAGCCATGCTGCACATCGGTGGTTGATATTTCCAGGATGACCTCTTGCCCTCTCTTTACGTGGATCTCTGCCGGCTCAAAGGCATATTTGCGGGCAATGACCTGGATATGCTCCGGTTCCGGCTTAGGCTGGCGGTTGCACGCCACAAGGCAAAAGACGAAAATCAGGGCCACAGTTACTATCTTATGCATGAGTTTGATTCAGTGCTGGAGTAAGCTTTTAGCACTTGGTTTTACCTCTTAGCGTGTGTTTTGTATTCAGGATAACACTGTTAAAAAGAGTGCTGATTTCTATCAATCAATTGTCTAGACCCGCAGGGCGGAATGAAGACCGGTCTTGCGGATTTCCGGCAAAGCGGGGGCTTCGGATACAATAGAATACGAATTTCTTGAATCCCACTGGCATGCCTCCCATCCAATCCAAAGGAACGGAAGCTGTAACCGACGAGCTGGCGCTGGTACAAGCCGCCAAGCGCGGTGACATCAGCGCTTTCGAGCAGCTCGTAAAGAGGTACGATCGCAACGTTTTCCGCATTGCGCAGCACATCACGCAAAACCGTGAGGACGCTGAAGACGTCGTTCAGGATGCGTTCCTCAAGGCTTACCAGAATCTGGAAAGTTTCCAGGAGCAATCGAAGTTTTATACCTGGCTGGTGAGGATTGCGGTCAACGAAGCGCTCATGCGGTTGCGCAAGCGGCGGACAGCCAAGACCGTTTCTATTGACGAGGATGTGCAGACCGAAGACGATGCCATCCCTCGCGAGGTTGCTGACTGGTCTCCGAATCCGGAACAGTTATACGACCAGGCTGAACTCAAAGAGATCCTGGGCAAGACTGTCCAGGGCCTGCCGCCTACGTTTCGCACCGTGTTTGTTCTGCGCGACGTAGAAGGGCTTTCGACCGAAGAAACAGCGGATGCGCTCGAGCTGAGCGTGCCTGCTGTGAAATCGCGCCTGTTGCGGGCACGCTTGCAATTGCGCGATCGTTTGACCAAGTATTTTGGAAAAAAATCGAGCCGGAGTAACCAACCGTGAAATGCTCTCAGTTTTTGCAAGAGCTCACCGATTATCTTGACGGCGTTATTGACACCAAGACACGCGCCGAACTGGAAGATCACCTGCAATGGTGCCACAACTGCTATGTTGTGGTGAGCACAACCAAGCGAACCATCGAGATCTACCGCGACTCGAAGCTGTACGAGATACCCGACGATTTGCGCAACCGGCTTCGCTCCGCCATCATGTCCAAGTGCGCCGCCCACAAAAAAAGTCCTGACAAGAAAACTTAGCGGTCTCGGTCCTCTCTAAAATCCCCCCTGTCCTGCATTGCGGGACATACTTTATCTTTACAAATGTTTCCTTGCAACTTCTACCCGCAGCTCTGAATCTAAAGTAATGAAGCCGGATAGGCTTCAGGCAGCTCCCTCGTAGTAAACCAAAAGCTGCACCTCCCAGGGGTTGGTGATGATAACGAATGTATTTGACATGCTTTTCGGATGCTGGCACCGGCGTTATAGCTTCCCTATTACCACCAGAACAGGACAGCGCCGCTCAGAAGCTGCGGCTGTTACTGGAACCTATGTAGTGTGCCTGGATTGCGGTAAAGAGTTTCCTTATGACTGGCGGCAAATGAAGGTAGTCTCGGCGCACTCCCATGAACCTGCGATGGAAGGAGCCGAACAACGGCGCGCAGAAGCCGCTTGATCAAGCGTTTCAACAATCTGTCGCTCGGCTGCCGCTTTGTGAACCTGTCTTGTTAGCTCGCGAAGCGGTGTAGGCCGGCGGCGGCCCTCGTCGAGTTCCCCCGCATGGGGAACCAGCCCTGCCACCTGAAATTATTCAACGGAAGCCCCGGTTCGAAATATAATCGCTTCGACATATAATTAAGCCAGTTAAGCCTCTTTCAATTGGAAATTTGTGCCGAGGTCCCACCGGTTGAAACCCGTGCATCCCAGTATTCGCGAAGTTGCCGTGTTGCAGGAATCCACGGAGATGATCCTCTCCAGCATGGATGTGGATACCGTGCTGCACCAGATTCTTCTGGTGGTGCGCAATTACTTCGCCACCGCCAACGCGGCGGTCTTTCTCGTGGATCCGGCGACTCGCGAACTTTATTGTCGCGCTCATATCGGCTACAACAACGTTTTCAATGACCAGCAGCGCGCGATTGGCCCCGAAGGCATTGCCGGCCGGGTCGTGCAAAACAAAACGCCGATGTACGTTCCTGACATACAGAAAGATTCCAAATATGTGCCCGCCGACCCTAAAGTCCGCAGCGAACTGGCATTGCCCCTGCTGGTGCGGGAAGAAGCGATTGGCGTCCTCAGCATTGGCAGCGAAAAGGTCGATTTCTTCAGCGATGAGTTGATTGGCTTGCTCACGCTTTTTGCCGCCCAAGCTTCGGTGGCGCTGGAAAATGCGCGCTTATATTCCACCGAACGCCGCCGCATGCGGCAGATCGAGCTCATTAACCTCATCGCCCGCTCTGCGGCTGCCGCCAACGACCTGGAACAGCTTCTGGAAAATCTTGCAGACCTGATTGAAGATACTTTTGATGATGCTGAAATCGGTATCCTGCTGCGCGACCGTGAAGGCAGGCTGATGCTGCGCGCGCATGCTGGAAAAGGAGATCCAACCCCGGAAAGTTTTGTTCTCTCCGAACGCTCCGGCATTCTGGCTGAAGCTTTTGCCGCGCGCATGAACGTGGTAGTCAACGATATCGCCGATCGCGCCCAGTGGCCTCTTTGTTTCGCCGGGACCGGCTCCGAGCTGTGCATTCCCCTGATTTCATTTGGAGAAACCCTCGGGGCGCTGGTGATTGCGCACGTGACAGCGCATTTCTTTTCCGCCGACGACCGCTCCATCGCGCAAGCCGCGGCCGATGTTTGCGCTACCGCCATTCGCAGCGTGCAGCTTGCCGAAGAGCTGCGGCGCATCACTCATACCGATTCCCTTACCGGACTTTACAACCAGCGTTATTTTCACGTGCTGGCTGCCGAAGAAATTGCCCGCAGCAAGCGTTATCACAAACAGTTTTCTTTGCTGATGATCGAACTCAAGAACTTTGCCCAACTCAATACCCGCATGGGCTTTGAGCATGGGGATACTATCTTGCGCAAGGTCGCGCAGACTCTCAAGATACAGATGCGCGGAGTCGACAGCATATGCCGCTACGGGCCAGACCGGTTCGTGCTGGTGCTGCCGGAAACCGGTGCGGAACGGCTGCAAAATGTGGCCGGCAAACTAAGAGATGCTTTGGGGAAAATCCGCGCCGAAGAGAAACCTGCGTCGCCTACGGTGGCAAGCCTGTATGCCAGCGCTACCTATCCCGCAGACGGCGCCTCCGAGTTGGAGCTGGTTCGCGTCCTGCTGACCCGCATTGCTGAAGATCGTGGCATTCCCAATGCCGCCAGCCGTTAAGCTCAGACTTCCAAACTCCGCCGATACTTATCCCCTCTCCCTGGAGCGGCACATCGAACCCGCAGCCCTGCAAAAAAAATAGGGCGCGCAAAAGCACGCCCAGGAGGGAAATTCTAAATTAATCTCAGTGCTGATCGTCATCGCGACGGTGCAGCGTCGGCCGGTCATCATCGCCGCTCTTGCTGTTCGGATTGCTCGTCGTATCCGGAGTGCTGCTGGCCCGGCGCAGAGTCGGTTTGTTGGTGTCTTTGGAGTCATCCAGCTTGCGTTTGTTCTCCAGGACTGCCAAACGCGCTTTGACGTCGTCGAACTCCGAGGTGTTCACAATATAGCTGTCACGGGGAGGCAGAATGGTAGCAATCTCCTTCTGCGTAGCTTCAATCCGGTCCGGCGTTGGCGGGTGATCGGAAAAAATCTTGGCAATCGTGCCCGGCTTCTTCTTTTCCAGGCTCTCCATCTTTTCAAACATGGAGACAAACTGCTGCGGATCGTAGCCGGCATGATACATATACTGCACACCCAAGTGGTCGGCTTCGGCCTCGTAGGCGCGAGAAAACTTCATAAACGTAGCCGGCACCAGCAGGTCGGCGCCCAGGCGGGCGGCATACCCAGCGGGCCCGCCCACGAAGATCAAAGGCAAGGTGGCGAACTGGGCCCACTGGCTGCGTGTCATCTGCCGCGTAACATGGCGCGCGCAAACGTGCGCGATCTCGTGCCCCATCACTCCAGCCAGCTCCGCCTCGTTATCGGCGGCAAGAACCAGCCCGGAGTTGACGTAGAAGAACCCGCCCGGCAACGCCATGGCGTTGATTTCATCGGAGTCAATCACTTTGATGGTGAATGGAACCTTGGCATCGGAGTTCCGGACCAGGTTCTGTCCAACGCGGTTAACGTACTCGGTAATCACCGGATCGTTAATCAGTTTCACCGAGGCTTCGATCTGCTGCGCGTACTCCTTGCCCAAAGCTATTTCTTTCTCATAGGAGTACCAGTTGCCTAATCCCCGTCCACCCACGCCTTTCCGGTTGCCGATAGCGTCGACGTCATCTTTGCCGCCATCATGCTTGTAAGTGTCTTTTTGATTTGTCTTGGCGTCTTTGTCCGCAGGTTGCTGCTGCGCGTCTGACGAAGCCGGTTGCGAATCAGGAGTCGCGGACTGCGTGGCCGCGGGCTGCATAGCCGCCGGATCAGGCTGAGTAGCAGCAGGGGCAGGCCGCGTCGCTGCAGGTGCGCTCGGCGCCGTTGCTGCAGGCTGGTTAACCGGAATCGACTGCGCCCCGGCAGGGACAGTAGTTGAAGGCGCGGGTACCGTGGAAGCAGGTTGCGCAGCTACCGGCTTATTGTCATTGGACGAATTACTAGAAGTAGCCTGGGCAAAGCTGTTATTGACCCAAACCAAAGAAGAAACCAGCAAGACCACTGCAAAAACCGGTCTCAGGTTGAAAATGCTTTTCATTGGAACGCTCCCCTTGCCAGCCAAATCAAAAAGGATGGGCCGCGCCGGCTGCTGAAACGCGGGCATCGGGGTATTCACGAGCTTCTGACCCGGAATGCCTTTGATTATAGTCCATAATTCTTATCGGAGAGAGGGAATCCCCTTGTACGTTTGACGCCAAAAACCCCCTTCAGGTTACTTAAAAGTCAGATTTTTCCTGACCGGGCATCGATTTTGACGGGAGCGGTATGTAGAATTTCTACTCTCCTTGCCTCCCAGCTCCCATTCGTACCCTGAATCGCCGTCACCCGAACCTCGGCCCCTTCAATCAGAGACGCAGTGGGATGGGGCTTACGCTCCGGAACCGGGACCTCGGAGGCGTATACGACTTCAGCTTTTTGGATGGCTACTTTACGTACCCGATGATTTTGTCCCAGGACGTAAATATAGAAGGTGGAATCCGGTGCGTCCGCAGAGTTCACAATGTGTCCGCGAAATTCCCCCGGGGTGGCGGATTGAGCGCCTGCACACAAAAACAATACCGAGATCAACAGCGCCGCGCAGCCTGCGACTTTCATACCGGATTAGATGCAGAAGAGCAGCAATCAGATTGAGCAGTCAGCAATCAGCCCCTAAACAAGCAATTAGCACTTAGCACTTGACCCCTGGAACACGATCAAGCTGCCAAAATGGTGAGGACCTTGAGCCCTCCCCGGTTCAAACTGTTAAGCGGCCAAATGCTAACGGCTAAATGCTTGTTTAGGGGCTGAATGCTGAGTACTGATTGCTAAAGAATTAATCGTAATACTCCAATCCCAAGTGAGTAATCAGCTCTTCCCCTCTCAAGTGTCGTAGGGTGTTCTTCAACTTCATCAACTGAATAAACAGGTCGTGCTCAGGATAGAGCTTGGGCGCGGTCATTGGAGATTTGAAATAGAAGCTCAGCCATTCCTGAATGCCGATGTCGCGCAACTGCGAGCTGCGCTGTGCAAGATCCATGAAGAGCACGAGGTCGAGCACGATGGGCGCCGCGAGGATAGAGTCGCGGCAGAGAAAATCAACCTTGATCTGCATGGGATACCCCAGCCAACCGAAGATGTCGATGTTGTCCCAACCTTCTTTATTGTCGCCGCGCGGCGGATAGTAGTTGATGCGAACCTTGTGAAAAATATTGCCGTAAAGCTCCGGATAAAGCTTCGGCTGCAGGATGTGCTCCAGCACACCCAGCTTCGATTCTTCCTTGGTCTTGAATGATCCCGGATCTTCCAGCACCTCGCCATCGCGATTACCTAAGATATTGGTCGAATACCATCCGCTCAGGCCCAGCATACGGGCCTTGAAGGCCGGCGCCAGAACAGTCTTCATCAGCGTCTGGCCGGTTTTAAAATCTTTGCCGCAGATAGGCGCGTGGTTGGCGCGCGAAAGCTCATCCATGGCGGGAATATCTGTAGTCAGGTTGGGCGCGCCATTGGCGAAGGGGACTCCTTCAGAAAGCGCGGCATACGCGTAGATCATCGAGGGAGCGATGTTCTCATCGTTATTCAACAGCCCTTTCTCAAAATTTTTCACCGATTTGTGGACTGCCGAGGGCTCCAGGAAGCTTTCCGTCGAACCGCACCACATCACCACCAGGCGGTCGGCGCCGGAAGAGTTTTTGAAGTCGCGGATATCCTGTCGCACCTGCTCGGCCAGGTCCATCTTGTTCGGGCCCTTTTTGACGTTCGGCCCATCGAGCAGGCGCACGTAGTTCTTGTCGAAGACCGCCGGCATCGGCTTCACCGATTCCATGAACGGCTTGATGCCGTCCAACAGCTCGCGTTCCAGTACCCCGGCCTTGCGCGCCGCTTCATACATGTTGTCCTCAAAAATATCCCAGCCGGTGAAGACAAGCTGGCTGAGGTCGGCGAGGGGAACAAACTTCTTGATCAGCGGAGACCTGCCGTCGGTGCGCTTGCCCAGGCGAACAGTCCCCATCTGGGTCAGCGAACCGATGGGTTTGGCCAGGCCGCTGCGCACCGCTTCCACGCCCGCCACAAATGTGGTGGCTACAGCTCCCATTCCGGGAATCATGATGCCCAGCTTGCCTTTTGCCGGAGCAATGTGCTCCGCTTTCTTCGACTCAGTTTTTTTGCTCTGCTTTTTTAAGTGTGTGGCCATTGATATCCTTAGCGGGAAAATTCGAAATGTACAGCCCAAACCGCCAGCTCATGAGAATCTTGTATCTTCTCGTATTGGAGGGAGTTTTGCAAATGACATCGAAAATTGCAGTTGTCACCGGAGCTTCCAGCGGCATAGGACTGCTAAGCACCGTGGAATTGGCCAAAGACGGCTTTTTCGTCGTGGCCACCATGCGCGATCCCGGACGCCGACAGCGCCTCGATGAGGCAGCCGTGTCCGCCGGAGTTCAAGACAAAATCGAGGTCCGCCAGATTGACGTCACCCAGTTTGCTTCCCTTCCCGACGCCATCGCCGGAATTGTTCGCAGCTATGAGCGTATTGATGTTTTGCTCAACAATGCCGGCTTTGCCATGAGCGGCTTCGCCGAAGACATGCGCTTGGAAGAAATTCGCCAGCAGCTCGATACCAACTTCTTCGGCCATGTCGCCATGACGCAGGCTGTGCTGCCCGTGATGCGGCAGCAGCGCTCGGGACACATCATCATGGTCTCTTCCATCAGCGGCCTGGTGGCACAACCGGTGGTAAGCAGCTATTCCGCCTCAAAGTTTGCCTTGGAAGGCTGGAGCGAAGCGTTGCGCATCGAGACCCACTCCCTCGGAATCCGCGTAGTTCTGGTGGAACCAGGAGCCTTCAAGACCGATATTTGGGACCGCAACGTCCGCATCGGTTCATTTGCCCTTTCTCCGCAATCTCCCAACCACGACCGCGCCCGGCGCTTTGCCGCCTGGGTGCAAAAAGACGTGCCCAAGGCAAATGCACGCGCAGTTGCCTGCCTCATTGCCGATATCGCAAGCGACCCCAATCCGCGCTTGCGCTATCGCATCGGCCGCGACGCCACTCTGCAATACTGGCTGCGCAAACTCATTCCCTGGAAGACCTACGAAAAAATGATCGCAAAGACCACGCGCATTGATTGATACCTGGCAAATATTCGTGTGGTATTACGAAGTACTTTCCCAAGCCGCAACTGAGAACTGACAACTGCGAACCGAGAACTGCCTTTAGGAGCTGGGAGCTGTCTTTATACGGTGTTTCCAGCGCGACCAGATAAACCATGCCGCTCCCACGACGAGCAGAATGGCGATGACGAAGTCGAATTTGTGGAAGTACGCGCGCAGATAGTCCCAGTGCTCACCGGCTTTCATGCCCAGATACGCGAGGACAAAGCACCACGGCCATGATCCTAAAAACGTATAGAGATGAAAGCGCAGCCGCGGCATTCGAGCGATGCCCGCGGGCAGGGCGATAAAGGTGCGCACTACGGGAAGCAGGCGGGCGATAAACACGGTAATGTCGCCATAGCGCTGAAAAAAATTGTGTACCCAGTCGATCTCATGCTCGCTCAGCCAGATGAGACGGCCGAATTTCATCACCAGGCGGCGTCCGCCGAAATATCCGATGGTGTAGGCCAGCTCCGAACCCAGGTTGCAGCCAATGGCTCCGGCAGTTGCGACCCACAGCAGGCTGAAGCGTCCCTGCGAAACCAGGTAGCCGGAGAACGGCATGATAACTTCGGATGGCAGCGGAATGCACGCCGACTCGATGGCCATGAGCAACACGATGCCCTTATAACCCACCGCTTTGATAAAGGCCGTAATAAATCCGCTCAACGCGGCAAGAATTTTAGAGATCATGATTAGAATTTATTTTGGCTTAACTCGTGCCCAGAATTTTTGTTCCTTTGTTCCGAAGATGAGAGCTTTTTCAGTCTGAGTACTGAGTACCGAGTACTGTTTTACGCGCTTTCCTGCTGGTCTTCGTAAGCAGCCACGGCTTCCGACACGTCTTTTTCGCATTGCAGGCACATGGCTCGACCGCCTTCGTTCTCCACCGATTCGCTGCTCACGATTACGGTCCCATCGGAACAATATTCGCCTCGCTGCCAGTCCCAGGCAAAATCTTCCTGCAAGGTCGCGCCGCTCACCTCACATCCTGTGAGGATGATCGTGTAGTCATGCGCACCACAATGCGGACATTTAAACGGCTGCGACATAGCTCCAATTACAAAGTCAGGATGCGAGGCCTTGAAGAAGCATTGCCCCAGAGTTAGAAATCTTGTGACTCTTGCGTATAGGTAAAACCCGGCAGGCTTGCGCCGTCAGCGCTCTTGGCCACCTTCACGCGCATGGTCTGTGAGCTGGCTGCGTCGGTATCTGCCTGGCGCAGCATGGCATATTGCGTGAACAGTTCATCGTAGACTTTGGTGACTAAGTAGTTCTGCCCGTTGGCGTTGTTCCGCCAGACTTGTCCTTGCAGGATTGCCTTGACCGACATTAACTTTCAGCCTTTTCCGCCCGGCTCGGTTACGAGTGGCATGGTACAGAGTAACGGCACAACTTGGCCCCGTCAAATGGCATTTCGTCGCAGACCACAGTTACGGTTATTGCTTCGACTCACACTTTGAGGACGCTGCAATCCTAAATCAGGGACCTCGCCGCAACTGTGGCCCCGGCAACAATCGCTGCGGCTCCGGTCAGTCGCGCCACGAACTCTCCTCTCACCAGCAGCTTCTCCAGTGCAATGATCACCGCCAGGACCACCATGACCCACAGGTTCATCACTCCGAGTACAAGTTGCATCAGCATCAGTCCCCAGCAACAGGCGACACAGAAAGCTCCATGATGAATACCCAGACGGAAAGCACCCAGCCGGCCTCGCTGCAGGTGGTGGGCTACGACCGTCAGTGGATCTCGGCAATGCTTCAGGCAGGTCGACTTCCATGGCGTGAGCTGATAAATCCCCGCAATGCACAATCCCACTCCCCCGGCCAGCGGAATCAGGCGGCTGAATGGGTCTGAATGCATGGCTCCCTGGCTAATGCCAAGTCCGGCCGTGAAGGCAACGACTCCAAAGAGTGCCCATACCAGGAAATAGCCGCTGGCAACGAGAAATGTGGCCCCACCTGAATGAGCTTCGCCGTGGAATGCCGCCGCCCGGCGATACAGCAAAAGCATGGGCAGGGTTGAGGGCAGCATCATGGCAATCATCATTGCAGTCCACATGGCGATAAATCCAAGGCTGCCGGTGAACCAGGTATCGCCGGGCATGATCATCCACATCATGCTCATCGTCCAGTTCCCAGGCATAGGCATGCCGGCAGACATTGACCGGTTAAAGTAAATGGTTAGACCCGCACTGATGGCAAAAAATATCAGCGCGATGAGATAGACGTTCCGTTCTGCAAAGGCAACCCTGGGAGAAGAGGGGCCCGGCGCCGAATCTGTGGAAGAAGGCGCCATGAAACAGGGCTAGGCCGTCAACCCGCGATGCGTCTGTTCCACTACGGCCAGCGAACTATGTGCCGATGGACAGTCAAAGGCAATAGCGCCAGTCGAGCGCAGCAGGCTTGCGGTCGCAATCTCCGGGTGCTTGTACTCCATGCCATTGGGCATCTCCAGGCGAATGCGATGTTCCCTGCCGGCGGCGAGGTCCGTAATGGGCTCGGTCGTGGTCTGCACCTCGTTGCCGAATTTAATGCTGGCCTTGCGCTTCTCAAGATCGAAGTCAAATGTGATAGGCACAAATTTTGGCTCCAGGACGGCGGAAACAACGCTGGCCAGCACCTCAAACCAGGCATTGCCGGCCTTTCCACTCATGATGGTAAGCAAGGCATCTCGCTGTTCGGGTGTGCTCTTTTCCTGCAAGTAAGGCTGGAAGGTGCCGTTGCCCAGATGCAGCGCGGCGGGCCAATGATAGGTCCCGCCAAAAATCACTCCATTGAGCCCGGTGTTGCCGTAATTCCCTTCAAGGACATGGAAAGCCATCATGCCTTTGCAAGGACCGTGAGTAGGCGGCGCCCAGAAATCGCACGGACATCCCGGTGCGCAGTTGCAATTTTTGACGTACTCCGCTTTGAGACGCCATTCACTCGCCATGAAATCACCTCTTATGATGCGGGAGTATATATCTAGAGATAGCAGGCGATAAAGCAGTTCGCCAGACAGAATAATCATTGGAACGTAGGCAGCTCACCGCTTAGAAGCTTGCCCAGTCCTGAAGCCGGACAACGCACGCCAACGTAGAACGTGCCGAAAAGAGCGTAAACCGCGCTGACTTCGTCGAAGCGCATTTCGTAGATGAGCCGCTTGAACACCAGAGGATCGTCGGCGAAAAGATCGACGCCCCACTCCCAATCGTCAAAGCCGATGGAGCCGGTAATAATCTGCTTTACGGTGCCGGCATAGCGGCGGCCCACCAGGCCGTGCTCCTCCATCTGGCGCTGGCGCTCTTCGATAGGCAGCGTGTACCAGTTCTTCTCTTCCCCGCGGCGGCGGTCCATGGGATAAAAGCAGATGTAACGCGCCGGAGGGATTTCAGGAAACAAGCGCGGACGCATGGCCTCGCGCTGCCGTTGCAGCACCTGTTCGGTCTCGCGGTTCCACTCTGTCGAGTGCGGCGCAATTCCCTTTTCGGCCAGCTCGCGGTACAGCTTGACCGTGGATTCGTACAGCCCGAGCTCTACCACGGAAAGATACGACGTCGCCGGCTCCAGAAAATCGCTCAGGCGCAGTTGCGCAAGCTGCAGTTCGACAGCCTTGAGATGCTCGAATGACAGGCGGAAGTGCACAAAGAGCAGGTCTGCCTTGTGGCCTAAGATGGAATACAACGCGCTCTGGCCGTCGCTGTTATGCGTCATCTGCTGCAGCGCGAGTGTGGCTTCTTTTACCAGTTCGGCGCGGGCGGGCTCGCCCAGCTTGCGCCATTCCGTCCGGCGGAAACGCATCATGCTATGCAGAACGCTGGCGCCTTCAATGGTCAAAGGCACGGCAGGCAGCTGGCTTTGCGCGGTTTGCATGGTAGTGGAAGACATCGGGATTCCCCTGATAAGCTGTGATGTTCCTGCCCATCATTGTAATCGCAGGCCGCTTTGCACAAAAGGTTAGAACTCAGGTTTGTATTCAGGACCTGAGTTTGTGGGATGTGAAGAACAACCCCGAAGGGGTGCCGTACTATAGCCAAGCGCTTCAGCGCTGGGTATGCGCAAACAGTGATATGAGTCCCTAGGGGACGACGCTGAGATTGATTAAGTTCTTAAATGAGATAAGTTCATGCCTCTAACCCAAAAGCCAAAAACCACGAAAAGCAAACGGACTACCAAAACAACCTCCAAATCCATGCCGAACAAAAAATCGGCGACGTCCAAAAAAAACCAAGGCAAATATGATCCGGTTGCGCCCGAGCGTGTCGCCGAAATTCTGAAGCGACTGGACGCCCAATATCCTAAGGTGACCTGCGCCCTGCATCACAAGAGCGCGTGGGAGCTGCTGGTGGCGACGATTCTCTCCGCCCAATGCACCGACGTGCGCGTCAACATAGTTACGCCCGGCCTCTTTCAAAAATATCCCACGCCGCAGGCCTTTGCCGCGTTAAAACCTGAACAACTCGAGCCCGATATCCGCAGCACCGGGTTTTTCCGCAACAAATCCAAATCTCTGGTAGGAGCCGCGCAACGAATCATCAGCGAGTTTGGCGGCCAGGTTCCCGATGACATGGAAAAGCTGCTGAGCGTGCCCGGCGTGGCCCGCAAGACCGCCAATGTCGTGCTGGGCACATGGTTCAAAAAGGCGGAAGGTGTGGTCGTCGATACTCACGTACACCGTATCTCGCGCCGCCTGGAGTTGACCAGGAATGACGACCCAAAGAGCATCGAGCAAGACCTGATGCGGGTGATCCCGCGCGAGAAGTGGATTGATTTCTCCCACCAGATCATTCATCACGGACGCGCCCTGTGCATCGCCCGCAAACCCAAATGCGCCGAATGTCCGCTGGAAAACATCTGCCACGCGGCTGATAAGACCTGGTCAACCGTTGAGATCCACAAAACAGCGGCTCTCAGTCGATAATCTTTAGACTGTAAAACCCAGGAGGCGGCGCCAAAATGCAGATCCAGTTACGAGGCTAGAGCCTCAATTTCCTTTAGGATGACCTCGAGCCTTGCCTCGAGCTGCTTCCTGGTTCGTGCCTTCCGTTCTGTTTTGACATATTCAGGGTAGTTGGCAAGGGAGCGGCGATAGAACTCAGCAGTCTTCATCAGGAGTTCGGACTGTTGTTTGTTGGTCATGGGCATACTACAATTTTACGCTCTTTTCCCGCTCTCAGCTGTAACGAAAGGCCGTATTTAGCTGCAAAGCAGTTCCCGGACCCGCGTGGCCAATTGCCTGGTAAACACCTGTTGACATCCTCGAAAAATCCTCAATTTTAGAAAATGTCATCCTGAGCTGCGTTTTCTGCGGCGAAGAGCCTGTCCTGAGCTTGCCGAGGGAACCTCGGATGGCGATGGGAACTGCCCACGGCTTAAATCGGACCGCACTTGGATTTTTCCCTCTCCATGACGAAATCTAGACAATGTTCAAGGATGTCAACAAAGCAAGCATGTTTTCAAGAATGAGTTTGTATCAGGACACGATCCCACTCTGCCGGATCGTACCGATTAGGCCCTCAAAATTCGCCCCTTCGCCCCCGGGGTTCGAAACTTGAAACTTGAAACTATTAGAGTCCGTCACCTTCCGGGCGACGGACCCAATATGTGGCTCTTACCGGAACGTTACCCCAACATTGTCGAGATATGCCTTGACCTCTCCTCCCGAGCCATCCAGATCAACCTGAAAGGCTACGTCCAGGCCGCTGCCGCCTTCCTGATACGCAGGGAACCAGAAATTTATGTCATGGCGCTGGCCGTTCAAGGTCACGGAAGTGAAATGCACCCCACCGCCAGTCCGCTCAAATTCCCACGCCAAATGGTTCCAGCTTCCTGCGGCGGGCATTGCACAGCCAACCCCCGTAGAAACCCAGCGGCGATCCTGCGAATTCCAGACTCTCCAGGTATGAGTGTCTTTGATGTCACACTCGGTACCGTAGATATAGCGCAATCCGCCGGCATTCTGATTCATGTCGAACTCCAGCGCTTGAGCGTTTTCCGGATTCTCCACGCGAAAATCAAGACTGTAACCGAACCTGGTAACATCGTCTCTTCCGCCGATTTGGTTCCACCACAGACTCGCTCCCCACGGCGACCCTCCCACCCAGAATTGGGCGGAAGATCCAGTCAAAGAAGGCGAAGTGATGTACTGGGCCATATTGTGGCTGGTGCCCGGCCCATCGCCTCCCTTGCCCGCGCACTGGTCACAGTTCTGCCAGTCCGGGCGATTTTGTATTTGGGCGATATCCGGATGTTCAGCTTCAGACCCTGCGCCATTGCCGGCGACGTTGATGTGAAGCTCTTGTATCTGGACCGCGCCTGAAGCACTCCACGACTGCACGGCAATATGGTGATCTCCGCCGGGTAAATCAATCGTTGTATCGAGGGAACTGCTATTAACAAGAAAAATACTCTGGTAATCGGAATAAATGCGCATGGCCACCGCTCCCGGAGAAGAAGCCACAAAGTGAACCGGGGAACTCACCGTGGCCCCAGGCGTTGGAGATGACACAACTACTTGTGCCAGGCAAGAGAGGGAAGAAAAAAGCAGAACAACTAAAACGAAAAATGTATTCTTCAATACAGGCTCCTTGGTATGGTTTGGTAAAACGAGTACCCTATAGGAGCATCTACTCAGGAGCGAGCAGAAAAGATTCTTAACACCCGAATCTTTTTTCGTAACTACGTTGGCTCTTTTTCCTTAGTTCCATTTGGGGAAAGATTAGGAACAAACATGTGGGACACTCCCAGCGTTTCAGATTAACGACGGCTGGGTTTTCTTTAACGGCAGAGACGGGAGAAACAACGCAGATTCTTCCAGATTGTCATTCTGAGCTATAGGCGAAGAATCCCGAAGACTCGGATGAGTGTGGAATTTGGCAATGATTTTGCGCGTGCAGATTCAATTAGGCAATTACCAAATCCGCAATTATTCAATCCGGTTGCAATGGCTCAATGACCCGATGACTCAATGACCCAATTCCTCCGTGCCTCCGTGGTGAATGGTTTCTTGATTTGCCACATCCTGGGTTAAACTCGGCATATCACGCCAGCACTTATGCGCATCTTCCTGATCTTTGCTATGGTGATCTTCATGGTTGCCGCCACATTCAGCCAGGAAAACGCCAACGCGAAAGCCAACGCCCCGGCCCAAGGCGCCGCTGTAAACCAGGAAAACGCTCTGGCCATCACCGATCCGCAGCAGATCGTCAGCCGCAGCAAGCCTGACGTGCAGAAGTTTGCTCTCGAAAAATTGTTTATGAGTTACACCATCGGGGGCACGGCGTGGTCTCCAGACGGCAAAAGCGTCGCCTTCATCAGCAACATCAGCGGACGCCGCAACTTGTGGCTGGTTTCAACCAGCGGCGGCTCGCCGGTGCAGATCACGGTCAGCGACCAGCGTCAGGGGTCGCCGGCGTGGTCGCCTGACGGCAAGTGGATCGCTTTCATCTCTGACCACGACGGCAACGAGCAGTGGGACATATTCCTGGTTCACTCCGCCGGCGGAGAGGTCACCAACCTGACGCGCACGCCCGAGATCGCCGAGACCGATCCCGCATGGTCGCCCGATGGCAAGAGCCTCGCCTACCTGGTGAAGCCCAAGACAGCTCCAAATTGGGAAATTGATGTGATGGATATCGGCACGCGCCAGGTACAGCACATCACCAAAGGAACGCCTCACCATCTGAGCGTTGCCAACTTCGTCTGGTCGCCCGACGGCACGCAGGTCGCCTACACGCTGGAAAATGCCAACGGAAAAGATTCCAACATCATGATTGCCGACGTAGCCACCGGCAAGAGCAAAAACATGACGAACCACAAAGGCGACCTGCATTTTGTGGTGAACGATTGGTCGCCCGACGGCAATTCCCTGCTGATCACCTCCGACGCCGCCAACAGCTACCAGAACATTGGATTGATGGATATTGCCACGCAACAAATCAGCTGGCTGACTATGGATAAATGGGAATCTAGGGGCGGAAACTTTTCTCCCAACGGCAAGCTGCTCACCTGGACCTCGAATGTAGACGGCAACACCGATGTGATGGTCTTCAACATTGAGAGCCGCAGCACGCAAACCCTGCCGCTCAAAAAAGGGACCAACACGCTGGGCGGAGCAGAGTCGGCATTCAGCCGCGACAGCACTAAACTTCTCATCTACCACAATGGCCCGGATTCGCCCAGCGATGTTTGGGTTTACGACCTCAGCTCAGCCCAATCGTATGCCGTCACGCACTCGCTGGCGGCCGGGGTGCGCGGCGAAGACATGGTCGAGCCCTTTCTGGCCCACTATCCCAGCACGGATGGCAAGTGGCAGATTTCCGCTTTCGTCTATATGCCCTACAACCTGCAGCGCAAGCCGGAGAACCCGGCGATTGTCTACATCCACGGCGGGCCAACTTCGCAGACGGTAAACGCCTTCGATCGCGCTGTGCAATATCTGGTGAACCAGGGCTACATCGTCATCGCGCCCAACTATCGTGGCTCAACCGGCTATGGCAAAGATTTTCAGGAAGCAAACTTTAACGATATGGGCGGCGGCGATCTGCAGGACAATCTGGCCGCTGCCGATTGGATCAGGAAAACCGGCTATGTAGACCCGAAGAAACTCATCATTATGGGCGGAAGCTACGGCGGATACATGACCATGATGGGCGTGACCAAAGCGCCTGAAGTGTGGGCCGCGGGCGTAGCCATTGTTCCTTTCGTCAACTGGTTTACCGAGATCGCGAACGAGGACCCGCTGCTTCGCGAAATTGATCTGGCCACTATGGGCGACTTGGTCAAAGAAAAAGCCCGTTACGAAGAGCGCTCCCCTATTTTCTTTGTGGATAAGATCAAAGCACCGTTATTGCTGCTGGCCGGAGGCAACGACCCCCGCTGTCCTAAGTCAGAAGCCCAACAGGTAGCCGACGCCGTGCATAAACGCGGCGGCGTGGCCGAACTCAAAATCTACGAAGATGAAGGCCACGGCTTCTCGCGGCGCGAAAATCAGATTGATGCCTATACTCGCGTTGCGAATTTCTTGAAGCAGCATGTGCCGCCGGTGGCGCTAAGCGGAAATGCAAAGGCCCGCTGATCTGAGGTTAACCTGAGTTAGCCGGCATTCACCGCTGGGGTTTCAGAACGAGAACGATGGAACTGGCGCACCAAAATCCACAGCGCCAAAAATGTAAGCAATACCAGCACGCAAGCCCAGCCATAGACTCCGCCGTGACGGGCGTAGGATGCAGGGTTGGCAAAAGAAAGCAACGGCATCAACAAAGGCACACTGCTTTTCACTGAAGACGGAGTGGCCGTGGCCTGCGTCACCAACTGAAAGTACGGAAGATAGGCCACGAAAGCGACTGCAGAGGTAGTCAGCAGGCCGCCGACCGCAATGTAGAATATTGTTTTTATCGTACTGGACCACTTCGAGCATCGAAAAACCAGGACCGCACACGAACCTGCCAGGGTCAGAGCTGTGATCAACATAAGAACAAAACATACCTGAACAATCGCAGCGTTGGCCGCAAATGCATCCCTGAAGGGAGCATGATAAAAGGTAGGTATTTTCCGGGACTTCATCGCCTCCAATTGAGCGATTCGAACGGCAATAAACGCCCGATCGGTCGGCAAGGCGAGCCCCTCTAGTTTCCGATATCCAATAAGCGCAAGTTCCTGTCCGCTTATTTCTTCGATTTCAGTGTCGCTGGCCATCATTCGTTCACCGAATAAGGCCACTCGCCGAGCTTGCTGATTCAGATCTGACGAGTTTTGGGCGCCACTCAGGATGAGCTTTTCATATTGACGAACACCGGCAAGGTTGGGCAGCGGATGCGATATTAACGAGAGCGTGAATCGCAAGGGGTTGCCAAGGCCTTGCTGCCTGGCAATATACCTTTCTATATTGAAACGCTGCTGAAAATAGATGTCATACCTGGGGGCATCAAAACCGAGTGTCATGGTCTGGATCCAAAGACTGTTTCCGGCAATCTTCTGTTCGGCGCTATGATCGAAGCGGGTCGCATGAACAAGCCGTTCGGCTTCAAGCAGGTAAGGCGCCGCATTTTGCGGGTCCCACCGCTGAAGCTTCGCAATCCAAGTGGCGAGCTGTGGATTGAGAGGATGCGGCATTCCACCCATATCCCGTCCCGCAAGTACGTAATAGACCCACGTCCACTGAGGATCAATTGCAACGGCCTTATCAGCATCTTGCCCAGCGATCTCAAGACTATCTTCATGAAGGGCCACATAGGCCAGCATCTTTGCGTCGTGCTCTCGCTCCGCTTCAAGGCGCAATCCGCGGAGTTCTTGTTGTCCACTGCCAGAGCGGGCCCAAGGAACGCCGTAGAGCGTATCCCCGGCTATGCTCATGGCTTGGCGAAAGCTTGGGGCAAAGAAAAAACCAAATACAATCAAAAGGGCTGATATCGCTGCAATTCTTGCGGTCCTCATACCTGTGCCCTCCTCCTTGGCCGTGATCCAGAACCATGCGTCACGACATGCACCAAAACAAACGTTCAATATGGCTTGCCGCAGAATGACGCCGGCACACCCGAGCACCCATTGCAGCGATTCCAGCGGCTGGTCTATCACTTCCAACTCTGCCGCCATGGCCATTCCCCAACCCTGGAAATGCCTGGGAGTCCAACGCAGCAACCAGCGCATCGCCTTTTTACTGATACGACAAATTGTCTTGCGTTCCATCAGGCCCGGCTCCCTTCCGGCCTCAGGCGCGGCGCAAAACCGCGCTCCCGGGCTTCTGTCAGAAACTGCCGGGCTTGGCGCAATCCGTTTTGCGTCAAGCGATACATGTGGCGCGGCGGACGCCCGGGATCAGCCTGTTCCCAACGCGTTTCCAGAAGGGAACTCGCTGACAATCTCATAAGTATCGGGTACAGCGTGCCCGATTTTAGGCCGGTCTCACGACTTAAATTGTAGCCATATTGCCATGTGGCTGGTTCCGCCAACAGTGAGCCCAACACGGCAACTGTCTGACGCGACATGCGAATCCTGCTCTCCATGCCATTAACTCTACATATATAGATATAAGAAGTCAAGTCACTTTTCCGGCAATGGCGCAGAAAATTCCGCAGATGCGCAAGCAGGCCACGGCTTCGCCCGCCGCGAAAACCAGATTGACGCCCATACTCGCCTGGCGAATTTTTTGAAACAGCATGTGCCACCGACGACGAATATGGGACCAAAACATTAAACGCAATTCCACAATAGCTGTCTCACGCTACCCTGCAAGGCGCATTGTCAGGGCACGTTCTGTTCAGTCCCCGTGTCGCCAGAATCCCCTCGTTCTTGTGCAGCAAAAATTGAGCTCTGGTATCAAATCCTTGCCTTCTATGAAATTGCTGGCATGATGTATTTGGGGCTCTGCCCCGCTGGTCTTTGAAAACCTCGATCCACGCCTCCCTGGCTCCAGGGCGGTGACGGGATATTTCTGCCTCCGCCGGATTCATTACTCGGGTAATACCCACCCCCTCTCCCCAAGAGCGTCCAGCTCAGAGGTTACTTAGTAACCCCCACCCCCCCTCAAACCGTGCCAACTTGCCTCATCACTCATTTCTGGGATACAGCAGGGGCGAAAGTGCGCCAGCTCCTGTCTGCAAGTTCATTATTTCTTCACGTTCCAGCATGAATAGCGGTCATTTTGGGATAAAATCTGTTTTCCCCCAAGGAGATTTCTTATGCGCCTCGAGCGTTGGCTTCTGGTCATCGTGTGGGTTGTTCTGTTGTCCGTTTCCAGCTTTGCGCAATCATCATCCGCCCAGGCCGCCAAGACAAACTACAACGATCCTGACCGGCAGCAGGGCATGCAGCTCTACAAAGACCACAAATTGCCCGAGGCGGCGGCGCTGTTGGAGAAGGTTGTCGCGCGATATCCGGAAGATATGGTGGCCCACGAAGCCCTGGGCTCCTCTTTGCTGAGCCGCGCCGCTACCTGGATTGACCCGGCGAAAAGAAAAGCTGACCGGCTTCACGCCCGCGCGGAGCTGCTGCGCGCCAAGGAACTGGGCGACAACTCCGACCTTTGCAAAACCCTGCTCGATGGAATCCCCGAGGATGGCAGTGAATCCTCGTTTTCCTCGAACCAGGAGGTTGAAGCTGCCATGCAGCGCGCCGAAGCCGCCTTCGCGCGCGGAGAGTTTGAGGATGCCATTGCGGGATACTCACAAGCCCTCGCGCTCGATCCCAAGCTCTACTACGCCGCCTTGGACATCGGCGACAGCTACTTTCGCCTGAAGAAAACCGGGCAGGCAGGAGAGTGGTTCGCCAAGGCCATCCAAATCGAGCCCAATGAGGAAACCGCTTATCGTTACTGGGGCGATGCTCTCATGGCAGATGGCCAGATGAAAGCGGCGCGCGCCAAGTTCATCGAAGGGCTGGTGGCCAACCCCTATCGCCAGACCTCATGGAATGGTCTGAACAATTGGGTAAGCCAGAACCACGTGAGCTACAAGGAAATCCCGATCCAGCTTCCTGCAGCCCCGGCTATGGATTCCAAAGGGAATACCAAAATCACGGTGGATCCAGCCACTATGGGAAAAAACGATGGCGGCGCGGCCTGGATGACATATCCCATGGAGCGGGCCCTTTGGCGAAATGAAAAATTCGCCAAAGAATTTCCCCAGGAGAAAACCTATCGCCATTCCTTGAAGGAAGAAATCTCAGCTTTGTCCCTGGTTGCAACCGTATTTGAGGAAATTCAACAAAAGAAGAAACTTGAAAACCCAGATCCGTCGTTAGTGTTGCTGTCGCGGATGAAGTCTCAGGGAATGCTCGAGCCCTTCGTTCTTCTGGTCCATCCAGACACGGGAGTTGTTCAGGACTATCCCGCCTACCGGGCCGCTCATCGTGAGAAGCTGATCCAATTTGTAGATGAATATGTTCTGCCGCAAGCGCCGTGAGTCAAACACGCCGAGGAACCGGCTTCTTGGGCAGAAAGCTTGCCCAGAACGGTCCGGCAAGGTAAAACAGATCAACTCAGCTGCCCGTAGTAAACCTGCGTTTCGTACTCAAACGTAACGGCGCCACTACTGTTATATGCTTCGAAGATTGCCTTCAGCTCCTGCATAAAGGGAGCATGGGAGGGATGGCCTTCCGCCGGGATATACGAAGACGAAAGCGCCCGGCCGCGCAGGCCATCGAAATCGAAAACCTGCCGATTAGGGAAGGCCTTCAGCTTGAAGCCACGGGGATGAAAGAATTCCTGCAGAACTTCGCCGGTAATATTCTTGTGGTCAACCAGGGCATAGTCGGTGCCGCAGCGCATCAGTAAATCCTCATAGGCGCGAAGAAAGGGCGTGGTGTCGGTGAGGCGGTTGTTCCACAGCAGCACCACCCATCCACCGGGCTTCAGGATGCGCCCAAACTCGGCGCGGGCCCGCGGGCGGTCGAACCAATGAAATGCCTGGCCGGCAACAACAAAATCAACGCTGGCGGCGGGAAGCCGGATCTGTTCGGCCGAGCCAGGAATGCTGCTGAAACTTTTATATTCCGCCAGGAGGCGTTCTCCGGCAGCACACATCTCAGCATTGGGCTCTACCCCGTAAACCTGGTTGCCGTTATGCAGAAACAACTGGCTGAGGATTCCCGTTCCGGAACCGATGTCGGCTACCACTGACTTTGGCGTAAGCCCGCACTCGCTCCGCAGAAGCTCGATCACTTCCGCCGGATACGAGGGCCGATAACGAATGTAGTTTTCAACCCTGTCGGTGAAGCGCTGCTTGGGGTCGGGCATCATCTTCCACTGTAAATCATCGAAGGCGGTTAGGCGGGAGTGACGTTCTGATCAAATCCGGATTGTTCCACCAGCTAAAACTCTGGTTTGAAGCTCGAGCCCTGATTGGCATAAGATACTCGCTATCCCGTCCGGCCCTTGACGGTTCGAGGCAAAGATGCGAATTACGCTGCCCTTTTATCTGCTATTGTCATTATTGTTGTTCACTCCGGCGGCCTTTTCTCAAATGGCTCTTGTGCCGCCCGATTCATCCGAATTGGTTACCGGGGCGGCACATGTGCTGGTTACACCTGAAGAGCGCACCGCCGCCAGCGATCTGCTGAATCGGGCGCGCCAGAACTATTTCAGCCTGCACGAATTTCGCACGCCTTATGTGCTGAAAGTTTCCTTTAATTCCAGCGGGCAGTCCCTGTATGAGGGTGAGGGCTCGATGGAAGAAGTTCGGGTAAGCGCCCGAAGATGGCGCTGGACAGCGCAGATTGGTAACGCTTCCGCGGGCCGGCTTATCTATGACGGACGCGTTTACAGCACGAGCGCCACCAATGCCGTTCCGCTTCGTGTCTACATGGTACGCACCGCGCTCTTCGCGCCCGGCCCTGCTTTTGCCACCGCACAGATGATGCGGTCAGCCACCGTCAGCTACAAAGGCAACGAAATCACCTGCCTTCTGCTCTCTGAAAGTGTCCCTACAGACCCCGCTCCCCGCTTCTGGGTGGAAAGCGAATATTGCATCGATCCTAATTCAGGACTGCTCCAGGTATGGTCCGAGGCCCCGGGGATTTACGTCACCTACGACTACTCTGATCCGCTTACGTTTCATGGACGCACGCTGGCCCGGCAAATCACATTTGTAGAAGATGGCAAGACCGTGCTCGACGTCCATCTGGACAGCCTGCAGGAAACCGGCGACGCAGAACCTAATTCGCTTGTCCTCACCCCGGAATTGCCTGCTTCGTATCTTTTGTCGGCGCCGCAACGCTTCCCAATTTGGGCCGATGCAAATGCGGGCGAAGGCGACGGCAACTCCACTCATTCTGTCATCGTTCATGCTACCATCGACGGCGTCACCGGCAAGGTGCTGGAGGCGGAAGCACTGCAAAACTCGAATCCGGAGCTGGCCCAGAGGGCGCTCGACATAGTAAAACACTCGAGCAATTCACCCACTGGAATGGAGCGTGAAGTTTTTATCAATGTGCGATTCCGCACCCGGTAGCAGGAGGCCGCGCAAAACAGCGCTCCTTAGCTTTCAGGAGCCTGCTCTCTCTGCGACGTTCCGTCTCCACCGCACAATTGCTTTCACCAGGCCGGGCATGGTGTATTCACGCGCTTGCATATCTACGCGATAGCCACACTCACGCAGGGTTGACGACGTAACCGGACCTACAGACGCTGTCGCCACGTTTTGCATGTGATCCTTGCTTACGCCGCGCATGAGCTCATGGAAGTTGCGCACCGTGGAAGAGCTGGTGAAGGTAACTACATGCGGCCACAGTTGCGGATTGCTGAAAATGCTTTGCAGCTTGCGGCGCGAACTGGCTGGAGCCACCGTATGGTAGGCCTCTGTGACTGTCACCTCTGCTCCGGCTTTTTTCAGTTGGCGCGGAATAACGTCGCGCGCTATTGCCGCGCGCACCAGCAGAACGCGCTTGCCTTTCACCTTGTGCTGCAATTTTTCAACTACCGCTTCGGCGACATATTCGCTAGGAACCACGCTAACTTTCAATCCACACTTTTCGAGCGCCTTCTTCGTTGCCGGCCCAATGGCCGCAATTTTCAAGTGATTGAGTTTCCTGACGGGCAATCGCAGCTTGCGGCAGCGCGCCGCCAAAGCCTCGACGCCATTCACGCTGGTGAGTATTAGCCACTCAAAATCTTCGTGCCGGCGCAGAGCTTCGTCCAATTGTGACCACGATTGCGGAGGACGAATTTCGATAGTAGGGATTTCCCGCACGGTCGCCCCCTGCTTGCGCAGCATGGTGGAAAGCGTCCCTGCCTGCTTGCGGGTGCGGGTAACCAGAACCCGCAGACCTGCTAACGGCAATGCGCTCTTGCGCAGCCGCGCTCGATTGCTGCCTCTGGATTTTGCCTTGGAAGACATCACATGTTATGTGGCACAAACAATACTGAGACTGCACTGAGTACTGAGTACTCTTCCTATGGCTGCTCGGGCACGGTTGTACCTGTGCCATAAATTTCGCGCAAGATCTCTTCCGCGCCGCGCTGCAATAATTTCTCCCCGACCGCAGCGCCCAGTTGCAGCGGATTCTTCCCGCGTCCTTCTTCGCTGATGACCAGCGAGCCATCCTGCCGCGCAACCCGGGCTACCAGATGCAATTCCCGTCCACTGCAAGTGGCGTGGGCGCCAATCGGCACCTGGCATCCCCCGCCCAGTTTCTGCAGCAGGGCACGTTCGCACTCCGTAGTAGCGCGCGCTGCGGGATCATCCAGAAACTCAAGATGCCGCGCTACGGCTCTATCTCCATTGCGAATTTCGATCCCCAACGCACCCTGCCCCGCCGCCGGACACATAATCTCCGGCTGCAGGATTTCTCGTATGGCATCTTCCCTCCCCAGGCGCTTCACCCCGGCAGCGGCAAGAATAATCGCATCGTATTCGCCGGCTTCGAGTTTGCGCAAGCGGGTATCCACATTGCCGCGCAACGGCGAGACTCGAAGATCAGGACGCAGCGCACGCAGTTGCGCCTCTCGCCGCAGGCTGCTGGTTCCAATATGGGAACGCTGCGGAAGATCGGTTAACGATTTATATTTTTTAGAGATGAAGGCATCGCGTGCGTCTTCTCTTTTCATGATTGCGGCCAACTCGAAACCGGGCGGCAGATCGGTCGGCAAGTCTTTCAGGCTGTGGACCGCCAGGTCCACACGCCCTTCGGCCAGGGCCTCTTCGATCTCTTTGGTGAACATCCCTTTGGTGCCCACCTGGGCCAACGAAACCTCGGTGATCTTGTCACCGGTGGTCTTGATGACCTCAATCGCAATCGAATGTCCGCGCTCTTTCAGCAGGGCCGCGACATGATTGGCCTGCCACAGCGCGAGTTGCGAACCGCGTGATCCTATGCGTAGATGTGCCATTAGGAAGGAGTGGCCTTTTTTTCCTCTTCGCGCAGCGGTTCTTCCTGTTTCTCGCGCGGCCGGCCAATGGGGATTCGCCTTGCATTGCCACTCTTTGAATCAAGGTTTTTTGTGCTTGAGCCTTGGGGGGACGAATTTTCCGGGTTTAGATTTCTGGGAGTTAAATTAAAGATGCGGCGCACGTGATCAATCACCGTGTTGCTTTCCGCATCGCCGGCCGCGTTCTTGAGGGCGGTAATCGGCGTGTGCAGAACCTTATTGATGATCCCCCGGGTAAGCGCTTCGACCGCCGATTCCTGTTCCGCGGTCAGCTTGCCTAGCTTTCCGCGCGCGCGGTCAAGTTCCGCCTGGCGGATGTTCTCCAGGTGCTCCTGCAAAGAGATGATGGTAGGGGCGACCTCCTGCGTTTGCAATCGCGCGATGAAGCGCTGCAATTCAGCTTCGATGATCTCATGGGCGCGCGCCGCTTCGCGTTCGCGGCTGGCCACGTTGGCGCTGACCACCGCCTGCAGATCGTCGATGTCATAGACAAAGATGCCGTCCAGTTTGTTCATCTCCGGGTCCACATCGCGGGGCACGGCGATATCGATAAAAAACATGGGACGGTTTTTGCGTCGGTGCAGAAAACGCTCACCATGCTCCCGCCGAAAGATGGCATGTGGAGATCCGGTCGAGGTAATCACAATGTCAGCGCGGTCGGCGGTTTCATACAGCTCCTCAAAGTGAATGGCCGTACCCTCAAATTTTTCTGCCAATACCAGTGCGCGCGCGTGGGTGCGGTTGGCAACGAAGATTGCCTCGGCGCCGCCGGCGATCAGGTGCCGCGCCGCCAGCTCGCTCATCTTGCCCGCGCCCACCAGGTAGATATGCTTGCCGGCAAGCGATCCGAAGATCTGCGTAGCCAAATCCACCGCCGCTGAGGCTACCGACACTGCCGAGCTGCCTATCGCGGTCTCCGTACGCACCCGCTTGGCCACGGCAAAGGAGCGTGAAACCAGAGCGTGAAGCTGCGAGTGCAGCGCGCCCACGCCGCAGGCCACGGCATAAGCGGCTTTGACCTGTCCTAAGACCTGCGGCTCGCCCACAATCATCGAATCCAGGCTGGCGGCCACGCGAAAGATATGCCGCATAGCTTCTTGCTCGCGGTATTCATAAAGATGATCGGCCAGCGAATCGGTATCAGTCTCGAAGTATTCGCGCAGGAACGCGCGCAGATCGACGCTGCCGTTGCCGACATTGGCGATCAATTCGACCCGGTTGCAGGTGGAAAGAATCATTCCCTCTTCCACGCCGGGAAACTGCATCAGGCGCGTTATCGCCTCGGCCAGGCGAGACTCAGGTATGGCCAGCCGCTCGCGCACTTCCACGGGCGCGCTGTTGTGGTTCACGCCAATAAGGACAACCGTCATGGACCCAGGAACCTGTGTGTGCCGCTCAGATAATTTGCCGCCCAGGTTCCCACGGCGGCAATGAAAGCGAAAGTCGAAAGAAAGGCTGCTCTGCGCCCGCGCCAGCCGGCGCTCCAGCGCGTAAACAGCAGCACCATATAGATGACCCAGACCATGATAGAGAGCGCAATTTTAGGGTCGCGGAAAAAACCCGCGCCAAACTGCTCTTGCGCCACAATCGCGCCGGCAATCAGCCCCAGGGTCATAAATGGGAAGCCGAGCAGCAGCGCGCGGTAGCCGATTTCATCGATGACCTGCAACGGCGGCAGGCGCAGCCATCTGCCCATGTTCTTGGACTTCAACCGCCGCTCCTGCACCAGATACAAGATGCTGGTTACAAAACTCAGGAACAGCGCAGCGTATCCCAGAAAGATGAGGGCGACGTGCACGAAAATCCACCCCTTGCGCAGCAGCGGAGAGGTGAACTCCTGCGGCTGTTGTCCGATGGAGGCCGCCAGGGTAAGCACGAAGACCAGAGGGAAAACAAAGATGCCGGGCGATACCGTTTTGTATTTGACCCAGAATGCCAAAAAGAGCGCCGCGATCAGGAACGCCAACAGCGATTCGGAGTGGTGCACCGTGGAAGGCGTCAGATGGCCTTGCTCCAGGGTCAGTTCGGCGAGCGAGACAAAATGAAATGTCAGCCCCAGCCACAACGCGGGCATGGCCACCTTTGCCAGCGATTCGGCCTTACGCGCCAGGGCAAGCAGCGCATACACTAATCCCAATCCATAAAAGACCAGCGCGACCCGCAACCAGAGCAAGGGCATAAGACTAGAAAGTACTTATTATATGCCGCACCGCAAACCGGCCGGCAGAACCATCAGGAAATACTGCGTGTTGGTAAGGGCTCTAACCTAGGCTTGCCTGCTCAGGCTTTCCATGAGTTGTGCGGCTTCCTGCAGCCTTGCAATTTCCTTCTCCGGCAGTCCGCGGATCACGGCAGCAAGCGCCTCCACCCGCCGCCTGCGGCCCTCCTGCATGATATGAATGCCCTTTTCGGTCGCCTGAATCACCACCGCGCGGCGGTCCTGCAGGTCGGTGCTTCTGCGCACCAGTTTGGCCCGAAGCAAATTGGAGACAATCCGGCTCATGGTCGGTGGTTTGACCTGCTCAGCTTCGGCTAATTCAGCCAGCGATCTCGGCCCGGCAAATACCAGGACCGACAGCGCCGACAATTGCGCCGGGCCAATGCCAGTTTCGCGGTCGCGAATCCGCAGCCGGCGCAGCAGATGGATGGCCGCCGAGTGCAGCCGGTCGGCGGCTTCAAGGGCCCCGCGGCCGCGAGATTTAATTTTGCCGGCGGCTTGCATCTATTAGTTAGCTATGCTAACTTATTTTGTTAGCTGTGCTAATTAAATATAGCATGGCGCATCTACTTGATGAACGAGGTGAGGTCATGACCGCCCATGCTGCTTCCAGCGAAACCGCGATCACGCAAATTGGCCAGATCGCCATCAATGTGCACGACACCGACCGGGCGGTGGAATTCTACCGTGACATACTCGGACTCAAGCTGCTTTTCACCGCCGGCCATCTGGCTTTCTTCGATTGCGGCGGCGTTCGCCTGATGCTGAGCCCGCCGGAGCGTCCGGAGTTCGATCACCCGGCATCGATCCTCTACTTCAAAGTTGCAGATATCAAAGCCGCACATGCCCGCCTGGTCGAGCGCAATGTCAAGATTGAGAGTGAACCTCACATGGTAGCCAGAATGCCCGACCACGACCTGTGGCTGGCCGACTTCCGCGACTCCGAGGGCAACATCATGGCCTTCATGTCTGAAGTACGGCGCTAGCGAATAGTGAAAGGCGCCGGTGCCTTTCGACTGGCAGTAATCCACAGCCACGACGCGCTATAATTCGGCAACCCAGTTTACGGATTGACCGATGTCCGAGCCCTCCACTCCGCTTATGCGGCAATATACCGCGATCAAGAAAGAGCATCCCAATGCTCTGCTTTTTTTCCGCCTGGGAGATTTTTACGAGCTTTTCTTTGACGATGCTGTCACCGCCTCTCGCGAATTGCAGATCACGCTGACCTCGCGCAACAAGGAGAAGGACATCGCCATTCCCATGTGCGGCGTGCCTTACCATGCCGCCGAAAATTACATCGCCAAGCTCATCCGCAAAGGATTCAAGGTCGCCATCTGCGAGCAGATGGAAGACCCTCGTGTGGCCAAAAAGCTGGTGCGCCGCGAGGTCACGCGCGTGGTCACGCCGGGCACGGCGGCGGATTCATCGCTCAGTTCGGAAGAAAATAATTTCCTGGCTGCCCTCAGCCGCAATAAAGATGTAGCCGGCTTTGCCGCACTTGATCTCTCCACCGGCGAGTTTCGCGCGACGGAATTTTCCGGTCCTGATGCCGAGCGCCGCATCCTGGAAGAGCTGCAACAGCTTCGTCCGCGGGAAATTCTCTATGCCTCTTCCTTGCCGCTGTTTGACCGTGCCGGCCAGCCCAAGGACAGCGATTCCGGCAAAGATCAAACCGACTTGCAATCCGCGCTCAACAACGGGCGTTGGCCTGTAGCTTTTACTCCTCTGGACGATTGGGTCTTCGCAACCGACCATGCTATTCCTCTGGTCGAAAATCATTTCGGCGTGTTATCGCTCGAAGGTTTCGGATTAGCCGGACGCTCCGCCGCCGCAGCAGCTGCGGGCGCTGTGCTGCACTACATCCGCGAGACCCAGCGCGGCTCGCTCGACCACGTGGACCGCATTGGCTACTACGAGCGCCAGAACTGCCTGGTGCTCGACGCGGTCACCGTTCGCAATCTGGAGCTGACCGAACCGATTTTCGGCGGCACTGGCGATGGCGACGAGGTCACACTCTTCCGCGCTCTGGATGCAACCATTACCCCCATGGGCAAGCGGTTGCTGCGTGCGTGGATGCTGCGTCCCAGCATTGATCGCGACGAGATCGACCAACGGCTGAATGCGGTGGAGGAGCTGGTGCGCCAGACGGTGCATCGCGAAGAGCTGCGCCGCTCGCTCGAAGGCATCTTTGATATCGAGCGCCTGCTGAGCCGGGTGACGCTGGAAGCAGCTAATCCGCGCGACCTGCTGGCCCTGGCTTCTTCCCTTGCCCGGCTGCCTGGGGCGCGCGGCGTGCTGAAGAATTTTTCCGCCACTCGCCTGCAAACCCTGCTGAACTCGATGGATGAACTTGCCGACATTCGCCAGCGCATCGATGCCACCATCATGCCCGAGCCGCCGCTGACTTTTGCCGACGGAGGCGTGATTGCCGCCGGCGTAGACACGGCACTCGACGAGCTGCGCGACCTCAGCCGCAACTCACGCCAATACGTCGCGCAGATCGAAGAGCGCGAGCGCCGGCGTACCAGCATCAATTCGCTCAAGGTCAAATTCAACTCGGTCTTCGGTTATTACATCGAGATATCCAAAGCCAACCTGCACCTGGCGCCCAGCGACTACGAGCGCAAGCAGACCCTGGTGAATGCTGAGCGATTCACCACGCCCGAGCTGAAGCAATACGAAGCCAAGATCCTCGACGCCCAGGAAAAGATTGTTGAAATCGAGCGCCGCATCTTCGCCGAGCTGCGAAGCTTTATCGCCGGCGAGGCCCGCCGCATCCGGCAAACCGCGCTGGCGCTGGCGGAGGCAGACGTGCTCGCCTCACTCGGAAACATGGCCGCCAACCGCGGCTACTGCCGCCCGCAGTTTGATGAGAATGGCGAAATCGAGATCGTGGAAGGCCGCCATCCTGTGGTTGAAGCGCACGAGCTGAGCCGCGCCGCCCGTTTTGTGCCCAATGATTTATTTCTGAATTCCAGCTCGCACACTATCCTGCTCATCACCGGTCCCAACATGGGCGGCAAGAGCACCTACCTGCGGCAAACGGCGCTGATTATCCTCATGGCGCAGATGGGCTCTTTTGTCCCCGCGCGCTCGGCGCGTCTCGGCGTGGTGGACCGCATCTTCACCCGCATTGGCGCCAGTGATAACCTGGCCCGCGGGCGCTCGACGTTCATGGTTGAGATGACCGAGACCGCCGCCATTCTCAACACCGCCACCGCGCGCTCGCTGATCTTGCTGGATGAGATTGGGCGCGGCACTGCGACCTATGATGGGCTGGCCATCGCGTGGGCCGTGGTGGAGTATATCCACGCGCATGCCCAGGCCAAGACCCTCTTTGCCACCCACTATCACGAGCTCACCGAACTTGCCGAACGGCTCCCGGGAGTAAAGAATTTTCATGTCACGGTGAAAGAAAGTTCCAGCGGCGTGACCTTCCTGAAAAAAGTAGCAAGCGGCGCCGCCAATCGAAGCTATGGCATTGAGGTGGCGCGCCTCGCCGGTTTGCCGCCAGAGGTCATCGCCCGCGCCCGGGAAATTCTTGCCGAGCACGAAAGCGCCGAGCATGCGCTGAGCGCATCACTGGCTCCAGGTAACTCCGGGTCCTCTTCTGTGCAACTGACCATGTTCACCCCATTGTCTCAGAAGGTCGTTGACCGGCTCAAAGAGGCTGACCTGAACCAGCTCACGCCTCTGGAAGCTTTGAACCTGCTGAACGAGTTGAAGAAGAGTCTCGATTGAAATTTGCGAACTACCGTTTACAAAAACACTTTCAATTCAGTTCCAGGGAAGAGTGCAAGCAAGATATTTTGCGTTAGAATCTTAATCACCACGGCGGCATTAATATTTGAGTGAGTTACTTATGACTCAGTTGCTGTGGAAGTCTCTGTTCGTTGCCGCTACCGTCGTACTGCTTTTCACGTTGACTGTTGTCGGGTGGTTTGCCATTTACATCAGTGGTACTCCTAATCTGGCCCCGTTAGCCGATTTCACACCGAATTCCCCCACGACGATCAACCCCGATACTATCGGAGCCTGTTTGTCCAGCCCGTTTACTGCCATTCCTTACTCTCAGATTTCGCTCTTATTGAGGCAGGCGGTCAACAGCACAGAAGGCGCATCTACTTTCTCTCGGCAGATTGCCCGGGGTCTCTTTTGCAATAGCCATGACCAGGTTCTGCAGCGTGAAATAAAAGAGATGCGGGTTACTATGGAGTTGGAGCTCCGCTTTTCCCGCGAGCAACTATTCACGATTTACATGAACCGAGTGTATTTTGGGGAATCCATCGTAGGTATCCAAAATGCCGCCCAGCATTACTTTAGTAAAGACGCCACGGCGCTCACCCTGCCGCAGGCTGCTTTGCTTGCCGGAATGATCCGTAGCCCCGGCTTCTATTCTCCTGACACGCATCCCGACCGGGTGTTGCAACGGCGCAATGCAATACTCGATGCCATGTTGCTGCAAGGCTATATCGATGCCGCTACCGCAGAGAGAGCAAAAGCAGCGCCGTTGCGATAAAGAGGATTAGGCTTTCAGGCACCCATGCACCTACCGAAGAAATTAACAACTATTGCAGGTCGCAGCTCGATGAACATTTTGCGGGAAGATATTTTGTGGAGCTTGTAGCTTGGAGCTTGTAGCTTGGAACTGTTTTACAATCATTGCTTCATGAAACCTGCTTCCCTTCGCCAACAGGTCGGACAGCTTCTTATCATGGGTTTTGACGGGACTTCCTTTGAGTCCCGGCTGGAGGCTATGCTGCACGAGATGCAGCCGGCGGGCGTGATCCTGTTCGCGCGCAACATCGAGTCGGCCCAGCAGACCCATGCCTTGCTCTCAGAATGCCGCAAAGCGGTTTCCACGCCCTCATTTCTTTGTGTGGATATGGAAGGCGGCTCGGTAGATCGCCTCAAAAAAATCACCGCTCCCGCTCCTTCCGCCGCCTCGGTTTTTGCCTCCGGCCGTAAGCCGTTCTTCACCCGCCACGGAGAACTCATTGGCGCCGAATGCAATGCCCTGGGGTTCAACACTGACTTTGCTCCCACGCTCGATTTAAGTTTTGCCAACTCGCGTCCCATTCTGGGCTCGCGCGCCGTTTCGCCCGATCCCGCGCAGGTGGCTGCTTATGCCAGTCTCTTTTTGCGCGGCCTGCGGAAAACCGGCGTGCTGGGCTGCGGAAAACACTTCCCTGGACTGGGAGAAGCAACGCTCGACACCCATCAAGAACTGCCTGCGATTGAAAAGCCCTGGGAGGCGCTGTGGGAGCAGGACCTGATTCCCTATCGCCTGCTTCGCCGCGGCCTTCCCTTCGTCATGGTAGGCCACGCCAGCTATCCCGCCGTGACCGGCGACAAACTTCCGGCGTCAATCTCTGCCAAGTGGATGACAGAAATTTTGCGCGCCAAAATTGGTTACCGGGGGCTGGTTATCTCCGATGATCTGGAGATGGGCGCGGTTCAGGCCACGGGCCCTATTGAGCAGACTGCAGTTGAATCCATTCGCGCAGGGGCCGATATTGTTCTGGTCTGCCACGAGGAAGCAATGGTGCGCCGCGCCTACGCAGCCCTGGTGCAGGAAGCCGAACGCAACGCTGAATTCGCCAGGCGCATCTCCCACGCCGCTCATCGCGTGTTGGCCTTCAAAAAAAAGAAAAAAGAGCTACAGCAGTTTTCTTCCCGCTTTTCCATTGCGCTCATAGAAAAACTGCGCCATGAAATGGTGTCGTTCACCGCCGTTCTTGAACAGCACGCCCAGGGAAAAGCCTCGATGGTCTAGCGCTAAGGGGGCATTTGTGCCCTGTCGCACCTTGGCGCTAGTAAATTATGATCGCCAGTCAAGTTTATCTTGCACTGCTTGTGTCTTGTGTCGCTTGACAACAACCCATACCTCAGGGGATATATTGAATATCCCCGACTCATTGCGTTATTTTGTCGCCAGTTTTGCTCAGTAGCCAATGGCAGATTCGCAGTAATTAATTTGGAGACAAGGTTGGTCATGTCTTCTGAGAATCTGCAAGAAGTAACTTACAGCTCGTTCTAAACCAAGTGGGTTATAGAAAATTTAAGAGGAAGCAAGCGTAGGAACAAAACTCCAAGCTTCATCTCATTGTGAGACGCATTTCGTAAATCTGTCGCAGTCTCATCTTGAGACTACAACTTTCTAAATTGAGAACCGGATCGTCACATTTGGTATCTAAGAGCACAAGTAGAAGTATCCAATGAAAGCTTTTTCTTTTTTTGTCATACATAGGTTGAAAGAGACACTCATTAGTAAGGGACCTTTTTTGTCTAGGTTTGTGTAGCAAGGGCCATGTTTTTACTACTGTGAAAGGTGTTTGCGCTTGCGCGCGCAGAGGTTGGCATTCTAGCGCCAGCCCATCCAGCGCCGCTTGTGCTGCCCCAAATCTATGTTTACGTATGCCCAGCTTCGTCTGCTCGCGCGCGCCTGCGGCGCTTTGCTTCTATGGTTTGCCATCTCTGCGCCCGTCACGGCACAGACCAACCATCTAGTTCATATCGGTCTGGGAGGTTTTCAGCTCGCTTTTACAGATGCAGACAGCGGAACCAATATTACCGTCGTTCGGCCAGGGGATACTGTTACCTGGGAGTGGGACTACCTTGGCATTGACCATTCCACCACATCCGGTACATGCGACCCTGTTTCCCCTTTTGCCGTTTGCCGTCCTGATGGCACCTGGGACTCAGGGCTTCGTTTCAATCCTCCTCCTCCCCCAACTTTCACCCGTCAATTCAATAACTTGGGCGTATTTCCATATTTCTGCCAGATCCATGGTCCAGCCTTTGGCATGAGGGCGAGAGTAGTTGTCCTCAACGCGCCTGACTATGAGTTGGACATTAACAACAACAGTAATGCCTTCCAGCCGCCGCCAATTCCAACCATCACCACACTGGCAGGCCAAAACGTCAACTTTAATGGCACGCTGCTTGGTTTCCTGGGATACAACAATCTGGTTAACCTGAGCTGCCAAGGTGGTTCCCCACGCAACCCTGATAATTGCCCCGCGCAGAGCGCAACGCCGAGCCCGCAGGGAACTCCATTTAATTTCTCGGTTGGTGCTTCGACGGCGGGCGACTATACATTCAACATCACGGGCACGGGAACCGACGTAGCCAGTATCACCCATTCGCAACAAGTACAACTGAACGTTACCGATGTGATTTTAACGACTCCAAGTCCAAACGTGGTTACCACAATTGCAGGTCAGAATTCCCCTCCTGTTGCTTTTCAGGTCATGGGCTTGAACCTCCACGATTTCAGCACCGGTACAGGTCTGAGCTGCAGTGGATTGCCCACAGGGGCTAGTTGCAATTTTAACCAGGCTTTTCCTTTTATTAGTCCTAGCTTTCCTGTACAAAATATTAGCCTCAATATTTTCACGGGATCAGCGCCTGCTGGCATTTACCCTCTCCAAATTGTCTTAACCTCAACTTTTGCAGGCAACATTTTTAACCGCAGCCAGAACATCACACTTCGCCTTCTTCCTGCCGATCACCTCAACATGCAGGTGCTGCCAAGCACCAATGTCACTGCAGGCACACCATTTAACGTGGTAGTGACCGCTGCCGACGAAGCGAACAATCCGGTACAAAATTATATGGATACCATACATTTCACCAGTTCAGATCAATCCATTTCGGCATCGCTGCCCTCCGACTACACCTTTACCGGCCAGGGCAATGACAATGGTACCCATTCTTTCCCCGTCACCTTGACCAAGATTGAACCTGTAACTATCACCACGACTGATACGCTATTCTCAACTGTAACGGGCACCAGCCCAATCATTCGCGTGCAGAATGGTTTCCCGAATGTCACTGTTACGGTAGTCTCTTCCCGCGCCGGCATGGCGCCGCCGCATTTTTCCGTCGCTCATCCGCAAGATGCCGCGGTCACATTTACGACCACAGTATCGGCATTAAGCGGCTCCACCTCACCCGATGGAGATGTTCGCTTGTTTGACGGGACCAAAGATCTGGGCACGGCGCCGCTGAACGCCTCAACTCCAGGGGTGGCGACCGCGAGTTTTGTCATGGATGGCGTGCTGCACCCGCTGCTTTCCGTAGGCGGTCACAGCATTACCGCAGTTTACGAACCTGGAGACGGCAGCAGTTTCACCGGAGACTTGTCGCCTTCCATCTCGCAGCCTCGTTCGCCTGCTCCGCGCTGTGATAGCACGCGCTGCCCATAAATGGCGCGCCGGCGAGTATGAGGAGTTTTGTTGTTGTAAGGGCATCGCTGACAGGCAAAAGGCCTCCAGCGGCCGCCAAATTCCGGGAAGCTGCAAGAGGAGAAGGGATAAACTAGGGACCAACCAATGAAAACAGATAAGATTTCTGGCCTGATGAAGCGAGCGTGTGTTTTATTGCTTATGTCATCTTCATTTGTATGGATTGCAGGCTGCGGGTCCACAATGCTTTCGACCCCTGCGCCTGGTCCGCAAAATCCTGTCGTAATTACTACCGGCAACGCGGCCGGCCAGGCCCAGACCCTGTCGCTCAACGGTCCCCTTCCCACTACCACCAATGCATTTTTTCAGAGCCTCGGAACCAACGGACGCACCTGCAACACCTGTCATCGAGTAGACCAGGGATGGACCGTCTCCGCCTCCGACGTCCAGGCGCGCTTTGATGTCGATGGCGGGATGGATCCGATCTTCAATTCGTTTGACGGCACCAATTGCCCCACCGACGATGTTTCCTCAGTTGCCGCCCGCACCGCGGCCACTACCCTGCTACGGACTAAAGGACTCATTCGCATCGCCCGGCCCATCCCCCCAAATGCGGAATTTTCGCTGACCGCAGTTGATGATCCTTACAATTGTTCGGTCAACGGCCTATCTATGTATCGTCGCCCGCTGCCCTCGACAAATCTTTCGTTCCTCAGCGAGATTATGTGGGACGGTCGAGAGACCACCGGACCCGGTGCCTCACATTTTATCGATCTCCGGACCCAGGCAACAGATGCCACGTTGGGCCACGCCCAGGCGGCCAAACCCCCGACAGACGAGCAACTAGACCAGATTGTTGGATTTGAAGTCACAGTCTTTACGGCTCAGTCTTTTGACAACGCGGCTGGCTCTCTCAACGCATTGCGGGCCCAGGGGGGGCCGCAATTCCTCTCTAGTCAAAATTTCTATATTGGAATCAATGATTCTATGGGATTGGATCCGACGGGAGCTCCTTTCAACCCGCAGGTGTTCGGAATCTATACGCCATGGACTGACCTTTCCGGCGTCCCGCCGGACCAGTTTACGGCCGCACGCCAAGCCATCGCCCGAGGAGAGGCAATTTTCAACACTCGGGTTATGTCCATTGTCGGCGTTGCCGGACTCAATGACGACTTCAATCAACCCACGATTAACGGTACTTGCAGTACCTGCCACGATACCCCCAGCGCCGGCAGTACCTCCTCTCAGCGGATGCTCCACGTGGGAGCGGGAGACGCATTTCGGCGTACCCCAGATATGCCGCTTTATACCCTCACGTGCAACAACGGCATCACCCTTCAGGTCAGCGATCCCGGGCTTGCCATGAGCACCGGCAAATGCCAGGACATTGGAAAATTTAAGACGCCTATCTTGCGTGGATTAGCCGCCCGCGCCCCTTATTTTCACGATGGTTCTGCGGCAACCCTCTCCGATGTAATTGATTTTTACCGTACCCGCTTCGGATTTTCGGTCACCCCTCAGGAAAAATCGGACCTGATCGCTTTTCTGAACAGTTTGTAATGGGATCGTATCTCGAGAGGTTTTTGAAACCCGCTCTTGCATTGCTCCGGTGCCTCAGAAACCGCCATGTAACCGGCAGCCTGTGAGTTTGTAGCTGCTTTGTGTTTAAATTCTTGCATGATCGTTGCCGGAGTAATGAGCGGAACCTCAGCCGATGGCATCAACGTAGCCCTGGTGCGCTGCCGCGGCCGTGGCCTGCACACGCGCCTTGCCCTGCTGGCGCACGAGCAATATGCCTACACGCCTGCTTTGCGTAAGAAAATTCTCGAGCAGATGAATGCGCCCTCGGCCCGCGTGGCCGACCTTGCGCGCCTGAACTTCATGCTGGGCGAGTTGTACGCCCAGGCTGTAGTTAAAACTAAACGCTCTGCCCGCCTTGCCAAATTGGACCTCATCGGTTGTCACGGGCAGACCCTCTATCATCAGGGCGAACCAGCGCTATTCCTGAGTCATCGCATCGCCTGCACCTGGCAAACGGGAGAAGCTGCGGTTATCGCCGCGCGCGCGGGGGTTCCTGTAGTCTCTGACTTTCGCCCAGCCGATATGGCCGCCGGAGGCAAAGGCGCCCCCCTGGTTCCCTTTCTGGACTACGTGCTTTTGCGTCATGCCCGTCACGGACGCATTCTGCAAAACCTGGGCGGCATCGGGAATCTTACCGCCATCCCGGCGGGGGCAACCCCTCAACAAGTGATCGCCTTCGATACTGGACCGGGCAACATGGTGATAGACGCGCTCGCTCAACAACTCTTCAACCGGCCCTTTGATCGCAATGGGGAGATCGCCGCTCGTGGACGTGTTATTGAATCCGTAGTGCAACAGGCCTTGCGCGGCGGCTTCTTCCAGCAAAAACCGCCGCGTACCGCGGGGCGGGAGCAATTTGGATACGAATTTCTCCTGAAGTTTGCCTATGCCTGCAAGAAATTCAGGAGGTTTGCCGTCAGGAATGAAGATGTTGTGGCCACAGCCACGGCTTTGACCGCCGCCTCGGTTGAAGATGCTTTACGACGCTACGTGCTGCGCGGCCATTCTTTCCATGAGTTCATCGTCTCCGGCGGAGGAGCAAAAAACCGCGTGCTCATACGCATGCTTGAGCAACGGCTTTCGCCCCTTGGACTGAAGCTCAAATATTCGGATGATTTTGGCGTTCCCTCCCAGGCCAAAGAAGCCATGGCCTTTGCCCTGCTCGCCTACCAGACCTGGCATCGCCAACCGGGAAGCATCGCTTCCGCAACCGGCGCCCAACGAACGGCAATTCTGGGAAAGATTTCGTTCCCATGATCTCAGACTATGCCGCTGAGCTGTGATACTTTGGATGCGGTTCGAATCAGGGTTCCACAATAATGTCGCAGCCCATCATTCAGCCGGCAGAGGAGCAGCCTGTCGCCGCGGCGCGGCCTACCGGCATCCGCTGGAAAGTTCTGGCCTGGCTCTGCAGCCTCGCAGCCATCACCTATATAGGCCGCATTGGCGCGATCCAGGTCCGTGAGGATATCGAGACCAGTCTGCACCTCACGCCGGCCATCACTGCCTGGGCATTTTTCTCGGCATTCAACCTGGCATATGCGTTGTTCGAGATACCCAGCGGCCGCCTGGGAGACAAACTCGGCCCGCGCAAGGTGCTCACCCGCATCGTGCTCTGCTGGATGGCCTTTACCGCCCTCACCGGCGCTGCATGGAACCGGTGGAGCCTGGCAAGTTTCCGCTTTCTCTTCGGCGCCGGTGAGGCCGGGGCGTTTCCCAACATAGCGCGGGCTTCGCGCGAGTGGTTCCCGTTCAGGGAGCGCGGATTGGCCCAGGGATTGATATGGCTGTTTGCCCGCTGGGGCGGCAGCTTCGCGCCTCTTCTGATGATGGTACTGGCCCTTCCCTTCGGATGGCGCGGCGCCTTCGTGCTGATGAGTTTGCTGGGCGTCATGTGGACGTGGGCTTTCTACAAGGAATTCCGCGATACTCCCCACGAGCACCCCAAGGTCAACGATGCCGAACGCGCCTTGATTGCCAGCGCCGTCAAAGACACTTCAAAGCCTGCACCGCTCTCCTGGTCGAACATGCTTCTTAGCCCCACTCTTTGGGCGCTCAGCCTGATGTATTTTTGCAGCAACGCGGGCTGGTCTTTTTTCGGCTCATGGATCACCCCTTACTTGAAGAAAGACCTGCATCTCTCAGGAATTCAATTAGTACTGGCTTCGGGCGGACCCTTGTTTTTCGGGGGGATCTCATGCCTCTGGGGCGGCTTTCTGACCGACCGCCAGGTGCGCCTGTGGGGAAGGCGATGGGGACGTACCCTGCTGGGCATGATCTCCTATGCCATCGGAGGAGCATTGCTGTTAGTTGCCGTGCGGGCCACCACCAGGCATGTCCTGCTTGCCTATGCGGCCCTCTGCCTGTCTTCTTTCGTCAAAGATTTCGGCATGGCCTCAAGCTGGGCAACGACGATTGACGTGGGTCATCGCTTCTCCGGCACAGTTGCGGGTGTGATGAACTCGTTGGGAAATCTCGGGCAAGTGGTGAGTCCCCCGGCCGTGGCCTGGCTGGCCATATGGGCGGGCACGCCCGGCCATCCCAGGTGGGATCTGACGCTATATTTTTACGCCGCCATGTTTTTTATCGCCTCGATCACATGGTTATTCGTAAATCCGCGCAAGGTCATTGTCTACTCCGAAGCCGACCAGCAGCGCCTGCGGGCTGAAGGACTGTTAGGAGTGTAGCTTTCGGGTTCCCATTGTGGGAGAATTGACCGGATCAATGGAGGAACTACGCCAGGCCAGTGCCCACCATAAGGTCAGGCTCCGGCGAAATTTCGCCCGGTTCAGGAACGATCAGTACAGGCGAATACGACGAGCAGGCAACTTCGTAAGCGGTCTCACCTACAAAATGGCCTTCCGGCGCCGCTCCGCGCCCGCGCGCTCCTATGATAATCATTTCACTCTGAAGTTCGGCGGCGGTTTCAAGAATCTTTTGCGCCGGATTGCCAAACCTGACGACGCATCCCGCTGCTCCCAGAGTTGTTTCCCCTTGATCCAATGCCTGCCCCTGCACCCAATCGCAAAGGCCGCGAAGAGCTACCTGCTGTTGGAACTGGTCGCCCTCCTCCGAGGTTTCAACTTGCAGTACAAACAGCTTCGTCGAACACTCTTGTGTGAAGGCGGAGGCATAGCGCAGGGCGTGAACAGATTCCGCAGACAAGTCCGTGGCATACAGAATCTTGCGAATTACTCGCGGGCCGCTGGTTTCGTAGGCCTGGGGGCGAAGAACCAGTACCGGCCAGCGGTTACTCAGAAACAGCGATTCTGTGGCCGAATTAGTCAGCCATTTTCCTGTTCTGCCTTGTCGTTGCAGCTCCAGCATGCGCAACTCTGGATGGCGTTCCTCCAACTCCCGCACCCGGCTCGCGAGAGCCGATTCTTTTTGACCGAGAACCCCGCTCGTACGCACCACGAAAATATCGCCGTGGAGTCCGAGGGATTGCGCCACCCTAGCGGCCAGGGGGACACGAGCAGGAAGCGCCAGGACCACCGCTTCGGGGGGTACTGCATGAGGTTGTGCTTCGCGAGCTGGGGCTGGGATTGGGGCGCCCGCGCTCGTCCTGGGAAATGCCACGTAAGAACCAGTCTCGAAAAAGTTCATACTACCTCCGGGGGTAAACTTAAGTTTAGACATGTCGGGCAAATACCTGAAGCGTTACCGCAACAATTCGGGCCATCTGATTCCTGTTTTGGCACCTGCTCCATTTCTGAATTACTCACATATTTCAATAAGATAGAGACGGCAGGTTACGATGGGTCCAGTTGCATTTGTACCTATGTAACTATGGTTGGTTCCGCAGGCTTGGTTCTGTTAACCTGCCGGGGTTGGATTGGGAGAATCCGGAGCGCTTCCCTCTTCGAGATGTCCGCGGCGGCCTGTGGCCCAGAGCCGGAACCTGTCGAGGTAAATATAGACCACGGGGGTGGTATAGAGGGTCAACATCTGGCTGAAAATCAGCCCCCAAAAAATCGTGATACCCAGCGGACGCCGCAGCTCTGAGCCTGTGCCCGTACCCAGCCACAGCGGCAGGGCGCCCAGCGCGGCGGCCATGGTGGTCATCATAATGGGGCGAAAGCGCAGGATGCAGGCCTCGTAAATCGCATCCACGGGTGATTTCTTTTCTCCGCGCTCAGCCTCGAGCGCGAAGTCAATCATCATGATGGCATTCTTTTTTACGATCCCTATCAGCAGCAGGATGCCGATTAACCCGATGATATTGAGCTCCATGTTAAAAAACAGCAGGGCCAGCAGCGCGCCTACGCCGGCCGAAGGCAAGGTTGAGAGAATCGTAATCGGGTGAATATAGCTCTCATACAGAATCCCTAACACGAGATACACAGTCAACAGCGCTGCCGCGATAAGCAAGGGCTGGTTGGAGAGCGAATCCTTGTAGGCGGCGGCGGTCCCCTGAAAGCTGGCCTGTATCGTCGCGGGAAAGCCAATGGCGCGCTCTGCATTTTCGATGGCCAGCGTTGCCTGGCTTAAGGAAATTCCGGGCGCCAGGTTGAAAGAGATTGTGGCGGCGGGAAACTGTCCCTGGTGATTAACGGCAATCGAGACACTCGAATTTTGGAAATGGGCAAAGGCCGCCAGCGGGACCTGGCTCCCATTGGAAGATCGCACGTAAATGTCTTGTAGAGCCAGAGGACTCTGATTGAATTCCGGGGCTACCTCCATGACCACGTGATACTGGTTCAGTTGCCGGTACATGGTGGAGACCTGGCGCTGCCCAAAAGCATCGTAGAGCGTGCTGTCGATGTCCGAAGGATTTATCCCCAGCCTGGCCGCGGTATCGCGATCAATCACAACCAGCGCCTCCAGGCCGCGGTCTTGCTGGTCGGTTGAGACGTCGCGCAGTTCAGCAAGACCGCGCATTTTCTGCAACAGGCGCGGAGACCATGTATCGAGGTCGTTGAGATTTTCGCTTTGCAGTGTGTACTGGTATTGCGCGTTACTTTGGCGGCCTCCAATCTGCAGGTCCTGGGCCGACTGCATGAAGAGCGTGGCTCCCGGAACCACTGCCAGTTTTCCGCGCAGCCGGTTGATGACCTGGTCGGCGGTCATCTTCGTCTCGGACTTTGGTTTTAGCGTGACGAACATGCGGCCCGTATTGGTATTATTTCCGCCGGCAAATCCAATCACGGTGTTGGTTGCCGGATCCTTTATCACCAGGTTGGTGAGCTGGAGCATTTTTTGGCGCATGGCCGCGAAAGAAATGTCCTGTGCCGCCTGCACCGATCCCACCAGCCGGCCAGTATCCTGCTGCGGGAAGAAACCGGTCGGCACCATTGTGTATAGAAAACCGCTTAGAGCAGCGGTGGCAATAGTGACACATAGAGTTGGAAACTGGTGACGCAGCACCCACTGCAAGCTGTGTTTGTATCCGCCTAGGATCGTGTCGAAGGCCCGCTCGTTCAGACGATAGATCCAATTATGCCTTTGTTCTCCTTCGATTGGCCGCAGAAGCTGAGCGCACATGGTCGGCGTGGTGGTTAACGAGACCAGCAGCGATACGAGAATGGCAATGCTGAGGGTCACGGCAAATTCGCGAAACAGGCGGCCCACCAGTCCGGTCATCAGCAAAATGGGGATAAAAACCGCCACCAGGGAGGTGCTCATGGAGAGCACGGTAAAGCCGATCTCGCGCGCACCCTGATAAGCGGCCTGCACCGGCGTCATTCCCTTTTCCAGATACCGTGTGATGTTCTCCAGCACCACGATGGCATCGTCTACCACGAAGCCGGTGGAGATGGCCAGCGCCATCAGCGACAGGTTGTCGAGGCTGTATCCCAGCAGGTACATCACGGCGAAGGTGCCGATGAGCGAAAGCGGCACCGCGACACTGGGAATCACCGTCGCCCGCACTGTGCGCAGAAAGGCAAACACCACCAGGATGACAAGAACGATCGAGATCACCAACGTGAGTTCGGTATCGTGCACCGAAGCCCGAATTGTAGTGGTGCGGTCGAGCACTATATCCAGGTGGATCGAGGGCGGAATGGAAGCCTGAAGCTGCGGCAGCAGGCTGCGCACCCGGTCCACGGTTTCGATGATGTTCGCACCCGGCTGCCGGAAAACGATCATCAGCACCGCGGGTTTTCCATTGGCCAGGCCGATATTGCGTGTATCCTCAACCGAATCCTGCACATCGGCCACATCACCCAGCCTGGTTGTCCCGCCATTTTTGTCGGTGGCAACCACCAGGGAGCGGTACTGATCGGCGGTGAAGAGTTGGTCGGTGTCGTTGAGGGTCCATGTATTGATGGCGTTGTTCACCTCTCCCTTGGGCCGATTGGCATTGGCCAAACCCAGGGCGACGCGCACCTGGTCAATCCCCACGCCTAATTTGTTCAACAGCATGGGATTCACTTCGGCGCGCACCGCAGGGCGGGCGCCGCCGCTCACACTCACCTGGCCCACGCCGCTCACCTGCGAAAGTTTTTGCGCCAGGATGGAATCCGCCGCGTCGTAAATGCGTGGCAGGGTGATCGTATCGGAGGTGAGCGCCAGGATCATGATGGGAGAATCCGCCGGGTTGACCTTGCGATACGAAGGATTGCTGGGAAGATTGGTCGGTAACTGCCCTCGCGCGGCGTTGATCGCGGCCTGCACATCGCGGCCGGCAGCGTCAATGTTTCGATTCAAATCGAACGTCAGTGTAATGTTAGTAGAACCAAACTGGCTGCTGGAAATCATCTGTGTGATGCCCGCGATGCGTCCGAACTGCCGCTCCAGCGGCGTGGCAACGGCTGAAGCCATGGTTTCAGGACTCGCTCCCGGCAATCCCGCTGAAACCTGGATCACAGGATTTTCCACTTGGGGAAGAGGTGCTACGGGAAGAAAATTAAAAGCCAGCGCCCCGGCCATCAGCAGGCCGGCAGCCAGCAGCGATGTTCCGATAGGACGCTTAATGAACGGCGCAGAAATGTTCATGGCTAATCTGCCGCCGCCGGCTCCTCCATGGTGTTGCCAACGTGCAAGCGCTCAAACTTTCTGGACAAGCGGTCAAACCACAGATAAACCACCGGGGTTGTATAGAGCGTGAGCATCTGGCTGAAAATCAGCCCGCCCACAATCGTAATACCCAGAGGACGGCGCAATTCCGAACCTGTTCCCGCACCCAGGGCCAGCGGCAGGCCGCCGAGCAGCGCGGTCATGGTGGTCATCAGAATAGGACGAAAACGTAGCAGGCAGGCCTGGTAGATCGCCTCGCGCGGCGGTTTCTGCTCCACACGCTCGGCTTCCAGCGCGAAATCGATCATCATAATGGCATTTTTCATCACGATGCCGATGAGCAGGATGATCCCAATCAGCGCCACCACACCCAGATCATTGCCCGTCAGAAGCAGCGCCAGTATGGCGCCCACCCCGGCCGAAGGCAGCGTGGAAAGAATCGTAGCGGGGTGGATGTAGCTTTCATAGAGCACCCCCAGCACGATATAGACGGTAATGATGGCGGCCAGAATCAGCCAGGGTTCCGACGAGAGCGAATTCTGGAAGGCCGCCGCCGTCCCCTGAAAGCTGGTATTGATGCTGGGCGGCATCAGGATATCCTGCTTTGCCTGTTCGATCACCTGCGTGGCCGCACCGAGCGAAACGCCGGGCGCAAGATTGAAGGAGAGGGTCACCACGGGAAATTGTCCCTGGTGGTTGATGGAAAGCGGCGCATTGCCAGGCTGCATGGTGGTGAAAGCAGAAAGCGGCACCTGCGTGCCGGTACCCGATTTCACGTAAATATCTTTCAGCGAATCCGGGTTTTGCTCGAAGTTAGGTGCGGCCTCCAGCACCACGTGGTACTGGTTCAACTGCGTATAGATGGTTGATATCTGCCGCTGCCCGAAGGCGTCATACAGCGTGTCGTCAATTGTCTGCGGAAGAATCCCCAATCGGGAAGCCGTGTCCCGGTCAATGACTAGTTCGGCACGCAGGCCGTTGGTCTGCTGGTCGCTGGCCACATCGCGCAGCTCCGGCAGAGTTTGCATTTTGGCGAGCAGTTTGGGCGCCCACACCGCCAGCTCCTGCGCATCGGCGTCTTCCACCGAGTATTGGAACTGCGTCCGGCTGATGCGGTCTTCCACCGTGAGGTCCTGCACGGGCTGCATGTAGAGCGTAATACCGCGCACATTGGCAACCTGCGATTGCAGCCGCCGGATGATATCTGAAGCCGTGTCGCTGCGCTGGTTGCGGGGCTTCAGGTTGATCTGGATGCGCCCGCTGTTGGGAGTGGTGTTGGTGCCATCGATGCCGATAAATGAAGAAAGGCTCTCCACGTCGGGGTCTTTCAGAATCACCGCCGCCAGCGCCTGCTGGCGTTGGGCCAGGGCCTGAAAGGAGACGCTCTCAGGAGCTTCCGTGATCCCCAGGATAAAACCTGTGTCCTGCACCGGGAAAAAACCCTTGGGTACCACGGCGAAAAGCAGCAGGGTCAGGGCAACGGTTCCAAACGCGAGCAGCAAGATGGCGGTCTGATGCTGCAAGACCCATTTCAGCGTGCGTCCGTAAAAGGCGACAACCCGCTGATAAAAATCTTCCGAAACCTGGTAAAAGCGCCCATGCTCATCGGCGCGTTTCATCTTCAGCAGCTTGGCAGACATCATGGGCGTAAGGGTGAGCGATACCGCGGCCGAAACCAGGATGGTCACCGCCAGCGTCACGGCAAACTCGCGGAATAGCCGGCCTACGATGTCGCCGATGAACAGAAGCGGAATCAGCACGCCCATCAGCGAAACCGTGAGTGAGATGATGGTGAACCCGATCTGTCCCGATCCCTTGAGGGCGGCATCCAGCGGAGCATCGCCCTGCTCCAGGAAGCGATTGATGTTCTCAATCATGACGATGGCGTCATCCACAACGAATCCCGTGGAGATGGTCAGCGCCATCAGGGTCAGATTGTTGAGGCTGTAGCCCAGCAGGTACATCACGCCGAACGTTCCCACAATGGAAAGCGGCACAGCCACGCCGGGGATGATGGTAGCAGGAAGATTTCGTAGGAAAAGAAAGATCACCAGCACGACCAGCCCGATGGTGAGCACCAGTTCGAACTGCACATCCTGCACCGAAGCCCGTATGGTCTGGGTGCGGTCGGTGAGAATCGCCACCCGGATCGATGGAGGCAGGGTGGCCTGAAGCTGCGGCAGCAAAGCCTTGATGTGGTCTACGACTGTGATGATGTTTGCGCCCGGCTGGCGCTGGATATTCATGATGACCGCCGGAGTGAGATTCATCCACGCGGCCTGCTTCACGTTTTCCGCGCTGTCAATGACCGCGGCCACGTCCGAGAGCCGCACCGGCGCTCCGTCTTTATAAGCAACAATCAGGGGCTTGTATTGGCTGCTGGAGCTAAGTTGGTCGTTGGCTCCAATCGTGTAGGACTGGCGGGGACCGTCCAATATCCCCTTCGCTTGATCAACATTGGCCTGGCCCAACGAGGTACGCAAATCTTCCAGGCTCAGGCCATATGACGCGAGCGCCGTTGGGTTGGCTTGAATACGCACCGCCGGCTTTTGGCCTCCGCTGATGGAGACCAGCCCGACTCCCGACAACTGCGAAATCTTCTGCGCCAACTGGGTATCGGCGACGTCCTCGACCCGGGAGAGAGGCAGTGAATCGGAAGTCAGCGCCAGGGTAATGATGGGAGCATCCGCTGGATTCACCTTGCTGTAGACCGGCGGGTTCGGCAGGTCGCGCGGCAGATACGTAGTCGCGCCATTGATGGCGGCCTGCACCTCCTGCTCGGCCACGTCAATATTCTGATCGAGATTGAACTGCAATGTGATGATCGAGCTGCCAAAAGAGCTGGTGGAAGTCATCTGGCTCAGCCCGGGCACCTGCCCGAATTGCCGCTCCAGGGGCGAAGTCACAGAAGAGGTCATGACGTCCGGATCGGCCCCGGGATAGAAGGTCATGACCTGGATCGTCGGGTAATCGACTTCCGGCAGGGCGGAAACCGGTAATTGTTTGTACGCAACTATGCCCACCAGCAGCAGGCCAAACGTCAACAACGATGTGGCTACCGGCCGTAAAATGAATATCCGCGACGGGCTCATGATGATGGTGTTCCCGAAGATGCAGTTCCGGAAGGGGGCGTTCCTGAAGCGCCTGTTCCAGATTGTGGCGCCGCGCCGTTCCTCTGCCCGCCGCCACCGCCCATCTGATAGTCAACCTTGCTGCCGTTTTGCAGCTTGTCTTGGCCATCGGTAACGACCAGGTCTCCCGGCTGCAATCCGCTGGCAATCGCGGCCACGTTGCCTTGCGTCAAACTGACCGTAACCGGCCGGAGCTCCGCGCTTTTGTCTTTCTCGTTGACAACATACACAAACGCTCCCTGCGGACCGTGCTGAACGGCAGCGTTCGGAACGATGATCGTGTTCTTACGCACTTCTAAAAGCAGATTCACATTGACGAATTGATTGGGCCACAGCGTGCCTTCTTTGTTATCAAACATGGATTTGAGGCGGCCCGTTCCGGTGGTTGGATCAATCTCGTTATCGATGGTCAACAGGGTTCCCGTCGCCAATTTGGTCTGGTCGTCACGGCTGTAGGCTTCCACCTGCAGCGGCCCCTGGCGCAGGTGTTGCGCGACGGCGGGAAGATTATCTTCGGGTAGCGTAAACAAAACCGCAATCGGTTCCAGTTGCGTGATAACCAGCAGGCCATTGGCATCGGAGGCATGCACGATGTTCCCCGGGTCAACCAACCGCAACCCAATACGCCCGCTGATCGGCGCCGTAATATGGCAATATGTGAGTTGCAATTTGGCGTTGTCAATCTGTGCCTGGTCAGAGCGGACCGCGCCCTCGAGCTGGTCCACCAGCGCAGCCTGCGTATCCACTTGTTGCTGCGCAATGATGCCCGAAGGCAACAGCCCGGTAAAACGCTCGAGATTCAATTTGGCGTCGCGCAGCGATGCCTCGTCTTTGAACTGTTGCGCCTGCGCCTGGCTGAGCTGAACTTCAAACGGCCGCGGATCGATCACTGCCAGTAGCTCGCCCTTCCTGACTTGCTGTCCTTCTTTGAAAGGAACGCTTACAAGCTGGCCATCGACACGGCTTTTGACGGTAACCGTGTAGGAAGCTTCAACAGAACCAAGACCAGTCAGATAAACAGACATGTCTTGCTGCCGAACTTTGCCAACCGTGACCGTGGTCGGCCGGCTGGTCGCCGCAGCCGCCTTCGAGGTGGAAGTGGCGCCGCTACAACCCCAGCAAATCAGGCACGCAAGCGCGACGACAGCAGGGAAAATAGCTCGAGTTATAGTTTGTTGTCTCTGGCAGTGAGCAGTGCTCTCGCAAGTCGGTATCGGTAAATACGGCTTAATGGCTTTATGCATTCTCACTCACAGGTCCAGGCATAGGTTCCTCATTACGTTTGCCATCCATACTGCTCTCGGAGGACAAAAAAACTCTGACAAAAAAATGAAAACTGAGTGCCGCGCCAGGGTCAAATCACCTTGCAACAAACAGCATGAGACCTTGGTAGAAAGCTTGTCAATAGAAGCGCCACAGCATTTACAAAAATTTACTCTTGTTGACCATCTCTTTACCCGACAATAGCTTACGCGATGTTTGAATGTCTTGCAGTGCAACGCAATGTCGGCCATTTTAAAAAGAAAACGTCCAACTTGAAAGCGAACTGCCCGATGCCGGATAGCAGATAAACATGAGCTATGATGAAGCCGTTTCCGAAAACAGCCTGAGAATAGCACCTATCCAAATAGACATTTAGATGACAAAACGCCTCTTCCAGCTTAAGCCAGCCAGTTTCTCTGCCCCTTCGGCGCAGCCCGTAACGGTTTGCCTAGCAGTGTATTTCCTGCTCGCCTGTACGCTGGCTATGGCCCAGGCCTCCGCGCCGGCCAATCAGGGCGGCACGATTCGCGGAGTCGTGAAGTCGGGCAACATGCCCATCCCGGGGGTCGCCGTGACCGCCGTCAATCCACAGACCCGTCAACGGGTGGTTACATGGACAGATGTGGATGGCGCCTATTCGCTCCAGGTTCCGGAAGATGGCAGCTACTTTGTGCGCACGCAAATGGCGGCTTTTGCTCCCGCATTCACCCAGGTAACGATCAACGCGGCCAATCGCACTGCCAAAGCCGACCTGGAGATGTTTCTGCAATCTCGCGCCCCCGACACTCGCCAGCAGTTCATGCAGCAGATGGCTGCCCAGGGAGGCCGTGGCTTTCAAAGCCTGTCAGTAACGCCAGGCGAGGGTGGAACAGATTCATCTGCAAGCGCAGCCGATGACCCGTCGGCATCTGCTGGCATTACCGCCTTGGGAACCGCTGCCGGCTCGGCTACAGAATCGGTGGCGGTCTCTGGCTCGACGGAAAATTCAAGTCTTGCGGGCATGAGCAGTGAGGAACTTCAGCAAAGGGTGCAGGAGTTTCGTGATCAGCAAAACGCGCCCGGTGGCGGCGGATTTCGCGGAGGCGAAGGCGGCGGATTTTTCGGCGGCGGCGGATTCGGGGGCGGTGGGTTTGGCGGCGGTGGCGGCGGATTTGGAATCGGCCGCGGCCGCTTCAACATCAACAAGCCGCACGGCTCAATTTACTACAGCATTGGCGATTCGGCGCTGAACGCGGCCGGGTATTCGCTGCCCGGAACACCCACCTCCAAACCGAACTACTTCCAGAGCCGATTCGGAGCGACCTTGGGCGGCCCTTTGAACATCCCCAAAATCTATAAAGGGGGTGACAAGACCTCCTACTTCATTAACTACACCGGCAATGTGGGAGAAAATCCTTTCGATCAGTTTGCCACGGTGCCAACTCTTGCCGAGCGCAACGGAGACTTTTCCGCCACAACTATTGCTGGCGGCCGCAACGCCGGAGCACCGGTGCAGATCTTCGATCCCACTACCCAAACGCCTTTTCTTAATAACACCATTCCGGCCAATCGCATCAACTCAGCCGCGGCAGGCTTGCTGGCATTCATTCCACTGCCAAATTTGCCGGGCGATACCCAAAACTTTCACCGCACGACGTCATTCACGAGCGACATTAACGCCATCAGCGTGCGCATCAATCATATCCTGGGGTCACCTCCCCCTCGGCGAACCGGGAGCGGAGACAGGGGTGGCGGCCGTGGCGGCAGAGGAGGGCGTTCTTCCACCAAGAGCATCAACTTCGGATTGTCTTATCAGACACGCGACAGCGTTCAGCTCAATCCCTTTCCCAGCATTGCTGGCACGACCCGAGTGCATAACCTCGACGTGCCGGTAGGCTACACTCGTAGCTTCGGCAAGATCAACAACATCCTGCGTTTTGATTTCAACCAGAGCCGCAGTTCCACGCGCAATCTTTATGCCTTTGCGCAAAATATCACCGGCAACCTGGGCATCAATGGCGTTTCACAGAACCCATTCGACTGGGGACTGCCCGGCCTTTCTTTTTCCAACTTCAACGGCATTCAAGATGTGACGCCCGCGCAGACCAGGAACCAGACATATTCCATCTCTGATTTCATGGTTTGGAGCCGGGGCAGGCATACGTTGCGATGGGGCGGAGACTTTCGCCTCATTCAGCTCAATATTCGGACCGACCGCAACGCTCGCGGGACGTTTACCTTCAGCGGCTTGAACACAGCACAATTAATCAGCACGCCAAAGGGCCTGGCGCCGGCGCCCAACACAGGCTTCGATTTTGCCGACTTCCTCCTCGGCCTGCCGCAGCAGACCTCGGCCCAGTTTGGGACCAACAATTATGACTTCCATGGAAACTTCTGGGACATGTTCGTGCAGGATGAGTGGCGTGCCACCAGCAACCTGAGTTTCAATTTGGGCCTGCGCTATGAATATGTCTCGCCCTACACCGAGTCGCACAACCAGATCGCGAACCTCATATTTACCCCGGGACTCACGGCCGTATTGCCGGTGCTTCCCGGGCAGTCAGGTCTTCCCGCTTCTTTAGTGCGTCCTGACCGGAACAATTTCGCTCCCCGGGTTGGCATTGCATGGAAGGCGACCCCTAAGACAGTTGTGCGCGCAAGCTACGGCATGAATTACAACACCGGCGCCTACGCCAGCATGATTCAGCAGCTCGCTTTTCAGCCTCCTTTTTCATTTACCCAGACCAACACCGAGTCGTCTGCGACTCCATTAACTTTGCAGAATGGATTTCTGCCCGCCCAAAACGGGTTAGTCACCAATAACTATGCGGTAGACCCGAATTACCGGCTGGGATACGTCCAGATATGGAACGCCGATGTGCAGGAGGAAATCACACCCACGGTGATCCTCAACTTTGACTACACCGGCACCAAGGGCACGCGGCTCGATGTTGTTGAAGCTCCCAACCGTACATCAACCGGCCTTCTCAATCCCAATGTTCAACCTTTCACATGGGAGACCTCTGCCGCCGATTCGACAGCGAACGCCGCCTCGGTGCGCGCCCGCAAGCGCCTGCAACATGGAATTTCCATCGGCGGTACTTATACCTTCTCCAAGTCCATTGACAACGCTTCGAGCATCGGCGGAGGCGCAACCGTAGTGGCGCAAGATCCGAATGATCTCGCTGCCGAGCGCGGTCTCTCCAGCTTCGACCAGCGGCACCGCTTCACCGCCGATTATCTCTGGGAGCTGCCCTTCGGCCACGACAAGCGCTGGCTCACCGACAGCAGTGCATGGCGCGACATCTTTGGCGATTGGCAATGGAGCGGCGACTGGACCATCGCCTCTGGCCTCCCATTCACGCCTCAAGTCCTGAATAACTTCGCCGATATCAGCCGCGGAACCAACGGAACCTTGCGCCCCAACGTGACCGGCCAGCAGGTGCCGCTCTCGAATCCCACCGTGGCCGAATGGTTTAACACGGCAGCCTTTGTCACCCCACCCAATGGACAATTTGGGAACGCCCGCCGAAACAGCATCGAAGGCCCGGGTTCGGTCGTGTTTGATATGGCGCTGACCAAAGTATTTCCCATGAAAGAGGCTCGCGTAATGGAACTGCGCGCCCAGGCCACGAACGTGTTTAACACCCCCCAATTCACCTCCATCAGCACAGTCGTGGATTCGCGCACCTACGGCCAGGTAACCAGAGCAGGTTCCATGCGGACCGTGCTGCTTACAGCACGCTTCCGCTTCTGAGGATTCAATGAGATTTATTAAATCTATTTTTATTAAATCCATTACGCACTGTCATCCTGAGCCCGCGAAGCGGGAGAAGGATCTCCGATGGACTCGGACAACTACCCGTGCCTCCAATCGGACATACCAAGATTTGTCCCCCGTAATGACGAAAGCAAGACAATGTTTAACCCTTATCCTCTCTCTCGCCCTCCTCACGCCTCCTTTGCCCGCGCAGCAATCCACCGGATACACGTTCCGCGCCGAAACCGACCTGGTTCTGGTGAACGTAACCGTCCGTGACAAGAGCGGAAATCTGGTGCGCGATCTGAAGCAGAGCGACTTCTCCGTTGTGGAAGATAACAAGCCCCAACAGGTCGTATCTTTCGACATAGAAAATACCGACGCGCTCCCGCCGGCCAATGTCGAGCAGACCAAATTGCTGAGTTCGCCCAAGACCGCGGCTTCCACGCTGGCGCCGCAAAATCCCGCGCCGGCAAGCACGGCTGCGGCTCTCAAAGACCGCCGTCTTATCATTCTCTTCTTCGATCTCAGCTCCATGCAGCCCGATGAGATTGATCGCGCCGCCACCGCGGCGGAAAACTACGTTGATAAGCAGATGCAGCCCGCTGACCTGGTCTCTGTAGTCTCGCTCGGCAGTTCCCTGCTGGTGAACCAGGATTTCACCTCCGACCACAACCTGCTGCTGAAGACGCTGCACTCCTTCAATCTGGGCGCCGGCGCCGGATACGAAGAAGGCGCCACCGGCACAACCGAAGGCACGCCCGATACCGCCCAGGCCTTCACCCCCGACGACACCGAATACAACATCTTTAATACCGACCGCCGGCTTGAGGCGCTGCGCTCCATCGGCGAGCAGCTCGCGCACGTGGACCAGAAGAAATCGCTCATTTATATCTCCAGCGGCATGAATCGCACCGGCATCGAGAACCAGTCGGAGCTGCGCGCCGCCGTGAACGCCGCGGTGCGCGCTAACCTTTCTATCTATACGCTCGATATTCGTGGATTGCAGGCGATAGTGGCGGGCGGCGAAGCGCAATCGGCAAGCTTGCGCGGCACTTCGGCATACTCCGGTCAGTCTACATTGAATCAGTTTGATTCCAATTTTGCCAGCCAGGAGACACTGGTTACGCTCGCCGGTGACACCGGCGGCAAGGCCTTCCTCGATTCCAATGATTTCGGCAGGGTCTTTCGCGGCGTTCAGGAAGATACTTCAACCTATTATGTCCTGGGATATCACAGCAGCAACCCCGCCCGCGACGGTCGCTATCGTCGCATTGCCGTGCAGGTGAACCGTCCGGGAGTGAAGGTCGAATACCGCCACGGCTACTACGCTCCTGCGGACTTTCAGCACTCCACCCATGATGACAGGGAGCGGCAACTGGAAGAAGAGCTGGCCTCTGAGCTGCCCAGCACCGACCTGCCTGTCTATCTCTCCACCGGATACTTCCGTTTGGCAGATAACAAATTCTTCGTCCCCGTTTCGGTTGTAGTACCGGGCTCTGCTATCCCGTTCACCCGCAACGGCGACCAGGATAAGGCAACACTCGATGTCCTTGGCGTCGTGCTCGATGAAACCAAGCAGGCGGTCAGCCAGATTCGCGACACCGTCAAGCTGAACCTGAATACTTCTGCCGAAGTGCAGCGCAAGAATGTGCAATACGACGCCGGACTGCTGCTGCCGCCGGGAAAATATCACTTGAAGCTCGTGGTACGCGAGAACCAGAGCGGGCAAATGGGTTCGTTTGAAACCGACATCGTTATTCCCGATTTGAAAACCACGCCACTCAAATTAAAGATGAGCTCGGTCGTGCTCAGCAGCCAGATTCAGCCTTCGAGCCGCAAAGGTGACAATCCCCTGGTGCGTGATGGATCGGAGCTGATCCCCAACGTGACGCATGTCTTTTCCTCTGGCCAGCACCTGTATTTTTATTACGAGGTTTACGATCCCGCCCACGACAACGGCAGAAATAGCGCCCCGGAGAATAACAACGCCGGCAAAGCAGCCGCGAACAACCCTGCCAGCACACCGGCCACAAACAGCAAAATAGCAGGTAAATCTGCGATTCACGTTATGACCAGCGTCGCTTTCTTCAAGGGAAAAGCCAAAGCTTACGAAACTCCCATGGTTGAAGCCAAAGAAATCAACGCGCCCAATCGCCGCGCTACCGTGTTCCAGCTCGATGTCCCGTTGACCGAGCTGAAGCCCGGCTTCTATACCTGCCAGGTAAACGTAATTGACGATGCCGCCGGACACTTCCTCTTCCCGCGCCTGGCATTGCTTGTGCGCCAGTAAGTGGTGCGGCAGTAAGTAACGAGGCATTCTCTGAACGACTCTCAACAATCCGCGTGAATCGGTGAAATCCGCGGTTGCTTTGCTCGAAACTCGAAACTTGAAACTGTTCCTTGCCGGGGTTCTCCACATGCGTCAAGCGCGTGTGGGGATTGCGTTTGCTTCTTGCCTGTTCTGCAGGGGTACTCTGCCCATACTATAATGTTCTCTGTTATGCGCCGAGCGCCAGTTCGGTTTTGGTCCTGGGTCGCCTTTTTCTCTCTCTTTTGTGCGGCCTGCGCTTTTGTTGTCCCCATCGAAGCGCAAATTGTTTCCCTCGATGGCACGCCACTTCAAGATAACTCTCAGGGCGTGTATACGCTGAATGGAACTGTGATCAATTCCGTAACAGGCGAGCCTTTGAGTCGCGCGGTGGTAGAGCTCTCCGGCGATGGCGGGCGTGTGACGTTTACCGACCATGAGGGCCGCTTTCAATTTAAAGGACTGCCGCTGTTGCGGACCACTCTCATCGCGCATAAACCCGGTTTCTTCAATGAGAATGAGCTGCGCCAGGGCCGCTCGCCTCGCACCGCTGTGGATGTTGGCCCCGACATACCGCCGGTGGTGATCAAACTGACGCCTGACGCCGTGATCTCCGGGCGGGTGAGCGAGGCAAACGGCGAGCCGCTCGAAGGAGTTTCGCTGAGTTTCAGCGATTTCCGCATTGTGAACGGACGCAAGCAGTTACAGCAGCGGGGCAACACGAGCACCAATGAAAATGGCGAGTTCCGCATGCCCAATCTCACGCCTGGCGCTTATTACATCGCAGCGCGGCCAGGGTTGCGCCGCAAGCTGGCGGCGAAGGATGGAAGCAAAGAGCAGGCCCTGCCCAACGTTTACTATCCTGACGCCTCCGATCTTTCAACCGCTGCGCCAATTCAACTCGCTGCCGGCCAGCAGATACATTTGGATTTCACCCTCCGGCCCGCGCCTGTATTCGTTATCGCCGGCACGATCACAGGTTACGTTCCGGGGAGTGGGGTCAACCTGCGGTTCGTGAACAGCTCGGGCGATGAAATTTCGTCCGCAGTGCAGCTTAACCAGGAAACCGGATCATTCCAGGCGCGAGTTGTCTCAGCCGGTCCGTGCATCGTGGAAGCTCACGCCCAGGGCCCTGACGGGCGTCCTCTCTACGCCGAGAAATCTTTGATTCTTAGCGGAGACCTCGCTGGCGTTCAGCTTGCTCTTATTCAGGCGCTTTCGATTCCTATCGTGGTGCAGATGGAAGCCACCAAGGCGCAGCCGGAGGGCGAAGGTACGCCCAACGTCTCCGACAGCAACCGGAAAAAATTGGTCCCTGTTTCCATTCGCCTCCATCCGCTGGAGCCCTCTCGTTCCGAGGCGTCGAGCAGCGTCGAGGGAGATAAAGAAAATCCTTCCTTGGTGATTCGCAACATCGAAGAAGGAAAGTACCGGATTGAGGCTACGACCAGCGATAGCTCCTGGTACGTAAAATCCATCACATACGGCAGCGCCGACCTGCTTCGGGAAGATCTGGTGATTGCACCCGGCGAATTGGCGTCTCTCGACGTCGTACTGGGCAATGACGGCGCCACACTGACCGGAACGGTGGATTCCGATGAGGTTCAGGAGTCGGCCATGGTATTGCTCATACCTGAGAGTACCCCGGAAAATCCGAAAACGGTTTACCTCAATGCGCCCGGCGAATTCCAGGTAAGCGGACTTGCTCCCGGTGGATATAAAGTGCTTGCTTTCGATCATCTCGATGGAGTGGAGTATACAAATCCTGACGTTTTGCGCGGATACTCGGCAAAGGCCACGCAAATCAGCCTGCAATCGAATGAAGAAGCCAGCGTCAAAGTCGACCTGATCCGGATAGGAGAATAGCCAGCTTGTCTCCCAAAGCCGTCTGTCTGCTGCTTTTCACTCTCGCGCTGTTTTCTCTCGGACTCGTCGCCCAGCAACCAAGCGCTCCGGCTTCCGAAGCTGCACGCAAAACTTTCCAGATCAGCGGCACCGTGGTCCATGCCCAGAACGGTGGGCCGCTTGCGCAAACCGAGGTTTCGATCAGCCCTGTCGGGAACCGCGACGCGTTCCCTGCCCCTCAAACTATGGTGACCGGCGAAGATGGCCGGTTCCTGTTTAAAAACGTAAGCCCCGGCAAGTATTCGCTGGTCGCCGAGCACAAGGGATTCCCCCGGCAAGCGCTCGACGAGCATGAATACTACTCCACCGCCATCGCGGTAGGCCCCGATAAAGTGTCAGACAACATCGTGTTTCGCCTGCTGCCCGATGGGTCCATCTCCGGCAAGATCAGCGACGAAGACGGCGACCCGGTGCGGAACGGACAGGTGATGCTTTTTGAGAAACGAGTGGAAGAGGGAGAGCGGGGTATTTTCAGGCGAGTGCAGACCCAGACCGATGACCTGGGGCTTTATCATTTCGGGCATCTTCAGCCGGGCACTTACTTTGTCGTAGTTTCGGCGCAACCCTGGTATGCGCAATTCAGGCTGCCCACGGTAACGGCCGACAACGGCAATGCCGAACTTGACCGGGCATACCCGCTTACATACTATCCGGCGGCGGATGATCCCGATGGAGCCAGCGCCATCGCGGTTGAACCGGGTAACCAGCTCACCGCCGATATTATTTTAAGATCTGTTCCTGCCCTGCACCTGCAGGTTGCAAATGCAAATACAGATCCCACACAGAACATGCAGGTCAGGCTGGCGCAGAAGGTCTTTGGTAATTTTGGGGTTTTCGTGAACATGCAAACCATGCGCACCGGCTCAGGCCCGATGGAAATCACCGGAATACCGCCCGGTAGCTACGATGTTAATTTCCAGACATTCAGCCAGCAGAACGCCGGCAGCAACGCCAGGCCAGCCAGCCGGCGGCAGACAGTCAAAGTTACCAGAGATGGAGAGCTTGATGTCGCAAACGCTACCGAGTCTGCCGTAGTCACCGGAATTGTGAAATTCGAAGGCGCAGAGGGCCCTCCCGTAAGGGCCTCAATTCAACTTCATAGCCGCGAGTCGGACGAAGGTAATGGAAGCTCTATCGCACCCGATGGAACATTTGGCGCTCTTACACTGCCTCCAGGGCGATATGAAGTTTTTGTGCCTAATGCGGCAAGGTTCCTTGTGAAAAATATTGCTGCGAACGGCGCCAGGGTAAATGGCCACATAATTGAAATTAAGGATTCAAGTCCCGTTCAATTGGCCGTCGTAGCCTCGAAGGCAGTCGGCAGCATAGAAGGTGTGGTGCTGCGCGGCGACAAACCCGTTGCGGGAGCATTGGTTGTGCTTGTTCCTCAGGATTCGGCGAACAACCGGGCGCTGTTTCGCCGTGACCAGAGTGACAGCGATGGCACCTTCACCTTATATGACGTCATGCCCGGCGCGTATACGCTGTTGGCAATCGAGAACGGTTGGCGCCTGGAATGGACAAATCCTGTCGTACTGAAATCCTATTTGTCCAAAGGCGAGATTGTGCGGGTAGAGGCTAACGGTAAATACAACATCAAGGTGAAGCTGCAGTGATTTGATTTTCCGCATATTGACACCTTCGCGGCAAAGGTCTATGTTTCTGTGTCTCCCAAACTGCCTTCGGAGGTGTTTCCCGCCATGAAGCGCATCTTCTTGTTCTCCAATCGTCTTGCATGCTTTTTGCTGTTGGCTTTCATTCTCCTGCCGGTCTTGGCCGCTGCTCATGGTGTGCATCCGTTATACAATTTGCAGTCGCCCACACAATCGCCTTTTCCCAGCGACAGTTTTACTGTATTCGATTTCACGCAGAACACGCTTTTGCGCGTGAATCTGCCGCTTCCTGACTGCGCCACGCAGCTCTCCGATTGTGTTGATACCCTGCTGCTGAATCAGCTCGATGGTTTCAATCCTCAGGCGCGCCTTTCCATACCCTTTGACGGCGCCATCGATGTGAACACGGTCAACAGCCAGACGGTCTATCTGCTGCGGATTGGCGACCTGTTCCAACTTGACCCTTCGGGCTTCCGCGTAATTGGTATAAACCAGATTGTTTGGGACCCGGCCACCCTCACGCTGCACGCCCAATCGGACGAGCATCTCGAACAGCACACAACTTACCTGCTGCTTGTTACCACCGGCGTTCATGATACCGCGGGTGACCCGATTGAACCCGCGGCAAGCTTCATGGCCCTCAGCCGGCCCTTGAATCCTGGCCTGGGCAGAAGTTTGCAAATGGGAATTTACCGCCAGGCTTTGGCTGGCTTGCTCAACCGACATCTTCAGGCGGCAACCGCAGAAAGTCTTTCTGCGCCTGTGCCGGTTATCGCCGTCGCCAGCTTCTTCACCACAGAAAGTGTGACTGCAACGCTGGAAAAAATACGCGATCAGGTGAAGGCGGCCCCTGCGCCCACGGTCAGCTTCAACTTAGGATTGCAGGGTGAGCGCACCGTCTTCCCCGTCAGTTCCATTCAGGGAATTCTCTTCCAGCAGCAGGTGACCACGGCGCCCGCGTTCCAGACTGTTTCTGTGCCTGTGCCTGGTATTCAAATCATTCCCTCGGTTGCAGCCCTCGCGTTTGGCAAGTTCACCGCGCTGAACTACGAGACCCCTTCCGGCTTTATTCCTGCCGTGCCCACTCTCGCTGGAGTGCCCGCCGTACAAAGCACACAGGACGTTTACTTCAATCTATTTCTTCCCGCCGGGACCCGCCCCGCCCAGGGATGGCCGGTCGCTATCTTCGGCCACGGTTTTGCTGACAATAAAGACGACAGCCCCTACGCGGTAGCCGCTATTATGGCCGCCAATGGCGTTGCCACCATCACCATCAACACGGTTGGACACGGCTTTGGGCCTCTCGGCACCCTGAACGTATTTCAGCAGAACGGCAATATCGCGATTTTGCCCGCGGGAGGCCGCGGTGTAGACCAGAATGGCGACGGCAACATTGATGCCATCGAAGGCTTTCTCACTGCGCCGCCGCGCACCAGCTTCGCCGCGCGCGATGGAGTGCAGCAGACCGTTGCCGACCTGATGCAGCTCGTCCGCGCAATCCAGGGCGGAATGGATATCGACGGCAACGGCTCGGTGGCCCTTGACCCTTCCCGCATCTATTACTACGGGCAGTCGCTCGGCGGTATCTGCGGCACGGTTTTCCTGGGCGTCGAGCCTGACGTTCGCGCCGGTGTGGTCAATGTGCCCGGGGGTCCATTTGGGGAAATCTCGCGCCTGAGTCCGACCTTCCGTCCGCTTGCAGCTCTGCTTCTGGCCCTGCGCGTGCCCTCGCTGATCAATGTTGGCGGACTTGCCTTCAACGAAAACCAACCCCTGCGCGACCAGCCGCCGGTGACGAATACCGTGCCTGGCGCCATGGCCATTCAGCAATTTTTCGACAATAGCGAGTGGATGGCGCAGGCCGGCGACCCGGTCGCGTGGGCGCCCTTTATCCGCAAATCGCCGCTGTTCGGCGAAAAGCCAAAGGCCGTCATTATTCAGTTTGCGCGAGGCGATCAAACTGTTCCCAATCCTGCCTCGACTGCCCTCATTCGCTCCGGCGACCTGGCCGACCGGACCACCTTCTTCCGCAACGACCTCGCCTTTGCTTCCGGATTGGGGTTCTCGAAAAATCCCCATACTTTTCTTACCAACCTGGTGGGGCCGCTTGCGCCCGCCCTGGCCGCGCTTGAGGCGCAGCAGCAGATTGCGGTTTTTTTCGCGACCGATGGAAACCTGACCATTGATCCCGACGGAGCCGGCCCACTGTTTGAAACACCCATTGTGCCGCCCCTGCCGGAGGACCTGGGGTTTATCCCGTAAACCTCGTTGGAGTTGGAACTCGACATGTTGAAGTGTGTGTGAAATTTGTGCGACTGAGAGATGAACAACCCCGAAGGGGTGACGTGTTATAGCCCAGCGCTTTCAGCGCTGGGTGACGATATAAAGAATGAGCCTAGTCCCATAAGGGACGACGCTTGTAGCTCGGGGGCCCTGCATTGTTCGACGAAATAAAACCCCGTACCCTGACATGTCCCAACGTGAGAAGCAAGGAAAATGCTTCGCTCTCCTTGTAGCTTATGGCTGGGCATCGGGTGTATGCTTGGGGACACAACAGGATGGCAGTTCCGCTCTATGGGACTGCGAAACCCTTATACAAAATGACTTCGCTTGGAGATGAATTATGAGAGAGACCTTCTCCATCGGTATTGGCGGCGCGGCCGGTCAGGGTGTCGCCACACCTGGGGACATCTTCGCCAAGATCTTCAGCCGCCGCGGGCTGCACCTGAATGCCTATAACGCCTATCAATCGATTATTCGCGGCGGCCACACTTTTCTGACCATCCGCACCGGTCCTGACAAAGTTACCAATATGGGAGACCGCATCGATCTGATGATCCCCCTCAACCAGGACACCATGGATCGCCATCTGAACCTGCTCACCGCGGGCGCGGCGTGCATTTACAATGCCGAGTCCATCAAGCCGGGCGAGGCCGCTGCGGGCGTACAACTTTGCCCGCTTCCCGTTTCGAAACTGGCGGATATCACCCGCAACAAGGTCGCGCAGAACACGCTCGCCCTCGGCGCTGCCCTTAGCATGATGGGCATCGGCTTCCAGGCGCTGGAAAGCGTGCTCATCGAGCAGTTCAAGAAAAAGGGCGAGGCCGTGGTGAAGGAAAATGTGGACGTGGCGCGCGCCGGCTACGATTATGGCACAGCCAACTTCAAGCCCTTTGCTCACCCTCTACCCATGACGGAAACCAAGTACGCCGTGCTCAGCGGAAACATCGCCATGGCCATGGGTGGCGCCGCTGCCGGGGTGAAATTCTATTGCGCCTATCCCATGAGCCCCTCCACCGGCGTGCTGCACTGGATGGCCTCGAACGGACGCAAGGCCGGCATCATGGTGCGCCAGGTTGAAGACGAGATCGGCGTGGTTAACATGGCCATCGGCGCTGCGCATGCCGGGGTTCGCGCGATGTGCGCGACTTCGGGCGGCGGCTTCGCCCTGATGAGCGAGGGCCTGGGTATGTCTGCCATGATGGAGACGCCAGTCGTTGTCATCAACTGCCAGCGCGCCGGCCCCTCGACCGGAGTTCCTACTAAGACAGAGCAGGGTGACCTGTGGCAGATGCTGGGCGCGGCTTTCGGAGACTATCCCCGCGTCATCGCCGCCCCGCTCGACATTGGCGATTGCTTCACGCTGATCCCTGAAATATTCAACATTGCTGACCGCTTCCAGTGTCCCGGCCTGGTGCTCTGCGACCTTCTGCTCTCCGAAGGCAGGCTCAGCGTTGATCCTAAGGAGCTGGATTTCAATCCTAAGATCGATCGCGGCGAGCTCATCACCTCCGCCAATGGCAACGGCAACGGAGGTGAAAGCGATGGAACTTATAAACGCTACCTGATTACTGAGAGTGGAGTTTCGCCACGCGCCATTCCCGGCGTCCCCGGCCACACCCACACCGCCGCCACCGACGAGCACGATGAAGATGGCGTGCTGATCAGCGACGAGTACACCAACCCCATCAAGCGCCGCGCCATGATGGAAAAGCGCATGCGCAAGATGGAGGGCATCGCCGCCGCGGCTCCACCGCCCACGTTGCAAGGCCCGGCTAATGCCGATGTCACCCTGATCGGCTGGGGCTCGACCCAGGGCGTGATTGAAGAGGCCTGCGAACTGCTGCGCGGGCAGGGCGTCTCTGTCAATCACCTTCAGATTCGCTGGCTTGTGCCGCTGCATGGCGATGCGATTCTTGACATTCTGCAGGACGCGCGCCACACCATCATCGTAGAAAATAACTACAGCGGACAGTTTGCCCGCTACCTGCGCAGCGAAACCAGCTTCGTACCTGACGGGAACATCCGCAAGTATGACGGCGAACCCTTCATGCCGCACCACATTGTGGAGGCCGTGAAGGAACAACTGAGCGGGAAGACAAATCTTTCCGTTCCCATGCACGAAATCATGGTTTAAGGAGAAACAAATGGCAACCATAGCGCCTCCCAAGCCACTCACGATGGCTGACCTGAAAGGCAAAGTTGATCCCGACTGGTGTCCGGGATGCGGCGACTTCGGCGTGCTCGCCGCGGTGCAGAAAGCCCTGGTCGAGCTGCAGATTCCGAACCATGAAGTCTGCACCATCAGCGGCATCGGATGCTCCTCCAACTTTCCCGGTTACATCAATACCTACGGCATGCATACGCTGCACGGCCGCTCGCTCGCCGTGGCCACCGGCGTAAAGCTGGCCAATCACGGGTTAACGGTACTGGTAACCGGCGGCGATGGAGACGGCTTTGGCATTGGCGGCAACCACTTTGTCCATACTATGCGCCGCAACGTCGACCTCTTATATATAGTCATGGATAATCAGATCTACGGCCTCACCACCGGCCAGACCTCTCCGACAAGCCGTCTAGGCATGAAGACCAAAAGCGCGCCCTTCGGCAACGTCGAAGGCCCCATCAATCCAATTTCCATGGCCCTGGCCGCCGGCGCTACCTACATTGCCCGCGGCTTTAGCGGCGAGCAGAAACACCTAACCGATCTCATCAAACAAGGCATCGAGCACAAAGGCTTTTCGTTCTTAGATGTCTTCAGCCCCTGCGTTACCTACAACCACGACAATACATATCAATGGTTCCGTCCACGCGTGAAGAAACTCGAAGATGACCCCGAATACGATTCCACCGACTGGATGGCCGCCATGGGCAAGTCACTGCTGTGGGGCGAAGAAATCCCCATCGGCAAATTCTTCGAGCGCGACGACGTCCCAACCCTGCACGCCTCCGAGCCGGTAGTCAAAGATGGCCCGCTGGTTCACAGGGACCCGCACGTCCCGCCCGCCGCAGCCAAGGCATTTATCGAGGAGCTGATGTAGCGGAGCAGTGCAGGGGCAAGAAAGCAAATCATTTCCCTAAACTGGTCAGGCATAACTTTGTCCTCCGGGTCCTCCGGCATAATTTTGTGCTCCGTCATAATTTTGCCGGGGCTAGCGTTTCAAATCCGCGTTGATCCGCGTCCATCCGCGGCGAAAAGTTTGTTTTTTCTGAGTCTGACTGCACTCTGGTATCAAAACCTTGCTTCCCTGGAAACTACAGGCCATCATTGTGCTGGACGTGTGTCTACGTTACGCATTCAAGAATGCGGGGCTTTTTTGCAGTTCTTTTGGTCTTTGAAAATTCGCCAACAGCAGTTCGATTCTCGCCCATTTCAAGGCTGGGCGAGTGTCGTTATTCTGCCCATTTTTATCGATCACAGCGATAAGAGCATAGAGTCAGGCCTGAAGAAATGCAGATCTGACCATTCTTCATTCATTGCTCCACACTACTCCGGTTCCCGCCGCATCTTTCTGATTTTAAGCAGTTTATTGCAAAAAAGACTACTTAAAGTAATAGGGGGGGTGGGGGACTACTTTGAGGGGTACGGACCGGGGTCTTTCCCGCCTCAGCGCCCCTTGCCTGGAAGCTTGGGTGCGGTCTGCGGTTGCTCTACAATGCCGGGTACTGAATACCGCCTTATCCAGGAGGATCAATGCTCGACCGCAGGCATTTTATTTCCGTGTGCTCGGGTTTCGGCCTTACCACTACTTTGTTTCCGGGAACGCTTTGGGCGCTGGCCGAACAGAAAGAAGCGGAGCAGAAGGCAGCCGAACCCAAAGAGCCGGCGCAGAAAGATGCCGTTAAGAAAAGCACGGAACAGAAGGTCGCGATTACGCGCGAGATGATCGATCATGCCGCGGCCATTGCCGACGTCCACATCCTCGACGAGTACAAAGACATGATGCTCGATTCGCTCAATGGCTACGTCAAAGGTTACGACGCCATCTATGCTTTGCACATTCCCAATCGGGTTGCGCCCGCGCTGGTCTTCGATCCTGTGCCTGCGGGAATGAAGTTGAGCACAGAGTGGCAGCCCATGCAATATTCCGGCATGCTCACTGTGGACGCGCGCAAAGCCCGTGTTCCCGGTGCAAATGATAAAGCGAATGCGACCGCGGTTCACGCCAGCGGCACACCCAAGAACATCGAAGATGTCGCTTTTTACTCTGTGCTGGATCTGGCCAAGCTGCTGATGACAAGAAAAGTTTCGTCCACTGCCCTGACCGAAATGTACCTGGAGCGCCTCAAACGCTACGATTCCACCCTGAAGTTCGTCATCACCCTCACCGAAGATCGCGCGCTGGCAAAAGCCAAGGAGGCTGACAGCGAGATCGCTGCCGGAAAATATCGCGGCCCGCTGCACGGGCTGCCCTGGGGCGCCAAAGACCTGCTTGCGGTCAAGGGATATCGCACCACCTGGGGCGCCGGCGGTTTTGAAGACCAGACCATTGATGAGGACGCAACCGTGGTGCAGCGGCTCGATGCTGCCGGGGCGGTGCTCGTGGCCAAGCTCACCTTGGGCGCCCTGGCGCAGGGAGACAAGTGGTTTGGCGGCATGACGCGCAATCCCTGGAACACGGCGCAGGGTTCCAGCGGATCGTCGGCCGGATCGTCCTCGGCTACTGCCGCCGGATGCGTCGCTTTCGCCATTGGATCGGAGACGCTGGGCTCCATCTCTTCCCCTTCAACGCGTTGCGGCGTGACCGGATTGCGTCCAACGTTTGGCCGGGTGCCGCGCACCGGAGCCATGGCCCTCTCCTGGACGATGGATAAACTCGGCGTGCTCTGCCGCGCGGTTGAAGATTGCGCCATCGTGCTGAACGCAATCTACGGTCCTGATGGCAAAGATCGCACCGTGCGCGACGCCGCCTTTCATTGGGATGCGGCTCTCGACTGGCGCAAGCTGCGCATTGGTTACCTGAAAAAAGATTTCGAATTGCCTCCTAAGCCTCCCGAGGCGCAAACATCGCAAAGCGAAGATGAAAAGAAGCTTGCGCCCGAAGAGCAGGAGAAGCGCCGGAAGCAGCGCGAACAGGACAAAGCGGAGAGCGATCGCGCCCGTCTTCGCCTCGAATACGACCAGCGCTTCAACGATACTGCCTTGGCCAAGCTTCGCAGCATGGGCGTAAACCCGATTGCGGTGGAGCTGCCCGATCTTCCCTACATTGCCATGCGCGCAATTTTGCTTGCTGAGGCCGCCGCCGCTTTTGATGATCTGACCCGCAGCGGACGCGACAAGCTGCTCACGCAGCAAAGCAAAGACGACTGGCCGAACACCTTCCGCGCCGCCCGCTTTATTCCGGCAGTGGAGTACATTCAGGCCAACCGCGCTCGCATGCTGGCGATTGAAGCCTGGGCAAAACTCTTCGATCAGGTTGACGTCATCGTCGCTCCCACGGGAACTACGCAGCTTGTGGCCACCAACCTCACCGGGCATCCGGCGGTAATTGTTCCCAACGGGTTTCGCGGCGAAGATGCTCCCGTGCCTCACGTACGCGACAACGGCGATTTGGAGCCGGGTGGCCCGGGAACGCCTGTCAGCCTCACTTTTCTGGGCGGACTCTATGATGAGGCCAGGCTGCTTGTTTTGGCGAAGGCCTATCAGGATGCCACCGGCTTTCATTTGCAGCATCCCAAACTCGGCGCTTGATCGCGAGCGCCTGCCTGTGCGTTAAGCAACATGAGAGACCTTACCAACCCGGTTTGGATCAAGGTAAAGGGAATTCTCTTTTTGTTTTTGGGCTTGCTGTCAGCGGTGTTGTTGCTTATTGAACATCCAACATACAAGACGGCGCTGCTGCTCGTGCTTGCAATCTGGTGTTTTTGCCGCTTTTATTATTTTGCGTTCTACGTGATTGAACGTTATGTCGATCCGAGTTATCGCTTCTCCGGGATTTTATCTTTTGCCTTCTACATGGTCAGGAAGAAACGATAGTCTCGTTTCATAAATCCCGAGGTCAGCAAAGAAGCCAGGGCTAAAGCCCACAACTCTACCAGCCCTACCCCCGGCTTAAGAGCCGGAGCTCACACCGTGCAACCGCTCTCACGGTAGTAGCGTTTTTGCTAACTTCATATCGTAAAGCGCTACTGTTGCGGGCATATTTTACACGATGAGAACGGTAATATAATTTAGAAGCCGTCTCATAAGTGAGGTCCGATGCAGAAGCATCTTTAACCTCAGGGCTAAAGCCCTCCGAAAGACTATTTGTGAGATAGCTCTAACATTTTCACGATATGTATCGAGCCTCAAGGTTTCCTCATTTCTGCTTGTTGATTTTTTTCATTTTCAGCGGGAGTTCTTTGTTCGTTCAACAGGCGAACGCCCAGTTCGAAAGCGACGATTCGGCGTATCAAAGCAATGAGGAGAAAACCACCTACACCCTGAGCGGCACCGTGGTTAACTCGGTGACCGGAGAGCCGATCAGCCGGGCCTTGGTTCAGTTCGGCGCCAACGAGAAACTTCCCAACGCTGCCGACTATGCGTATCGGGAACGCTCGATGCTTACCGACCGGGAAGGCCGTTTCAAGTTCGAGGGTCTGCCGCGATGGCAGACAGAACTGATCGCAAGAAAGCCCGGCTTCTATGATCCGGCCCAGCTCGGTGGAGACTGGCAGCCCCCAGCAGGCGCTATCGAGATCGGTCCCGATACCGCCCCGGTGACTTTGAAACTTGTACCAGAGGCAATCATGGTTGGGCATGTCGTGGATGCGAATGGAGAGCCTCTGGAAGGCGTCGCCATAAGGATCAGCAGCATAATGCGGGCCAACGGCCGCAAGCGATTGCAACCGGTCCAGGAAACGGAAGATCAGCTGCAAAGCATGGAAACCAATGACGAGGGCGCATTCCGCATCGCAAACCTTACATCCGGCACATACTATGTTGCCGCCCATCCGAGCCACGACCGGCAAACGTCAATCCCGGCCAAGGTGGCGTATCCGGTTACCTATTATCCGGGTGTTCCGAGCTTTTCAGAAGCCACGCCCATTCAGATCTCGGCCGGACAGCAGGTGGAGCTCGATTTCACGCTGCGGGCGGCGCCAATTGTTTCTGTCGCAGGCATCGTCACCGGTTATGCCCGTGGACAGGAAGCCAAATTGCAGTTCCTTAACCAATCGGGGGACGAGGTTAGCCTCGAGAAACAATTTGACGCGCAGACCGGCAGCTTTCAGGCGCGCGTGATCGCAGGCGGCCCTTGCATAATCAAGGCTGATGCCAGAGACAGACTCGACCGCCCTCTCCACGCCGAACTTACTCTGCCCCTGAGCGCAAATATCAAAAACGTCCGCGTCAATCTGGCTCCGGCTCCTTCCATTCCCATTGTGGTACGCCTGGAAACGACGAAGCCCCAGCCTGATGGCGCCGGCCCTCAACCGAAACTTGCAGGTTGGATTCCCGCTTCCGTCAGTCTTCATCCGCTTGAGTTTGGCCATCCCGATGTTGCCGCCAGTGTTGAAGGAGGACCCAGTAATCCGGCGCTTGTCTTGCGCAACATCGACGCCGGCAGATATAAGGTCGAGGTCATTCCCAACAACCTCTATAGTGCCTGGTACGTCGAGTCTGTGCTCTACAGCGGAATAGATCTGTTGCAGCAAGAGCTGACCGTAACGCCCGGAGAATCTTCAACTATGGAGATTGTATTGCGCGACGATGGCGCCGTGCTTACCGGAACCGTGCAATCAGGGGAGAATGAGGGCCAGGCCGCTGTGCTGGTGGTCCCAAACCACGCGCCGCAGAACCCGAAAATGACTGTTTCCAACGATCGCGGTGCGTTTCAGATCGGTGGACTTGCGCCCGGCGACTACAAGGTCTTCGCCTTCGATCGCCTGGATGGTCTTGAATACGCCAATCCTGAGGCTTTGAACGAGTACGCTTCCAAAGCCGCTCAAGTCAGCCTTCAGGCAAACGAACAAACCACGATCACAGTTGGGCTGATCCCACGAGGGGAATAAAAATCCGCTTGCTTCCAAGAGCCATCTGCCTTCTGTTTCTCGCGCTCGCGCTGCAGGCACAACAGCCCGCCGCGGCGAAGGCGGCACGCACTTTTCAAATCAGCGGCACGCTGGTCCACGCGCTCAATGGCGGGCCGATTGCGGGCGCTGAAGTCATGATTACTACGAATGAAACGAACGATGCTCCGTTTCAGAACACGGTTACCGACGCCGGGGGACGGTTCTTATTTAAGAGTGTCGCTCCCGGCAAATATGTGCTGACCGCAAGACACAGGGGCTTCCCGCAGCAGGCGCTCGACGCCCATGGCCCTTTCTCGACCGCGGTAGCGGTGGGCTCCGATAAGAATTCGGAAAATCTTTTGTTCCCACTTAAACCCGAAGGTTCCATCTCAGGCAGGGTCACCGACGAGCAGGGTGACGCAATACGCGGCGCGGAAGTCATGCTCTTTGTTCGCAACGTCGAAACCGGGGCGCGCACGATAAATCTGACCATGCATGCAGGAACTGATGACCAGGGCGCATACCACTTCGGCCACCTGCCAGCCGGAACTTACTTCGTAGCGGTTTCGGCGCAGCCGTGGTATGCACAGCATACTCAGTGGGGCGGCCCTTCTGCCGACGGACTGACGCCCGCGGTCAGCGACAATCCTGAACTGGATGTGGCCTACCCCATTACCTATTATCGTGAGACGACCGAAGGTGACCAGGCCAACCCTCTGACCATGGGTTGGGGCGACCAGCTTACCGCCGACATTACTCTGCGAGCGGTACCTGCTCTCCATTTACTGTTGACCAACCAGAATCCGGATTCGCACTTTAGCATTGCCGGCGCCAACTTGAAACAGACTTTGATAGGAGGCAACGAGACTTTTGTAGAATTTGTAGAAACGGCGGTCGAGAACGTTGATCCGTCAGGAATTGAGATTTCCGGCATTGCTCCCGGCCGTTACGATGTCGGCGTGGAAACAACGAAAGAAAAAGACGGCGGGGTCGGCTCCAGCCCCCGCCACCAGACTGCGAACATATCAAGCAGCGGCTCACTGGATGCAAGCGCAGGCTCCGAACTGGCGACGGTGAGCGGCACGGTGATCTTTGAAGATCAGGCTCAGCCGCCGGAGGCCACACTGCAGTTTCACAGCCGCGAATCCGGCCAGCATATTGAAATTCCTGTCTCTGCCAAGGGAGAAATTCAGTCTCCCGACCAGGGGGAAATTCAGTCTCCCGAGATCAGCCCCGGACGCTACGATCTTCTCCTGTTAAGTTCCGGGGGATTTATCTTCAAGAGCATCTCCGCGGTCAATGCCAAAGTAAAAGGCCAGTCGATTGAAATCAGCGGCCCTGATCACGTCCAACTTACATTGGTAGCTTCCAGGGGGACCGGCCAGGTGGAAGGCGTGGTGCTACGCGACAACAAGCCAGCAGCCGGCGCCATGATAGTGCTTGTGCCGCAGGATGCGGCCGATAACTGGCCGCTGTTTCGCCGCGATCAGAGCGACAGCGACGGTACTTTCACCCTCTCGGCCGTGCTGCCCGGCAAATACACAGTGCTCGCAATCGAGAATGGCTGGGACCTGGAATGGGCAAATCCGGCCGTGCTTCAACCCTACATGCTGAAAGGCGAAACTGTGCAGGTGGAATCCAACCGCAAATCGGATATAAAGATCAAGTTGCAGTAACCCAGCCGGCTTTCCTCGTACTCTTGCTGAAATTAACAAAAAAGTTACATCTGAGTGACAAATCCAAGAACTCTCTTTTTTTATACTTTTCTCACCGTATCAAGCTAGTGATGCGGGCTGACAACTGTCTCTCAATGCTCTCGTCAGAGAATGAGAGACGGCTACACTGGCTAGAAACAACGCATCAACGAGTGTCCACTTCGAATCCGAACTTTTTTGTTTGGCGTCCCAACTTTGTTACTGAGGAGAATCTTAAGATGAAGAAACTTCTGTTAACTGCTCTGTGTGTCCTTTGCCTCGGCATTCTGTGCACGGCTGCCGATAAAGATGATACCGTTGTGCTCAAGGCCACCCTGCAAGGCCTCAACGAAACGTCAGGTGGTGGTGGGCCAGTCAACACTCCTGCCACCGGCTCATTCAAAGCCATCATTCACCCCGATGGCACCATCAACTTTACGCTCACCTTTGCGAACCTGACATCCAATATCATTTTTTCGCATATCCACTTTGGATTTCCGCGTGAATCGGGTGGTGTGATGATTTTCCTGTGCGGCGGTGACAGCCAGCCGGCTTGCCCTGTGGCCACTAGCGCAACAATAACGGGCACCATCACCGCGGCAAATGTGGTTGCGATTCCCGGACAGAACGTTGTGGCGGGCGATCTGGCTTCCGCTCTGCGGCTGGTTGGACAAGGAGCGGGCTATGTTAACGTCCACTCCGTGAATTTCAAGGGCGGTGAAATCCGCGGACAAGTTCATGTCAGCCGAGATGATGATTAGTAAATTCTTTGTTCCATTGTCCCATTCAACAAGCCTCGCTTCGGCGGGGCTTTTTCTTATTGCTGAGTGCTCGTCAAATCTTCGCTCCAATCGAGATAATCTAGGCTGAGATCAATTCCTTCCACCGCGACCGCGGCGGCATAGCCCTCTTGCACAGCAATGTTGTACAACTTCCATCGCGCTGCCTCGTTCGGATCTTTGTAGTTTACAAGCGGCAAATCTTCTTTGTCTTCGAGGCAGACTTCAAAATCGGCAAGCGGCATTGAGAGTCCTTCGCCGCGGCCCTTTATATACGCCTCTTTACGCGTCCAGCAACGAAAGAAAGCTGCAGGTTGTTCTTCAGGGAGAAACGAACGCAGGGCGCGAACCTCTGCGCCGGCGAAATAGCGTTCGGCAATCTCCTCGCCGGCCAATTCAGCCCGCATGTGCTCGATGTCAACCCCGATGGCTCGATTCCGCGCCACGCCGATTACTGCCATCTCATGCGCATGCGACAGATTAAACGTAAGCCATGAGCCGGAAAGATACGGTTTGCCATGTTCGGTATAGGTGAAGGCAAGGCCGGCAGGTTCACACCCCAGATACGACGCTAGCAGGATGCGCAATCGCGCCCGGGCAATCACAAAACGCGTGCGATGAATTTCAAAATGAAAGCGGGCGGCGCGTGCACCTTCCTCTGGCGCCAGCAGCCGATGATAACCCGCGAGTATGGTAGAACTGGCCGCAAGCGGGACGCGCCAAATGTGCACGGCGTCCTCCGCAAGCTCCCGCACGGGATGAATTGCTTTATCCATTCAGAACCAGCAAGCACCATATTATCCAATAGCTTCCATACATACCCCTAAAAGACAAAATGCCAATCGTTGATTGCAAGTTGCCGTGTTTGGCAACTTCGGCGAGAATAGATGTTATCTGTTTACTCACACGTTGCATGCTGCCCTGCAGAACAGACAATGCAAATGAAACGGCCTGCAGGCGCCTTTCACTAACTGAAGTGCCTATGCTGGTTGCATGAAGATCTATACCTTTGATACGACGCTGCGCGATGGAAGCCAGGGCGAATCCATATCTTTCTCTTTGGAAGACAAGCTCCTGATCGCGCAGATGTTGGATGAACTCGGCATTGATTACATCGAAGGCGGCTGGCCCAGCTCCAACCCCAAGGACAAAGAATTCTTTGTGCGGGCACGAGAGCTGAAGCTGCGCCACGCCAAGCTTACCGCCTTCGGTTCCACCCGCACAGCCAAAAATAGCGTAGAAAATGATCGCAGCGTGCGCGGACTGCTTGAGACCGGCACCCCGGCGGTTTCCATCTTTGGTAAGAGTTGGGATTTGCACACCAAGCGCGCATTAGGCGTCACCGAAGAGCAGAATCTGCAATTGATCTCAGAGACTGTCAGCTTCCTCAAACAACATGGGAAAGAAGTCATTTACGACGCCGAGCACTTCTTTGATGGTTACAACGCCAATTCAGATTTCGCCTTAAGAACTTTGGAGGCCGCGCAAAAAGCCGGGGCCAGCGTGCTCTGCTTGTGCGATACCAATGGCGGAACCCTTCCCGGACGCCTTGCTGAAGTCGTCGCCGATGTGCGTCGCCGCTTCGATGGCATCATCGGCATTCATACGCACAATGATTCCGACGTCGCTGTTGCCAACACCCTGGCCGCGGTGCAGCAGGGGGCCACTCACGTGCAGGGATGTATCAACGGCTACGGGGAGCGATGCGGCAACGCCAATCTTTGTTCCATCATTGCCAATCTTGAATTGAAGATGGGATACCACGTCATCGGCCCCGAAAAGCTGGCGCATCTGACTGCTCTCGCCCGCTCGATTGCCGATGTGGCCAACCTGACCCCGCGCGGCGATCAGCCTTTTGTGGGCAAGAGTGCGTTCGCGCATAAAGGCGGCATCCACGTCAGCGCCATTCTTAAGGACTCTGCCACCTACGAACACATTCGACCCGAAGCCGTGGGCAATAGCCAGCGTGTTCTGGTGAGCGATCTCTCCGGACAAAGCAATATTCTCTACATGCTGAAACAGCGCGGCCTGGAAGAACGCCTCACGGAAGAAGGACGCCGCGCACTGCTGGAGCGAATCAAGCAGATGGAGTTCCTCGGTTACGAACTGGAATCCGCAGAAGGGACATTCGAGCTGCTGGTGCACGAGACCCTGCATCCTGAAACCCATTTCTTCGACGTGAAGCACTACGAGGTCACCACCAAAATGATTGAAGGCGGCGGCAACTCTGCATCGACCGCCAGCGTGACTGTGGCGCAGGGAAATCGCGTGCACACCGCCACCGCGATCGGCGAAGGTCCGGTGCATGCGCTCGATCTCTGCCTGCGAAAGTGCGTTTCCCTGCTCTACCCTGATCTCAGGCAGGCCAAGCTGACCGATTACAAAGTACGCGTGCTGGATTCACGAAGCAACACCGCCGCCAAGGTACGCGTGCTGGCGCAATGGACCGATAGCGGCAAGAGTTGGTCCACGGTGGGCGTCTCTAACAACATTATTGAAGCCAGTTGGAATGCACTGCTGGATGGGGCACGTCTGGACCTGATCCGTCTATCGCAACAAGACGCTTCGGTCAGAGTTGCCGTAGGAGAGTAAGCACCGGCTTGAATCCCGGAAAAGATTGTCGGTGGTCTTTAGTGAGCGCGGCTGGATTCGAACTTGAGCCGTTTGAAGGCGTGAGCGAAGCGGGAGCCCTCTGGCGAAATCCTGAGCCAAAGGCGAAGGACCTCGGAATGATTTGCAATGTCAGGAAAACCATGGTGAGCGCGGCTGGATTCGAACTTGAGCCGTCTTGAGGGCGTGAGCGAAGCGGGAGCCCTCTGGCGAAATCCTGAGCCAAAGGCGAAGGACCTCGGAATGATTTGCAATGTCAGGAAAACCATGGTGAGCGCGGCTGGATTCGAACCAGCGACCCACGCCTTAAAAGGGCGTTGCTCTACCAACTGAGCTACGCGCCCACACCTATTCAATGTAACATACCCAAAACCACTTGGTGGGCGGCGTCTGTCCGCTTCGCACCGGCGTTGTCGCGCCCAATCCCGGGAAGTTGAGGAGCTTCAAGTCTTTGCTATAATCCACCGCTTAAGGAGACATTTTGAAGGGTTTGGCAGTAACGGCGCCATCTGAGATAAGTGGGGTGTCTCGCAAGCCGGCCAGATCCACGCTTCGCGGTTATGCGATAGCGCTGTTCTTCGTGGCCATTGCCCTGGCCCTGACATTACTGGTTCAACACCTTTTTCCTTATCCTTTCTTGTTCCTGTTTTTCGGTGCAGTCATGGCAAGCGCCTGGTTTGGGGGCATGGCTGCCGGTTTTTTTGCCGTCCTTATCTCGACCCTGGCGGTTGATTATTTCTTTGTACCTCCTTTGTATTCGTTCGCCATTAACGCCACCGCGGAAACATATTTTGCAGCTTTTGTGGTTTGCGCCCTGGTGGCAAGCTGGGTAAGTTCTGCCCAGAAACAAAGTGAAGATGCACTCATGGAAGCCCGCGACCAACTTGAGATCCGTGTGTCGGAGCGCACCACCGAGCTGGAGAAGTCGAATATTGATCTACGCGAGCGCGAGCGCCAGCTCCGGCTTTTGACTGAGGTCATCCCGCAGCAGATCTGGAGCGGCACCGCCGATGGTACGATTGACTACTGCAATCAGCGCCTGCTCGATTACGTAGGCCGCACCGTGGAGCAGATGCGGGGTGAAGGCTTTATGGAAAGCATCCATGCCGAAGACCGGGAAAGCTTCCGGCGCTTCTGGCAAGAGGCATTGTCAACCGGAAAGCCGTTTGAAGGCGAGTGGCGCGTGCGCGGCGCCGATGGCGAGTATCGCTGGTTCTTCACCCGCGGGGTGCCGCTGCAGGACCAGGAGCAAAAAACCTTTCGCTGGTACGGCACCAATACAGACATCGAAGAGCGCCACAAGGCCGAACAGGCGCTCATGAAAACCCAGGCGGAGTTGGCTTATCTTTCGCGCGTATTGAGCATGGGCGAGCTCACCGCCTCGATCGCTCACGAAATTAATCAGCCGCTTGCCGCCGTGGTCGCCCATGGGCATGCCTGCCTGGGGTGGCTCTCCGCAAATCCACCGAACCTTCAGAGAGCGCAACAAACGACTGAGCGAATTATCCAAGACGGAACCCGCGCCGGCGCCGTGCTCGGGCGCATCCGAGCGCTGTTTAAAAAAGAGCCTGCTGCCACAGACTGGTTCGACATGAATGAGGTGATTGAAGAGCTGGTGATTTTTCTGCGCGACGAAGCCAAAAGACGGCGCATCTCTATAAGGACCGCGCTCTCTCCAGGTCTCCCCCAGGTCAGGGGAGACCGTGTGCAGTTGCAGCAGGTGGTGCTGAACCTCATCATGAATGGCATGGACGCAATGACGGGGATGGCCGGCCGCGCCAAAGAGCTGCTGGTCCGCTCGGCGAAAGAGAGTCCCGCAGAAATTGTGGTCCGGGTTGAGGATTGCGGCGCCGGCTTCGGTTCAGAAATAGCCGAAAAAATGTTCGAGCCTTTCTTCACCACCAAGCCCCATGGTCTTGGCATGGGACTGACAATCAGCCGCTCCATTGTCGAAACCCACCGGGGACGTCTCTGGGCCGTCCCGCGCTCCACGGGCGGCGCAATTTTTCAGTTTACAATTCCAATCCATTCCGAAGGGTCCGATGGCTAACATGGATGCTGTGATTTACGTCGTTGATGATGATCTTTCTGTGCGGGAAGCAGTCAGCAACCTGCTGGCCTCGGCCGGCTATCATGCCGAGGTGTTTGCCTCCACGGAAGACTTTCTGGAAGCAAGTCTTCCAGATGCGCCAAGCTGCCTGGTGCTCGATGTTAAACTTCCCGGCGTCAGCGGATTGGATTTTCAGGAGCACCTCGACAAAATCGGCATACCCATTCCCATTATCTTCATTACCGCCCACGGCGATATTCCCATGACCCGGCGGGCCATGAAGGCGGGAGCCATAGAGTTCCTTACCAAGCCATTCCAGAAAGAAGAGCTTTTAGCTGCAATCCAACAGGCGCTTGAGCGCGACCGCAAAAGACGCGCCGAGCAGGAAGCGGTTTCCGGGTTGCAGTCCCGTTTTGAAAAGCTTACCTCACGGGAGCGGGAAATCATGGACCTGGTTGTTGCCGGACTGCTGAACAAACAGATTGCCGCTGACCTCAATCTCAGTGAGGTCACGGTTAAATTTCACCGCGGCCACGTAATGCAAAAGATGCAAGCCGCTTCCCTGCCGGAGCTGGTAAGAATGTGCGAGAAATTGAAGGCGCGCTCTCAACGATAGATTATTTTTATCTGTGTGTTTTTATTTTTCCATACGAAACCTATACCAAAGGATGGTTGTCCCGTTGTCGCACTCCCGCTAGTCTCTAAACATAGATGTAATCGGGAGCATTGGCTTGGGATCAACGACGGACAACATCTCTATCTCAAATGGCAAGCCCGCTCATTTATTGGGCGACGACTTTGAAGCTGCCTTCCTGCACCGCATTGCCAGCCGTACACCCGCAGCACGGCTACACGACGTGTTGGACGAAGTGGTGGATTTTGTAACCACCGTGGTGCAATGCGATTCCTGCTTCATCTATGTCCTCGAAGGCGATGATCTGGTTTTACGCGCCTCCAAAAATCCGCATCCGGAGGCGGTAGACCGGCTGAAACTAAAACTGGGGCAAGGCATTACAGGCTGGGTCGCCGAACACCGGCAGCCCGTGGCTGTTCCGCAGAATGCCTCTGCCGACACTCGCTTCCAGCTCTTTAATGAATTGCCCGAGGACCGTTTTGAGGCTTTCCTGTCGGTCCCGGTGCTGAGCCGGGGAAGGCTCGTGGGTGTAATCAATCTGCAAAATCGCGCTCCGCATCCCTACAGCCAGCGCGAAATCCGGCTGGTTTCGACCATCGGTTTTCTGGTTGGCGCAGAAATTGAAATGGCGCGGCTGGAGAGCGAGAACTCACTGCTCTCCGAACAATTGGAGACGCGCAAACTTGTGGAGCGTGCCAAGGGAATTCTGCAGCGTGATTTGAAAATCAGCGAGGGAGAGGCTTACGTCATTCTGCAACGCCAAAGCCAGCAGCGGCGCAAGTCGATGAAAGAGATCGCCGACGCCATCCTGCTCAGCGATGCCGTAAAAAACGGTTCCTAATAGCCAACGGTTGTGGCAACCGGGTCATTTAAGTCCCTTCCTGTGACCCGTTTTTTCCTTTTCCCCCCGGATTTACAGTGAATACGTGCGCTCTTGCGAACGTTAGTCACGCTGCTCGCCAAAAACCAGGACGAAACAATCTCTAATTAGGATATCTAATTCCGGTTATCAAAAATTTCAATTGGACATTCCAACTCAACTCCTACAAAATCTTTGTCAACAATTTGTAGACAACTGCAGATTGCCCTCTCTTTAAATTCGGAAGAGAGGCGCTTCTCGGGCACGATGCAGTGCCCAATCTCATAGATACATAGTGCTCAACGACGAGCCGGCAAGTTTAGTTAGCCACTATACGGTGCTAGCGGACGCGTGCGCTTCGTGTTTTCTGGCCATTTGGCCTGGGACGAGACCTCTTGTGCCGCCGCGCTGAGCGTGTGTTGAAAATATAAATTTCTCAAAAGGAGCTACATATGTCTGCAATTGTGCAGGGAGGGAAGAAGTTGTCTCTATCGCAAAAATTCTCCCGGCTGGCCATTCGCATGCGCGATCCGGAATGGCGTCGGTACGCAAAACTTGTCTTCGCCGGCAAGGCAATGGGAGTGGCTTTGGTTCTGCTGGTCATTGCCTTTGTCTCCGGTTTGTTTTTCGCTCACGTTTACGCTGATGGCGACGTTAAAGCTGCCGATGTGGTCAATCCGGTGAACACGGCTTGGACCCTGATAGCCGCGTTTCTGGTCTTTGGCATGCAAGTCGGGTTCACCATGCTGGAAGCCGGCTTCTGCCGCTCGCGTGAAACTGTCAACGTTCTCATGGAGTGCGTCGTTGATACCTGTCTTTGCGGCATTCTGTTTTACGCAATCGGTTTCGCCTTCATGTTCAGCCATGGCAACGGCTTCATCGGCTACCACTGGTTCTTCCTGAAAGATGCGCCGGCAACCTATGAAACTACGGGGGTTGCGTTCCTGGCGGTCTGGATCTTCCAGTTTGCCTTTGCCGATACCTGCTCCACCATTACCTCGGGCGCGATGATTGGACGCACCGGCTTTGTTGGCGACCTGCTCTACAGTCTCGCCGTCTCCGGCTTCATTTATCCCATCATCGGCCACTGGGCCTGGGGACCGGATGGCTGGCTGGCCAACATGGGCAGCGCCGGCAATGTTTGGCCTTCTTTGGGAATGGGATTCCATGACTTCGCAGGCTCGACGGTTGTACATACCATCGGCGGCTTCGTCGCGCTGGCCGGCTCAATCGTTCTGGGCCCTCGCCTCGGTCGCAAGTTCAAGCGCGATGGTGGCGCTCCCATGCTGCCGCATGATCTCACTATCGCTGTCAGCGGCGGTCTGATTCTGTGGTTTGGCTGGTACGGTTTCAATCCTGGCAGCACGCTTTCAGCAATGGATTTTGAAGGTATCGGCCGCGTAGCCGCTAACACCACGTTGGCAGCTTGCGCCGCGGGATTGACCGCCATGTTCTGGGCCTACATGTCGTCCAAAAAATGGGACGCCGGCTTTACTACCAACGGCTTCCTTGCTGGATTGGTTGCCATCACCTGCCCCTGCTACTGGGTCAGCCCCACGGGCGCCATTCTTCTCGGTGGCGTTGCCGGTGTGCTCGTCGTCCTTGGTGTAGAGCTGCTGGAATGGATGCGCATTGATGATCCCATCGGCGCTGTTCCAGTACACGGCTTTGCTGGAATCTGGGGAACGTTATCGCTTGGGCTGTTCGCCTGCGGAAAATATGGAGCTACCGGGCCCATTTCCCCCGATAATTCCGCCCCGCTGAAAGGTCTGTTCTACGGCGGTGGAACGCAGGTGCTGGTTGCGCAGGCGATCGGCAGCGCATGCATAACACTGGCCACCTTCGCGGTTTCCCTGGCAGTCATGTATGCCGTCAACGCAACCGGGACGCTGCGCGTATCGGAAGAGGGCGAGTTGTATGGCCTCGATCTGCACGAGCACGGTATTTCCGCTTATCCGGAATACGTCATCTCTTCTTTGGCCATGCCGCAGGGCATGGTTGAACAGCAAGAGATGTCTGAGAAACAGGCTTATGCAGCCAAGGCTATGTCGCAGCCAGAGAAAGTCAGGACATAACCAATCTTTCGGAGGCAGAGATGCCCTCTCTGCCTCTTCAATTTGGTCTACAACCCGTGAAAGAAAGTGGAGAGAGGAATAAAGATGACGAAACTCGAAGCGATTATCAAGCCGACCAAGTTTGACACCGTCAAAGAAGCTCTGATCGCACTCGGTGTTGAGGGAATGACGGTCTCGGAGGTGCGCGGGCATGGACGGCAGAAGGGCCATACCGAAGCTTATCGCGGCAATGAATACAAGATTGACCTCATACCGAAGATCAAAGTCGAACTTGTATTGGACGATAAGCTTGTTGACGCCGCGATCGACACCATCATCAAGACCGCAGCCACCGGCAAAATCGGCGACGGAAAGATCTTCGTTTACAAGGTGGATGAGGCCATCCGCATCCGCAGCCAGGAGCGCGGAGTAGCCGCGCTCTGAAAAACAAAGGTGGAGAGGTGCGTGGATTGGTAACGCAATTGAGCCAGATTGGGTGGTTTATTCGCAGTCTGCGAATTCAAATGCGCTTCGGAACCTTGTCTCGCGCTCCTCTCCGGCTTTTGCGGCTTGAATTGCAGGGCGATGTCGTCGAGTGCGAATGGATGGCGCGCCCTCCGGATCCATGGGATGCCGATTTGCCGCGCGCCATAGGCGAACACAACGCGTCATTGCAGGCCCTGGAAGATGCTCTGGCTGTGCGCGAGTTGCTGTTCTATCTGCTGCCCGGGGTCGATGGCGCTATATTCCGGGTTTATCGCCCCTCAACCCACGACCATCCCGAGTTGATTATCACAGGCACAGTCACCCGGGAAGAGCCCAATGTAAAGGTACTTTCCCTGGCGATGCGAGCCAAGCTGTGCGGATTTCGCTTCTGGCTGGACGAAGGAATTTTAGGGAAGCTGCAACCGGAGAAATGTCCGGTTTTGAGTTGATGGCAGTACCTGCACAACATGACGGGTTAAGCGGAGTGAAAAGTGAATACGCTGATCACGTTTTTTGTTCGCTTGCTGGAAGCGATGTTCGTCATCGGAGTGATTGGTTGCGTCTCCTCTGTCATCCCGATCACCGCTTACAGGCTCTTCATGGTGCTGTTTGAGCCGGAAGACCCAAAGGAAGAATTGCTTTCAATTCAAAACCAACCCTCTTCGGCTCCCGCTCCAATTCCGCAGCAGCCTAAAGAACAAAGCGCGCAATCCCTGGAGGCTGCACATCGCCAGCTCACCGCACCTCTCCCCTGACAATGCGTACAGCGTCTGCCAGGCCGGCATCGCGTCCGCCGTTCCGGCCGCCCTCGCTTTCCGAAGCCGGAACCACGTCGCCCTCTCCGGGAGCCAGAAACAGGTTGCTCTCCAGGCCATGCTGCTTGTCGTAAAGTTCGCGGTAACGTCCATGCATGGCGTAGAGTTGCTCGTGATTACCTCGCTCCACGATACTTCCCTGCTCGACAACTAAAATCTGGTCCGCGCGCCGGATGGTCGACAAGCGGTGCGCAATGACAAAGGTCGTACGGTCCTGCATTAGATACGAGAGCCCCTGCTGAATCAGCATCTCCGATTCCGAATCGAGGCTTGAGGTCGCCTCATCGAGAATCAGAATGCGCGGATTCGCCAGGATCGCCCGTGCAATGGAGATGCGCTGCCTTTGGCCGCCGGAAAGCTTCACGCCCCGCTCTCCTACAACTGTGTCATAGCGGTCGCCAAAGGTTTCTGCAAACTCATCCACGCGCGCGATCCGGCAGGCGCGCATGATCTCCTCTTCACTCGAGTCAGGACGTGAAAATGCCACATTCTCGCGAATCGTGCCGTCAAACAGGAACGATTCCTGCAGCACCACGCCCAACTGTGTGCGGTAGGAATCGAGGCGCACGGTGCTCAGGTCCACTCCATCCACCAGCACGCTTCCCGCAGTGGGGATGTGAAACGCGGAGATCAACCCAATGGTGGTTGATTTGCCCGAACCCGAGGAGCCGACCAGTGCGGTCACAGTCCCTGGCTCGGCATGGAAGGAAACATCTTTTAAGACTGTTCTGAGGCCGTCGTAACTGAAATCAACGTGGTCGAACTCAACATTGCCGATGATCTTGCCCAAGGCCACGGTCCGTTTTGGATCGTTGTCTTCGGGGTGCTCGTTCAGAATTTCCTGGGTTCGCTCTAACCCAGCCAGAGCTTCGGTGATCTGTGTACCTATCGAAACTATCTGGAAGATGGGCGCGACCAGAAAACCTAGAAATAGCGTATACATCATGAAGTTGCCAGGGCTGAGAGTATGGGCTACCATCTGGCGTCCGCCGACGTACATGATCACAGCTCCCACAACGCCGAGAAGCAGGCTTGAAGAGAAGCTCATCACGGAGGTCGCTGTCAACGTACGCATCACGTTGTCAAGCAGGCGCTGCACTCCCGCCGAGAAAACCTGGCGCTCCCGCTCTTCGGCGTGATACCCCTTGATCACTCGCACTCCACCCAGCGATTCCGTCAAACGCCCGGTGACCTCCGCATTAATCTTGCCGCGCTCGCGAAAAATTGGGCGGATGGTCCCAAAAGCCTTGTTGAGCACGACTCCAAAGCAGAGGAGAGCCCCAAACGCCAGCAGGGTCATAGTGTGGCTGATGCGAAACAGCACTACCAGCGCCATCCCTGATGTTAGCAATCCACCGGCAAAATCCACCAACCCGGTGCCCAGCAAGTTGCGGACTCCTTCCACATCGCTCATGATGCGCGCCACGATCGTGCCGGTCTTGTTGGAATCGTAGAAGGCAACCGGCAGCCGCCCAATATGGTCTTGTACTTTTCTGCGCAGCTCGGCGATCAGGCGTTGCGCGGCTTTTGACAGCGACTGGGTAAGCGCATACGAAGTGGTCCCCTGAATCGCGGTTGCCGTCAGCACCAGCATGACCAACGGCTTCAGGAACTCAACATGATTTTTGAGAACGACGGTATCAATCAGGAAGCGCGTCGAATATGGCAGCACCAGTCCGGCGACTCGATTGATGACCATAAGCAGGAACCCGAACGCAAGCAGGCTGCGGCGGGGACGGACCAGTTCCCACACAAACGGAGCAATGGCCCGCAGCGTTTGCCGGCTGATTTTGGGTTTGCCTTTGGGCTTCGGCTCAGGACTCATTGCAATCTTAGACTCGCAATCAACGTGCTTTGCTTCATTTTCTCATGACGCCTCTCCACAAGGCAGAATTCCCTCTCACCTGCCGAGGCGGCTCTCTTCACTAGAGGGAGACGTGCGGACTACAAATTTATTGTGAAAACAATATTCCCTGGTGATCAAGGTCCTGCACAACGACAAAAGGCGGCCTCTGCAGCCGCCTTTTTATCTTGTACGTTATCCAATTAAATATCAGAACCGAATACTCGGCCCGAAGGTAGCGCGCAGATTATTATGCGCCCCATCGTGGAAATACATCATATCGCCCACTTCAGCGCGAATCCCGATCGGTCCGGCATATATTTCTACGCCACCGCCCGGATAGAACACGCCATTCACGTTGTCGTCGCGCAGGCCTTGTACAGAACTGGTAAACGTACCGAATGTTGCCGGACGATTATCCAGGCGGAAATTGACGAAACCACCCTTGAGCGTGCCAAAGGCGCGTATCCATTGCCCGCCTGTCTGGAATTTAGGGCCAAATAAGCCATGCAGGATGCGTATATTGGTGCGGCTGACGCCCGATGTTCCCGCACCGGTCCCGGTGCCACCGAGCGTAAATGACTCGTTGAAGCTGCGTGCGAAGTCATATGACATCTCTGCTTCAAGCTGCACCATGGGATGCACATTGAAAGAAACGCGTGCTCCCGCCCCAAGGTTGTTAATGTCTTGCGGTGATAGCCGAAAGTAATCGGCAAAGACACCGACCTCTCCATGATTTTGCGCAAAAGCGGCAGGAGCCAGGCATGCTCCTAACGCCAAAACTATAATAATTGCGATCTTATTCATTTCATGCTCCGTGAAAGAATTTCCTGCTCCCATTTTTAAAAACCCGTTGCGGGACCTGCCTAAGCAAGTCAAGAAAGGTTTAATGGGGACACAAAAATTGTGATGTTAATTTTGTTTTAAGGGTGGGCTGTTCCGCTGAAGGTTAGAGCAATCTTGTAAAAAAATCCACTAATTAAACGCTTTTAATGGCGCATCTTGACGCACCGGCCTCTACGGGCAGAAAGGGCCGCTCATAGCTTTTAAGATTCCGTGACGGCGCTCAGCATATTAAAAAACTCAGGAAACGATATGCGGGCCGCGTCGGCACCCAGGATACGGGTCTCTCCCTCGGCGCGCAGAGCGGCGATGCTGAACGCCATGGCGATGCGATGGTCGCCGTGCGAATCTATCTCTGCGCCGTGGAGCCGCTGATTTCCGGGAACACGTAAACCGTCGGCAAATTCCTCCACTTCGGCCCCCATGGCGCGCAGGCTTTGCGCAACGGTGGCGATGCGGTCCGATTCCTTCACCCGCAACTCGCCGGCATCGCGAATCTCTATTCCCTCCTGCGTATAAGGAGCGATGGCCGCGAGCACCGGCAGTTCGTCAATCAAAGCTGCTGACTGCCCGCCAGAGACAGTGGCTCCTTTCAGCCGGCCGGATTCAATCTTGAGTGAGCCGGAGAGCTCAGTGCCGGTTTCACTCAAATTGAGCATCCGCACGCGCGCTCCCAGGGCTGCAAGTACGTCGAGCAGCGCTGAGCGGGTTGGATTCAAGCCCACGTTTTCGAGCACCAGGTTGGACTCGGGAAACAGGGCGGCGGCGCACAGGAAGAATGCCGCGGAAGAAATATCCCCGGGAATGCTGGCCTGAATGGCGTGCAATTGTTGGCGTCCGCGAATGCTGGCGCGGTTCTTTTCCTGCTGCACTTCGGCCCCAAAAGCGCGCAGCGCCAGCTCACCATGATCGCGGGTGCGCACCGGCTCTTCGACGGTAGTTGTTCCCTCCGCCAGCAGACCGGCAAACAGCACTGATGTTTTGACCTGCGCGCTGGCAACCGGCGTCTTGTACTCAATGGCGCGCAATGCGCCATTCGCGCCGGTAATGTGCAAGGGCGGCCGCTCGCCTTCTGCCGATGAAAACTTCGCTCCCATCAAGGTCAGCGGACGAATTACGCGCGCCATGGGGCGGCGCGACAGTGACTCATCGCCCTGCATCTCGCAGGTGAAACCCTGCCCGGCAGCAATGCCGGCCAGCATGCGTATGGTCGAGCCCGAGTTCCCGCAATCCAGCGCTGTTTGTGGGGCCTTCAACTCCAGTCCGAGCCCTTCAATTTCAACTTTGCTGTTGGTCTTTGTAACTTTGCATCCCAGCGCCTGCATACAGCCCAGAGTGCTGGCGCAATCGGCGCCCGTGGAAAAGTTCTCCAGCACGGTTTTTCCCTTCGCCAGTCCGGCCAGCATGGCATAACGATGCGAGATGGATTTGTCGCCCGGAAAACGCACCAGGCCCTGGACATTTTTGGCTGGCCGCACGATCACACTATTTTGCTCGCTCATGATCTCCTTGATTGAGTCCTGTGTGGATATACGAATCGATAAAGCGTTGCTCCGCTTTTTTAAATATTTTCCTGCCGCTAGTGCAACTTTAGTCGCCAGGTTTCATTCCTACCAGCTAAGCAGGATTGAAAGGAAGACGGTTGTAACGGTTGTAACCAATACGCACCATCGGCCCCCCTCAGATCCCAGGAACAGGATATAAGCAACATGTTCAAACTATCTATCATACGTTTGTTTTTGACTTTTGTGGTGCTCGCCGGTTGCGCATTTGCCCAGGCGGGGTTCGATGAAACCGGCGATGGAGCAATGGCTGGTTCTCCCGGGCGATACCAGTCGCCCATGCCCTCGGGTAAATTTGTGCGCACTTGCACTCTCTCGGGTTTTGTCCGTGATTCCAATGGAAGGCCGGCCAAAGATGCGCGGATTGAGGTTCAAAACCGCGACAATGGGCAAATCGTCTCTTCCGGATACTCCAATCCCGGCGGCTCTTTTCAAATCTCAAATCTTCCCACCGGCAATTACGAGCTCGTCGTCACCTTAGGTCTTGCCGAATCGCGGCAGCCGGTGAGCCTGGAAGGCTCCGACCAGGAAATGATGGTCAACCTGCCGACTTACAACTCTGGCGCTAACACCGGTGGCAAAGACTCGGTTTCCGTAGCACAGTTGCGCGTACCCGAACGTGCCCGCAATGCCTTTCATAAGGCCCAGGAAGCTGCCCGCAAACAAAATGTTGCGGACGCGAACAAATACGTCGACGAAGCCCTGCAGGCTTATCCCCGTTACGCAGATGCAATGACCATGCGCGGCATTCTTAAGCTCGATGCAAATCATTACAACGAGGCCAGCCAGGACCTGGAACAGGCAATCCAGTTCGATCCAAATTATCCTCTCGCCTACATTGCCCTGGGCGCGACCTACAACCTGATGTCGCATTGGGATGACGCCCTGCGCGTGCTCAACCGCGGCACTACATTAAATCCCGATTCATGGCAGGCATATTTTGAGATGGGGAAATCGTTCCTGGGCAAGGCAGACTATCCGGCGGCTTTACAGCAGTTCAACAAGACACAACAGATTCAACCGCAATATGCGCTGGTTCATCTGGTGAAAGCTCATGCCTTGCTGGGCATGAAGGATTACGCCAATGCGACGACAGAGCTTGAAGCGTATCTCAAAGGCGAACCCAATGGCTCTCAATCGGCGCATGCCCGCGAAACATTAGATAAACTTCGCTCCGTAGCCTCGTATAATCCTGGACTTCAGCCAGTATCGGGACAACACTGAGAACGCAGACCTAAGTCCCTAAGCTGTTTCATGGGCTGGGCGCTGACTGCTGAATGCTTCTCAAATCTTATCCAGGAACCCACGCATGATTTGCACTGCCGCCTCTGGCTGCTCGAAAGGCATGTAGTGGCCGGCTGAGGGCACAGTAGCGAATTCACTGCCACAAATTTCACGATGCATTAATTCAGCATCGGCGACAGGCGTGAGAGTGTCTTCTTTTCCGGCCATAATCAGAGTAGGAATATTGATGGTCTTCAACGTAGGCACTGAATCTGGCCTGGCCGCCATACCGCGCAAAGCGGAACTGATGCCCGTGCTGGTCATGCGTGCCATCATTCGGCGGGCTTCGCCCACCCGGTCAGGACGATTGCGGCGCGTAGTCTCTCCTAGAAGTTTCAAGATCATGCCTTCGATATAGCCATCTGGCCCCGAGCGTTCGACTTCATCCGCCGCCTTCAGCCGGGTCTGGCGTCCTTCTTCTGTATCTGCCTGGGCACGGGTGTCGCATAAGATCAGTGCCTGCACCCGTTCGCGATGCTGCCGCCAAAATTCGAACAGGATATATCCGCCAATAGAAACCCCCGCAAAGCAGGCGCGCTGAATATGCTCTGCATCCAGAATGCGCAGCAGGTCGGCCGCATGCTTTTGCATGGTTGCCGGACCGTTGCCGGGTTGTGAGTCGCCGTGACAACGCAGGTCGGGCAGAATCAGCCGGTAGCGCCCTGCCAGTTGTGGCGCAATGGGATTCCAGAAGTCATGGTTGCTGGGAAAGGGATGCAGCAACACCAGCGGCAGCCCCTCGCCCTGCGTATCATAGAAAATTTCTGCGTCTTCCGAATGAATGTGCTGTGGCATACGGCTCCGAGAGCAACATTCTAAGCCGCGTCGGAACTTATGTGCTAGTTACAACAGAACCCGTTTGCGGCGAAGCAGTTTGCACCGCTTCTGCTTCTACTTCGGGCTCAGAGGGAATCACAATCCAGCACACAACATAGGCCAGTAATCCGGTGCCGCCGAAGATCGCGACCAGCAGCCACACCACACGGATGAGGGAAACATCCAGGTCGAAATATTCGGCAAAGGCCTGGGCAACACCGGCAATCTTGCGCCCAGAGTGCGGACGAATGAGCTTTTTTTGCGGTAGGTACATCCCGACACACTTACCGCAGGACACACATATATGGGCATCTTCCTGAATCGCCTTGCCGCAATAATTACAGTACATTTCCTTAATTCCTCCCTTTACACATATAAAACGTTTGGGAGCAGCAAAATGTTTCATGTGCGGGTATTTTTTTATTCGGCCCGGTAAGGGTTCTTGAGATATTTCCTTGCTGACTCCACCAGCTCAGAGTTACCATTTTCCGCAATTACATCCTGATACTTCTGCCGTGCCAGATCGCGTTTTTGCAGCAAATCGTACATTTCTCCAGCATTCAACACAGCGTGTGAGCGCAGGTCGGCATCCGGATGCGGCATGCTTAACACTGCCTCGTATGCCTCTGCCGCGCCTTCGATCTGGCGCTGGCCGCGGAGCGCGTCTCCCATGCCGTAATAGAGAAATTCCAGGTGAGGGTCGTGATATTGGTTTTTCTTCACATTTTCCAGAACTCGCTGGTACGCGGCAATCGAATCAGAACCGCGGCCGGCATCTTTCAGGATATTGGCCTCTTCCAATGCAAAAAGGAAATTCCCGGGGTACGCCTTGGCCAGCGAGCGCTGCACAGCCAATGCCTCGTCGTAGCGCTGCTCCCGGCGTAAAAAGAGCGCCAGCACGGTTTTGGCATCCACGCTGGCCTCGCCTCCTCCATCGGCTGCGGCATAAAGTAGCTTGATGCCCGTGGTTTTATTTCCACTCTCTCCCACGATGTGGGCGAGGACTCTTACTCCCCAGGGCAGGCTGCCGACGATGTAAGAGTGCATGCCTACAACCAGCTTGGCGTCGTTGTAATTAGAGTCCAACTCCAGCACTTTTTCGTGATCGTGGCGCGCGTCTTTGGCGCTGCCCAGCGCTGCAAACCATGATTTATCCACCAGCGCGGTGTAGGTGGATTGCATGCCATGGGTCACACCCCGGGCATAATAAGCGTCAGCATCTTCAGGATTTGCTTTGATTCTCGCATCCGCGAGCTTCAATGCGAGCTGCGCCAGCTCCTGGATTCGGGCTGCATTCTTCGCATCAGGATGAATTCGCTTGCGATTCAGGAAGCTGTTGTTGGAATAGAGTCCGGTATCGAGGGCGCCATTGCGATACAGTTCGCGAAAAAAAATTGCGGTGAGCAGATGGTTGGCTGCAAAAGGATCGTCAGGGTGCGCCTGCTCCACCAGCTCAAAATCATGGATGGCATCGTCGTAATCCAGTCGGTACTGCTGTTCGAAGGCGCTGCGGGTAAGCGCATCGTTCTCAGAGCTGACGTGCGCGATGACCCGCCGTGTCTCGCCACTTTGCCCTACGCCGGGAGTTACCAAAGCAGCAATAAGGAAAAGCAGTAGAAATACGGAGTTACTGCAACGCCATCGCCCAGCATGCGTGTAAGGTGTCATGGAAAGATCGTATGGGCAGTTTACCCGATGTTGCAGCAAAGCCCGAAAAGATAAAACCTAATTTCCATCTGGGGGAATTTATACAGCAATTCACGACTGGCAAGTTATGAAAAATTCTAATCAAACAAAGAAGAATTGTTACACGGAAGTTGAAGCGGCAGAGGCCCTCGGCATTTCGCTTCTTCATTTGCATGCCATTCTGGATGAGAACGTATTCAACGATGGCGTCCAGCGCCCTGCAAATGTGCTGCTGGAAGCCTCGGACCTGGTACTGCTGGAGTTTTGGTGCAACCTGACTCCCAACCCTAAGGTGGTCCGCATGCCCCGCCGTTTCAGGTAATTTGGGTAATTATTGCCTGCCGATAGGCTCCCGGCCTATCCCCGGCTAGCTAAGCCGTTGGTTTATCGAGACTTACTTACATCCCACTTTGGCCTCTCAGTTGCCTTATAAGAGGACACAAGCAAGGGAGGAACTTATGTCACAAGTATTGAGAAACCCGGGAGTGCGCGCGGAATTCTGGCGGCCTCCGGTAGAACAGCTCCATAAGACCGTCACCGATGCTACAACGGAATTGTGCGCTCGCTGTAATTCAGAATTTGTAATGGGTTCACGCTATTGCCATGTCTGCGGCACAGACCGCAACCCTCAGGCGCAGACCAGCCGCAAGCGCTGGCTCGAAACAGCAGCCCGCTTCCTGGATTTTAGCCGCATACGGCAGGCCCTCGGTTTGAATACAGCCGCCTTGGTGGCATTTGGCATTGGCATTTTCTGCATCCTGGCAACTTTGATGGTGGCCCTTGTTTACTCGGATGTAAAAAGCTTTTCTGATTGGCAGGCAATTCAATTGTGGCGCATCGAGTGGTTGCTGGCCACGGTCGCCGCTTTCGTCGCGGCCATCTTGCTCAAGAAAAATCAGAACGCATAAGCTTACAGGCTGACATAAAACGCAAGAAAAAACGCCGGCTCCATGGAGCCGGCGTTTTTTACCGTAGCGACGGGATTCCGCCACAGGTCGAGTGAGTTGCCCGGTCGTACCGGAGCATCTTGCCCTCACATTTGTGAAAAGCGCCAACTGATAATTGCTACTTTTTTCCTCAAGGCATCGAACTTATATTCTCCACCTGATATCCTTTTCCCGTGAAGGTCGCCACGATCTGCACTTGTGAACCGACGGTAATGTCATCGTTCAATTTGTTCTTCGCCGGATCGAAAGCAATATCATAGGTTTTATGGTCGCTCTGGTTATCCACTGCGATCAAACCCGTGCGCATGTCGAGATGTGTCACCTTCCCTGCGAAGGTGAACGTAGTTCCGGGAACAGCAAGTATTGAAACCTGCTGGGCCGCACCCCGATGCCCCGTTCCCGGCGAGAACCGCACCGCAACCAACGATCCTTCCCGAAGATCGTCCGCCGATCCCGCTGCATTATCTTGCTTCCTGACAACTGTCTGCGGCCCCACCGAGAAGCTGACCGGCTGAGCTGAAACCAGGTCATTGACCACGATGACGCCGCTACGGCGATCGTAGGAGAGCACTTGTCCGCTGGCATCGGTCGGCAGCAGTCGCGTGACTACGCGGATATTCCTGGCAAAGACGCGCGGGCCATCGAGCATCGTGTCTACGTAAACCCGGTCTCCTTTGTGAATATTGGCCTGGGTGGTCTCGGTTTCATCCCGATAAATGTGGGTGCGCTCGTCGAAAAAAACCTTGATCTTGCCGCCGCCGAACGGCTCGACCACGATGCGGTCGCCAATGGAATCGATTTTTCCCACCCGTCCGCCAACGAGTGTCACTTTACCCTTAGGCAGCGGTGGCACATCGAGCAGCGGATCGCCTGGATTGCTTTCCTGATTCGGCGCATCGGCATTGGGGACTGAGGAATTCTCATGGGATTCCGGGGCGCTGGAGTTTGGCGTCTTGGCAGCATCCGAGCTGTTCTTGGGGGCGCCGGTTGCTCCCGCGGGATTCTGCGCGACAGCTAGCTGAAGAGACAAAAATAGAGCTATTAACAATGCTTGGGGAACAAAATTCTTCATGAACGACGGGCTCCTCTCGTTAGGGGCGGCACGTAAAGAAATCGGCAGAGCCCAAAAGGCCTGCTTCAACTCTCGTTTGGATGCCGATTCTTAATGCAGAGTGGCATCCCCCGGCTCATGGGTTGGCTCTCGATCAAACAACCCCACAGCAATAACTACCTTCCAACTAAAAGCTGCTGCTCTGTCCGTCTTGGCAGCGAAACCGACCATGCGGGAACTGACAACTACTTTTCGCGTCAAACAACTTTTGTACGCAGCTCTTCTCTCCCTGCTGCTGCCGGCTGGGGCCGCGGCCGACTTTCGCATCAGTATTCCGAAACGCACCAAGGCCACGAAGGTACAGCAACTAAATCGCGACGGCGTGACCGCCGTTCAAAAACATAATTACGATGCGGCCAGAAAGCTTTTCTACAAGGCCTATCTTCTGGATCCCGATGATCCTTTCACGCTGAACAACCTGGGGTATATGGCGGAATTGGATGGCGACTCCGAACGCGCCCAGCGCTTCTATGACCTGGCGCAACAGCAAAACTCCGACGCTCGCATTGACCGCTCCGATTCTGAACGGGTTGTAGGCAAGACCGTGGCTGAGGTCGCCGGCCACGCCGAGCAGGGCAATATGCAGGTCAATCAGCTCAACGTACGGGCGTTGCAACTGTTGATGAAAGACCGCGCCCCTGAAGCTGACGTGGTTCTCACCCAGTCTCTGGCCCTTGATCCCAAGAACCCCTTCACCTTGAACAATCTTGGCTTTGCCAAGGAAAAAGAGGGCGAGTTGGAAGCGGCCCTGGGCTACTACAGCAAAGCCGCCGCATTGAATTCAAAAGATCCCATTATCGTGACGGTGCATCACGATTGGCGAGGACGTCCTATCAGCGAGGTTGCCGCCGATAATGCCGACAAGGTCCGCCTGCTCATGCGCCAGGAGCAAGGTGCGCGGGGCCTGGCCAAAGTAGCGCGCCTGAATCTGCAAGGGGTCTCCGCTCTGAATCGCAACGACAAACGCGCTGCCCGCGGATACTTTGAACAGGCGTATAAGCTCGATCCCACCGATGCCTTTACCCTGAACAATATGGGATACGTTTCTGAGATGGAAGGCGACCAGGAAAGCGCCCAATTTTTCTATGCCAAGGCCCAACAGGCAGATCACTCCAGCCGATTGGTGACCGTCTCCAATCGTGCCGAAGCCGAAGGACATAAAGTGGCCAGCGTGGCCGATACCAGCGAGACTCACGTTGAAAATAGGATGGAAGCCGCCATTCAGCAGCGCCGAACCCAGGGTGGAACTCCGACTTTGAAACGCCGGGGAGGAGCAGTAGAGGCCGCTCCACAACCTTCACAACCACACGACCAAAACCAATGGCAGCAGCAACCTTCACCCAATCAGAGCCAGCAGCAACAGGATCAGAACCCGCAGCAGCAAAACCTGCCGCAGAACGAACAACCACAAAATCAGGCCGCCCCACAATAAAATTACCTGCATATACCTCGGTTCGTTATCTGGACTGGTGATCTGGGTTGGTCTGCGACGAATCTAACTTGGTGCCTTTGTGGTTAGGCTAAGTGATTTGGGGGGTTGGATTGCTAAGTGCTGATTGCTAAATGACACGCTCGAAACTCGAAACTTGAAACTCGAAACTGCTTCAATGCTCTTTCAGGGCATGATGCAGGCTCTCTTGCTGCACCCGGGGGGTTTCTTCCAGCCGATACAGGTGATTCAGCGGCCCAAATCCCTTGCCTAACGGATGCGCATGGGCAATGGCTTTCTTCACAAATGCTTTGGATAAGACTACTGCATCACTCAACTGCTTCCCCAGCGCCAGATTCGCGGCCAGCGCCGTGGCGAAGGCGCACCCGGTCCCGTGGGTGGAGGTTGATTTTATCCGTTCTGAAGAAAACTCAACCTGCTCGCAGCCGTTTCCAATCCTCATGCTCAACAGATCGATGGCTTTCTCTCCCGGCATGCTGGCCATATCGCCGCCGGTCACCACCACGTTCTTCGCACCTAACTCATGAAGTTTGGCGGCGGCGGCCTTCATCTCAGCCAGATTGCTCACCCCAAGCCCGGTCAGGGCAATGGCTTCGTCAGCATTGGGGGTAATGACTGTTGAAAGCGGCAGCAGCTTTTGCCGGAGGACGTCAATGCCTTTCTTCTCCAGCAGGCTTGCCCCCGAGGAAGACTTGAAGATGGGATCAAGAACAATATTCTGAAAATTCCCTTTTTTCAGGACTTCCGCCACTGCCTCCACGACTTCGCCCGAGCCCAGCATTCCAATCCGCACTGCGGAAATCGAGAAGTCCTGTGCCAGCTCGCGTAGCGTGTCGCCCACCAGTTTGGCTGAAACTGCCTGCACCTGGGCCACTCCGGTGGTAGATTGCACGGTAAGAGCTGTGAGACAACTCACGCCATAGCAGCCATGAGCAGCCAGAGTTTTGATATCGGCCGTTACGCCCGCTCCCGACGAGGGGTCGTAACCGGCTATGCTGAGGACAACAGGCTGGGAGTTGGCCATTTTTCTTCAATCTAACGCAACGCCCGCAGAATGCAAGCAGAAAATGAGAAAGCGGTCAGCACTCAGCCCCCAAACAGGTATTTAGCACTTGGCATTTGGCATTTTGGCTTGGAGTGCAACCCCAAAAATGAGACACACGGTTAAGCAATGAGATATTGTGAGGAGGATCGTGATGAAGTCTCGACGAAGAAGACGACGGATCAGCAAAGAGTTCAAGATTTGCCGCGGTACGGCAGTTGACGAGCGGCAAGTGCGTGGCAGAGGGTGGCGTGGGCGTGCCAGGTGGATGCCTCGATGCTGCGCGGCTGGCGGGTGGGCATGGGAAAAAGATCTGGCCAAAGGCTAAGTGCGTTGGTTAGGGGCTGAGTGCTGACTGCTGAGTGCTCCTTAGAGATGCAGTCCATGCCCTTTAGTACCCCATCCAACTCCCCACTGTGTCAAAAACGCAACTCTTCATGTTGCACATTTGGTAACCCCAATTGACCACATCTCCTTTTTTTTCTTATAATTAAGGCAACTTAGTTCGTAGGGAGGATAACTAACTATCGATGAGGTGCTTTTGAATGAGACAACTACTGACCTACATGATGACGATTTTTTTATTCGTCGCCACCATGGAAGCAGCATCACCGGCCAGTTCTGAGTCGCAACCCCCAATAGAAATTACCAAGGCCACTTCCATAGAAACCGGGCCAACTGTGCCCCGTTTACCATATAAACCTAACTTAAAGCCAGCAAAACCCTATGCGATCGGCAGAGCATCCTGGTATGGCCGTCAGTTCCACGGTAGAACTACGGCCAGCGGCGAACCTTTTGACATGTTTACCCTGACCGCCGCCCACCGTACGCTGCCCCTTGGGAGCTGGGTCAAGGTCACCAATGTCCGCAATAATAAGTCTGTGATCGTCAGGATCAACGACCGCGGACCGGTGCCCCAATCCCGTATCATTGACCTCTCTTTTGAGGCTGCCACCCTCCTTGATTTAAGGGCCCGAGGGGTAGAAAAGGTCCGTCTGGACCTGCTAAAGCCAGAAGCCGTGGCTTACGCACTGAATCTGAACCAACTAAATTGATCTACGTCTCCCTAGGCTGGGACTAAGACAAAAACCAATGTCCCTCCCTCACGAACATTGATTGTGGCCTTGGACGTCTAACCGCGTCCGAGGCCACAAAATTGCTGTCGGGACAGGCAGGAAATCGGATTCCTCAGGCTTTCAGAACTTGGCGCCCCAGCAGAGCAGGTAGGATGGAAGAGCTTATCTTCCCTTTACTGCAACTTCAGCGATTCTGCGGCAAAGCCGTCGTCTTTGAGCACTCCGGTGGCGCTGATCTTCCAGTTGTCTTTCTTGTCGGTATCGGCGATGAGTTTTTTGGCAGTTTCGCTGGATTGCTTGTCCAGTTTAATGACCTTGTTATCGTCGGTCAGAATGGCATAGCCGCTTTTCGCGCACTCAGGCATCTGCAGGCAGCCTTTGGTGTGCTTGGCCGCAACGCCCCGCCCGGGATGGGATGCAAAATCGGCGGCGCAGGCCACATCCACCAGATAGCCGCTGATGGTCTGGGCCTTGGCCTCGTTTTTATCAGAATCCCCGGCGAAGGCCACTCCTGCCACCAAAGTCATTAACAGCATGATATTCATTAACTTCTTCATCGCTTTTCTCCTGAACATTGAAATAGAAGTAAGACCTTCTTGGGGGATTGCCTCTACACTACCGGAACTCAGGTCTGCTGACAACTGACAATCCCCGCTTCTCTCATGTAAACTGAATCTGCGGCGAGGCGAGCAGAGATTTTCCAGGATCCCTCCCGGCGGGCCATTCACGGCTGCATCCGCGCCCAAGTACCGCTGCCGCAAACCCTAAATTTGATCAGGAGATTAAGACATGGCAAAGATTGCCAAGACAGCCGACCGCAAGAAGGTCATGGATACCAGCAAGAGCACCGATTGTCCCAAGTGCGGCAAACCCACCCGCATCGTGAAGCGCATGAAAGACCGCGAACGCGGCACCTCGGGTGGAATTTTTATTTCCTGCTCCACCTGCGAATTCTTCGAAAAGCTGTAACTAGTTTCCCGGATGCCCGAACATCAAGGATAAAGCATGCCCGTGAAATTTAAGGGAGTAGACTTCATCGAGTTCGATTCCCTGCTCAGCGACGACGAGCGCCTGGTGCGCGACAACACCCGCAAGTTCATCGAAGAAAACCTGATCCCCATCATCGAGCAGTGCAACCGCGAAGGCCGCTTCCCACGCGAACTGGTGAAGCCCTTCGGCGAGCTTGGTTTCTTCGGGGCCAGCCTCAAGGGCTACGGCTGCGCCGGCATGAGCAACGTGGAGTACGGCCTGGTGATGCAGGAGCTGGAACGCGGCGACAGTGGCATCCGGTCTTTTGTGAGCGTGCAGTCGGCGCTGGTGATGTATCCAATCTACGCCTTCGGCAGCGAGGAGCAAAAACAGAAGTGGCTGCCCGCCCTGCAAAAGGGAGAAAAGATCGGATGCTTCGGGCTGACCGAGCCCGGCTTCGGCTCCAACCCCGGCGGCATGAAGACCCGCGCTAAAAAATCGGGCAACGAGTACATCCTCAACGGCGAAAAAATGTGGATCACCTCCGGCAGCATTGCCGATGTAGCCGTCATCTGGGCCAAGGTGGAAGATGAAGACGATAAGGTCCGCGGCTTCCTGGTCGAGACTAACCGTTCTGGCTTCAAAGCCACAGATGTCCACGGCAAATGGTCGCTGCGTGCATCAGTGACTTCAGGACTGGCGCTACAAGACGTGCATGTGCCCGCATCGAGCCTGCTGCCCGCTTCGGGCGGATTGAAGTCTCCGCTCATGTGCCTGAACCAGGCGCGGTATGGAATCTCCTGGGGCGCAATCGGCGCGGCCATGGCTTGCTATGACGCCGCCTTGCAATATTCCCAGGTCCGTAAGCAGTTCCGCGATCAGCCCATTGCCTCTCATCAGTTAGTCCAGGAAAAATTGGTCTGGATGATCAGCGAGATCACCAAAGCCCAGCTTCTGGCGTTACAAGTTGGCCGCTTGAAAGACGCCGAGAAAGTCCAGCACCAGCACATATCCATGGCCAAACGAAACAACGTCTGGATGGCCCTGGAGTGCGCCCGCATGGCCCGCGACATCCTCGGAGCCAACGGCATCACCGATGACTACCCGGTAATGCGCCACATGATGAACCTTGAATCAGTCAAGACCTATGAGGGCACGCATGATATTCACGCCCTGATCATCGGCGGAAATATCACTGGCTCGGATGCTTTCTGATTTCTGATTCTTTTTATCGTCACCCGACCCGCGTCGGCCCGCAAGCTGTCCCAGCACACAACCAACAATACCGCTCAGGATTGCGCCTGTAATATTACCCTCCAGCCGCTGTGCAAGGCTTAGCGCAATTTCAGAGTTACTGTATCCCGCAGCGCCGGGACTTGAGGCCGCGCGGCTTCCCCCAGGAGAATGTGGGCGGGACGGGAGCAAATCACCGGGTTGGATCGGTTGGGGGGTGGGGGTATTACTTGAAGTAGTCGAAGCAGTGGTAAGCGATTCACAATCAATCAGATAGGAAAATGGCGGAGCAATTGGGAAGTAGTTCTGCAGTTCTAGTTCTCGGACCAAGGGAAGCTAGCGTGAGCTGGTGTGGCGAGCAGGTTGTTGCTTTCCGGCCCAGTCGAGAGACGACACCGTTTGAAGGGGGGTGGGGGTTACTAAGTAACGTCTGAGCGGATCGCTGTTCAAGAGGGGAGGGGGTATTACTCGAGTAATGAATCCGGCAGCGGCAGAAATACCTTTATCGTCCGTCCTGGAGCCAGGGAGGCGAGGGATGGAGTTTTCAAAGACCGCGGGGCCGGCGCCCAAATCGATCATGCCAAGCAATTGCTCCGAAGGGCAAGGATTTGATATCAGAGTTCAATTTTGGCGGAGTCGGCCCGGTGGATGCTTCCCTAGCGACTTCGAATATGTGGTGACTTGCGCGGCAGCAGGATACAGCTAGTGTGGAACTGTTCTAGATTCCGACTGACCTTATCCGGCTGAAAACCGACTCAAAAAAAAATCTCCAATGTTTCTCCTGAAACTGACACTTCCTATGAGAGGGATTGATGCGTTCAGGCCTGTCGCGAGAATCGCGGATGGAAAGCCGCGCGTTGTTCCTCCCCACACAACAGAATTTTGAAAACCAAAGTCAGGCAGAGGAGAAGGCTATGATCAGGAGAAAACAACCAACGTCGCCGTCCATAATCCGTTTACGAATTCCCGTCGTCGTGCTTTTCAGCATCCTGGTTTCCCTTGTGGGTGTAGCCCTTGGCCAAAGCGGCACGGGCTACCCTGCTTTTTCAAGCATGAGCGGCGGGGTCAATCTCGCTAACTTAAATGTTCACTATCAGTTCCCGATCGTTAACAAGCCTGGCCGTGGGCTGTCATTTCACTCGGCTCTTAACTATGACACTGCGACCTATGGCCCCGGCCTGAGCCATACTCCGAAATTCGGTTGGGACACGCAGGGCGGCAGCCTGGGATTCGTGGGCTACTCTGCAGTTGTTTGTCCCACCAAGTCGAGTGCAACCAATTATACGAACTGGTTTTATACTGACGGCAACGGGACACCACATCCCTTCGATAGCGCCACGACCAAAATGATTGTCAGCACCGATCCGAGCTGCGGTCCATCCACAGCCAGGGCGATGGCTGCCGATCAGACGGGGTACTCGATCTCGATAAGCAGTACACCGGCGGTGACCTCGCTCAAAGACAGCGCGGGCGACACCTTGGTTGTTCCCCTGCAAAGCTCATATGGGGCAGCGAGCATCACCGACCGCAATGGAAATGTGATTTCAACGGACGGCACAAATTTCACAGATACGCTTGGCGTCAAAGTTCTTTCGGTTTCAAGTTCATTCGTTGGCGCCGACAATAGCATTTTGGCGTCACAGACCTTCACCTATAACACCACGGTGGGGAATGCATCCGTAGTCGTCACGTACAAGACCTACGGAATGCGAACCGCTTTTCAATGTCCCGGGCAACAAGAGGCTTCAGGCGGCGCAACTCTGGTGGATAGCATTACTTATGCCGACGGCAGCAAGTATTCCTTTCAATACGAGCCCAGCCCCGGAATTCCCTACCCAAACTGGATAACAGGACGCCTGACAAGCATCACTTTACCAACTGGAGGGGTGGTTTCCTATAGCTATCCGGGCCCCAACAGCGGTGTCTTTTGTTCGGACGATTCGACGGCCCAGATGACCACAACAACTTCCGACGGTACGTGGAACTATGTGCGCTCAGGCACCGGGTCTTCCTTCACAACGACAGTTACCGATCCGCAGGGGGACCAGACGGTTTACACCTTCCAGAACGGCATTGAGACCCAAAGACAAATCTACCAGGGGAATGCCAGCGGAGGCACGCCTTTGCGGACCGTTACCAGCTGTTACAACGGGAATGACAGCGACTGCGTCCACCAGCCGGTTAACACCCCTATTACCCGGCAGGATATCTACTCGGCGCTGCCGACGGGCTTAACTCTGAGAAGAGATACCTTCCTCGACGGAACAACCGGCGCGACGAATGAAGTGGACGAATATGACTGGGGAACTCCGGGCCCTCTCCTGCGCAAGACAGTGTATGCATACCTACCCGATCCCGGCAATAACATTCTCAATCTTCCTTTCAGTGTGAGCGTTATCGACGTACCAAGTGGGCAGACGATAAGTCGGACATACTACGGTTACGACGAGACCCCCGTTACCAGTACGTCGGGCCTGCCTCAACACAACACGGTTTCCCACGCGCGCAGCAATTTGACTTCTGTTCAGCGCTCGCTGAACACGACAGGTACACTGCAGACCACTAGAAGCACCTATGACGATGCGGGCAACGTGCTCAGCCTGACCACTCCGCTCGGCTACACGCTCGGATATACAACGAGTTTCACCTATGGAAACAACGGCGCATATGTTACGCAGGTGAATCTGCCTGATACCTCTTCGCCCAATCAGACGCACCACCAGACCTCTGCCACCTACGATACCAATAGCGGGCTTCTGCTCAGCTCTACGGACCAGAACGGTCAACCCACCTCGTACTCCTATGACAATATGTTGCGTCAGATCCTCGTTAGCTACCCTGACGGTGGGCAGACAAAAACAAACTACTACTCTCCCAATTCGACCAGCGTACAGCAATCGATCGACGGCTCGCGTTGGACATGGTTCGGGTCCTTAACAGATGCCTACGGACGGCCATCACGAACGACCGTGGGCAACGACGAGGGTGGCTTTGACCAGCAAGACGTTTGCTACAACTCCCTGGGACAGGTAGCTTTCAAGTCTTACCCTTATCAAGGCAGCGGATGGCAGACTCCACAAGTCTGCTCTGGCGCGGGTGACAGTTACGCTTACGATGGATTGGGACATGTTCTCGGCATTACCCATTCCGATGGCAGCGCAATCAGCTACACATATGCAGGCAGAGCAACTCAGGTCGCCGATGAAGGTAACGGCAGCACGAGCGTCACGCGCATAACGCAGTCCGACGGCCTGGGAAGGTTAACTGCGGTCTGCGAAGTTTCTGGCGCCTCCCAGTTCGGGAACGGCGGCGCACCTGGGGCTTGTAACCTCGACATCTCCGCCACCGGCTTTCTCACGAACTATAATTACAGCTATGACAGCACGGGTAACCTGATTACAACCGTCAACCAGGGCAGTTTGTTTCCCCGAACCTTTGTTCATGACAGCCTGGGAGAATTGATCGCAGAGACGGAACCAGAGTGGATCGGGACTGCCCCGCCATTCGGGAACTACCCGGCCACCTACGGGCCTTCGAGCACCACCTACAGCTACGATGCGGACGGTGATCTGATTACGAGGGTACGACCGAAACCGAATCAAAGCGATCCCACGATCACCACCACGACCCACTATGTATACGATGCGTTGCACCGGCTCACGCTCCGGTGGTATGGCGATAACACCACGCCGAATGCCTATTTCAACTATGACGAGGCCTCTCCGGCGGGTTTGTTCAATGCAACGAATCCTATTGGCCGTCTGACCTCGGAGCGCAACAATTCGGGAACCTCGAGCGCCCTGAGCTACGATCCCATGGGCCGGGTCATCAGCGAATGGCAGTGCCCGGCCGGATGCGCCCAACAATCCGCCTACCGGCAGCAAAGCTACTCCTATGATCTGGGTGGGGACATGATCAACAGCAGCTCAGCAGCGTCTACGTGGAACTACGGATACAACATCGCAGGCCGGCCAGTCAGCGTAACCAGCACTCCGTCGGACTTAGCTCATCCGGGCACGTTGCTTTCAAACGTTCACTACAACGCTTTTGGCGAGCAAATCTCAACGCAAATGGGGAACTTCACACCCACGACGGGATTGGCGGAATCCGATGGTTACGATGCCCGCGGAAGGCTCAACTATATTTTCACCTCGGTCAATACAGCTGCGGGCAATGTGGGAATGCTGGGGAGCAGCTACGGACTTGCGCCCAACGGCGCTCTCACGTCTTTGGGCGACGGAGCCAGTTTGAATTGGGCATTTACCTACGACGATTTCAACCGGCTCCAGACCACGAATAATCCTTTATCAGCAGCCTACAGTTACAAATATGACCGCTATGGAAATCGCTGGCAGCAGAATGGCGCGAACTCGTGGAACCAGACCTTTGACCAGAACAATCATATTGTTGGATGGAGTTACGACGCGGTCGGCAATCTGCTCAGCGACGGTCTTCACTCCTATACCTACGACGGTGAAGGCCGCATGTTAACCGTGGACGGAGGCTCGAGCAATGGCGGAACGACGTATGTCTACGATGCTGACCAGCGCCGTGTGGCCCGCATGACCGGCTCATCATTGCCGCGTTATTTCCTTTACGATCTTTCAGATCGCGACGTTGAGGAGTACGACTCCGCGGTTGATCATAGACATGAGACCTACGTCGGCGGACGGCATCTGGCCACATACGTCGATGCGCCCGCCAACGGAAGTTTAACGATCGGCGGCAACCTGCAAAGCACAGTTGTTGGGGCTTACAGCGGCGCCTCAGGCACGGGCAGCGTCAGCATCAGTGGCGCGGACCGCAAGGTTCTTGTCCAGCCGGGTGGTCAACGTTGTATTCCCCACAGCGGGTGCTTTTATGTACCACCCGTGTATGGCTATGACTCCGGTACGGTGACGATTACTATCAACGGGTCTGCTTATTCCGTCAACTACGGGCAAGGTGATACCAGTCTCAGCGTTGTGCAGAACCTGTCGAACGCAATCAACGGGGGAAATCTTGTAACAGCAACTCCATCGGGAGGAGCATCTAGTGCAACGATATCACTGGCCGCCACTTCGATGGGAGCCTCAACCAACTACTCGCTTTCTTTCGTAGCCACATCTAACAGCAGTTTTGGGCCATCATTCACAACCAATGCAGGGCCATCTCTCACCGGTGGACGGGATGCCAATCCTGGCACCGTTGTCTGGGATTCAGGCACGATGACGGTCACTGTGGGCTCAGGCTCCTCGACTTTTACTGCCAGTGCCCCATTCGCCCAAAACGGGAACAACAGCCCGGCGCTTGTGGCCTCGGCCCTGGCAGGCAATGGTCCTACTGGATTGAATCGGCCGGGTTCAACGGTTACCGCAACGGTTGCAGGTGCGACCATTTCCATCGTAGGACTGAACGGCGCCACCAATATACCTGTGACCACTTCCTTAAGTTGGAACAACAGCTATTTTGGCGCTCCGTCCTTTAGCGATTGTCCCGGGATGGGAAGTAACTGCTCCAGTTCGCTTTCGCGAGGCAAGGTCTACTTCAGCTCTCTGGACCGCATTCACGATGAGCGCGTGCGTACCACCCAGGATGGTTCAGGTGTAGACTCGTGCCTGAGCCTGCCTTTCGGCGATGCCCTGACTTGTTGGGGCAACCAGCCATTCCAGGCCGGTCCGCTTTATTTGGCCGATACCGAACGCGATTCCGAATCTGGTCTCGATCATATGGGGTTCCGGCAATACGCCAGCATCGAGGGCCGGTTCACCTCACCCGATCCTCTGGACGGCAGTATGGATTCCAGCGATCCACAATCCCTGAACCGGTATGTGTACGCACACAATAACCCTCTGAACTTCACCGACCCATCAGGACTGCTGGGACCACCGGATGGACCACCCCCGTCATGGTGGGACCCGCCACGAGAGCTTTGGGATCAGCTATACCCGGGATTCCACCCCGAGATGCCAGAGCCCTATCGCGTTCCTTCCTGGTTGGGCGGCGACTTTGGCGTCCCGCGGAGTAATTCAATCTTTGACAGTGGCACCGGTTTGCCTGACTGGCTCACTCTACAAGGTCCCGGCCTGCTGTCAATATTCTTTCCGCAGGCTCAAGGTTGTGAGTTTGGGCCCTGCGACATGGGTGCTCCGGACTTGGGCTTCCAGAGCGGCCACAAACCCGACAACCTTTACTTGGCCCCTGACGACCCCTGCGGCCCCAATCACCAGGACCTTGGGCCCTGTTTTGACGAGTACTTTGGTTGGGCCCCTGTCATCGCAAACGGTCTCATGCTTGAGTTGGACGCCGTCGACTGCAAACTTACAGAGGCGGCCGAAACAAAAACAGGGAGAGTAATACTTATAGGAGGAGGTATTACGTTGGCAATTGCCGGTCAGGAAGAACTTGCCTTGGCTGCCGGAGCATATGAGTTACATGCCGTGGTCAACGATATTAGCGGCAAGTGCAAATTGGTCGAGCAGCAACTCAAAGAGTACTCCCCAAAACGTTAGTTCGAAAATTGATCTAAAAGCGTGCCCCGGCCTAGCTTGCTAGGCTGGGACTTTTTCTCGATTGGATGAAACCGAGATCTTTGGCTCGTTTGCGGGAGCGAGCCAAGGATTTCAAAAATAGGTAGCCTGGTCTAGCACATCGAAGAGCGACAGAATCAACAGGTAATGGCAGCCTGTAGCCAACGGCTCCTCTTGTTGTGTCTTGAGAAGTTTAAGAACTTCATTTGAAAAGAGCTGTAATGCCCCCAATCACTGAATTCATGCAACGGCACTACCGCCACTTCAACGCGGCAGCAATGCTGGATGCGCCAAGGGGTTACATCGAACTGCTGAAAAAAGGCGGCAAGATGTTCGTCACCATTGCCGGAGCGATGGCTAACTCGAAACTGGAAACCCGAAACTGTTTTTAGTACCCGGTGAGGCAATTTCAATACCCTTTTTGTTTATCCACAACGTTGCGCAAGGGCTCTCCGGCCAGGTAGCGGCGCAGATTGTCTGCGATGAGAGCATAGTGGCGCTCCCACAGGTTTCTTGCCAGGGCGGCGGTGTGCGGCGTGATCAGAAGATTTGGCAGCGACCAGAGAGGAGACTCGGCCGGCAGGGGCTCCGTGGAAAAAACATCAAGGGCAGCGCCGCCAATCTGCTTTTTCTGCAGGCACTCCAAAAGCGCACTTTCATCAATCAGCGCGCCCCGGCTCACGTTGAGCAGGTAAGCATCTGATTTCATTTTGGAGAGACGCTCGCGATTGAAAATAGTCTGCGTGCTCGAGGTAGTGGGAAGCGCAAGGAGCACGAAGTCGGCCAGGGGAAGCAGGCGGTCAAGGTCGTCCATGGAATGCACTTCGTCGGCGCCCTCCGCTCCTTTTTGCACGTTTTCGCGGATGACGATGATCTTCATACCGAACGCCTTGGCGCGCGGAATCACCTCGCCGCCAATGCTGCCTGCGCCCAGTAGAAGCAAAGTTGCATCGGCAAGGTCGCGCGGCATGGGAGACTCCTCACACATTGCGCCTTGCCCCCAGGTACGCTGCTGCTGATAGCGAAAGGCCGAAGGCAGCCGTTTGGCCAGTGCCAGCATGAGCGCCAGGGAATGCTCGGCAACGCCGCGCCCGTGAATAGTGCGCCCGTTGGTGAGTATGACGTCGCTGGCGATGATCTCTGGCAGCATGAATTGCTGGACGCCAGTCGACGGTGAATGGATCCAGCGCAGCTTCTTTGCCTGCTGGAACTGCTCTGCCCGCAAAGATGTCCCGATGAAAATTTCTACGCTCAGGATTTCTTCCAGCACGCGGTCGTAATCGAGAAGCTGGACAACTTCTACACTGGGGAAATCGGCGCCCAGGCGGTCGCCAACCCAGGTGGGAGTGTTCCACAACGGGAAGCGGTGAGGATGGACTAAGAGCAGTTTCAAGTTTCGAGTTTCCAGTTTCGAGTATTTTCCGCCGCGGATGGACGCGGATTTACGCGGATCTTTCAAATCTCTCCTAAAGGTCGGGAATTTGCTCAGGTTTTTAACACTCTTAAGTCATTCCCTGTCATATCTTTAGGCTCATCAATTTCAAGCATCGCCAGCATTGTTGGCGAGATGTCGCGTAGGGCCCCATCGGGGCGCAAGGAATACTGTTTGGCGTTCTCGCTCACCAGGATCAACGGCACCGGATTCGTCGTGTGGGCGGTGTGGGGGCCGCCGGTGACCGGGTCAACCATCAATTCGGCGTTGCCGTGATCGGCGGTGATGAGCATGGCGCCTCCGCGCTGGCGCAACGCGGTGTGGATACGCCCCAGGCATCCGTCAACCGTTTCCACTGCCTTGACTGTAGGTTCCAGTTTGCCGGAGTGGCCGACCATGTCTGCATTGGCGAAGTTCACGATGATGACATCAAAGGTCGCATCGCGGATTCCCTTCACCACAGCATCGGCGATTCCCGAGGCGCTCATCTCAGGCTTGAGGTCATAGGTCGCGACCTTTTGCGAGGGGACAAGCACGCGATCTTCGCCGGCAAAGGGCTGTTCCACTCCGCCATTGAAGAAATACGTGACATGCGCATACTTTTCCGTCTCGGCCACACGCAGGTTGCGCATGCCCAGATTGCCCATAACGTTGGCCAGAATGTTGGTCAGCGACTCGGGAGGAACCACCATCGGCAAAGCAAATTTTTTGTCGTACTCGGTCATGCAGATGTACTTGAGATTTTTAGGAACGCGGCCGCGAGGGATGGCCTCATCAAGCGCTTCAGCATCGGGCAGGTCGCGGCCCGCTTCTTTGTTGATGCCGCTTTCGCGGGCGAGACAGCGGGCGATCTGGCGGGCACGGTCGGCGCGGAAGTTAAAGCTGATGCAAACATCTTCATCGCGAATGGCTCCCACGGGTTCACAGCGATCATCGATACAAACGAAGGGCACGATGAACTCATCGGTCGTGTCTTTGTTATAAGAATCCTTAATTCCCTGCACCGGATACGAGTAGCGGCCGCCGTCGCCGCGGCCTTCCACCATGGCGGCAAAGGCTTTCTCCTGGCGCTCCCAGCGCCGGTCGCGGTCCATGGCGTAATAGCGGCCGCTCACGCTGGCCACCTTGCCGATGCTGAATTCGCGCATCTTCTGCTGCAGTTGCTGCATGTAGCCGGCGCCGCCGGTGGGCATGGTGTCGCGGCCATCCATGAAGGCATGGATGAAAAGGCGTTCCACGCTGTTCTCTTTGGCCATCCGCAGCAAGGCATAGAGATGGTTCTGGTGAGAGTGCACACCGCCATCGGAGAGCAATCCAAAGATATGCAACCGGCGGCCGCCACCGCGGGCATGTGTGATGGCATCGAGAAGAACGGGATTGCGGAAGAAGTCCCCGTTCTCGATCATGACATCAATCTTGGAGATATCCATGGAGACGACGCGGCCGGCGCCAATGTTGAGATGGCCGACCTCGCTGTTGCCCATTTGCCCATTGGGCAGGCCAACGTAAGGCCCGCTGGTATGGATGAGGGTGTTGGGGTAATCGAGCAGAAGCTGGTCATAGTTAGGCTTGCGCGCCAGGGCGATGGCGTTGGCCCTGGTCTCAGCACGAAAGCCCCAGCCGTCAAGAATGATGAGCACGAGTGGTTTGGGTCGGGTTGGCATGGAAATTGAGATTGTAAATTAATTCACCGAGAGAGAAAAATTGAGTCATTGAGTCATCGGATCATTGAGTCATTTAACTTAAGTTTTCATTGTCTAAGCCGCGATCAACGGGATGGCGACCAGCACCGCCAGCGTCCCGAGTGTCTGGATGCGGTTCATGCGTTCTTTCAAAATCGAGCGTGCCAGGATCACCGTGATCACCGGATAGAGCGACGAAAGCACGGCGGTGACATCGAGCCGTCCAAGCTGCGCAGCCAGCATGAAGAGGGCGTTGCCTGCAGTATCGAGAGCTCCGGTGAGCATAGCAAGCGGCAAAAGCCTGGGAGCGGGCAGCGGGAATTGCCGCACAAAAAGGCAAAACACCAGCATGAGCAAGGCTGAGGCCAGACGCGCTACACACAAAGGCCAGAGCACGGCAGTGGCACTGGCCAGTTTCATGCAGGTCAGAAATCCTCCGAAGCCCACGCCGGCGAGTACGGCGAGACCAATGCCGGCCGGGGACTCATGAACAACTTCCGGGTTAGAGACCAGCGCGATGCCAACGATCGCAAGGAGGAAACCGATGAGCTGAAGCTTGCCAGGCCTGCCTTGCAGCACAATTCCAACCACGACCGGAATCGCCGCCGTGATGACGGCGGCCAGGGGAGCGTTGATCCCCATTTTGCCGATTGCGAGTGCGCGGTAGAAGGCAGCGAGGCCAATGCTGCCGAGCAGACCACCGGCGACAGCCCACAATAGGGAATGGCGGGAAGGCATGGCTTCATGCTTGATCAGGATCAATGCCAGCACCATGAGAAAACCGGTGGTGTGCGCGGCGACGACCAATCCGAAGACGCCAGTGCGCTTGGCGGTAATGCCGCCGGCAAAATCTGCAGCGCCCCAGGAGGCGGCGGAGGCGAGGCTGAGACCCACAGAAGCAAATCCCGTTTGAGCCAAACCTATGCTCCCGATGCGGAAGCAAGATCGCCGTTGTAATTCAGGGCAGCCAGTCCGGGGAAGCGGGCAGTATCCCCTAACTCTTCTTCAATGCGCAGCAACTGGTTGTATTTGGCGACGCGGTCGGTGCGTGAGGCCGAGCCGGTCTTGATTTGTCCGGTGCCCGCGCCGACGGCGAGGTCGGCAATAAAAGTATCTTCGGTTTCGCCGGAGCGGTGCGAGGCGATGGAGGTGTATCCGTTGCGGCGAGCCATCTCGATGGCATCCAGGGTCTCGCTTACGGTGCCGATCTGGTTGACTTTGATCAAGATGGAATTGGCCACGTCTTCTTCAATGCCGCGGACCAGGCGTTCGGTGTTGGTGACAAACAAATCGTCGCCCACGAGCTGGATTTTCTCGCCGATTTCCTCGGTCAGCAGCTTCCACCCATCCCAATCGTCTTCGGCAAGACCGTCTTCAATGGAAACGATAGGATACTTGTTCGCCCAATCGGACCAATAACGAACCATCTGCTCTGAGGTGTGTTCGCTCTTATCGGACTTCTTGAAAATATATTTGCCGTCTTTGAAGAACTCACTGGCCGCTGGATCGAGCGCAATCGCAACCTGGCTGCCGGGGGCGAACCCGGCCGCTTGAATCGCTTCTACCACCAACTCAATCGCTTCCACATTCGACTTCACCGAAGGCGCAAAACCGCCTTCGTCGCCCACGCCGGTGTTGTATCCGCGCTTCTTGAGCACGCCCTTCAGAGTGTGAAAAATCTCGGCGCCCCAGCGCAGGGCCTCGGAAAAAGACTTTGCGCCCACAGGCATCACCATGAACTCCTGAAAATCAACGTTGTTGTCGGCATGGGCGCCTCCGTTGAGAATGTTCATCATGGGAACCGGCAAAGTGCGCGCGTTGACGCCGCCAATATAGCGATAAAGCGGCACTCCCAGGGATGTAGCCGAGGCGCGGGCCGCCGCCATGGAGACCGCCAGCAGGGCGTTGGCGCCAAGGCGAGCTTTGTTCTCGGTGCTATCAAGCTCGATCATGGCTTGATCAAGCGCGCGCTGGTCTGTGGCATCGAAGCCGCCGAGCGCCGAGGAAATCTCAGTCTCAATATTTTCCACCGCCTTGCGGACACCTTTGCCCAGATAGCGTTTCTTATCGTTGTCGCGCAACTCAACCGCTTCGTGTTCGCCGGTGGAGGCTCCGCTAGGAACGGCAGCGCGGCCCAGGGTCCCATCGCTGAGACGGACTTCTGCTTCTACAGTGGGATTGCCGCGCGAATCCAGAATCTCGCGGCCATGAATGCTGATGATTGAAGTTGCCATTTTTTAGTCCTTAGTACTGAATGAAAATTTTCTGTGGATGAAACTAATTATTATAAAGCAGAGGGTTAGCAATCAGCACTCAGCATTCAGCCCCTACGCAAGCATTCAGCGTTTGCGATTTAGCTTTTATACCTCTTAAGTCTTGGCGGAAGCCCTGGGTGCGATTAGAAATCGATTTGAGCCCCGAAGGAGCGGCGCCTTTGGGGGAGATTTGGATATGACTTGAAAGCAACAGGCCTTCAAGGTACCAACACGACTTTGCCGAACTGGTGGCTGCTTTCCAAATATCCATGGGCGGCGCGGGCTTCTTTCAGCGGAAACGTGCGGTCGAGCACTGGCTTCAGTTTTCCGCTGAAGATGTGGCGCAGCACTTCGTGCAGCTCGCCCATGGTTCCCATATAGGAACCCAGGAAAGAAAGCTGGCGGGCAAAGAGAAAACGGATATCGAATTTTGCTTCGACTCCGGTAGTGGCGCCGCAGGTAACCAGCTTGCCTCCCGGCTTCATAGATTTCATGCTCTCCATCCAGGTGGCTGATCCTACGTGCTCGAAAACAATATCCACTCCGGCGCGGCCGGTAATCTTTTTTACTTCTTCTGAAATGCTCTGCTTGTAATGATTGACACCGAAGTCTGCCCCCAGTTGGAAGCCTTTGGCCAGCTTCTGTTCATCTCCCGCTGTGGTAATTACGGTGGCGTTGAAGAGCTTGGCAATCTGGATGGCGGCGCTGCCTACCCCCGAACTTGCCGCCAGTACCAGAACGGTATCGCCGGGCTTGATGGCACACCGGCCCACTAGCATGTGCCATGCGGTGGTAAAAACCAGGGGGACGCTGGCGACCTGCTCGAAGGTAAGCTGTGCGCTCTCGGGAATCGGAACCACGCTGATGCGCGGCACGGCAATGTATTCGCAGTTACCGCCGTCATTGGCATAACCCAGCACGCTGAAGTCAGGGCAAAAATTCTGGCGTCCGCTGACGCATTCGACGCAGTGGCAGCAGAAGGTCATAGGCGCCAGCAAGACTCGCTCGCCAACCTTCAGATCGGTCACGTATTCGCCCAACTCGGCGACCTCGCCGGCAATATCGCTGCCATTGATGTGCGGGAGCTTGATGCCGGGCAGCCCTTTCCGGATAAAGAGATCAAGATGGTTGAGGGCGCAGGCCTTCACCCGAATCAGCACGTGATCTTTGCGAAGCTGCGGGTCAGGGATGTCCTCGTATTGCAGGACCTCGGGTCCGCCAAATTGATGGAAGCGGATAGCTTTCATCTTGCTCCTAAGAGAAAACGACATTATAGAGCAGGCGGATAGCAATCAGCATTCAGCAATCAGCACTCAGCCCCTGAAGGCCAATTAAGGGAACAGCATTGGAGACGTAGCAAGCTACGTCTCTACGAATACGCGTCGCAGGTGGTTTCATTGGATGAGGCATGCTTTCGGTGCTTCCCTTTTCGGCGATACAATGAGAGCGTGACCGATATTTACGAAGAAATCGTCAAGCTTCGGCGCGAGGGGCGCAAAGCCGCGCTGGCCACCATCATCAACGTGCGCGGCTCGATTCCCTCTTTCCAGTCGGCCAAGATGCTGGTGCGGGATGACGGTTCCATCATGGGCACGGTCGGAGGCGGTTGCGTTGAAGCTGAGGTCTGGCAGGCGGCGCGCGAGGTCATCGAGAAAGAGCGGCCGACCACGCTGACGTTCAATCTGAATCACGATCCCAAATACGATACCGGCCTGGTATGCGGAGGCACGCTGGAGATTTATGTAGAGCCGGTGCTGCCGGTGGCGCTGCTCTATCTGTTTGGCGCCGGACATGTGGCAGTAAATGTTTACAAGATCGCCCTGCAGGCTGGATTTGACGTAATCGTGGCTGACGACCGCGAGTCTTATGCCAACCGCGAGCGCTTTCCTGAAGCCCGTGAAGTTCACGCACAGGACTTCGAAAAAGTCTGCGCCGAGCTTACCCCCAACGAGGGCGACTTCATGGTCATCGCCACGCGCGGGCACCGTGACGACATGCGCGTGCTGCGCTGGGCGGTGGAGACGCCGGTTCGCTACCTGGGGATGATCGGCTCACAGCGCAAGTGGATTGCAATTTTCGATGAGCTGGAGCGCGAGGGCATAACCCGCGAAAAGCTTGATCGGGTGCACTCTCCCATAGGCCTGGATATCGGCGCCATCACCCCGGAAGAGATTGCTGTGGCCATCGTGGCCGAGATGATTGCGGTACGCCGGCATGCGGAAGCGGGGGTTAAGCGCAAACGTGTTGAGCGCAAGGTGATTGGAACATAGCTCCCAGGCTCTCAGCTCCAAGCTCCAAGGCAAAACAACTGCTTACCGCGGATTTCGCAGATCACGCGGATGGGGCAAGATGCCTACATGACAGCCGGCGGGACGCCGGCGCTACTCAGCGGGCACCTGGTCTGATAATCTTCTAAATCATGGCACGCTCACCGAATTTTGCCGGCCTTATACTGGCGGCGGGGGATTCCGCGCGCATGGGCCGCGACAAGGCGCTTCTGCCCTGGCAGGGTAAGACCTTTCTGGGAGCGGCCATAGATTCGCTGGCTCCTTATACGGAGTTGGTCATCGTTGTGGGCGGCCGAAACTCCGAGTCGCTGAAGTCCATTGTTTATGCCGCGGGAGCCTACCTGGTGGTGAATCCCTACCCGGAAAAGGGCCAGTTCAGTTCACTGCAGATCGGCTTGAATGAGGTGCTGAATCACGGCCGCGATGCCGCCATCATAACTTTGGTGGACCGGCCCCCGGCGCAGCCGCAAACTGTGGAGGCCCTGCGCGATAGATTCCTGGAGGTTTGCCAGCCGTCGCGGTGGGCCGTGGTGCCGGAATTTAACGGGAATCACGGACATCCCATCGTTATTGGCCGCGAGATGATCGAAGCATTCCTGAAGGCCCCCGCCAGCACGACCGCGCGTGAGGTAATGCATTCACTGCAGCCGATGATTGACTATTTTCCCGTAAATGACGCGGCCGTGACCGCCAATATCAATACCCCTGAGGAATATGAACAATTCAAGCACTAAGAGCGCGCCTATCGTTTCCCTTCCTGAAAAAGCGGCACGGTTTGTAGATTCTGTTGTGGCCCTGCGCCCGGCGGTCGCCGTCTTTGACTGCGACGACACGCTATGGAGGGGCGATTCAGGAAAAGGCTTCATGGATTGGGAGATTGAAAACAAACTCATCTCCGATGAGGTGGCTTCGTGGGGACGCGCCCGCTACGCCGAATATGTAGAGGGCAAAGTGGACGAGGAAGCGATGTGCGGCGAGATGGTGGCCTGGCATAAGGGGCTGAAGGTGAGCGAACTGGAAGATGCCGGCGAGCGCTACGTTGTGGAAAGAATTTCGAAACGAGTTTTCCCCGAAATGCAGGAAGTGGTGGCACGGCTGCTCAGCCAGGGCTGTGACATCTGGGCAGTTTCTTCAACCAATGAGTGGGTGATCCGCGCCGGGGTAAAGCGCTATGGCATCCGCGCCGATCATGTGCTGGCAGTGAGCCTCGAGAGTCAAAATGGAATTGCAACCGGCAAGCTGATTCGCGTGCCGACCGGCGAAGGCAAAGCGGTCGCCGTGCGTGAGTTCATCGGCGAGAAGGTGGACATGGTCTTCGGCAACTCCATTCATGATGCCGCCATGCTGGAGCTGGCTCGAAAGCCGTATGCCATTAATCCCAATCCCGATTTGCGGCAGATCGCGCAGCAGCGCGGATGGACGATTTACGAGCCGGATTGAGGAGCACTCAGCATTCGGCAGTCAGTATTCGGCCCCTACGCCGTATTCAATGATTTCCAGCGTTCATTCCCCTGGCAGTTCAACAGCAATACTAGGGCGTTGCCGCACGCAGCATATATCCTGGCTGCCGCATTTATGATTTTCAAACATGCGCCGGATGCGGCGGGGCACCTCGACGCCGTAAACGTCCATGGAATGACGTTCCGATTCGCTGAGTTCGAAGTAGAGTTTGCACACCGAGCACTGCCATCCCATGATGTACTTTTCCAGCAGATGATGTGGTTTCAGGTTTCGCGTGTTTTGTTGCTGAACATTGGAATCTACGAAGCGGCTTTCCATAAGAGTTCTCCGGGGAGGGCCTTTTGGACCCACCCAATATAATGCCGAGCCGCTACGATGCACCAACCTCTTTGGTACAGATCCCATTCTGGCAATGGGCATGACCCGGCAGGAAAGTGGACTAGCACTGTCGTACCGTCCCACAAATCACAATGCTAGCTTTTGATGCCCGTAAGCGCTGCACGAAGCGTGTCAACCGCCAGGGTGGCGGCGTGGCTCGATTCAGGATTCAATCCGCCAAGTCCAGCCGAGAGGTCTTCTTTGCTGATTTCTTTTGCGTAAACGATGGTCTGGTTCGTGATCATCTCGGTCAGCAGCGAACCACAGGCGATGGAGGCGACGCATCCTTTAGCCCGGAAACGGGCTTCAGTAATGTTGCCATGATTGATGATCAGCGTGAGGCGCAGCACATCACCACAGACTGGATTTTCCAGTTGCGCGGAAGCGGTGGGTGAAGGCAGATCGCCGGCATTACGGGGATGTTCGAAGTGATCAAGGAGTTGGGGCGGATACATAGGTGCTAAGCTTTATCTCAGGGGCTAAACTGGTCGCTCCCGCAATACTTGTATGCATTCTAATTACATTCCGCGGCGGGTGGTATCGCTGCAACCCAGCGCCACAGTCACGCTGCAGCGGATCGGCTTGCTCGACCGGGTTGTGGCTTGCACGAAATGGTGCGCCGATGCGTGTCCGCAAGTCGCCGAGCAGGCGCATACCATCGTTGCCGATTCGTGGACGGCAAAATCGGCCGAGATTCTGGCCGCACGTCCTGACCTGGTAATTGCCTCAGTCCCTTATCAGGCCGAAGCGGTGGGCGAGATCCTGAAAGCGGGCATCATGTTCCTGGGATTGGCGCCGCACTCGCTTCACGATATCTACACCGACATCGCCGCCATTGCTCGCATCATGGGAGAGGAAGAACGCGGAGAAAAGGTCATCGATGAGATGCAAGCGGAGATTGAGCGGGTCAGGCGCACAGCCGGGGATGGCTGTGATACGCCAGTCCCGCGACCCATTGTGTTCTGCGAGGAGTGGGGCAAGCCCATCATCCATTCACAACCCTGGGTAGCGGAGCTGGTGGAAGCAGCGGGCGGCAAATTCCTCGGTAAGGCGGGAAGCAAGACCGATGCGCAGTCCGTCAGCGCGGGCCATCCAGATGTCATGGTCATGGCCTGGTGCGGCGCTGGAGACCGTGTACCCTTGGAAAAAATTGTCGAACAGCGCGGTTGGCAGGGGTTGCCGGCTGTGCGTGAGCGGCGCGTCTTCTGCATACCTGATGAGTTTCTCAACACGCCGGCTCCCACACTGCTCGAAGGACTGCACGCGCTGGCGGCAATTGTTCATCCCGAACTCTTCCCTGCTCACCCCAGGGTAAAGCAGATTGAGGGATTGAGGGATTGAATCATTGAGTCATTGAGTCATCGGGTCATTGAGTCATTGAGTAACTGCGTAATTGTGTAACGGGTAATTTGAAATAGCGGTTGCTGTTCTTAAATTATGCAATTACCAATTACACAATTGCCCAATTCTTAAATGACTCAATGGCCCGATGACTCAATGATTCAATGACCCAATGACTCAATCGCCCCCTGTTACACTCACAATATGCATCTCGCAAGCCTATGGGCGCGCCTGGCGGAGACCGCACAATGAAAGAGGTAGTGGCGGCGCTGATTGTGGAAGGTGGAGCTGCGAGCGAGGCAGGCAGGGCCAGGCTGCTGATTTGCCAACGTACAAAACACCAGTCCCTGCCGCTGAAGTGGGAGTTCCCAGGAGGCAAGATCGAACCCGGAGAGCAGCCACCAGAAGCCCTGCGCCGCGAACTGGACGAAGAGCTGGGAATACAGGCAAAAATCGAGCAGGAAGTTGCCCGCATCCGGCATACGTACCAGAACGGGAACGTAGTTGATCTACGCTTTTACCGGGTGCGCGAATATGAAGGTTCGCTGGTCAACCGGATTTTCCGCGATATTCGCTGGGTAGAACTCAAGGAGTTGCCAAGCTACGATTTTCTCGACGCCGATGTGGAGCTGGTGGAAGACCTGGCGAGTGGGAAGCTGGTGCTGGATTAATTCATTGAATCATCGGCTCATTGAATCATTGGGTAACTGTGTAATTGTGTAATCGGGTAATTTGAAGTCTCTGATGGCAACCATTGTTCTTAAATTACGCAATTATCTGTTCTTAAATTACGCAATTACCCGATTACGCAATTACCCAATTGTTAAATGACTCAATGACTCAATGACCCGATGACTCAATTCCGCTATTTCTTAACGTTTCGCAGAATATTAATCACAACGTCGGCGGTGATGATGCCGATAAGCTCTCCGTTGTCATCCACCACAGGCAGGCTGTGCAGGTTGTATTTATCGAACAGTTCGGCGACCTCGTCTTCGCTGGTCTCCAAATGGCACGAGATCACCTCAGGCGCGGCAATTTCTTTCAGCGGGGTGGTTGGCTTGGCCATGGCGATATTGACCAGTGGCACGGCGCCTGTCAGCTTGTTCTGCTCATCTACCAGATAAAACGAACTCAGGGTTTCCCTGCTGCCTTCGAAGGTATAAAGCGCCTGGATGGCGTCGGCAACCGTGGCCCGAGGGGCAAACGAGAGGAAGCTGGTGGTCATGCGCCCGGCAGCGGTGTGCTCGGCATGTTCCAGCAGCTCTTCGACGGTTTCTCGCTCTTCCGGTCCCATTTCCTCCAGAATTTCTTCCGAGGTTTCATGCGGCAGATCGGCAAGCAGGTCGGCGGCAGCGCTGGGGTCCATCTCTTCGACAATGTCAGCGGCGCGGTCGTAATCCAGCGACTCCAGGATCGAAGCTTGCAGCTTCGGATCGACTTCTTCCAGGGCCCCGGCCGCCACTTCTTCGTTGAGAGTTTCAAAAACAGCCTCGCGCTCGGCCGGAGCCAGATCTTCCAGAATGTCGGCAATGTCGGCTGGATGGAGCTTGGAGAGCCGCGAGTGCTCGATGCGCAGCTTGACCCGGCGGGCCGGGTCGGTCTCGATGAGGTCCACGAACTCCCATGGGATGATGCGGGGTGGAACCTTTTCCAGCAAAGAACGCAATGCCGTCCAGGGCAATCCTTTAAGCAGACGGCGCACAGCGCCGCGGGCTCCGACGTCGACTCCGGTGATTTTCAGGGCTATGTGATGGTTGACGGAGACCGGCTCCAATTCAACATCGTTGACGCGCACGACCTTGCGTCCGTGGACATCAATGATCTGCTGGTCGAGCAGGTCGCGCTCCAGAAGAAAATATCCCTCTGCGCCGTTCCCGGAAAATGCCTGCCAGCCACTGGAGGCCAGTGAAGAACGCACGGCGCGGCCTTCGAGGGCCTGCAGGGCGTCACGCAGCAGCAGGCGGTCTCCGTTGCTGGTGCGCACAACCACGCCCGCAATGCGGGTTCGGTCTTCCTGGGGAGCGATGGCCAGCTCGCGCACACGTCCGGCAACCGCGCCCGAAGGGTCTACCACGGGCGCGCCCAGCAGTTCAGTGAGCGCAACATTGGCCATAATTTGAGGATACCCTTGGTTCGAGACTACGGGGAGCTATTCCAGAATACCGTGGAGCAATATAAACAGACCAGCTATTTTCTATGAAGAAGGTGGGTACTTTAGTAATGGAATTGATTCGGGTGATTGAGCCATTGAGTCATCGGGTCATTGAATCATTGGTAATTGTGTAATCGGGTAATTTGCAATGTTTGGCCGTTGTTATTGTTCTTAAAAATTGCACAATTACCCTATTACGCACTTACCCAATTGCAAGTGACTCAATGACCCAATGACCCAATAATTCAATCTTTTTTCTCCACCACCAGCTCTCCATTTTCGATGCGGATGCTTTGCACGAAATCCGGCAGTTTGAGCTTCTCGCGGTTTTCGGGCTCAGCAAGTTTTTTCTGAAGAGCATCGTTTACCAGTGAAATCGGGATGGTAAGGTCGCCTACTTTAAAATTGGTGGGCTCGAAGGTTGCGTAGCCATCATTACTGCCTAGACGGCCAGAGATGGTGATGTAAACGTCCTTGCCATGAACGTTCACGATGGCTTGCCCGGTAAATTCGTTGCCATGAAAATCAACATCCACATTACGAATGGGGGCATCGTCGGCGACCTGGGAATCGGGAGCAAGCTCCGGGGACTTTGGCTGACCGGCGCCATTCGAAGCAGCAACGGGAACTGGCCCGGCAATCTGCCGGTTGATGCCGGCGGTTATCTCGTCAGAGGTGAAATGCGCCTTTGCGCCTTCGCTGCCAGGCGGGGAAAGGACCAATTGATCCCACTTCTGTTCGTAAGATTGGGCCTGCTGTTTGGCGTCTTCTCTGGACATGGGGAGCGATGGGCGAGGAGGCTTCCCCAGCATCATAAAAATCACCACGAAAGCCACTACCAGCACCACCCAGCGAAAAATCTTGTAAAAACTCACGAAAAAGTTGGGTTTGCCGGCCATGAGGTGCATTCTAATGCAAGTTTTTGAGGGGGAATACTTTAAAATAGATACTCAGCGTTGACATTTGCTAGTTCGACAGGCAAACTGTCGCCTTCCGCTGCTTTGCAGGATGTAACAGGTTCTAACGGGTTCTAGAGTCATACAGATTGCCGGTCCAACTTAAGGTTGACAGCAAACGTGAAAATAGCCGGAAACCGGGTTTCGTACACGCTGGATTCCACACTGGAAAGCGTGAATCGTGCGGAACAGACTGCCGAAGGGATGGCGGCCAAGGCGGGATTCTCTGAAGACGACCGGCATCGCATCTCTATGGCGGTGCGCGAGGCGGCGGTGAACGCCGTGCTGCACGGGAATGCCTACGATCCGAGCAAGAAGGTGCGGGTTTCGTTCGAGAACACGGGAGAGGCGCTGGTCATCACCATTGCCGATGAGGGCCCGGGATTGTGTGAGGATGATGTTCCCAATCCGCTGGCGCCTGAGAATTTGCTGAAACAATCGGGGCGTGGTATTTTCCTCATCCGTTCCTTTATGGATCAGGTGCAGTTTCGCACCCTGGCGCCCGGCACAGAAATTACTTTAATCAAGCTTGTCCCCGGCAATTCCGGGGAACACACGGAGGAAGCAAAGTGACTATGAAGTCCAGTACCCGGCAGGTGGATGGCGTGACAGTTGTAGACCTGAGCGGAAGAATCACGCTCGGCGAAGGCAGCGTCGTGCTGCGCGATACGGTGCGCGATTTGATCGCGCATGGGGATAAGAAGATTCTCCTGAACCTCGGAGACGTCACCTACATCGACAGTTCGGGGATCGGCGAACTGGTGAGCGCCTTTACCACCGTTCGCAATCAGGGCGGCGAGTTGAAGCTGCTCAAACTTACCAAGAAGGTCCATGACCTGCTGCAAATCACCAAACTTTACACCGTCTTCGACGTCAGGGACGACGAGGCCCAGGCCATCAGTTCATTCAAGAAATAATTGTCCCATTGCGTCATCGGGTCATTGAATCATTGATTGCAATGACCCAATGATTCACTGACTCAATGACCCAATCATGCGTATCACCCGCCTAGACCGCTCCCAGGTTGACGCCGAATCGCAGGCCGTCTATGACGATTTCATGCGCGAGCGCGGCAACGTGCCCAACATGTTCCGCAGCGTGGCCCACCGCCCCGAGATCATGCGCACCATGGTGGCGCACTTCCGCGCCGTCATGAATACGGGCACGGTACCCAAGAAGCTGAAGGAATTGGTCATCCTGCGGACCACCCAGCTCAACCGCTGCGAGTATTGACTGGCCTCGCATACCGTCTTGGCAAGACGGCTGGGCTGGAGCGACGATCAGATTACCAATCTCGCCGAGTTCGAGAAGCGGACTGATTTTTCGGATGCTGAGAAGGCCGCTTTGCGCCTGGCCGAACGCATGACCCTGGACGCGCACAAAGTAGACGAAGATTTGTGGAAACAATTGCGGCAACATTTCAATGAGGGCGAAGTTGTGGAGCTGTGCGCCGCCATCGGACTGTTTAACTACTTCAATCGCTTTAATGATGCGTTGAGGATGGAACCAACAAAATAAGATTGGGTCATTGAGTCATCGGATCATTGGGGCATTGGCGTGCCGGTTGAGCCAATATTTATTCAACCAAGTTTGACCAAAATTCAATATGTTTGATTTCACAGCCGTGCCGAACACCCCTGAAATATTGTCCAGGTCCGCGAAAGTAATAGCTGAACTCATTCTCAAAATAATCAAACAAATCAGTGCCATAGTAGATGATGTCGGTTTGATGAACGGAAAAAACCGGGTTACCGGGTTCATTCGGACGATCGGGTATGTAACGGTGACTTGCGATTGGAATTAAGGTCGGAGCGTTTTTAACGGCTTCCCGCGCGATATTAAAGGCTACATTGAGAGATGCCGGACGTTCACCCCATTCGGCCCGCCAGAAGACATTGTTTTCTATATCGAAACACATTCCCTCAAGAGGCCATCCCAAACGGTCACGAATTCTTTCTTTTTCAGTGTGCCGCCAATTTATGAAGCCGTTTGAGACAGGCAGGGCAAACATTAAGAAGTCCCTTAAATCAGGCGGGAACCGAAAAGAGTATTCTTCCTCGATGTTTTGAATCTCTCTGGCAGTAAGCGCGGGGGTAAAGCTAACCCCAGCTTTTTCCAGCACGTTCTTGTAATATTCAAGCTTTGCGGTTTCCATGACGAGCCCGCCTCTATACCAATCCTTTGCGTAACTCTTCCAGCGGGTACTTGGTTCCCCGCCAGGTCACGCCTCCGTTCCACAGGGTCACGCAGGCGGAGCGCAGCATGGCATAGATCAACAGCACAGCTCCGATGGGATGCGTCAGGACATAAAGGGGCGATATAGGAGCGCGGAACGACATGCCCAGATAAAAACAGAAGATCGATCCCAGGGCCAGCACAAAACCTAGCTTGCTCCAGCCGGGAGCGAAGACAGCGCCGACGTAGGGCAAGAGCAAAACAAAAATCAGGCCGGCAACACTGAGCAGCGCCCGCCACCATTGAAATTGGGAAAAGGCAAAGAAGTTCTTGGTCACATTACGAACGAAGCCCAGTGCCCCGGTCACCCAATGGATCCTGAGAAGACCCGGGCTAAAGGCGCAGCGCTGGAAGAATCCGTTCTGCTTGACCAGCTTGCCTAGTTTCATGTCTTCGATCACCTCCATGCGCAACGCTTTGAAGGTCCCGATGCGTTCATAGACAGAGCGGCGGATCATGTTAAATACCCCACCGCCCATGTACTCGCGGGAAGCAGGATCGGCGACTTTCCAGGGGCGATATTGCAGGATGAAGAATGTTGAGAACAGGGCAAGCATCATGCGCTCGCCGGGGTTACGCATCTCCATATCGGGAATCAAAGTCAGGTGATCGGTCAGCAAAGCCTCGGCATAAGCAACGGCGCGGCGTAGAGCATCCGGGCGGTAGATCACGTCGGCATCGGTGAACAGCAGCCAATCACCGCTGGCCTCTTGCGCTGCCTTCCACATGGCGTGCGGCTTGCCCAGCCAGCCTGGTGGAAGCTCCGCGATATGAATGACGTGTAGTTTGCCGTTAGAAGCCGACGCGATGCTGTCCATGATTTTGCCGGTGCGGTCGGTCGAGCGGTCGTTGACCGCGATGATTTCGTAGTCGGCGTAATCAAGCTGGAGCAGTGAAACTAATCCAGCTTCGATATTTGCCTCTTCGTTCAACGCGGGAACAATGATGCTGACCTTGGGCTGAGGTGTTTTCAGGTCCCATTGCGGCTGGCTGATGTCATCCACCTGCCGCATGCCAAAGGCAGTTTCCACCAGGCGCAACAGCCATATCCCGCCGAGAATGCAGCCGGCGGTCCAGTAAAACCAGTGGGCATAGAACGGCTGCAGGTTCATATCGATTTTGTTCCGCTGAAGTCTGCTTTGGCGGCAATCGCCTCTTCGGTTATGGGCACCGAAGGTGCGAAGCGCGTCCCATAAAACAGAATCACACCCGAGAACAAGCAGGCCACCATGGCGGGGACAAATGCAATTGATAACGAGCTATGGTCGGAGATGAATCCCATCAACGGCGGCGAGGGAACGTCACCAAGGATGTGGATGATAAACAAGTTTAGCGCCAGTGCCGTAGAGCGGATGGGAGCAGCCACTGAGTTCACTACAGCGGCGTTCAGCGGGCCTGTATTAGCCAGCAGGAAGAAAACCGCGAGCAGCATGGCGGGATACATAAGCGCTCCGGCACGAAAAATTGCCACCGCCATAAAGGGAATAGCCAGCAGCATACTCCAGGCTGAAACGTGATAATAGGCCGCTTTGTTCCGGCGCAGCAACCAATCCGCCAGCCAGCCGCCGGCCAGCGTAGCTACAACGCCGTCAAAGAGCGTAATCTCGCCGAAGACGCGGTTTGCATCCGATAGCGGAATGCTGCGCACCCGTGACAAAAACGTAGGCATCCAGACGGCCAGTCCGCCAATTGCGAAGATATACATTGCCTGCCCGAGAGAAGCAGTCCAGTATGCCGGATTGCGCGTCAAGCCCAGCAGGGTGGCGCGTTCAGGCGTGGCGAAGAGGCGGTCGGCGTGGCCGCGTTGCGGTTCAGGAATCAGCATTATCATCAGGGCAAGCAGAAACCCAGGCAGGGCGGCAACGTAAAAAGGCGAACGCCAGCCGTGGAGAGGGCCGAGATATCCTCCTAACACGTACCCTGCGGCGCTGCCGGCGGGAAGCGCTGAATTCAAAATGGCGAGCATGCGCCCGCGCTGGTGCTCGGGAAAGAGATCGGAGACCAGCGAGGGCGCAATGACAACAAAGCTGCCTTCCCCAATGCCGACGATAGTGTGCCGCACCAGCAGCGATTGATAATCATGGGTCACAGCAGTCAGTAGAGTGGCGCCGCTCCACACCATGGCTCCGGCAGCCACCAGCCATTTTCGAGGGTAACGATCAGCCAGCACGCCAATCACCGGCGAGGTAAGCATGTAACAGAAAAAGAAGACACTGGTCAGCCATCCCATATCGGCGTCGCTGCGGTGAAACTCCTTTTGAATCAGGGGCTGCACCGCAGAGAGCACAGAGCGGTCGACGTAATTGAAAAAATTCAGTCCTGTCAGGACGGCCAAAGCGATAGCGGGATAAATTTTGCCGGCTGATTTCATGATGTGTCAGGTCTTATGTGATTTGCCTCAGAATCTAAAGCCAGTGCTCTCTTAATTGCACGGTTAAAAAGCTGTGTCCCTCCGAAAAGATTTCGTTCTTTACTACTTCTTCGGCCGGGGATAACGCGCTTCGATCGTGGTGCCAATGCCGCCGCGCGGCCGGAATTCCCCGGTTACCACCGCCCAGACAGGCTGGACGGCGCGAACCACGTCATCGAGTACGCGGTTGACGATGTTTTCCTGGAAGATACCCAGATTGCGGTAGGTGAGAAGGTATTCTTTCAGCGATTTCAATTCAAGACAGAGCTTGCCGGGCATGTAGCGGATCTTCAGCACGCCAAAGTCGGGCAGGCCGGTTTTAGGACACACCGAGGTAAACTCGGGAACATCGACGATGATTTCGTAGCCCGAAAACTGGTTCGGCCAGGTTTCTATGTCGGGGAACTCTGCGTCAAGTCCGGCGGCGGCGTGCTCCGGCGTGTAACGGGGCGCTTTGGGCATGTAGGTATTGTAGCGTGTAGCTCTTAGGTATCGGCTTTCGGCTCTTTCCTATAAATTTATGGGACGAAATGCAGACTGGGGCATCTATTACAAATAGCAAACGAACACGCCAATATGGCGTGTATTTGCCTGAAGGGAAAGGCTGTTGGGCAGGCAAGCAGGAAATGTAAAGCTGCGTCAGATATACTAAATTGTTTTCCCCTCAACATGCCCGGAATGGTAATGGCATGAACTTTGGAAGAACAAAGGAACGGTTATTGAGTAAGCGAATTTGGACCATTATTGCCGGGATTGTGATCGCTGTTGTGGTGTTCGCCGCATTCATGACGACCTCCAAGGGAGACGTCCCTGTACGCAGCGAACTCGCCAAACGTGAGAGCATCACCGTCAATATCCAGACCAACGGCAAAATCGAGCCGATTCAGAATTTCGAAGCGCATGCTCCCGCGGCGACTACGGTAAAAAAGCTGATGGTCAATGAAGGCGACGTGGTGAAAAAAGGAGAGCTCCTGTTGCAGCTTGACGATGCCGCAGCACGCGCCCAGGCAGCCACGGCAGCGGCACAGATGCGCGCCGCCGACGCCGAAGTAGCTTCGGTAAAGGGCGGGGGTACGCACGAAGAAGTGCTGACCACGCAGACAAGCCTGGTCAAAGCCAAAGGTGATCTGGATGCGGCGCAACGCACCTTGGACGCAACCAAGCGCCTGGAGCAGAGCGGCTCGGCCTCTGCGGCTGAAGTTTCCGCCGCCGAGAACCGCTTTCAAAGCGCGCAAGCAGAGGTGAATCTGCTGCAGCAAAAACTCAAAGGACGCTATTCCCCGCCGGAAGTAGAGCGTGTTTTTGCGCAAAAGACAGAAGCGCAGGCGGCGTATGCTGCGGCCCAGGATATATTGCAAAACTCCAATATCCGCGCCCCGCAGGATGGCATCGTGTATTCGCTGCCGGTGCGCCAGGGGCAATACGTGAATCCAGGCGACCTGCTGCTGCAGGTGGCGAACCTTCAGAAGGTTCAAGTACGCGGATTTGTGGATGAGCCCGATATCGGACGCCTGCAAAAAGGACAAAAGGTCTCCATCACCTGGGACGCGATTCCCGGCCGGGTCTGGGAAGGCACGCTGACCCGGGTGCCGACGACGGTGATCCTGCGCATCACCCGCTCTGTAGGCGAGATCACCTGCGAGGTGGATAACGGCGACGGCAAGCTGCTGCCCAATATCAACGTGAATGTGACCATCCTGACGGCCCACGAGGACAACGCGCTTACCGTCTCCCGTGAGGCCATGCATCAGGAGGACCACGTGCACTTTGTGTATCAAATTGTGAACGGCAAATTGAAACGCATGAACGTGGAAACTGCGGTCTTCAACCTCACCCGCATCCAGGTGGTGAAAGGATTAGACGATGGCGCCGAAGTGGCCCTGGGCGCAATGAATGGCACGCCGCTGCAGCCCGGAGCCACAGTCCACGTGGTACAACGCAGTAACTGATTTACTTGTCTTTTCTAAACGAATGAAAACTATTTTATTGTTTGCTGCTCTTTTCATAACAGCTTCCAACGCTTATGCCGCTGACGCCAATCTGCGTCAAATGCTGGCCGACGGCCAGGCCAATGAAGCTTTGGCGGCCTTGAAGGCGAAAACCGAGTCTTCCCCGAAAGATGCCGAGGCTTTTCACCAGCTCGCGCATGCCTACTATGTAATGGAGCGCTGGGACGACGCCATTGCCGCCGAACAACAGGCGGTAAACCTGGCGCCCAATAACAGCGAATACCATCTCATTCTGGGTTGTGCCTATGGCGAAAAGGCGGATTCAATTTCCAAATTCGCATTTTTTACCGCCGTGCATTTGGCCCATGTAACCCGCGCGGAATTCGAAAAGGCGGTGGAGCTCGATGGCAACAATGTCGAGGCCCGCCGTGACCTGGCCGAATATTACGCGCAAGCGCCGGGCTTTTTTGGTCTTGGCGGCAGCAAGGAAAAGGCCCGCGCCCAGGCCGAAAAAATAAAGGACATTGATGCCGTGTCCTATCACTGGATCAGGGCCCGCACCGCGGAAGAGGACAAAAAGAACGATGTGGCAGAGGCAGAATATGGCGCCGCCCTCGTGGCCTCCTCCAACCCGGCGAAAGATTGGCTGGAGTTTGCCTCCTACTATCGCCACAAAAAGCGCTTCCCTGAAATGGAAACTGCCATCAACAAAGCGGTATCGCTCGACAACCAGAAGCCGAGCTACGTATTGTTCGACGCCGCCTCGCAGCTACTGCGCGCCGGCCGCAACTTCCCTCTGGCGACTACCCTGGCGCGTAAATATATCGCCGAAGAAAGGCATGCCGATGAAGCGCCTGTCTTTCAGGCGCATTTCCTTCTAGGACAGCTTCTCGAGAAACAGGGCGACAAAAAAGCAGCGGCTGAGGAATACCAAATCGCTCTCTCCCAGGCCAGCGATTTCAAGCGCGCCCAGGACGCCTTAAAGAATTTGCAGGAGTAGTTCCCATCTCCCAATTTTTGGGACGAACGACCCACGCGCCTTCTCATTTCAACTGCGCTGAAACGTCTCTATAATAATCCCCCCTGTTCACAGCCGGCAGGGGCTGTATCACACGATTCTTGTTATACTTCCAGATTCCTTGATTCCAACTTTTACAAGGTGATGGGGATGCGAATCACATTGCGCTCTTTTAATTGCTTTCTGGCTGTCTTAACCATCTTTGCTGCAGTCAGCTCAAAGGCTGCTGAGCCGCTGCCGTTCCACCGGGCTATTGATCTGGCCTTGCGTCACAGCACTACCATGGCCATTGCCACGGCCGACCAGGCGAGGGCGCACGCGGCTGTGCAAGCAGGGCGTAACCTGTTTCTGCCGCGTGTAGATTTCGGCTCGGGCGCGGCCTTCACGTACGGATTTCCGCTGAGCATCGAAGGCTCCGCGCCCACCATCTTCAACGTCACCACCCAGCAGTATCTCTTCAATCCCGCCCAACACGAGTTCCTGCGCTCTTACACCAGCGACTGGCATGCCACAACTCATCTCTCAGACGACAAGAAAAACCAGGTAATCCTGGAAACGGCCACCGATTACGTCGAGCTGGATACTGTGACCTCGATGTTGAGCATTTTGCAGCAGCAGGACGAAGCGGCGCAACGCGCCGAACAGGTGGTCAGCGAACGGGTCAACCAGGGCGTTGACAGCCAGGTTGAGCTGACCAGGGCCAAACTGGCCAGCGCGCATGTGCGCATGAAAGCCGCGCAGGCACAAACCACGGCCGACCTGCTGCGCGAGCGGCTGTCGCAGCTTACGGGATTGCCGGTGGCAGAGATCCAAACTGCAACCGAATCGATTCCCAAGCTGCCGGAAGTCCATCAGGAAGATGACCTGATGGCGAAAGCGGTGGAATACAGTCCCGCAATCAAGGCGGCAAATAATCAGGCGATAGCGAAAGGCTTTACCGCCAAGGGCGAACATAAGCAGCTTTATCCCAGCATCGACCTCGCCGGCCAGTACGGCTACTTTGCTAAATTCAATAACTTCCAGGATTTTTTCAAGAAGTTTCAAACTAACAATGCCGTCTATGGTGTCGTGATTCGCATTCCCGTCTTCAATACCGCGCAGAAGGCGCGCGCCCAGGCTGCCGATGAGGAAGCCATCATCGCCAGAAAACAGGCCGAAGACGTAAAAGACCAGGTGTCTTCCGAGACCCTGAGGCTGCAACGTTCAATCCGCCAGCTTGCCGAGGCCAAGGAAATAGCGCGGCTCGACCATGAACTGGCTCAGGCAGACGTAGAAGCGGCGCAGGCGCGTCTGCAGGCCGGGACAGCCAATATCAAAGACGAGCAGCAGGCCCGGGTGCACGAGCACGAAACCTATATCAACCTGCTGGATGCTTCCTTTGCCCTTGATCAGACGCAAATACAATTGCTGCGCGCCACCGGCGATCTGCAGCGCTGGGCCATAGCTCCGGAGACAGGGACGCCCGCTTCTACAAGCAATCCCACTCCCAACAATCCATAAAGACAAAGTATGGGCGAACAGCAGCAGACAAAAAATACGGCTGGCCTGGACGGCTCTGAAGCAGGGCTGGCAGGCTTTGCGCGGCGGATTGTGACTACAACCAAGCCGCGTTTGGCGATTGAAAACCGCTCGGCCACCGGCCTCACCTTGTCGCTCGCCCAGGGCTTGCACGATAACGGCTTTGGCAAACTCATTACCTGCGATGCGGATGCAGGCCGGTGCGCCCAACTGCGCAAAGAAATCGCGGCCGCCGGGTTCTCGTCATCGGCTTCAATTGCGGTTGAGGTCCGTAATCAATTCGCCCAGGAGGGCCGTCTGGAGAGCAATATCGATCTGCTCTTCACCTCCACCAACCACGTGCAGGTGGTGCAGCACTTTCTGCCAAATATCAACCCGTGCGGGCTTATCCTGCTGCTGGCCAACGAGAGCGAGTATAAGCAGGTTCGGGAGTTTGCTCTTGCCATGGATAAAGAAGGCATTATCTCAGCCGTCTTTCTGCCCGAAACGCTCAAATTGATCATGGCGCAGAAACGGAGTGGAAGAAAATAAGCATTCAGCCTTTAAAGTGCGATGACCTTAGAGAACATTTACCCGATTAACAAACCCCACTCATTTCACTTCGTTCATGCCCTCCAAGATGTTAGAATCAATAGTTTATATATGCCACTTAAGACATTATTCCTGAATCCGCCGTCTTTTGAGGGTTTCGATGGTGGCGCAAGTTCGCGCTGGCCTGCAACTCGAGAGATTGAATCGTATTGGTATCCCGTCTGGCTGGCGTATCCGGCTGGAATGCTGGAAGGCTCGCGTCTGCTGGATGCTCCGTCGCACCACGTCTCGGTGCAGCAGACCATTGACCTGGTCAAAGAGTATGAATTTGTTGTGCTGTTCACCAGCACACCGGGGTTCAAGGGCGACTGCGCTCTGGCTGCGGCGATGAAAGACGCGAATCCACGGGTGAAGATCGCCTTCGTTGGCCCGCACGTGACCACGCTCACCGAGCAATCGCTGAATGACTGCCCGGCGATTGATTTTGTCACCCGCCGCGAGTTCGATTATGCCGTGGTTGAGTTCGCCAATGGCAAGCCGCTGGCGGAGATTCTTGGAATCTCGTATCGCCGCAACGGGAAAATTGTGCACAATCCCGACCGTCCCGAGGTCACCGACCTGGACGCTCTGCCCGATGTGGTGGATGTCTATAAGCGCGATCTCGACATAAAGCGCTACACCGTGCCTTTCCTGCTTTATCCATATCTGTCTTTCTATACGACCCGCGGGTGCCCGGCGCAGTGCACCTTCTGCCTGTGGCCGCAGTTGCTCAGCGGACATCCCTGGCGCAAGCGCTCCACCGACCGCGTGGCGCAGGAGATGGCCAAAGTGAAAGAGTACTGGCCTGACCTGAAGGAAGTTTTCTTCGATGACGACACCTTCAATATCCAGAAAGCGCGCACCGTTGAGCTGTGCTCCAAGCTCAAGCCGCTGAACATGACGTGGTCGTGCACCTCGCGCGTGACTACCGATTACGAAACCCTGAAAGCGCAAAAAGAGGCGGGATGCCGCCTGCTCATCGTGGGATACGAATCGGGTAATGCCCAGATCCTGAAAAATATCAAGAAAGGCGCAACCATCGAGCGCGCCCGCGATTTTACCCGTGACACCAGGAAGCTGGGGCTGGTAGTGCATGGCGATTTTATTATCGGCCTGCCGGGCGAGACGCGCGAGACCATTGAGCAGACCATCAAGTTTGCCAAAGAGCTCGATGTGGAAACCATCCAGGTCTCTCTGGCGCATGCTTACCCCGGCACCGAGCTCTACGACTTTGCCAAGAAAAACGGTTTCATCGTGAACGACCAGCAGATGGTGGATGAAGGCGGCCATCAATTGGCCCAGATCGAGTATCCTGGCCTGCCGCGTGAAGAGGCCCTGGATGCCGTCCATCGTTTCTATGATGAGTATTACTTCCGACCCAAAGCAATTTTCCGAATCGTGCGCAAGGCTGTATTCAACTCCGTAGAACGCAAGCGGCTCTACACCGAAGCCAAATCGTTCATGAAGTTGCGCGCGCAACGCAAGAAATATGTCGCCGGACGCCGTAGTGCAGAATCCGCTACCCGCAGCAATACCGAAAGCGCAGGAGCAGCTCAAGCTTAAAGGGCAAGATCAGGTGGCTTTAGACCGGTATCGCTATTTGGTACTGGGAGCTATTATTGTATTTAGCTCCGTGGGCGATGTGTTGCTTGCCAACGGCATGAAACACATTGGAGCCATCCCAATTTCAGATTTTCACCGCCTGATTCCCGCAGTCTTTAACCCCTGGGTAGCGCTGGGAATCCTGTTTTTGCTGATGTTCTTTGCCGCCTACTCGACTGCTCTCTCCTGGGCAGACCTCACCTTTGTCCTTCCGGCAACTTCGCTGAGCTATGTGCTGGTAGCCATTATGGGAGCGCTGGTCCTGCATGAGCACATTACCGTGGCACGCTGGGTTGGAATCCTGCTGGTAAGCGGCGGCGTCGGCATCGTTGCTGGTGGACCCTCTACCTCCACCCAACGAAGTCCCCAGGAAAAACCCTGTCCATGAACGCACAACTCTTTTACACCTGGACGCCCATCGCAATCATGATTATCGCTTCCACCACGGGCGATGTGTTGGTCTCCAAGGCGATGAAGGAAATTGGCGACCTGGGAGAGCTGTGGAAGTGCTTTGGCCTGCGCGGAGTCGCAGCCCGCATGCTGAACAGCGGCACTTTCATTGCGGCAGTCTGCGCTATGGGAGTTGCGTTTTATATGATGTTGTTCGCGCTCTCGCACGCCGATGTGAGCCTGGTAGTGCCGGCGGGAGCATCGCTGACATTTGTCACCAACGCAATTGCCGCACGCCTCTTCCTCCACGAAAACGTAGACCGCCGCCGCTGGGCCGCCGCCGTGCTGGTAGGCATTGGGGTAGTCTTGATGTCGAGATAGAAGCAGTACTCGGTTTTTGGCTATTGGCCTTTAGCTCTTGGCTTTTAGCTCTTGACAGGTTGTTTTATACTTCCCGGTGAATCCATGAAGTTGCTACTTACAGCGGTTTCTATCGTCCTTCTGCTGATTTTGGCTGCGAATCGACCATCGACCACAGGTTGGCATGGCCGGTCTTCTTATATTGGACGAACAGCGCCATGGCAACAAACAAGAGCAGCCCGCCAATAATATAAAAAGCAGAACCCGGCCTGTATTCCAGCAATCTCTACAACATGCTCCAGCACCTTGTTCTGAGAACTGAGAACTGTTCTAAGTAATGATGCGGCTCAGCAGGCCGCGCGACAGCACCGCTAATTTTTCCGAGGTGCCCAGGTGTACGCGCTGGCTGAAGACATCGTAGTTGTGGCGGGCAATCTTCTCCAGCAGCCGGCTGTAGATTTCAATCAGCACCCACAGCGCCGGACGGCTTTCATAATCCACCAATTCGATGAGCTCACGGCCAGATTTATAAAACTCGCGGGCGCGTTCCGCCTCAAATTCCAACAGGGCACGAAACTTCCCCGGCTGAAAACCATTGGCCAGACTGGCGGCAGCGAGTTCCTGGGGAGCGCGGCCAAACAGCTTCATATCCTGCAGCGGAAGATAGATCCGCCCCATGGCGGCATCCTCTTTGACATCGCGAATGATGTTGGTCATCTGAAAGGCAATGCCGCAACGCTCAGCCAGGATCTCAGCGTGCGGGTCGCGGTAACCAAAGATGCGGATGCAGACCAGCCCGACAACCGAGGCAACGTGATAGCAATATTGATAGAGCTCTTCAAATGTCGGGTAGAGAGCCAGGGGAACCTCGCTAGCCGCCTCATTCTCCGTGGCCCGAGATGCCGCAGCCTGGCTGGCGGCCGCCAGAGCGTGCTCCAGGTCCATGGCAGTGCCCTGCACCAGCTTCTCAAACAGCTCGACCGGAATCTTGTAGCGGCGCTGGGCATCGGCCAGGGCAAACAAGACGGCATCGTCGGTGGGCTCGCCCCCGAAGGCGCGTTTGGCGTTGTCTAGCCAGTCTTCCAGCTTGCGATAGCGCTCTTCGGCAGGCAGATGCTCATCGTCGCTGATGTCGTCGGCATGACGCATAAAAGCATAAACCGCACAAAGAGCATTGCGCTTATGTTTGGGCAGCGCCAGAAAGGAATAATAAAAGTTCTTGGCGGCTGAGCGGGCGATGGCGCGGCAGGAAGCGTAGGCGGCACTAAGCTGCATCTCTCGCGCGCTCGTGGGGGAGTTCGCCATAAAGGTCAGGTCAATTTGACCATTTTTGCCGTTGGCGAAAACAATCTTCGCCAGAGAAACGGAAACGGATACGCCAACACCGAACCCGCCATCATGCCGCGCACTTCGCTGCGTGAAACCTTCACGCGCTGCTGCAACTGGTCCACATTTGCAGTACGCAGCTTTTTGATCGTCTTTACGCCTATTAAAATTGGCCACGCGCACGCAAGACGAACGCGAACCTGCGAAAAAGGCGCTGTATTCGTGTAATTCCAGCCGGCGAGCAAATGCGATTCCGCCTCGTCAAGGTAGCGGTGATACAGCGGCAGAAATTTTTCCTGGCTGGCGAGCGACAGCACTGTTTGCGGCGATAAACCCGCCCCATCGAGCCTATCCATCGGCAGGTAGCAGCGCCCTTTTTTCAAATCTTCCGGAAGATCGCGCAAAATATTCACAAGCTGCAAACCTTTGCCAAAGCGGACGCCGTCGGCGATGAATTGTTTCTCATCCAGGCGCGCGCGCGGAAACAAATGCGCGCGGCAAATCTTGGTCCAGAATTCACCAACGCAGCCCGCGACGCGGTAGGTGTAATCGTCCAGTTCGACGTCAGTTTTCAGCGCGACGATATTTTGTGTGGACGCATTGGCGAACCGGCGCAAATCCAATTCCTGTCCGCTGGTGATAGTTTGGAGCACGTCACGAATCAACTGTTGATCGGCCGCGCTAAAAGATTGCAGCACCGACAAGCTGGCTTCAACCCTTTCCAGCAACAATTTTTCGGCTGCTGAGCCCTGTTGTCTTGCGAACTCGCTGAAATTCAAAGGCGCGGAATTCTGGCCAAGAATTGCTTCGCGCAGTTTTTGCAGCGCATTCAGCCGCTGACCGAGCGGCAGGATTTCCGTATCGGCAATGGTGTCGGTCGTGCGCGCCAGCAAATAAGCCAGGCCGATCTGCTGGCGAACGCGCGCGGGCAACACGCGCAAGGTCAGGTAAAACGAGCGCGAGGTCGCCTTAAGCAAGGCGCCGAGTGACTGTTTTGATGCGGTCATTGTCGAAGACGAATTTTCCGCCGGCAGCGCCGCCAATCCCTTCGCGGCCATGCCCGTTTCCCTGCCAGCAAGCGGCGAGGGCAATTGCGCGTTGTTTATAGTCGCAGGCATTACTTATTTCGCGATTCAATTTCCCGGCAAGATGGCCGTTTTTATATCGCCTGTCCGGTCCATCATATGACGAAATACCTGCTGCAGCTCGGTTAAAGGCGCCCGGGCAGTGATGTAATCCGTGGGCCTGACTCTATTCTCGCAGATGAGGGTAAAAGCTTCCCGGATGGCCTTCGGTGTGTGATGAAATGTCGCCAGCATGCGCAGCGCCGAATAATGAATGCGGTTGGTATCGAGTTCAACTTTGGTGCCGGCAGCGCAACCGCCGAAAAACTGTACAGCGCCGCCCTTGCGGACTATATCGAGCGACCATTGCCACGCTTCGGGCCGGCCAACGGCTTCAATCACGACGTCTGCCCCGCGATTCTCCGTGAGTGTGTGCACAGCTGCGATCGTATCTGATTGCGAGACAGATGGGTCAGGCGGAATCTGTATGACTTCATCGGCGCCGAATCGGCTGGCAATCTGTATCTGTTCATCGCGCTTGACTACGCTGATGACCCGGCAATTTTTCGCTTTTGCCACCTGGATGAACATGAGTCCAATAGGACCGCCGCCAATGACCACAACATTATCGCCGGAGCGGACGTTGCTTTCATTCAGTCCCAGCAGTACGCACGCCAGGGGCTCGACCATGGCCGCCTCTTCAAAGCTTACTTTGTCAGGAATAACGAGCGTGTTCTTTTCCACGATGCGTTTGGGAATGCGGATGTACTCAGCGTAAGCGCCATTGTTAAAGAGCAGATCGTCGCACAGGTTCTCTTGTCCCTGCTTGCAATAGAAACAGACGCCGCACGGGGCGGAATTCGCCGCAACAACGCGCATGCCTTTGCGGAAATTGGTTACGCCGGCGCCGGCACTCTCAACTTCTCCTGCCAGCTCGTGCCCAAAGAGCGCCGGAGGCACAATCATTCTTGCGTGATAGCCGCGCCGATACACTTTGAGATCGGTGCCGCAGGTCAGGGCGGCGTGTACCTTGACCAGAATCTCGCCTTCGCCCAAAGTGGGAATGGGAACGCGCTCGATCTTGATGTCCTCTTTGCCGTAAAGAACGGCAGCGGTCATGGTTCCATTCGAAGATGTTTTGGAATTTGCGCTCAGGGCTTCCCTCCCTGGTTCGGCTTTCCTTCCCAATTCATGCCGGGAGTAATGACAATCTTGAGCGAATCCGGCTGCGGATGCATGGCCATCTTGATTCCTTCGACGGCCTGTTCCAGCGGAAAGCGATGGGTAACCAGGCGGCTCATGTCCATCTCACCGCTGAAGACAAAGCGCTCCGATTCTTTCTGCAGGTCGACAGATGCGCTGTAAGAGCCAAGCAGGAATTTTTCGTCCATGCAGACGGCGGAGGGATCAACCGTCGCCTGGCTGCGCGTAGTCTGGGCAAAGAGGAGCACGCGGCCGCCGGGGCGGGTAGCATCCAGAGCAACCTGGACGAGCGCATTGCCCGCGACAGCCACAATCACCGCATCGGCGCCACGGCCATCGGTGACCTCGCGAATGCGCCGGGTAGCATCGTCTTTGGAAGCATCAATAGTTTCGGTGATGCCAAAGTTGCGCGCGACCATAAGCCGCTGGGCATACATATCAGAGGCAAAGACGCGCGCCCCTGCGGAGAGAGCAAGCTTGGCGAGAATCATGCCGATAGGCCCCTGTCCAATCACCAGGACCGTTTCTTCGGACTGCAGGCGCAAAGTTTCAATTCCCTTCTGGCACGTGTTGACCGGCTCGATAAACGCCGCCTGCTCGTAACTGACATGCTGGGGAATGCGTACCACGCCGCCGCGCTCGACGATCCAATCCATGACGCGCACATATTCGGCAAAGCCGCCGCCGCTGGGCTCGTAGCCGGCGGTGACGCCAACTTTTTTATATACCGGACACTGGGCAAAGACTTTGCGGTTGCAATAAAAGCAATCCCGGCAGGGGATGTGGTGGAACACCATCACCCGCTCGCCCAGGGAATAACTGGTCACGCCTTCGCCCACGGCAACAATCATGCCTGAGGTCTCGTGTCCAAAGATGCGCGGCGCCGAGTGCGAGCCGGTGCTGATCTTCTTGAGATCGGTGCCACAAATACCGCAGGTGTGGACGCGAATCAGCAATTCGCCCGGGCCAATCGTGGGCACCGGAACTGTCTCCAGGCGGACATCATTCTGACCATGATAAACAGCGGCCCGCATGGTCGCGGGGATCTTCCCCAAAGCCGTGCTGCCGGTTTGAGTTGCAGTAGCCATAGTCAATGTTTGATTTGCGCTATCCCTGATTCTATCGCGTCTGAGTGTAAATTCTGGCCGTCAATGAGCGGCTGCACCACCCGAGCCAGCGCCTCGGCTGCGCGATGATTGTTCCGTGCCAAACGCCATACAACCGGCCACATCGCAGGCCGCAATGCAGCGTGCAGTACGAATTTGCCGGTGGCAAAGTTTCCGCTGGCATCCACAAACCGGTCCATCGGCGGCATGGGAAAATCCAGTTGATCAGAGATGGCCTTGGCGGCATAGAAAGGCAGCCCGGCTTGGGCAGCAACTTCGGCCACGGCTGCTGCTTCCATGTCCACGGCATGGGCAGAATAGCGCTGGGCCAGTTCACGCTTTTCCTCCGGCCCCAGAATTTTGCCGGCGGTTACCAATCTCCGCGTTCCCAAGAGTGCGGCATAAGTTTTCCCGCTCACGGCATCGATAACTGCGGAGACTAAAAATGCCTCGCCTGCATTCAAATTGCTGCTTAGGCTTCCGGCCACTCCAGCCGAGAGCATCCCTTGTGGCCGGTAACAAATCAGCGCGGCTTGAGCGGCTATGTTTGCGGCCTGCGCGCCGATTCCGCCGCACACCAGAACTGCTTTCTCCGATTCGTAAAAACGCAGCTTTCTGCCGCCGTATTCGATCTCGCGCTGCCCCCAGCCGCGGACTACCGCAGAGACCTCCTGGCGCAGAGCGGCGACGATAGCGAAGCGAGCATGCCGGATTTTCGAGTTATTTGGCCCTGACATAGCCGTTTCCCTTGAACCACTCGACGGCGCGGCGCAAAGCATCATCCACGGGAACAACTTTGTAACCCAACTCGCGCTCGGCTTTTTCAGAAGAAGCAAACATCTTTTTGCGGCCCATGCGGACCGCATCCACGGTGGCGCGCGGCTCCTTGCGCAACAGCAGTCCGGTAATGGTCTGGTCGTAAGCTGCAAATCCCAGGGCGACCAGGTGCGGAATCTTCATAGTAGGCGCGGCCAGACCGGTAATAGCAGCCAGTTTATCGAGAATCTGTTTCAACGTAAGGTTTTCGCCGCCGATGATGTAACGCTCGCCAGGGCGGGCTTTCTCCATGGCGGCAACATGGGCGTGGGCGCATTCGGTTACATCCACCAGGTTGAGCCCGGTATCAACGTAGGCAGGAAAGTTGCGATTGAGAAAATCCACGATGATCCTGCCGGTGGGGGTAGGTTTGATGTCCTGCTCGCCGACAGGAGTGGTGGGATTCACCAGGACCGCGTTGGCGCCATTGCGTCCGGCCTCGAGCACGATCTGCTCCGCCATGAACTTGGAGCGCTTGTAATGCCCGATCATGTTAAGCAACGACACCGGAGAGTCTTCGTCACAGGGTTTGCCGTTTCCGGTGAAGCCCATGGTGGCTACGGAACTCGTGTAGATAACACGGCGCACGCCGGCCTGCTGCGCGGCCTGCAGAATGGCGCGCGTACCCTCAACGTTGGTGCGGTACATCTGCTCCGGATCGCGGACCCACAGGCGATAATCTGCGGCCACGTGGAAGACAAATTCGCATCCTTGCATTCCCTTTTTGAGCGATTCGGGATTGGTGAGGTCCCCGACTACACGCTCGGCGCGAATAGCCTCAATATTTTTCGTGGGACTGCTGGAGCGTGTGAGCAGACGCAGTTCGGCGCCCTGTACTGCCAGCGCGCGGGCAACGTGGCTGCCGACGAATCCTGTGGCTCCAGTGACAAAGGCTTTCATAATAAAAGTAGAAAAGCACGGCATGGGCCGTGCATGAGATAAACTCCTGATCGCAGCTTATTAGTCGAGTTTTTCCGCTTCGATTCCGATGTTTTTTTCGCCGGCAGAGCGCTTTTCCCAATACTTACGGACCCAGGCCTCCCAACTTTTACCGGCGGCGGGGTCGCGATCGGAAAAAGCGAGGGCGGCGATATCGGCATAGGAGATGCTGAGTTTCTCCTCCGAGCCTGCGGGAAAAAGACGGACGCAGGAATCTGCCAGCGTTTGGCCCGAGCGCCGGTCAAAGATGTAGCCTTCAACTTTGCTGCCATTCTTTAGCGTGATCGACACATCACCACGGTAGTCAAAGGCCTTTTCCAGCGCATCGCGTGTTTCGGTTTCGCTGGCCAGTTGCGGAATCCAACCCTCGAGCTTCTCGTGGAGTGTCCCCGGAGAAACCTCAAGAGCATCAGGATTGCCGGCAACTGGAATTGCCTGTGTGGCACAGCCGTCCCCGGCTGTGTCCGAGCCGATCAAGGGCTTTTTGGTATTTGTCTCGATTGAAGGAACCCCACTCATGCCCTGGTCTCCTCCAACTCAGTCTCATTTTTATCGATCTGCACCAGCGGATTGTAGGCATGCACCGGGCGTACGCTCTCATCCAGCAATTTGCGGGCAGACTCATCTCTATAGCTCTGGAACAGTGTCGCTTTCGCGGTTTCAAAAAAACCTTTCAGCGAGCTGAAGGTATAGTTCACCGCCGAGGCCTCATACCCGCTGTGCACCATGCAGTTGGCGCACTTGGGATTGCCCGACTCGGTGCCGTATTCATGCCACTGGGTAGCTTCCATCAATTCCTGGAATGTATCGGCATAGCCGTCTTGCAGCAGATAGCATGGCTTCTGCCAGCCAAAAATGTTGTACGTTGGCATGCCCCAGGGCGTGCAGGCATACTGCCGCTTGCCCATCAGGAACTCGAGAAAGAGCGGCGACATGTTGAAACGCCAGTCAGGCTTGCGGTTAGAAAGAATAGCGCGGAAGAGCCGCCGGATTCGAGCGCGTCCCAGGAAGTGCTTCTGGTCGGGCGCTTTATCGTATGAGTAGCCGGGAGAAAGCATCATGCCCTCGACGCCCAGCGCCATGATTTCGTCAAAGAACGCACGCACGCTGTTTGGATCGGCTCCATCGAACAGGGTCGTATTGGTGGTTACGCGGAAGCCGCGGTTCAGCGCTTCTTTGATGGCTTCCACGGCAATTTCATAGCCGCCTTCACGGCAGACGGAAAAGTCATGGTGTTCGCGTTCGCCGTCGAGATGCACGGAAAACGTCAGATACTTGCTGGGCTTAAACAGGTCGAGTTTTTCTTTTAACAGCAGCGCGTTCGTGCACAGGTAAATATATTTCTTGCGTGCCACCAGTCCTTCAACAATCTCGCCAATCTGGGGATGCATCAACGGCTCGCCCCCGGGGATGCTTACCATCGGGGTCCCGCACTCATCTACAGCCTTGAAGCATTGCTCAGGCGTGAGGTTCTTCTTCAGGATGTGCGCCGGATACTGGATCTTCCCGCAGCCCGCGCAGGCAAGATTGCAGCGAAACAACGGCTCCAGCATTAGAACCAGCGGATAGCGCTTACGGCCGCCCATCTTCTGCTTCAGGACGTAGGTTGCCACGGTCCACATCTGCGAGATTGGTACAGGCACTCGAGTTCCTCTCCAAATATTGAAGATTTACAACAATCTGATTTCCTTCAACTCGCCGCTTCCCTGCAACTCAAAGCTGAAATTTTTCAGCCGTTACTACAGTACGAACCGTCTTCGCTGATTTGTCGACATTAGCGAAGACACGCGCGTAAGTTGCCAGCGCGAGCATAGGGAAATAATTCCGGTACAGATGATAAGCCAGGTAAAAGACCCGCGGGAAGCCAGTTCCGGTGTACTGCGGCTCATCCCAGGAGCCGTCTTTCTTCTGCGTCCTCAACAGATATGCGATGCCGCGGCCAACGCATTCGCTGCGTGTATCCCCTGCCGCCAGCAGGCCCATCACGGCCCAGGCAGTTTGCGAAGGCGTGCTCGGGCCTATTCCCTTCAGCGCAGGGTCGTCATACGATCCGCAGGTTTCGCCCCAGCCGCCGTCAGGGTTCTGGAACATCCGCAGCCACTCTGCGGCTTGTTGCACATAAGGCTCATGGTTCCAGACGCCCATCGCTTCCAGACCACGCAGGACACAGGCGGTTCCGTAGATATAGTTTACGCCCCAGCGTCCGAACCAGGAGCCATCGGGCTCCTGCTCACGAATAAGAAAATCAATGGCCTTGCGCACGCGCTTATCTTCACGCGTGTAGCCGTACACCGCCATCATCTCCAGAACGCGTCCGGTGATGTCCACAGTCGCAGGATCGAGCATGGCGTTGTGGTCGGCAAATGGGACATGCTGGAAGACCATGCGGTCATTATCTTTATCGAATGATGCCCAGCCGCCGTTCTTGCACTGCATTGAAAAAATCCACTCAATCGCGCGCTGCGAAGACTCGTGCTGATAGCGCTCATTGGGATGGTTGACGTGGCTCAGGCCCAGCAACACCATGGCGCTGTCATCCACGTCGGGATAAAACTCGTTGTTGAATTCAAAGTACCAGCCGGCGGGAGCCGCTTTAGGATTTTTCACCGCCCAGTCGCCTTTATGTGTGACCTGTTTTTTCAGCATCCAGTCGGCGGCGGCGACCATGCGCGGCTCGCGGGAAGAAACCCCGCTCTCGCCGAGGGCAAAGAGGGCATAAGCGGTGTCCCAGACCGGTGACATGCAAGGTTGCATGCGAAAGGTCTTCTCTTCTTCGATGCCGAGTTTTTCAAACTCATCCATGGCGCGGATAAACTGGGGATCATCCACCGAATACCCCAGGCAGCGCAATGCGATGATGGAGTTGAGCACGCCAGGATAAATCGCACCCAGGCCGTCCGACATTTCAAAGCGCTCGAGCATCCACTTTTCAGCCTTGCGCAGCGCCAGGGCGCGCAGAGGACGCACATGCACGCGCTCAAAGAAGTGCACTAATACATCGAGCACCAGAAAGAAATTGCGCCAGCTTACGATCTTTTTCGACCACTTCAACTTCAGGTTGGTGTGGTCGCGGCCATTGGGAAAGAGCTCGTCAATTCCCTGTTCCGCGGGGATTTTCTTAAACGGCTTCTTGGCATAGGCAATAGAAAGTGGAACCAGGATGGCCCGCGACCAGGAAGAAATCTCATAGATATTGAACCAGAACCAGTTCGGGAACAGAACAATCTCCGGCGGAATGGCCGGAACGGCGTCATAGTCGTACTGCCCCAGAAAGCACAAATAGATTTTGGTAAAGGTGTTGACCTGGGTCACGCCTCCCATTTCCATGATGCGGCGGCGGGCGCGCGCCAATGCCGGATGCTCCGGCTGGTATCCCATCAGCTTGAGGCCGAAATACGCCTTCACCGAAGCGCTGATGTTCGATGGCCCTCCTTGAAAGATCGGCCAGCCGCCATCTTCGTTTTGGTGGCGCAGAATCTCAATAGCTGCCTTGGCCATCCTGCCCGGGTCGCCGGTACCCAACAGGGTATGCACCAGAATGTAATCGGATTCGAGGGTGGTATCAGCCTCTAACTCGCCGCACCAGTAGCCTTCCTCAAGCTGAACGGAGAAAAGATATTTGCGGACAGCATCAATGGCGGCAGCCACACGGCTGCGCATATCGTCCAGCTTGCCAAAGGTCATTGGCGGGAGATGGCGTTCGGTCGCACCCTGGGGGTGGGGCTGTTCCATGCTTACTCCGCAATTGCCGGGGCGGGAGCTTCGCCAATCGCGGCAACGATCTCGGGAGGCAGGCCGAAGCGTACATTTTCCGGCATGACCTCAACCTCGCGAAGGTTGGTGAATCCTTTGTTCTGCAGGAACAAAATCACCTCTTCCACCAAACACTCCGGAGCCGAAGCTCCTGCGGTTAGGGCAATCGTTCGCACGCCGTCCAACCACTCCGGCGCGATCGCCCGGAAATTTTCAATCAAATGGGAAGAGCGCCCCAGGTTGCGCGCCACTTCCACAAGCCGGTTCGAGTTGGAGCTGTTATCGGAGCCCACCACCAGCAACAGGTCCGCCTCTTCGGCAATATGCTTCACTGCAACCTGTCGGTTTTCGGTGGCATAGCAGATATCCTGCGCGTGCGGCCCACGAATGTTAGGGAACTTGTTCTTTAAAGCGGCAATAATGTCTTTGGCTTCGTCCAGGCTTAATGTCGTCTGGGTGATGTAAGCCACGCGATTGGGGTCAGGAACCACTAGGGCCTCAACCTCTTCTGTAGTGCTCACTACCTGGGTTACCAGTGGCGCCTCGCCGAGGGTCCCGATGACCTCATCGTGATCGCGATGGCCAATCAGAATGATGGAGTAGCCCTCTTTGGCATACTTGACCGCTTCCACGTGGACTTTCGTAACCAGAGGACAGGTGGCGTCCACGACGCGGAGATTCCGCTTCTGGCTGGCCTCGCGCACTTCCGGCGAAACTCCGTGGGCGCTGTAAATAACGCGCTCCCCGTTCGGGACTTCTTCTACGCTGTCCACAAAGATGGCGCCTTTGCCTTTGAGCTCATCCACCACGTACCGATTGTGGACAATCTCTTTACGCACGTAAATGGGTGCACCAAAGGCCTCCAGGGCTATACGGACAATATCAATAGCTCTAACCACCCCGGCACAAAAGCCCCGGGGCTTGAGCAGGATAAGCGTTTTGGCTTCAGTCTGTGTGCTCATGGGCTTGGCTTTTAGTATACAAGAGTCCCTAAGTTTTTCAGAATCAAAACCTTACAAGAAAGATGCCAGTTGCCGCCAATGTAAACCAGAGAAAACGGCAGAATCTACAGTGAATGGTTATTCTAGAGCAGTAAACGGGGAAATCCAGCAACTTGCGTCTGCTACTCAGCATCCTAAAGGGTCGGCAGGTGTTCCCCATGGCTAGCCTCGTGCTTTCCTTCTTGGCCGGTGTCGTTGCAACTGCAACGGCAATTCGCCTCTACCCTATCCTTGAGAACAATCAGTGGGCAGAACTTATCGCAATTGCCTGTCGGAACCGATGGGCTTCCGCGCCAACCCAATCTCTTCCCCAACAAGACCTTCAAGAAGCTGAAAAGGAACGCGCCATGGTCGCGGGCACGCGTCAAAATTAGAAAGAGTGTCATCCTGATCCCGCGAAGCGGGAGAAGGATCTCGGATGGCGGTGGGAACCGCCCACGGCTTAGATCGAACCATGCTTGGATTTTTTCCTCTTCATGCCGAAATCTAGAGAATGTTTCAAGGATGTCGACAGAGCCGGGTGATCTCTAAAATAATCGGCCGCGGAAACCAGATCAAACAAGCCGTAGCTTTTAGTGCCAGATGGTTAAAAGCACTATGCATTTATTTTCAACATCTGCTCGGCGTGCTTCAAAGACGCGTCGGTCAGCTTGGCCCCGCTTAACATGCGGGCGACCTCTTCTGTGCGCTCGGCTTCTGACAACCGCCGAATGGTGGTGTGTACCCGAACGCCCCCCGATTCCTTTTTTTCTTTCTTCTCAATCACGTAATGCTGATCGGCAAAAGAGGCAATCTGCGGCAGGTGGGTGATGCAGAGCACCTGATGGCTGCGGCCAAGTGCCTTCAGCTTCTTCCCCACGGCCTCGGCGGCGCGGCCCCCGATGCCGGTATCAATTTCGTCGAAGACCAGGGTACGCACTCCGGCTTCAGGTTTGCCGTTACGAGAACGAACCGCATGAGGAGGCTTGTCGGCTTCCACGGTGGCCTTGAGGGCCAGCATCACGCGCGACATTTCACCGCCAGAGGCGATTTTCTCAATAGGATGGAGCGGCTCACCGGCATTGGTAGCGATAAGATAAGCGGCCTGGTCGAATCCGTCGGCTGACCACGAGACTTGCTCTTCCGAAGCTGAAACCTCCACCTTGAAGCGGACCTTCATGGCCAGGTCGTTGACCTCGGTCTCGACCAATTTTTCTAATTTGCGGGCCTGCTCCTGGCGCTTTTTGGAAACAGCACGCGCGTGCTTTAGGTAATCCTCAGCGGCGGCCGCGATTTCTTTGCGCAACCGATGCAGGATTTCGTCGCGGTTCTCAACTTCATTGACTTTGCGCGCAACCTCTTCGCCAAAAGCAATGATTTCATCCACGCTCTGACCATATTTGCGCTTGAGACGATCGATGAGCGCAAGCCGGTCTTCAATCTCAGCCAGGCGCTGGGGAGAAGCGTCAATGCCTTCCGCATAATCACGCAGCGCAAGGCCGGCGTCTTCCACCGTGATGCGGGCCGATTCCAGCGCCGCCAGTGTCTCCTGAAATTTGGCATCGTAGCGCGCCAGCTCTTCTACATGTTTGATCGAGGCACGCAACGACGCCGCCGTGGATGAATCGGATTCGTATAAAAGCTGGTGCGCCCCCATGGCGGCGGAATAAAGTTTTTCCGCGTTGGCCAGCACGCGCTTTTCCGACTCCAGGCGCTGGTCTTCGCCCGGCTCAAGGCTCGCCTGCTCGATTTCCTTTTTCTGGAATTGCCACAAATCCACCAACCGCAGACGGTCTTGCTCATCGCGCTCTAGGTCGGAGATGCGCTGCTGTAATTCCCGCCAGCGATGATAGGCAACAGAGAGAGCTTCGACATCAATGTTGGCAAAACGGTCAAGCAGCCGCAGCCGCTCCCCGGCGTCAAAGGCAAGCAGGGTCTCGCTTTGCGCGTGGATGTGGGCCAGCTCCGGGGCAAGCTGCTTGAGCACCGCCACCGTGGCCGGCTGGTTGTTGATAAAAACCCTGCCCTTGCCTCCGGCACTGATTTCGCGGCGAAGAATCAGGTCGCCATCTTCGTCTTCATTGTCTTCATTCTGGGAGCTATCGATTCCATTTTTTTCCAGAATTTCGGTAATGGCCTGGCTCTTGGCTTCGAAGACGCCGGAGACCACGGCCCGTTCCGTACCGTGGCGGATCATGTCATTGGAGGCGCGTTCGCCCAGCAGCAACGCCAAGGCGTCAATCAGGATCGATTTTCCAGCCCCGGTCTCGCCGGTCAGCAGATTCAGCCCCGATGCAAACTCCACCCGGGCATCATCAATGACGGCGTAATTTTCGACGCGAAGTTCGAGCAGCACGGCGTGTTTCCTTCGAGGTTTGAAACCGCATCCCTTGTGCGGGAGTTTAAGGCCATCATACCGTCACACACGCCAACTTCAAAAAGGATATTCTCTCTTTTTTTTCGCATTTTGCTTGCTCTACTCTGCGACTCTTCCTGCAAAAGCCTTCACCCGTATTGTGCTCCTTGAGACAGGACTTCCGTCTGGCCCGTTAGTCGCTAACGGCTCAACTTTGAACGGTTCGCCAGTCCGCTCCATGCCATGCAGTGAAACAACTCGTCCATTTCCTTGGGATCCGCTTTCATCCCCTTGTCGACCCACCAGTCGAGCAGCGAGAAAAAACTTCCTGCTAGAGCGTAGGCCTGGGCAGATCGCCGCGCCGCCACGGTCTCCACTCCCGCCGTCTGTAGTCTCTCCTCGATGGAACGCGCGAAGAATCCCCGTGCCAGTGCCCACACATCATTCGCCTTCCCAGACGTCACCAGCGCCGCATGGAAGTCACGCGCATCACGGATATGCGTAAAAAACTCCTGCACCGGCAGCAGCCGTTTCGGGCTCGCGTTTTGCCGTTTCAGCATGCCGGCAACCGACTCGAGAAAATCCTCTACATCACTCAGGAACAAATCATCTTTGTCACGATAATGTACGTAAAATGTCGATCGCCCTACGCCCGCGCGGTCGAGCACATCCTGCACCGTAATTTCATCGAAACTTTTCTCATGCATGAGCGCGACCAGGGCATCGCCCAATGTATCGCGCGTTCGCACAATACGACGATCTGTTTTCCGATGAGGCTTTGCTGCCTTATTCTTCGTTTTGCTGGCCTTCACAATCCCTGATTCCTGAACAAATCCCGTGCGTTTGTTCCGTATCGTGGCGTTCGTGTGAATAACACTGGCACAGGCAAGCGATTCATGTCTAGAGTGTCAGTATGACGGACGATCGCAAATCTGGAGTTGCTCTCATCGCCGGCTCGCTCGGTGGCATTTTCACGATGGCTATCCACCCTACGGCAGCAGGCCCGCTGACAGTCGAACAAGTGGGTCGCCTTATGCTCATGTCCGGCGTTGCGCACTCGATTGCCATGGTGAGCGTCCTTCTGCTTTTCCTGGGTGCTTGCGGCCTCGCGCGGCGCATCGCCGCCACCGACCGGATCTCTTTCGCCGCAATCGTCACCTTCGGCTTCGCGTGCGTCGCCGTGCTCATCGCCACGGCGGTCAGTGGATTCGTCGTCCCCGATATTATGAAGCACATGGTGCGCGATGTTCCTGCCGCCGCGCACCAATGGCAAATTGTGATCGACGGCATTTTTCAGATCAATCAAGCCTTCGCGCAGATTTATTCCGTGGCCGCTTCGACGGCAATTATCCTCTGGTCGATTTCCGCTCTGCGGAATCAAGGATTCGGCCGTGGTGTGGCCATCTACGGCTGCGTCGTTTCTGCACTTATCATTGTCGGAATTGGCGTGGGCCACCTGCGGCTTGATGTCCATGGCATGGCAGTTGTTATGCTCGGCCAGGCTATCTGGTTCATCCTCGTTGGATCTCAGTTGTATTCCCGGCCGGCGAGCGATGTATGGCAGCAATAACGCCCGGCTGAGATAGACCCTCTACCGGCCTATCATGCGTTCCGTGGCTCTAGAAGCAAATACAGCCGGGTGAGCTAAAAGGTAATAATCCCCACAAAAATTAACCCTGGGAACATTGACGAGGGCACAGGCTGGATGCTACGGTGCATATAGCCATTTCACTCGAATTCCATCGAGATGACAATACACCTCATTTCAGCATCCCTTGTCGGCGGCGAGATTGTTAATTTAATCCAAGACAGCGGTCTGGTCGCCAAAGTTGTTCTCCTGATTCTTCTCGCCTTCAGTGTTCTTTCCTGGGGGATCATTCTTTCCAAGTGGGCGCGTTTTGGCAGCGCGCGCCGGCAGAGCGGACGCTTTATACGCGCCTTCCGCAAAGCCCAGCGTCTGCAGGATATCTCTGCCGTGGCCGAGCAGTTCAGGCCCAGCCCTCTGGTCGCCGTCTTCGAAGGCGGATATGAAGAGTATCGCCGGCAAATGTCGAGCAACGGAACCATTCGCAGCATTGACGCCATCCGGCGCTCTATGCAGATTGCCGCCTCCGAAGAGCTGACCCGCATGGAGCGCAGGCTGCCTATGCTGGCGACCACGGGAGCGGTGTCTCCTTTTATAGGGCTGTTTGGCACGGTGTGGGGCATTATTGACGCATTTCACGGACTGGGTACCGCCGGCGCGGCCACCTTGCGGGCGGTTGCCCCGGGAATTTCCGAGGCCCTGATTACCACCGCTGCGGGCCTGGTTGCGGCCATTCCTGCCGTAATTTTCTACAATCAGATTTCGCATACCATCCGCGAGTTTGGCGCGCGCATGGATGATTTTGCGCTGGAGATGCTGAATGCTGTAGAGCGCAATGCCCCGGTGCAAACAGAGGCAACAGCGGAGAGACGCTGATGGCTTTTACCGATAAGAGCGGACGCACGCAGTCCTCGCTGGCGGAGATCAATGTTACCCCGCTGGTAGACGTTGTGCTGGTGCTGCTCATCATCTTCATGCTCACCGCTCCCATTCTGCAGTCGGGCATTGACGTGGATGTCCCCAAAACCCGGACCGTCAAGGAAATCACCGAGGAGCGGCTGGTCATCAGCATCACCAGCAAACAGGACATTTTTTTGGGCAACGACCCCATTAACATCAACCTTCTCCCGCAAAAATTGCATGAGAAGGTGCGCGACCCGGAGCATCAATCCATTTTTCTGCGGGCCGATCAAAATGTGCCCTTTGGCGTATTTGCCACGGTGATGGATTCGGTGAAGCAGGCAGGCATTACGAATGTAAGTATTGTGACCCAGCCGTTGCAGGAAAATGCGGTGAAGTAACATGCAAGCGGATGACAATATTTATTTTGAACGCGATTCGTGGAGAGGTTATCTCACCTGGTCGGCGGGATTGCATATCGTCCTGTTCGGTTCGATTATCGTCTATAGTGCCATCATCAGCTCACAGCATGGAGAAAACTGGGGCAACACCGAGATTGGAGAAGCCATGAGCGCAACCCTGGTAAGCCGCGCCGCTGTCCCCCTGCCCGCCCAGCCTGAGCAGACGCAGAATGTCGTGGCCAATGAATCCAAAGGCCTGACTGAATCGACTCCGAAGGCGGTTGAGCAGCAACCCGATGCCCTGCCGATCCCTGACCGTAATACCAGGAAGAAACCCGAACAGCACACCAGCCCTGAAAAGCCGCGTGTTCCTCCACCGGAAGATAACCGCGTTCCCTTTGGGGAAGGCGGCCCGGTAAGCGGTCCGTATGGCGTATTTACCGTGAACAACGCCAAAGGTGGATTCAGTTTCGCAGGATCCCAGGGAGACTTTGGCAGTCAATTCGGGTGGTATGTACAGGTCGTGCAACGCAAAGTCTCAGACAACTGGATGAAATATGAGGTGGATCCGACGATTACCTCAGCCCGGCGGGTTTACATTGTCTTTGACATTCTGAGCAGCGGCGAGCCCACCAATATTCAGATTGAACAATCCAGCGGCGTGCCTTCGCTCGATCAGTCGGCGACACGGGCCCTGCAACGGATTGATACCTTTGGTCCGCTGCCTCCGGGATACCGGGGCAGCAAAGTTTCTGTAGAATTTTGGTTTGATTACAAAAGGCCGTAAAATTTTTTTAGTACAGGCAAGGAATGGAGTGCACACCATGATCAGACGAATGGCGGCATTGGCTTTGCTGACCCTCGTATCATCATCTTTGCTTTTCGCGCAAACCGATTGGATTCGCACGGGCACAGGTTTGGGAGTTGAAAAGGTCCGGCTGGCGGTCCCTGATTTCAAGGCCGCAGGCAACGATCCGCAGACCGCCCCCCTGCTTACAATCTTCAACCAGACCCTATGGAACGATCTGGACAACGCTGGCATCTTCGAGCTGGTTTCCAAGAGCTTTTACCCGCTCAACGTTCCCGGCGCCACGTCTGACATGCAGCTGGCGACCTGGAGCAATCCGCCGGTAAATGCCAGCATGGTGGCCTTCGGCAACTTCGGAGTTTCGGGGTCCAATGTTGCCATGCAAGGCTGGCTTTACGATGCCCACAACACCGGCTCGCCCATGGTTTTAGGCAAGCAATACAGCGACCCGGCATCTGAGGCGAGCGCGCGCCTGCAGGCGCACCGCTTTGCCGACGAAATCATCTTGCGCCTGGGTGGTGGAATCAACGGCATTGCCGAAACGAAGCTTTATTTCATCAGCTCGCGCAGCGGCCACAAAGAAGTCTGGCAGATGGATTACGACGGCGCTGGCCAGACTCAACTGACCCATCTAAGTTCGCTGGCCTCTTTATCTCCGCGCGTCTCGCCCGATAACACCCGTGTAATCTTCTCCTCTTTTGTAAAACGCGGCTTGGAGCTGATGATGTACTCGCTGGAACTGGGCAGGATGGTCGCCTTCCCCGCCTATAATGGGACCAATATCTCTCCCGCGTGGTCGCCGGATGGAAGCAAAATAGCTTTTTCGTCATCCATGCACGGTCACTCCGAGATTTATGTGGCCGATTCCTCGGGGGCGAACCCCAAACGGCTTACCGTTTCCACAGGCCATCCCGACTCTTCCCCGGTATGGAACGCCAAAACCGGAGCGCAGGTCGCCTTTGTGAGCGGCCGCACCGGCCTGCCGCAAATCTACATCATGGATGCCGACGGCACCAACGTGCAGCGCATGACCGATACCGGCTACGCGGTTTCGCCCTCCTGGTCGCCCAACGGACAGCTCCTGGCACTTGCCTGGCGGCGCAACTACGGGCCCGGCGCACCCGGAGGTCAGGATATTTACCTCATGGATGTGACCACGCGGCAATGGGTGCAGTTGACGCACGATTCCGGCGTCAACGACTTCCCTTCCTGGTCGCCCGATGGACGGCACATTGTCTATGAATCCAGGCAGGGCGGGCGCTCGCAAATCTGGAGCATGCTGGCCGATGGAACCCACCAGCACGCCATCACCACGGATGGGGAAAACTCACAGCCGAACTGGAGCTGGAAATAAAATTTAACATTAATACACGGTAAAACAAGGCATCATAACCGGCAATTCTGGGTTTTGAAGTTTATGATTTCTTCTGGAGGCATTGAGGTGAAAAACCGAATCAGGCAGTCCATCCTGTTACTCGTACTGGCGGCGCTCTTCCTAATGGCCGGCTGCGCCAAAAAGAGTACTCCCCCGCCACCCCCCCCACCGCCACCGCCGCCGCAGCCTACGGCGTCGCTTTCCGCCAATCCCGATTCGATTCAGGCAGGACAATCCACGCAGCTTACGTGGCGTACGGAAAACGCGACTGACGTTTCCATTGAGGGCATTGGCGCAGTGGATCCCAACGGCTCCAAGACCGTGAGCCCCACCGATTCCACCACCTACCGGCTGGTCGCCAAAGGCGCGGGAGGAACGCAGGATGCAACTGCTCGCGTTACCGTGGAAGCGGCGCCCGTCGCTCCCGTCACTGAAACCGAAGAGCAGATGTTTGCCCGCCAGGTGCAAGATGTCTTTTTCGACTATGACAGCTTTGCCTTGCGTCCCGAGGTAACCCAATCTCTCGCTTCCGCGTCGCAGTTCCTGCAGCAGCATCCCAATTTGAAATTTACCATTGAGGGCCACTGCGATGAGCGCGGTTCCACCGAGTACAATCTGGCGTTGGGCGACAGCCGCGCCGGGGCCGTGCGCGATCAGTTGACCCGCAACGGAGTAAGCGGAGACCGCATCAAGACCATCAGCTTCGGCAAAGAGAAGCCGTTCTGCACCGAATCGAACGAGCAATGCTGGCAGCAGAACCGCCGTGCCCACTTCGTATTGCAAAAATAAAGGTAATATAGGGAGTTACTCGTAGAGACGCAGCCCGCTGCGTCTCTACAATAACTATTGTAATCATCTAAAGAGAGGACTATGAACAAACGAGTACTCTATCTCGCCGCTTTGCTCCTGGCATTTTCTTCTCTGCCTGCCTTTGGTGTGAGCAAAGAGATCGTGCAGTTGCAAACCCAGGTGCAGAACCTGCAGGACCAGATGGCGCAAATGAAGCAGTCGTTCGATGAGCGCATGGGCGTCATGAAAAACCTGATTGAGCAGAGCACCGACAACATCAATAAAATGACGCAAGCGGTAGACACTCTGCAGAAGAACCTGTCGCAACAGAACAATGATAACGGCGGCAAGGTAGACCAGGTTTCAGGACAAATCCAGGCGCTGCACGATTCCCTCGACGAGCTCAAGGCGCGCGTAGCCAAGCTGAGCAAACAGATTGATGACATGAATGCCACGCATCAGAATCTGCCGGTCTCGACGCCCACGCCTCCGCAGGCCCAGGCCCCGCCCGCCGATGTCCTCTATAACAATGCTCTGCGCGATTACAACGCCGGCCGCTATGACCTGGCCACGCAGGAATTCGGCGATTACCTGAAGTTTTACAGCGATACTGAATTGGCCGGCAACGCACAATTCTATGTGGCCGATATTGAATACCGCCAGGGCAACTTTCAACAGGCCGTCACAGATTATGACAAGGTGCTGGAACAATATGCCGGCGGTAACAAGACCGCCGCGGCCCAGCTCAAAAAAGGATTTGCGCTGCTCGAGCTTGGCCAGAAGCCGGAAGGCGTGCGCGAGTTGAACTCCGTCATTCAGCGCTATCCGCGTTCCATCGAAGCCACGCAGGCCCGCGATCGCCTGCGTAAACTGGGGGCCGCGCCCGCGGCCTCCCGCAAGCCCAGCCCTTCCCACGCCCGCTAAGAGCTATACTGCCCATCTGCCTGTTATTACTTTAGTTATCTCCACCTGCAAATTTAGTTGCAAGATTCTCCCTAATTAGCGTTCTAATTGTGTTCACAGATACACCCAGTGAACAATCTGGTTTTGCTGTTCTGGTGAAGCAGGTGCTGCAAGCGCACCTTTTTTGTGAGAGCGCCAGCAGCCGAAGACACATTAAGAAGCAGTTTTGATCTAGCTTGTTTCAAGAATAGCTTTTGTATCAGGGCACGACTGGTAACCCATGCCTTTAGCCATGGGCGGCGAAGCGAAAAGTGCCGTTTGGGCCCAAAAAAAGGGGGCTTTAGTCCGTGGATGAGACCTGAATTTGTGAGACCTGATAAATGAACAACCCCGAAGGGGTGGCGCGTTATAGCCCAGCGCTTCAGCGCTGGGTAAGCGAAAAAATGATTTTTAGTCCCGTAGGGACGACGCCCTTCAAGTTCTCACACAGACTCTTTAGCCCCCTGATATCGAAGAGATATTTTTGAAACAAGCTCTAATGTTTTGGTGTTGAGGCGCTCTCAGAAAAAATACCATGACAGAACTCATCATCATCTTCATCTTGTATGTGGTCGCCGCCATAGCTGTCTCCGGCGCAAACGAGTTCGCAATTTTTCTCGTCTTTGCTTCCATTTTTGTGGTCTCGTTGCGGCGCTATTTACTGGAGAAAAAAGTAAGCGAGCATTGGCGCGAGTTACAGGCCCGCATGAAGGGACTGGAACTGAATCAGCAGCAGGTGCTGAAACGGCTGCATGAACTGGAACATCCCGCAACGGTGGTGGCCAGGGAATACAAGCCTGCTCCAGTTTCATCCGAGGAAGCCGTAACGCGCTTCATGCCCGAGGTAGAAAAGAAGCCGGCGGCGGAACAAAAACCAGTTTCGCATCCTGCCACGGTTGTAACCCCGCCTCCGCCTGCGCAAGCGCCTGCAGAACCTGCAAGAGTGCCTTTAGTTGTCGAGCCGGTAACGCCAAAACCGGCAACGCCTCCGCCAATTCCGGTGACTCCGCCGCCACAGGCTCCGCTGATCGCAGCGCAGAAAGAAACCGGGCCTCCTGCAGCCCCTTCGATTCCCGCTGCGCACCCGGCGGATATTCATTCAACACCGCCCGCGGCGAAACCGACCACCCCTCCGGCGCAGCCGCAAACACCTTATATACCGCCAGCCGCCCCGCCGCATGTGCCGCCAGCCGCGCCTCAGCATGTAAGCACACCGCCAACATCGGCCAGGGTTACCTCGCCGATTGCGCAACCGGCAGGAATGCGCGGATCAGGCGGCTCGATTCCCTCGTCGGGATACGCTTCGATGCATCCGCCCAAGCCCAAGCGAAACTGGGAAGAGACAATTGGCACGAACTGGCTGGCCAAGATTTCGGTTGCTATGCTTGTTGTGGGGATCGCGGTGTTTCTTTCCTGGCAGTGGAATCACATGACGCCGCTGGCAAGAATCGGCCTGGGAATGCTGGCGGGAGCGGGAGTCTTGGCATTCGGTATCTTCCTGGAAAAACGCGAACACTATGTCATTTTAGGAAGGGTCAGCATTGGTGGTGGATGGGCAATTATTTTCGTTACCACATACGCCATGCGGTTTTTCAAAGGTACCGAGATCCTTCCCTCGGACATCGCCGGATTCGTCCTGCTCTTTCTCGTAGCCGTGGCCATGGTAGCCCATACTTTGCGCTATCACTCGCAACTGGTCACAGGTGCCGCCTTTATCCTGGCCTACTCGACAGTATGGATTGGCAATAGCGATCAGACCCATAGCCTCGTGGCCAATGCACTGCTTTCAGCCGGACTCGTCGTACTAGTCTGCCGCTACAACTGGTTTGAGCTTGAAGTCCTGGGAATCTTGGCGGCCTATATCAATCACTTTTATTGGCTGCAGCCTATCGTCGAGCGGGCAGGCCGTCATAAGCCGTTCGATCAATTCCCCGTCAGCGCGGGCATTTTGCTCGTCTATTGGGCAATCTTCCGTATTTCTTACCTGATTCGTAAGGTAAAAACGGAGCACGAAGAAAAGGTCTCCACTTTAGCTGCATTGCTGAACACCTTCGGCTTGCTGTATATGCTGAAGTACCAGTCGGTGCATCCAGAGTGGGAATTCGCATTCGTTCTAATATTCGGAGCGGTTGAATTCATACTGGGACAACTGCCGCGCATACGCAAACGGCGCTTGGCCTTCATAATGCTCTCCACCATTGGCGCAACTTTACTGGTAGCGGCATTTTATATTCGTTACGCGCCGGAACCGGCCCATCTTTCAGTACTCTGGCTCTTAGAGGCTGAAGCCTTTTTCCTGGCGGGAATCTTCGCGCGTGAAGTTCTCTTCCGCTACTTTGGCATGCTGGCAGGGTTAGCCGCCACATTTCAGATTCTGGCTACTCAAAAGCTTACTGGCGATATTGACTTGCCCCGTGCCTCAGTCTTCGGGCTCGCGGCTGTGCTGTTTTACTTCAATTCGCTTGCTACTCCACGTGTATGGAAAAAACTGGTCACCTCTGGTTTTGAGCTAGGCTGTCTGCGGGCGTTTTCCTATATCGCTGCTTTTATGGCCTGCTCGGCTGTTTGGGTCGGCTTCCCCAACACCTGGGTTCCGGTATGGTGGGCAGCCCTCGCCCTTGTGATCATCTTTGGCGGATCGTATTTAAGAAGCTGGGACCTCTGCTACCAATCCCACGTCATCGTTGCTGCCGCATTTCTCGGCATGCTGGCTTACGGCCTTGATCTGCCGTACACACCTGCATCGCATTTCAATCTGCGCGTTCTGCGTTTTGTGTTGGTTGCACTGGCGTTTTACCTGTGCGCCTGGAAAAACCACACCCTCGACCGGCTGTGGGCTTCGGCCATGCGCGGAATTCACACCTCCATGGCTGCGTTGCTGATTGCAACACTGATCTGGATTGAATTCCCCAACTCCTGGATGGCTGTCAGTTGGATGGTCTTCGCCCTGGCCCTGGCCGCGGTGGCGCGTTATGGAAAGCTGCGCGAGTTCTCTGTGCAATCGGCGGTGCTGGCGGTCGCCGTGCTGTGCCGTGCCATTTATTTCCATCTCGATTTGACCAAACCCATGCTCGGGTACCTAAGCGAACGCCTGGTAACGCTCGGACTGGTCACGATTGGGTTTTACATCCTGGCCTGGCTAAGCAGCGATGATGAAGATTGGGCTTTTTCCCGCTACTTTTCTTATTTCAATACCTGGGCGGCTGCCGGGCTGGTTTCTCTGCTCATTTGGTATGAAGTTACACCCTGGCCCGGATGGATCGCCGTCGCATGGATGATCGAAGCCCTGCTGCTGGCCGCGGTCATGGACATCCTGACCCGAAGGAAGCAGGAGCCCGAGGCGCTGCAGTTTTCTTGGCAATCTTATTTAATTACTCTCGCGGCCTTTGCCCGAACTCTGCTGTTCAACTTCGATATACCGCACGGCGAAGGCCTTCTGAATGCGCGAGTGGTAACAGTTGCCCTGGTTGCAGCGTTACTTTATGGCTGCGCGGCACTGCGTTGGAAGAGAAGGACAACTGCCAATGCCATCGCCCGTCAAACTCATAATTACGCGGCTTCTTTCTTGCTGGTTCTTCTGGGCTGGGTGGAGTACCGCAACGCCTGGGTCGCAGCCATCTGGATCGTCTTTGCACTGGCAGCCGCGCTCGTCGGGCGCTATCTCAAACTGCGTGAGTTTTCCATCAAGTCAGGATTGTTGGCGCTCGTAGCCGTAGGCCGGGTGGTCATGGTAAATCTGCAGGTAGAACAAACCTGGCACAACATGAGCTTGCGTTTGGTTACGGTCGGAATTGTAATCGCCGCGCTTTACGTCATGGCGCCCCTGAGCCGGCTGAAAGAGTTCTCCATCACCTATCACCTTGCCAACCTTTACACCTGGATGGCTTCGGCGCTGGTCATGACACTGGTCTGGTACGAGATGCACGAGCATCAGGCGGTTAGTGTCGCGATTGTCTGGACCCTTTTCGCGGTGGTGTTGTTCGAAATCGGCATGAACCGGCCCTCCCTGCATCTCCGCCTGCAAAGTTATCTGGCGCTGGGCGCTACTTTCGTAAGGATCTGGTTTGCCAACCTCAACGCTGAAAAAATTCCAGGCAAGCTGGACCCAAGAATTTATACGGTTGCACCTCTGGCGCTGGCATTCTATTACGTGTATGAACGGCTGGAGGCCAGCGGCGAAGCTGACAAGCAATCAGGCACAGAGCGCGGACTTGCGATCACGCAGCTCACCAGCTTCCTGGGATTGATCACCCTGGGCGCAATCATGCGCGTGGCTATGGACCAGGAGCAGGTGGTTATCGGCTGGGCGGCGCTTGCTTTTGCATTAATGGCAACAGCCTGGATAAGAAAGCGTCTGATTTTTCATTATCAGGCGCTCTTTGCGACAGCCTGTGTGGTTTTTCGCGCTTTTTCCTATAACTTATGGTCAGGACGGCCGATGCAAGCGGATGCTACCCACCAGCCGTGGTTCTGTGTGGGCATTGCAATCACTTTGCTTTTCTTGACTCTTCCCTTTGCCTTCAAGATGCGCGAATGGAAAAGTGAACGCAGCAACCGCATACTGCGCTGGATTGAAGAAAACCCACACCAGGTTTTCTTTTTTGCTCCGCTAGCCCTGCTGACATTCCTATTGGGCAAAGAGCTTTCTCATTCCATGATTACCATTGGCTGGGGGCTGGAAGGCGTGGTTGTCTTTATATTTGCCCTTCGGGTTGGAATGCGCAGCTACCGGCTCTCCGGCTTGGGATTGTTGCTGTTGTGCATTGGCAAGGTCCTGATAGTTGACGTTTGGGGGCTTGAACTTCCTTATCGTGCGCTCACCTTAATTGTGTTGGCCGTGATCTTGGGCGGGGTCTCTTTCCTATACTCCCGCTATCGGGAGATCATTCGGGAATACCTATGAAACGCTGGCTCTTCTTATTCATTATTATTGCTGCAAGCGCCGGGGCTCTGCTGCTGGCCGAGCGGCAGAAGGCGCAGACCCATGTAGGTCCAGAGGTTGTTCTGGGTTTGATCGCCGATACCGAGCAGGAGATGAGCCGCCTGCCCGCCCGCCTCACCCGCATCAGCGACGAGCAGGAGATCCGCATTGGCGACGAGATGGCGCAGCGTTATCTCGCCGAAATCGATGCGGCGGAAACTAAAAATGCTAAAACTAATTACAATGACCAGCTTGTGCAATCTTATGTTGAACGCGTAGGAACAAGGGTTTCCCTTTACGCTCATCGCAAACTTCCCTACCGCTTTCATTACGTCCCCGACCCAAACGTCATTAACGCTTTCGCCCTCCCCGGTGGACACGTCTTCATAGGCCGCGGCATGCTCGACCTGATGACCACCGAAGACCAGTTGGCATCCGTGCTGGGACACGAGGTCGAGCACATTGATTTGTATCACTGCGCCGAGCGCGTGCAGCTTGAGGCCCACATGCGCAAGTTGCACCTGGAAGAAATCAACGGATTGGTCTCAATCCCGGTTGACCTTTTCAAAGCGGGCTACAGCAAAGATCAGGAGCTCGACGCCGACCGCGCCGGAACCCGGCTGGCCATGATGGCTTCCTACTCGCCCGAAGGAGCAATCTCGATGTTTCGCATGCTGGGGAAATTATGTGACCAGCAACAAAGTGGAACGGCCAATACTCCCGAGCAGGAAGTCTCGCAACTGGCCATGGAAACCCTCAAGGGCTACTTTGAAAGCCATCCGCCGGCACAGGAAAGAATTGAGCAAATCGAGAAGCTAATGCGGGAGTCCCCGACGCCGCCATCGGCGCAAAGACGCCTCGACCCCGGCGTAATGGCGGCCCTGCACAGAGACGGAGAAAGCATGGCCAGCGAGGCGCCTGCGAGAATTCTGCATTAGAGCCTCCGCGTTACTCCACGCCTCGCATGGGCTGCCTCCTGTGCAGCGCATCTTACAGGCGTAACTTATGTCCTGGTACATCACAGCTAACTGCTAAATGCTGGTTACTTCCGGCCCTTTGCCCCACGTATCTTTCGGCCATGATTCGTCAACATCCCGCTGAGCCAGATATCGGTCATCTCCTCCGCGACACGCTGGGGGTCGGACTTCTGATAGCGCTTTCCCCCATAAATTTCCTGTACCAGAAAGTAATTGCCGATCATCCCCAGGAATCCTCGAGAGGCGGTCACCGGGTCCATTTTTCGCAGCTCGCCCTTTTCCATGCGTTTGCGCAGGTGCTCGGCCAGCACCTCGTAATACTTCGCCACATAGGTCCGGAAAAACCTTTGCGAAAGCTTATGGTTCTCCAATGCGCTGTAAAGTGATAGCCGGGCGAGCCGGGTATCGCGCTGCAATATCTCGCTGGCCAGCGTGAAAAGCAGTTGACGAAGATCAGCCGGCTGATTCAGGCGCTCCTCCAGCTCGCGGTGCGAGCGCCCGCCATGGCTAAGCATCTCTTCAATGACTCCCCAGTACAGATCTTCTTTGCTGGGAAAATGGCGAAAGATGATGGCCTCATTCACCCGGGCCTTCTCGGCGATCTCGCGCGTGGTCGCCCCTTTATAGCCCTGATCGGCAAAAATCTCTGCGGCTACCTCTAAAATCTGTTGGCGGCGGTCGGTGCCGGAAAGGCGCGCTTGGCGGTTCGGTGGCATGTAAGCAAGTACTTACTATACTTTAGTATGCACCAGAACAAAGTCAAAGACCAGACAAATCTTGGCAGGGATCGTCAATTCGCGTAAATCCGCGTTCATCTGCGGCGAAAAGCTTTGTCTTTCGCTGGCAACCGGCAACTGGTAGCTGGCAACTGCTTGCTCTGATATCAAAACCGTGATTTTTGAACGATTGTGCGCCATCATTGTCCTGGGGCATTCAGGATGCCCTGCAGCGCGCTCTCTGAAATCTTAAAGGTTTTGGTTTCCCTTGCAGCTTGGAGCTGGGGGCTTGGAGCTGGTTTTGTTGCAGCTTGCAGCTGGTTGTGTGGCACAGCCCGGCAAGCCGCAATCAAAGACTATATCTCTTCTCCATGCACTGTCATCCTGCTCCCGCGAAGCGGGAGCAGGACCTCCGATGGCGCCGGGCGCCACCCAGGGCTGAAAATCGGACTTTCGCTTCGATCTTTCCCTGCGCTGATGGAATCATTGATGAGCCGTTGGCAAGGAGTCTTGCTTTCCTTGACCTGGCTCCGGGGTGACCGCCGGAGCTTGGAGCCGAGGGCTTGGAGCTGGTTTTTTACCAATCAGTAAATAAAGTACCCCCCCCTCAAGGACTACCAGGTAACCCCCAAGCATGTCATTGTATTAACAAGAGTTAGATTCAAAACAGGTTACTTAGTAAGGGGGGGTGGTGGCCAAAACCTCCAATGCGCTCGAACTTATTGTAAGAGAGTTAACAGAACAACAGCTAAAAGCCAAAAGCTAGGAGCTTAAATCTACCCACTAGTACATGTACTATTGGACATATCTATACTGACCTAATGGACACATTTATCGCTTGTTTTTCCGCTATCAGTACATGTCCCATTCTGGTATTATTGCTCTCCCCCCGAAAGTATGTCCTAGAAGTACGTCCAAGGAGTCCCCTATGCTTCGGTCGATTCTGACTGGCAAGCTTGTTGTCCTGTTGTCTTTCGTCCTGCTCTCTTCGCTGGCCCCGGCACAGTTTCGCACGGTGACGGTGCAGAATGATCCCAGCAACCCTGTCCCCACGACCATCCAGAACGGCAACCCGATTCCTATCACGGTTCAAAATACCGATCCTCTCTCCGTAAATGCCAACATCACCAATGTGCCCCAGGTCACGGTGGGCGGCACAGTGAGCACTGCCGTCGTCAATGTGCCTACAGTCAACGTGAATGGCACCGTGCCCGTGGCGGTGGGCAACACGGTGAGCTCTGCCATTGTCAATGTGCCTACAGTCAACGTTAACGGCACTGTGCCGGTAACGGTAGGCAGTACGGTGAGCGCTGCCATCACCAATGTGCCTACAGTCAACGTTAACGGCACCGTGCCGGTAACGGTAGGCAGCACAGTGAGCACTGCCATTACCAATGTGCCCACAGTCAACGTTAACGGCACTGTGCCCGTGGCGGTGGGCAACACGGTAAGCTCTGCCATTGTCAATGTGCCCACGGTAAACGTGAATGGCACCGTGCCCATCTCTGGCGCCGTGACGGCCGCCATTACCAATGTGCCAACGGTGAACGTAAACGGAACCGTGCCGGTGAGCGTCACCAATCTGCCCCTGGGAACCATAGGGACGGGTACCACCGTGGTCCTGGTGAAGAACCTCGAGAACACGTTGTTGCAGCAGGTGTTCCAAACATCGCTGTCGTGCGCCACCTCCCCGGGACTGGGAAGCAATTGCACAGCAGCATTCAATGTCCCGGCGGGAAAGCAGCTCATGGTTGAGTACTTGCAGGTGGTATCCAAGGGAAACGTCGCCAACGGCATGCACCACTTCGAGATCCAGACCATCGTCAGCGGACAGCCCCTGACCTACTTCTACGGCCCCGGCAACAAACTTCTCTCGGATACGGCCTCTGATGACCGCCTGGTGCGAATCTATGCCGACCCGGGAAGCACGGTCCAATTAACAGGCGTTCAGGGCATGCCCGGACCAGGCATTACCTTCAACCTGCTGCTCTCCGGACACCTGATCGATGTGCAGTGAAAGCAGTTGCAGCTACAAGCTGCAAGGAAAGGCGAAGGCTTTTCGCTGCAGATTGATGCGGATATGCGCGGATATTCAATCACCCAATTACGCTGTTACCCGATTACCCAATTCAATGATCCGATGACCCAATCTTGATATCCGCGTTGATCCGCGTCCATCCGCGGCGAAATCTTCTGCTTTTCTCCGCGACTCCGCGGTGGAATTCAGAAATCAAAAAATCGTAATTCGTAAATCGCAATTCGCAAATCTAAAAAAAACGCCCGGCGGGTCAGGCCGGGCAGTCTCCTAGTCAAACTTCGAGGATTGTTGCTCTTACTTCTTAAGCGTAAATACTCCAAGCGCCAGTGACGCTAACGCCAGCAGTGCCAGCAAGGGCAGTGGCGAAGCGGTCTGGGGCAGTCCCTGTCCACTCTGGTTGGCAGCAGACTGGGTGTTCTGGTCCGAAGTCGCGCTCTGGTCCGCAGCAGCCGTGTCCTTGTGTTTCTTGTCTGCCGTCTGGTCGCTGCTTGAGGTCGCAACAGCCTGATCGCTGCTGGTTGCGGTTGCCGAGCTCGACGAAGAAGGCGAGGTCGCCGTATTCTGCGCCGTGGTCGTGTCGCTGCTGCTCGGAGTCGTGGATGAAGACGAAGCCGAAGAGCTGGGCGTTGTCGCCGCACCGGCGCCGCTCATGTCTGGGCTGCTGCTGGTGGTGCCGTTCGAAGACGAACTGGTAGAACCCGTCGTGCTGCTGCTCGAAGGATTGCTGCCGGCCGTCGTGGTATCGCTCTGCGGAGTCGCGCTGGAGCTGCCCGTTGCCGAGCTGCCCGTGGAGGTTCCGTAAGGCGAAGAGCTGGTTGAAGGTGAAGTCGACGACGCTGAAGAACTGGGCGAGGTCGTGCTGCTGGCCGCTCCCTGGCTGGTCGAGCAGGTCGAAGACACCATGCTCGCGCTTGCCACTTTGAAGGTGCCATCGCTGTTGGGCGTGCCGGTTACTGCAACCGTGTGTCCCACATGGTCTTTGAAGGCTGCGTTGTTGTTCGACTGCAACTGCCACGCCTTGCCATTACTGTCGGTCAGGGTGTAGTTGTCGCCAGAAGCGCTGATGCAGCCCTGCACGGTCTGTGATGTGGAGGAGGCTCCGGTCGAGGTTTGGTCGCTGGAAGAGGAAGAAGACGAAGATGGGTTCGACTGCGTCGAAGAGGGCTGCTGGTCAGGCATGGTGCCTGTCTGGCTGCCCTGGCTCGACGGCTGGGATGAGGTGCTGGGTTGGTTACTGCTGCCTGTTTGGTCGCTACTACTACTGGTTGACTGCGCCGCCACCATACCGGCGGAAAGCAGCAGAATTGAAATGCCGTACAAGAGTTTAGTCATCGATGCTACTCCTAGATTGAGTTCTGCTCTGAACTTCCATAGCTCTCGCCGGCCCGGCGAGGATCTGAAGCCAGTTATACAAATGGTTAGAAAGAAGTAACTAGCGAGGGGTTTGCTTGAAATTACTTATTTGAGCAACTCTGGTTATGGATTTTCAAGGCTATTGATGGGAAAAACCTGGAGCCTCTACTCTCTCTTTGTTTACTATGTTGCAAACTTTGTTTTTGGAATTGTTTTCCCTGTGTTTGCTCAATTGCAAACTCAATCGCAACCTCGAGACAACTTTGCTCTCGCTTCCCCCCATTTCGCTTAATATGAAACCACCGGCATGAGCACCCCTGACGAACTGTGGATGGAAGCAGCCCTGCGCGAGGCCCTGCGCGCCCAGGCCAACGACGAGGTCCCGGTGGGCGCGGTGGTTGTGCACCAGGGCAAGATCACCGGCCGCGGATACAACCGCAACCGCAGCGACTCCGATCCTACGGCGCACGCTGAAATTGTGGCCCTGCGCGAGGCCGGCCGCACTCTGGGGAATTACCGGCTCGAGGGTTGCGAAATGTTTGTCACCATTGAGCCCTGCGCCATGTGTTGCGGCGCTCTGGTACATGCCCGTCTGGCGCGCCTGGTCTATGGCGCAGATGACGCCAAAGCCGGCGCGGTGCGCTCGGTGATACAGGTCTTAAATCATGCGCAACTCAACCACTCCATGCAGGTGCAGGGAGGCGTGCTGGCGGGAAAATGCGCGCAGATGATGCAGGCCTTCTTTCAGCAGCGGCGCGGGCAGTGATGTGCCGGCTGATTTTATGAACGTCGCCGCTCCTCTAACTCTTCAATCGTGCGCGGCCAATCTTCGCGCAGCAGGCGGCTCAGGGAGCGATCGGCTAGCAGTTTGTCGCCTGTCTGGCAGTGGGGGCAATAATTGGTCTCGTTGGAAGCATAACGAATGCGCTGGACCTTTGTGCCGCATCGCGGACACGGCTTTCCGTAGCGGCCATGCACGGCCATCTGATCGTGAAAGGCCGTGACCTTTTCGGGAAACTTGCCGCCCGCCCGGGAGCGGTGAATCTCGATCCATTGGGAAAGCGTGCCGCGCGTGGCTTCATAGAGGCGCGCGATCTGCTCGTGGCTCAATTTTTGTGTCAGGGCAATCGGTGAAAGCTGGGCATGATAAAGAATCTCATCTGAATATGCGTTGCCGATCCCGCTGAACAGCCGCGGATCGGTGAGCGATCGCTTCAACGTATGATTTTCAGCGGTCAAGGCGGCGCTGAACTGGTCGAGCGTGGCCGAGAAAACGTCAATACCTCCGGGATCAAGCCTGGCGAGTCCGGCCTCCCCCGTCACCAGATGAAGCGAAGCCCGCTTTCTGCTGCCGGCCTCGGTAAGCGTGAGCGTGCCGGAATCGAAGTGGAAGGCCGCCAGCGTGCGCTTTCCATCGGGGGACTTCTGCTGCTGGCTCCAATGCAGCCGGCCGGCAATCATCAGATGCAAGACCAGCCAGAGATCGTTGTCGAAGCCGATGGCGATGCGCTTGCCTATGCGGCGCAACGCAGTTACGGTGTGGCCGTGCGCTGCTTCAAGGGGAGGATCGGCGGTCCGCAAAAGGAACGGCCCGCGCACTTCGGCCCTCTCCAGAACGTGACCAAGAATGCGCTGCTCCAGCGCTTCGATATAAACAACAACGTCGGGCAGCTCCGGCACTGAACCTCTTTCCTAAACAGCGTGGCAGGGTGATGTATTGTCGTTCGCCAAAATAGATCGGCCGCCTAGAATCAAAAGGTTAACAGCATGACACTTACCATGGAAACAAATCATGTTCGACCTGTTCCAGCTGTGGTTGGGAGCCATCAAACGCATCTTTGTGTCCCGGAAATCTCTGGTGCTTGAGGACCGAACTCACCTGGGGCTGGAGAAGGACACGCCGGCAGGGAGAAGCACTACAAAAGCCCAAAGGATGGCGAATTGTCGCTTCGCCCAGACGGTTGCCGCTATTAATTCTTCACATTAGCGCTGGCACATTAGGAATACTGCCTGGTTTTAAGAAGCTCTCAAATTCTTACCGCCTTTTGCACAGCTTAGATCTTTTTTTTGATACTTTCATCAGATTTTCATGCGCGCGCAACCAGCGATCTGAATTGCTTTGGTAAGTTCGGGGCGGGTGAAATTCCCAAAACTTCAACCTGTTTCAAATCTACCCAGGAGAAAATCATGCATCAAACCAACAAGAGCAATCCACGACTGAAGATCGCCGCTTGTGCGGCGGTGTTCCTATTGTCGGTTTTTGGCTTCGGCGCGTCAGTCCAAGCCCAGACCGATCCGGACAAGGCGATCGACAAGATCAACACCGCCACGCCGATCAAGCACGTCATCATCATCGTCGGCGAGAATCGCAGCTTCGATCACCTGTTCGCCACCTATGTGCCAAAGAGCAAGCGCGAGAAGGTGTTGAACCTTTTGTCCGAAGGCATCATCAACGCCGATGGATCGCCAGGCCCGAATTTCGCCAAGGCGCATCAATTCAAGATCGTGTCCGCCCCCAATGGCGGCAAATTCTTCAGCAGCGCTGATTTGGTAGACAAGCAGCTCTACACCACTCTGCCAGTGCCCGATCTCAACGGCGTGCAAAATCCGCCCGCTGCCGCCCTCCTGACCCTGGGCGGCGATCCGGGCTTGCCACCCGCAGATCAATTCCTCCTGGCAACGGGGGGCACAGGTTTGCCCTTCAATGAGGGACCGGATATCCGCATTACCAACGTCAACAACCTCCTGCCGGGACCGTTCCAGTTGACCGGCCCGACCATGCCATTCGACGCCTACGCCGGCGACACGGTTCATCAGTACTTCCAAATGGTCCAGCAGGTGGATTGCGCCATCGACGCGGAGCACGTGTCGAAGGATAACCCGACGGGTTGTCTCCATGATCTCCAGTCGGCGGTTGACACCACCTACGCCACGCCTCCTGGCGGCGTGCCGCGTGACACCGGGGAGACCATGGAGTTCTTCAACATGCAGAACGGCGACGCACCTCTGTTCAAATCCCTGGCTGACAACTACACCATGAGCGACAATTATCATCAACCGGTGCTCGGCGGCACAGGCCCGGACAGCCAGCCGCTCGGCTTTGCTGATCAGGTGTTCTTCAGCGACGGTCATGGCAACGTCGCAACGCCGCCGGCGGCCAACATCTATAATCCCGATCCTCAGGCTGGAACGCTCAACCTCTATACGAAGCGGGCGCAATGGTTCAATTGCTCCGACCCGACTGCGCCGGGCATCGCTGCAATCACAGATTATCTGAATGCGCTCCCTTATCCCGTTCAGACGAAGTGCGACCCCGGCGCGTACTGGCAGGCCGTCAACATCAATCCTGCCTTCACGCCGAAAGGAACGCCGCAGGCTGGTCGCATCGTTCCGCAGACGCTGCAGCAGAGCATCGGCGATGTGCTCAGCGCCCACAATATTCCCTGGAAATATTATGGCGGCGGCTTCAATGCCAGTGGAACGGGCGGCCCATTGGACGGGCTCTATTGCAATATCTGCAACCCGTTCGAGTATGAGGCGAACTATCCGAGCGTGGTTCCAGATCACATGCGCGACGTCACCGATCTCTTCGCCGACCTCGTGAACGGCACGCTTCCGGCGGTCTCCTACGTGAAGCCGGATGGCGTTATGGACGGCCACCCCGCTTCCTCGAAGTGGGGGCTCTTCGAGGCCTTCACCCAAAACATCGTCCAACTCGCGCAAAGCAACCCGGAGCAATGGTCCGAAACCGCGATCTTCATTACCGTGGACGAGGGCGGCGGCTTCTACGACTCGGGCTTTATTCAGCCGGTGGATTTCTTCGGGACCGGCCCGCGCATTCCGATGATCGCCGTTTCGCCCTTCTCGACAGGCGGGCATATCAGCCACACCTATAGCGAGCATTCCTCTTTCGTGAAGTTCGTCGAACGGAACTGGATGCTCGATGCCACGCTCAGCACCCGCAGCCGCGATAACCTGCCCAATCCCAAACAGAGTGAAGGTGAGCACGCCTATGTGCCGCGCAACATGCCGGCTATCGGCGATTTGTTCGACTTGTTCAACTTTGATGATCATCATGATGATCACCATGAAGATCATCATGATGGTGATCACGGCCGCCGCTAGAACGGTCTAACCACCTCACGCGTAACCAGGCGCCGGCAGGAGATTCCTGCCGGCGTTTTTTACGTCATCGGGACGTCACTCTGACTGTGTTCTACAGAATTCTGGCAGCGCTACCACATCATGCCGCTGTAACTCAGACTCATAGTAATGTCTGGCTACACTTCCTGGCCAAGCGATGAGCGATCTCGGCGAGGGAGTCGTCCATTATTCGCTACGCTTCTTGGCTCTGGAGCCTTTGCGCTTTGAGTGCTTGCGATTCAGCACCTTTTGCAAACCCTTGATTTGTTCTTTGATTTCCCGAATCGCGGTTCCGAGCGTTGAGAAACACATCGTCTGTATCTTTACGCTGCCTCTCCCATTCTCGTTCCATGCGGTCAAAGCGTGCTGACTCATCCAGTTCGTATTCATGAAGGGGTGTCAATCAGCTGTTCATTGGACTCGGCACGAGTGCGCTCGATGCGCATCTTGTACTCATTAAGTGTTCGAACTGGAACAGACTGAGGCACTCCAGTCTCAAACAATGTGGCTCAAATGAACGTTGCCGCTATTAATTCTTGCCTCCCATCGAATTGGCTATGGTTGTTGCTCGCAGTTGACCATCCACGGAATCCCGAACTGATCGACCAGCATACCGAACTTGGCAGACCAAAACGTCTTCTGGATCGGCATCGTGACGCTTGCTTTTTCCGAGAGTGCGGCAAATATCTGCTCTGCTCTCTCGGGTTCCTTCACACTCAAGGTAACTGAGATGCCCTGAGGTTTACGCTGTTGATCGGGTGGAGCGTCGCAGCCCATCAGTACCGCACCGTCTGCCACCAGCCGCGCATGCATGATCTTGTTCTTCCAGTGCGGCGGAACATGAGATTCCGCCGGCGTGCCTGCATAGGGCAACAGGGCTTCAATCTTTCCTCCGAGGCAGCTCTCGTAGAACTTGAATGCCGCCTCACATCCGTCGTTGAAATGTAAATATGGAGTCAATTGCATCGTTTTCTCCTTTTTCTGTAGTTGAATTACAAAGTTGAATTGCAAAATCGTTTTTTATTTTTAATTTCTCCCGCTGAATTACGCAGGTGATCGCCTTTTTGAGGGCTGACTTCACGCTAGCTCCGCAGCGGAATCAGCGCTCGAAGGCGTGGCTCGCGCAGAAACACTCCAAGCCAGGCAAGCACGCCGAAAATAATGGGAAACACCGTTTCAAATGCGGGAGAGCCGGCACGAACCTGGGCGGCGGTTGCGCCACCCAGGTAGCCTGTCAGCAGGATCGCGCCCAGAATCGACGTGTAAGGAATCGCGTAAAGCGCGGTACAGACCAGCAATGTGATTCCGATCCCCACAATACTTGTCACCGGGAATCCGAGTCGAATCGTGGCATCGATTACCTGTTGTACTCTCATCAGTTTCATGACACCGTCAAAAACCATGAACAAGACAACTAAACCGCTTATAGTGCGCCCGGTCCAGAGACTCGCCTTTGAAACGGGGGCCGATTGCGCAGTTGATTCCATAAGACTTTTTCTCCTTAATCTTCAATTTGAAATGTCGTTCGCGCTGACGCGTTCTTTCGCAAAGTTGATCGCCAAATTACGCACGGGTCTTCGCGAAGTCTTCCGGCTCGAAGAGTGGACGAATCTCCACTTCCGTGCCGCCGCCGAACGGAGCACGCTTTAACCATGTGATCGCCTCTTCCAGCGAATTCACCTTCCACAGCCAAAACCCGGCCACGAGTTCCTTCGTCTCCGCGAAGGGGCCGTCAATGACGGTTTTCTTGTCATCGAACTTGACGCGCACGCCGTTTTTGCTCGATTTCAGTCCATCGCCGGCCAACATCACGCCCGCTTTGATTAGTTGATCATTAAACTTGCCCATTTCGGCCAACAGCTCGGAACTGGGAAGAATCCCCGCCTCCGACTCAGTGCTGGCCTTTACGATTACCATCACTCTCATTGTTCTTCTCCTCAATTTTTTACGGCTCAGTGTCTTGCCGCTTTCATTGGTTAATCGAATGGCGAGTGTCCCAATCGACATCGTTCAAGAAAAATTTATTTGGCCGCACCTCAAAACAAAAGGCTGACCCCATGTGCGATCAGCCTTTGGGTCTTCGGTTATAGATTCGCTAATCCGGCAGATTAGGAATTTCCAGCGCGGGACGGATCTCCACCGTGCCTTTGCGAGCCCCCGGAATTCTGGCCGCAATTGCAAGCGCCTCATCCAGGTCTTCGGCTTCAACCATGAAGTAGCCGCCCAACTGCTCTCTCGTCTCAGCGAAGGGACCATCTTGTACGATGCGTTTGCCTTCGCGCACCCTCACGCTCGTCGCCGTCGTCACCGGCTGCAGAGGTGACGCTGAAATGTACTGCCCTTTCGCCTTCAACTGCTGGGCCAACTCCGTTGATTCGCCGTAGCAATGCTGCCGCTCCGGCTCCGTCCAGGCATTCTCGTCCGCATAAATCAGCAACATGTATTTCACCTTCTGGTCCTCCACTGAGTAGTCGAATGAGCGGGGCGGGAATCGACCGCTCCGCCTTAAAATCGTTAAAATTGTTAAGATGCATGCCGATGCCGCATTAGCCGTAGAAGCAGTTTACCGCACCGACTGGGGGCGCATTGTTGCCACCCTCATAAACCTGCTCGGCGATTTCGAACTCGCGGAAGAGTTCGCGCAGGAAGCGTTCGCGACCGCACTGGACAAGTGGTCTGTCTCCGGGATTCCCGAATCGCCTCGCGCATGGATCATTCAGACCGCCCGTCACAAGGCCATTGACCGGATCCGCCGGCAGACGCTGTTCGCGAAAAAGCTCCAGCCTCAGCTTGCCTATGAAACTGAATCCGCTGTTTACGAGCCCGACTATGATGCTGATGAAATACCTGATGAGCGGCTTCGACTGATTTTTACTTGCTGTCACCCGGCGCTCGCCCGCGAAGCCCAGGTGGCGCTGACGCTTCGCACTCTGGGCGGACTCGAAACCGACGAGATTGCCCGCGCTTTCGTTGTCTCTGAGCCTACCATGGCCCAGCGCCTCGTTCGCGCCAAGCGCAAGATCCGCGATGCCAGAATTCCATACGTAGTGCCTGCCGCGGCTGATCTGGGCGAGCGTCTCGATGCGGTGCTGACCGTCATCTACCTTGTATTCAACGAGGGATACGCGGCCACTCGCGGCAGCCAGCTCATGCGCCACGATCTTTCCGCCGAGGCTATTCGTCTGGGGCGCCTTCTCTGCAAGCTGATGTGGCCCTCGCCGCCAACCGAGGCCACGGGGCTTCTGGCGCTGATGCTGCTGCACGATTCTCGCCGCGATTCGCGAACCAACAGAGCCGGCGAGATCGTTGTGCTCGAAGAACAGGACCGCACACGCTGGAACCTGCAGCAGATCGCCGAAGCGTTACCGCTGGTCAACGAGGCCATGCAGCGCCCAGCGCCGTATGCGCTGCAAGCGGCTATTGCGGCCGAGCACTGCAAGGCAGTTCGCGCCGACCAGACCAACTGGAGCCGGATCGTCGAGCTTTATAATCAACTGGAACAACTCGATGCTTCACCTGTTGTCTCGCTGAATCGTGCCGTTGCGGTTGCCATGTCGGAAGGCCCTGGCGCTGCGCTTGCGATCATTGACAACCTGGAAACCGGCGGCGAATTGAGCGATTACCATCTACTGTATGCCGCGCGTGCTGATCTGCTGCGCCGGCTAGGGGCGCGTGATGAAGCTGCGCGCAGTTACTCGCAAGCTCTTGCGCTTGTCACCAATGATCGTGAACGCGCGTATCTGGAACGCCGGCTCCGTGAGCTACAAGCCGTTATCTAAAGGTCGAAGCGTATCTTCCCTGCACGCAGCCAAATTCGGCCTCAGCAAACCTTTTCAGGCTCATCGCTGCAACCGCCTGAAATAGGATACAAATGCGACAGATTATAAAGTTGGTGAGCGCGGAACGGAATCGAACCTTCAATCTGACTGATTCTCAATCAGAAATATCGCATCCGCTTGGCGGTATACCTTGCATTGTTCCCATTTCAGAATGAGTACCATTTTGAAACTCAGTCTCATTTCACTATGAATCGTCCATAACATAGACAGAATTCTGCAACATGTACCCCGCGAGTGCGTAGCATAAGTTTCTATCTCTTTCATCTTGTGTCATTTGCAGTGCGGCAGGCCTTTGGCACTCGATGTGCTCTAACAATCAGCAAAACATAGTCCAGAGGAGAAAAATCCAATGCAAGATAACGATGTAATGCGGCTTGAAGGAGTTTTGCTCACCAGTGATGCCCAGGTGCTTTGCGTTATGAACCAAGTGCTCGATAACTTTGAGATTGAGACCGAGGTCTGCACCGAATCCAACTCGGCGGTCGAGGCAGTGTCGAGCCGGAAACTTGACACCCTGATTGTAGATTGGAGCGAGCACGAGCAGCCCGCGCAGGTCCTGAGCGCCATGCGCCAATCTCAGGAGAACGCCAAATCGACCGTCCTGGTCATGGTGAACGGTGCTCCGGAGATGCAAGCTGCGAACCGCGCCGGGGCCAACTTCATCATGCACAAGCCTATCAACTTCGAGCAAGCCACGCGTTGTTTGCGAGCCGCCTATGGAGCCATGCTCCAGCAGCGCCGCCGGGCGGCGCGCTATCCGGTTGATATTCCCGTAACCGCAAAAGTCACCGGAACGGGAAAGGTGGAAGGCAAGATTGCCGATCTCAGCGAGGGCGGGCTGGCGTTTCACAGCAAACAAACCATTCAGGTAGGCCAGGAGTTATCGTTCGAATTGAGGCTTCCCGGAACTTCGAGCCTGCTCCATATCACAGCCAAGGTAGTGAATACAGATGGCAGAGGCCGGGCGGGTGTTTGCTTCACTTCTGTGCCGGCCGGCGAAATGGCTGCTCTCAAGCAATGGCTGTCAAGCCGTCTGGCCAGGATGATGGACCGCCAGGTTTTTACCGACTACACCAACCGCTTGAACTAAGCGGAAACTCTAAGGAGAAACATAATGCCCGCTCGAGTATTGTTGATTGACGATTCAAGGTTCCTGCGAACTGCTTTGGAGAAGATGCTGTCCAAAAGGGGATTTGAAGTTTGCGTTGCCGGAGATGGTGAAGAAGGGCTGCGACTGGTCCGGGAATCCGCAAAGTTTGATCTGATTTTGCTCGATCTGTTCTTACCCAAAATGACGGGATACGAGATACTCAAGCGCCTTCGAGCCAATCCGGCGACCGACACAGTTCCCGTACTAATTTTAAGCGGCATTGCCCGGCAAAAGGATCTGGAGGAACTAAGGAGCCAGGGCGCGACCGATTGTCTGCCCAAAGAAACCCTGGACCTGAGGGCGGTTGTGGCTAGTGCTGAGGCCTGCTTGATGCAGCAGCAACTGCAAGCTTGCATTTAAGGGGATCTCAAAGCAAACATTCCAGCCACTCACCTCGGGGGCTGTAGAAATCATCTCCGATAGCTGAACGCCACCTGATTTGACTATATAGCAGCAATTGAGGCGCGCCTACGTCATCAAAGATAATAGATTGACCAGTAAGTATGGATGCGGCCTACTTACCTTTAAGCTAAACTCATATACAATAATTTGTGATTTTGATCTTCGGTTGCCCTCTTTTCACCATCTGAAATGATTCAAAGGACCATTCGATGAAATTCTCTCGTTTTATCGTCCTCTCCACAATAATTTCGCTTGTATCAGGAGCATATCTCTCAGGCGCTGAAACCAAGAAACATTCCCGGAAGAAGGCTCCGGCGGCGGCAGTGGCCGCGAAGGCTCATGATGTTATTACCGGCAAAGACGCTTTCACCGATTACACCCAGGAAAAGCCGGGCGTCTTCCGCAAGATCACAGTGGCAGATCTGCCTGAACCCTTCGCGACTGAGTCTATAGATCATGGACCCAGGGTAGTGTCTCGTCCTTCGGGAGCATGGCCGCAGGCCTTGCCTGGATTCAAAGTTGAACTTTACGCCTCAGGCCTGCAAAATCCCCGGCTGATCCGCACTGCGCCTAACGGAGATATCTTTCTCGCTGAGAGTAAGCCCCGTTTTGCGTCCGGTAATGTAAAAGTGTTCCGTGGGGTGACTGCTGACGGAAAAGCCGAGAAAATGGAGGTCTTCGCTACCGGTCTCAAGCAGCCCTTCGGCATCGCTTTTTATCCGCCTGGCCCCGACCCACAATGGGTCTACATCGGCAACACCGATTCTGTAATCCGCTTTCCGTATCACAACGGAGACCTGAAGGCCAGCGGCCCCAAACAGGTCATCGTTCCTGATCTGCCCAGCGGCGGCCTTCTCCGCGGCGGCGGGCACTGGACGCGCGATATCGCCTTTTCCCGAGATGGGAAAAAGATGTACGTATCTGTAGGCTCGAAATCGAATAAGGATGATACGGATGGCAATTCGAGCGAACGCCGCCGGGCCGACATTCTGGAATACAACCCGGATGGCACAGGCTTCCGCATCTATGCCTACGGCATTCGCAATGCGGTTGGCATCGCCGTCCAGCCTGAGACCGGTGAGCTCTGGGGTTCAGTCAACGAACGCGATACTCTAGGCGATGATCTTGTGCCTGATTACATCACCCACATTCAGGATGGCGGCTTCTACGGCTGGCCCTGGTACTACATCGGCGGGCACTACGATCCCGAGCATAAAGGCAAGCATCCCGAACTGAAGGACAAAGTAATAACCCCCGACGTTCTGCTGCAACCGCATTTTGCTTCCCTGGAAATGGTTTTTTACGAAGCCGGCCAGTTCCCTGCCGAATACCACGGCGATGTCTTCGCCGCCGAACACGGCTCCTGGAACCGTCACAAACGGTCCGGCTACGAAGTGATCCGCGTGCCTCTTAACAATGGCAAAGCCACGGGAGCGTACGAAGACTTCCTCACCGGCTTCACTCTCGATGATGGCGATGTCTGGGGACGCCCGGTCGGCGTCGCCGTGGGCAACGACGGTTCACTCTTCGTCACCGACGATGGCTCCAACTCAATCTGGAGAGTCAGCTACACCGGCAAATAACAACGCGCATTTCTCTGTGCCTTTGTGGCAAGTTTATTTTGTTTTTCTCCGCGTTTCCGCGCCTCAGCGGTAAAGCCAAAAATTGAAAAGGCAGCCGCATTCGGCTGCCTTTTCTTATTTATTAAGAACCGAGTACTGAGTACTGCCCTACTTGGCTTCCAGTTGCTGCAGGTCTGCCAATACCTCGTCGCTATGCGTTGCCGGCTTGACCTCGAGATACACCTTGCGGATGGTGCCCGTAGGATCGATCAGAAACGTGTGGCGGGCGGCATAGATTGTGCCTTGATGATCCATCACCGAGCCGTATTTTTGCGATACCGTGTGATCGGCATCCGACAATAACTTGAAATTCAGGCCTTCCTTGGTGCAAAAGCCCTTATGCGAATCCACCGTATCCACGCTGACGCCTACGATGGCGGCATTCTTCTGATCATACTTCTCCAGGTCTCGCTGGAAGTTGTGGGCTTCCAGCGTGCAGCCGCCGGTAAAATCTTTGGGATAAAAATAAAGCACGACCCACTTGCCCTGGAACTGGTCCAATGAAATCTGCTTGCCCTCCTGCGAGGGCAGGGTGAAGCCCGGAGCTTTGGTTCCGGCTGCGGGAGCAGCTGCGGGTAGCTGCGGTTCGTCAGCCGAAAAAGACACCACCGACGCGCACAGCAGAACCAGCATCATAAATGCAAAAATCTTCATATTGCTCTCCTTTCATTAAAAGCATAAATGATTCTCTTCAACTTTGCCCGCAAACAGACCTATGCAAGCGACAATTTACAAACTATTTACAAAGCTCCTGAAACCTTGATTGAAGCAAAGAGCTAAAAGTTAAGAGCCAAAGGCTAAGAGCTATTCCTCATGCACAAATCGCCCCAGGTTTTCCACCAGCATCTTCATCTGATGATAAAACTCTTTGATTCCAGGCGTATCCAGGTCGAGGTCTCCGCTCTGCATGTCGTTGGTCAGGTCTTTCGCCAACTCCATGGCAATACGCATCCGTTCCTCCACAACCATGGCGATGACAGAGAACGGATTGCCGCCGGCCTTTTGCTCCTCCTGTATCCACTTTTCCACGGCGTACGCGGTATGGCGCGCATTGTTCATGGCTTTTCTGAATTCCACCAGGACGCGCACATCAACCGTTCCGGTTTTGATGTCCTGCGAAAGTTGCTTCAATTCTTCGCCGGTCTTTTGCAGGCGTGAAGCCAGTTCCGGGTTTTGCTTTTTGTCTTCAGGCATGATCGTCTTCAACCATCACAGCGATTTTATTCGGAATCAATGGAAAAGCTTTGCGGCATGCTTAGAACATTCGCCCTTCGTCTGCCGAAGGACCATAAGCATGCGTCTCCTCTATGAAAACAGTGTGTATTCTACAAAGCCATGGCACAGAACCTGTTTACGATTAAGTTTCAATAAACAGGCGAAAAACGGCTTACCACCAACCCGCTCTAATCTTCTGCCATATAGCGCAGCATTTCAAGAATTCTTTGGACTGGCCAGTGAATCGTCACGTGCTAACGCGTTCTCGACCGCAAAGACAGAACAGAGTTGTCCCACTGTTCGGCTAGCATCGGTTTCGCGGTTGGCACATCAAACGTCCCATGGATAGTTAGGTCGCGGCTGGTGAGTATGCGATCGGGAGAGCTTGCGAGCAGCGCCATAGTACGGTCTGTTTTAGTCGTTTTAGTGGGTGCTACCCGCCCAGTACTTTGGCCGTGAAGGCGCTTCCCGGTTAAGATTCCAGGTAGCAGGATTGGTTCTGGCCGCCAGCATGCTAGAATCCCGCAAGCTTTGATCTCGAAGGGCCCGCAACGCGGCAGGTTCTTCTAAGGACTTGCAGCCAGCACAAGGCTGCGATGTCCTCGCTTTTGGTTCGCGCGCGACGCGCTCATCAGAAGCTCGCTCTCTTTCGTTGCTTTGCCTTTGCGTTGCACGCGCCCGGAAATTAGGATGGTGACATGCTGGTCCGCGATTACATGACATCTTCTGTCAACAGCCTCAACGAGGACGCCCGCCTGCTGGATGCGGCGCTCATGATCCGTCATACCGGTAAAAGGCATGTTCCCGTGGTTACAGCGGAACAGAAGGTGGTGGGAATTATCAGCGATCGCGATGTTTCGCGGCTGGCGCCCTCCATGTTGGCGCGTGTGACACAAGAAGAATACAACCGGGTCTTTGAGGGTACACCCATCAAACAGGTCATGACCAAAAATCCCATCACTATTGCGCCCGGTGCCCCGATTGCGGAAGCTGTCGCCGTGCTTCACGCTAAAAAAATCGGTGCGCTCCTGGTTGTCGAAAATGAGAAGCTGGTTGGAATCCTAACCATAAGTGATATGCTCGGACTGCTTCATAAACTGTTGGTGCAGCAGCAGCCGGATGCAGCCGCACGATAGGTTTCAGCCGCCGCTTAGGGACAAAAACTGTAGTTCTCATTTGGAAAAACTCGCCGCGGATGACGCGGACCTGCGCGTATTTTGGATTAATCTTCTTGGATATCATCGGACATAAAACCCCTGCCCGGGCAAAAGAGGCTAGGACGGGATACGCTCAAGGGTAATCGTGGAGACATAATTATTTTAGGCCGTGCCACCAGCCAGGGGGCCCAGGCGTGACTTTATTCTCGAACCACAGCTTTCGCCAAACTGCGTGGCCGGTCCACATCGAGCCCACGAAGAACGGCGATGTGATAGGCGAGCAACTGCAAAGGAACAATCTCTAGAATAGAGGAGAGCATGTCCGGCGCGGCGGGTATATATAAGACGTCGTCCACCAGTCCTTCAATGCTTCGGTCTCCCTCGCAGGCTAGAGCGATCACCTTTCCCGACCGCCCCTTAAATTCCTTAATATTCGACACGGTCTTTTCGTATCGAAGCATGGCCTCCGGGTCGCCGGGGTCACAGGTGGCAATCACGACGATGACCACCCTGTCATCAATCAGCGCCAGCGGCCCGTGCAGAATTTCACCCGAAGGGTATCCCTCGGCATGTATATAAGACACCTCTTTCAGCTTCAGCGCGCCATCCATGGCGATGGCGTAGTGCACGCCGCGCCCGGCAAAGAAGAAATCCTCCTGTCGCCAGTATTTGCGTGCCAGCTCTAGGCAGCGTTGGTCCAGCTCCAGCACCGCCTTTAATTTTTCCGGGATGCGCATGAGTTCTGCCACGCATTGCGTAGCGTATTCCCTGGAAACATTTCCTCGTGCCTCACCCAGATGAAGCGCCAGGCCGAAGAGCGCGGCAAGCTGTGCGGTAAATGCCTTGGTGGAAGGGACCGATAATTCAGGGCCAGCCTTGGTATGAATGCCGACATGGGCCTCTCGCATGATCGAGCACTCGGCAACATTGGAGATAGCCAACACCTTGGCGCCGCTTTTTTTCGCTTTTCTCATCGCTCCCAGAGTGTCGGCGGTTTCGCCCGACTGCGTAATCACCAGCATAAGGGTCTCAGGCCCCAGCACAACCGGCCAGTGCTGGAACTCGCTGGCAAAATCAACCTCGGTAGGAATTTTGGCCATGCTTTCCAGCATGAATTTGCCCGCAATGCCCGCGTGCCGGCTGGTGCCGGATGCAGCGATGCAAATCCGGTCAAGGGCTTTTAATTCATCGAGCGTCCATGGCATTCGCTGGATGAATCCGCGCGCTGATTCCAGCGGGCTCGCCTCCCGGGCAGTTTCGAATACCGCTTGTGGCTGCTCATAGATTTCTTTCAGCATGTAGTGCGGAAAATGTTTGGGTTGGGTCATACTGTTTGCCATCTCTCGTAATGCTATATAGCTTCAGTATATGTCGATGTTTTTGGCGGTCGCAAGGCAAATCTTGGCTGGCACTGATAATTCTCCTGAAAACAAGCCCAAAGCGAGGTGAGCCGGTTTCTGGCTTATCCTGGAAATACCCACACCCAGTAATGCTATATAGCTCTAAGTTATGCTTTTGCTGCCGATTCGAACAATGGTTGTTCACTGATCCAGAGCGCCGCTGAACCCACGATGCCGGCGTCTGCCCCATATTTTGCGGGAACCAGCGGGATTTCTTGGGCGCGAGAGTTGATGCTCCAGCGAATCAGCCCTTTCTGAATGTGCGGAAACCACTCCTGGATCGCGGTTCCCACTCCGCCGCCAATCACAATCACCTCCGGCTCGAGCAGATCAACAATGTTGCCCAGCCAGACGCTGAACAGGTCTGCGGTCTCCTGCAGCACTTCTTTCGCCAGGGGGTCGTTTGCCCGCCAAGCCTTGACCACAGTTTCAGCCGTGATGGCGGCCGCTTCTCCGCCCGCCATCGCAAGAAGCGGGGAGCCAGTGGAGCTGACCAGCAGCTTTTTTCGCGCGCGGTCGGCAATGGCCGGCCCCGCAGCCATGCCCTCGAAGCAACCGGGTTTGCCGCACTTGCAGGCCGCCGGGCCACGGAAATCAACACTCATATGTCCGCCTTCGGCGCCACATCCGGTTCTTCCATAGTAGATATGCCGATCGAGAATGATGGCGGTTCCAATGCCGGTCCCGATCAGTCCCACAAAAACGGATTTGTAGTTTGCTCCCGCACCCCACAAGGCTTCTGCCAGGCCCGCGGCATTGGCGTCGTTGTCGAGCCGGGTGGGAAGCTGATAAGCCTTCTGAATTTCAGGAAGCAGCGGAAAATTTCGCCAGCAAGGCAGGTTGGGACTGTTGAGGACCAATCCCTGACGAAGATCGAGCGGGCCGGGAGAAGATACTCCGATGGCATCAAACGCTGGCGCCGGATGGGCCTTCAGCACCGCTTCAATCGCGCCATGGACGCAGCTCATGGCGTCTGACGCGCTGCCGCTTGTATTCATGGGAACCCGTGCGCTGAAAACAATCTCCCCGTCTGCGTTCACCAGTCCTGCAGCCACCTTAGTGCCACCGATATCGACCCCTAAAACCAGCTTCGTTTGCATGCTTCCTCGCGCACAGAGTTCATCGACAGCGACGTTACAACAGCAACATCGCAACTTACCGGGTTGCTACGAAATCCACGATGTTTGCATACGCCATCGGCAGCACCCATGCCAATCAGAAGCGGACCCTAATTACGACATGCTGAACCGGGTCACGAACCTCAGAACCGGCACAACCAGGTCACTTGCTTCAATTCTTTCGGGCCGGGGAGCATACGCCAGGGAGAGAGCCCGGGATAAGCAATCGTAGATCGCGCATCCTGGGCCAAGGGTATGAAACATCGGTCTTTTTACATTCCGCAAAAAAGTCTGCGGGCTAGAATTGTACTTCAACCCAAGCTCCATAATGCGCCGCCATAAGCAACAAAGCAAAACCACATCTCTTAAATCGAGTCTCTGACTTCTTAAGTGACCGCGCGTGTAGATTCCCGTACTACCAACTCGGGCATGATCTTGCTGCGGATCGCGGCATATTCGCGGCGCTCCAACCCGGCGCGGATGGCTTCCACTACCGTCTCCACCGCCGCTGTTCCCATCGCTTCCATCGGCTGCCGGACCGTCGTCAACGCCGGCATCGAGAATGCCGCTGATGGAATATCGTCGAACCCGATGACAGAACACTGCTCCGGCACTTTGATTCCCAATCGTGTCAGCATGCGGATGCACCCCAGCGCTGTCATGTCATCGAACGCCATGATGGCGGTGAACGGACGCTTGCGCCGCAGCAGCTCCTCGATTGCCTTCGAGCCTCCCTCAAACCCTGAGTTCGGCTCGCGCAGGTCAGGCAGCTCCAGCACCAGCCGAGGATCGATTTCCAACCCCATCGAAGCTGCAAACGAGCGCACGCCCTTCCATCTGCGCGCGCTGTCGGCCAACATCTTGGGACCGCGGATAAACGCAATTTTGCGGTGCCCCAGCGAATGCAGATGCTGCAAAGCCCACTGCGCCCCGGTTTCGTCGTCGGTGAGCACCGAGCTGATGGAACCGCGCTGCAATTCGTAGCTCAGCACCACGGTGGGGATATTTCGTTTCTCCAGATCAGCCTGCAGATTGATATCCACGTACATCCAGTTGGCGACTACGATCAATCCTTCCACACGGCGCTCCAGCAACATCTCCAGGTAGCGCTCAAAACGCGTCCGGTCATTGTGCGCATCGGCCAGGATGGAAACATACGACACCCGGTACAAAGTGTTTTCAATGCCCCGCAAGATCGGCATGCAAAACGGATCGGTCAAATCCAGCACCATCACGCCCAGCGTATGGTTTCTGCTGCTGCGCAACGAGCGCGCCAACTGGTTGGGACGGTATCCCAGCCTCTTGGCCGCCTTCTCGATTTTTTCCTTGGTGTGCGCTGGAATGTAGCGCGCCAGCGGGGCCTGGTTGAGGACAATAGAAACCGTCGCCGCCGAGAAACCGCTCTCCCGCGCCACGTCACGAATCGTTGTCGTACCTTTTGTTTTCCGCAGGTTCACCGGAAGTCACCTAGCGTAACATAGCATTCTGCGCCAGATTGGAACCTTTTTCGCCCGGCGCCTCGACTGGCACAGCATGAGGGCATTCTCTCGCGCGTCGTTGTCTCTTTAAGATATGTGTTTGTGCCCTCCACTTGATACGAGGCTTTATACTTCCATTATAGATAAACCGATTTAATAGAAAAATATCTGCTCAGGCCTCGAGAGACGTCTTTTGCGCAAATACCGGCCGGTGACTTTGAATGAGGGAGAGAACAATGCCACGTCCGCTATGGTTTTATGCTTGGTTCTTCTTTTTTCTGATGGCCTGCGCCCGGCTTCCCGCAGCTTCAGCCTCCCCTGCCGCTCCGGCTAAACTGCTGCTTCATCAGAACTGGTGGATCCAATCCTCCTGTCAGTCCCATGTCACCGGTGGCCAGGTGTCTGTGCCCGGCTTTCATCCCCAGGGCTGGCACCCTGCCCAGGTTCCCACCACGGTATTGGCGGCGCTGGTAGCTGATAAAACCTTCCCTGACCCATTTTTCGGAGCGAATCTGCGGCACATTCCCGGCACCTCATACCCGGTCGGCTCAAATTTCTCGCACGATCCCATGCCTGAAGATAGCCCGTATCGCTGCTCCTGGTGGTATCGCACCGAGTTCAAAGTCCCCGCCGACTATCAAGCAAAGAATGCGTGGCTGAACTTTGCCGGAATCAACTACCGCGCCAACATCTGGCTCAACGGTAAGCAAATCGCGGACGCATCTACCGTCAAAGGCGCCTTTCGTGCCTTTGAGTTCGAAGTGCATCAGTCTCTTCATCCGGGCGTCATCAATGCTCTCGCGGTTGAGGTCTTCGCTCCCGAGCCGGGCGACCTGGCAATCAATTGGGTGGATTGGAACCCCATGCCGGCCGATAAGAACATGGGGATATGGCGAGATGTTTCCCTGACCGCCAGTGGACCAGTTTCAATTCGGCACCCATTTGTTAAGAGCGAAGTCGCTCCCTCGCTCGACTCAGCCTCGCTCTCTCTCATCGTGGAGCTTAGAAACTCTTCCGACAAGCCCATAACGGGAATACTGAAAGCATCTCTGGGAGAAATTCGTCTTGAGCAACCGGTCGACCTGGCGCCTTCGGAGACAAAACAGGTGACGCTCACGCCCGATGCTTACCCGCAGTTGAAAATTGCCAACCCTCGGCTGTGGTGGCCTTACCAGATGGGCGCGCCCAACCTGACCTCCGCCCACCTGCAACTTGAAATTGGCGCCAACATATCCGATACCGCCGATTTCCGCTTCGGCATCCGCCAGATCACCTCCGAACTCACCGACAAGGGCAACCGCCTCTTCCGCATCAACGGGCGCCCTCTTCTAATCCGCGGCGGTGGATGGTCGCCCGACATGTTTTGGCGGCAGCCCCAGCAACGCCTGCACGACCAGTTCCGTTATGTTCAGCATCTGCACTTGAACACCATCCGCCTCGAAGGAAAGATCGAGACCGAAGATTTCTTCAATCTCGCCGATGAAACCGGAATTCTCGTCATGGCCGGCTGGTGTTGCTGCGATATTTGGGAACAATGGGACAAATGGAAACCGGAAACGCATCCTGTCGCCGTCGAATCGCTGCGCAGCCAGTTGCTTCGTCTGCGCCCGCATCCCAGTCTGCTGGTTTGGCTTTATGGAAGCGACGGCCCGCCGCCTGCCGAGGTCGAGCAAGAATATTTGCAGGTAATCAAAGAAACGCTCTGGCCTAACCCTACACTCTCCTCCGCTTCGGCTCAGCCTGCTGACGTCACCGGTGTCTCTGGAGTAAAAATGTCCGGACCTTATGATTACGTTCCTCCCCCGTATTGGCTCAATGCTACTGCGGCAAGCACGCTTAAATTAGGAGGCGGCTTCGGCTTCATCAGCGAAACCAGCCCCGGGCCGGCAATTCCCGTTTTGGAATCTCTGCGCAAAATGCTGCCTGCTGATCATCTGGTGCCCGGCGACAGGGTCTGGAATTTCCACGCTGGTGGCACTGAATTTTCCAATACGAAAATCTACGACGCTGCCATGAAGGCCATTTACGGCCCGCCTGCAGACCTGAATGACTACCTCCGCAAATCGCAAGCTATGGCCTATGACGGAGAACGCGCCATGTTTGAGGCCTACGGACGCAACAAGTACACCTCCACCGGCGTCATCCAATGGATGTTGAATAATGCCTGGCCCTCCATGATCTGGCACCTCTATGACTACTATCTGCAGCCCGCCGGCGGATACTTTGGTGCGCGCAAAGCCAACGAGCCTCTTCATGTGCAATATTCTTACGATGATCGCAGCGTGGTTGTCGTCAACAGCCGGTATCAGCCATTTTCTGGATTGAAAGTTTCCGCCGAAGTCTATGATTTCGACCTTCATCAGAAATTTTCTAAGCAAGCCGATGTCGATGTCGCCGCCGACAGCAGCACGCGCATCTTCGTAGTACCGGATACGGCGCTGAACACCACTCCAGTCACCTTTGTAAAACTCTCGCTGCAGGACCCTAGCGGCCACATCGTCAGCTCCAATTTTTACTGGCTCTCGGCCAAAGCTTCTTCTTTCGATTGGGAAAAAACAACATTTTTCTATACTCCCTCTCCTACATATGAGGACTTCACTGCCTTGAACGGTTTATCGCCCGTCGAGCTGCAAGCCACCGCTGATTTCGCCTTGGCCCATAACACCGTAACCGTGCGCGTAAAAAATCCCAGCAGCCAGCTTGCCTTCCAGGTCTGCCTGCAGGTTCTGGAAAAGAACGGCGAGAGAGAAATCCTTCCTGTGCTCTGGGATGACAACTATGTCACGCTCATGCCCGGCGAATCTCGTACCATCTCCGCCAGCTTTGAGCCGTCACAATTGCAACACGTCCAGCCAGAACTCAAAGTGAGCGGTTGGAACATTGTCCCGCAGATAAAACCAATATCGGCATCATCAACCGAACAAAAGAGCAGTCCCGGCGAAAGTAAAGAAGTAGACAAAGGAATCTCCGATGGAGACTGGAATCACCCTCGCTTCGACCGGATCGTACGGGATTTGTATATAACGCCTTGTTGAAAAGCGAGGGATGTCAACAGAGCCAAACAGTTTCTGGTGTTGGTCAGTTGCAGATACGTCGAATCAGGAATCTTCAGGTTGGCCGGAAGGTTTGTTTAATGAATTTGACCAAAAATAGCTTGCTTGTTCGAGAGCCGATCATTATGATGTCTACGCTTCAGATTCATATGATCAACGTGGAGAAAAGAACATGACCTGGCAAAAACCGCAATTTGAAGAGATTCTGTTGAACTGCGAAATCAACTCTTACGCCCCCGCCGAACTGTAAACTTTCGGACGGGCACAGCTTCAGCCGTGCCGCATAGTTTTGTATCAGGGCACGGCTTTAGTCGTGCCGCAAGTCTCTGGAAAACGACTCTGTCCTTGCTGCCCGCAGGCACGCGCGTAGCGAAGCCGAGCGTTATGAAAACGACTTTCTTTGCAGACTCTTTAGTCGTGGCATAAGGGTTAAAAATGTCTGGCTTGAGCCCTCGGGTTTCTTTAAGGGTCGTCAAGCTGGCTCCAGGTAGTAAGATGAACAGCGGTGGCTACTAAATCCATAGTAACTGCAAGCACCTCCGAACTGCTCTCTTTAGAGGAGCTGCGCGCTGCTTTTCGCACAGTAGGCGAAGAACGCTACCATCACCGCCATCCCTTTCACCTTCTCATGCACGAAGGCGGCCTGAGCCGCGGACAATTGCAGGCCTGGGCGCTGAACCGCTATTACTATCAGAGCCGCATTCCCATCAAAGATGCCATCATCCTTTCGCGCAGCGACGACCCGGCATTCCGCCGCGCCTGGCGCAAGCGAATCGTAGATCATGACGGCGCCGACGCCAGTCCCGGAGGCATCCAGCGCTGGCTCAAGCTGGCCGAAGCCGCCGGTCTTGATCCCGCGCGCGTAGCCCATGGCGAAGAGGTGCTCCCTGCAACACGCTATGCTGTAAACGAATACTTGAACATCGTGAGGAACCGTTCTCTGTTGGAAGCCGTCGCTTCCTCGCTGACCGAACTGTTCTCCAAAGACCTGATCACCTTGCGCATGGAGCGCCTGCGCGAACACTATCCCTGGCTCTCCGGTGGCTTGGATTATTTCCAGGCCCGCCTCCATCAAGCCCCTGAAGACGCGCACTTCGCAGTGCAATATGTTTATGAGCACGCGCAATCCCGGGCCCAGCAGGAGTCGGCGATTGCCGCGCTGCGCGACAAATGTGACATACTGTGGGCGCAACTGGACGCGCTCTATTTCGCCTACGTGCAGCCCGGCTGGCCTCCACCGGGCGCCTTTCGCATTGCTGAAGCATAGCACGCTGTGGATATTGAAACTTTTATATGAGTTCTATAGGGTTGTTGAGTTCCAACGAGGCAACGTACGGCAGCCCAGCGACTCAGAGTCTGTATGTGAACTCAATTTTCTGGACGAATGAAGAGGCAAACAACCCGAAGGGTGACGCATTATAGCTCAGCGCTTCAGCGCTGGGTATGTGCCAAAATGATTCAAGTCCCGGAAGGGACGACGCCCCAACGAAGCACTGCGTAACTAGATTATATGTCGCTCCCCACCGATTCTACTCAACCCCGCCTCGCCTCCGGCTGCCGTTGGAGCAACAGCAATGGAGAAGACAAAACCCTCCTCTTTCCCGAGGGCGCTCTGCGTCTGCAGGGTACCGGGAAAAAGATCGTGGAGCTATGCGATGGCCAGCGCACATTTTCTGAAATCGTAAACGCCTTGCAGGCTGACTACAACGCCTCAGACCCGGCGCAAATCCGGCAGGATGTTGCGGCATTCCTCGAACAATTGCGGCAGAAACGGATCTTGGATTACTGATGCTGCCTAACCCACTCGCGCTCATTGCTGAAGTCACCCATCGCTGTCCCTTGCACTGCGTTTATTGTTCCAATCCACTGGAAATGGCAGCCGCCAGGTCAGAGCTGGGCACGGAAGATTGGATACGCGTCTTCAATCAGGCCGCTGAGATGAAGCTGCTCCACCTGCACCTCACCGGCGGCGAGCCCCTCGCGCGAGCGGACCTGAAAGAGCTGATCGCGGCCGCCCACACCGCCGGCCTCTACACTAATTTGATCACCTCAGGCATCGGCCTCGCCGAGCCTCGCCTGGCGGCGCTGATCGAAGCCGGTCTGGATCACATTCAGCTAAGCTTTCAGGATTCCCGCGAAGACTCCGGCAACTGGATTGCCGGCACCCGCGCCCACGCTCACAAGCTCGAATTGGCGCACATCATCCGCAAGCAGAAAGTCGCTTTTACGATCAACCTGGTGGTTCACCGCCAGAACCTCGACCGCCTCGAAGAGATGATCGCGCTCATTGAAACCTTGCAGCCTGATCGCATGGAGATCGCCCATACCCAGTATTACGGCTGGGCGCTTGAAAACCGCGCCGCCCTCATGCCCACGCGCGAGCAGTTGGAAAATTCGGTGAAGGTGATTGACGCCGCTCGCAAGCGCCTCGAAGGCCGCATCCGCCTTGATTCGGTTACGCCGGATTATTACGCCCGCTATCCCAAGGCCTGCATGGGCGGCTGGGGACGCCGCCTCCTGCTCATCGACCCTGCCGGCAAAGCGCTTCCCTGCCACGCCGCCGGAGTGATTCCCGATTTGCGCTTTGATAATGTGCGTGAGCACTCACTACAGTGGATATGGGAAGAATCGCCGGCCTTCCAGCAATTTCGCGGCGAGTCATGGATGCAGCCTCCCTGCCGCTCCTGCGACCGCCGCACCGAAGACTTCGGCGGCTGCCGCTGCCAGGCCTTTCTGCTCACCGGTGATGCTGCCGCCACCGATCCCGTGTGTTCCCTGGCGCCCACGCATCATTTCATAGAAGCCACGCTGCTGCAGATGAACACCGAACGTCTCCCCATCAGCAACCCGGTAAATATTTTTTCCCAGCAGCGAAACAACGAAAATGCCCCACCATCTGCCGGCGCGTGGCTCTACCGCAAAAATCCCTCATGAAAACGCTATTAAGCGAAATCCACGTTCTAGAATCCGCGTGATCGGTGAAATCCGTGGTAAGCCTTCCCTGCCTCCGCTTTCCTTTGCGCCCTCTGCGGTTTGTTCTCATCTTGCAAATCGAAACTTAAAACTTGAAACTATTACATTCTGCAGAAGGCTGGCGCATAGCGAAGCGGAGCGCCCTAAAACAAAGAGACCTTAGGCAGGTGCAACCATCTAAAATTAGGATATGAGCATGAAAAAAGTAAAGCTTGGTTCACGGGGCGCGATCGTCTCCCGCATGGGGCTCGGTTGCATGGGAATGAGTGAGTTTTACGGCGAGCGCAACGATGCCGAATCGGCCGCCACCATCCTGCGGGCGCTGGATCTGGGAATTAATTTTCTGGATACGGCAGACATGTACGGCATTGGCGACAACGAAGAGCTGATCGGCAAGACAATCCGGGGACGGCGCGATGAAGTCTTTCTCGCTACCAAGTTTGGCAACGTCCGCAACAGGGAGAATCCAAACCACTGGACAGTCAGCGGCAAGCCGGAGTACGTGCGCTCCGCCTGCGACGCTTCGCTGCAACGCCTGGGAACAGATCACATTGATCTTTACTATCAGCACCGTGTGGACCCGCAGACTCCGATTGAAGAAACCGTAGGCGCGATGGCCGAGCTGGTAAAAGCCGGCAAGGTAAAGTACCTGGGACTGTCGGAGGCATCGCCCGCCACGATAAGGCGGGCGCACAAGGTGCATCCCATGACCGCGCTGCAAACGGAGTACTCGCTGTGGGAGCGCCATGTGGAAGAGCAGATCCTGCCCACGGTGCGCGAGCTGGGCATCGGCTTTGTGCCCTATAGCCCGCTGGGGCGTGGCTTCCTCACCGGCGCGATCACAAGCGCAAGCGACCTCAGAGAAACCGATTCGCGAGCACTGCGCTTTCCCCGCTTCGCGCCTGAGAACTTTGACAAGAACCGTGCGCTGGTGGAGCGGGTAAGAGCGATTGCCCAGCGCAAGGGCATAAAGCCCGGCCAGTTGGCGCTGGCGTGGGTCTTGGCTAAAGGCGATGATCTGGTGCCCATCCCGGGAACCAAGCGCCGAAAATATCTGGAAGAGAATGCCGCCGCGGCAGAAATCAAGTTGACCACCGCCGAGGTCAAGGAGCTGGAAGCTGCCGTTCCGCAAAGCGAGATCGTGGGCGACCGCTACGCCGCCATGGGCATGAAGGCAATTGACCGCTAAAGCTCAATACCAGGAAACTTTCAATCGGGAAGAAACCGCCGGCAGCTTGAATCAGACCATGGAATTCTGCCCTTATGAACCGATCTTGTTTTTCTCTGTGCCTGCGTGTCTCCGTGGTGAGCTTTGGTTTTGATTAGACTAGAAACTCGAAACTTGAAACGCAAAACTGTAAACTGCTTCCATGCACATAAAGATTCTCGGCTCCGCCGCCGGCGGCGCCTTTCCACAATGGAACTGCGCCTGCCGCAACTGCTCTTCCCTTCGCGCCGGAACCTTCCAAGGCAAAGCCCGCGCCCAGACCCAGGTTGCCGTCAGTGAAGATGGCATCTCATGGTTCCTGCTGGGCGCATCGCCCGATCTTCGCGCTCAGATCGAAGCCACACCCGAGTTGCATCCGCGCAGCGGCACACGCCAGTCTCCCATCACCGCTGTCGTCCTGACCAACGCAGATATTGACCACGTGCTCGGCCTTCTCTTGCTGCGCGAACTGCAGCCATTCTGCGTCTATGCCACCCGCTCCATTCACAGCATCCTCCGCGAAGATAACAGCATGTTTGCCATGCTGAACCGCATACCTGGCCAAGTGCGGTGGATCGAGATTGTTCCTCAACAACCGTTCTCGCTCGACAGCATCAGCGGCAAATCTTCCGGATTAAAGTGCCTGCCCATCTCTTTAAGCACTCACTACCCTGCTTATCTGCCGAAAGAACGCGCCGCTCAGCTAGTCCCCGGCGAAGCCCTTCTGGGACTCATCGTTGAGTCTTCCTCCAGAAAGCGCCTGGCCTTCATGCCCGCTGTCCCGCAGGTAGACGATGCCCTGCTCAAGCAGCTCGACTCCACCGATCTGGTCTTCTTCGACGGCACCTTCTGGAGCGATGACGAGCTGATCCAGGTCCAGGGCAGCGGACACACCGCCCGCCAGATGGGCCACATCCCCATCTCTTCCTCCCAAGGCAGCCTGCAAATGCTGGCAAAACTTCAGCGCCCTCGCAAGATTTTTTTGCATATCAACAACACAAATCCCATACTCGACGACTCCAGCCCTCAGCGCCATGAGGCGCTGGCAGCTGGCTGGCAGGTGGCCGAAGACGGCTGGCAGATCGATCTGTAGGAGAGGTCTCTCCGGGAAGAAAAAATCTTGAGTTGGCAATTGCAGGCTTAAGGAGATGGCGCCCGTTAGGTGCTATACCAAAAAACGGGGCCACCCACCCCCTTGCTCAGCAAGGGGGGTACCGTCTTAAGCCTTTAGTATTTAGTGACATGCGTCAACAGTGCCGTTGCCTTGCAGGCGGAATACTGTTTGGCTTCCTCCACGGCCTAGTCTCTCGAGATGTGGCCGGGTTCATACCTCTTGAGCAGTGCCCCCTCGCACTCCTGGGAGTTAGTCTGCGCGGTGTAGTGTCGAAGTGTTGTCGAACTATGCCGGTTGCCGCCCTTCGAGCGGCCTAGGGGCACAGCCGGGGACGGCTGTGCCACACGATCTCTGTCATGCACAAATTTTCAAAGACCCTGGGACGCATCCTGAATGCGCTTGAGGGAAACACGCCTCAAAGAAATGATGGGTGAAGATTTGTCGAAATGCAAGGGGTTGATATCACTTCTCTCATAAGCCGAGGACGGCAACTGCAAAAGACACCTGCCCCAGCGACTTTGGTTTTGCCCAATCAATTCGCATTTATTCCTAAAAAGAGAATTATTCCCTAATTGAACTGACGAAACATTTATCAAAACTTTCCAAACCATACGCTAGATCCGAACAAACTTTGGGTTCGCTGGTTTTTGGGCTTGTTTTCTTGACATGAAAGGTTTTCGCGCATTTCGTCATTGAAATATAGCAAGCATAAAACGGAAGGCAGAAAGCGACTGCAGGAATGGCCGTAATGGTTTCGTGGATTCAATTACTTACGACTCACAGTTGTCATCGCGGCCAATCGCTTTCGCAAGCTATAAGGGGATGCTTTTCCTCCCGGAGGAGCAAAGCAATCGGGCAAAGAAGTGAAAGGTTTTTCATCGATGTGTCATATACGGGTAGATGAACTAAAAGCCAAGTTTCGTATAGAGCTGGTTGCGCTGCCAATAGTGCAGCCCCTGAATTTGCGCATGGTGGCATTTGGTTTTGTAAATGGGCGCTCAACAACTTCAAAACTCTGAGGAGAGTGAGAGGACAAAAATCATGAGGAAGCTGGCAAAGCAATTCAAGACAGTATGGATATGTGCGTTTCTGTTTTTAGGAGTTCCGGCGCTGTCGTTTGCCGGAGGGAACGCATGTTCAACGGCAACGGCCGTGATTCCCGATGGCAGGTCATTGGAACTGGACTACGTACCGCCCAGCAGCGCGGTCTGGTATCAGTTCACGGCGACTGCCAATCATTCTTACTCGGTTGAAGTGAGGGATGATCTGGATCCAGACAATGCAGACTTCAACGTGTTGTTTTACGCCGCGCCCGTGAGTTGTTCTTCCCCGGTGACGAATACGAGCTATAACGACACGCACTTAACGGAACCGGCGGCGGGGCCGCATGCCACACGATTCAGTTTTGTAGCAACCGCCTCCGGAGCCTATTACGTATCCGCGCAGAACGGAAGCGGCACTATTGGTCATTATGTGACCGTAACCGTAGCGGAGACTACTCTTTACAGCAATGTCTATAACGCTATAGCAAGTGGGCCACCTTTCCCGGGTGGGAGCGGCTTTACCATGTTCTACGCTCTCTCCAACACCACCTCCTCCAACCTGTCCTACACGATGACGGTGTACGACAGCAACGGCAACCAGATTGCCATTTCCGGCTCCACCCCCACTCCACTGAATGCCCACAGCGCCAGTTTTCTGAACTCCAGCAGCGGGTTCCTGGCAACGAACAACTACGGCACAGTCATTTTGACGCACAACGGCCCGCCGGGTGCGATTCAGGTGGAAGCCGGCGTTATCTGGGTGCTTGATTCCACGCACACGTTGCTACGCGATGTGCCATTTGCCGCCATTCGGCAATTGAGGTAGCAACTTGCCCAGCAATGGTTGACGTGATGGATTTCACCAGGGCTTGTTGATGAAAGAAACCAACTTTTAAGGAGATTGCACATGGAGAAATTTGTAATGCAGTTTAAAGCGGCTTGTTTATTGGCTTCTGTGTTGTTGATTCTTCCAGCATTGTCGTTTGCCGGTGGGAGTTCATGTTCAGCGGCAACGGCTGTGATTCCCGACGGCAGGTCGTTGGAATTGGACTATGCGCAACCGAGCAGTACGGCATGGTATCAGTTCAATGCCACGGCCAATCGTTCATACTCGGTTGAAGTACGCGATGATCTAGATCCGGACAACGGTGATTTCACAGTTTCGTTCTACCCTGCTCCGGTTAATTGCAGTTCCCCGGCTTCCAATACGAATTACACGGATACGCACTTGATCGAGCCCGCAGCCGGTGCGCATGCCACTCGATTTAGTTTTGTGCCTACGACAACGGGAGCGTACTACGTTTCTGTACTGAACGGCAGCACGAGTATCGGTCACTATGTGACGGTAACGGTGACGGAAACAACGCTCTACATTACAAATTGGAGCACATACAGCAGTTTAACCACTTTCTTTGGCTTCCAAAACACGACTTCTCAGTGCATAAGCTACACGCTAACGCTAGTCCCTGTAGTCGGGTCAACGCAGAACGCGACAGCATCGGGGACGGTAGGTACGACCTGCGCCACTTCTCCTACCCCTCTGGCTACCGCCAATACCGGTCCAAGCGGCCTGAATCTCACCAATCAGGCGGGCATTGCCTACTTTACGCACAACGGTCCTCCGGGCGCCATTCAGGGATATGCAATATCGGCCAACTTTGGCACCACACCGTTCACGATCCTGAACTTGCCGGTGGGACCCATGCGGGGCAAATGATCGGCCCAACATATACCAATTTTGGCAATGAGGAGAGTTCTATGAAAAGACTTGCGATGCAGTCCAAGACAGTAGTGTTATGCGCTCTTTTGTTCCTGGTTGTTCCAGCGATATCGTTCGCCGGAGGGAGCACGTGTTCAACGGCAACGGCAGTCATCCCCGACGGCAGGTCCCTGGAACTGGACTACGCTGCCCCGAGCAGCACAGTTTGGTATCAGTTCAGCGCTACCGCCAACCGTTCTTATTCAGTGGAGGTGAGAGACGATTTAGATCCCGACAACGGCGATTTCACTGTCTTGTTTTATGCCCCTCCCGTTAGTTGCAGTTCCCCAGCTTCGAACACGAACTACACGGATACGCACCTAATAGAGCCGGTGGCAGGGCCGCACGCCACACGTTTCAGCTTTATCACCAGCGCTTCGGGCGCGTATTACGTTTCTGCGCAGAACACAAGCAACGCGGTTGGACATTATGTGACTGTGACGGTAACGGAAACGACACTTTATTCCACGAATTGGAGCACGTTCGGTGGCCTGAACACAACATTTGCCCTGCAAAACACAACTTCGCAGCCCATCAACTACGCGCTGACCGTCGTCGCAACAATCGGAGGAACACAAACGTCCAGCAAAACCGGAACGCTGGGCCCAATCTCCACACCTTCGTCGTATGCAGGAACAAGCACAGCTCCAAGTGATCTCAACCTCGCGGTGCAACAGGCAGGCAATGCGACCGTTACCCACAACGGGCCTCCCGGCTCTGTTCAAGGGTGGGCACTGTTGACCAACTACGCCACGACACCCTACACCCTTGTGCCCATACCGTTTGGACCGATGCGGGGCAAGTGATGGGTTCCCAACTTGGACAATGCCAATAAGGAGAAAATCACCATGCGATTCAAGGCAATGTTGTTGTGCAGTTTTTTATCATTGATGATTCCTGCAGTGTCGTTTGCCGGCGGGAGTACATGTTCAACGGCAACGGCAGTCATCCCCGACGGCAGATCGCTGGAATTGGACTATGCGCCGCCCAGCAGCACAGTCTGGTATCAGTTCACGGTAACCACCAATCATTCTTACTCTGTTGAAGTAAGGGACGATTTGGACCCAGACAATGCCGACTTCACTCCTGCAAACGGAGGCAATGTCCTGTTTTACGCCGCTCCTGTCAATTGCAGCTCACCAGTTTTCAGCGCGAATTACACGGATACGCATTTAATGGAGCCGGTGGCCGGGCCTCATGCCACGCGCTTTAGCTTTGTTCCCAACACAACGGGCGCGTATTACGTTTCTGTGCAGAACGGAAGCAATGTGAGCGGCCACTATGCCACAGTGACCGTAGCAGAAACCACCCTTTACACTCCCGCCTACAACAGCGTGAGCCCCTTTACCATGTACTACTCGCTCTCCAACACAACCTCCTTCAATCTCACGTACGTGATGGCTGTGTTTGATACCGGTGGCAACCAAATCTCAACTTCAGGCGCCACCTTGCTGAACGCTCATAACGCCAGCTACATCAATTCCGCCAGTGGGTTTTTAGCAACAAACAACTACGGCACACTCATTCTGACTCACAACGGGCCTCCGGGAGCTATCCAAGTCGAGGCGACGGCGCGATGGACAGATTCGGGAACGGTTGTTTATCGCGATATCCCGTTCGGCCCGATCCGGCAACGGAGATAAGGACATAAGTGAAATGAGGGGAACACAACTCTTAACCATGAAGTCAGTTTTCAGGAAAAGATCCAGAAGCGAGGAGATCACGATGAAAAGCAATAAGGTTCATATATTCGCACTTGGAATTGCGCTAACGCTTTGCACTCTTAACCTGTGGGCGCAGCAGCCGGTACAGCAGCAGGTAGTGCCACCAAGTTCGCCGCCAAAAACCGCCCCCAAGACACCTCCACCTCCACATCGAAGCTCCGCTGCATCTGCCTCATCGGCGGATTCTGCGTCGGCCGACGCGAACACCACGCCGGAATGGGTGATCTATGAGTTCTATCTTGGGCATGTGACCCACCTGGAGGAGGCAGCCGACCAGGAGGAAAAAGCGTGGAAAGAGAAAGGCAAGAATGTCGATGAGAACACCGTCTCTCCCTGGCGCACGCATGAGCAACGCGTGCTCGGTCTCACGGATGATGAAGCGAAAATCTTGAGAGAGCTCGCTCTTGATTGCAAGAGCGCGCTCAACGCCGAGGACCAGAAAATGATGGCGTTTCGTGATGACTACCACAGTCAACATCCAGACCGGTTTGCCGATCTCCGGTTTGCGCCCGAGTTTGTTCAACTCGGGGAGGAAAGAACGCAAATCATCAAGGATCATCTGCAACAGCTCAAATTCTCCCTGGGTGATGCCACGTTCCAGAAGCTTGATGACTATGTGAAAAGCGAGTTCGCCCCCGACATTAAGGAGGTTTCCCCTTCGACGTCCGTGCCGGGAGCAGTTCAGGTGGCGCCTGGTGGAGGTGCGCGATGAAAAAGCATCTAGCTGTTCTCTTATTTGCAATGGCGGCTGTCGTTTTGCCATCGAGCGTGCGCGCACAAAGTATCTATGTCTGGGCCCACACTACGCTGGATTCAACCCAGGCGGATCCGCACCGGGTGATGGCTGACTGCGGAACTACATTGGATCAGAACGCGAAGGGCTACTATATGGCAGTTCAAACCAAGTGCAGTATATACCAGAATGGTCAAGACATCTGGGACTGGTGGGCTCCTGAAGGATGGCCGCAAAGCAGCGGCCAAATGTGGATGCCATCGCAGCCCGGGTCGCAATACCAGGCTCACACCTACAATGACCTGAAAGACTTCCCAGATACGGCTCCCAGCACCTGTGCGCGGTGGGGAGTCTCGGGAAACTACCTGGATTTCTGGCACTTCGGTATCCCAGAGGAGCAACCCGAACTTACTCCTGTGTTCACTGATCAAGGTTACATTTATCCCCACGGCGGGGCCACTTGCTGGGACCACCCTCAGTGGGCCCTAGTGGGCATTGTATGGGGCTACACTTATACGACCATGCAGGTCAGCCCGCGGACGGCAAACGTGTCGGTCAGCCAGACCCAGACCTTCACTTCGAACATGAATGCAAACTGGGCTTTGTCAGGGCCTGGCATTATCAGCCCCAGTAGCGGTACGACCGTAACTTACACGCCGCCGAGTTCAATCCCGAACCAGCAGCCGGCCACTGTTACGGCCTTCGACCCGAACAATTCGCGGAACAACGACGCGGCGACGATAACACTGGCGCCGCTCAAAGTCACAATCTCGCCGTGTTGTGCCTTCACCATGCTGCCGGGAGCCAGCAAGCAGTTTACGGCGGCCGTCAGTCCCGCTGGGGTTAAACAGGATATCAGATGGACCGTGACAACTACGGGATCGACGCCAGGCACGATCCTCAACGGGCTTTACACAGCGCCAGGCAATGGCTCGGTCATCGGCCAGCAAACCGATACGATCCAGGCTTGCAGCACGCTCGATCCAGGCGCCCCCTGCAGCACCGTCACGATAACCGTGACTCACGTTGATATCTCCGTCAGCGGTCCCACGCCGATCCTGGCTTCAGCCGGTCCGCAAACATACACAGCATCGGTCAACGGCACCGCCGACAACAATCTGACATGGACTGTCGTTGGTAGCGTACCCACAGGTGCACAGCCGGGAACGATTGCCTCCAATGCACCCTCCGGAGCGCCATACACCGCAACGTACACGCCGCCTGCTGCGAACACGACCGAGGTCAACGTCAATATCCAGGCCTGCATGACAAACAGCGGGAGCCCCGCGGTTTGCGCCGTATTCGCGGTGACGGTCTCACCCCAGGTGGCAATTTCTGGCGTGACCTGCGCGCCCGCTTGCAACGCGGGCGAGATCGATACGCTCATCATCAAGGGCGGCGGTTTCGGCCCAAGCTCAAGTCAACCGAGCGTGACGTTCACTCCCCCGGGCTGTGTCTCGCTCTTCACCCCGAGTTCATGGGATACCGCTGTTCAAGGGGCCGCGTCGTTCCCGATCCTGTATCAATCAACAGCATGCCAGGTTACAGTCACCAGCACAGGGAACGCGGTCAATTCCTCGGCGAACGTTGTGTTCAGCATCAGTCCTGTGACTGTGACCGTTACGGTATCTCCCCCAAGCACCTCAGTGATTGAGGGCGGGTCCGCGTCGTTCTCAGCCAGTGCTGCATGCAAAACTGCGGGTGGGCTTACCTGCACCAACAGCATTTCGCCGGCGTTCATTTGGTCCATAACTTGTCCGCAGGCGCTTCCGAATAATTGCGGCAGCATCAGCCAAGGCGGCTTCTATACCTCAACCACCTCGATTCCCGCTTCGATTACGGGCCTCCAGACAATCCTTGGAACAGCAAAGTTTGCGCCGAATCCAAGTTCAGCGGGCAACTTCAACATTTCGTTGTCGCCGTTGAATGTGACCGCAACACCCCTCACGGTTACGCTCGCACAGGGCCAAACGCAGCAATTTTCGAGCAGCGTCTTGCCTTCAGGGGCGAACCAAGGGGTAACGTGGAGCATCAGTCCACCTGTTCCACCTGTTACAACTGTTGGAACGATTAGTTCCAGCGGCCTCTATACGGCGCCACCTTTAGGCTCTATCACGAGCGACACCCCGGTTACGGTCATTGTGTGCAGCGTGATTGATTCACACAGGTGTGCTACGCCGGCACCCACAATAGCCCTGAAGGCGCCGGATTTCTCGATCACAATGTCAAGCAGTTCGCTAGGCCAGATTACGGCAGGCGCGACCATTACGGACCTCGCGATCGTCACGCCGTTATATGGATTCACAGGTCCAGTAAGCCTGACGGTCGGAAAAACCTGCCCAGCGGTTGCCACATGCGGGTTCGTCCCGAATCCGGTGATAGTTACCGGACCGGGTTCGGTTTCGTCGCAGCTTAACATTCAGACCGATCCAACGACGCCGGGCGACACGTACGGGATTACGGTGAGCGGGACTGGCGGAAATCACACGCACGCTGCAACCAATTCACCCGTGATCCTCCAGGTGGCCAGCTTCTCACTCATCTCTCCGCCGCCATCGCCACCACAGCAAACCATCATGGCGAGCACCTGCGCGAATTACAAGGTCACTGTGACCCAGGTAAATAACTATGCGGGTACGGTAACCCTAGGTGTCAGCGGCTTGCCAGCCTTCAGCACAAGTACATTTACTCCGCCTTCGGGCACATTACCCCCCTCCTTCCCGTCTCAGCTCCAAGTCTGCACGCAGGCTGGGACTCCGGCGGGAAGCTATCCTCTTACCATCACGGGTATGAGTGGGGTCATCATGCAGAGCACTGCCGTTGTATTGAATGTAACCAACTTTGCGGTAACGGGCGCACCTTCTTCCCAAAACGGAACGGTCAGTGCGCCGGTCATCTTTACCGTTACTGTCACCCCCCAGAACGGTTTCAACGGCGTCGTGAACCTGAGCGCAAACGGCTGTCCACCCAACGCAACCTGCACGTTCAGTCCCCCCAGCCTTAACGGTGGCGGAACTTCGAGCTTGATCGTTACACCCGCGGATACAACCCCACTGAATACCTACCAGGTCAGCATTACGGGTACCAGCGGGAGCCTGAGCCAGCCAACCAGCGTTACCGTGAATGTTGGTCCTGGGTTTGCCCTGACCACCGCCAATAGCGGAATTGCCGGACGTGGGACGACAGTGCCCATCAGTTGGCTGTATACACCGAACGTGGGCACTACGGTGAGTATTAATCTGTTGCGAGAAAACAGCCTGGTTCAAACCATCGCGTCAGGCATCGTGATTGATAACTCCACGTATGGGACTCAAACCTATAACTGGAGTGTGCCGGTGAATACGCCGATCGGATCGGGTTATACGATCCAACTCGTGGATTCAAGCGGATACAAGGACCAAAGCACCGGCTTCTTGATTATCCGGTAACTCAAACCTCGCCTGCCAGGTCTACCCCCTGGCAGGCCCTATAGTAATGTCTGCAAAAAGAAGCTATGAGGAGAGGAGAAGCGTAGCTCGTGTAAGGACGTTATTTGAATTCAGAGTAGCATCTACAGTGATGTCATACTTACAACAATCTGATCGGTGCTAGTTTAAGGAGGCTTGTTTTCTTATGCACGGATTTATGGGACGAACAATTGCCATCGCCCTGTTAGGGCTGGGATTGACTTGTGTAGTGACAGGCCAGACGAAATCGGTGAAGGCAGCGCCTTCGCCGGAAGCCAACACAACCATTATTGCAGGCAATCCGTCCTTGGGTCCGGGGTACACGGGCGACGGCGGAGCGGCAACCAGTGCACAACTGAAAAACCCTTTCGGCGTCGCTGTGGATAAGGCGAGAAATGTATTCATCGCCGATCATGGCAACAGTGTGGTTCGCAAAGTAGACGCAAGCGGAAAGATCACAACGGTCGCGGGTGAGCGGAATGTTGACGGCAAGAGGCAGCGGGGCTGGTATCTCCACGGGACCGGCATTGCCGTGGATAGCTCGGGAAATGTCTTTACCGCCGATTTTTACAATCACATTGTTCTGAAAATGGATACAGCCGGAAAAATCTCGGTGGTCGCCGGCACCTATCAGCATGGAGGATACGGCGGCGACTATGGCCCGGCGGAGAAGGCCCAATTGCTCGATCCTATTGGAGTCACTGTGGATAACGAGGGGAACCTGTTCATCGCCGACGCCGGTAACGGCGTCATCCGCAAAGTCGATGTAAACGGGATCATTTATACCGTCGCCGGCAACAAGTCGACAACCAAATATAGCGGAGATGGCGGACCTGCAGTGGATGCGGGACTCGAGTATCCCGAAGGTGTCGCTGTGGATAGTAAAGGGAATCTATTCATTGCTGATACCTATCACTGTGCCATTCGGAAAGTGGATACGGATGCGAATATCAGCACCGTCGCCGGCCTGTCGCCCTCGGCTCCGGGCTACAGCCCTCAAGAATGCGGTTACCAGGGCGATGGGGGCCCGGCCATCAGAGCCATGCTGGGCATGCCAAAAGGTATCGCGGTCAATGACGCCGGTGAGCTGTTCATCGCCGATTCAGGAAATGACGTAGTCCGGAAAGTGGATACGGTCGGACGAATTTCCACCATAGCCGGCGACCATATTGACTCAAGAGGGCAACGGGACGGCCCTGAGGGCATCGCAATCGACAAAGACGGCAACTTAATCATTGCCTATACTCGAAAGGGCGTGATCGAAAAAATAAAACTGCAGTAACAACCGTTACTCCCGGGCTGAAGCCGGGGGTTCCCACCCTGCGCCGCATGCGAAGTTGGAAGCTGTTGCTATAGCGTTCCTATGTGGGTTACCGTATAGTTTAATCATGCTCATTGCTGGTTCGAGCAAGTGAAAAAAAATTTCTTCATTGTGTCCCTCAGATGGCCGGCCTGTCAGCGACTCCGACAATTGACGAGTACCTCCGCAAAAGATTAATGCCCGTGGAGGGCGCGATTCCCCAACTGGCTGGAATTGAGATGTATGGCAATTCCCTTCCCGCGGGGCAAGTAGGCGGCGACCTGTTTGAATACATCAACTTCCAACAGCGCTACAACATAGACGCCCGCATTGCACGCGCTCACAAGCTGGCAAGCGAATACCTGGAGCCGCTTGCGCAAGGCATGCAGCCACGGAATGAAGTTGACCTGCATGTGCAGTGGATGGAATCGAAGCCCGGATATACCGCCGCAGACACGGCCCAGTACAGAAAAGCGAAATGCTCGGAGCAGTTGAGAATCGCGGAAAACCTGCGCGAACTATACACAACTGCCGGAGTGCTGCTCGTAGATGCTGAAGGACACGGAATTATCGCGGCAAAAATAGCGTCAACCGTACACGACACCTTCCATGCCCTTATGCTCTCAGAGCTGGAGAAGAACGGCAAAACAACGACCGACCTCATTGAGAAGATCAACCTCCGGCTGGCACAGTCGGTCACGGCGAGGAACGCATTAGGGGGAAGCACGGATGCTTCGCGCGAGATTGCCACCATGCTTTACGGAGAGATCAACCTTGACGGTGATTTTCGTTTTGTCAACTTCGGGCACCCACCACCTCTGGTCTTCTCGGCCCTCTACGACAAGTTCGTGGAGATGGATAAGGAACGCATGGCGCAATTTGTCGCCCTCGGGCTTGAAATTCCAGAAGACAATCCTGACCGAAGCAAGTATGTCTCCCTCCAACTGAGAAAGAGACAGATGGACTTCTCTGATGTAGGGGAGATTACGCTGATGGGCCTGGGAGACATCCTGTTTCTTTATACAGATGGAGTCTATGACGGCAGCGATGAGCAGGACAGGCGTGAAATAGAACAAATCATCCGGGAACGGAAACAGGAGCCGGTGAAAAACATTTGCGATGCCATCCTGGGATATGCGGTGAAAAAAGACCAGCACCTGAAGCAGACTGGCGAGGCTGACCGGATCGACGATAAGACGGTATTCATTATTCGACACGTATGACGATTCCGATCGACCCGGCACATGGTCGCAAGAAGAATTATCGGGGACGGGGCGACTGGTTTATGATCCCAGTCGTGAAACTTGGGGCGTTGGTCGAGTTGCCAAAGTAATGGGCGTAAATGGAATGCGAACCGGCTTTTAAGACGATCTGGCCCGCCAAACTCACTGTGCTTGTGCCGTTCGTAGAGGCTACGCCAAGAACGTTAGAGCCATCCATAAAAATCACCTGGTCCGAAGCCGGAGGAGCCGGATTCACGATTGCGCTCAATGCAATACTATGCCGGAAGAGCACCTGTTGCTGATTCAGGTGGCTGTTGGGCTGAGTGGGGCTTGGCACATAACTTAAGGCGGTTGTGGTTGTGGTTGCGCCGCTGCCATCCACGAGCTGCGGAAAGGTTGCGCTGCTGGTGAGATGATTGCTATCGCCGTTATAAGTGGCAGTGATTGTGTGTAAACCTGTGGCCGCGAATGAGACCGTGAGCGGACTTCCGATGGATGCTGTTCCCAGAGTGGCAGCTGTTGTGGTATCCACGAATGTCACGTTTCCCGTAGGAGCCACGCCGAATATAGAGGAAACGCCGGCGGTAAGAGTGATGTTCGTATTGACTTGAACCGGACTCTGCGAGGAGACGATTGTGGTTACGGTTGTATCTTTGTTGATAACTTGCGTCAACACTCCAGAGGTGCTCGGCTGGAAACGGCTGCCACCGTTGGAATAAACGGCGGTGATGGGATGAGAGCCCAAGGCAAGCGACGAAATTGAGAATGTAGCAACGCCCTGATTGAGGGGCACAGCTGCGCCAAGAGCAGTTCCGTTGTCATTGAAAGTAACTGAGCCGGTCGGAGTGCTGTTGCTGGCGACCGCAGTGACGATTGCAGTAAGTGTGATTGTCTGGCCCAACTGCCCTGGATTGGCGGATGAACTCAAGGTTGTGACAGTTACGGGCGAGAAAAACTCGTAGGCCCCAATATCATACGCGGCCCCCTGCGGGCGGGTAATACCGTCAAAATCTGTAGCGGCATTCGTCGTAATGCCCACATTGATGGCCGGGCTCGTGGCCTTCAAATGAAAATCGAATGCGGAAAGATTTGCAAATAACGGGTCAGAATGAGTAATGCTGCCTGTGAGAAATGTTGGAAGGGCCGGACTGCCGGTGCTGAACACAACATTGTTGGAACCGCTTACGAAGGTGGAATTCCAGCCGCCGCCGCTGCCGAACGGCTCGCTGCCAATCTGATACATGATGTTATTGCGAATCCGGGCTGTCAGGCCCGGTATGCCGCCGGCAATATTGAAATTTCCGTTATTGATAAAGCCGCCGATAAAAGGGCCGCAATCATAGAGCGTGTTGTTATACAAATCAACCATGCCCTGGCCGTCGGGACCGTCGTTGGTGATATAGGCCATGTAGATGCAACTGTAGTCGCCGGAATCGCCGTCCTGGGGCGCGGGGCCAATACCGACGTGAAAAATCACGTTATTGTAGGCTTCTACTTTTCCCTTCGATGGATCTACCGTAGCGAAATTGATTCCATCACAGGGATCGTCGTGAATCAGGTTGTCATGAACGGATAAGTCGAATTGATTGAATCCAGTTGGGTCCCCAGGTCCGCCACCCCCGAGGGGAGAAGAGTGAAACTGGATGGCACGGCAACTGCGGTTGTTGTGGATGTAATTCCAGGCGGCTTCCACGTGGTTGGTATCGCTGGAGAAATAGACCGCATGCTGTTGTTTGCTGGCTGACACCACTCCCACATTGGTCGTCTCATTGCCCAAGAATTCGACTTGGGTCAATTCATGGGTCACGAAGCAGCCTTCCTCCCCGTTCGCGTTGGGACATTGAAAATTATTGCCCACCAGGCGCCAATTATTGGAGTTGGCGGCATCCATGGCGATATCGCTGCTATTGAAGAACAGCCCGGCGATGGTCACGAAGTTGGCCGATACGCTGATATTGGGCACACGAAGACCATAGGTAACATCGGATGCCCCCAAAGTTGCTGTCGCGCCGGGATACCCTACAAAAGCAATCGGACTCGTGCTGCCTGACCCGCCACTCTCGAGCTCAAGGGTGGCATCGAAGTTGTCCGTAGTCGAGGCTGTTACACCGTCGCGAATGTAGCAGATGGCTCCAGGACCAATGGCATTCCTGCACCTTGGAATCGTGCGAAAGGGATTGGAGAAGCTGCCGGAATTGCCGTCGCTTCCCGATGTCGAGACGAAGAATATTTTTCCGGGGGTTGAGGTTACGTTGAAAGGCAGCCCATTCGACGCATTCCCGTTCACCGTCACCACGAAATTACCGGCGCCTGCAGTACAACTGGAGCCCAACTGCACGATGATCTTTTGATACCAGAAATACTTGCTGCCCCATCCGCCGTATGTCCCTACAGGGCCGACAACCCGCAGACAGTTTTGCCCGTTCCATGTGACGGTCGAAGTGCCTTGAGACGTACCAAGAAAGTTTCCATAAATCGTCACGTAAGCGCCGGAGAATCCGCTGACGGTCTCTCCGCCCGTATTAGGCCCACTGGTCAGGTCTGTAAAAAAAAGCCTGGGAGCTTGTGCCACCGCCAGTGTGCTGCCAAAAATGCACGCGCAGAAAAAAACACACAATCCAGTAATTTTGCTCATATCAACCTTGCACAGAAATGGCCAGCAGCCGCATCTCAAGGAAACCCGGAGAACTAAAATCGCGAACCGCTCCCGAAGCTCACACTCGTTATGTGGTAGTAAGTGATTATTAGGACTAGCCCGTTACAAATTACATCTCTGACCTGGGACCTGGATCGGAGCGGGCACGCAAATTGTGTTGTGAATAAGACTAACACCGATCATTGTTCCCAGAATGGGCTGAAGCCGTAAAGTTAAATTACCTGGGTACATGCCCAAGAGGCCGCTGTGCAAATGGTTGCACTCTGCAAAGTTTTGCGCAGAGGTCAGCAATCTGGTTATTTCCTGCCCTGAGAAAATTCGTACGCGCCAATGTCGCAGGCTGCGCCCTGTGGTCTTTGCACCCCATCCTGGTCGGTAGCCAGGTTCATCGGCGCCCCGGCATCGATGGCGGGGCTTCCGGGAAGAAGGTGGAAATTGCCGGTGTTTGGGCTTACGAACTTCGGGTCGGATGTCTTGTTGGACGAAAGAAATGAGGGACCGGCTCCGGCGCCGAAGAAGAGATTATTGCTGCCAGCGTAAGCGTCGGTATGATGCCGGTTATTCGGACTGATATAAGACTGGCCGGGCAAGGCGAAGACAATGTTGTTCTGGAAATTGACCTTCATCGTGCCGGAGGGGAAGACAGCGAAAGCGCCCGAGTTAGGATCTCGTGCGGATGTACCGAAGTCATAGCAGGTATTGTTATAGACTTGGGCGGTTCCGCCCGGCGCAGGGCCATTGTTCAGGATTCCGGGGAAGTAGATGCAGGCGTAGCTGGATTGATCGCCCTTCAAAACTCCCGTGCCCACGTGATAGATGACGTTGTTGTAGGCCTCCACTGTTCCCTGCGAAGGATCCACGGTGGCGAAGTTGATGCCATCACAGCGGGTATTGCGGATTACATTGTCATGAACATGCAGATCAAACATATCGTGGCCACTCGGGTCTTGCGGCCCACCTCCGCCGCCCGGCGAGGAATGAAACTGGATTCCGCGACAGGCGTTGCACTTCCCTCCCTTGCAGAGATTCTGGCCCGTGTCACCATCGATCAAGTTCCAGGCTGCGACAACATGATTGGAATCGGTTGAGAAGTACATATTATGGAAGCCTTTGGTGGCCGAGTTCGGATCAGAGCTGAGTTGGGCGTTATCATGGACGTAGTTCCCCAGATAAGCAATATGGCTTGTACCCAAACCGGTATCCATGCACCCACCTTGAAACACGCCTATAGCAGTGGGACACGAAACATCAAGGGCGACGACACGAAAATCCGATGAGCCGCCGCTGATCTCGATTCCGATGTTGTTAGCCCTTACAGTAAAGCCCGCAAGGGTCCAGAAGTGAAATCCTCCGATATTGGGCGTTCGGAGAGCGTAATTGATCGTGCCGTCGGCGCTTCCGATGACTGATGTAGCTCCCGGGTATACCACCAGGGCAATCGGACTTCCCTCGGCGCCATTGGTCTCGATGGCTAAATCGGAATCGTAGTCATCAGGAGCGGCTTGGTTTACTCCATTTTCGACGTAACTGATGTCCCCGGCGGCCATCGTGTTCCTGGCCTTGGGAATCGTGGCCCAGCACTGATTCGGAAACTTGCCGCTATTATTGTTACTTCCGCTCTTTGAGACGCAAAAGATGCGTCCAGGCCGCACCGTGAAAGGAATCTCGTTGGAAGCATGGCCATTGACCGTGACCACGAAATTTCCTGTCCCCGCACTGCACGCTGAGCCAAGCTGCACCACGATTTTCTGATACCACAAATACGGGGCGCCCCATCCAGAATACGATCCCACGGCAGGCACAATCCGCAAACAGTTTTGCCCGTTCCAGGTGACGGTCGAGGCCCCCTGAGACGCACCAAAGAAGTTTCCATAAAGAGTGACGTAAACGCCGGAGAATCCATTGACGCTCTCTCCGCCCTTATCGGGTCCGCTGGTCAGGTCTGAAAAAAAGATTTTGGGAGTTTGCGCTGTTGCCGGCATGCTGCCCAGAATCAAAAGCAAGAAAAAAATATTCAGTCTCGTAACGTTGCTCATAGGGCGAAGGATTCGATTGGGCACGTGTTGAATCTAACCAAAATAGCGTATGGCTGGCAAACATTTCGTTGATCGAAGCGAACTTTGAAAGGCGCCGTCCCTACGGAACCAATCTCATTTTTGCGCACACGAAGCGCTGGGCTATAATACGTCACCCCTTCGAGATTGTTCATCTATTCAGGTCTCACTCGGCTTTAAAGCCCACCACATTCTCAACGACTTACGATGTCGCTTCCTTGTATCGATGTCTTCATCATTCCAGAATCGGAGAAAGTCTATCTCCGATCACGGTGAGTTTGCCCAAGAAGAGGAAAAGGTCTTCCTAGTATGAAAGTCTTTTCACATAGACATATAGGAAGTGTATGGGTTAACCGGCAACAATTCTGGAGCGCACATTGCCTGGCGGAAGCAGGATTTTTTGCTTTTAAATCAGTAGCTTACGGAGTACCACCGGCGATCATATTTCAACCCGATTCCGTTGACATTTGAATTGGCGCTTGGAGTGCAAGTATGTGCATTCGTCACGAATAATCTTATGTTATTAGCCCCAAGTCGGCTGGGAACGCCTCTGCCAAATGCGACACGGTGGCAGGTTGGCGATACCAAATTGCCTCCGGAAGAGGTGATTTTTGGAAGCACCGCTGCCATGGCGGCGGCTCGAGTCAAGATTCCAAAGCTAGCCGCAACCAATATTCCGATTCTCATCACGGGAGAGAGCGGAACCGGCAAAGAAGTCATTGCGCACCTGGTCCATAAATACTCGGCGGCAGCCAACCGGGCGTTTGTTCAGGTTAACTGCGCGGCCATTCCAGCTACGCTGATCGAAAGCGAGCTTTTTGGCTATGAGAAAGGCTCTTTCACCGGGGCCTTGGGCGCCAAGCCAGGGCGGGTTGAAATGGCCAATTCCGGGAGCCTGTTTCTGGATGAGATTGGCGAGCTCGATCCTGCGGTGCAAGCCAAGCTTCTACAGTTATTGCAAGACGGCCAGTTCAGCCGGCTGGGGGCGCAAGAAGACAAGCGCATCAATGTGCGCTTCATCTTCGCTACGAACCGCGACCTGGAAGAAGAGATCGCGATGGGAAATTTCCGCGAAGATCTGTTTTACCGCATCAATGTCGCAAACCTGCACCTGCCCCCCTTGCGGGAGCGGATGGACGATATTCCCATTCTGGTGCAGTATTTTCTCGAAAAACACAACGAGAAATATAACTGCCGGACGCCCATGCCTTCAGACGCTTTCCTTCGCCGCGCGCAGGAATATCGCTGGCCGGGAAACATCCGGCAACTGGAAAACCTGATCAAGCGTTACGTGGTGCTGGCTTCGGAAGAGGCAATCCTTCCTGAACTTGAAGAGCGCGAGCCCGACGTTTTTAAGTTCATCATCCCGCCGAACGGCGAAGTCTCATTGAAACAGATAACAAGGCAAGCGGTGCGGCAGGTTGAACGGAAGGTCATTCTCAAAGTGGTGGAAGCCAACGGCTGGAACCGCAAGCGGGCAGCGAAGCTTTTGAACATCAGCTATCGCGCGCTGCTCTACAAGCTGAAGGAAGTAGGGGTGCCACCGGAGCGGCAAGGTCATTACACCAAAGCCGCGCAAAAGCGAAGCCTGCTCTCCAATATCCAGGGGGACGATCCATTGCAGCCTGCCGAGGTTGAGAGGAAAACAGATTTTTAAGGTAGAGACCATGCACGCGAAACATGAACTCGTATCGGTTGTAGTTCCGATCTTTAACGAAGAAGACGGCATCGAGCAGCTCCAACAAAAGCTGCAACGGCTCCGGGACCTTCTGGCGGACGAATTTGAGCTGGAATTTGTGTTTGTGGATGACGGCAGCCGCGACCATACGGTGGAACGGCTGAAACAGCAATTTGCGGACTCGAATTTCGATTTCCGCGTTGTGGAGCATGGCGTGAACCGCGGAGTGGGTGCCGCAATGCGCACGGGATTCAAGTATTCCCGGGGCTCCCTGGTTTGCAGCATTGATGCCGACTGCTCTTATTCTCCCGAAGGATTAAAGCTGCTGCTCTCCGAGTTGCTGGCTACCGGGTCTGATATTGCCGTGGCTTCGCCTTACCACCCTCGAGGGGGCGTGGAAGGCGTGCCGGGGTGGCGCCTGGCTTTGAGCAAAGCCTGTTCGGCGCTTTATCGCGTGCTTTCGCCGCTCAAACTTTATACCTATACCAGCGTCTTCCGCGCGTACCGGGCGGACGTGTTGAACAACATTACTTTCAGGGCCGATGGCTTTGTTTCGGCCGCGGAAATTCTGATTGTGGCAGCTCGACGCGGCTACACGGTGGTTGAAGTTCCGATGATTTTACGCGGCCGCAGCATCGGCCGCAGCAAGATGAAGGTACTGCGCACGATTGGCACACATCTACGGATGCTCGCCGCGCTGGTCTTGCCGTCAGAAGGTCAAGCCGAACCATCGCAAAGAAAGATTGCGGTGGAAAAGCTGGGGGAATCCGTGATTTCACAACGAGAGTAAACAAATGCCGCCGGAACTATGGCGGTTCAGGGGGAGAGTAAGACATGGTTCGAATTGGATCGGTAGGGTTGGGAGCCTGGGGCTGGAACGTGGCCCGGAATTTTGCCGAACTCAAAAGCTGCCAGTTAGTGAGCTGCTATGACGTGGACGCCAAGCGACGAGACTCGGCGTCGCGTGCCTGGCCGGGCGTAAAGCCGGTGGCCTCGTTTGACGAGTTGCTGATGCAGGATATTGACGCTGTGACGATCGCCTCGCCCGCGGTCACGCACTACGAACTCACTAAGAAAGCGCTCCTTTCCGGACGCGACGTCTTCGTTGAAAAACCTTTTACCCTGAAAGTCGAACATGCTGAAGAGCTGCTGGAACTTTCACAGAAGCTAAACCGCGTTCTCATGGTAGGCCACCTTCTTGAATACCATCCTGTGGTCCACCGCCTGAAGAAATTAATTACCTCGGGCGATCTGGGGCCGGTCTACTACATCTACACGCAACGCGTAAACCTGGGACGCATCCGGGGAGATGAAAACGCGTTATGGAGTTTTGCTCCTCACGATATTTCGCAGATCCTTTACCTGCTCGACATGGAGCCGGTCAATGTCAGCGCACGCGGCCAGAGCTATATCCAGGAAGGAATCGAGGATGTTGTCTTCCTGAGTCTTTTCTTCGAAAACCGGGTCATGGCCCATATCCACCTGAGCTGGCTCGATCCGCACAAGGTGCGGCGCACGACCATTGTCGGCAAAAACAAGATGGCCGTCTTTGACGATGCAGAAACAACGGAAAAGCTCCGCATTTACGACAACCATGCGGAGATGCCGCCGGCACGGAGTTATGGAGAAGCGATCCAGGTGCGCTTTGGCGACATCCTCATTCCGCGCGTGGAAATGTCGGAGCCGCTGAAGATCGAATGCCAGCACTTTATTGATTGCGTCCGCGACCGCAAGAACCCGGTCTCAGACGCCCAAGATGGACTTCGAGTCATTCGAATCATCGAAGCCGCCCAACGTTCCCTTGATCAGGACGGAGTGCCGGTTTCTGTTAAGGACACTCATGACAAATTACCTACACCCGTCAGCACAGATCGGCGTTGGTACGCAATGCGGGCATAACAGCGTTATCCATGAAAATGTGCGCATCGGAGCCAATTGCAGGATCGGCAGCGGCGTAGCCATCCACGCCGATACCGTGATTGGCAACAACGTCCGGATTGACGACAACACCGTCATTGGCAAACTGCCCATGAAGGCGGCTCTGAGCGCCATCACCAAAGACTTGACTCTGGCTCCCTGCACGATCGCAGACGATTGCCTGATTGGGGCCATGGTGATCCTCTATCGCGGCTGCGCACTGAATAACAAAGTAATGGTGGCCGACCTGGCCTCGCTGCGCGAAGAGGTGGAAATCGGCGAGTTCACCATCATTGGCCGCGGCGTAACTGTGGAGAACAAAGTGCGCGTGGGCAGTCGGTGCAAGCTGGAAACAGAAGCTTACATCACAGCCCTCTCTGAAATCGGCGACGGTTGTTTTATCGCACCCGAAGTGACCTTCACCAATGACAATTTTCTGGGCCGGACGAAAGAGCGGTTCAAGTTTCACAAAGGGGTGACCATGAAACGAGGCGCGCGAATCGGCGCCAATGTGACCGTGCTGCCCGGTCTCACCTTTGGCGAAGACGCGCTGGTGGCCGCAGGGTCGGTCGTCACGCGCGACGTTCCCGCCCGCAAAATCGTGCTGGGCTCTCCTGCCAAGGTGTGGCGTGATGTGCCCCCGGAACAGTTGCTGGAGAACCAATAAAGCGCATGAGGAAACTGCTATCGATCATCGGCGTGCGGCCACAGTTCGTGAAGGCGGCCATGGTGTGTGCCGCCGTGGAGCGCTTTAACCGGCAAATGCCTGAACATGAATACATACAGCATGTGCTGCTGAACACAGGGCAGCATTACGATTTCGAGATGGCCGACGTCTTCTTCCAGCAGCTTCCCCTGCCGGTTCCCGATTTTAACCTTGATGTGGGCTCTGGAACCCATGGCGCCCAGACCGCAACCATGCTGGAAAAGATTGAACGAATCCTGCTGCTGCACAGGCCGGACTGCGCGGTGGTTTATGGTGACACCAACTCGACCATGGCCGCCGCCCTGGCGGCGGCGAAAGTGCATGTCCCTGTGGCGCACGTAGAGTCCGGATTGCGGAGCTTCAACCGGCAAATGCCGGAAGAGATCAACCGCATTGTTGCCGATCACGTATCGACGATCTTGTTCTGTCCGACACAAGCTGCGGTGCAGCAGCTTCAAAGCGAGGGCATCACCGAGAATGTGTACTTCACGGGAGATGTGATGCTCGACGCCGTATTTACTTTTTCTCCGCTGGCGGCGATCAGCTCGAATGCGCTTCCCACGCTGGGCGTTGAGTCCAAGCAGTATATTCTTACGACGATCCACCGGGCCGAGAACACAGATTCGCCGCATCGCCTGCAACAATTGGTGGAGACGCTATGCCGGCTCGAACGGCCAATCGTGTTCTCGATGCATCCTCGGCTGCGGACGAAACTGGAACACCAGACGGAGTACAGAGAGCTGCGAGAGAAACTGGCGCGCGCACCCCATCTCAAGATTACAGCCCCGCTTTCTTATTTAGACATGCTTCATCTGGAGGCAAATGCGCGCTTGGTCATGACCGATTCCGGAGGGGTACAGAAAGAGACCTTTTTTGCCGGAACCCCATGCCTGACCCTTCGTGATGAAACTGAATGGACGGAAACGCTGGAGGGCGGCTGGAACCGGATCGTTGGAACCTCGCCACAGGTCATTTTACCGCTGGTTGAAAGTTTATGGTCGGGCAATGGGGCCACTCCCGCCAGCAAGCCGGAGCTTTCCGCTTTTGGCAATGGCAGGGCGGCCGACAACATTCTTGAAATTTTACAGAGAACTGAACATGCGTGAACACACAAATCCTAAAACTGTTCTGGTAACCGGGGGCGCAGGATTCCTGGGCTCACATCTTTGCGATGCATTGCTGTCTCATGGTCATCGCGTAATCGCCGTGGACGACCTTTCCCAGGGAAGCTACACGAACCTGGCCAAAGCCAGCCAGCACTCTAACTTCAGTTTTCATGTGCTCGATATTGCAGACCGGGAAAAGCTTAAAGAAGTGAGCGAGGGAGTGGAAGTATTCGCTCACCTGGCTGCCTTCAAAATTCCGCGCTATGGAGACAGGATCAAGACGCTACTGGTCAACTCCGAGGGCTGCCACAACGTGCTGCAACTGGCGGCGGAGCGCAAGGCCAAGTTTGTTTTCACTTCCACTTCCGACGTATACGGCAAGAATCCAGAGATTCCTTTCAGTGAAACCAGCGCGAGCGTGATCGGCTCTTCCACCGTGCCGCGCTGGGCCTATGCCGTTTCAAAACTTTTTGACGAACACCTGGCGTTTGCGTTCAGCGAAGACCATGGGATCCCGATCACGATCCTTCGCATTTTCGGCTCCTACGGGCCGCGCCAGCATTTGAGCTGGTGGGGCGGGCCACAATCGGTCTTCATCGATTCCATCCTGCGCAACCAGCAGATACCGATTCATGGCGATGGTCTGCAAACCCGCAGCTTTACTTTCGTATCCGATACCGTTTCGGGAATTCTCGCAGCTCTGGAGAGCGACGACGCCAATAACCAGGTTATCAATGTTGGAAGCACGCATGAAATCAGCATCGTCGATCTTGCCCGCACGATCCATAGGCTTTGCGGGAGCGAAGAGCCTTTGCACCTGGAGTTTATCCCTTATAAAAATATCAGCGGGCGCGAATATGAAGACGTCAGGCGCCGGGTACCCGATGTAAGCAAAGCTGCGAACCTGTTGGGCTTCAAGGCGCAAGTCTCCCTGGAAGACGGGCTCAGCCGGACCATTGAATGGCAAAGAGAGATACGCGGCATCCCAGCGCGTGCAACGGTGGAGGTAGGATGAGACCCGAGCTGGCCGTTGAAGTCGAAGAGGCCCCGTCGATTCCGATTCGTCTGGAAAAAGTACCCAACGCTCTCGCCTTCCCCTGGGAGATGGTAGCGGCCTTGGGAGCTATTATCCTGGCTTCATGCGGTCATCTGCTGATTAAGGCAGGGTTGCGTTCTGCCGTGCTTACAACACCAGCGGGTGGCATTTTCGCCCGGCTTGTTCATTATCTTCTGCATCCCGCGGTTGCGGTTGGGCTGGGTATTTACGGGCTGGGGACGATCCTGTGGGTTTATGCGGTGTCGCGCCGCAGCATTAGCTTTCTTTATCCATTGACAGCATTGAATTATGCCATCGTGACCATGGGAGGAAAATTCCTTTTTGGGGAATCCATCACGCGCGGTCGCTGGCTTGGCATTGCCGTAGTCATGCTGGGAGTAGCACTCATGCAACTCTCCATGAAGGAGGAAAAGCGATGAGCGCTTTCTCTGCATTGTGGCTGACAATTATTCTAAGCGCCTGCGCCCAGGTGTTTCTGAAACGAGGAGTCACTCGTACTGGCTCCGGCGCTCCGTTTTCCTATATGTCCCTGCTCAAATCCCCCTGGGTTTGGGCGTGGGGCATCAGTTTCGTACTGGCCACGGGCCTGTGGCTGATTGCGATGTCGCGCATTCAAGTGTCGTACGCTTTCCCCTTGCTGAGCATCAGCTATCCGATTGTTGCCGTGCTCTCGATCTTTTTGCTGGGGGAGCGCATACCGGCTTCAAGATGGATGGCAATTGCGGTCATTACCTTTGGAGTGGCCCTCATTTACAGGAGTTCATGAAGGAACTTTATGCTGAAAGCCGGCGCACCATTTACATCTGGAAAGCATGCGGATGCGCACATTGGCATCCTCGGCGGCGGAATTACCGGCCTGACGGCCGCATTCTATCTCTTACGCCAGGGTTTTCGGGTAACTGTGCTGGAAGCTCGTCCCCAGCCTGGCGGGCTGGCCACCTACTTTAATTACGGGCCGTTTTATTGGGACAAGTTTTACCACTGCATTCTTACCTCAGACTTGCCTTTGCTGAAGTTAATCCATGACCTTGGGCTCGGCGATGAGTTGCGCTGGACCGACACGCAAGTCGGCTTCTACACCGAGGGCAAGCTTCGGTCCATGACAACAACTCTGGACTTCCTGCGGTTCCCCGCCATCTCGCTCTGGGAAAAGCTGCGCCTCGGGCTTGGGATCATTTATGTATCCCGTATTCAGGACGGGCTTGCACTAGAGAAGGAACCCATCGCTCCCTGGCTGATAAAAATCTTCGGCAAGGGAAATTATCAGAAACTCTGGGAACCACTTCTAAAATGCAAGCTGGGAGCGGCAAGGCAGCAGGCATCGGCGAGCTTTATTTGGGCAACCATCAAGAGGCTTTACTCGACCCGTGAAAAAAACGCGAGCAAGAAGGAGCGTATGGGTTATGTCCGCGGAGGGTACCACACAGTATTTTCACGGCTGATTGAAGCCATTGAGCAGATGGGTGGAGAGATAGCGACCAATACCCAGGTAAAGCAGGTCCGCACTTCAAATTCAGGCCTGCTCGAAGTCATAACCGGCGCAGGCAGCCGGCAATTTGATTATGTCATTGCCACTACTCCAAGCGGCATTTTCGCCCAACTGGCGCCTCAGCTTGCCGTGGAGTACAGAACAAAGCTGGAAAAAATGCAGTATATGGGAATGGTGTGCGCCGTCATGCTGCTAAAGCGCAAACTGACACCTTACTATTGCACGAACATAACGGAAGATCTGCCCTTCACCGGAATTATCGAGATGACGAACCTTATTTCCCAGGAAGAGACACAAGGACGCCATCTTGTATACCTGCCGAAATACACCTCTCCCGGCGATCCTCTTTTCAATGCCAGTGATGAGGAAGTATGGAACTTGTTTTATGGCAACCTAAAACAGGTTATCCCCGACCTGAAAGAAGACGAAATGGAACGGCATTTCATCTTCCGTGAACGACTGGTGCAGCCCATTCCAGTATTGGATTACTCTGCCATTGCCCCCCGCATGGAGACCAATATCCCGAATTTACTGCTGGCCAATACTACGCAGATTGTCAATTCGACGTTAAATAACAATGAAATGGTAAAGATTGCGGGCAAGGCCGTGGACCTGATTTCACAGAAGAACACGCAGCGCGCCGTCCATTGGGCGGCGACAGAACGATTAGAAATGGTCAGCAACGGGTAGGCGCAATTCTGGCTCCGGCGTGTGCAGACGTTTTCACATATGGCTGAGACAGACGGAATAAACCAAAGTAATTCGAATGAAATACGCACCGCCTTTTGGCAAGAAAGCTGCAACGAATTATGAATATGAGACCCGGTTTAGCGGTGATTTTAATCTCTTTGGCAGGCGAGTGGTTGAGTGCCTTATCTCAAGGCAGCAAAGCCAGCCCCAGCTTTCTGCGCCTGGTCGCCAGTCCTTTTGCAGCTTTGATTCGGATTCCATCTGCAATGACAGATGCCGGCATCCTGCTCTGCCTGGGAATATGCCTGGTGGTGATTTCCTGGGTGGTGCATAAGACATTGTCCCGGAATAATTAATCGCGGACCCGGCCCTATCGTTTCATTTTTCAGGAAACAGGCACATTGATATGACTGAAGCGAATACTTCTATATCCCCAAAGCTCAAGCACATTCTCACCGTGGATGTGGAGGATTACTTTCAGGTCGAAGCCTTTGCCGGCAGCATCGCACGCGATTCATGGAGCCAGTATCCCTGCCGTGTAGTGAACAATTGCCGCCTGCTTCTGGACATTTTCGATCATCATGACGTAAAGGCCACGTTCTTTGTGCTCGGATGGGTGGCCAGAAACTTCCCGCAGATCGTGCGCGAGATACATGAGCGAGGGCATGAATTGGCATGTCACAGCTTCTGGCATTACAGAGTTGATTCCCTCACGCCTGAAGAGTTTCGTTTTGATACGCGCGCCGCGTACGACGCCATCGAGCAAGCAGCATCAGTCCGCGTGCTGGGGTATCGTGCTCCTACGTGGTCAATTACCGGCCGGTCGCTCTGGGCGCTTGATGTGCTGGCGGAAGAGGGCTTCCGGTATGACTCAAGTATTTACCCTATTCATCATGACCTTTATGGGATACCTGGCGCGAGCCGTTATCCTTACCAGCATCATTGCAGCAATGGGCTGAGCCTGATGGAGTTTCCACCGGCAACGATGAGAATCGCCCGAATGAACCTGCCCGCCGCTGGCGGAGGTTACCTGCGGATTTTCCCGCTTTGCTACACAAAATGGGTCTTTCACCAATTTGAGCGCCGCCGGCAATCGTTGGTCCTCTACCTGCACCCGTGGGAAATTGACCCTGAGCAGCCGCGGATTGCCGGAAAATTCAAATCCAGGTTCCGCCATTACACAAACCTGCACCGTACGCAGGAGCGATTAGAAAATATCCTGCGCAAATATAGCTTCGTGTCGTTCCGCGACCATCTTGCGAACAATCGCTGCGTTTTGCCAGATGCAGGAGAGCTATCGGTTCCAGGCAGGAGGTGCGCGGTCAATTAGCCGGTGTATGTGCGGAATCTACGGTGAAATTTCGGACCGCCCTGCTCGTGCTGAATGTGGGCACGCCATCCGCCATCGCGGACCCGATGATGCCGGTGAGCAGGTGTTTGCCCTGCCGGAATCGGGGCTTTTTGTTTCACTGGTGCATCGCAGGCTTTCGATCATTGACCTCTCTCCCGCCGGACACCAGCCCATGACCAATGAAGATGGAACTGTCTGGATGGTCTTCAACGGCGAGATCTACAACTTCCAGGAGCTGCGGCAGCAACTGATTGACGCCGGCCACCAGTTTCGATCAAAGACGGACACGGAAACCATCATTCATGGATATGAACAATGGGGCGAGGAGGTAATCCCCCGCTTGCACGGCATGTTTGCCCTGGCAATCTGGGACAAGCGGCAAAGGCGGCTGCTGCTGGCCAGAGACCGTATCGGCAAAAAGCCTTTGTTCTATTACAGCGATGGCAATAAATTCCTGTTTGGGTCTGAGATCAAATCTTTATTGGCATCGGGTGAAGTACCGGTGCGGCCAGATGCGGAAGCGCTGCACGATTACCTCACTTATCTCTATTTTCCCTCCCCGCATACTGCGTTTCAAGGGATCTGCAAACTTGCTCCCGCCACATTGCTCACGCTGCGGGTGCGCGCAGATGGAAAGCTCACGCATGATCAAAAGACATTTTGGGATCCGGTAGAGGCATCGGGGGCGGCCCGACCCATGTCTCAAAAACAGGCAGCCGAGCGGGCGCGGGAATTGATCGATGAAGCGGTGCGAGTTCGCCTTATCAGCGACGTGCCTCTTGGGGTTTTCCTGAGCGGAGGGCTGGATTCAGGAGCGATCACAGCCTTTGCCGCAAAAAATACCGCCGACCGGGTCAAGACTTTCACCATTGGATTCCAGGACAGCAAGTTCTTCGACGAGAGCGCGTATGCCCGCCAGGTGGCTGAGAAATTCGGCACCGAGCACCACACTCTACATGTTGACGCACAATGCGCGGAACACATGGCAACCGTAATCAGGCATTTTGACGAGCCGTTCGGAAATCCCACAGCGGTACTGGAATACCTGCTCACTAAAAAGATGCGCGAAAGTGTCACCGTCGCGCTCTCCGGTGATGGCGGTGATGAAGCTTTTGGCGGCTACGTCCGATACGCCGGGGCATCGATGGCGCAAACCTACCGGCGCCTTCCTTCGGCTTTCACCCGTGGCTTTATGGTGCGCCTGTCGCAATTATTGCGCGACGATACCCGTGGACGCCATGGAAATCGAAGACTGCGGGAATTTCTGGAGTCCGCGTGGATGCCGCAGGAAGAGATGTACCTGCGGTGGGTTGGCTATTTCTCGGAGGATGAAAAACGGTCCATGTACACTCCTGAGTTCGCGCGGAAGGTCGGAAGGCGCGATTCCGGAGACTTTCTGCGGGGATTGTTTCGCCGCGGAGACGCCCTTGATCCATTGACCCGGCTCGGATACGTGGATATGGCTTCTTTCCTTTCGGGAAATTGCCTCGAATACGCCGACCGCATGTCGATGGCAAATTCGCTTGAGCTGCGTTCTCCATTTGCCGACCATCGCATCCTGGAGTTCGGTCTTTCTATTCCGTTTGCATGGAAGTACCGGCGCCGGCAGACGAAATGGCTGCTGCGGGAAGCGATGAAAGACATTCTCCCCCAGACAATTTTGCGAGGGAAGAAAATCGGGTTCAATCCGCCAATCCCGCAATGGATCAGCCGCGAATTGAAGCCCGTCATATCAGAGCTGTTGTCCCCACGGGCTATAGAACGGCGCGGGATCTTTCAACCCGCTGCGGTTGCCGCCCTGCTGCAGGACCATTTCGCAGGCAAGCGGGACAATGCCTTGAAAATCTGGGCCTTGCTCATGCTGGAACTCTGGCTCCAAATGTATGTCGACCGAAAATGGGATTCCCAATCCGATGTTCTGGACGGCATGAACTGGAAGCCGCAGTTGAAGCCTCCCATTTTGGAACGCCCGATGGCAACGGGAACATAGATGAGGTTTTGAGGGGCCAATGATACATTTCGGTCTTGAAGGTCTGCTTCCGCTCGTGCTCTATATAGGAATGTTCGCGACATTCGCCCTTTCTATGTTTTGGCGGCCTTCATTTGGCATCTATATCATGGTTCTGACTCTTCCCCTGCAGACGGGAAGGGCGAAGCTGCAGCAATTTCCGCTGGGGGCAGAGTTTATTGACATTCTGCTCTTGGGCACGGTCCTGGGGCTCATGCTCAAAGGGGGGCGGATCATTCCCAGGAGCCACTTAAACAGGTTCTTCCTTCTCTTTGCGGTGTTCTGTTACTTCTCTTTGTGGGAAGGATCATTTTTTATCAATGCTCCTCTTCCCTTCTGGATCAGCGACGAAAGATTTTCAGATTGGAAAAATTATGTAGAGATGTTTTTTTTCGCGCTGATTGTGGCCAGCACAATCAAAGAGAAAGCACAGGTGCGCGCGCTTGTTCTTGTCATGTGCGTTTCTGTTCTGGTGGTCAATCGCAGTTTTTATTTCACGATGAGCGACCGCGACCTGACGCATTTTTCTTATGAGGTCCGCGACTCAGGTCCACTCGGTTATGCGGGAGTGAATGGTCTGGCGGCCTTTGAAGCCATGTTCGCTTCATTCCTGCTGGGAATTTATTCCATGATTCAGAAGCGAATCGTAAAAGCCGGCATCATGCTGATGCTGGCCACATGTGGATATTGCCTGTTATACGCCTTCTCCCGCGGCGGCTACATGGCGTTTTTGGTTGGCCTGATTACAATCGGCCTGTTCAAGACCAGGTGGTTCCTTATTTTGGCGGTGGTCATGGTACTGGGATGGCAAACGCTCCTGCCGGTCTCTGTGCAGGAACGAATCGCCATGACCACAGGCGACGCGGCGGAAGGACAACAGTTTGATTCTTCCGCGCAAGACCGGCTGGTGCTTTGGCATGATGCCATCGAACTGTTCAAACGCAACCCCATAACCGGCGCCGGTTTTTCCACCTATAAATTTATGGGAAGAGTGGGTGGCTACCGGGACACGCATAACTACTATATTAAGGTTATGGCAGAGATGGGAATCGTCGGCATGGTGCTGTTTTTGACGTTGCTGGGAAAGCTTTTCCGGTCTGGTATCAGCTTGTTTTATGGCACCGATGATCCTTTTTGGCGAGCCATGGCTCTGGGATTCACTGCGGCGATCGCCAGCTTGATTGTGGCAAATTTTTTTGGCGACCGCTGGACCTATCAACAGTTGAACGGCTACATGTGGGTGATGCTTGGATGCGTGATTCGAGGCCTGATTACAGTGCGGGAACAGGAGGAGAAAGCCGAGGCCGATGTTGATCTTCCGGCGCATTCCCTGAAGGAGGCAGAACTAGCCGCGGTATAGAGCTATTTTTACGATCAGCAGGCTGGTTAACAGGTTTATGACGAATCGATTTTTTTCAGGCCAGTGCGAGCCTCATTCCGCCGTACTGCTTCCGCAATCGGGACTGCAGGTCATGCAACGGATGACGCGCACGACGGTGTTGACCTACCACGAACTCTCACCCCATGTCCCCGCCTATCGTTACGGCTTGAGTTGCCATGATTTTGAAGAGCATGTACGGATTGCGGCCCAGCTTCAGAGTTCATCCGGCTATAAGACGCCCTTGGTTCTTTCCTTCGATGATGGTCATAGTTCGAACTACACTCACGCGCTGCCGATATTGCAAAAGTATTCATGCAAAGCCATCTTCTTTGTTATCGCCAGCCGGATCAGCGAGTCAAGCGACTTCATGACCTGGCCGCAGTTGAAAGAACTCGTCGCTTTGGGGCACAAGGTCGAGGCCCATGGCTGGTCACATGTTTTTCTGACACGTTGTTCCGATGCCGAGCTGAGTGTGGAACTGTCACAGTCTAAAGCGGTCTTGCAAGATAGATTGGGCGTTGCCGTTGAAGCGCTCTCAGCCCCGCATGGAAGATGGAACCGCCGCGTCGTGAGGGCATGTTCGGAAGCAGGATATCGCTCTCTGTATACTTCGACCCCGTGGGCCGCGCCGCGGACAATCGATCAGGTGGAGGTAATCGGCAGGTTAATGGTGATTCGATCCATGGACTCGGCACAGCTGTTGAACTGGCTGACGATGGGGCGCGTTGAGACCGGCCTTCGACGCACGCAACATGCGCTGAAACAATCGGCGCAATATCTGCTGGGGAACAGACTCTATCACCAATTGTGGACCTGGTATTCGGGATGGAAGGGACCAGACGATACTTGCTTAAGGATGACCAATGAGGGTTCTTCAACTCATCAGCAGTGAGGGCTTTTACGGCGCAGAAAACGTTGTGGCCGCGCTCACGCGCGACCTGCTGCGCAGCGGATACTTCGTCCGGCTGGGCATATTTGAGAATGCTCATGTCTCACGCAAAAACAATGCCTCGGCTGAGTTCGAGTCCCGCGGCCTTCCGGCAACACGCATCCTGTGCCGCCGCCGTTTTGATCGGGCGGCGCTCAAAAGAATTCGTGAAATCATTCACACTGAAGAGATCGGCCTGGTACATTCGCATGGATACAAAGCGGATATGTATGCCTATCTTGCCACGCGGGGAATGCGGCTGCCTCTTCTTTCTACCTGCCACCTTTGGACCCGGCAAACCGCTGCTGTTCGCTTTTATGAGTTCCTGGATGCGCGCCTTCTTCGCAGTTTCGATGCGGTCGTGGCGGTCTCAGACCGGATTGCAGCCGAATTGCGCCAGGCCGGCGTGCCTTCCGGCAAAATCACAACCATCGACAACGGAATAGATTTCGGTCCATTCCATTCAGCCCAAGCCACCCTCGCTTCTGAACTCAACAAAAAGAATCGGGTTCTCATTGGAACGGTAGGACGGCTGGTCGCTCAGAAAGGCCTGACGTTCTTTCTAACGGCCGCCCAGCATTTGCTGAAGGAATTTCCGGATTTGCTGTTCGCAATCGTAGGAGACGGTCCCGACCGCGACAAGCTGGAGCAACTGGCGAAAGACCTGCGCATCGAAAACAAAGTTTGCTTCACAGGAGCGCGCACCGATATGCCTGGCGTCTATTCTTCTCTGGATATCTTTGCCCTTGCCTCCATCGATGAAGGGATGCCAATGGCCCTTCTGGAAGCGATGGCGTCCGGGGCGCCTGCTATCGCTACCGAGGTGGGCGCGATACCTAAGGTCATTGTTCCGGGAAGAACTGGGATGTTGGTACGCCCGGGAGACCCTGCCGAACTGGCGCAGGCGCTCGCATGTCTGATTCGCGATCCTGCGCTTCGTGAGCGCATGGCGCACAATGCAAAGCAACAGATCCATGAGCAATTCTCTTCGCAGGTCATGACGCAAAATTATTGCAACCTTTACGAGCGATTGCTCAAAAGAAAGAATGGGACTCTGAACACGGTTCCGGTCATGGACCCAGGAGCATAACATCATGGTAATTCTGCATAAGCATGCAACGTTGCATAACAGCAGAAGCGATTCCGCCGAGATTTTGAGATGCCGATCTTGAACCAAACCGAAACGGACCTGCCCGCAACGGAGCTGGACGAGTTCCAGGAGGGTGCCTCTACCGGAAAAGCGCAACGCGATATCCGCGTCTACGTGATGGACATGTGGTCCTTCATCCCGTACTACATGGCCCGGCTATGCGCGTCATTGCGGGCGGAATCGGTGAATGCAACCCTGGGATCGGTGCGATATCACCTGGACAGGACTTATTTTCATAAATCAGGCCTGACCCCCGATCGGCTCCTCATTGATGCCGCGGGAAATATCAAATCCAAATTTCTGCGGCGGCTCATGAAATCGTGCGAGTACGTTGCCAACCTGGCGATGCTCGGCATCCGGCTTGCGATTTCCAGACCGGATATCCTGCACGTCGAGTATTTGCCTTTTCTGGAGCGAGGGCTCGGTTTTGAGCTTTGGTTTTTAAAATGGGTGCGCCATCTTGGCATTCGCATTGTTTATACGATCCACAATGTTACCCGGCAAGATGCGCCCGATCAGGGCATCCCGCTTTACCGGCAGGCCTACAACCTCGCAGATGCGCTCATCTGCCACGGCGAAGAAGCCCGGGCAGAGTTGACCGGCAAGTTTGGGATCGCGACAGAGAAAATCCGGGTGATACCGCACGGCCCTCTGTTTGAGCAAGGGCCGCGCCTTTCACCGCAAGAGGCACGCCTGAAGCTTGGTCTCGAGAGCAAAGAAACTCTCGTGTTATGCCTGGGGGTTATCAGCCAATATAAGGGAATTCCTTTTCTGTTGGATGCCTGGAAAGAGATGAAAAGGGCAGGCGTGGAAGGCAGACTTCTGATCGCCGGCACCGGGGACCAGCAGGTCTTGTCAGAAATACGGGAACAAGTGGCGACCGAGGGGCTCAGCGCGTCGGTGGATCTCTGGCTGCAATTCGTACCTGTGGAACAGCTTCCGCTTTTGTATCAGGCAGCCGATATATTGGTCTACCCTTACAGAGCCGGCACCACCAGCGGCGCGCTCCTGACAGGATTGAATTACGGCAAAGCTGTGGTCGCAACCAAACTGCCGTTTTTCCAGGAGTATTTGAAAGACAAAGCAACTGCGCTTTTGGTGGATTATGGAGCCACCGAAGCCTTGGCTTCTGCATTGCAGACCTTGATTCAACAGCCGCAGCAGCGCTCAAAATTAGCAATTGCTCTTGCTCGCCAAGAGTCGAGGGGAATTGGCTGGGAAGAGATTGCTGCGAAAACCCGGAAATGCTACGACCAGGTGTTAGAAACCTCCGTGGCTAAAGCCTTGGTCTGAGGATGCTTGATCGGCACGGATAAATCCGTGCCCTGGCACATTTCATTGCGGCATCTCAAATTGCGCGAAAACCGCGCCGGCGAAACTCCTTCATCTCTGAGAACGTTGGAAAGGTAAAGTAGCTGCTCTGGTGGTTATCCAGAGAGAGCGTCTTCTGGCTCTGCTGTGAAATTTGCCGCAGCGTATCGAGCATGCAGCGGGCGCCATGGCGCTTGCTGCGCCTGATGAGATGATCGAGCGATTCGCCTTCCTGGATCGGCAGTTGTTCCTGCAGCAGCGCCGCGCCTTCATCGATCTTTGCGGCCATATAGTGAATGGTTACACCCACGTTTCTTTCTCCGTGATACATCTGCCAGAAGGTCGGCATCATGCCCTTGTAGCGGGGAAGCGGCGCGTGATGCATGTTGATGCAACCCAGCGGCGGCGCATCCAGGAGGGCCTGTTTGAGGATATAAGGACAGGCAATCGATACCAGCAGGTCTGGACCTAAAGCGGTAATGTGAGTGCGATGCTGTTCCTTATTGGGATTTCCAATCCCGAAATTGGCCACGCCAAATGTCTTGCAGATTTGCCGGATGGAATGAAACTTCTTCGAATTTTTACGTGCGGGCAACGAGCCCAGAAGCCTGGACTTGAGCATCCTCGCCAGGAGGCGGGTCAAACCAAGGGGACCGTAAAGATGAAGCAATTCTCGCAAAAGCTTTAATCTTCCACGCTCACCCATGGTTTTGCAGGTGAATATCGCCAGGACCTTAATCTCTCCCAGGTCTTGACGGAAGAATTCCTCGAAAAATGGAAGAATATATAAAGGATCGTCTTGTGTAAGAAATACTATCTTCATTTATCTTTATACCCCTGTTATTTTTCCTTATTTACGCACTGGCTGCCAGACCACGTACTTCCTGCCGCGTAAGAGTTCAATGGTGCTGAACAGCGCCGCGGCATTCAGCGTACAAAAGTAGAGTGGGACTCCCAGAAGCTTCCAACGCCGATGCAGAGGCACAATGGTTTGCATGACCGCGAACAGATAAAAAAACGCCTGCGCAAGCAACAAGAAGCGGAAGTAATGCTCATGGCGCAAAGCTACGTTGCTGCCCAGCAGCATGAGCAGAAAGACCGGAACCAGCCAGCGCAAAATCTTGTGCGAAAATAATTGAAATGCGATCCAGCCGTATTTCCAGGGCTTCAACAGGTCGGGAACGCTCAACAGGCCGCGCATGCCGCGCGTAATGACCCTGACCCGCATGAAAAATTCTTCCGAAGTGGATTCCGTGGTCTGCTCATAAGCCAGCGCGCGGTCTTCAAAAACAACCCGATATCCCTTTCGAATCACCCAAAGCGGCTGGACAAGGTCGCTGATAACATCGGAAGCGAGTTCTGTGTATGAGCTCTTACGGACAGAGTAAATGCACCCACAGCATCCGGTAAGGGTGGAAATGCGCGATTGCTGTACCTTGATATTGTTTTCGTAATTCCAGAAGACAATCGTTCCGAGGCCGGTCGGAGACGCCTGTTCGGAGTCAAAATACTGGTAACGGCCGCTGACCGCCCCGACTTTCTCATCCTCATAATTGGCAGTCAGGTAGCGCAGAGCCTGAGGATGATAAACGGTAGTAGCATCGGAAAAGACCAGCACCTCTCCTTGCGCATAGCGCACGCCGTGGTTCTGGGCGTTGGTTTTTCCCTGGCGCTGCGGAATCCTGATCAGGCGTACGCGAGAATCGCCGAATTGCTGCACAATCTCATCGGTGCGGTCCTCGGATCCGTCGGAAAGCACCAAAACCTCCATCTTCTCCGCGGGATAATCGAGAGCCAGGGTCTGCTTCAGCTTTTGATGGATATTGGCTTCTTCGTTGCAAGCAGCAATCAGGATAGAAATATTTGGGGTATATCCGGGCTGCGGCCGGACGCGCCTGTGAAGAAGCGCAAGCAGGGAAAGAAGAACAGGATATCCGACATAGACATAGAACAACGTCAGAGCTGCGCCAAAGAAAATTATTTTTGCCAACATGTCAGTACCCTTTTCCCGCGAGCAAGCTGCGATAGATGCCCGTTAACGCGGCCATCATCGCCTCGGCCGTAAACTTGTTGTAAACAATTTCCTGCCCTTTCAGGCCCATGGAGGCGGCATGGGTCCGTTCGTCTAGCAAACTGCTGACCCTGGCTGCCATCGTGGCCCAGTCTTCGCTGGCCACGATAAACCCGGTCTCGCCGTCTTTTAACGCCTCCCTGTTCCCTCCTACATCGGTGGCTACGCACGGCAGTCCGCAGGCCATGGCTTCAATCAGCGCATTGGAAAAACCTTCGCTTCGCGATGGCAGGCAAAACACATCGCTCATTTTCAAGATTGAAAATACGTCTTCGCAGCTTCCCAGGAATTTGAAATTACCGCCAAGCCCGAAGGCTGAAATCAGGTCATCCAGCTCCCGGCAGTATTCTTCTTCTGACTTTCGTCCGATCACCAGGAACAATGCATCTCTATGTTTTTTACAAACCAGGCTGGCAGCTTTTACCAGAACGTCTATTCCTTTCACCTTGCGTATATTGGCCACGGTAGTGATCACAGGTGTGTGCTGAGAAATTCCCATTTTCAGACGCGTGGCTTCGCGCCCTGCCGCCTTCTTCACCTCTTCCATCTCAAGACCGTTGAAGAGAACCTCTACCTTTTCCGGGTCTAACCTATCCTGGCGGATGCAAAACTCCTTTACCTGGGGAGAGACTGCCAGCACTTTGTCATAAAACCGGCCGGTGAGTTTGTATGCCCTCCAGTGCTTCCCTGAGCGTAGTATCCCCATGTCGCGCCGGCTGGAGATCAAGATGGGGCAACCGCTGAGCTTTGCAATCGGACCAGCCCACAGATCTGAGGTCTCAAAAAAAGTATGCACAATCGAGATTTTCTCGTCGCGAATGCGACGGCGAATCTGGTTTGCGGCTTTAAGCGCGTTCCAGTCGTAGGTTTTCTTCAACGGCAATAAATGAACCGGACAAGGGAGGGTTTTCAGCTCTTCCAGTTCGCCCCTCATTCTGAAGGTGAGAAGGGAGCAGCGAAAATCCTGGCTGGGCATCAGCCTGATCATCTTGAGCAAAGCTCGCTCTGCGCCCCCCATCTCGCAAAGCTCGTCAATGACAAACAGAATGTGGGGTTGATGCGTCTTTCCACTGGCCCGGCGAGTGTGCAAAGTTTTGCACTTCACTTGAAGAGCCTGTTCCGCAGCCCCGTAGACGGAACCGGGGTGGCAAGCTAAGTTATTGAATCTATTGGGCATCTATCCCAAGACCGCCAGTTTGCAGGGGTTGTTTGACTACTCTGGATGAAGAAGTGCAAATGCCGTTCCATTTGTCAGGAATTGCGGATGCTGAGCTGGCTTCTTTAGGCAGATATGCTCGGATTGCGCGACTGGGCGACAGCAGTTTTCAGCCATTGCCGGCACCGGGCCTTCATCACCAGGTCGGCGCTGATTTTACGAATCATCTGCGCACGGGTACTCCAATTGAATTCTGACTGGACTCTGAACAGCCCCGCCGTTCCCATGCGCTTGCACAAATCCTCATTTTGCAGCAGGAGGAGCAGGCGGTCTGCAACCTCTTCGGCGCTATCCGGCTCGACCAAAAAGCCTGTTTTGCTATCGAGCACAGCCTCAATAGCTCCGCCTGATTTCCCCCCGATGACGGGTTTGCCCATGGCATTGGCCTCGGTGAAGACCATGCCGAAGCTCTCGACGTCGCCTTCCGCTTCCAGGCGGTTCACCATGATAAAAACATCGCACAAGGAATAGAAATCACATATCTGGTCATGGGGAATGTCCCCGACGAAGACAACTGCCTGCTGAAGCCCCAATTCGTCTACTAACTTCTGCAACTGATTTTTTCCCGGCCCTTCTCCAGCAATCAAGTATTTAACATTCGGAGTTTCACGCAGGACTTTTGGCAGCGCCTGCAATACAACTTTATGGCCTTTACGGGGCACAAGACGGGCAACGGTGAGCAGAACTTTTTTATCTTTTAATCCGTATTTTTCGATCAGGTCATGATTCGGCGAGCGCGGATAAAAATGTTCGAGATCGACTCCGGGAGTCAGCTTATGGATGTGCTCCTGCACCACCCCAATTCGCGTCAATCCATCATAGGCAAATTGGTTGGCGGCGATGACCGCATCCGCCTGGTGATAGATAAAATCACGCACGCGGGGCTGGTATCGACGTCTGTCAATTTGTGAGATTTCATCCCCATGACAGAAAACGAGAAGGGGGACCTTGAAGAGCCTGCGCAAGTAGACTCCGTTGAGGGCCTGGGGAAACAAGTCTCCGCAATGCAGGCAATCGAACTTTTCCAGCAGCAACGTTGTCGCGGCATGCAACAGTTGCGGCACGGCCTTTGGCATCTCCTGATATTTCCAGTTGGGAAGAGGCCGAAAGCGGCGGCGAATGCGAAAGTTTTCGGCGCTCTCCTGTACATCAAATTCCTTCCAGCCGGGGACTTTTTTTGTCAACAACGTAACCCGATCGGGATATTGGGCAACAAGATTCCTGTACAAATTGGCGTAATAGACCCGTGAACCACCGGAGTGAGGCAGATAGGAATCCGCCGTCACCAGGTAATCTATGCGGTCCACGCCTCCGCCCGTTTGGGCACCGTTCCCTGTTTGTATCGCGGCCTTCATTCCGTCACCACCAGAGGGGAGCGGGCCGGTTCTCCCTCTTTCGCCCCGCTTCGAAAGTGTTTCAGCAATTCTTCCCTGATTGCCGGGTTTAGCAGACAAATGAGCGCGGCATAGATAAGAAGGGCGAGTCCGCTTTTCACGGCGGCATTTAGCAATGCGTTATGAAATTCCAGCGGACGAATCATGACAAACGCCAACAGCGCGGCCACGGCATTACGAGCGAAGCCGATGTAGTTAATCTTCAGCGGAAGCAGGCGGAATGAAATATGCCCCATCAAAACCACCAGGAACAGGTAACTGGCCAGGGTGGCGATAGCGGCGCCCTGCAGTCCGAGGCGCGGAATCAGGATGATGTTCATCACGATATTCACGATGCAGGCATAAACGACCAGCCCGGTCATGGTGGCGGTCTTCTTGTGAATCAGCAGGGCCGCATTGAGAAAAATATGGACCGCATATACCAGCAGCCCAATCACAAGCACTGGCAATAATCGATGCGCCTCCTGAAATCTGCTGGAAGCCAGCACAACAATAACGTCACGCGAAACCAGCAGTACCACACATACAACCCCAAGCGCCAGGGCCAGAAAATTATTCAAACTGCGGCTGAGAAATTGCTGGGTCTCTTCCTTGCCCTTTTCCACCCAAAGTTTCATGTAAATGGGAAACAATGCGAGGTTAATAGGGACCATCAGCGATTCCTCAATGTATGTGGAAACGTTGTAAGCGGCTGAATAATATCCCAGAGGCTGAGATCCCATGTAGTGCTGCACCAGCAGGCGGTCTCCTGAATCCAGGATCACGCTGGCCACTTCGTAACCAATTAACGGGAAGGCGAATAACGCAAGGCCGCGGAAGTAATTCCAATCTACCGATGTAAAATCGAGCAGTTCACGCCGGTACAGGTAAAGAATCAGCAACCCCAGTCCCAGGGTTTCTACGGCAATGGTGCTGCCGAAAAAAACAGTGAGTGTCCGCTTCCCTAACAGCAGCAAGGCACAGGAAAGCAGCACAGTCGCCGCTTTTACGCCGATTTCGAGCCCATTGTATGTCTTGGTCTTTCCCTCGGCGCGCAAAAAACCTATCAGGGTTGGCTGCCAGCTACGAATCAAAATCAGCGCGGCCGTAAAGAGAAACAGATAACGCAGGTCGGGATTCAAAAGCGGGGCTGGAGTAAAAAACAGCAGGCCGGCAAAGACCACCATTACAGCAGTTCCCGTGGCGCCTGTCCCGAAGAAAAGGGTGGAATAATACCTGCGCCGCACTGCGGCATCCGTGGAAGCCCCTTCAGCCGCGTAAAAGCGCTGAACAGAATTCTGCAATCCAAATTTACCGACTACCGTCAGCAACAAAATCACTTTTAGAACCAGGCCCATTACACCGTAGTCTGAGACTGAAAACACCCGGGTAAACACCGGGAAGGAAAGGAATCCCAGCAGCATAAGGCAGACGCGTCCACTCAGATAATGAAATGCGTGGCGATAAAGTGTCTTCAGCTCACTCATGGTCTTGTTGCCGGGGTTCCCGGTGCGGCAGGATGCTGGTGCATCCGGCACAACGTTTATAGATCACATAATTAGGAGAATCGTAAACGACCGCATATTGCGGATTGCCCTCCAGCCAACGCCAAAGCGCCAGATAATTTTCACGCCACTGGTCGGTGGCGGCCATCCGGCTCCAATCCTTGTCGAGCACGATGTACTCGGCGTCGGGATTGTGGTACTCCAGCAGGCGCAAAGATTGGTACAGGCTGCTGCGGTTGGCCACGCTGGGCAATAAATATCTGGGCACAGCGACTGACGCATCGGCAGGAAGCATGGCCGCAACGGTTCGCGCCTCCGCGTGCCAGGGCTGCGTTTGCAGATCGTCAACCTGCTGTCTTCCCGTCACGAACAAAATGCTGCTGAGCGCCGCTGCCAGTACGAATAAAACCATTGCTGCCTGTGTCAGATACAAATCTTTCTCTTTACGGTTATGGGATTTCCCGATTTTTTCAAGCGACAGCAAGAAGCCGGCAAACAACAGGACCGCCGGAATGAGGGAGTAATGACGGTAAATCATCGCGGTGTTGCAGCCGCCACCCTGGCCCAACAGGTTGATGGCAACGTAAGGCAGGGCCAGCAGCCATGCGGGATTCAAAAGGAAAAGCACTCCTCCCAATGGATCGAGCAATTGTTTGGTATACACCAGATTTGCGCGGGTTAAGACAATCCGGGGATGGCTGATGATGTTCGATACCATCTGATGTGAAGTCGTTCCTAAATAAGAAAAGCAGCTTGCGACCGGCGAGGTGGCGCCATGCTGAAAGTAGGGGAAAACGATCTTCCATGACAGGATGGCCCAGCAGAATGCAAAAGCGCAGGGGAACGCCACCCAGCGCAAGCTGCGCCGCTGCCATAGCGCCAGCAATCCAAGGCCGAACACTACGAATACCAGGTCTTCGCGCACTATCTGGGTGAGCACGAGCGCAATCACATAGGGTTTGAATCTGCCCTCCAGAAAAAAATAAAAGGCAAAGAGCAGGGGGAACCCAGCAACCGAAAGAGGGGCGAAATCATAAAAATTCTGATACAAGATGGCCGGCATCAGCAGGAATGCAACCACAGCCATTGCCGAAAGCCCGGCTGAAAGCGTGCGCCGGCTGATGAGATAAACCGGCCAGGCGCAAAGGACGATAAACACGTTTCTTACAATGAGCAACGTGCTGGCTGCCTTGTGAAAGACATAAAAGAACAAAAACAGCCCCAGGACCAATTGATTGTGGCTTGAAAAATCGCTGCTTACAGATTTGCCGTAGAGCAGGTCGTGATACATGTTGCTATAGAACAGATGGCCATGAAGTGTGGTGTAAAGGCACTGCGTAAAATAGCCGATATCCTGCCCTACATAGCCGAAAGCATGGAGCTTCGCCAGGCTGATAGAACTGGTAAGCGCAAAATAAATAACACAAAAAATAATGACAGCAGCCTTGGAAGTTAGCCCCAGATTAAAACTCTTCAGCGGCGCCGCCGCGGCAAGAACAAGATAGGCAATCAACAGCAGCAATGATATTCCCAATAAAACAAGGGACCTTGCAAGCAAGGGGGGCTGGCCCAGAAAGTACTCGGGGAAGAACAGCACGAGCAGCAAAAAAGCTCTCAGACTGAATGCGAAAGCTTTGGTGCTTTCATATGATCCTGCAAAATTGCCCTGTATCAGCCAGGGGAAAAACCAGTTCAATAAAACAATGAAGGCGATCGTAACAAGCAGGATCGGCAATTGCAGCAAATGGCCATACCCGCGGCCGCGTACAAATGCCGCCCATAGCCAGAGCGCAAGAAAGACAGAAATGCCTGCGATCTGGGCGCGATAAACATTCAGCCTTCCAGTATCCTGAATTGTTTTATGCCCCGCAGAGCTTTCTTCACACACCTCCGTGAATGCCGCCATCGTCGAATAAATACCTTTCCTCCAGCTCGCCTGCTAGAAGCTGATTACCTTCACATTGGTATATTGAATGGGCTGGTTTGAAACATCCAGAGCGACACCGCCCGCGGCGAAAGTCGCGTCTGTTACCTGCAGCACCTGGGCATTGTCATAAAACACCTGGATTGTCGTTCCGTGCAGATCGATACGAATATTATGCATATTGGTATCGAACGCCAGCGGGGCCTGCGCCAGAAGAGCGAACCCTGAATCAATATTCCATTGTCCGATCGAGTAGAGCCTGATAAGCCCACTCCCGGGATAGAACCACACTCCATATCCTCCTCCGGTTGTGGTGTTCAGGCGCGCGCGAATGCCTCCAGGATAGTTGCTCGTGCCGGAGAGCTTGAAGTCGGCAGAAAAGCTGTAATCCATCCAAGCCATGCTGCCGGTATAGGCCTGGGTTGGTCCCGCGCCGTCGTATGCATAGGCGCTGTTTACCACTGACCAGTCCTGCGCGTGTCCTAACGGAGAGATCTGCCAATTGCCGGCGTTTCCTGAACTGAAGTCATCGCTGAACAACAGATTGCCAACGTGCAGAGAAACCGGGACAGAAAGAGGACTGTTTCCTGCCTGCGGAGAGCTGAGAACAGCATTGCCGCTGTACTGTCCGATGGTCAAACTTGTGCTGTTTATATTCACAGTGGCCGTGCTTGGAGCGGTCCCGCCCGGAGGATTAACAGTGATCCAGCTCGAATCTCCGCTGCCGTTCCAGTTCATGATGCCTGCCCCGCCATTGGTAATGGTGATGGTCTGCCCGGCGGGATTGAGTGAAGTTGCCCCAAAGAAGTTCAGGGATGCCGGCGTAGAAACCAGGATCACCGGTTGCGGAGATACCGTCAAAGCGACGGAGATAGGGATCGGCGAATTTTGCGCTCCCTTGGAAAACACCAGGATCGTTCCATTGTAATTTCCAGCCCCCAAGCCAGCGGTGTTGGCTGAAACGTTGAGAGAACTTCCCGTTTGGCCGGAACCTGCCGAGAGCGTCAGCCACGAGACATTTGTCGAGACACTCCAGGCAAGTATCCCGCCCGAGCTGGAGAGTTGCATAGCCTGTGCCGGCGGATTGCTTCCGCCAGCCTGCGCCGTGAATGAGAAGCTATTAGGAACTGCCGAGATTGCATCGTTGGTAGCCGTAGAGCCGGTCACAAAAACGTTGTCAAAATTAATGACTTGGCTGGAGACATCGAGGGCCACCATGCCTCCTGCAAGGGTCGTATCTGTAACGGAGATCAAAGAAGCACCATCCACCAGGGCTTGAATGGTAGAACCATGAAACGACAGCCTGTACGTATGGAAGCTCGAGGTATCGAAGGTAAAGCTGGCTTGTGCCAACAGGGTAAAGCCGGAATCGATGTTCCAGGCCACCGTACGGTACAACTTAACGGTCTTTTCGTTGGGGTAGAGCCACAGCGCGTAGGAAGCGCCTGTGCCTGGATTCACGCGTCCGCGGATGCCGCCAGGATAATCGCTTAAGGAAGCCAGTTTAATGTCAACCTGCAGATCGTAATTGCTCCAAGCAGCATCTCCCGCATAAATCTGGGTGTGGCCGCCTCCGTTATATTGAAGAACACCATTGACCACCAACCAGTTCTGCGCCCTTCCCAAAGGCGAAATCGCCCAGCCATTCATCGTTCCGTCATTAAAATCGGAGGACATCAGCAATCCTGAGATGTTCAAAGTCACCGGAACCGTCTGTGGTGAATTCGATACTCCGGGCGATGAGACCTGAATGCTCCCCGAATAATTCCCAATGGCAAGGCCGCTGATATTTGCCTGCGCATTGCTGGTAGAAGGAGCGGTGCCCGAGGTGCTTGAAAGGCTCAGCCACGAGGATGAGGGATTCAAGCTGGCAGTCCAGTTAATAACGCCTCCACCCAGATTTGTGATGTCAACCGGCACGGCAGCCGGATTTGGCTGGCCCTGGATTCCATCAAATGTAATGGAAGCAGGATTTATACCCAATTTGGGGTTACTGATCACAAGAGTCACCGCGACAGATTGTGGACTATCAGTCGCACCGGAGGCAGTCACGAGAATGCTTGCGGTATATGTCCCTTGCGCAAGCCCGCTGATGTTGGCGGAAGCGGTTAAAGTGCCGGAATTGGTTCCCGATCCCGGTGAAACGGTCAGCCAGGTCGCATTGCTGCTCGCAGTCCAACTCAAAGTTCCCGCTCCCGAATTGGTAATCGAGACGTTCTGCGCTGGAGGATTGCTGCCGCCCGGAACCGCCAGGAAGCTCAGCGAATTCTTGTTTAACGCCAACCCCGGTGGAGTAACGTTGGGAAACGAAATTGAAGTGCCATTGGCGAAGCCAGGAACATCTATTTGAGTTCCATCGTCATCATTAAAGAAGACAGCGCTCTCGGTCGTCACCGGATTGCCGTTCATGTCCGTTGCGCTTCCACTGAAGTTCAATGTGATGGTGCTGGCGTTTACCGACCCGCCGGTGATATTTGAGTTCACTCTGGCGTGCAGATAGGCGCCCATATCTTCCATAAATACAGGACGCCCCCCATGGCCGGTGACCCAGGACGAGACGTTGATTATGTGCTGTTGCCGCTCCTGAGTGGTGCTGTCGGCCATACTGCCGCCGTCATGGTTATAAATCTCGACTGGCCCCATACTGGACCAGAAACGCCATGTATAAGCTTCCCAATTTTCCAGGGCGGTGGCCGGAGAGATTCCACCCGCTGAGTTCGGCCATTTGGCGTCAAAACTCGGGTAATTCATCCCCTGGAGCTGCGTAGTAAAGCCAAAAAATGTCTTGGCCGGCAATCCAGCCCGGCTGCCAATAGTGTAATTGTCCACCCAGAAGATGGGCCATATCTCGTTAGGATTACAGTTCGATGGGGGCTGCTCGTATACCCTGAAAGGATGCAACCCAGGCAAACGCTGAGCCGGGGCCTTGCACGGCCCACTGTCATAAACCCCTGGTTGTTGGATCTCTGAAACATAACGGACGCCAAGTTGCCACATGTCGTAGCCAACATTGTTAGAAAAATCCCAAAAATGCGGGATCATATAAGAGGTAAAAGGCAGGACGTCGGAAGTGCCATTGAAGCTGCCGGTGCTGCCGCCGCCTTGCTGAAAAGACAGCAGAGCGTTGTAATTAGACAGCCATTGATTGTCATTGAGCGGAGACGGGTTCTCGCCGGTCCAATACAAATCGCCGCCCGAGCCGCCGGTATTTGTATGTGGACCAATTTTAAGATAGCCACCGTTAATATCATCAATAATGGTCTGGCGCGCCTGCGAACCGTTATTGTAGTCCGCACCCGCATCTTGAATATTGCCCGTTACCCTCCATGGTCCGCCAATGGTGACCTTCGTTCCATTGGGCAGGGTTTGCACTGTTCCCGGGCCGGTGAGGCTGGGGTTGAACATGTCTTCTACTCGGGTGGAGTAGCCATCGGCTGGGTCATCCTGCTGGATGGCAAACAGCCGCGGATAACCGCGGAACACGAAGGGCTTCTTGGCCGCCCAAACCAGGCTCCTCCAGAAAATATCATCAAGCCCCATGACAAAACCGAAGCGATCAGCTTTTAGATAATCATAGGTACCGATATTTACAGCGTGGCCTGAACCAAAGGTAGTAACCGTCCAAAAAGCATCGCTTCCGATAGTCGCCAGCACCGTTCCGCCAGGATGAGGCTGGCCCTGTGCGTTCAAAAGCACAGTGGAGGTCGCGGTTCCCACGACCCCGTTATCGTTATTGTGGAAGTTATAAACCATGTTTCCTGTGGCCGAATTCGGGTTGCCGATAGGCCATCGCAATTGGAGCTGGGTTATATAGTGAGGCGTAGCGCCATCGGGCAAATAAGTGGCCGGTATGGTAATGCCGGTGCCGGGAGTGCCAGGCGCAGAAGACGTACAGCCAAAAATAGCCTGCATATGCGCATTCGTGCCAATGGCTGGATCCGAATCCAGGTTCACGAAACCTACGCCAGCCTCGACCGCCGACAATATAGCTTGCTGCCACGCGGAGCTGAGATTCAGACCGCGGTGGCCGGCTATAACCAGTGGCACAGTGGTTAGATCAGGCGGAGCAGTATTGGAGACGTCAATGACCCGATACGGAATTTGCAGGTACTCCAGATAACGCTCAGGGTATCTTTGATACTCGCCGGGAGAAGCCAGGCTGGTATTGTAACCCGTGGTATTGGTGGAATTAATCAGCACATCTACCGTCAGATCGCGTGTCTGCGCCGGTGCGTTAACCACAGAAATTGCCGACACAACAAGTCCGGCCAATGCGAGGCTTAAACCTTGCGCGGCTCTTTGCAGCAGCCTGCGCTGCAGTTGAATGGTTGCAGCAAACACTTCTCGTCTCCTCTGATTCCTCTACTCTCCAGGGTCCGTACTTTTCTGCTGGCGGTTCCCGTATCTATTTTTTTTGGTTCCGTACGGGTAATACGCCGACAGATAGTTATAAGAAGAATCATTACACTCAGTACTTTCGTTCATGATGACCTGTTGCAAACGTGAGCCCAGATGTTCGATTGATTTTTCAATCAATACTCTCGGCGTCTTTCGTACCCGGACAACCAGCATTGTGAAATCTGCCATCGAGCTTAATTCCAGTGAATCGGCCATGGGGAACAAAGGAGGCGAATCCAGCACAACCCATTTGTAGCCTGCCTTTGCCCAACTCAGTAATTTGTGAATGTTCGCCCCCATAAATAACTTGATGGGATTGGAAGCCGCACTGCCGGCGGCCGGCAAAACGTAGAGTTGCATTGAATTTACCTGGCGCACAACTTCTTCGGGATCGTCCCCATTTGCGAGCACCGCTTCAATCCCTCTATCTTCAGGGTCGGCGGAAAGCAATTTTGCGATCGAAGAATTTCTCAGGTCCATCTCTGCCAATAAGGTTGGAGCGCCGCTTTCTGCCAGGCACCAGGCCAGGTTCGTGGATGTAAGCGTCTTGCCGTCACCCGGTCCAGGGCTTGTAATCAGGATCACTGCCCCTTCGGGATAGCGTTCGGCAAGCTTGCGGCGCATGACCCGGTATTGTTCGGCCGCAATACCACCCGGGTCCGCCATGAAAACCAACCGGTTGCCGCCCACAGCAGCGCGCACGGTCAGAGGCAGCGATTTTTTCCGGCCAGCGTGAGTCGTTTCCAGAAGCGTAAATCTGGGCTGCGTTGCAGGGTTTTGAACCGTGCTCATAAGACTGGGTGCACCTTCCACAAAACTGCCGCCACTATCAGGCAGCCAAGCAGGGAGACCGCCGCCGCACAAACCTGAAATCGAACTCTTCGCCTGCGGTCGGCATTGGTCTCAATTCTGGGAACCGCTCCCAGCAGCGCCACCGACGCGGGCAACAGCGCCTTCAATTCGCGCTCCGCCTTGATGGCGCCGCTCACGGTGTCTTGTAGGATTACCAGCATAATAGCGAACCCCAAAGAGCCTGCCGATGACCCCAGTATCATGGCCAAACGATTCGGCTTGAACGGACGCTCCGGCGGCCGTGCCGGGTCCATGATGGTGAAGCGCTCACCTTGCTGCTGGCGCTCCAGCTCGGTCGCCATTTCCGCGGACAAAGTTTTTTCCAGGAGCGAGCGATAGTTCTCTTTGGAAATCTCATAGTCGCGGGTCAGATCAGATAATTGCTGTTCCCGCATGGGAACTGCGTCCACCTTGGCCTGGTATACGTCCGACTGCAAATGAATGCGGTGCTCCTCATCCAGAAGATGTTGTTTTTCCTGTTCGAGCACATCTAAACGCACGCTGGTGCTGGAATCGCCGTTGCCGCCAGCCTGCGCCGGGCTTGCCGGCAGGGCTTTGAGTTGCTCCTGCACTTGCCGCAAGCGGTCTTGCGCGGCGATCACATCGGGATGCGAAGCCGTATATTTCTTCTTGAGCTCCCATACTTCGTAACTTAATTGCCGCTGCTCAACTTCCAGCCGCTCCCGTTCACTCAATTGCGCCGGCGATACATTTTGCGATTGTTCCGGCATCCGGGTCAGGAGTTGCTTTTCCTGCTCCAGGCGATTCAACGAATCCGAGTTTGCCTGCAGCGCCACTTGTAAACGAGAAAGCGCCTGCAGGTTTGCCGGCATCTGGTCGGGCATCTCGCCCAAGTGCTGCATTTTGAAATCGCGCAGCGTCTGTTCCTGGCTTTGCAGGTTCTGCTTGGCTTCTTCCAGTTGGGCGGCAAGAAAGTTCGTGGTGCCCTCCGCCAGTTGCTCGCGGGTCTTGAGGTTCCATTCAATGAAGCTGGCGGCCAGCCGGTTGGCTACATCGGCGACCACCTTGGGCGAAGCCCCAACATAAGTAATCGTGAACGAACCCAGGCCCTGCCCCGAACTCTGGCTTACCTGCAGGGCAATATGCTGCCGCATTACTTCGATCACTTCCTCGCGGGAGTACTTTCGCAGCTCCGGATAAAGCTTCATCTCGTCAATGATCGAGCCCAGCCGGGTCACGCTCAGCACCTGCTGGGTGAGGGTGTTCAGACGCTCAGCCGGATCAGAGGTAATGGTTGAAGCTACGTAGCGGTCGGGAATCTGCTGAGGGTCAACCAGGATGGTCGTCGTAGCTTTATATTCATTCGGCAAAAAAGTGATCACAACAATGGCAATGAGGGCAAGCGCCAATGCGGTCAGCCCAATCGTCCAGCAATTCCGCCGCAACAAGGCGGCGTATTCCTGAATCTGCTGCGGTAAGTGCTGTTCGGTCGCGTTATTCTTCATGTTCGTTTTCGTTCTTGGTATCCACAATGGACTCGGTATTGTTGTACTGGCTGCCCCGATGGGCGTCATGGCCCAGGGGAGTCCACAGCACAGTCACCATTGCGATATTTCTTCGTACAGCCGCGTTTGAGACTGTGTGATCGAAGCGGCGGTAACTTCCAACCAAAGTAAAGCTGTTCGATAGCCGCTTGCGTGCCTCACAGGAGGCAAAAAAACCGTGGTAAGGAGTAAGCTGCAACACTACCTGGCCTTTCACGTAACCGGCGTCGCAGCCCACTTCAACTTGCCGCCCCAGTTGTTTTCCCACCCCGACCACAACATTGTCTTCCCAGGTTCCGTGGCTCACATACCCGCTACTGAACTCACGATTGGCACTGGCATAAGCCCGGGTGGTGGCATTGAGCGCTTTAGCCGCCGCAAAATGGAGGTTGAACGCCTGTTGCCGTCCGCAACCCTTGGAGCCGAACTCAGGGCCGGCGGCAACTTCCAGGATGGTGGTTGCATTGGGCTCGGTTCTGAAGTCGACTCCGGCTCCATTGGTATTACAAAGAATCTGTCCGATCTGGCGGGCCGTCTGGGCATAAAAGCCGTAACTGGTCCGCTCGGAAACCGCTTTCTCGTATTCAAGCCTGAAGGTCTTGATATCGTTGTGGGTGTTATCCGTAAATAAACGGGTATATGCGTCGTGGGTGAAAATCTTGACGGTGCGTTCCGCGTCCGGATGCCAGGTGATGGCCGCGACGGCGTCCGCCCCCCAAATCGTGCCTTGGTTTATGCCTAAGTCGGCAGAGACCGGCTCCGCGATCACAAACCGGCCTACCGTGCGCGATGGCAAGGGACTAATCAACTGGAGTGCGTCATTTCCTAGCGTATTGCGGGCTTCAAAATCCCAGCTCCATGACCGGTTGAAGTCGCCGCTGGCCAGCAACGATGTCCGATGAAAGAGATTGCCTCGAATTTCGCTGGCTGAATAATGAGTGAAGGTGGAATCATGCTGTACCAGCAGGTAAGCCTTTCTCCATTGCATGGAGGTGGCCGCATATCCATCGTAGACAGATTCGAATGTTGGAAGATTGCGGAAGGGGCCGGCTACGGCACTGTCGAACCCCTGCGTAGTCGCGCCGCCGTAGAAATACTGCATGTGGAACGGCTGCGGCACAACGATTGGGTCTCCGCCATTCAGCGCTGGGACATAACGGAAATCTACTGGCCGGGCCTGGGCATCGTCTTGTTGTGGCGATGACGCCGGAGTGCTCTCGTTCGTTTCAGCCTGAGAAGAATCGCTGGAATTATTCGCGCAAGCATCGCTCCCGGCCGGTCCTGCTGTCAGCAACGAGTTGCATATCTTCGATGAACTTTCACCAGCAGACTGAGACATCGCGCTTGGAGAAGCCCAAAGGCACAAAAGCAAGGCGGTGGCGACAACCGGAATCCTGCTTCCGGCAATATTCTTCGTATACTGCAGGTTAAAAGAAATCATGGCACCACCACGGTATCTCCAGATTGAAGTACGACATTTTGTTCGGAGTTATGTCCTTTGACGACCTCTTTGTAATTGAACTTCAACCTGGTTTCTTTACTGGCTGTGTTCTCCTGGCTACCGGGACGCAATATGTAAATTTCTTTGCGATTGGCAAATTGAGTAAGCCCACCTGCGCGCGCGATCAACTGCAAAACATTCATGGGCGCAACGATGGAATAAGCCCCGGGTTTGCCCACTTCACCAGTAACGTAGACCATCTTGCTCCGCACCTCAGCGACAGTAACCGTCACCTGAGGATTGGTGAGCACCGATTTGAGTTTGTAGGTCACAAGCTCCTGTATTTCTCTCGGTGAAAGTCCCGCGGCCCGAAATTCGTTGATCAACGGAAGAGAGATATTTCCGTCAGGACGCACGGTGACGCTCTGCGATATCTCCGGCTCCTTCCAGACATTGATCCGAAGCAAATCGCCTTCCCCCACCACGTATTCCTGTACAAGAGTTGGGGCCTCCTGAACCTGCTTGGGCTCTTCCTGCGCCTGTTCCTTGGCGACGGCCGCGGGATTTACGTCGAGCTTGTTGGCCGCGGAATAATCCTGCGCCCAGACCGATATGCAAAGAGTTGCACCTGTTGCCAGAATCCTTATCGAGGCCAGACCTGAAACATTCACGAACTTTTCCTTTGAAAACATAGGTTTATCTTTAAGTGTTATGCACGCGTATTACCAATTGCTGTTTAAAATCCGGGAAGCTAAACTCGGCTTTATCGCCTTTAAGTCTTTGTTCTGGTGTATGCACTAGGGGAGAGGTGAAAAGTTTTGCACTCATCAGGGCCAAAGACTTCCAAACCGGAACACCGCTTTATTTGGCGCCACGGCCAAGCAAAACCACTTTTGCCGTCTCAAAAATAATGGCTAAATCCAGCAAAACAGAGAGGTTCTTGATGTAAAAGAGGTCAAATTCGAACTTGACCTTGGCCTCTTCCAGGCTCGCGCCATACTGGTATTTCACCTGTGCCCATCCGGTTAGTCCCGGACGCACGCTGTGTCGCTGATTGAAATAGGGAATTTCACGCTCCAGCAGTTCACAAAAGTAAGGCACTTCAGGACGCGGACCCACCAGGCTCATCTGGCCCCGCAGGATATTGAAAAGCTGCGGCAACTCATCGAGGCGGAATTTCCTGATGAAATTCCCTACACGCGTGATGCGCGGATCGCGGTCGGCAGTCCATTGTGGAGCACCCTTCTCCGAACCCTGCTTCATGGAACGGAATTTGAGGATCTGAAACGTGCGCCCACCGCGGCCAACTCTTTCCTGCCGAAACAGCACTGGACTTCCGCTTTCGATCCATATGGCAAGGGCTGTCCCCAGCATCAAAGGAAGGCTCAAAGCGATGAGGAGTAATGAAACAGCAATGTCAGTCATCCGTTTTGTAGCCAGGAGAAAACGCGATTTGCGGAAACCTTCCGAGAGAATCAACCAACTGGGTCGCAGTTGCTCCAGCATGATGCGGCCGGTAATGCGCTCGTACACCGAGGCGGCTTCTTCAATAGGAAGTCCTTGAAGCTTGAGCGCCGCCAATTGACGGATGGGCATTACACCGCGCCGCTCTCCCAAAGAAATCACGACCCGGTCAACGTGTTGCGTCTCGATAACCTCTTCAAGCTGCGAGACGCCGCCGATAATCCCGGGATTGACCAGTGATTTTCCGATGTTCTCGCCCTTCTCATCCAGAAACCCCACGACCTGGTATTGCAGTTCAGGCCGGCGCAAAATCTCTCGTGTAAGACCAATTCCCTGCGCACCTGTACCCAAAATAAGCACGCGCTCAAAGGCGCCGGTGAAACCTTTGCTGGCTTCAAACCCAAGGCGCCATCCCACAATCAGCACAATCGTGAGAGGAGACATAAGCCCCACAATCCCGCGCTCCAGGCGGGCGGGAGGAACCAGGTAATAAGTTACCGAAAGCACCAGCAGCATGATGCCGACGGCCCGGAGCGAGCGCACAAGAAGCGCATCGCGGTTCCTGATGGTGCCTAAATCGTACAAATCGTTGTAGTACAACGTGAGCTGGCAGATTGTGGCCACCAATAAAAAGCGCAACCAGTTGCGAGGATCGGAAAGATAGTCCTGGATAACGGCGGCTTTCATGAAGCGCAAACCTGTCGCCACCAGGAGCGAACAAAAGATCAGTACACCTTCGGAAATAACCAGGAGCAATGTCTTTTTCGGAAAATAATGGCCCCCGATCCGGACCATGATATTGCCATAGCTCCGATTGATCAGCCTGAAGTTGCCGGCGTTCCGCGAAGCCGGGAGCACATTGACTCCGCCGGCGCTTTCTCCGTATATGCTTTGTTCGTTTGCCATGGTTGCGCCTACCGGTTGAGTGCAGCTGCAATCGCGTCGGCCACATAACCACTCTGTTCTTCCGTCAACTCCGGGAAGATAGGTAACGAGAGAACCTCCTTGCAAGCCGTCTCGGTCTCAGGCAGGTCCCCTTCTTTGTAACCAAGATGGGAGTAAATTGGTTGCAGATGAATTGGAACCGGGTAATAAACCATGGTTGTGATCCCGGCTTCTGCCAGATGCTTCTGCATGGCATCGCGATGTGGCACGCGAATGGTGTACTGGTGGAACACATGACTGCCAAAATCGTTGCGCCGTGGCGTGATTACATCCAGATACCGGAGCAGTGAGTCGTAACGATCGGCAACAGCGCGCCTCTGCTCGCCCCACGTGTCCAGGTAACGAAGTTTCACGCGCAGGATCGCAGCCTGCAGCTCATCCAGGCGGCTGTTCCAGCCCTGTTCTTCACTGAAATATTTCTTTGTGCTTCCGTGGGTCCGCAGGGAGACGATCTTGCGATAGATTTCCTCCGAATCGGTCACCACCATGCCGCCATCGCCATAGCAACCCAGGTTTTTGCTGGGGAAAAAGCTGATGCAGCCAACATCGCCCAGTGACGCCGTACGACGGCCGCGGTAGGTCGCGCCCAGGGCCTGGGCCGTATCTTCAACCACTTTTAGATTGTGCGCTTTGGCAACGGCCTGAATGGGACCCATATCCGCCGATTGGCCGTACAGATGAACTGGAATAATTGCTTTCGTGCGCGACGTGATCAACGCTTCAATTTCTGCAGGGTCGATATTGAACGTATCCGGCTGAATGTCGGCAAAGACCGGCGTGGCCCCCAGTAAGCTCACGGCATCGGCGGTGGCAATAAATGTGAAGGAAGGAACAATGACTTCGTCTCCGGAGCCAATGCCGCAGGCCTTAAGGGCAAGGATCAGCGCGTCTGTGCCCGAAGCCACACCGATTCCATATTTTCGTCCGCAGTATTTCGCGATCTCCTGCTCCAGATTTTTGACTTCCGGACCAAGAATAAAATGCTGCCGCTCCAGCACAGTATCGATTGCCGACCGAATCTCTTCTTTCAAAGTCGTGTATTGCGCCCGCAGATCGAGGATTGGAATTGCTGTAAAAGACTTGGCGATGGTTGCCATTGTTGTAAAAAGTCCTCTTTATGTAATTTGTCGCGCCCATAACAATGCATTCCTTCTGCCAAACAGATATCGCAAAAGAAACTATGGCCCCAGAGGATTCGAGGCTACGGTCGCCGACCGCCAATTCATTGCATATTCAGTAGTTTGAGGGAGAAACAGTAAAAGGGATATTTGTGGATTTAATCCGCTGCTCTTAGGGGGAGGTGCTTCACTAGGTTGAAAAGCCTTTCACATGTGTGAAACGGAACGAGCCTTGCTTCGGTCGGGGCAGAGGAAGGAATACCATTCGATGTGAAAAACATTTCACACTTTCGAAGGTTACCAAAAACGAGAGGCGCGGATAGCGGATATGCATCGAGAATTTGGACTGGAACAATCGCGTGATTTTCGTTCCTGACAGTAAAACCGAAGAAGGGAGAAGGCGTGTGCCGATGAGCAATCGCGCTTTCGCCATTCTAAGGAAACGCAGCAGGACGAGACGCGAAGGATGTGTTTTCCCTTCGAAACGTTCGGCATCGGGTCATCTGACGACGATGGCAATTCTGTTTCGGGAGGCCAGAAGGAAAGTCGGTCTTCCGGAAAATCTTGTCCTCTGCTGTGGTCGCCATGAGTACGGCACTCGCATTCTGAGAACACGGGAAATCTCGCCGCGGTCATGAAGGCATGGGTCACAAAGACGTTAAAACTGCCATGCAATACCAAGATCCAGAGCTGGAGATTATGCGCGCGGCACTGGATCAACCCGGCACACCAACTGACGGCCAGGGCCTAACCGAAAAATTTTACGGGCACACCCTAAAACCATCAACCTCGTAAGCTATTGAAAATATGGTGAGCGCGGAAGGAATCGAACCTTCAACCTACTGATTAAGAGCCAGGTTTCCCGATTCGGCTGCACACACAGTAAGCGCAGCTTTGACAATGACTTGACAACGAAATGCCCGCACGGACGAATTTCCAGCAAGCGATGAAAAAGTTGGGGAAATCGAATGGAGTATGACTCCGAAGGACACAAAAAGGACACAATCCCGTATCTCCGGCGAGCCATCTGAGGCTGACCTTACCTTTATATCTTTAATATAAGGTCGTGGTATATAAGGTCGTCGCACGTGGGTTAGACCTCTGCCGTGACCGCAAACAGTTAGCAAATTGTCCTTACGAATTCCCAGGCAATTCTTGCGCATCGCAGTATAATTGTCTTTCATAGTCCAAAACTTGAAAATGAAAGTTTACTGCCAAAGAAAGTGTCTTTTTGCGCTTGTGCTTTGCCTGGGGTTGGCAGGCTGCACGGTGTCCAACACGCCTACCCCCAAATACACTTTTGTGGTGAACAACCAAAGCGGAGCCACGGGGAGCGTGTCTTCTTTCGCCGTGGTGCCGCAAACCGGCGTGCTTTCACCCGTGGGTCAGACGATGAGCACGGGCCCCGGGCCCACTGCAATCGCGGCAGACAGTCGCGGACGGCTGCTCTATGTAACTAATTCTGATGGAACCGTCACCGGCTACGGCATTCACCGCAGCAATGGAACCATCTTCTATGCGGCCGGTTCTCCCTTTACGGTGGGCGTATCCCCGACCGGCGCGGTCATAGATGCAAAAACAAATTTCTTATTTGTCGCCAACAACGGATCGAACAGCATTTCTGCGTTCACCATTGACCACAAGAACGGTTCCCTGACCCAGATTCAGGGCTCGCCGTTCCCCGCCGGCGGCGCGCCCATCCATCTTGCGATCAATCCCAAGGGAACATTTTTGTACGTGACCCAGGGCCTGGTCGGCACCCAGATTTTCAGCATCGGCGCTACGGGGGCCCTCACTGCTGGCAGCATAGTACCGCCGACATCGGGGGTAGAGGCAACCGATATCGCCATTACACCCAACGGACAATTTGCCTATGTTGCCGACGGCAATGCCGGGGTTTCAGCCTACAAGATCAATGCCACTAACGGCGACTTGACCCTGATTACAGGTTCTCCATTTTTCGCCGGCAACACGCCGATTTCGGTTGTGGTTGACGCCAAAGGAAGATACGTATACACCGCAAATGAGAACTCCGACGACGTCTCGGCCTATGCGATAGGACAAGACGGCTCACTGGCTGAGATTGATGGGTCTCCCTTCCCGGCGGGAAGCAGCCCCATTCGCGTTAACGTTGACCCTTCCAGCAGGTTCGTCTACGTTGCTAACCTCGACAGCAACGACGTTTCCTATTTCACCATTGATTCCGCAACGCCCGGCGCCCTCATCCTCGGCGGCAGTGCCAATACCGGCAAGAATCCGGCTGGGGTGGTGACGGTAAGGTAAGCTTCCCTGGGGGCGGGTTACGGCACAGTCGAAGCCGTGTCCAGACACCCGCTACGCGGGTGCGAGTAGCAAGCCTAAAGCCGGCCTCATGCATGTCTCGCCGGAGATGCTATAAAATGTTGGGCGTTCCGTTCCACAGTATTCCATGCCTACCAGCAACCGTTTTTCTGACTGTTTTTGGTGAGAATGAACGAGCTTTCCCACAACCCCATGTCATCAATAACGCAACCCAAACAAGCTAAGCCGGAGATGGAGCCGTGGTTTGTGATTTTGAAGCTGATCGCCGGAATTGCTGTAATTTCTTACCTGGCTAAATTTGAAGACCTTGACGGAACCGGGCGATCAATCATGCTGTGGGCATTACTAGCCTTGCCTCTTGCCTGGATAACGGTTTGCCCTCAGAGGGGGGCAGCCATCGCTGTAGGAACCGCCATCGGTACCGTCATTATTAACCTGCCAATGTTGCTGTTGCTTGTACTGGTTTTCAAGCTGCCGTCCCCAAGAATCGGCTACGACATTATTTATCCGATCATGCAAATACCGCTGCTCGTCGCGGCGATCGCCGCTTGGATCAAAAACTCTTCCGCCAAGGCGAAAATCGTGTTGCCGGTTGCAGTTGCCACCCTTCTTTACTATCACGGAGTTGACATTTCCCCGTTGTCAACGAAGACTGCCGATAGTCCCGATACCATGTACATCGTTCGAACCGTGGATAAATGCGCCATTCGGTACGCTGGGCAGCACCAGGGACACTATCCTGATGGCTTGCAAGAGCTTGGACCGAACGGATCGGGGTGTTTACCTGAGGACATAGCGCGCGGCCGCTCCGACGGGATCAAGCTGACCTATTTGCCCAGAGGGACCGGGTTTGGTGTACTCGCTGATAGCCACTCCTTCTGGAGAAACGGTCCGCGACGAGTGGGGCTTGTGTACAGCGACCAGCGCGGAGTTATTCGCGTCAACGTAGACCAGAACCGGCTGAACTCATCAGGGGCCGAACTTTACGATACTGAAGGCTCTGTGCCGGCGACCCTGGTGATCGCGGCCAGGTGTCTCATCCAGCATGGCCCGCCTTATCCGGCTGACTTGCGTTCTCTAAGCCGTCCAGGGGGGTGCCTGGCCGCGGGCGGGACGTGGACAGCGCAGCAGGACTATTTGCGGGGCAATGGATATGTTCTCACCTATCTGGCGAAGGACAACGATAAAGCCGGTGCACACGGATTCCAGATCAATGCAAGACCAGATCCCTATGGCCGCTGGGGCTTGCGCAGCTTTTACGTCGATGATTCCACAGTCGTACGGGCCACACCAGAAGATCGGCCGGCGAATGCCCAAGATCCGCCGGTACATTGATTTCGCTCCTTGATTCCGTTCTATCTTTAATAACCCAACATTGCAGTTCTAAGGCGTAGGTCTGTTCGGGTCAGGAGGGTCCGGGTTCTGGCTGGGCGTATCCAGACGCTTCAGAAAACCCTTGAACGCCGGCCAGACCTGCCAATAAGGCTTGCCGGTCATGAAGGTGTGGGAATCAACGTTAGCCGAGGTTGCGTTATAGATGGAATTAAATTCCTGCCCCGGTACGGCAAGTATCGCCGCCGCCCGGTCTTCGGGGGAGAGATCCGGTCCGGGCACCTGGAAATAAACCTGATCATTAGAGCAGGGCGTGCCACTCACACCCTGCTTCGTCAAATCAATCCAGAAGGTATTATTGTTCTCATCGAGCCCACTTCCGCTTTTGCCGGTAAAGATCGTCTTATAGGGAAAGTTACCGGTAGCCAGAGACCGAGCGGGATACCAATAAGCCAGCCGGGCCCACTGTATGTGAATACCCATGTGGCTGGAATCAGACGGATTCCAGATTCCGTTGGCGGGGTAATCGGGTACGTTGGTCAACCATAATTGGTTGTCATCGTTATCAGGATTATCCTGCGCGGCGAATAAAGGACGAGGAATTACCCCATAGGCGGACTCGAAGGCCAGATCTAATGCAGAGAACGAATCCAAGAACGAGCGGTCTGGCGCCTGTACCAAGGAATTAATAGTAAAGGCATGATCGAGCGGGCAGTCACCGTTGTCAAAGCTGTTGTAAATATCTGCCTTCTGCAGGTTGCCCGAAAAGAAGCCCTGCCAAGGCCCGAAATCAAGAGTGTCATCGCTTGTGGGCGCCTGGAACCCTGCACGCCGGTTCTGCCAGCGAACTGTGTAGTCTTTCACGGCAAGCGGGTCAAACGGACCCTGCGGAAAGAGATGGGGATACTTGAAATAAAATGCGTCATAGGTAGAGTGTGAAAGACAAGGCTGTTGCGGACACTGGGAAATGCGAGCCCATTGATCCAGCCAAATCTTATCCTGAATCGCACTATTCGTGGAGAACCCCATCTGCGCCAAATGAGCCGTCAAGAACGGCAGACGGTAGGGCTCGAGGAAGGGTGCGACATAGGGTTTGGTTGCAGCCAACGAGTCAAGATATTCCGAACGCTGGTCGAAGTCCGCAGCAAAGGTCTCAGCGGCCACCGCAGCCTCGTTCATGATGTACTTGGAAACCATCCCAGGCTGTACATTGGGCCGAGACAAAGCACTGTTGACCACCATGTTCCCCAGGCTATGGGCGATCACCGAGATCTGGTTGCTATTTGCGCTAAGCCTCACAAAAAGGTCTGCCAGGGGCACCCCCGACTGCAACGCCTTGAATTCATCATCGGGGAAATAGAGTCCATCCATGATCTTCCCCGCAAATACAAGGGAAAAGTTATTTCGGAAAAACGGATCGTTCAGAAAGCTCCTATGGTCGCCCTTCCAAGAGATACCAATTGTGTATGCAGGCTTGTTATTGCCCTGGGCAATTTGCGCGGGTAGAACCGGATGCCCAACCCAGTAAAGACGTTTGGTATAGGTGGGAAGAAAGTCGTTCAACAGGTTCGTACGGCTTACAGCGAATCCGTGGACGAGGATGGTAACATTCTTGCCTGAAATATTATCCGGA
>DATHMH010000011.1:0-5052 GCA_035487295.1 Terriglobales bacterium
GAGTGAGTTATCAGAACGGGAGCAAGAGCGGGAGTGGGAGTTGCTGGTGCTGTCGGCGAAGACGGAGAGTGCGTTAACCGAGGCGGGGCGGCAACTGGCGGAGCATCTGGGGCAGAGGCAAGAGAGGCACGAGGCAATCAATCTGGGGGATGTGGCCTACACGCTGGGGGTAGGGCGGACGGAATACCCGCATCGCCGGGTGCTGGTATGCAGGACTCCGCAGGAGGCCATTGCCGCGCTGGACGCAGACAACGCAGCCTCATTTACAAATGATGCCGAGCAGAGTCTACGCACAGTGGCGTTCATGTTTCCTGGGGGCGGCGCGCAGTACGTGAACATGGGGCGGGAGTTGTATGAGCGGGAGCGGGTCTTCCGCGAAGAAGTTGACCGCTGCGCAGAGCTGCTGCTACCCCACGTCCGTGGCCGCGATATCCGGGAACTTATATTCCCAAAAAAGGAAGTAGCTGCGCAAGCGGCAGAAGAGATCAGGCGGACCGCGCTTGGTCTTCCGGCCCTCTTCAGCATCGAATACGCTCTCGCCAAACTATGGATGCGCTGGGGTGTGCAGCCGCAGGCCATGATCGGGCACAGCCTGGGCGAGTATGTGGCTGCCTGCCTGGCCGGCGTCTTCTCGCTCGAAGATGCATTGGCGATTGTGGCGGCGAGAAGCAGATTGATGCAGGAGTTGCCCCAGGGATCGATGCTGGCGGTTTCCTTAGCCGAGCACGAGGTACGGCCGTTGCTTGTGGGCGATTTGTCAATCGCGGCCATCAATGGGCCGTCGACTTGCGTTATTTCCGGAGCGAATGCATCCGTGGATGAAATGCAGCGGGTCCTTGCGCAGAAGCAGATCGAATATCACCGCCTGCATATCGAGGTGGCGGCGCATTCCAGCCTGGTGGAGCCGATGCTGCAGCAATTTGCCGAAGTTGTACGTCAGAAGAAACTGCACGCCCCTCAAATTCCCTGCATTTCCAACGTGACCGGTACGTGGATAACCGCGAAGGATGCAACCGATCCGGAATATTGGGTTCGGCACTTGCGGCAAACGGTGCGCTTTGGCGACGGCGTTGCGGAGTTACTAAGAGATTCACGAAGGGTCCTGCTCGAAGCAGGCCCGGGATCGACCTTAAGCACTCTTTCCCAAAACCATCCTGTGAAGACCGGTGAGCACGTTGTCTTGACCTCGGTGCGCCACCCTAAGGATGTGCAGTCCGACGTTGCCTTTCTGCTCAAGACATTCGGGCGGCTTTGGTCTGCAGGCTTGAAAATGGACTGGAAGCAGTTTTACGCGGAAGAAAAAAGAAGCCGGATACCGCTGCCCCCGTATCCTTTTGAGCGGCAACGATACTGGCTTTCTCCGGCGATGCCTCAGGGAGGCAAGCGCGCATTGGCTAAGAGCAACAATCTTTCAGATTGGTTCTACACGCCTTTGTGGAAGCAATCTCTCCGTTGGAAAACTCTTGACCACAGCGCCATTGAAAAACAGACATTTCTATTGTTTGCTGATGACTGCGGGCTGTGCGATGCGCTTACCGCGGAGATCGTCGAAAAGGGCGGCCAGGTGATCTCGGTATTGCCGGGAGAATATTTTAAAAAGCTTGGCGAGCGCAGCTTGCAGATCAACCCGGCAAGTGCGGCCGACTACGAGTTGCTCATCAGTGAATTGCGCACGCAGAAAAAAATTCCTGCAGTCGTGTTCCACTGCTGGTCGGTGGGCGAAGGCGCCGCCCCACTGAATCAATCGCAAGAGCGCGGCTTTTTCAGCCTTCTGCACTTCGCGCAGGCCCTGGGAAATCAAAACGTCAACGAGTCGCTGGCGCTGAAAGTAATTTCCAGTGACATGCAGCGCGTCATCGGAGAAAAGCGGCTGTCTCCGGAAAAGGCAACTGTGCTGGGGCCGTGCCGCGTGATTCCGCAGGAGTACCCGAATATTACCTGCCAATGCATTGACCTTTCGCTCGGGGATAACCCGTCATGGGATGAGCTGGCAAAAATCACACTGGCAGAGTTGGATGCGCCCGGTGAGGACCTCTCGGTCGCATACCGTGGCGGCGACCGCTGGGTGCAAGATTTTGATCCTGTTCATCTGCCAGAGAACAAGACGGCGCCTCTGCGCCAGGAAGGTGTGTACCTGATCACAGGTGGCCTGGGCGGCATTGCGCTCGAACTGGCGGAATTCCTGGCGGCGAACTGCCGGGCAAAGCTGGCGCTTGTGGGCAGATCGTCACTTCCACCGAAAGACGCCTGGAACGCTTCCGATCAATACGATGACCGAACCCGCGCTCGCATACGCCGCGTGCAAAAGCTGGAAGAGCTTGGCTGCGAAGTTTTGCTGTGTACAGCCGACGTTACGAATTACGAGCAGATGAAACAAGTCATGATGGATATTAAGTCCCGTTTTGGGAACATCCATGGCGTCATTCATGCGGCGGGGGTTGCCGGCGGAGGGCTAATCCAGTTAAAGACGCGGCAAGATGCAGAAGCGGTTCTTGGCCCCAAAGTGCATGGAACGCTGGTGTTGGCAAAACTTTTCGAGAGCAGGCAACTCGACTTCCTGGTTTTGTGCTCATCGCTGTCAGCCATGGTCGGTGGATTGGGGCACGTGGATTATTCCGGGGCCAATGCATTTCTGGATGTCTTCGCGCAGGCCAACCGCCACTCGGGGCTGCACGCCGTGGCAATTGATTGGAATGCGTGGCAGGGTGTGGGCATGGCGGCAAACCTCACGCTGCCCGGCGATCTGGAATCGTGGCGCGAAGAAGTGCACAAAAAAGGAATTACGGCGAACCAGGGAGTGGAAGCATTCCTCCGCATCGTGAATGCCGGCTTGCCCCAGGTGGCGGTTTCAACCGAGGATTTGACGCAGTTGATCGAGCAGCACTACACCTTGCTGCCTTCGGTCGCAGAGGTGGAGCAAAAGACCCCGAAGGAGCAGCGAAATCATTCCCGGCCGCAATTGGCTGTGGAATACGTTGCTCCGAGCAATGAAGTCGAGCAACGAATTGCCGGGATATGGCAGGGGCTGCTCGCCATTGAGCCGGTTGGCATCCATGATAATTTTTTCAGCCTGGGCGGTCATTCCCTTTTGGGAACGCAGCTCATCTCGCGGCTGCGCGACGAATTTCAGATCCAACTTCCTCTTCGCCGCATCTTCGAATCCCCCACGGTGGCCGGTCTTGCGGAGACGATTGCGGCGCAGCTCGCCGAGAGGCAGGAAACCGAGCGGCTGGAGCTGGTCAAAATGCTGGAGCAGCTGCCTGAATCGGAGATCGAAGAAACATTGAAGCGATTGCAACCCGAGATCGAAATTTCAAAAGGCACGGAAGAGAGTAATCCCACGCAGCTCTCCGATCGATAGTTATTGAATCCGGTTGTTTGAAGTTCTTTCCCCGTTATTCATTCATACTTGACGCACACCTCAGATATCCAAGAAAACTAAGATGAAAGATATTTCTTCCGGCAATCTGTCGCCGAAAAAACGGGAACTTCTGGAACTGCTGCTGAAGCAGAAGAACAAGAAGAGTTCTGCCGAACCCGAAAGCATCCCGCGGCGCGCGGAGTCTTCGACCGCGCCTGTGCCCTGGGTGCAGCGGGGCCTCTGGTTCATCGAGCAGCACAAACCCGGCATTTCACCCTACAACATAGCCGCAGCTTACCGCCTGAGCGGCGAACTCAAAATGAATGTGCTGGAACGCGCCTTGGGCGAGATTATTCGGCGCCATGAGGCTCTGCGTACCTCGTTTTCTCTGGCTGGGGGCGAACCAGTCCAGGTCATCGCTCCTCCGCAGGCCTTCGTATTGCCGGTTGCCGATCTGCGCGCAATTCCCGTAGAGGCGCGCGGGTCGGAAGCGTTGGCCCTCGCTACGGAAGAGGCCCGCCTGCCCTTCGACCTCAGCCGCGGTCCGCTCATGCGTACGGTTCTTTATCAGACGGATGAGCAGGAATTCCTGCTGCTGATCGTGCTCCACCACATTATTGTCGATGGCCTGTCGATGACGGTGCTGTTCCGTGAAATGAGCGTGCTCTACACCGCGTTTCTGGCTGGAGCCGCTTCACCATTGACGGATCCACCGCTGCAATACGGTGATTACGCGGCATGGCAGCTCGAGTTGTTGAAAGGCGCCGGCCAGCAGGACCAGCTTGAGTTCTGGAAAAAACAGTTGGCCGTTCGTCCTGCATTCCTGGAACTGCCCACTGATTTTTCGCGCCCCGCGGTTCAGACATTTCGTGGAAGCCGGCGGACACGAAAGATTGACGCCGATCTGGCACGCAAGCTCGAGAGTCTGTGCAAGGAAAAAGAAGTCTCGCTGTTCATGCTGTTGCTGGCCGCATTTCAGGCCTTGCTGCATCGCTACAGTGGCCAGAGCTGCGTTATTGTCGGGTCGCCTATCACCGGTCGAACCCGCACCGAGTTAGAAGGGATCATCGGGCTTTTCGCGAACATGCTGCCCTGCCGCGCTGATTTTTCCGGCGAGCCGGCTTTTACTGACCTGCTGCAACAGGTTCGCGAGTTCACCCTCAACGCGTTTTCCAACGCGGATGTTCCGTTTCAAAAGCTGGTGGAAGAGCTGAAGGTCGAGCGCGACCTCAGCCGCACTCCCATTTTTCAGGCGATTTTTGGTTTGCATAAAGCGGGTCTGGAAGGGCCAGGTTTTCCCGGTATTGTCTCGCGCCGCGTGGAAATCGAATCATTCACCGCCAAGTTCGATCTCAATATGGAAATACTGGAAGAAAACCAGGCTTTGACTTGCGTGCTTGAGTACAGCACCTCGTTGTGGGAGCCAGGTACGGCCGAGCGGATGGTTGTTCACTACGAGAACCTGCTGCGCGCAGTAGTAAGCAATCCGGAAGAGCGAGTTTGGAAGCTGCCGCTGCAGACGGCCGAAGAGCGGGAGCAGTTGGTGGCGAGGTGGAACCGGAACGGGAGCGACTATGGACGCGAGCAGACGGTGCAGGCGTTGTTCGAAGAGCAAGTGGCGCGCAGCCCGGAAGCCGAAGCAGTGGTGTACGGAGAAGAGAAGATCAGCTACGGGGAGTTGAACCGGCGGG
>DATHMH010000012.1:0-196903 GCA_035487295.1 Terriglobales bacterium
GCGACCGCCATGCCATAACCGGGCACGATCACTACCGACGTGGCCGCTTCCAGGATCTGGGCCGCCTCCTCCGGCAGGGCGCTGCGTACGGTGCGCTCCTCCCGCTTCGCCAGTTGCTGCGTCGATACCTGGCCGAAGGCGCCGAACAGCACATTGGTAAACGACCGGTTCATAGCCTTGCACATGATGACCGAGAGAATAAAACCGGAGGCGCCATCGAGAGCGCCGGCAACGACCAGCACTTTGCTGTTGAGCACGAGGCCCAGCAGGGCGGCAGAAAAGCCGGCGTACGAGTTCAAAAGCGAGATGACCGTGGGCATGTCGGCTCCGCCAATGGGGGTGACCAGCATGATCCCGAAGACGAGGGCAACGACCACCATGGCGTTGAATACGTGCTTGTATTCCGGATGGATTATGAGAATCAGCATCAGGATAACCGCCGTACCGAGCACCGAAAGGCTGACGAAGTTCTGTCCTTTATAAGTAATGGGGCGTTGCGGCAGAATCTCCTGCAGCTTGCCTGCGGCGATCAAGCTGCCGGTAACGGTGAGCGAACCGATGATAACTTCAAGGCCAATTTCTACCATCTGAAACCGGCTGAGATTGTGGGCGCCGATGCCCACGTAATACTCCGCAATACCGATAATCGCAGCCGACAACGCGCCAAACGCATGGCTTAGGGCTGTTCGTTGCGGCACGGCAGTGGTCTTCACGAAACCAAGAGGTACACCGACAGCCGCGCCGATGATCAGGGCGATAATGATCCACTTGTAATGCGTCACCTGGGGATCAAAAAGCGTGGCTCCAACGGCCAGGGCGGCGGCAATCTCGCCGATGAGGACCCCGCGCATGGCGGAGACAGGGGAACTCAGCCATTTGATGGCGAGGATGAATCCCACGACCGCGATGATATAGGTGAAATCAATGAGCTGCTGCGTTGCCACGACAGTCATTGCTTTTTATCCTTTTTTTTCCTGAACATGTGCAGCATACGGTCAGTGATGATGAAACCGCCGACCATATTGCTGAAGGAAGCCGCCACGGCAATCAATCCAAGCGTGGTGGAGAGCCTGGTTTCATGCCGGCCGGCGATGATGATGGCCGCGACCACCACGATCGCATCCAGCGCATTGGTCAGCGACATCAGCGGAGTGTGCAGCAGCGGAGAGACCCGCTTGATCAGCTCAAAGCCCAAAAACCCTGACAAGATGAAAACAATGATTAACGATAGATCAAGATGTTCCACCGGATGAACTCCTCCTATGACGATTGTTTTGCCTGCCCCAGCAACTCGCGCACCCGGGCATTCGCCACTTCCCCGCCATGCGTCACCAGGGTTTCGCGCGTGATCTCGTCCTGCTGGTCAATGTTGATAGCGCCATCCTTCAACAGATTTTTCAGGAACGTAGCCACGTTGCGGGCATACATCTGGCTGGCGTGAAACGGTATGGAAGCGGGAAGATTCAGCGGCCCCATGATACTCACCCCATGCTCAACGATGGTGCGGCCCGGCTGGGTCAGCTCGCAATTACCTCCGCGCTCGGCAGCCAGATCTACGATGACCGAGCCTGGAATCATGCCGCCCACCATGTCGCGCGTAATCAGGGTTGGGGCTTTTTTTCCGGGAACCACAGCCGTGCTTATGACCACATCCTGCTGGCGTATGACCTCGGTAAGAAGCTCGCGCTGCTTGCGGTAGAATTCCTCGCCTAATTCTTTGGCATAACCGCCTTTGTCTTCCGCCTGGGCAGCATCGAGTTCCACGGCAACAAACTTCGCACCCAGGCTCTCAATCTGCTCCCGCACCGCAGCGCGCACATCGTAGGCCAGTACAATTGCACCCAGTCGCCGGGCTGTGGCAATGGCCTGCAATCCGGCCACTCCAGCACCCAGCACAAAGGCGCGCGCCGGCGTGAGCGTGCCGGCAGCGGTCATAAGCATGGGAAACATGCGCGGCAGGGTGTCTGCGGCCATGAGGACAGCCTTATAGCCCGCAATGGTGGCCATAGAGGAAAGCGCATCCATGCTTTGCGCGCGTGTAATGCGCGGTATAAGTTCCATGGCAAAGCTGGTGACGCCGCGCGTGGCCAGTTCAGCATAGGCGGGACCAGCGGTCAGGGGATCTCCAAAGCCGATAAGCACCTGGCGGGCGCGCAGCAAAGACAAATCCGCGCGTCCGGCCTCGGGATTGGCCCCCGGAGTGCGAACCTGCAGAACCACCTCAGAGGAAGCGAACACCTCGGCACGGTTGGCAGCTATGCGCGCGCCCTTCTGCTTATATTCCGAATCGGGGAACCCGGCGGCCAACCCAGCCCCCGGTTCAATAAGAAACTCGACGCTGCTTTTGGCCAGCGCATCCATGGCGCGCGGGGTCATGGCCACCCGACGCTCACCCGGAAAAGTTTCGGCAGGCACACCAATCGTTAGCGCCACCGGAAGCATTCCTCCTTCTCAAGCTGCAAATGATGCTGTGTTTGCCGGATGGGGCTTTGAATGGTCGCAGAAGAGCCAGACCCTAACGGCTGCTCAATACACCGTGCAAGCGCACGAGTCATAAAGCTGTTGCCCATCATCATCCGCCCGTAAATACCAGCGTTGGATACGGTGAAAACCAAAAATGGATTGTATCAGAAGCTCTGCGGTTAGAAACGAAAGGCTGTTACAACGGTGCTGGAAAGGCAAAAGAAAAGGGACCCAGAGTTCATAAAGCAAAAACCAGCTCTCGAACTCCGGATCCCGAATGCGTTTAGATATCAAAGTACAGGGCGAACTCCCAGGGATGGGGACGCAGCCGTACCGGGTCAAGTTCTTTCTTGCGCTTGTATGAGATCCAGGTTTCGATCAGGTCCTTGGTAAAGACACCACCGTCAAGCAGGAATTCGTGATCTACTTCCAAAGCATCAAGCACCTCGTTCAAGGCTCCTGGCACAGATTTGACTTTGGCCTTCTCTGCCGGGTCGAGTTCGTACAGGTCTTTGTCGATGGGTGTTGGTGGCACAATTTTTTTCTTGATGCCATCCAATCCAGCCATGAGCAAAGCTGACATTGCCAGGTACGGGTTCGCAGAGGGATCGGGCGAACGGAACTCAAGCCGCTTTGCCTTCTCGCTGCGTGAATATACCGGGATGCGGACGCAGGCACTGCGGTTGCGCTGCGAGTACATCAGGTTGATAGGAGCCTCGTAGCCGGGCACCAGACGGCGATAAGAGTTCGTCGTTGGAGCACAGAAGGCGAGCAGCGCCGGAGCGTGGGCCAGCAAGCCGCCGATGTAATGGATCGCCATCTCGCTCAGGTCGGCATAGCCTCCTTTGCCGTAGAACAGGTTCTTCCCTGCTTTCCACAAGCTCTGGTGGACGTGCATGCCGGAGCCGTTGTCCTGAAACAATGGCTTGGGCATGAAAGTGACGGTCTTGCCATGCTTGTGGGCGACGTTCTTGGTGACGTACTTATACTTCAACAAGTTGTCCGCCATCTTGGTCAAGGTGTCGAACTTCATGTCGATTTCGGTCTGGCCGGCGGTGCCGACCTCGTGGTGGTGAACCTCAACCGTAATGCCGATCTTCTCCATGGTCAGCATCATGTCCGAACGGATGTCCTGTAATTTATCCATGGGCGGAACCGGGAAGTAACCTTCCTTGTAGCGCACCTTGTATCCCAGGTTTTTTCCATCCGGGCCTTCCTTGCCGCTGTTCCAGAATCCTTCCTCGGAGTCGATGTGGTAATAGCCGTAGTTGTAAGACTGGTCGAAGCGCACGCTGTCGAGAATGTAGAACTCGGCTTCAGGCCCGAAATAGCATGTATCGGCAAGACCAATAGCCTTGAGATGCGCTTCGGCTTTCTGGGCAACGTGGCGGGGATCGCGGGTGTAGGGTTTATTGTGAATTGGCTCGACTACGTTACAGATAAGGCTTATCGTCGGCGCTGCAGTGAAGGGATCTACAAAAAGTGTGGCCGGGTCGGGGTACAGGAGCATATCGCTTTCGTGAATCTCCTGAAAACCACGGATGCTCGATCCGTCAAAACCTACGCCTTCCGTAAAGGCGCTTTCTTCAAATTCTTTTGCTGAAACAGAAAAATGTTGCCAGAGACCGGGCAGATCGACAAATTTCAGGTCGACCACCTGAATCCCTTTGTCTTTGATAAATTTTATGACCTCGCTAGGTGTCATTGTGTTCGCCCCCGTTTAAGTTAAATTATTGTGAAATTGAAAATTCGGGCGCTCGCGCGCCCGAATAAGACTATTCGTTCAACTCCTTGAAATCAAATGTGCGGGTCAATCCACAGAAAAGACCAAGCAGGGACTGACCCGCTACATGTTTATCTCAAGTCCTTGAAATCCCAGGTATAGATCAACCCGCCAACCACCTGGCTCTGGTGTTTTTCGGGCGTTACGTTTTCGGCGAACACGGCATTGTTAGAGAGATCATAACGATACTCCCAGCGCGTAATCAGGTTACCGTAAATCTTGCGCTCAATGGTTGCCGTGAATTCATGGTAGTGCCCCGCCACCGCGGTCGTGAAACCGGCGTGATCGTCATAGTACTCATAGCGGAACGCGGTCGCCCACTTGGGATCGAACTGATACTTCAGGTACCCGGCCACGCCTGCCCACCAGCTTTCTTTGATGGCAGTCAAGGGATGATCGTCGCCATAGTCACCGTTAAACATCAACGACAACTTGCTGGTTGGATTGAAGGTAACCACGGTGTCGCTCAGTTGACGCCAGTGGCTGCCGGCCGAGTGGGTGATGCCCGGCTGCTCCGGTCCGGCAAAGTAGTTCTGTATAATGCCGATCTTCTTGGTGGGGTTCAATCCCAGGCTCAAGCCGTAGGTCTTGCCTGTGTTGTTTTCAACGATGTTGTTCCACCCGTTGGTTATGTAGCCAGTCAAGTTCACCTTGTCGTTAAAGGTGTACTTGGCGCGGGCGCCGTAGTGATAGAAGGGGATGGCATAAGTAAACAGGATGCTATGGGTATAGTTCCAGTTACTCATGGTCTCAATAACTTCAGCGCCAGCCGGGGTCACGAACTTTCCGAAATCAATGTCGAGGCCCTTCCCAATAGGAGCGTTGTAAGAGAGATAGCCTTCCTTGACGTATTGGGCAAATCCAAGGCTTCCAGGATCGGCGCTGTTGACTACGTTCATGGCATTACCGAAGCCCAAGGTCAAGTCGAAGCCCAGACGGTTAACGTCAGTCGGGGCCTTGTTGATGATCACTTCGGCCAGGTTCAACCCAAACTGCCTGTCAGGACTTGTAAAGGCCCTGAAACCGGAAACCAAAGGCGCCGGGACCGGAGAAAAGGCTGTGGTTGCCAGCGGGAAAGTCGTCGGGTTGCCGATTGTTGTGTTGGGCGCGTTGGTGGTTGGGTGTTGAAACGTGTAAGCATAATAACCATCAAAAAACCCAGTTATGTTCATTGGGCCCAAAGCGACCGCCATGGGGGTCGGGGGAGGAGTCGCGGGCGCTGCGGCGGCAGCCGGCGCCGGGGTTTGCGCCGGTGCGGCGGCCGCGTCTTGCGCGGTCAACGCCGCCGATGCTACCGGCTGCGGAGTGGCGGCCAGTTGCTGGCGAAGCTGGATCACCTCGCTCTTCAAGCGTTCAATCTCGCCCACCTCGCTGCGCAGGCGTTCAATTTCGCTTTGCATGTCGTCCACCCGCTCAGAAACCTCTGCTGCAGTGGGGCTGGCTGCCGGTGCGGCTGCTGGGGCGGCGGCAGGAGCGGCACTTGCCGGTGCGGCTGCTGGTTCGCCACCGCCTTCTGCGCCAAACGCCAAGAGCGTAGAGCACGACAGAAGAAAGCACAATGCCAATGCCATCAAAACCGTCCTCGTTTCATTCCTCATCGATTAACTCTCCCTTCCTGAAATTATTTATTTGAAATGGTTTTAAGTCCCTGTTGACCTCCCCAGTTACTTTTGAGGTCAGAACACTCCCCGCTTGCTGAGGAGTGCTGACCTCAAAGATTGACCAGGGTCTTGCAAAAATAGAAGAGAGTTAAAATTTCGTCAAAGAGATAATTTTTGTGGGACGCATAAGTTATTCATATAGGGAAAATCCCGTTAGAGGAATTTTGGAGGAAGTAGGAAGTTAGGAAGTCAGGAGTAAGAATTACGAAGTAAAGAAGTCAGAAGTAGGAAGTTAGAAGTAAGAAGTAATCAGGTGAATCTTCATTACTTCTAACTTCCTACTTCTGACTTCCTAGGCGTGCTTGGCCACGTAGAACATCAGGGCGAAGATGACGATAGGAATTAGAGCCAGCATGACGTAAAACAGGATCTTTTTCAGCCAGGGGGAGCGGCGTTGCCTCCAGTCCCGCAATTCGGGACGGTCCGCGACGCCTACCTGGTCCTGATGCTCGAGGTCCCAGGCAAACTCATGGGCGCTGGCATAACGTTTCTTAGGATCGCGCTCCAGGGCCCGATAGATGATTTCCTGCAACTGGGGAGAGATTTCTGGATTGAGTTCGCGTGGAGGCACCGGGTTATTCAACAGCCGGTCGTTCATGATGGCAAAGGGGTTCGGCCCCTGGAATGGCGCCCTGCCGGTCAGCATTTCATACAACATGATTCCTAATGCATAGAGATCGCTGCGCGCATCGCCGCGTTTGCCTTTCACCTGCTCAGGAGAAATGTAGTCGGGCGTTCCCATGGTCGCGGAAAGTTTGGCAAAGGTCAGCCGCCGCGCGCCGGCGTTGGCGGCAATACCGAAGTCAATGAGCTTGATGTTGTCTTTATCGTCGATCATGACGTTTTCCGGCTTCAGATCGCGATGCACCACGCCGTGGCGATGGATATAGTCCAGCGCCCGCGCAATTCCCAGCACGATCTTGACTGCGCGCTCGGGTGGAAGTTTCTTCTGCTCATTGAGGAGCTGGCGCAGCAGCCTTCCTTCGACCCACTCCATGACCATGTAAATCTGGCTGCGGTCCTCGTCGGCCATGACTTTCATCACACCAGGGTGATCGAGCTTTGTGCCAATATCCTGCTCGCGATGAAAGCGCTCGTAGAATACGGGGTCGCTCTCCATTTCCGGATGGGGAACCTTAATGGCGACCGGCTGGCCCGTGCGCATGTCAGTGCCGCGGAAGATGGAAGCCATGCCGCTGCGTGCAACGACGTTTTCAATGCGATAGTGATCGAGTTGGTCGCCGGTGTGAAGTGAGATCATTGAAGAGCATTCAGCAGTCAGTACTCAGCATTCAGCCAACAAAGCAGCTTTGGCATTTAGCCCTTAGAAGATAATACCAGTCAACAAAGATGTGACATTCAAGACTAACCCTGATTTGTGACGTGCACATTCTCTTACCAGCGCCACAGATCTCAAATCATGCTTATGAGCCAAATGCCAGGTACTGATTGCTGTTTGTTGGCTGAATGCTGAGTGCTGACGGCTGAATACTGTTTCTACAGAAGCTTATAAGGCCGTCCGCGATACATGCCCACCCGCTCCACACTGCGAGCGCGAATGAGTTGCACGCTGATATTATCGCTGCCGTCCTGCTGGTTGGCAACCTCCACCAACTTTTTGGCTGCGCTCTTCAAATCGTCGCTGTGGCCGACGATGTGCGCCATCTCGGAAGGTGTCATGGCGCCGTGCAGTCCGTCGGAGCAAAGCATCAGCACATCACCCGCCAGAACCTGGTGCTCGCTGGTCTCAGTGTTGACGAACAGGTCGTTCCCGAGCGAGCGGCTGAGCACGTGCCGTGTGGGCACATTGGCCGCCTCCCGGGCGGAAAGCAGCCCCATACTAAACTGCTCATTGGCAACGGTATGATCGCGGGTGAGCACCCTGACCTGGCTGCGGCGGATGAGATAACAACGGGAATCGCCCACGTGGGCCACCACGGCGCGATCAAAACGCAGAGCGCAGGCCACCAGCGTGGTGGCAATTGACAAACTATTTTTCCCCGGCATCATCGCGGCCTCGTGCACGTGGGTATTGGCCGCCTGCACCAGGCGCGGCAACAGGGACATATGGGGTTCGCCAGGCGGTGCATCGAGAAACCCGGCCAGCAGGCTTTCTACGGCCGTGCGGGAGGCCACCTCGCCCCGGTCCTGTCCGCCAACTCCATCAGCCAGAGCGAACAGCCAGCCACGGCTGCGCGCCAGCTCTGGCGTCTCAGGCAATGCGTGGCCAATGTAATCCTCGTTATGGTCGCGTCTGCGTCCGGTATCAGAAAGTTCGGCGAACTCCACTTGCAGCATAGAGCTTTCTAACGAACGGCCCCTGCCGGTAACGCTGGTAGGGCGTCCAGGTAACGATCCTCCATGACCAGCGTACATTATGCCTTATGCCTCGTGAAAAATATGTCTCGTGGAAAACGGGCGGACACAAGCCCGCCCGTAGCCTATAGGGTTGTTCTTACTTCGCCAAATCCATCTCAAGCGAGATTCATCACACAGAGCCGGCTTTGGCACGCTCCTGCACAAACGTTGTTCGCCCCGTAGCCTTGCTGGAGCGAATAAAGTAGATACCACCGTAGATGGCCCAAACTCCTGCTATTCCTAAAGCGTAGAGCGGCTCTTTGATGGTGCCGTACCCCAGTGTTGGCCCGATCAGATAGAAGGCCATGCAAGCCAGGTTGGCGACCAAACCGAATATAGGAATAACAAAGTGTTTTATAGGTTTGAAGTTCGGATGCTTGTGATAAGCAACCAGGCAGATAACGCAGCTCAATCCATAGAGCAGGAATGTGCCGAAATTCGAAGCCAACGTTACCGTCAGCAAGGAATTAGGCAGCGCCGCCATCTTGTCGTGGGTCGTGTACCCAAAGCTCGACCAAATGCTATGCGGCAGTGCTTGGATCGCGCTATCAGCAGGTGCGCCGGCATCGCCAAAAGCCATGGCTGCTCCGATGCATCCCACCACGGCTGAAATTGCCGCCAGAGTCCAGATGGCACGATGGGGAGTGAGGTTCTTGCCATGCAACATGCCGAAATGCTCCGGCACTTCCTCGTCTTTACCCATGGCGTAGGTGACACGCGCTCCGGTGTTGATGCAGGAAAGCGTAGTGCCAATGAGAGCCAGGAACACGGTGAACGCCTGAATTAACATAAACGTTCGTCCATGCCCAGGGCCGAGGATGGCATCGCCCACCATGACCATCATGTCGCCAATGGGCGCCGCCGAGCCCGCGGCATTCCCCATGGGATAACCACTGTTCAGGAAGTAGTTGGCCGCAAAATATTCGAACAGATAACAGAAGGCCCCCTGAACCAGCAGTGACGTAATAACCGCGATGGGCACGTCGCGTTTAGGATTTTTGGCTTCGCCGCCCATCGCCGTTACCGATTCAAAGCCCACCAGAATCAGAATGGCGACGGTAGCCTGTACAAAGACCCAACCCCACTTATGAGGGGCGAGGACAGAACCGGCAGTAGGATGAGAGACAAAATTCGGCGGGTTAGCGCCGTCGTCGTAGGGGTATGTGACCGTATACGGCACCGGCTTTCCGGAAGCATCGAGCAGAGGCTGCGGAATATTATTCGAGTCACGGACAATCGTATCCGTGGTCTGGCCGTTAGCGGTCGTCTTCTCAGTTTTGAATTGATAATTGTAAGCATCGCTTGAGGTGGCATCCCACTGGAAAGCAACGCTTCCCGGCGGATGGTTCAGGCGATAACCCAGCGCCATCACCGAGAACACGATCAGCGCTGAGATCTGGATGACGTTGATGGCAATGTTGACCGAAGTCGAACCGTTTACTCCGCGGTACGCGATATAGGCCACGCCAAACGAGGCGATAATCGCTACCAGTCCCATAAATACAGGGCCGGGGTTCGATGCGCTCATGAAACTCGGCCATAAGGTTCCGGCGATGTAACCGCAGAAAATCCCGATGACGGCGACCATGACGCCGGGATAAATCCAGTAGTAAAGGTGCGAAGCCCAACCGACGATGAACTTGGAAAGCCGGGCATAACGCCACGCCTTATCATGGTTGAGAAAAGATTGTTCGGCAAAATAGTACGAGCTGCCGGTGCCCGGATATAGTTTCGCCATCTCTGCATAACATACGGCCGTGGCCAGACAAAGCAGCAAAGCTACAAAGATACCGAGCCACATTGCGGGTGAGGTCGTGCCGGTAGTTGCCTGGATATAGAAAGTGAGCCAGAGAAAGGCTCCAGGAGCGATGAGCGCCATCGCATTCATCGTCAACCCTGTTAACCCCAGGGTTGCTTTCATTTCAGTTGCGCCGGTGGTGCTGGTCTTCTCCTCCATTTGCATTCTCCTTTGAATGTCCCCCATTTGCATTCTGCATTGAATGACAAAGTTGGTTCCGAGGGTTCTGTATGATGCCCCGTAATCAGCTCTGAGTAAAATGCAAATTTTCTATGGTGGGGATAAACAATTTATATAAATTCCGTAAATGAACCCATTTTCAGCTTCTAAGCGCCATAAAAAGAATCGATTGGACAAAAGCAGCACTCAGCAATCTGCATTTCAGCCAATGCAAAGGTTGTTCATATCCCCAGGCATTCCTTCGTGCCCGAAGCCTGCCCTGAGCGAAGCCGAAGGGTGGTTCTCTTTTAAATCGGTGCGCTTCCGCGTTTATCCGCGGCGAATCTTGCTTTCCGCTGCATCGCGCGGTTAAGAACGCCAGGACAATGTTGTATGATTGAATCCCTAAATTCGGATGACCTTATTGACAAATACCGGCAACAGTCTTTTTTATGACGAGCAATCATCTTCGTCATCAGCCTGTTTGCTACATCCGCAAGATTTGCTTCGGATGGAGCTTACAGCATGAAGCTTGCCGGCCTATTCTTGCTGGTCGCAGGATGGATCATCGTGCTGGCAGCGGTCGCGCTGTTTCCGTCGGCCACACCGCGCGCCTGGTTCGTGGTGACCGGTGTTGCTGTGGAAATACTGGGGCTGGCGCTGGTATTCCACACGCATCTGGAGTTGCGAAAGGACCGAGGATAGTCCGATGCCGGTTCCTTCCCTTTCTGAAACCACTGTACTCCTCTGTATTTTTTCTATTCTTCTGCTTCCCTTTGCCGGGGCCGGGCTGGCGCTGATCAATACCGGATTGGGCCGCTCGCGCAGCGCGGCGCATTCCATGATGGCGGCGTTGTGCGTGTTCGCGGTGGCGGCCATGGTGTACTTTTTCTGCGGCTTCGCCTGGCAGGGATTTATGGGACGATCGGCGCACGTCTTCATGGTGGGCGGCAAACCCTGGAGCTGGATCGCATCCGAACCATTTTTCTTTCGCGGATTGCAATTGGATGGCTCGCCCGCTTCGCTGGCGGCATGGATGCAGATGCTCTGTGTTGGATTAGCCGCGTTGATCCCATTGGGCAGCGGCGCCGATCGCTGGCGCCTGGGCGCTATCTGCATTTCCACGGCATTGCTTGCAGGCTGCGTCTATCCTTTATTTGCGCATTGGGTCTGGGGCGGGGGATGGCTGGCGCAACTCGGCGTCAACTACGGTTTGGGCCACGGCTTCATCGATATCGGCGGCGCCAGTTCAATTCAGGTGCTGGGCGGACTGACAGCCCTGGCCATCGCCTGGATCCTGGGCCCGCGCCGCGGCAAATATTCCATGGAGGGCATGCCGACCGCCTTCCCCGGACATAATATAGTGTTCGTTTTATTCGGCTGCTTGCTGGCGCTGGTGGGATGGATTGGCTTGAATTCTGCCGGAGCTATCTTATTTATAGGCGCTGAACCCGGCCGGATTGTCCTGATCGCGGTCAATACTACCCTGGCGGCGGCTTCGGCCGCGCTTACGGCGGCAATCATTACACGCGTGCGCTTCGGCAAGCCCGATGCTTCTCTCAGCGCCAATGGCTGGGTCAGCGGGTTAGTTTCGAGCAGCGCGGCTTGTGCTCTTATCTCACCTCCGGCCGCAGTCATGATTGGCCTGGCAGCGGGTGCGCTGGTTACCTTTGCGGTTGAGCTGTTCGAACTGAGGCTGGCGCTGGATGATCCCGGCGGCGCTATTTCCGTACACGCTATCGGCGGCATCTGGGGAATACTGGCGCTCGGATTCTTCGCTCATCTTCCTGCCCACATACTCAACGATGTGGCCGGCGGCGCTTCGTCCGCAGCAGCAAGCGGCGCCTCGGGCCAGTGGCTGGCGCAGTTGGTCGGCATCGCGACCCTGCTCGGCTTTGTTCTACCCCTGACCTACGGGCTCAATTGGCTTCTGAATCGAATCTACCCGCAGCGCGTAGCCATGGAAGGTGAGCGGCAAGGAATGGACCTGCACGAATTGGGCGCGGGCGCTTATCCCGAATTTATTACTCATACTGAAGAATTCATGCAGCGGTAGGGAGATTTTCGATTTAAGAAGTACGATTTACGATTTTCAAGGCGCGATGGTTTTGTTGACATCCATTGACCTTGATAAATCGTAAATCGGAAATCATAAATCCTTAATCATCTGAATTATCTGTCTTTGCTGAACCTGGCTGGCCGGCGCTTTTCTCGATTAACTTCTGTATCGAGGGCGCGATCATGAGCAGCAGTTGAGCGCTCGGCTTCCTGGCCTGCTCGACCAACGCGAGTTGTTCTGCCTTCCACGCCTCGGGCGCGCGCTCGCCGCTGTCGAGGTAATCGAGCGCGCGTAGTCCGGCAGCGCCAAGCGACGAAAGATTTTGCGAGACTGGTTCGACCTCTTTCAGCAGGAAAGATTTTTCCAGCACGGGCTCAAGGTTGGCCTGGTTGTCGCGCCAGCGGGTGAGCAGCGCGCGGATTTGAGCTTTGCTTTCTGCGGTGTTGTTTTCTCCTGAAATCAGGCCATTCACCAGGGTTGCAAACTGCCTGGCGGTGTTGCTTTCCGGACGCGCTGCATCAATCAGGCGATTCAGCGGAGTTGCGCTGGTAGCCTCGGCCACCGCGGTTTTTGAGCGGTTGTAGTTTTTCACCGGTTCCACCACATCGGCGAGCACGCGCAGAGCGGTGATGTCATCCTGCCCGGCGAGACGCCGCAGCATGGCGCTGTAACTGGAGTTGTGGGTCAGGCCCAGCCAGTCCAATTTTCCGCTGAATCTCTCCAGGCGGTCGTACATTGAATTTACGTCCGTAACTTCGGGCGGCGACCAGAAACGCTCAGCGATCGCGCCCGTGCGCGGCCAGATTCGGGAGTCAATATTCTCGGCTGAAACGTACTCCGCCCACATGCATGCTTCGCCGCCGAGAATTCGTTGTTTCTCTTCCGCGGTCAACGCTGCCGCTGCATCTGCCATGGGGTCCACAGCGTAGTGCTGCCATGCTGGCCGATTCAGATTAATATAGTACCCGTTTGACAACAGGCCGCTATAACCCTGCCGGGCGGCCTCGGCCAGCGACTTCTGCCCGCGCCATGATTGGATCACGATGCTTTTCGGCAGGTTGGGGTTCAGGATTTCATCCCAACCCATCATCACCTTGCCATGCTTGCTCACAAGCTGTTGCACGCGGCCGTTGAACCAGGCCTGCAGTTCCTGATTATTTTTCAGTCCATGACCGCGCATGAACTGCTGAATTTGCGGATTGGCATTCCACTGCTTTCCGCTGACCTCGTCGCCGCCGATATGAAAATAATGGTCGGGAAAAAGTCTGGCCATCTCGCCGATGAATTCATCGAGAAACTTATAGGTTTTTTCCTGGGTAGGGTCCATCGTCGGATCGAAGACGCCCCACCTCCGTTCGATCTCATACGGGCCCGGAGCGCTTGCCAATTCGGGATAACCCACCAGCCATGCCGTGCTGTGTCCGGGTATATCGAACTCGGGGACGACACGGATGCCGCGTTCGTGCGCGTAGGCAATCAGGTCGCGTATTTCGTCCTGGGTGTAATAAAGCCCGTCTGAGCCCATCTCCTGCAGTTTGGGAAACTTTTTGCTTTCCACGCGAAAGCCCTGGTTGTCTGAAAGGTGCCAGTGCAGCACATTCAGTTTTGCCGCCGCCATGCCGTCGAGGTTGCGCTTGAGCACGTCGAGCGGGATGAAGTGGCGGCTGACGTCAATCATCAATCCGCGCCAGGGGAAGCGGGGCTTATCCTGAATGCTGACAACCGGCACGGCGAAACCATCGGGAGTCAAATCCACCAATTGAAGAAACGTTTGGAGCCCATGCAGCGCGCCGAGAGGAGTCGGCGCCGTCAGCTGCGCGTTCGTAGCGGTCACGTTGAGAGTGTAGGATTCGTCTTCCCCTAACTCCTGCACTTCCCTGGCGGCATGATCGGTGTGGATGACCAGGGTGGCGCTGGATGCATCGCCTGCTTTTGCGTTCAACGGCATTCCGGTCTGCTGCGAAAGGTTGCGCACCAAATTGTTTGCCGCGTGGTCGAGGCGTTCCTCTTTGTATCCGGTGAGCGCAACCGAAAACGACTGGCTGATGACCAGCTTGCCGCTGCCAGGCTGAAAGGACGCCGGCTGGGGCATGATGTTCAACCGGGGTTGGGATTGTGCTGCAGAAAACAAAGACGTGAGCACGAAGCAAAGAGAGACCAGCAAACCGCGCATCAATAGTTTTCTCCTCAAGATTGGTCCAGATTCGGCAATAGGTAAGTTTGGATTTTACCCGAGAACAGCTTGCGGTTCTTAAATCTTACTTGGCTTTGTTGACATCCTTGAACAATCTTCATTTTTTAAGCTGTCATCCTGAGCGAGGGCGAATGCCCGAGTCGAAGAGCCTGTCCTGAGCGCAGCCGAAGGAACCCCGAGAATGTTTCAGTTGCCCAGGTTGTATCAAGGCATTTTCTGAAGGACTCTTGTCGGAGTGCGATGATTTTGGGGGATGTCAACAAAGCTATCTTAACTTCGTAAATCAAACTTCCAACTTCCCACTTCTGACTTCCCAAGTCTCTGCGATCCTCCGCCTCCTCTGCGGTTAAAAATCCGCAGTCGCCGTCAACCTCACCCATGGTAATATACCGCCCATGCAAAAACTTATCCTGCTGCTGCTCATGAGTTTTTCTGTGCCTGTTTTCGCCGACTCGGCCTGCGACCATCCTAAGAACGACTTTGACGGCCTGTACTGCCTGAATAAGGTCTGGATCGAGTCGGATAAGAACCTCAACGAGGCTTACCAGAAGCTGAGCTCCAAGCTTGACGGCCCAGGCAAGGCCGCATTGAAAAGGGGCCAGCTCGCCTGGATCAAGTCGCGCAATTCATCGTGCTCAGAAACCAAGGACGACCGTTTTTTTGTGGACCTGGACTGCGCCAGCAAAACCACCATTGACCGAGCCAAGTTCCTGGAAGACCGCTACCGCGAGTGCGTGAGCGCCGGCTGCATGAACAGCAAGCTGGAGTGAGACAGGCACACAGCGAACTCCAGCCCTTTCATTAGCTGATCGAATTGAACAATATGCCCGTGCTCTGACAGCCGCTGAGCTGGCGCAATTCCTTCACGTATCTCGAATCACTATTCACCACAGAGCCAGGTGCGGTCTGGTTCGCCGCACTCCAACGGCTTAATGTGGCCTACAACCCAGCCTGGGCAACGCCCGTGATCGAGGCCCGTGGAAGACCAGGGATGTTGTTTCAGCCCTGAGGCCACAGATGATATTTACATCATCGTGATATTTTGAAACATGCTCTAATGATAATGACCCGAGTTTCGTTAGAGGGCCCCGTAGCTCAGATGGATAGAGCAGCGGTTTCCTAAACCGTTGGTCGGCAGTTCGACTCTGCCCGGGGCCTCCATAATTCCTATTCCGGTAATTTCGCCCGCAGTAGAGAGAGTGATATCAAAAGCTTGAGGTATCAGAATTTGTGCGGCATCATTGTCTCGGCATTCCAGAATGCTGGTTTTACCTCTTTGAAAACTTGTTCTCCTCTCCTGGGACTCATGAATATCCTGTGCCCCACGGTCTTTGAAAACATCCAGCGGCGCCTCTCACGGCTCCCAGAGGCGAAGGGATATTTCTGCCTCTGCTGGATTCAGAGGTTACTTAGTAACCCCCCACCCCCCTCTCCCAAACAACTTCGAGAACAATTTTCAGCTCTCCGTTTCCCGCCCTGCCCCTTATCGCAAGTCCAAATGCGTTCATCTGCGGCCAATATCCACCCGCAAAAAGAGGTACAGACCGGATTAGACCGGGGAGCTTCCTGACACGAAAGAGGAGCAAAGGCACATGCTTGACTACTTCCATTCCCCTCCATACATCATTGAATCCCAATGACTTAATGCGTCATGAACTACTCGATGTAATGGGGGAGGGGGAGACTACTTCCGCACGCCGACAACAAATGCGTTTTCCACACGTTTTTAACCTTAACACTTAATGATTTTGGCAACCTGCTCATCGTCACATCAATCACAAGACCAACGTGGTTCCACTCTCGTTGTCAGACAAATCCACAAATCGCGCGCAGCGAAGCTTTGCGCCTGGAGTCGCTATGAACTTCCGTACGTGTGCGGCAATTGCGGTTCTCCCTTTCTTGTTTGTTGCTGCCGTTATGGCACAAATACCGCCGGCCAGTTGCCAGTTTCAACTGCTTGATTTTCCCGGGGCTCAGTCGACCGAAGCCTCGGGCATCAATAACTTCGGTGTGGTCGTCGGCGCTTACGTTGTGCGCGCTCCCGCCCGATCTGGCTTTGTGTTTCACCAGGGGCAGTACGTAACTTACAACGTTCCGGGAAGCAACTCCACTTCCCTGTTCGGCATTAACAACCTGGGATGGATAGTGGGCAGCTATCGCGACCAAAGTCTTCACTCGCATGGATTCCTGCTGCGCAACCGGCAGTTGATCAAGTTCGATGTTCCGCGTGCACAGGAAACCATAGCTACCGGGATCAATGATGCCGGGATTATTGTAGGATCGTTTTTCGATGGCACGAACAATCATGGTTTTGTCAAAATTGGCGGCATATTTATCACGCTGAACTATCCTGGCTCAACCAGCACGGTGGCGACCGGCATCAATAATCATGGATCGATTGTTGGCAGCTTTACCAGCGCGACCGGGGGCGGCGGCTTTCTCTATCAGAACGGGCGTTTCATGGGGGTTAACGCGCCATCGGAGGGCTCATCCACCAGCCCGGCCGGAATCAGTATTAGCGGAGAGATTGTCGGCCAATACATGGAGCAGACGGTGCTTCCGCACATTCCTCGCGGTTTCATCGACCAAAGTAATAGATTTAAATCGGTAATTTTTGGGCAAGATCAGGGGACATTCCTGAAAGGTATTAACGGCAGCGGCATGATCGTGGGCACCTATCACCAGAATTCGCCGGAAGATTTTGCCTTTCGCAGTTTTGTGGCAAGCAATTGCAAGTGAGAGGGTCGGCTTTAGAACGTTGGAGTATCTGCCCTTCATCTACAAACTAAAATCAGCGGAAACATCGCGCGTTATTGATCGGGCGTGGAGTCTGATGGCAAAGACGGCGTTTCGGAATCGTCGCGCGCTTTGCGCTCGTTGGCATTCAGAAGATTGACCATCCCGCCTCCCTGAATCATTACGTACATCGCAAGGTAATGCCATTCGCCGCCTGCCTTGCGGGCGAAGACCATGAGCGTGCCCTTCCCTTTGGGGCCCGAAATAGGAATCACCAGGTTCGCTCTCCCGCCGGCGGAGCTGCTGTCGACACTGCCACCGATCCATACCCCCATCTGGATAGGAGTTCCCAACTTTTCCATCAAAACGGGGTTCGACTGAGCGCGTCCGAGAGATTCGCGGGCCACCTCTGAGTTCTTGAGCGTAGACATCACCAGATAAATCATTCCCCCGCACATCGTCAGGGGAAGCACAAAGATGACAACGAACAGGGTTGGGACAAACCACTTCCAGTTTCGCGACCACCAACCGCTCTTTTGCGCGGGTGAGTAGGGTGGAGGAATCGATCCGGGGGGAAGCGGCGGCGTGGCGGCCATAGAGCTCCTTGAGGAAATCGATTATTTCATGAGAAGGAGGATTTCGATAGTTAGAGCTTTAGCTTTTCTGTACCCAAAAAGTAACGGCGTCCGAAAGAAACGCAAGATGCTTCGCGTCAAAAAGCTACCGGCCCGGTTGCCGGATCAGTGGAAGCTCCGTCCGGCCGAGCGCTTGGCCGCTCTTCAAAGCACAGCTCCTCTGGTTCCGTAAAGCCGTGGTTCACTACTGCAAACCCAATTGAATCTAACTTATAGAAGAAATGAAGCCGTAAGCGTGTGGGTCCTTAACGAGGTCACTGGTTTCACGATGTCCTCTACAGATGGTCCCGTATGGAAAATACTAAGTACTGGATCGCCCCTGAGAGGTGCAGAAAACCCGTGAATCTCCAAAACAGCAACCGCCATCGACCACAAGTAATGCCGGGACGAAAAAAGTTTAGGAACCACTGGGTGCGAAAGATAACAAGTCCGGCCAGTAAAGTCCAAAGGAGTCCAACAGCGACCTCCAATATCAGCACCATGATTCTATTATCACACTAGAATCAAGCGCTGGGCTATAATGCGCCGCCCCTTTTGGGGGCTGGTGTGTGGTTTCATCATCACTCTGGCTAGATTACTCAACAAGCGAAGTTCTACTGCGCCGGCGGGGATGCTTTCTTTCCTAACTCACGCACGTAGCCTTCCACCGCGAGTATTTCTTCAGGCGTGAGCTTGTTCTTGTGCGCCGGCATCTTTTCTTTTCCCTGGGTGATGATCTCGATGCGCTCTTCCACGCTGAGTTTTTGTACCTTGTCGGAGCGCAAGTCGGGGATCTTCCATCTGCGGCCAATGAACGTGTTGCTGGAGCCATCGGCTGCGTGGCAGCGCTTGCAATGTTTTTCAAAAATTTTTTGTCCTGATAACGCGGGATTGTCGGCCGGCGCAGGCGAGGACTCCCCATTGCCGGAGGGTTGTTGAGCAAAAACGATTGCGCTTGTACACAAGAGAAAAAATAATATGCGTTTCATGATTCTCCTTTAAGCTTTCGTTAGAACGAATAGCGCAGTCCGATGCTCCCGAGGTTCGCGTGGAAATCGCGCGGGAGCAATGGACCGGGATCGCTGCGTTCGTTGTAGTCGTAATATCCCCAGCTCATCTTCCAATCCAAACCTTTTTTCAACTCGAAGGCCAGATCGGCGGAGGGCTGCAAATACAGGCTGCGCAACGGACCGGTGGGGGCGTTTGGATCGAGGAACAGGGTGTCTCCTCCCGCGCTGGTCACGCTTGCGCCCAGGTGGGTGGTGAGCCGCCGCACGGGCTTCCACATCAATGCCACCCGGCCAAAGTGGGTGCCACTGTCGTAAAACGAGACCGCCTGAAAAAGCGCCGGATCGGTGGCGCACAGCGGCGTGGAGGCTGCGGCCGTGCTGCTGGCAAAACAAATATTGGCACGGGAAAATACCGTGGTGAAATCGTAACTCAGATCGAGGCCCAGCCAATCATTGCCGGCCAGCAGCGCATCAAAGCTGAAACTGCGGTCATGTCCTAGAAACCCGATGCCAGAAGAGTTGTTGCGCCTTTCCAGAATATTGAAGGCAAAGCTCAAGTTGACCCACGGGGTGGGCTGGTAGCTTGCCCGGGCGCGATAGTGCTGCGATTGGCGGGGATCGAGACGGGTGAAAAAATTGTCGGCCCAGAACAGTTCCGCGTCTCCGCTCAGACGAAGCCGGTCGCCTTTAAAGAAGCGCGAGTTCATTCCGAACAATAAAGAGTGCTCGTTGATTTCCGTCGCTTGCGTGGTGTTGGATGGAACACCGGCCAGGCAGGAACCATCGGGTTGCAATGGCAGCAGCAAGCACACGTCGCGGTTGGCGAAGGTTGGAAAGAACACCAGGTCCTCAACCTCCAGGTCTCGTTGCGTGATAGTGCGATTACGATAGCGATATCCCAGCCGCATCCTGAGCCGCTTGCCGAGGTCGTATTCCAATTGCAGAAGATTGGTTTTGTATTGCTGCCCCAGGAAGGTGAACGAGTTCTGCGTGGTCACGTCGGCGGGGGAGCCAAAGTTATGTTGCGGGCAGGCCGGCGCCGTAAAAGGAGGGCCGCAGCTTGCAGGACTGAAGACATTGGGCAAGGCAAACAGCGACGCGGCAAAAAATGCGTCTTGCAGGTTGCTGTCGATGCCCGGCACGCGAATGGCGTTGAAGCGAAACGAATCGGTAAGACGAAGGCGGTCGCTCAGGCTCCAGGTGGCGGCAAAGTCTGCGCCGGTAGTGACGCGACGCGCGCGGGCGCTGCCGGTAAAGCCGTACTGGCGCAAGCGCGTGGCGGCGATCAATCCGTTGAACAACTCGTTCAAGAGGGGCGTTTTGCTGGTGCTCGAGCTGTACATCACGCGCCCGCTCATTTCGAGTTTCTTGAAATAGTTCGACTGAAAACCAAGCTGCTCGGTTGGAGAGGCCGTTCTCACGGGCGCGGAGCGGGAATAGGCCAGGAAGCCGTCGCAGGTGGGCGAGGCGACCGCGGGTGTGATGGTCGTGTTGATAGAAAGCGAATTGCAGGGCGTAGAAAAAAGACTGTTGAAAACCAAACCCAGATCTACGGGCGCGCCACTCGGGAGCTGAAAGTTAAAGTTGCGATCAACCTGGGAGTTATCGCCTTTGGTGAATTGCAGAAACTGGTCGTAGCTGATGTTGGTGCGGGGCAGGAATCGCACATCCATTCCCACCTGATAGGCATTCTGCGTCTGCCGCCAGGGTTGAAACAGCAGGGTCTCTTCTCCGGCGACATCATCGGCGTGGAAGCTGGTGAAGCTTGGCCCCTGGCTGAGGTTGCGCGAGTATCCCAGGCGGAAGCGTACGCGCGACTGCGGCAACAGCGTCAAATTGTAGTCACTGGTGCGGCGGATGGTATCAAAACGATGGGGTGAATTGAGAATGGGAACAAAAGGCACCGAGGCCGGAGGATTCAGCGGATTGGCCAACAGGTTGTAGTCCCAATAATCATGATCGCGACGGAAGCTGGCATTAAAGTTATAAAGCTTGTTCCTGGATGCGCGCAGGCGGATGACGCTGTTGGGCTCGCCTCCCAGTCCGTAGCTGGAAAGCGAGAGCGAGTCAAACAGCAACCCTGCGTTATTCAGCGAGTGTACTTCGAGCGATTGATCGAGCATCCGCAATCCCGGGTGCTCATCCACAATGGTATCGAAGACGCTGCTGTTCCCTTCTTCTTCCAGGATGTGGTAGCCCACCTCAGCAGATTGCCGGATGTTGTAATTCCCCGCCGTAGTCCCCTCCTGCGGATCGGGTTGCTGCGGCCAGGCGAGCCAAGCAGAAAGACACAAGAACGCCAGCATGCCGGAAGACAGGGACGAAGCGCCGAATTTTCTCGCCGGTCTCATTTGAAGTAGAACTGGTTGAAGTTCGATCCGTGAATGCTCACATGACACAAGGTGCACGCCTGAAATTGCGCCGCCTGGTCGTGGTAGCCGGGCGTGTCACGCACGCTGGAGCCAAAGGTAACGGTGTGGCACTCAAGGCAAAGCAGGTTGACGTTGCTGCGCGTGAGCAAGCGAGGGTTTGCCGAGCCGTGAGGGACGTGGCATGCGGTGCATCCTTCGGTAAGCTGCGGGGCATGCTCGAAGACGAATGGGCCGGCCTTTTCGACATGGCACTTCAGGCAGACGGCATCCTGGCTGGCGGCGGTGCGCAACTGCGCATTTGCGAAGCCGCCATGCTGGTTGTGGCAATCGGTGCACTTGATCAGCTTTTCGTCAACCCGGTGATGAAAGGGCTTGGCAAAATCAGGTCTGATTTCAGCATGGCACCCGTAACATAACTCCGGCTGCGATTTCACCAGCAGATACTGCGATTCTTTGTAGTGATGCGGCGAGTGACAGTCGAGGCAGTTTACGTCGCTGTTCTTGTGGGCGGAGCGCAGAAAATTGCTGTGCTCCTCTCCGTATTGATGGCAGGTGAGGCAGGTGGCGCTGATCTTATCTGCCGAAGCGCCTTTGAAGGAAACGATTTTTGCCGGATCGCCGCCTGATTGCACATGCTCCGTGCCCGGGCCGTGGCAGGATTCGCACTGGCCCACGGCAGTGGCGGTGTCGCGCTTATCAAATGCGATCTTCCAGTGGGGCGTGGCGGCAAAGTTCTTATAAAGATCAGCGTGGCAATCTTTGCAGCTCTCGGAACCGATGTATCCCGGCGGCAACTTGGCGGGGGCAGGCTGATTTTGAGCAAAGACGGCGGCGGCCCCACCGAGACAACTCAAAACGAACACAAACGCAGTCTTGCGCCAGAGAGAGGGCCGTGTATTTGCCATGACTGATGGCAGATAAGATATCAACAAATGGCGCCCGGCATCGAAACTTTTTTAGCGTACAAAGATTTAACAAAGATTTGACAAAGAGGGTTTGGGTTGACGTTCTTGATTCCCTAATTGGAAATGTCCATTCACTCCTAGCAAAAAGCCGTCGTAAATCAGCTCGTTTGAGAGCTACCTCAGTTCTCCTTTGGTCGGAACGTTTTGAGCGAGGCATAATTAAGATGAACGTTAATGATGCCGGCGTGTTTCATAGATTGATACGGTGCCGTTCTAAACAGCGCCGCTGGCTCTATATAGTATTCGCTATAGTAATTGTGCCTCTGACCCTGTGGTCGATGGAAGAGAGCATCTGGGGTGCTACACCGTGTGTTGTTGTTCTGGTGCTATTAGCAATACAGTTTTTTCGGCCAACAATTCTCGGCTGGTTCACTCTGTTTGTACTGTTCTTCGCGTATGGAGTTGCAATGGTTTGGCATACTACCTCAGACGACTATTTCATGGGAGCCATTTTTGGACTTGCGCCAGCCATAGCTTTACTCTGGGCCCTTCCAAGAAAACGCAAATTGCCACATGAGGTGGTTTCAGCATTCTAAGGGCTGTCAATTCACAAAAAAGCCCGGCAGAGCGCCAGGCTATCTCTAATTATCCATATCCTATCTAGGGTTCGGATTTGTTAGTTTATTTAATCCCGGCCGCACCAAAGGTCGATATCTGAGTTTGACTGACCCAGTCAACACCGTAGGTCCGGCTTGGTTGCTATTGGATTCCGACAAAATTGTCGTGAAGTCAACGGTTCTACTGGCAAGCGGAAGAATCGTATAGGTAACAGTCTTAATGAAAGGATTCGCTGAGGTAATTGTTCCTAACGCGCAACTGATTTCGACCGGGCTAACAAGCGTACAACTTTCGCCTCCAGTCCCACGGCTTACCAACGCCGATGCTTTGGCTACCGGTTCGGCAAGTATTAAGGTTATGTTGACGTTCTGCGAGTTACAGCCAAGACAAGTCTCGGCGTTATATGCACTCAGATCGAAGCTAAACCCGGTTCCAACGTCTAGTAAAAATGGCGGAGGCACAAGGTTCTGAGTACCCCCATCTGGAGAATTACCAAAATAGAGGTACGTATTTGCTCTGGTTGCTGAAGTCTCATTCAACGTCACAGTTTGCTGCTGGAACTGGCTTGGGGACGCAGCCGGAGTCGCCTGCACCGTAATCGGGTGAGCCCCAACAGTCACCGAAGAGGTTGTATTCAAGACCAAGGTGTCGTTGACCGTAGCACCCGCGCCCACACTCAAGGCATGCGTTGCTGAGCCGTTGGAAAAGACGCAGGTCACCCCCGCTGGAGGTGAAACACAACTTAGATCCACCTCTCCCGAGAAACTTCCCTGCGAAACAATCTGCAGCGCGATAGGACTGCTGGGATTACCTTGAGGAACGTTCACCGAGGTTGGGTTCGGAGCGGAAAATGAAAAGTTGCCTACGTTCAGGCTGACCGGGAAGCAACGAGTCAACGTAAAGCCGGAATTACTGACAGCCTGGATGTTGAAAGTGAAGGTAGAAGCAGGGGTCGCGTTGCTGGCCTGCACGGTAAATGCACTGCCCATAGTCACAGGATTGCTGGGCGAGAGCAAGGCACAACTTCCAGGCGGTGTTGTTGAGCCATTGGGGCAGGAAATCGTTCCGCCGTTGACGCAAGTAATATTAACTGCCGTGGAATAGCCGCCAATTGCGGTTAACGTGCCATTGTAGACATAATTCTGTCCGGGAAGGGCTGAACCAGTTGGATTGCTAATGTTGATCGAAAAGTCTTGAACATCCTGACTAACAGTATTAGAAGTGCTTGCCGAAAAAGAACTTACATCCGAGGTGTAAACAGCAGTAATGCTATGGGTTCCGGCTGAGAGTGAAGAAGTAATAAAGTTCACTGAGCCAGAACTCAGAGGCAAATTGCCGCTAATGGGGACGCCAAAATCCTCAAACGTCACTCCGCCTGTAGGCGTTATTGCAATGATGTTATTCGCCACGGTGGCTGTAAAAGTAACGGACTGTCCGGCCACTGAAGGATTAGGGCCGGCGGTGCGGCTAAGGGTTACCGTGGTGCTGTCCGGATTCACAACAATAGTCCCAGTCATTGAGACGCCGTGTGGTTCGCAGAAGAAAGGATAGCTCCCAACACCCAGGGATCCTCCATTAAAGGTCACGTAATAGTCCTTGCCGATTGTCATGGTGTGACCAGCCGCCTCGCCTGCCCGGAATTTACTGTCAGCGCCGCAAATGTTAGCAGGACATGTGCCAGAGGTCGCTGTGTGCTCATCAAAGGTTGACACTCCCACTGGCTCGAAAAAATCTATGGTTTGGCCAAAACTGATCGTGCGAGAGTTGCTGCTGCAGCTGGAACTGGATGTCGTAAAACAAATGTTGTCAGACGTATCACCTGCAAACATGACAAAGCAGTTTGTTCCGCAAGTCTGCGCGGCAGCCGGAACAAAGGCCAGACCAACAAAGGCCAATGCCAGAAGACCAAGGCGCACAAAGGCGCATAAAGCTCTGACCGAGGCAGATACTCTCATAAGCACTTCCTCACTCCAGAATCCCGGGAAATCCCCAAAAAACTGATCATTCAAATTTAAGCGGGGGAAGAAGTACAATTTTAGTGCAAGTATGAACCTAAAACAATGAGATTCGGCGGCGGCTATAGTGACTCATTCGAACAACTGCAATCCTGCCAAAGTTGCAGTTCTTATGGCACTTTAGGCACCAAGCCTTTGCGCGCCAACGGCCGGACGCGCACCTGCACTGTCGCGGTTGCAAAGTTGCCGGCCAAATTGCTTGATCCTACAGCGGGAGAGGTCAACAGGCTTTTCACTTCGAGAGAACGAGCAAACGCGGGCGCAACCTTGAACGAATAGGAATTTCCATTGCCCACCGGAACGTCGCCTATCGCACAAGTAACAGCCGTCGAGGTAACCTGGGTGCACTGGGCATTGGAAGCTGCGACCAGGCTGACCGGACTGGAGAAATTGACCTCCCAGACGGCGGCGCTGTAGGTGCTTCCGGTATTGTCCACGCTTGCCGTGATTGCAAGGTTGGGGTCGCCAACATTGGTAAGCGCGCTGTTAGTCACCAGATTCACCGCCGCAAGGGTTGAAGCAATGTTCGTGCTGGAAGCCGGGTCGCTTATGGCGAGTTGCGTCAGACCGACGCTGGCGTTCACTGGGTTGCTGTTAACGGTTGCGGCGCCATTAATGTTTATGTTGTTGAGAGTTGCGGGTGTCGCTCCGTTGGCCTCAAAAACCACAGACACGTTGATTGGCTGAGCATTCAAATTGATGGGGTTCGAAGGCGAGAAAAGACAGGAAACGCCAGCCGGCAAACTCCCGCAGCTCAGAGTCACCGCCCCAGCGAAATTCATGGGCGTAATTTGCACGGTTACAGGCGATGAGAAGGAGTTGTTGACCATGCTGACTGAGGCCGACGACGGGGTCCCGAAAAAAAAGCCGGGCGGGGGGACGCTGAGAGTCAAGGGCAGAGTCTGGCTGGCGGACGCTCCATTGAGGTTTCCTGTCGCGGTGACCGTCAGGGCAGAGCTGCCTGAGGCGGTGTTAGCAGGCACCGATACGGTGATGGAAGCAGGCACAGGAAAGGGTCCGGTGACATTTGCTGGGGAGAAATTACATGCTCCTCCTGCCGGCAGGCCAGCCGTACAAGCCAGGCTAACGCTGGCCGAACTCGTGCTGGCGGAGATGTTTGCAGTTGCGGCGTTAGAGACGTTGCCTGTCCCGATGGTCACCGCTCCCGGCGAGAAAGCCGAGGCAGCGAATTGCACGACGTGCAATGGCAGCGATTGTGTCTTGGTGACTGGGCCGGGGCCCAGGGTGGAAGTGGCCGACAAGGTTACGTTGTAATCCTGGGCTGCGGTTGCGGCAGGAATCGTGATCGTCGCAGTGACAGGAATTGGGTTGTTTGCAGCCGGCATGTAGAGACCGGAAGGCGTGAAATTGCAGGTTGCGCCGGTGGGTAATCCCGCCGTGCAACCCAGCGCCATACTAGTGCTGTAGCTTCCGGCTGCGCTCAACGTGATGGAAGTCAAGGTGGAGATGGAAGTGGAAGACGGGTTGGAAAACACGGTCACCGAAGATGGCGAAGGAGCTGCAATATTGAAATCGACGACATCTAAACTCAGGCCTGAAACAGTATGAGTATTGGTCCCATCGGAAGCCTGGATCATGAAGTCATAGTGGCCTGGGGTTGCCGATCCCGCGGTGATGCTGAAAGGAGTCGAGGCCGAGACCATGGGGCTGGCCGGGCTCGGACTGCATACAGAAGGAACCGCGGTCATGCCCGGCTGACAGGTCAAATTCACTGTCTTGTTGTAACCATTCAATGGGGTAAGCATTCCGTTAAAGGTCGTCTGCTGGCTGGGAAAGATCGGCCCTCCAACTGAACCGCCAATGGGATTAGAAATGGAAACAACAAAATCGGCAGGAGGAGCAGCGGCATTGACGATTACAGTTCCCTGCATAGCGGCAAGATGAATTCTGCAATAGTAGGTAAATGTTCCCGGGCTGGTGAACGTGTGTGAAAATGTACCTGAACCTTGTTCAGGAGAATCCCACGTCGGCGGCGAATGATCGGGAGAGCAGTTATTGCCAGGACAGCTACCTGATGTTGTCGAATGGAAGCCGGTCTGCCAGTCCCACTCAACCGTATCGCCTACATTAATGGTGGTGGTCGAGGTTCCGCTGATGACGTCGACGAAATTCAATCCGCCACCTTGTCCCACATTTACATGCCTGGTGGCGGCGCCTGCGGCAGCTACCCACAGGCACACGATTGCCGGCAAGAAAAACAGCGTCCTCAAACCCAAAGATGGCAGATGCATTGAATCTCTCCTGGCCCGGAAGCCTGGAATGGAACACTATTCCGGCCCATGTTGCGCTTGACTCGAATGAGTTACTGGCTGCGTACGTTCGAATCATTACCCAGGAGAAATTTTGCGATGTCACTGGGAGGTAAATTAGATGTAACTTCCTGATTACTTCAAGGTGAGAGGTTGACCAAGGCACAGCCGGGAACGGCTCACCCCATCGGGCGAAACGCGCGCTGGGGACCACGGGGGCTGTGCCCCACAAGCTTAAGATCTGCCGCTATGGATGTTATGACGAACGTCTGCGCCGCGGACCCAGAAAATTACATCTTCAGCGATGTTGGTAGCGTGATCGGCGATGCGCTCCAGGTTGCGGGCAATGAGCAACACATCCAGGGCCTGATGCAAGACCTCGGGTGAACTGGCCATAACGGTTTCCATGGAAACGAAGGTCTCGCGATTCATGCGGTCCACATCGTCATCGGTAGCCAGGACTTTTTGGGCCAGCTCTACGTTGCCTCCGATGAAGGCCTCCAGGGCTTCGCCCACCATAGTTGAGGCGGCCGCTGCCATGCGGGGGATGTCGGCCGGAAGTTCGGCCACCGGCAGCCCGTTCATGTGCATCACGCGCTGTACGATGTTCACCGCCTGGTCGCCTACGCGCTCCAGATCGGCGTTGATTTTAATGACGGCCAGGATGAAGCGCAGGTCAATCGCCATGGGCTGCTGCATGGCCAGAAGATCGCGGGCCAGCTCGTCAATGTCGCGCTCCTGCTGATTGATAGCTTGCTCGCTATCGAGCACCAACTGGCAAAGCTTGAGGTCGCGCGTGCGGTACGCATTCACCGCGCGCTGTACGGCCTGCTCGGCCATTCCGCCCATGACGAGCAGCTTCTGCTTGAGCTCGTCTAATCCCTGATGAAACCTCGTTCGTGTCATCCAAACCTGCCGGTAATATAGTCTTCCGTGCGCTTGTCGCCCGGATTGGTAAATATCTTTTCCGTCTTGTCGAACTCAATCAGCTTACCGCTCAAGAAGAAGGCGGTAAACTCGGCCACGCGGGCCGCCTGTTGCATATTATGCGTCACAATCACGATGGTGTAGTTCTGTTTGAGCTCGAAAATCAAATCCTCAATCTTGGAAGTCGAGATGGGGTCCAGCGCCGAGGCGGGCTCATCCATCAGCATAACTTCCGGTTCCACGGCCAGGGCCCGGGCAATGCAGAGCCGCTGTTGCTGGCCGCCGGAGAGGCTGGCGCCCGACTTCTTCTTCAGTAGATCCTTTACTTCGTCCCAAAGCGCAGCCTGACGCAGGGAGCGCTCGACAATCTCGTCGAGGTCGCGATGGCTGCGATAACCATTTAATTTTAGCCCCGCAGCAACATTATCGTATACCGACATGGTGGGAAACGGATTGGGTTTCTGAAACACCATGCCCACGCGGCGGCGGATTTCGACGGCGGAAGTGCCATTACCATAGACATGGGTGTCGCCAATCTTGACCGTACCCTCTACACGGGCATTGGGAATGGTTTCGTGCATGCGATTGAGGCAGCGCACGAAGGTGGATTTGCCGCAACCGGAGGGGCCAATGATCGCCGTGGCATGGTTGGCGGTAATATCCATCTGAATTTCATGAACAGCGTGGGTTGCGCCGAACCATGCGTTAAGCTGATTTACCTGGACTCCTACGCCCATCCTAGTTGCCCCCCTTAAAGACACCCCGTGATGCGGCCATTCTGACCAACGACATGGAAATCAAAATGAGAATAATCAAAATGAGCGCTCCGGCCCATGCCTGCCGGTGCCAATCGTCATAAGGCGAGTTGGCATAAGTATATATCTGCAAAGGCAAGGCCGCGGTCTCGTGATTGATATTGAAATTCCAAAACTGGTTGCCCAAGGTGGTAAACATCAGCGGGGCGGTCTCTCCCGCAACCCGGGCAAAGGAAAGCATCACGGCGGTAATAATCCCCGAACTGGCGCTGCGCAGTGTGATGGAAAGAGTTGTGCGCCATTGGGAAATACCCAATCCCCAGGCAGCTTCGCGCAGCGATTGTGGCACCATCAACAGCATTTCTTCGGTGGAGCGGGAAATGATAGGCACCATCATGATGCCCAGCGCCACACCACCAGCCAGCGCCGAATGATGCTTCTGAGTTACAACCACCAGAGACCAGGCGACAATCCCGATCACGATGGAAGGCACACCATTCAGGACGTCAGCGGTAAAGCGAACCAGGTAACCAAAGCGTTTTTTGCCGAACTCCGCAAGATAGACGCCGGTGCCGATTCCCATGGGGACACCGATGAGGCTGGCAATGAACAAAATCACGCCGGAGCCGACAATAGCATTGGCCATGCCGCCCCCGACTTCACCGACGGGCTTGGGGATCTTGGTCAGGAAGTTCCAGTCCAGCGAGCCAATGCCTTTATAAATGAGATATCCGAAGATAGCGACCAGGGGAACCAATACAACCAGGGTAGCTCCGGTAGCGAGGCCAACCATCAGCTTGTCCTGGAGACTGCGCCACCAGTATTTGCTCTGGATCATGCTGTCGCCCTCTGAGCGCTGCCACGGGTGATGCTCCAGACCATCAGTTGCGCAACAATATTGACCAGCAACGTGATAAGAAAGAGCGCCAGCCCAATCTCCACCAGGGCGCTAGGATAAAGGTCGCCGGTGGCCTCGGAAAATTCGTTGGCAATCACGCTGGCCAGCGTATATCCAGGGGCAAATAATGACTTGGAAATCTGTGGGGTGTTGCCGATGAGCATGGTCACGGCTATAGTCTCGCCCAAGGCGCGTCCGAGCCCAAGAATGATGGCCCCCATGATGCCGGTACGGGCATTGCGCAACACGCCGACTCGTATCATCTCCCAGCGCGTGGCCCCTATGGCCAGCACTGCTTCGCGCTGCGCTTTGGGCACCGCGCTCATTACCTCACGGGTGATAGAGGTAACGATGGGGATAATCATAATGGCCAGAATAATGCCGGCGGCCAGCATGCTATAACCAAATTGATACCCACCAAATAACCCGGTCCAGCCGAAATATTTCGCCAGAAAAGGCTGCACGTACTGGCGCAGGATAGGCACCAGCACATACATGCCCCACAACCCATAAATCACGCTCGGTATGGTAGCCAGCAGCTCAACCAGGTAGGAGAGCAAGCCACGCAAGCGTAGAGGACAAAGTTCGGTAGTGAAAGTAGCGACCCCGATGGAAAGCGGCACCGCCAGAATAAGCGCCAGCAACGATGACATCAGGGTACCGTAGATGAAAGGCAGAGCGCCAAAATCGCCACTTACCGGGTCCCAAACCTGGGTGACAAAAAACTTAAGGCCGAAGGTGTGACGGGCAAGCGAGGAACTTAGAATTAACTCGCGCACAATCAAGACAACGATTGCCAAAACAGACAAGGCGCAAGCCAGCATCAGATATCGGAAGGCAGCGTCGGCAAAACGGGAAGATTTGTGTTCGATCTTTCGTCGTGGAACCGGAGCCGACGGCTCCTCAGGTGAAGGCGCCACTGAGTCGGGTTGAGGCTTAGGCTTTAACAGCGGCCCGTTCATCTGTTTCAGCATATTTTTCACGTTAGCAAAGCTATGTTAAGAGAACGTTAAAACCATGCAAACAAATAAAAAGGCCGGCAGAGTTACCCGTTGCCCCTAACTTTCAGCAGCAAAAGGACTTCTACCGGCCTGTTCCCCGTTCCGGAGGAAGTTAGAACCTGAACCTTTAAAAAGAACGCACCCGACGATGAAGCCGGGTGCTATTGTGAAAAACGCTCATGATTGCTATTGTATTTTTCCGACCGCTTTCTCCTCTTTTGCAACCACTTCCTTTGGAAGCGGCGCGTAGGAGAGCGAAGACGTCAGAGTCTGCCCGTCAGTCAGCATCCATTGCAGGAAGCCCTTAATTACGTCTTTCTTGCCGGCATCCTTGATGCTTTGTGGAATCAACAGCCAAGTGAAGCTGGAGACTGGGTAGGCTTCTTTCCCCGGAGCATCCGTGATGGACACACGGAAATCATCGGGTATTGCCGCACCAGCAGCAGCCGCGGTTACCGAGGCCAAATCAGCCTGAACAAATTTTCCCGATTTGTTGCGAACATTGCCGTACGGTATCTTGTTCTGAACCGCGTAGATAAGCTCCACGTATCCAATTGCACCCGGCATCTGGCGGATCAGTCCTGAAACCCCCTCGTTTCCTTTGGCTCCAATGCCCACAGGCCAATTTACGGAAGTGCCCTTGCCGACTTTCTGCTTCCAGTCTGGGCTGACCTTGGAAAGGTAGTCCGTCCATACATACGTCGTACCGCTCCCATCGGAGCGATGTGCAACAATGATGTCGAGGGCCGGCAACTTTACATTAGGATTCGCCTTGGCAATCACAGGATCGTTCCATTGCTTAACGGCGCCGAGAAAAATTCCGGCAAGCACTTCCGGCGTGAAATTCAGGGTCGCATCCACACCCGGGACGTTGTAAGCGGGTACGGCAGCACCCAGTACCGTAGGAAAGTGCAGGATCATGGTTCCGCGTTTTTGCTGAAAGGTCGCGATCTGTTCGTCGTTCATAGGACCATCACTGGCTCCAAAATCCACGGTCCCCTCGGTCACCTGGCGGATCCCACCACCGGAGCCGATGGATTGATAGTTAATCTGAACATCGGGCTTGACCTTGCGATATTCGTCAAACCACTTTGAGTACATCGGGTAAGGAAACGTCGCGCCAGCCCCGTTGATCAAGGATTGACCTGAAGCCCATGTCGACGCCAGCGATACCATGCATACCAGGAAAATAACCACCATGGTGAAGGCTTTCCAGTTTCCCCTTTCGCATGAATTCGTCATAAAGCACACTCCCAGTCGTTGAATTTAATTGATTGCAATACCCTTCTAACGGGCTATTGTTAACGTAATGTTAAAAACCTATAAATTTCATGTGAAAGCCAAATAAAGTGGCCGATTCGGTTCCGTTGCCCCGTTTTTGCGCTAAAAACCGCTCTGCTCAAGCTCAATTTCAAAGCAGTCCATTGCCCGGATGCTCGGGACGGTCGGCCTTTGTGGCGTAGTGGACACGCAGGTGCTCCAAAAACATCTGTTCATAGGGCTTGTTACGCGCCTGCAGCAGATGGCGAACGGAGTGCCCGCTCAAAAGGTGGCAAATTTCTTCGGCGAGGTTTTTGGCGTGGTCGCCGGCGCGTTCCAGGGCCTGGGCCATGAAAATTACCTGAATGCTCTCAGGACCGGAAGCATGCTCCAGATGAGCAATCACCAGGAGGTTGCGCAGGCGGTCAATTTCCGAATCAGCGCGCAGGACGCCGACAGCACATTCGAGGTCCCTCTGCAAAAAAGCCTGCAAAATATCGCCCAGCATCTTTTCCAAAATGGAACCCATTTTGATGAGCTGGTTTACATCTTCCATTTCCAAACGCTCACGCACGGCTTCGGCGCGCACGGTAAAACTCAGCGCCAAATCACCGATGCGCTCCAGATCAATCATCAGCTTCATGCATGCCAGCAACTCGCGCGCCTGATCTGGCGATACAGTGGTAATGCATGCAGTAACGCTTTTGTCGATCTCGCGATCGAGGAAATCAAGCCTCTCCTCGGCTTCTTTGACCGCCTGGAAGGATTGACGCGATCCCCTCGCCAGGCTATTGGTGGCCTCTCCTACGGCAATCTGCGTAAGGCGGCAAGCCTCGCGGGTCAGCGCGACAATCTGCGAAAAACCGGTAATCTCTGACGAAGATAGCTGTTCCATGTTAGCGCTCCTGGCCTGCGCTGCGCACCAGCAGTTCAGCGATGAAAACCTGTTTGTAGGAAGAAACCCAGCGTACCAGCCTGATTTTTGAAGAGGTTTTCTTTTCTTCCGTTATGACAACCGGCAACCCTTTTCTGGGATTGGGAGGATTTTGCAATGCAGTGGCAGCGGTGGCCTCAATTGGAGAGCACATACGCAATCCCCCTGCATGCCATTACACACTAACAGGTGTTACAAAATGATTAAGAAATCGTAAATTTGTGGTGAATTTCCTCAACAGGCAATTCTTCTGCCGAACGCACTAGGGTGAAGAAAAAGGTTGAACCGTGGTTCAGTTGGCTCTCTACACGCACACTGCCTCCATGATTGAGGATAATGTGCTTCACGATGGCGAGACCGAGACCTGTGCCCCCGGTTTCTTTTGAGCGGGCCTTATCTACGCGGTAAAAACGCTCGAAGATGCGCGGCAGGTGCTCGGAAGCAATGCCGGGGCCGAAATCGCGCACATAAAATTCGGCTCCCTCCGCGGTTTCCCGGGCGCCCACCCAGACCTCGCGTCCGGAATGAGCGTATTTCATGGCATTTTCGATGAGATTCGAGAATACCTGCTGGATGGCATGACGGTCGGCGGCCACGATCGCGGTTGGACAGTTCTCAAGATCGACGCGAAGATCGATTCCCTGTACGAAGTCGCGGAGATTTGTAAGCGCATCCTCCAGCAAAATACGCGCTTCAATCGGCTGGAATTCCATTTTCTGCTCACCGGATTCCACGCGCGCCAGCGTCAGCAGGTCGTTGGTAAGGCGGGCCATGCGCTCGGCATTTTTGCGAATCACATCAAGAAATTCACGTGTCCGCGCCTCCGACTGAGGAACTGTATCCAGCAATGTCTCGGTGTAACCCTGAACAGAGGTCAAAGGGGTGCGCAATTCATGCGAGACATTAGCGATGAAATCGCGCCGCGTCTTTTCTACACGTTCGATCTCGGTCATGTCGTGCAGAACAGCCACCGCGCCTCCGCCGGGCATGGGAGCGGCAGTAACGCTGAACATGCGTCCGGCTGAGATGGAAACCGCCCGGGCATTGCGTACCTGGCGGGAAGAGATGCTCTCCTCAAGGGCCCGCAAGGCTGCGGGATCACGCAGCACGTCGGTAAGGGCCGAGCCCGCGCGCACGCCCCGGCCTACCAGCCGGATCATCGCGCCATTCACCCATTGTGTACGGCGGTCGGCCGAAACCGCAATCACAGCATCCTGAATGCTGTTCAGCAAAGCTTCCAGCTCGCTGCGGCTGCGCTCCAGGGCGGCAAAACTCTCCTCCAGTTTCCTCGCTGTCAGGTCCAGGGCGCCGCCCACCTTGGCAATTTCATCGCCTGAAGTCTCGGCTATGCGCGCCGAAAGATCACCGGCGGCAATCTGTTCGGCAAAGACAACAACACGGTCGAGGCGGCGCGCAATGGAATGGGCCATCAATCCGGCAAGAATCGTGGCAACCAAAACGGCAAGTAATGAAGCCCACAAGACGCGGCTCTGTACCTGGGCGTTGGCCGCTTCAATACTGGCAAGAGGATAGGCAAGACGAACGGCCCCGCCGGGAATTGGGGCGGCGACATAAAGAAAGTTGACTCCCAGGGTATGACTGTTACGAACGTTGCTGCCGGTTTGGCCTTGCAAAGCCGCGATGAACTCAGGGCGCCGGGCGTGATTCTCCATGATTGCAGGATTGGCCTCAGAATCGGCCAGCACCTTGCCGGAAGAATCGATCACGGTAGCGCGGGCTTCGGCCGCGCCGGCTTCTTCTTTTACCAATTGGGCCAGGGGTACAGTCTTATCGTGCTGCACACGGGCGGCAAAGAGGCGAGTCTTTTGGGTGAGAGATTCGGCAATTTCACGCTGCAGAGAATCTTCCCAGTCGCGGCGAAGAGTGAAATCCAGAGTTGCTGTAGTGGCGGCAATCACCAGCAAAAAAGCAGCCAGCAATTTCCCGAACACCCTACTCTTCACTTAGGAACCTCGAAACGATATCCGGCGCCGCGCACGGTACGCAGATAGCGGGGATTTTCCGGATCGCGTTCAATCTTCTCGCGTAGCTTGCGCACATAAACATCCACTGAACGAGGCGTGACAAACTGGGTTTCGCGCCAGACGGCGTCAAGAATCTGGTCGCGGGTAAATACTCTGCCGGCATGCCGGGCAAAATAATCGAGCAAGCGAAATTCAGTGGCCGTGGTGGAAACCGGCTTATTGCGCACGGTCAGCAACATGGCGCCAGAATCAATGCGAATCTCGCCGGCTTCGACCACCGAGGGCGCCAGCGGACGCTCGAAGCGCCGCAAAACCGCCTTTACGCGCGCCACCATCTCGCGTGGACTGAAGGGCTTGCTGATGTAATCGTCAGCCCCCAGCTCCAGACCCAACACCCGATCGGCCTCGCTGCTTCTGGCGGTCAAAAAGATGACCGGGATGACGCGCAACGCCGGATTTTGGCGAATCTGGCGGCACAGTTCCAGACCGTCACCCCCAGGCACCATGATATCCAACAGAAACAAGCAAGGGCGAAGCTGCTCGGCCTCTATTAAAACTGAGCCAACGCGGGGGTATACGCGAGCAGCAAAGCCAGCGGCCTCCAAATGATGCCGTACCAGTTGGGCAATATCCTGATCATCTTCCAGTACGAAGATGGCTTGCTTCACGAATTGTATTGTATCTTCAGCGACAGGGTTAGCGATATAAGATGTCATATCCATAAAGTCAGGGCGCGGCAAGATTACAGATCGCTTCCTTTCATAAAGTCGGCCAAGTGCGTCTTATTGTGGCGTACATCCACACCGCGCACCCAGTAAAAGATGTCTTCCGCAATATTGGTGCAGTGGTCCGCGATGCGTTCCAGATAGCGCGAGGCCAGAAGAAGCTGGAAATTGGGCTGCACCTTCTTGGGGGTGGCCTCCATGGCGGCCAAAAGGCGCTGATAGACCTTGTCGCGGTACTCATCCACCAGGTCTTCGCTTTCCAGAACTTCGGTGGCCGCCACCAGGTCGTGGCTCAACAATGCACCCAGGCTCTTCTGAGTCATCGCCTTTACAGGCTTGGCCATGGCAATGAGTTCAGCCGGCGTCTCTACCGGAGGCATCTCGGCCAATGAGATGACGCGCTTAGCGATGCTGACCGCCAGGTCTCCCATGCGCTCCAGATCGTTGTTGATTTTTACAGTTGCGATCACCAGCCGGGCTTCCTGTTCCTGCACCGCCCGCCCGATCAATGAGCGCACGGCGTTCTCATCGATCACGCACTCCATCGCGTTAATGCTCGATTCGCTCGCAACCACCGTGCGCGCTAGTTGGACATTGTGCTTCAGCAGGGCATCGATCACATTTTCCACGTTGGATCGAACCGTCTGGGCCATTCGCGAAAGAAATGGAACCAGGGCCTGTGAACTCTCCAGAACGCGCTTGGGAGCAGCGCTGGATTCCACAATAGGTTTGCGGTTCATCGCCGCCGGCATGAGGGCCTCCCAAAAAAGATGTGGAACCACATAGATTACAGCGCCGATGTTAAGGGAGTATGAAATTGCCCGGCAGGACCCCATGATTTTAGGACGTGTCCTGTTGAACGAAGATGCTGGAAGCTATCTGGCCCCGTCAACATTCTCAGGAACTTCCTCTTGCCGAAAAAACGCAAGATGCTTCGCACCAAAAAGGAAGCAGGGTGAGCGGGCCAAGAAGCACATTAAAAGCTAGACCGGTCTAATCGTCGCTGCCCAAACAGAACCTTTAAGATTGGGCAGCTTCGTTCAACCCCATTCGTTTTTTGGTTATCCTTAACGATTTACAACCACTCAACAGCTGTGTTCCATCGTTACTGAGTTGTTCCTTTTCAACTCACAGAAAGCACCCATTGCGCTAACTTACATGCGCTATGTTATTGATTTATTTGAGTTTCTTTTTTGGCTCGAGGCATGCGCGTAATGCTTCAGGGTTACGACTCTGGGGGTTACGTTAAGCAAGGCCTTTAGTAATGTGACCTGTGTAACCTGTGTTATTACCTTTGTAATCTGCACTGATGAAGTGATCACGGTTACAGTTTAAAGCTGAACCCCCGGAGACGTAATGATGGAACAAATACTATGTGGCAAGAAAGAGCCGTTATGCGTCAACAAAAGGGGTTTTCGTTAATTGAATTGATGATTGTCACCGGCGTCATCCTGATCATTACAGGGATTGCAATGCCGGTGTACAAGACAGCAATGGATACAATTCACCTGCAAGAAGCCGGAAGAAATTATGCCGGCATGCTGCAACGTGCCAGGATTACAGCCGTAACCAACAATACTTACAACGCCGTTGGAATACAGCTCTACTCCACCTCATCCGACATCATGGCTTATGTGGACACAGCAGGTAACAATCCACCGGCTGCCTATGTTTCACCAGAACCGATGACCATGCTGGGCTCCAAAGTGGTATGGAATCAACCTGGGGCGCCTGCGACCAATGATTTGCTGGGAAAAGTATTTCCTAACAATGGCGGCAGTACTCTTGGCTATCCGCCGATCTTCGGCTCCCGCGGAATGCCCTGCGCGCCGGTGGCTGTCACCGGAGGCACGGTTTGCAACACGCAAGGGGGAAACGTTGCCTATGCAACCTACTTCCAGTCTTCACTGGGAAACTGGGAGGCCGTTTCGGTGAATCCGGTAGGCCGCATCCAGCTCTGGTCTTACGATCCAAACGCTTCGGTGTGGAACCAGCTTTAGAAAACGAGGGCACGACGATGAGAGACAACAAGAGAACAGTTTCCGTTTCAAAAACCGGCAAATCCTGTGACGGATTTACCCTCATTGAAATGATGATTTCCATGACGGTGATGGCCATTGGCCTGCTCGGACTTAACGTCATGTTTGTTACGGCGATGGCCACCAATAACAAGAACAGCCATGACAGTTCGGCCACCATGGTTTCCCAGCTCGTGCTGGAGCAAATCAGCGCGCAACCGGCCAATTCGACGGCCACCATAGCCGTGACCGACTGTGCTGGTAATGTCAGAACGATTGCCACGGCGCCGGGCGCAGCTTCAACCGGGGCAGGCTCGCCCTTGCTGGCCGATGGAACCATTGACCCACTGGCGGCCAAAGTCACTAATTACTCCATGACCTATGTTGCCTGCGCGCCTGCGGGCAGCAATCTGCAGAGTGACTATGATGTTCGCTGGAATGTGATGACGGTAAGTCCCGATACGCGCTTGATTACAGTTTCCGCGCGGCAGCTCAACGGCACACATTTAGGAGCGTTGCATTTTGCACTGCCGGTGAACTTACGTTCCATTGGAGGCAGGTAAGCCATCAGCCCTGGGATTGGTTTGAAGATTTGTGGAAAGTCAGCTGGCGAGGACAAAATGAAAGCACAACGAACAGGCCGGAGAATACAACCGAATGGGTTTTCACTGATTGAATTGATGATCTGCATGGTAGTCCTGCTGGCGGTGCTTGCGGTCGTGATGACTGCACTGGCGCAATTGCAGAGAAGGAATAGCGCAGAAAACGCCAAGATGGATATCACGCAGTCCACACGTGAATTCGTCGATCAAGCGGTACGTGATTTGCATCAGGCTGGGTTTCCCAGCGCCAACATGTTCAATGCTCCTGCTGTCAGCCCTGCCATCAACAACATCAATATTGCCGCTGGATTGGTGAGCGTAACTGCCAATACCGTGCAGTTTGAAGGAGACGTAGACAGCAATGGCACAGTGCAGTCGGTCACCATCGAAGTTGTCGGTTCCGATGGAGTCACCGTGGGAGGCGCCTGTCCCTGCACTTTAAGGCGAGGGAGGGTCCCTAAAGTTCAGGGAAGTCCTTTTCAGTCGCCTACGGGAGCGCAAACCGTACCCACCTATTACTCGGAGCTGGGCAACGTTACCACCAACAATGTTTTCAGCGCCTACGACCAGTATGGCTATGCGGTTCCCTTGCCCATTGACCTGAACACTGCGGCGGTGGCGACCGCCAGCCCGGCCAGTCCGGTTACGATCAAGAGCATCAAGACGATTCAAATGGTGGTCAATGTACAGTCTCCTCATCAGGACCTGGAAAATAAAATCGCTCCCATCGTGTCTATGACCTCCCAGGCCCGAATTTATAACTGAGCGGATTAGATATAAGGAGCAAGTTATGAAAGCAAGTATGAAAAAGAATCGAAACGACCAGGAGCAGGGTATCGCCCTGATTACTGTGCTTTTGATCCTGATACTGCTGAGCATCATGGCAGTTGGCCTGATGTATGTGGCCGATACCGATACTGCCATCAATTTCAATTACCGCCGCGAGCAGCAGTCATTCTTTGCGGCCAAGGCCGGGATCGAAGAAGTTCGCGACCGCATGAGAAGAACGGCCCCGAATACCCTGGATCCATATCCCACAGCGGGGACCTCTCTGTTGCCGACCACCGTCGCCTCCGATACCGGCGGCGTGTTGTACGTCATCAACCAGGGAACCGATCCCATCGCCGTGCAACCCTGGACCGCGGGGAATAAATATCAGGATGATGAGTTTTGCCACGACGGATACACTTTGACGGGAATTCCCAATCCCTTCACCGGCAGTGTTCCCTCTGACGATGTGCGCTGCCCCAATCCACCCAGCGGCCCAAGCACCTGGTATACCAAACCGAACCCCGCAACCACCGGGCCGGCGACCAGTACCGCGCCTTTCAGCGGCACAGCGGCTGCGCTGCCCTATAAATGGGTGCGCGTCACCTGGAAACAAGACAATTCGGTCCAGGGAAATGGAACGCAACCTTATTCCGTGGATGGCACGGCGACCAATTCTTCCACAGCCGCCACTCCGGTATGCTGGGACGGGACAAAAGAAGTCCTGCTGAAATCACCGGCGACAACATGTGAACAGATGGCCTCAGGCATGCGGCCGGTATATTTGACAACCTCATTGGCCGTAATCAATGGCTCGCGGCGCATGGTGCAGGCGGAGCTGGCCAAGAACGTTCTGCCAACATTTCCGGCCGCGCTGGCTCTCGATGGACCAGAGGCTAGTGCCAATTTCGGTCCCTATAGTTCCAATAACGCCACGGTTTTCGGCACGGATGCAGCGCCAACGCCATGCCCGCCGGCTGGGAATTGGCCGGCAGTTGGAACTTACACAGACTATGACGCATCTCAGATTGCAACCACGCTGAATGGCCTTCCAGGCAGTAAATCGAACAATTGGAAGGGCGGCACGACGAATAGCACAAGCTTTAATGCCATCAACATAGGTCCCTGGGGCAATGTCGCAGGAAAGTATGCAGACGGTGCAACGGGTACCGTGAATGCAAGTTGCAGTCCGACAGTCAACTCGCCCTTTTGCCCTGGAATGATGGGTAATCTTAATCAGCTTGCTACGGTAAGTGGGCTGACTGCTTTGCAAAATACCATTGTCCAGTCGGCGGATACGGTTGTGCCTATAGGCGGCGCGCCGGCTTTACCTATGGGAACCGATGCAAACCCCCAGATCACGGCAATCTTGGGTGACGCCAGCTTTAGCGGCAGCGGTCAAATAGGCGCTGGGGTATTGCTGGTTGAGGGAAATCTGAGCATCAGCGGTAGCCCCACGTTCGATGGCATTATCTACGTGATAGGAAAAGGCAGCCTCACCACCTCGGGCGGCGCCGGCTATGGCGGGCAGGTTTTTGTCGCCAATATTGTTTCGCCCCCACCGAATCCTCCCAATCCTAATATTCTGGCTGTTCTTAAAGCGGTCTATGGTCCAAGCACAACCCAGTATCCTCCGGATACTCCGGGGTCTCCTACATTCAATGCCAACGGTGGCGGGGGCAGTGGCGGCGTGAACTATAACAGTTGCCTGGCGAACCTTGGCAACGACCGTATTCCTTATAAGGTACTTGCCACTCGGGAGATACTGTACTGATTGACCGTTGTGTGATTTGATTGACGCAGCCCAGGACCCTGATGACGCTAAAAAGCTGGAGATACCACGGCAACATCGGCGGGCAACAAACAACCAAATGTGGCGGGCAGCCAACCGCGGCGCGAATTCGACTAGCGTACTACGGGGCAAAGATGACAATTTATTTGCGCCTGCTCTTTTATTTTTCACGCTGACAAGCCTTCCCTTTCGAGTTCCCCCGATTACATCCTCAGAAATTCAAATTGCAATTGCAGTCCTGGGCGCGGCTATTCTACTGCTCACCCTCATCGCGCGGTCCCGCCGGCGCGCCATGCTGAAAGGCTATGAACGTATTGCCGAGGAAGTACGGGAAATTTCCAGAGTCTTAAAGGGAAGAATATACCGGGAGCACGATGACTTGATGCTGGAAGGCGGATACCACCGATGGCCCGTATTTATACGCCTCTCGCATTCCTCCGACACTCCCGGGCTTTATATCCAGATTCCCGTGCCTACCCGGTTGACCCTGTTTTTCGTTCCCAAAAAAGAAAAAGACAAACATCAGGCGGGCAGGGTTGTTCTGCAAACCAGCGATGAGCAGTTCGATGCGCGCGTAATCACTCGCACCGATCAGCCTGTACAGGCCCGGATGCTAATCGCCGCAATTCCAGTGCAACAACAGCTTCCGCGGCTCTGTTGCAGTTCCAACACCATCGTGTGTATTGCGTCAGGACTGCTGGAAGTAAGCGAGTCGCTGATGCCTGAAACCGACCTTGGCTATCACGTTATCAATCACGTGAAGAGCATGGCGAAAATCGCCGCCGAAACGGCCAAGATACCAGGGGCCGATCCAAGCCTGGTTACGCCGAACAAGGCAAAGAGCAATCGGCTTATGCAAACTTTCATTGTGGCCGCAATCGTGGTGGCCATTGGTCTGTTTTTTGCTAACTGGGCAATGCACCCGTCTTTCAAAACGCGGCTTGTTCCTGCCGGCATACTTGCAAACGATGCCGCACTCATTCCCGATATCGCTCACTGGCGTCTGGCAGAACTGCAGGACTTCGATTCCCAAGGTGTAGCCTGGCTGCAAGCCAACGGAAAACAAGCCACGGGCCGTGTCTCCGGAAGATTTGCCGGGGAAGGTTTTCCGGAAGAATCTGCCTACGTTCTTGTCTCCGACGATGGCCGGCAGCCAGCCGTTTTCCGAGTCATTGTGCTGGTAAACCAGGCTGTACGTTTTGACAAAAACTACTCTTCGATTGCAGTGATGACAACCATCCGCAAATCGAACTTTGGCGATATCGCATGGCAGGGAACGCCTCCTTTGATGCCTCCCGATGGCGATGGTGTTTTGATCGTTCCCAAATATGACGACCCCGCATCTGCCAGCATAACCTTTGTCCATGAAAAAAACGTGTTGACCGCTGGAACTCCGGTAGACTTTCGCAAAATTTCAATGCAATAGCTGGAATGCGTGGGTGTTGAACAGTGTCGTATGGCCGGAGGCCGCGCTCCACCCATAAGCGCCTAGCCTGGATACTGATAAACCATCTCCCGCATCTCGTTCTCACGCACCTCCACAAGCTCACCTTGCTGGAGCACAAAAATGATGTCGCAGTCTCTCAGCGTGCTCAGACGGTGGGCTACCATGATGGTGAGGCGGCCGCGCATGAGCGCATCGGTCGCCTCCATGATTGCGGATTCGGTTTTCAGGTCCACAGAGCTGGTGGGCTCATCGAGTATAAGAACTGGACTATTGCGCAGAAATGCACGGGCCAGCGAGATGCGTTGACGCTCTCCGCCGGAAAGCTGCGCCCCGCGCTCGCCCACCTTGCTGTCATACCCCTCAGGCAGGCGGCAGATGAAATCATGGCTGTTGGCGGCACGCGCGGCGACAATAATCTCCTGGTTGCTGGCGCTCGGCTCTCCGTAAGCGATGTTTTCGGCGATGCTGGCGGCAAACAATAAAGGCTCCTGCAAGACCACGGAAAATTGCCGGCGCAAATCGGCAATGCGGTACTCACGAATATCGCGTCCGTCGAGCAGCACCTGGCCGCTGGTTGGATCGTAAAAACGCATCAGCAGATTGAGGATCGTTGTCTTCCCTGCCCCGCTCGGGCCCACAATCCCCACGCGTGCTCCCGGAGGCAGGCGAAACGAAACATTGCGCAAACCGCATTTGGAGCCGTAATAAAAAGTGACATTGCGAAATTCGACCTCACCCCGGGCACGCACCACCTCGCATGCCGCTGGACTCTCTTGCAGGTCAACTTTTTCGTCCAGGAGGGCGAAGGCCCGTTCGATGCTGGTAAACCATGTTTGCAACTCGGTCGCCTTGCTGCTGATGAGGCGCAATGGCTCATACATCTGGCCTATGTAGGCCATTACCACCAGGAGTTCACCCACGGAGATAATGCCGGCGCGCACATGGCGCACACCAAGATACAGAGTGGTCGCAGTTCCCGAGGAAATAGTGATAGCAATGAGCACGTTAAAAAGCGCTTGCAGACGCGCCAGGCGGACCTGTCCGTCAACTCTTTGATTGGAGCGCCGCAGAAAACGCTCATACTCCCGCTTTTCCTGGCCAAACGCCTTGATGACGCGAATGGAGCCCAGCACCTCCTGGATGATCGACATAGCCGAGCTATCGATTTCTTTGACCTTAATAGACCGCTCGCGCACCAGGCGGCTGCAAGCCCGCGTGAGCAGGAACAGAATCGGCGTAATTGCCAGGGCAATAAAGGCGAGGCGCATGTCAATCGCAGCGCACACAACCAACATCCCCGCCAATGTAAAAAAAGAGGTTACAGCCGGCAAAATGCCTTGAATCACGATGTACTGAATGGAAGGAGCATCGTGCTGTATGCGATAGGCCGGATCGGTGGCTCCGCGGTCATCGTGAAAAGTCAGCGAGAGGTGTTGCGTGTGCTCCAATAATTGCGCGCGAAAATCCCAGACCAGTTTTTCGCCGGTGTAGGTCTGCAGCCACCAACTGGCCAGGTTTTGCAGGCTCATGAGTAAGCCAAGGACCAGCAACATTCCCACCGCCAGCAGAAGCGACGACGAAGCCGGAAGCGGAATAAACTGCATAAAAGATGGGAGAGGCTGGCCGCCAAGAACGCTGTCTACCGCAATCTTGAGTGGAATGGGAAACAGCAGAGTCAGCGGAATGGAAAACAGACCCAGAAGAACGATGGCAACGAGCTGCGGCCAACACGGCCTGGATTGCCGCAGGATACGAAGCAGAAGCGAGCGGTTGCGCAACGGTGTCATTGCAATGAAAGAAATGGAGTAGTTAGGAGGAATCTAGCGGAGCAACAAAGCTGCTGCAATGAGGGAAATTCATTAGTACCGGGTTATATCGATCACCTTAACCGGAGCGGGCGTATGAGGTGATTCACTGACCTGAATTAAGAAGAAAGCCTAAGCGGTCTTTTCCAGCTCGTCCAGCGGCGCGGGGGCTTGCTCCTGGATGTCGCTGAATCCCTTACCCTCAAACACGGACATATAATAATGATGCGCTCGCTCCCAAGCCTGGTCATCGGGGGCGGCGCCAAAGGTCTGCTGATACAACGGGCTGCCGGGAAATGGAAACATGGGCACCGGTTCGCTCACCCAGACACCGTGCGCCTTGAGCCGCTCCTGCCACTGGCGGATTTGCCCGCGATCATCGTGGCCGGTAAGGATCAGATTGGCCTGCACCCAGGGGATGCGGCTGCGCGCGTAAATCAGCAGTTCAGAGATGCGTTCCGTATCCAGGCGGCAATTCTTGTTCAACTCATCTCGGCCCTCATCCGTAATGGATTCGACGCCGCACTCCATGGAAATGCAATGAGCGCGCAAGAGCATATCCAGGGTCTCTTCCGTCCACAAATCAATGCGGGTCTGGAAGCCGATGCTGACTTTGCGCTCTGCGATTGCTTCCAGCAACAGGCGGACGTTCCTGCCCACGCCAAAAATCTCGTCAATGAAATAAATGTAGTCCACGCCGCGTGCAATGAGCAGATCAATTTCTGCCAGAACATCTTCCACATTGCGCTCGCGAAAACGGTTGCGAAATAAAGTCTTGTTGCAGAAGGTGCACGCCCATGGACAGCCGCGCGCGAACTCCAGCTCTGCGCCTCTTCCCTCTCCGTGAAACACGTGATGACGATGAGCGTGCCTTTCCACCGGGTAGTTATGAAAATCCAAGGCTCGCAATTGCCTCATGTCGGCCACACCCAGAGTTGCGCTGAAATGCTCGCCATCGGTATCACGCCAGCAGCAGCCCTCGACCTCACTCCAGGGTTTCCGGGCAAGTTCGGCCAGGGTGAGATCGGGCTCTCCACGCAAGACTACATCGCAGGCGGTCTTACGAAGCGTAGCTGCCGGGGTTGCAGAGGAGTGTGGCCCGATCGCCACCTTGACCGCATCCACGTCCAAACCGGAAAACCATTCCTTCGGAATGCGAAGCTCCGGCGGCGGGCAGCGCCAGAACAAATAGGAGGGCGCCGTAGGAATTACCAGAAAATCTGGGGCAAATGCCTCCAGCCTCGGTTTGACCTGGTTGACACTGAGACCCTCAACCTGGGCGTCAATCAGCAATGCCTCGTCGCCTGCCTGGCAAATCTTGTCGGCGGCGAAGAGGAGTTCGAGGGGATAGTGAGGCTCGCGGCAGCCGAAATATGTGGAGCCCGCAAAATCCCAGTTTGGATTGACCAATGCGTATTTCATATCAAACAGAAGGAAGCAGGTGCATCACGCCGTTAACCCAAACTGTATCAATTGCGCGACAGCAGCTTCGGAACGGTCCTGCGGTTGCTGCAAACGCAGCCAGTGGGCAAGGTCCGCTATCCCTTTGGCAAGCTTGACCTTGGGATGATAGTTCAGCAATTGGCGCGCTGCACTGATGTCGCCAAAGCAGTGGCGAATATCCCCCGCGCGGTATTTTCCGGTGATGGACACGTATGCATGCCGGTTCAGCGCGCCGGACAACGCGGCCGCAACCTCCTGGATCGAAATGGGAACGCCTGAACCAACATTCAAGGCCCTGCCGTCGGCCTTGCGGCCTTCCATGGCAAGCACACAGGCTTGCACCACATCATGAACGCTGACGAAATCCCGCATCTGCCTTCCATCTTCGAAGATCAAAGGCGAACGGCCATTCAAGAGGCGTGAGGCAAAAATCGCCGCCACTCCGGTATAAGGATTGGAAAGCGCCTGTCGCGAACCATAGATATTGAAAAACCGGAGGGCGACGACCGGCACGCTGTAGGTGCGTCCGAATAGAAGACACATCTCCTCCTGGTCTTTTTTGGAAAGAGCGTAGATGGAAGTGCACTGCAAAGGCTTCGATTCATCGGTAGGAACCGGCTTCAAGATTGAAGCGCATCGGGGGCACGCCATCTCCCACTGCTTGGCTGCGAGCTGTTGCAGGGGCCGCGGCTCCGGGGCCACATCGCCGCAGGCCGCGCAACTATATTTCCCTTCCCCGTAAATAGACATCGAGGAAGCAACGACAAGCTTTTCAATCTTGCAGCCTCCATCGAGCAGGACTTGCAATAAATTGGCGGTGCCTTGCGTGTTGACTTCCATGTAATTCGAAATCTCATACATGGATTGCCCCACGCCCACCGCCGACGCCAGATGGTAAATCACATCCATACCTTCAACCGCCCGGCGTAAGGCTTCTGAATTGCGCACGTCAGCAATCATCAACTCGGCTTCCGGGGCCAGATACGAGGGCGCGCTGCCGCCGTGAACTTGTGGACTAAGATTGTCAAAGATGCGGACGCGATGCCCTTGTTGCAAAAGCGCGTCCGTCAGATGAGAGCCGACAAAACCCGCTCCCCCTGTAACCAATATGTTTTTTTTCATCCTTCACCCGGACAAGAATTTTCTAAGCTGCCTGCTAGGTATGTAGATGCAAAGAGGGTGTTTGGGTTTTCCTCTCTGCCACAGAGACATAATGTGAAAATAAACGCCAACTTGCGCCTTCTACAATGCAAACTTGTTCAAGGAAAAAATCGAAAGCACGCCCAGGACGGTTTCAGAAAGAACGCGCCCGAGAGTAAATCCGGGCGAAAATTTGACCCTGCTCCATGCGGTTGTTAGTATGGACATGCGGGGTGGAGCAGTCTGGTAGCTCGTTGGGCTCATAACCCAAAGGTCGGTGGTTCAAATCCACCCCCCGCAACCAACCTTTTCAATAACTTACGAACATTCGCCGGTTGCGATTGGGGAACATCAGGGAACATTAACGGCTGCTGACAAGCAGCCGATTGTCTTTTGGAACACTCAACACCGGTCGCAGCAATTCCACCACCTTGCTGTTGGCTTCCCGCTTGGATCGCAACAAATCGTCGCCGTACACATTCATGGTCGTGGCAATCTGAGCGTGTCGCATGAGCTTCTGCTGCACCCCCATGGGCGCACCGGTAGCGTCCAACCACGTGCGATACGTGTGGCGGAAAGTATGCCATCCGATGTTGCCCAAACCAAGTTTCCGCCCAGCCTTCCTGATGTAGTCCTGCTGGATTGGACTTGCATGGTAGGGCTTGAGGGTGTCTGGATTGGGAAAGATCCAGCCGTCCGAAGAAACTGGACACCGTGCTTTCCAATCCAGCAGAATACCGGCAAAGTCGGGATACAGCGGAAGCAGGTCTTCCGAGTACTCCGATTTTAGTTCGTCCACGCGGCCATGCACAACACCGCGCCTGACCGCGATGGTCAGTTGCTCGAAATCGATATCCTGCCACTGAAGTGCCATGATCTCGCTCACGCGCAGACCCAGGCATTGCGCCACAATCACCATCGTGCGATAAGGATCGGGGAACAAATTCAACAAAGCGTAGAATTCCTCCACGGTGAGCACACGCGGCTTTTTTCGCCGCTTGGAACCGCCCTTCACTTCCACTAAGTCCATCGGATTGCGTTGTACATCCAAGAGCCGCCACTTCATGGCGTACTCGAATAAGCGATGCATCAACGCTTTCAAATGTGACCTCGTTTTGCGGGCAAGGGTCAATTCCCCTAACCACTGCTCCACCATAAAAGGGTTCTTCGCAATGCTCTCGATTGGCAACTCGTCCCATCTCGGTTTGAGATGGCGATTGAGGAAAGACAAATACGACACACGGGTTGAGAAGCGTTCGGGTAGAGCCTCCCGAACGTAGCGATCCGCTAACGCTCCGAACGTTGCCGCCGGATGCGCCAGTTGACCAGAGTTGATGGAAAGACGAAGCGACTCCGCAGCCTTCCACGCTTGGCTTTCGGCGGGATACTTCTCGATGCTGCCCACTTGAACGCTGCAATGAGTCTTCTTTTCTCCCGCCTGAGTTTGCCGATAGCGCAGAACCCAAACGTCGGAACCTTTCGCCCGCTTCTTCAGATACAAACAGCCGAACTGATAACGTGTCCGCTTAAACAAGTTTTTCTCCTTTGTTTACGCGGCACGGATAGCGATCTGATATTACCTCAGATTTCATCCATTGTTGCAATTCGGAAAGTAAAAATCTCCACTGTTTGCGCGAACCATATCCAACCGGATGTCCCGGAATTCGACCAGCGCGTGCCCAACGTTCAACGGTTTTAGGATGAAGCGAAAGAAAGCGAGCTGCTTCATCGGATGTTACAAAAGGTTCAAAACTCATTGCGTCAGTCTTGAACGATTGCAGTTTGTTGATACTCGACATCTGAACCTCACTCTTGACCTCGAATCATCCGGTTCCCACTCCCAGCTTGGCAAAGAGGGGCTAGTGCCAGCGCATTTGCCCCTGTGTTTGCGATTGGGATTCCTTACCTCTCTTGCACGTCGGCTCTCTGCCTAGGTTCCCAATCGGCGAAAAGCAAAAGTTGAGAACACGATTGGTCCAGTAAAAGAGACAGCCCACACCCACGGCCAGATACGTAATGAATGTGAGCCAAACGCCGATAGTGACACCTCGCTCTCCAATCTCGGCTATGCTTTTGCCGCTGTAGACCTCATTGCGGAGGGAGTCCCAAAGGTATGCGTTATCTTGAAACACGGGCGGCAGCAGCACGAGCCTCTTGCCCTCTTGCTCTTCCTTTGGCGCAAGCACAAACGGGACGGTCTCGCCTTCCGCTGTGTGGGTCGTTCCCGGCAGGACGCTCTCCGCGTTCGCAATCCACTGTTCCTTGTTGGCGTCTTCGACCACGAGCACGCGATAGACGCCTCCGCCCCTGGGTGAGAATTCAGCGCGCAGGTAGGTGGGGAACCAATATTTCTGCACCTGCGAGAAATGGCGGTATTGCTGAATGACGGTGATGGGGAAAGGAAGCATCGTCGCGACGGTCAACAGAGCGACCAAGACAAGTGCGTGGACAAAAGCCATTGCCTGTCTGTATCTCCACCGCAATGTGTTGATGAAGTATCTAAACCACTGATCGAGTATCATGAACATCTTGAACATCATTTCCTTATTTCTCCTTGGCTGATTACAGGCTCGTTATTTGGGCAGAAGCGACACGCTTGCGGCATATGCGCTACTCTCAGTTCCTTGTCCCATGTTTTCGCTGGCTGCGTGACCGCGGGCCTCGCCAGCGGATTGAGCATGGCCTTCGCCGTTTCCGCGCTCGCGCCCAACAGATTGCGCCTCACTGCAAAGGTCGTGACTGTGCTCCTGGTCGCGTTCCCGTGTCTGGCTGGTGGCGGTACTGTGCGAGACTTCTCGGCTCAGATCGTGCGCAAGCTCGTCTTTGTTGTTGGTGTAAATCTGGGCATCGTAGCGTGCGCGTGAGACCGCGACATAGGCCATGCGGCTGTTAACAAGCTGCTCGCTTTGTTCGGTATCCACGTGAATCAACACGCTGTCGGCGGTCTGTCCCTGACTGCTATGGCTGGTCACGGCATAGCCGTAGTCGAGATGCGGATGTTCTTCGAAGCCGAAGTGAAGCGTTCTCCCCGAGTCGGTCAGGATCGAAAGCTGGCCGTTCTGCTCGATGCGTTCAATGGTTCCAAGTTCACGGTTGGCAACATGGAGTTCTTTGGACGGCGCGGTGAACTGGATACGATCACCTGATGCAAACTTCCGTTCGGACTCGCGGTAGATGGAAGCTCCCTGCAATCGGCGCGGATCGTAAGTTACTTCCTGGCCGTCTTCGCGTTCGATGGTAACGAGATTGTCTTTGCCGTTGGCGTTGGCAACGGTGGCGTATTCCCCGGCCTTAATACGGAGAACGCGACTCCCTCGGGAGTAGCGCACAACATCGCCCGGTTGATATTGCTCAGCCCATGCGCGGTCTGCTCCGGTCAGCTCCTGGCGGGCCTCCAACACTCGGAAAGTGCGTTCTTCGGCTTTGACGTGGCCTTGTTCCTGCATCTCGCGGTGAATCAGCAGATTCAATTCGCGGCGAGATTCATTGTCAGGCGATATGACCAGCGTCCCCTCGGGATGGCGCACGTATTCCCGCGCCATCTCCTCAAAGCGTTCCTGGCGGTCTTCGATCTGCTGCACGCGGCCCTGGCGGTCCAGGGTGGCGATTGCTTCTCCCACTTGGCCATGCGCGAGCTGTTCGACGGCTTCTCGGAGCCGCTGGTCTTTCTGCCGGACGATTTCGTCCAGGCGAGCGGTCCTCATTCCAGCTTCTTGCAATTGTTGGTAGGGCCGTCCCGCTTCGACGGCTTGGTGCTGGCGTATGTCACCTACCAGCAAGACCCGGCCTTGGTTTCCCAGACGATGCAGAAACACATTCATCTGGCGGGTGCTGGCCAAGCCCGATTCGTCAATAATGTACAGGTTGCTTCTTGCCGTCCGACGCTTGCTCACCCCGCGCAAGGTAACGCTGCAAGGTCATCGCCTCGATGCCCGCTTCCTCAAGCTTGTGTGCGGCGCGTGAGGTGGGCGCAAAGCCTTGAACCTTGTATCTTTCACGCTCTGCGGCATCACGGATTGCGGCAAGCGATGTTGTCTTGCCAGCTCCGGCGACGCCCTCAAGCGCATAAACTTGGTCACGGTTGCCGAGGATTTCCTGCACGGCTTCGCGCTGGCCCTGATTCAAGTGTCCGTGCTGGGTTTCAAGCAAGCGCCGCGTCTCAAACGGCACTAACGCCGGATGTTGGTCCTGGCCCGCGCGCATGAGGCGAACGTTATCCCGCTCCAGGACAATCATTTCATCGGTGGTAAAAGCCTGGCTGGGTGCGCCTGCCTGCCTTTCGACCCGGATCAGTTCGCCTTCGACTATTTCTCGATCAAGCTCTTGGCGGATTTCACCAAGCGAAGCTTCGCCCATAGCTCGCTTCAGCGCATCTCGCAGCAAACCGCGCTCGTCACTTACCGCTTCGCGTTCAAAGTTTTTTTCCACCGCGTAACGAACAGCTTGCCCGGCCGCTCGCTGAGTTGGTTCATGGCCTGGCGCATCCATCTCAAGGGCGTGTTCCCATGCTTGTCGTACTAAGCGTTCCGCCTGGTTTCCATACTGCCGCGCCATTTCCTGGTGGCGCTGTTGCATCTCTTCGCGGGTAATGTCCAGCTTAGCGTCGCGGGTTCGATGCGCGGCAATCTCGGCTGCCTCCGCGCCGCTCAAGCCCTCCTCTTCCAAGTGCAGCTTGATCTGTTGCCGTCGTGGACTCGACGCCTCGATATATTCGGCGGTGTAGCCTTTAATCTCGGGTGCGCCGTTTGCGCTCGGTTCGATCTCGTAGCCCAATTGCTTCAATCGCAAAGCCAACTCGGCGCGATAAATCGCGGTGCCGTAGCTCTGCGAACGGTAAAGTTCTCGCGGCTGCAAGGCGCGAGCTTCGCCGTTCTCGCGCTCGGTCAAATTGAAAAAGACAACATGCGTGTGAAGCTGTGGGGCGGCGTAGCCGTTCACTGGCCGGCTGCTGTCATGTTCAAACTTGGCGGCAATCCAGTTGCCCGTAGTTTCCGCTGGATGATTGCCGCCGATGCGGGACTGGACGAATCGCTCCAGCTCGTCCAGGGATACAGCAACAGCTTCCCGGTGGGCCTGGCGTACCCGCTCATCGCCGCCCACCAGGGCGGTGAGAGAAACCGTCTTCGGTGCGCTGAAGGTTGCATCCCACCCGGCGCGGTGCTCCATGGCGCGAATGGTTTCGCCGTGTTGGTTTACATACTCGTGAGCAGCGCGGCGGTGGATCAACTGCTCGCCGGTAAGCGGATGCTGGCCTTCGCTGAGACGGGCAAAATGCCCCGAGCTGACTTCGGCTTTCAGGCCCCAGCGCTCGGCTAGCCTGCCATGCCAGCGGCCTTGCACTTCGGAACCTTGCGTGTAGTAGTTGTCCTGGGCGTTGGCAAACTCTTTTCGGTGATAGCTTTGCGCCTGTCCGGAGCTGAGCGGCTTGGAGATAGTTAACATAGTTCCCTCACTTGAAGAATGGGTCCGGCGGGCACGGTCCTTTCGCGTCCTGCTGCGGGTCGTCGTTCAGCCGCGACGCAGGTTCGATCACTTCAGGAACGGCAGCCGTGGATTGGCGCAGAATGAAATCCGGATAATTCTTCGGAAGACCGATGTAAGGGAAGCTGATCTGGACAACCAGATTGCCGCACTTGAGAAACCCATGGCCCTTGGTAAGCCCGGCAATTTCTTCCTTCATGACCAGCGGAGTTACTTCCCGCTCGACATGACAGGTGCGCGATTCACGATGCGGCGGCATCTGGCCGTCCGTCCGGCTTTGCACCAAACGTTCAATTTCCACGTTGCCAATGGTGTCGCTGATCCACTGGGCTGCGTTGGGTTCACTGGTGCCAAGGAAGATCTTGGTGGACGGCTGGGAGAACATGGCCTCGGCTTGATAGCCGTAGAGCGCCTGAATCTGGCTGCGTCCCTGGAAGCACAGCACCACGGGATTGTTCGATCTTCTGTTCTCTGTCAGAGCAGTTCCCAACTGGGGCAGCTTGTGCAGTGTGGCCAGCTCCTCCAGGACAAACCAGACTGGGCGCGGCCCCGGCTTGCCCTGGTTCATCAGGCGCAAGATGAGCATGTCCAGCCACATGCTGATGAGTGGGCGCAGGTGTTCCCTGGCCTCCGGGATGCTGGTGATAAACAGCCATCCTTTCCGGTGCTTGGACCACTCGGCAGCGGTCCAGCGGCATCGCGCTTTATCGCGGCTGGGCAGCAATTTGAGGCTGTCGGCCACCATGCCGAGAGAAGCCAGAAAGCCGCCCCGCTGGTTGCCGGCGTCCTTGTAGATCATTCCCGCCATCTTTGAGCCTTTGAGCCTGCGTTCCAACTCACCCTCGTCACTGAGCCAGAAAACCAGTTCCTCCGGGGTTGGTTTCAGGTTCAGCAGATGGGCAACGATCTTGCGCGCACCCTCGGCAAAGAAAGGGTTATCTCCAATCTTGTCGGGAAACAGCGAAGTGGCGAGCGTAAGGGCCTCGGCAGGGTGCGTCACCTCCTCGGCGGGCGACCAAGGCGGCATTCTGAGGTCCAGCGGGTTCAAGATCACGTCGCCACGCTCGGGCGTGTAGAACTGCCCGGTATAATCGAGTCCGGGATCGTAGACAACCGCGGTCTCGCCGCGATCGGCAACCTGAATCAACACTTGCCGGGCAAGTACGGTCTTACCTTTGCCCGTGTCGGCAGTTATCAGCAGGTGGCTGTTTTCGAGCGACCGGGGAATGCGTACACGCTCCCACTCCCGCCGCCACCACAGCAGCTTCTCTGAAAGTCGGGGCTTCTCCAGGGTGACGAAGCCGATGCCGTCTGACTTGTTCCTGCGGTTGAACTCGGCGGCAGTGGCCAGCTCGGGGCCGCGAAGTCGCCGCCCAAACTTCCGGATATCGGCGCGCTTCTTGTCCTGGGGAATGGCCACGCTTAGGCCGCCGCTGAGAAACGCGGCGCCGGCCATGAGCGGCCACCAAGCCAGATCGGTGAGGGTTTGGGCCTGATAAACGACTGTCCGCAGTTTGTCCTGGACGACTTCATTGTCAAAGACCTGGGGCGGCCTAAGGGTCAAACGCTTACCATCGAGTTGGGCTTGTTCGGTCAGCGCAAACGGAATTTGGCGACCATCCGCACTTCGGGTTATTCCCGGCTCTACCTCGTCCTCGGCTGGCAGCCGATAGGTCTTGTCCGGCCAGGCCACGGCCAGCAAACGATATTTGCTCTTGGTCACCCCAAATCTGGGCATGATGTTGGCTGACAGGTACGTGGGTAGCCAGTATTGCTGCAAGGGCGTGAAGCGCTCGTAAGTCATCCACAACCCAGCCAAGACCAGCGCCAGGCTGGTGAAAAACACGCCGTATGTCCAGGCCGGGTTGTCGCTGGGCCAGCGATAGCTTGTATTCCTTTTCCAAAGTTCACTCACTGTTGTTTCCTCCGTGCCCCGCCCATGGAGGCGGGTTTCGCACTGTCGGGCGCAGAGTCGCACGGTTCCAAAATTCGGTCAAATTTGCTCAAGAAACCGCGAATTTGCTGGGTTTTGAGAGGATTTTGAGTGAATCAGAAAATACAGAGGAAGATGGCAAAGGCCGAAAACGTGTCAATCCAGACACGCTAGGAATGGGGGGGAAGCTGCGTACACAGACACTCCAGGCCGGCTGGGCATATCTCTCTGGAGAGGTGGAAGGCGGCAACTGATTCGTGTTCTTGAGGCAAGTTGCAGCCAGGGGGCCGGGGGAGCACGAGGGGCACGGGCCAGAAGCGCCCCTCGAAAATTTTTTTTCGCGAGCTGATGTCTCCGCCCACCTCGGACGTTGTCCTTGGAGAATCGAGAAGAACAGCGCCGCGCTTTACGCACGGCGCTATCCCTTTCATGTGATTCTCAGCGCGTCAGAAATAGCCTCCCGTCCGCATTAAAGGCTTTCCGTATGACAGCCCTGGCCAAGTGGAGGTCTTTCACCACCACTGCCGGCTTGATGCCCCTGGCTTTGGCTATTGCCTCCGCGTTCAGCATCGGCCTTGCTCCTCTCCTATTTTTCCAGTGATCGCACGACAGGTGCTCTCTGAGAACCAGATCCGGGCCGAGTTCCACAATGCATTCAAGAGTCTTGGACAGACCTCGCCGCAGCAGCGGATACTGGGAAATCTGTTCCAAGAGGTCGCGGGTAATAAGCTCCTCTTCGGCTGTGCGTGTTGTCCCCTGGCCCGGGCAAAGTTTGTCCACATTCTCAACCGCGTGAATGCCGGAGTTTTCATCCCGCCTGAAGTACTCCCCACACGCGCCTTTCAGCATGGAACGATAGAGGTAACGCCGGAAGGAATCGCGGATGGAATGCAGGATAACCGGGCGCTGAAACATGCCAATGAGGGCATTGACTGCGCCGTTATACAGGCACTCAATCTGCCAAGCGGACGGGTACACAAAGAATCTTTCCGCCTTGCGGTCTGACCATTTCTGAGCCAATGGCATGGTACAAGCCAGAAAGATACTCAGCGCATGAGGGTGTTCACGATTGCGGTATGCGATTTCCGCAACTTGAATGCGGACTGTCCTGTCCGCGCTGGTAAACAGATAGTCCGATAAAGCTCTCATCTGATCGCCGTCAAGGGCTGGAATCGCCTTCGTCGTCAGCAACTCGTTTACAGTTGCAAGTATGGGCGGTAGAAATGGGGTTGGGCTGCTCATTGCTGCACCCCCTGAGCGGTTTGCTGCGCCGCGTTCTGAATGACTGCGCCTGATACGGCCCGGACCTGCTCATCCCTGAGGCTGATTGCCCCAAGGATTTGCGAAGCTGTGCGTTGTACTACCTCCAAGCTCTCTTTCAGCAGGTTTGCATCGCCGTGGTAAAGCTGAATGTAATCACTGGAACCTGATCCGGTCTCAAATCCCAGAGCGTGACAGACCACGAACGCCACGGCTTCGGCTTCCGTTTCCCGCACTGCCTTGGTTGTGAGAGTTCGACGCTCGGCCTTGTGCAACATCTCATGCGCGAGTTCATGGACAAGAGTTGCCAGCGTTTCCGATGGCTCCAAGTCCGGCAGGATACGAATCAAACCCCCGTAAGACATGCCCCTTGCGGGAGCAATCTTGTCCGAGTATTCCAGCTTGATTCCCTGGCCGGTCGTAAACTCAGCCAACCTGTCCAGCTTGTCGCCTACTTCACCGGTAACCGTGCTGCTGAGTTCGGGCAGTTCTACGCCTTCGGTCTGGGCGACATCGAACACGTAGACGGCGCGAAAACCCACCAAACGCGGTTCCGGCTTGGTTGTTCTTGTGTCGCTCTGCTGGCTCTGGTCAGCTTCGCTCGCGTTGCGCTTGTAGCCAATCAACGGGGCAAAAATCATGATGCCCTTTTCCCCGCGTCGCACTTTTCGGCCCAATTCGTTCCATGTCCGAATGCCTGCAACTTTGGTAGCAGTGGGCCGCTGGCTGGCAATCAGAATGATGTTCTGAAAGCTGTAATGGTGGAATTGCGCCATTGCCGTAAGGTAGGAAGAGAGTGCTTCACTGTGTCCGGCTTCCAAAGCCTTGACCAGTGCGTCAATGCTGGCCTTTACGAGTTCCTGATTGTTTTTGGCTTTGCTTGTTTCCTTCAATAACATTTTTAATCCCCTGTCTGCCGGGTCGGCGTGATTTGTCTTTCACTTCAGGCGGCAGCCAGACAAATCCGACGATCCGGTAGACAAGGGCAGAACGCAGCGCAGCGAAGGGTGGCAGGGCGCGAGCGTCGGCGGGGTGAGTGCCGAAACGTCTTTGGTTTTTGTTTTGGCGCGAGACCGGCGCTAGACCTCGCGACCGTCCGAGCCGCGGCCAAGCGGCGTCCACCCGAGCGCAGCGGAGTGGGAAAAGAGGCGGAGCCTACCGCACGGGGTTCCTTTTGTTGTCCCGATACAGTGACGAATAGCTTCGTCGAATAGCTTCGTATAGAAAGGCGGTTATTGTAAGATTGCTCGACAGACTCTGGCAACTCTCATAGCAGATGAGCAACCAACGTAGGACTCGCGAGGAAGTACTCAATGTCTTTCAGGCATGCCAAGCCAAAGTAGGCAAGCCTCCTGGCAGAGAGGTCTTTTTGAAGCTGAGTGGATTAAAAGCGACTGAAATTGACTACTACTGGCCACGATACTCTGAGTTGCTTAAAGAGGCTGGCGCGCAGCCCAATGAATTTCAGCTGAAACTGCCAGACGAAGACGTATTTCAGGACTACGCCAAGGTCTGTCTGCATCTTCGCAAACTTCCAACTCATAAGGAACTTAGGATCGCCCAAAGAGAACTCAAAACGAGAACGCATAGCGTTTACGTCCGATTTGGCGGTATTGAAGAGTTCCGTGCAAGATTTCGTAGTTGGTTACAGGAGTCGGCTCCAGAAATAAAGGCGATTCTTGAATTCGAGGGTTGGGGTCAAGGGTTACCGGGAGACCACAACGACACCCCTGAAGTGACTCAGCAAACAAATGTTCATCCTGGCTTGCGTCTGTTTCTTCCATCCAATTTGCAATATTTAGATGTCCTCGCACGTGGCGAACGGCCGCTTTTCGAGTCCGTAGATTCTAGTCTAAGCACGGCCTTCGAGAAGCGCACAGCAGATGCGTTTCGATCACTAGGATTTGAGATCAAACCGCTTGGTCAAGGCACAGGACGTAACGCGGACGTTTTGGCGCTTGCTCCCCGCGAACGGTTCGCGCTGATTGTCGATGCAAAAGTGCGCACCAAAGGCTACGAGCTTGGAACGGAGGATCGGAAGTTCCTGGAATACGCTCGAAATCATGGAACTGAACTCAGGCGGCAAGGATTCGAAAACATCTATTTTGTTGTAGTCGGGAGTGGATTTAAGGAAAGCGATCTAAAGCAATTGACCGAGTACTTGTCGGGCTCGCCAATCCGAAGTGTTGATCTGATTACGGCCTCTGCCCTCATGCGTGTTGTGGAAGAGAGCATCCAGCATCGGAGCACATTCTCACTCGCGGACTTCGAAAAGCATTTATTTGGGAACAAAATCATCGTGAAATAAGGGGCATCACGCCGATGGATCGGGCTTCAATTCGAGGGGCATTGAGACCGGTTGAGCGCTTCCAAACGCCATGCAAAGCGTATTTTGCGTTGTCTTCGTGTGCGTTAATTGCGCCGTTTTGCGTTCTGTTCCAAGCACTCAATAGCCGCCGGAACTTTCTCGGCATCCACCCGGCTCACGATGGCTTCTACCTTCTCGGCGGTCAGAGATTCGCCCCGTCCAACGGGATAAAGAAGGTTCAACAGCAGCATCCTCACCCCGAACAATTCGGACAATATCGCCATATCAGTCGAGGCTGTTTGTTCGGAATTGATCTGCCCTGCGGGGCTGGAATTCAGGCCTGCTAAGAGCACTTCTCGGCACCATTCGCTGGTGGTTAATCCCCGAGCCTTGGCCGCTGCTTCAAGTAGCTGGTATTCGTCCTCGGTGACTTTTGCGGTTGCCGACTTCGTTCGTAGCGGATTTGTCACAATTGCACTTCTCCTCAAAGCCCGGCATTTGGGCGTTCCATGCAATCTTAATATATAGCGATTCCAACGCGTCGTGGCAGGCCCTAAGCTGCGGTAGAGAATGAACAAACCGCAAGGTTGCTGGACAGCAACCTTGCAGCAACCTTCTAGGGGTGGCGTGTCAGGTCCAAAACCCCGGTGCGCAGCACCGAAACAAAGTCAATGGTTCCAAGGGCGGTAAAAAGGGGCTGGGAAGGCAGCCATGAGCCGAAAGCACAGAGAAGCCTGGGGTCTCATGCAGTTGTCGCTGTGCCGCTGGCAGCTGCGGCGTTGAACAAATTAGCGCCTTGCCACAGATAGTTTTTTCAGTTCATTAGTCACTAGGGAGCTGAGCAGACTAAATGGTACGATCCCATCGATTCTGTTGCCGTTCACAAAGAAAACGGGTGTACCGCGTACCTCACGCCTCTGTGCTTCCACAAGATCGGCCTGAATGACGGCAACATGTGTCGGGTTCTGCAATTCGTCAGTAAATTTCTGCTTATCTAGTCCGAGGCCAGCCGCATAGGCAATGAGGTTCTCCTGTTTCAGTGCATTTTGATGAATTAGGAGTAAATCGTTCATCTCCCAAAATTTGCCTTGGGTTCCAGCAGCGAGCAAAGCTTTATGCGCCAACATGGCATCTGGATGAATCTCTAGGGGACGATGCTTCAAAACCAGGTGGATTTTCTCCGGATAGGCATTCATGAGTTGCTTGAGCAACTGAGCCGCCTTTGGCGCTAACGCGCTCTGCAGGTCGGTAAACCAAATAATCGTTACCGGTGCCGACGCCGGTCCCAAGGCGTATTTGTCCGATTCTGAGTTGCTGAGATCAGTTGTGTCCTGGCTAGAACCCTTCGATGCCAACGCTTGATCAATGAGAGCCTTAAATTCCGATTCGGAAGCCACTCCCTCCAACTCGCGCCCGTTGATGTAGAAGGTAGGTGTTCCGCCAACTCCCAAACGGGTACCCTCATCTTGGTCGCGGGTAATGAATGACTTCAGATGGTCGCTGTCCATGTCAGCAACGAAACGTTCCTTGTCTAGCCCAAGTTGCTCGGCTGCTCGGATCAGGTCGTCGCGCTTTAACGCGTTCTGGTGACTGAATATCAGATCATGCATCTCCCAGAACTTACCTTGCTCTCCAGCTGCCAAAGCGGCTTGATGAGCTAAAAGCGAATCCTGGTGAAAAGAAAGCGGAAAATGCTTAAAGATCAACCGGACTTGTGACGGATAGTCTTGCAAAAGTTGCTGCACAACGAGGCGGGCGCGAGCGCAAAAAGGGCACTGAAAATCCGAAAATTCCACCACAGTAACTGGTGCGGACTGCGGTCCACGCGAAGGCGCTCCTGCGATGCTTATGTTCAACTTCTCGGGAGCAACTGGCACCCTAGATGCAGGTACCAACCAGGGCTGGCCTTGAAGTTCTGATTCGATAGCCGACTTCAAAGTGGTGTAACCCTGAACTCCAACAAGCTTGTGGCCGTTTACAAAGAGCGTTGGCGTGCCGCTCACTCCCAACCTCTGCCCTTCCGCAATGTCGCTGTTAATTGAATCAGAAACTGACTGAGCTTGCATGACACGATGAAAGCGTTCCATGTCCAGCCCAAGCTCAGAGGCATAGTGATCGAGGTCGTCCGCAGAAAGGCGCCCAGGATGAGAATAGAGAAGATCATGCATTTCCCAGAACTTACCTTGCTCTTGGGCTGCGAGTACGGCGCGATGTGCCCCAAGTGCAAGTTGATGAAAAGGTAGCGGGAAATTCTTTAAAATAACATTTACTTTACCAGGATACTCGGCCTGCAACTTACGCAATTCAGGAGCTTGTCGCGCACAAAAGGGGCATTGAAAGTCTGCAAACTCAATGATTGTGACAACCCCTTTGGAAGCATCGCCATTAGTTGCGATTGTCTTGGGTTCATCGCTGCCAAAACAGGCAATAGGCAACACAACGACGAGAATAAGTTTTCGAATAGGATTCAAAAAAGACTCCGGATTTAGACCCACAAACGTGCTTCCTTTAGAAATCGGCGGGTACCGGGCAATTACTTGCCATCAGCAATCTGCGATTCCATGATTTCCATGCGTGCCCCGTCTGGGTCAAATAGGTTTGTTACCCGCTTTCCATTGACCCAAGATTGAATGTCGATACTGCGCGAGTAAGAATTCGCTGCAGATTGCGACTGTAGCACTTGAACGGTTTTTTGAACGTCTGCACTTGCAAAGCCGATATGGTTTTGCAGTTTTCGCTGTTCCAACGATGGGGAATCTTGATAAAGCATGAATTCAACGTAGTCCGTGCCATCCGGCACCCGCATATCAATCCAACTCACTTGCTTCCCACCCTCTGCGCCTCGCCAAATCTCTCGAAGTCCCAAAATGTCCCCGTAGAATTTCATGGCAGCCGCAGCCTGCCCAACCAGCAGTCCGACGTGGCTGATGTGCGAGGAAACACGACTCAGCGGCATAGACTTCCCTGCGGCGGTCGCTGTCTGGCTATCGGCAGCATATTGGACTATCTCAATGAGATGGCCATCGGGGTCGCTAACAGTAAAGAAGCTATCGCCAGCCTGGCCTTTGTGGACTTGTTGAGGCACCTTCACACCACAAGAGAGAAGATAATTTCGCATGCCAACAACATCATCTGTGTACAGAGCTATGTGGCTGAGTTGCCCGCCACTTTGCGTGTTCCCGGGAAACAGTTCGAGATATTGGCGGTCATTGACTTTGATGACACTAATCCAATCGGTCCCATCCTGCTGCTTAAGTGAAAATGGTTCAGCAAATCCCAAGAAATCTTCATAAAATGCTCGCGCTTTGCCCAAATCGCTGACGTATAAAGCCACGTGTGCTATCCCCAATAAGCGGGGTCGATTCACTTTTGTTTGTGCAAAGAGCGAACAGTTGATGAGGGCAGCAAGTAAAATGAGGGCCGAAGAAGTCCTCACCGCGCTCGCTGTCAAAAATCTTCTTTCGTGTTTCCGGTTACCGTTTGCCGTCGTGCAAATCATTGATTGCCCCCATACCGTATCGTTCGACCCGGAGTATTTTGGGATGTCTCTTGCGGCTTAACCCAACTGCTAAAGTCGAGATGCTGATTCAGAAAGCCGAGAATGCCATGCCGACCATCATTGCTTTGCTCACCAATAAGGTCTCGCTGCCATTTCGACGGCCCGCGATTCCGGCTCACATTGGGAGGGAACGCAGTGACATCAATGTTAACGGTTGATCCAGGCAGGTCGAGAAATCCAACCTGTTGTCCTTCGAGGAACAAGGTACGAGTGCTTACTAATACATTCACATTTACTGTCCCAACCTCGACTCCGGTAACGAAATACGTGCCGTCCGCGCCAGTGGTAAAGGTAAATTGCTGCTGATTTACCGTGTTAACTGAGACGAGGGCTCCAGAAATAACATTCCCGAACTGGTCGCGTATCGTACCGGCCACAGAACCAGTGCCTTGCGTAAGCGTCAGGTCCTGATTTACGTTCTGGCCTGCGACCACACTCACCGGCGCCCCCGCCCCGCTTTGCGACGTGGGATCAAAGGTTTCCAGATGGGCGGTGCCTGCCAGAATGTCGGGGAAAATGAAATGCCCTGCGGAATCTGTAACAGCCTGATAAATGCCGACGCTTGTGTGCAATTCAACCATCAAATCTGGAACCGGAACATTGGTTAAACTGAATACCGTTCCCGTAACCCCGCCAGTTGCTAGAAGTGTGATGTTCGCGGTGGCATCTTGTCCTTGAGTGATCGTGACCGTAGTAACGCCCGTATCGGACGGGCCTTGCGGGTTGGGCACAGAAGCCGTAAGAAAGTAGTTACCGCTTGGCAATTCTGCGACTTTGTATGTGCCGTCACTGCCGATTGGCACAGTCACAGGCTGCTGTAGAGTATTGCCAACAATCTCTACGGTCCCCGCACTCACAGGTTGTTGGGTGGTCGCGGTGAACACGGTTCCTGACAGTGCCGCAGATGTAGTTAGTACGATGTCTTTTTGCACAACCGTGCTTCCATTTGGAAAACCGCCTAGAGTCGCAGGCGATTGCAAGCCAGTTATTGGATCTGTCGCCTGCACAGTGAAGTCGCTAACCGGAACCGGAAAGGAGCTGCCAAAATCATTAAACTGCGCAGCAATATCGTACGCGCCGGTCGCATCGGCCTTGAGCAAGTAGGTGCGGCTAAATAAGGGTTCATTGCTGACGAACGAGACCTGAGCGTTTGGAATTGGTGTTGTGTTGTCACCTGCAAAGACATGACCCGTAACTTGGCCAAGCAATGATTCCAGAGAAGGTAAAGAACTGACACCGTTAGTGGGAACTACGAAATTCTCGATAGATGACAGATCATTGGGATCTATGCCCGCCAGAGTCTCCGGAGGAAGCTGAATCAGACGCCGGGCTGAGGCTAGAGCCCCCCGCCGATTAATCTGAGGACTGAGGAAGTGCAAGAGCGCAACTTGGCCGCCTGCCGCCACGGTAATATTGCCAAACTCCTCCACGAGAATGCCTGCCGGCTGTGTGGTCCACTGCCCTTGAGTAGCTTGGATAACTCCTCCTGGACCATCGAACACGTGGGCAACCGGTGGCAGCGTCGAACCGACATTAATGAATGGATCTACGTCAGTTCCATTCGCGAGAATTAACCACCTATCAGTATTTGGTGGAAGAACGTTGAAGAAATTTTCGCCGCTTGACGTCGCAATGATTGAGGGAGGATAGACAAATTGACCATCAAACAAAGCACGAAAATTGGTTGAGAGTCGAACGCCAACGGTGATTGGACCATTAGTAGTGTTTTGCAGTATTTCCATGTAACGGACAAAGTAGCCGTCCCTGGGAACATATATCTTGCGGGTGACGGTTAGCCCGGCGATGTCCTGCTGCTGTATTTGTAGTTCACGTCCCGCGTTGGCAGTACGAGCAAAGCCAGCCCCCCTAAACTGGATCACGTTGCCGCCTGAGATTAAGTCGAGCCGTAATGCGCTAGTTTGAGGTGGAAGGGTGGGGAAATTGGAGAATTCTAGGTTGAGGCCACTATTAAGCGACCCATCGTCAGAAACAGGGTAAGGCAGGCCATTGACATCGTAGAGGGTAATCGGCAACAGCACAGATTGGGCAACAAGTTGTATATCGCCTCTGCCGGTTGTGCCGTCCGCGATAATCTGGCCTTGGGCTGAACCGGAAAATTGCTGGCCATTGTTTTCCATACTTGCATGCGCGACGAATACGCCAACTGCTACCTGAAGAATCGTGTAGACCCCATTGACATCAGTCAACCCACCTAGAGTCTTGCCCGTTGAATCCGTCACTGTGACCAGAACATTGGACGCAGTGCCTCCACCTACAAATTGCACCGTGCCAGTGACAGCACCAAAGCCTGAAAGCACTAAATTCTGTACGACAGGAGGGTTCTGCGCGGTTACCGTTACAGATGCCTGAGCGCGGACAGTGCCATTGCCGTCAATGGCCTGCAATGTATATTGACCACTCGGCACGGTATTGAAGCTGAAACTGCCGTCAGTGCCGCTGGTGGTCGTCTGATTCGTTTGTCCAGAGAGGCTCACCGAAATATCGGGTACAGGGGTTACCTGGTTTGCCGCGAATACAGTCCCCAGCACGGACCCGACGGGTTGTAAATGAATAGTTATATTCGTAGACTGGGCCGCAGCCACTGAACCAGTTGTTGATGCACCAGCCTGAGTAACTGGATCGGTGGCGGTCACAGTAAAGTTCCCGGCTGGTACTTGGCTAAAGATAAAAGTGCCATCTGGCTGGGTTACACCGTTGAACGTGCCACCAAAACTGCTCTGTCCTTGCAGCGTCAGGATGGCATCCACCACCGGATTGCTGACAGCATCTTGTACCAACACAGCGACCGTACCTAGACCGTTCAAACTTATATTTTTTGTGACGACCTGGTCCTGCGTATCGACAGCAACGCTGTCTGCTCCCTGGTCACCATCACTCGGATCGGCCACGGAGATCACATAACTTCCAAGGGGAACAAAATCGAATCGATAAAGACCGTTTCCGTCAGCCGTTGTATTGAAACCGCCCGCAAGGCTGACTTGTGCGTTGGCAACAGTTGTAGTTCCGTCAGAGTGAAAGATTGTTCCGGTCACGGAGGCTGAAGGACCCAGTGTCAGGTCGACAACTACGCTTTGACCATCGCTAGTGATGTTGCCAGTATTCTTTCCGCCCAACCTCAGCGTGCTTGAGCTCGCCACGACATTGAAGTTGCCCACAAAAACATTCGAGAAAGAGTACTGGCCAATATTGTCGGTAGTCGTGGCGAAGGTGCCACCAAAGATACTTCTGCTGGTCAGATTCACCGTGGCATTGGACACAGGATTGTTGGCATTGTCGTGTACGGTTCCTGAAACGGATCCTCGTCCCAGAAATGTTATGTCACTCTGGACCACTTTACCGGTTGTCGGAATAAATCCTGTAACGCGCCCTCTGTTGCCATTGTTATCGCTCGCATCAAGGACATAGTTGCCTACCGAAACATAGTCGAGAACAAACTGCCCAGCTTCGTCGCTGGTTGCGGTTGTCACTGAAGCTCCGCTCAGAACAACTGTTGCGCCGGCAACCGGCGTTTTCCCATTCGCTGCAAAAATTGTTCCTTTGAACGTACCAGAGGCTGATATCTGGATGTTGGCTACTGCCGATGTGTTTGGACTAAGCACGCTAGAAACCCGGCCACGCAATCCGGTGATAGGATCTACTGCGCTGACCACGAAGGCATTCGGTGTAAACCCATTGAATGCGTATTGCCCATTCTGGTCGGTGCTGGTCACCCTAGTCTCCGAACCGATATTGATCGTGACTTGGGCATTTGCAATGAGATGGTTCTGTACGTCCGTGACCACGCCCGAAATGCTTCCATTACTCTGCCCTAGTTGAATTACCCCGACATTTGTAATGCTGTTATCAACGGGTGTAGTGGCTGAGGACTGTCCTTCAAGAATCAAATTATTCTGCGTGACGCGAGCAATCGCGGAAATCAATCCAATATGCGACGGGACATGCGGGATGGAAAAAAATCCTGTGCCATCGCTTACGCCCGTGATCAAACCAAATACTACGACCGAGGCGCCAGAAACCGGGTTCTTGGACCCATCTAGAACTCTGCCTTGAACCGTGGTGGTAACGTCTGGCACAAGCGGGTTGGTGCCTAGTTTGACTTCAATCCCATCGGGTATGCCGTCTCCATCGGTGTCCGGATTTAGTGGATTTGTGCCGAGTCGAATCTCTTCGCCATCAGCTAGGCCATCACCGTCGGTATCGGGATTTAGCGGGTCGGTGCGATACTTGTGAACCTCATCGCCATCCGACAGGCCGTCTCCATCGGTATCAGGATTGTGCGGATCAGTCCCGTGCTGATATTCTTCTAGATTTGTTAAGCCGTCGTTATCATCGTCACGTCCCGCAACACCTGGATCTTTCGGATCAAGACCGTGCGCGATTTTCCAGTCATCAGGGATCCCATCGCCGACAGTGCTGATTGGAGTATTGACGTTGATCTGGATTGTAGAAGCTGCTCCCTCGTTGCGGGCGGTAATAAAAGCGACTCCTCGGGAAACTCCTGTTACTAAACCGGCTGACGTAACGCTCGCAATTTGTGGATTACTGCTTTGGTAAAAAGTTCCTTGCGCTTGCGTAGTGAAATCTTTGGTGCTGCCGTCTGGAAGTGTGCCTGTCACTGTGAGTTGTGTAATTTGGCCAGTGGTATTGATGTTCGTGGTTGGCGCGCTCAACTGAATGAAGACTGGTGGGGGCGCTACTGTCCCAAGCGTGATCTGATGAATGCTGGTTTCCCCGTTAGCTACGAGGACAAGATATTCTGAAGCGCCACTTGTTACACCATCTGGGTTCTTGCAGGTCACACGGACACGATAAAAACCCGGATCACTTGGGACGTTCGGGATAACAAAAGTACCGTCCGGACTAATCTGAACCGCACGGTTCTGGATCGCGGCGGTACAGTTCTCGTTGAGCCTGGGGCTCTCAGCCTTGGATAAAGAAACTACTTCAAACAGGCAGACGACTAGAAAGGCTACTAGCCAACGCATACGTGCCACTCGTTTCGGATTGGAATTCGGATTAGAAATTGTCATCATTCAGTCTTTTGCACCGAAGTCTGCCGATAGCAACGCCTTCGGGCATTCCTCTAACTTTGCAACTTACGCTTTTGAAACCTGATTTGTTGAATCTGCTTGAAAATTGACAGTACAAAGATTGCTGTCAGCAACGGTATGACAAAAAATAGATCGATACGGATGGGAGCAACCAAATGCTCTTGCGTCAGTGCCCATTCGCCAGTCCAGAAGGCCAAAAGGCTCAGAAACGGTAGAATGATAGCTGGGAAAACCCAGCGGGCGCGATATATCGCGCTTACAATTAACAATAAGAGAATCGATAAATCCATAAGAGTCTGGATAAGATCGTAGGAATTAAAGGAAGTATCGACAATGTGTCCGCCTAGATTACCTTTCGACTCTACAATGTAAGTATTTGAAGAGGTTATGTGAATAGCAACGGAAAGCCAAAAGTTATTGCCAAGAGATTTCTCTGCGGCTATGTAATAAGAATTCATTTTTATTGGGAGGTCTAATCCAACGCTGGCATCCTTTAATTTACATTCCTTGCCTTGGCAGTCCGTCAGAATTCGGAAATGCGCTGCTTCAAGATTCGTTTTGTATTTGTTCCATATATCTACTCCGGTAACGCCATCCGGATTTTTGTATACATCCTGCTCTACGGCTCCTCCCCCGTTCATAACACCGCGTATCAATCTGCCATCAACAACTGCCCCCACAGGCATGAAGAATTGTCCGGCAGGCTGTATCAAATGGGAAATTTGGACGGACCCAGGATACGGTTCCCACTTAATCTCGACTTGTTGTAATGGAGGTTTTTCATCAGGTTGAGTTTTGTTCGCAAACATAAAAGTTGCAGGCAAAATAAGTGAGTATTTCCCCAGTAAGGCCACGAACGCGATGATCTTCAACCTTTTCATCCCAACTGATTCCGTATTCTTAAGGATTACTCGCTACGAATAAAAGTGTGCAATTTTCTGCGCATTATGGATTAACCTGTAATCTGATAACTCGGACAGTCTCTTTTACTTCGTTTGCAGAACGTGAAAATGTCGGTGCAATTACGTAAATGAATCCACCGCTTCCAAAAACATCGAAGTCAATAATAGGATCGCCAGGTAGTTCCTTCTGCCAATGCTTAGAATCATTCTGTTGATTCCAGGTAGCAACAACGACCTTTTGACCCTGAATACCTATGGCTGTAAACTGCTCTTTTTCCGCGTAGGCCAGAACCGGTTTTAACAGATTCCTTCCAATCGGTGTTTGCTTCTCTTGTGGTTGCTGAGCTGCTGAGTTTGTGGTGAATATCGCCACTTCGTTGTTCCTGCTGACCAGTCCGCTTAAGATACCTTGAGAACTGATTAGTTCCCGGAAGCAACGGCCATTGAGCGGTTGTTGTTGAATAACTCCCTTTGAATTGGCCCAAACTAATAGCGAATCACCCGAACCCTCCTTGGTTACGCTAGCAACTAAAGCGAACTTGCCATCGGGCATTCTTGTGGCATCCGTAAACATGCCTCTCTGATCTGATAATTGCACGGTCCAATCAGCTTTGCCGCTTCGCTCTATGTACATTGCAGTGGGTAGCTGGGATTGATTGCCGTAGAGGAGAACTCCATGTGGGTCCGGCTCGATAATTGCCCCCGTAACCACAAACGGCTGCTGCACAACGATCAGTTTGCCTGATGACAGTTCTTTTCCATCCGCATCAACTCTGACCCACCAGATGTCATGGCCAGAATACGACACTATCAAATCGAGCGTAGATTCTGTTAGCTGCTTTATGCCGACGATCGACAACTTGCCAGTGCGTGGCGTCTTTTCCGGACTTGGGTCGCGGACTTCGATTTCAACTTCCACTTTGCCGTCTCTTGATATGCGCAAAAGACGCGGTAACATCAACTTCGGGCTATCGCCTAATTGAAAACTGTTTACGGCTACCCACAAATCTCCGCCCTTCCCGAATGCTGCTGCCGAGAACTCTGCCCATGCATTACTCAGGCCAACGGTACGATCGTATAGAATAGACACTGGCACTTGATCAACATCTCGGTTCTGACCAAGTGCGGCGAGTCCCCACCCGCATAACACCACAAAAATACGCACGGACTGCTTCACGAAAGCCCCTTTCATTTGCAGCATTGGCACATCATGGCCTGATCATCGGAGAAAGCACCCTGTCCGAATCCACCCACTGCCTTGTAATAAATGGCCGCCCATGCTACGCATTGAGCCTCCTCTATTGGACCTACCTCCAAAGATGCATGACAAACTCGCACGTTCTGGTTGAGGAGTATAAGATCGCATTTATCCTTGGCTGCATTAAGATCAGAGTTTGGATCATAACAAGTCTGATAACACTCATCATGCTGATCACAACCGGGTCCGTCAAAGTCGAACGGTTGTGTCTGGTCCGTTGTAAGAAGGACAAATGGAAAATCGGAAAATTTTGTATCTTTCTTTCCTGCCGGATTATTTCTATCGCCGCTGAAATATAATGGATTGTATATTTGGCCGAAAAGAGCGGTCATCGCTTGAACCGCAGTCCAGGGAACCGAGCAACCATCATAGTTCCTCCGTACGTTTACATTGGGCACGCGGTCCGGACAATCATTCACTTGTCCTGCTGGAATCGGTGACTTGTCATGTACGCCGGCTTGGGTCGCGGCGCCAGGATTGAACGCGATACAGCACTGAGTGTTGGGGTCGTACGTATCATGATTTTCATCGCCATGAGGGCCCTCCCAATCGCAACATGGCTTGGGCTGAGTATGTACGCACTGACCATTTACACAGGAATCGACGCTGCAGTTATTGTTCAAATTGCAATCACAGGCTGAGGTGACTGGAGACGCTGGAGCGCTTACCCCACCCCATCCAGATACACGAATTCCAAAACCGGAATCCGAACTAATCTTAGATCCGTCTTCGCTGACTCGAGCCGTTCCTTCTGTCACAAACTGCTCGAGATCATGACGAAAACTGAAGACCTCTGCAACTTGGCCAGGTGCGAGGCCCGACGTGTTCGGCACTTGTACCTGAATCGGTGGATCAAAGCTAACGCCTGGTGGCTGTAGCGTCGTGACGAGCGTCGGCGCAGTGCCATTGGCTGGAATCATTGGCACGCGATCCGCATGAACCTGTGACAAGGTCATTATTCCCGTTTTATCTCCGTTGGGGAATGTAGCGGAATGGGCAAATACCTTGTAAGCAACGCCGGGTACTCCTTTCAGCGTCAAAATTGCGTCTTCATCGCCTCCGACCATCTTAGAATTGTCTGTGTCCAGGGGCGGGAGGTAAATCGGCCCGGCGAGCGTGTTATCGATTCCAGGCAGAGTAATCATTTGAAACGAAAGCGTAGGGAATATTTCTGGTCGCGTGCTGCTTCTGCCGTCAACATAGAGGAGTATGTTACCTACAGGCGCGTTGGAAATCATAAATTTCCCCTGTGGGTCAGTTGTAACGGGAGTAATATTTGCCCCTTTTATTGTTACCGTTGCATTGGGAATCGGTTGCTCCGCGTTATCTAGTACGATTCCGCTAATCGTAGTTGCCGCTGGATTCCCGGTTACCACGCCAGAGGACACGAAAATAGCAGGCGGTATTTGTGGGCCGTCAACGGACGCCGAAACCGAATTGTTGTAGATTCCCTCCTCCTCGCTCAATGTCAAGACTGCATAAACCTTACCGTCTTTATCGGTCGTTTTGCGAACTGATGTGGATCCTTCAAGCGTTCCCCCGCCATGTTCTATTTTGAAGATTACCGGAATGTTCGGAACTGGATTTCCACCTGAATCGGTAACAATTGCCACCAAGGGCTCAGGAAGTGGAGCGCCAACCTGCCCTTTTTGAATTTCGCCGGAAACTATATTCACCTGAGCAGGTACATCAACTGTACTGTTTGCAGAGAAAATCGTGTCACCTATAAAACCGGGCGCTATGACCGTTACTTCATTGATCCCCACGCCACTTCTGCTTCCCACCTGGAATTGAACACTCGCCCTCCCATTGGAATCGGTTTGCAGGCTTAGATCACGGCCAGTTTGCGGGTAAGCAACGATGAGACCGTCACCACGGCTAACACGAAATTCCAGCATGCGATTGGGCAAAGGTATGCCTGACCCATCTACCGCCTGAACCACCAATCTTTGAGGCAGGGGCGCTCTGATTGGTGCAGTCTGATTATTGCCGGAAATAATAACAAGGTGTTGAACAGCCTTCACATCGACCAATGTAATGTGGACTTGGTGTTGGCTTATGTTGCCCGCCCGATCAGTCGCAATCGCAATGATTGTATTTGTTCCGGGTACGAGCATGACGTTCTGTGCGACAAAGCTGCGGTTCTCGACAGTCGCCTGAACTCCGTTCACAGTCACTGACACCTGATCGCCATTTACTGTCCCACCTACGAGATCATTAACACTCCCCATTACAGAGGTTTGTGCAGTGTTTACTGTCGCACCATCGTTGGGAGAATCGACATGAATTTGAGGCGGCGTCGTGTCCAGATATACCACGATGGTTGCTGTGCTCGTTCCTCCAGCCACATTCGTCGCGGTGACTGTAAGCAGATTCTTTGCCTCCCGAAGGTTTATTCCCGAGATGGTAAAGGTGTTTCCGTTGACAGTTCCGTTGATTCCATTGCACGCAATCGCAGCCTGCGGATCGTCAATGGTTCCAGTGATGCTTACTGGATTTGTTCCAAACAAGGAAAGGGAAGACGGCGCGGTAATTGTGATTGCAGGTCCAGGTACAAAGCTAATACCTTCACTCACGGTATTTGTATTACCAGCGATATCAACTGCTTGGATTGTGACCGAATTTGCTCCGGGATTTAGCGTCACCGGACACGTGAAAACGGGTTGGCTTGTTCCCAAACTCGCAGGTATGCCATCGCATGTTACAGATGCGGCTCCAGAAACAGCATCCTCTGCAGTGCCCGAGAGAGTCAAATTGCCGAAAGAGACTGTCGTTCCCGAAGAAGGCGAGACTATCTTTAAGGTTGGGGGTGTCTTATCGAGATTCACCTTTATTAAATCCGCCGCAGTGTTGCCAGCGTTATCCGTAACTGTGCCACTTATTACTTGTCCGCCGCCTTCAGTTGTAATTGTTTTCGGGCTGGGACATTGCAAGCCACCAGAAACACCGCCAGCGCACTCGAAGCTCACAATCACATCGCTGTTGTTCCAACCCTGTGCGTTTGGAGGTGGTGACGATGAGGCGTGGATAGTAGGTGCAGCAAACTCCACATTCAGCACCAGACTGGTGGAGGATACATTTCCAGCGACATCTGTCGCAGCACCAGAGATTGTTTGGCCTGCCCCATCAGTAGTTATGACCTGTGGGGCGGGACAATTAGCAATTCCTGACGTTGTGTCGGCGCAAGTAAAGGTTACAATCGGAACGACATTTGTGATCCAACTATTCGCATTCGGCTGAGGCGAAACGGAAGCCGCGATCGTCGGCGGCGTCTTATCCAGACTCACCTGAACACTAGTGGTCACACTCTGCCCGGCTGCGTCGGTTATGGACCCCGTGATACTTTGGTTGGGACCGTCTGTGCTTACGACTTGTGGTGGCGGGATTTGAAGCGGTGGTACGCCGCCAGCACCTTGAAACGTAACGGTTACGTCGGAATTATTCCAACCAGCTGCATTAGCAGCTGGAGTCAAATTTGCGTTAATTGTCAACGGTGCCGCTTGCGCATTCAATGTGACATTCGCAAGAGCGCTGTTCCCAGCGTTATCAGTTGCAGAGCCGCTAAATGACTGGTTTGCTCCCGCAGTGGTTACCGAGAGATTTGTAGGGCACAAAGCGACTCCAGAGAGCGCATCGGAGCAGGCAAAACTTATGTTGGCTGCACCGCCGGTGGGAATCGTTACGATTCCGTTTACGGGTGCCGGAGTCACAGTGGCGACAATCGTTGGCGCTGTTTTGTCGATACTCAAGTGATTTGACGCGCTCGCCGTCTGCCCTACAGCATCAGTCACCGTTGCAGTGATCGGTTGGTTGGATCCTTCGCTACTTACAGTTTGTGGACTTGGACACTGTAACGGCGGTACTCCGCCCGTACACTGATAATTGATCGTTACATTGTTGTTGTACCAGCCATTCGTGTTTGGCTGCGAGGAAAGAGACGCGCTAATCGCCGGCGGAGCTGCCTGCACGTTCAAGGTTATGTTTGCAGGTGTGCTACTGTTGCCGGCCGCGTCAATTGCAGTTCCACTAAATGCTTGACTGGCTCCCGGAGTCGCAACTGAAATCGCTGATGGACAAATCGCAACTCCTGAAAGTGCGTCGGCACAATTGAAGCTCACGATCACTGACCCATTGGATGGGATCGTTACGATTCCATTCACAGGGGCGGGCGTAACCGTCGCAGTAATTGTTGGCGCTGTTTTGTCTATATTGAGATGAGTTGTTACGCTCTTGGTCTGTCCCGTCGCATCGGTTACGGTCCCGGTTATTTGCTGGTCAAAGCCTTCGTTGCTGACAGTTTGGGAGGTTGGGCATTGCAGCGGTGCTACGCCGCCAGAACACTGATAAGTGATTGTGGCATCGCTGCGGTACCAATTATTCGTCGGTGGAATCGCGGAAGACACCGCAGCACCAATGCTAAGCGGTGCAACGACCGTGAAGGTCACAGGATTACTCGCGCCATTGGTCGTGGTGACAACTACAGGAACCGGGCCCAAGGACACGCCATTCGGGACCGTTGCGACAATACTCGCGCTGCTCCAGGTCGCAGTTGCAGCAATCCCGCCAAAAGTCACTGTGCTTGAACCTTGCGTTGCTCCGAAGTTGGAGCCATTTATAGTCAGGGATGTTCCCACGGGCCCACTTGACGGAGACAAGCTCGTGATAATGGCCGCGGGGGAGGGCAGTATCTCGACGGAGCTGAAATTGTACGGATGGTTCGTTGGCGCAGTGTCGTTCAGGGCTACGCTCGTTCCGCTATTGGCAATACTGCCGGTTACACGCTGCACCCACAGTGTATCGGCAGTACCGTCCAGGAACTGGTCAATCATTGTCTGGTTCGTTCCCAGGGTTCGCGCAATCGCACCGGACGGATCATCGCCCACTCCAAACACAAACGAATTGCTGCGCGTGCTGGTCAGAGTCACAGACGGCGCACCAGATGATGAGTTGTTTGTGCCAGTCGCTCCCATTGCCCCGGAGCCATTTGTCCCACTGATATCCACACCCAGGTAGCTGACCAGGGTTACTGACGCGTGTGCCGGAAACGACGTACCGGGGGGAGCAGTAAAGTTGTTTAAGATGAAGGGAGCGAATGCACGCCATATCTCAGCCGTGCCCTTTTGAGTATTGGTTCTCTTCACCAACGTCCATGTCAGGCCACTTACCGTAAAACTATTCCCAGCGGTGCTCCCCGTCCCCGAGCCCACAAACGCTAGGAGCAATTCGTTTCCTGAGGTCGTTGACAAAGGAGGCGGAAGAGCAGCATGGCCGGAGACAATCTGATCCACAGCCAAGCCAGCCGCGTTGGTCACGATAAACCTCAATCCATTGCTCGACTGACCGTTTACAGTCACGACCACGTTTCCTGTGCTTGCCCCGGTTGGAACTGTCGCCACAATGCTGCCTGTGCTCCAGCTCGTGACCGTTGCTGCCGTACCGTTGAATGTTACCGTTCCCGGAGCAGCCCCGAAGTTGACGCCGGTTATTGTGAGCGAACTGCCAGGGACGCCTTCTATCGAAGACAGGCTGGTGATCATTACACCTGTGCCCGGATTGAATACCGTGAACGATGCGCCTGCACTCTGCGCACCGGCAGCAGTCGTGACCGTAACATTCCCAGTTGTGGCGCCCACCGGCACCTTCACTACAATGGCTTTGTCACTCCAACTGGTGATTGCGCCTGTAGTGCCATTGAATGTCACACCGCCCTGTGCTGCTCCGAAGTTTGTTCCGGTGATCGTAATGGAAGAATCAGAGACACCGGAATTGGGCGACAGTCCTGCTATACCCGGAAGCACGGTGAACGTGGTACCAACACTCGATTGTCCATTAACGGTCACCACAACCGGGCCTGAGGTCGCTCCAATCGGCACCTGGGTCGTGATTGAAGTCGGACTCCAGGCTGAGGGAGTTGAGGCGATTCCATTGAAAGCAACCGTGCTACTTCCTTGCGCGCTGCCGAAGCTTGTTCCGGTAATCACCACGGCTGTACCGATCGCGGCACCGGACGGGGTGATATTGCTAATAGTCGGCGGGCCTATCGGGAGTGTGACTGTGATGTGCGAATCAAAATTGCCGTTTGCAGTTCCTTCAATATCCAGCTCTCCGCTGTACGCGCTGCTTGAAGATGCCGAGATATTCACTCCCACCCACAAATAGAACCGATCGCTCGTAGCCATACTGATATTGGCTGTCGTCGAGCAACTGAAATTCATTAGGGTGACTGTGGTTGTCAGCGCAGTTGACCCAATGGCGCTGCACAAGTTTGTGCCCGTCGCGGTGTTCAGCTTGAGTTTCGCTTCCGGCTTGACTGTCACGCCAGTGACGTTGGCGGTTTTCCGCATATACAAGCTGAAGCTGAAATTTGAGCCGCTTTGAATGACACCGGATGCATTCGGCACTCCCGTCTGCGTTTCAAATTCCTTGATCAAGTAGTCGCCGGCCGCTTTGTTTGTCAGCACCGTCGTAAGAGCGGTAATGGCGGCATCAGGACCGCTTGTTTTCAATTGATCGAAGCTCGTGTTTATGGCGGAGGCTTCTTTATGCAGGTGATACGTGGCCGTTTGAGCTCTGGCAGCAATGCAAAATGTTACGATGGTGCCGAAAGTTACGAAGACGGTAACGGAGCGAAGTACTGCGGTTCTGCCCAGACGCAACAATTCATCCACCTTTCAAGTTAAATAAGGGGCCCTGGGTTCCTGGGAGGAACCGCAAAAAATAGCAGAAATCTGTGCTATTGGTTTGAACGAAGATAGCAGAGATTCTTGCATTGTCAATGTTGTCTAAAAGCTAAACCCGTCATTCTTCGTCCCAGTTTGGGAATTTTATCCCGTATGCTGGTACACAAACGCAATCCATTGAAAACACCTGTCTTATACCTCTATAGACAAGTGCGGCATTGCTTTTGTTCCCGGTTTTCGGATAATTCCCTTCATATTGATATGTCGGAAAAGGAAGAAACCTTACATCACAAAAGCGAAAATATTTTCAGGGAAAGAACGGGCGAGAGTTACTTCTGAAGCTTAAGTTTGGTTACAAATAGTTCGTTGCCGTTGACATTTCCACTCACGACAATTCTGAAATCGGCTTCACGCTTGGCCGCATTGATCAATTTCTTTGCTTCTTCATTGCCCTTGCTGTCGAATTTGAAAACCTTCAGATCCGAAGTGAGCACGGCATACCCGCTGCGTTCGCATGCCGGCATGGTCAGGCACTTCTTCGTGTGTTTAGGACCGAGAGTTGTCAGTTCACTAGAGCGCTGATTCAAACATGCGATATCTACTAAGTATCCTTTGATGGTTTGCTCTGGCGTAGCTCCGGAAGTCAGAATAGAAATTGCCATCACTACAGCAGCTAAGACTGGAAGTCTTTTCAAATCGCTCATCAAAACTTGGCCCCGTTTAAGGCAGCACTCCTCCGATGGTTGTCTTGCGTTTTTTCTTTAATGTGGCCTCATGTACATGGAATGGTTCGAGTTCGTCGGCCACCTCAGGATGGTCACGCCAGAAATCCTGCGCCAATGCGCCTACGGTCGGATCATCTTTCTGCTCTGCATAAAGGGCGCCTTGCTCCAAAGCTTCCTGGGTCATCCCCAATTTGTCATAGATTAGCGAGAGATAATAGTGAGCTGTCAGATCATCGGGATTGATCCCCTGCAAGGCCTCAAACTGCTCCCGTGCGGGCTCGTACTTTTTCTGCAGGTAATACGCATATCCCAACTCCTGTCGCGCTTGGCGGAAGCGAGAATAGGCAGCGATGACCAATTGTTGATTCCTAATGGCTTGGTCCAACCTATTTTGTAACCTGTAAACCAGACCTTGATAGTAAAGTGCCCTGAAGTTGCCTGGGCTTATCTGTAATGCTCGTTCCAACGCTTTGAGCGCCGGTGCAAACTTTTCATAGGCTGGATTGCTGACTGAAAGATTGCCGGGGCCATCGGGACTCTCGCGCTTGTTTTCAATCAACTTTGAATATTCAGCAATGGCGATATTCATATAGCCATCAGCGTAAGAAGGCTGGATCTCTACAACTTTTTGAAATGCCTGAGACGCCAACCAGTATTGCTGCTGTCCTAACAATGCGATGCCATAGTTGTTCCAGCGCAGCATGAGTTTCTGCGGGTCCGTGGTCGGAGTGCCTTCGTTCAGGCCCAGATTCAGCGCGCTGCTCTGTGAGGCCATCGTTACTATCGGAAACTCTCTGGCTTCCGGAAAGATAAAATTGGTGAATCCTTTGCGGAACCTGCGGTAATTGACTTGGGCTGTAAGTTTAAGGGGGCCTTTGGCGTCAGGAGGAATCCAGAATTTATATCTCACTAAATCGGAACGCCCTGGCAGGATCGTGTTGTCGTAGGTCTTGACCTTGCTTTCCCAGACCTGATGTAAGTCCAGAAGCTTGCCGCTGTTGGAGACGAGACGATTAGTGTAACTGTGCGCGTTAGGCTCCAAGAAGCCTCTGGGATCGAGGAATCCGCTGTGATAAAAAATGCGGCCTGTGGAATCTTGAGCGGTAAATTCCACCCAACTCTCATAAAAATCGCGCTGCTCTGGCACCAAACTGTGACCGATTTTCTTGTTCTGAATGACGACGTTCACAGTAACGGTCTCGCCAGGAAGCAAAGTGAACTTTTGTCCATCAATGGGCGCAACGAGATGTTCGCCGCCAGCCGTTTGTTTGTTCAAGGCAAAAATATCAATGCCGAGAATGTTGTCCTGCAGATATTCCCGTATCTTTTGAAGCTGCTCATCGAATCCGTAAAATACCGGGATCGCAGTATTCGCCCCCAAAAAGCGATGCGAAGCGATCTTACCTTGCTCACTGCCATAATCCTTCATCGCATCCACTTTCGGCATGTGGCATGTCTGGCAGGTGGAAACCTCGTCTTTCTTATAAAACGGGAGCGGCGATTCCTTCGACCAGGAAGACTGTTGCCACTCGTCATAAACCGAGAAGGCCCGTAGCCACTTGTATCCATTCAATATTCGCGGCAATGCCGCCTTATGACAGACCGCACAAAATTCCGGAGTGCGGTAGAAGTCGCGCATCACAGCACGCTTGTGCTGTTCGGGATGCAAGAAGATGTCGTCGTAGCTAACCGCACTGGTGACGGGCGTGCCATCCGGATTGACCATGACGGCAGGAACTCCCATCACATAGCTTCCGGTTCCGCTTGTGTTCTGGATTTTCTGAATAGAGTGACAAACCATGCAGGTCACTCCGTCTTCGTCGAAAGAGCGGTTGATTTTCGAGTCTTTTGTCAGCGCGCCCGAAAAAAGTGCAATGGGGTTATGGCAGCCTTCGCAGTGCCGCGAGTACTCGATCCCTTTACTATCAATCAATAAGTTGACATTTTTTACATAGAAAGGCGCACGGAAAGAATTGGCATGCGCCGACTGGCGCCATTCCTTGTGTGCCTCTTCATGGCATTTGCCACAATACTCAGCAGTTGGGAAATCAGAGGGTTTCAAAAATCCATCGAATCCGACTTTGGCATTGCTCGGTAGGAATGGGTTGGGGCCAAACCGATGGTCGTAGCCAGACTGGTCGCCTGCCCACAGAGTGGACGCACAGAGAGTCAGAAAGGCAAAGCGAATGAACATTCGCCGGTAGCGCAGCCCCGCTCTGGCTGTCTGATTCATTGAAGGATTGAGAGCTCTAATGTATCCCAAGTACGGAAGTAGCTCAAAATGAAAATGGAACCTCAAAAACGAAAATGGCCCGTCCCGCGCAAAAAACTTCCTTCGAGTTTAATCTGGTTTGCGGGCAGGCCGTTCGAACCCGCACAGCGTATAAGTTCTCCGGCAAGCTTCCCTGTGCGCGTCGTGAATATCAAGGGCCTCCTCAACCGGGGGAGCACGAGGGGGCGGAAGTGTAGCCTGGCCCTTGGGCCAAGCTGGTCTCACAAGTTCTGAAGACGAACACTCCAAGCTGTAGGTGAGGTTGATATCATGGAAGATTAGGAATAAACACGGATTATGTTGATTGTGATTGAGGGTTGCGTAGGAGCAGGCAAATCGACTATTGCCAAGGGACTTTCTGACCGTAGAGGCAGCAAACTGTTGCTGGAAAATTTCGAACTGAATCCTTTTATTCGTGCCTTCTACAGGGACCCGATTCAAAACGCTACGGAAACAGAATTCGGGTTTCTGCTAGTACATTTTCATCAGCTCAAAAGCCAGGTTGATACCGCCTCGCAATCAGAAGTTATTGCGGACTTCCACCTCGGGAAGGACCTCATCTATGCAGATATAAACCTCAAAAATGGACGTGCCAAAAGCCTATTTAAGGAGCTGTATGAGGTATGTTTAGAAGGGATTCCTAGGCCGGTTCTAATGATTTTCTTATCAGCAACGACAAATCTCTTGGTCGAACGGATTTGGGCTAGGAGGCGCGACTTCGAATTACAGGTCGATCCCGAATACTACGCTGCAGTAAATGCGGCCTACGAGAAATTCTTCACAGAGTACTCTGGACAGAAGCTCCGAGTTCCAATGGATGAGTGGGATTTCATCAAAGAGCCGGCCCTTTACGAACGACTTGCTTCACTCATTGATGAGAAACTGAAAACCAAGTGAACAGATCTACCGCAAAGCGCCCAAAGAAACGACAAATATCAGAGATTAGCCAAAGGACTGCTTATATAAAGACAGCTCCTATGTTGTCGGAACGTGATTATTTCCGCATCCGAGATTTTGAGTACGCGCAGCCTTTATACGATCTTGCCTTTCTTCTAGAAGTGGACGCCCTCGCCAAGGGCGCGGAAATTCCAAAATATCGAACATTCTCACTGTGGCGTGCGGGATACAGCATCGATGGTTACGGAACGACCATTGACCGGTGGCTCGACGGAACCATCGGCAATGGGGATCTCGACTGTATACCGTCATCGCGAATTCGGCAGTATCTGACAAATATCAAGCTTAGCGGCTCGATTCCTGAACTTAGTGCATATCGGAGTGAGCAGTTCGAGCGCTGTTTACGCCTGCGGTCTGTGCGTGGCCTAGGTCCAAGCAAGATAGCACAGACGATATCGTCGAAAAGTCCCCCTGAAGAATGGCTTAATCAGGCCACAACGAACGGCAATCTTAGCCGGCATCGAATTACCGAACTGTATAACGGCGACAATCCAGGTCCGTGGCAAACGGCGCATATTGTGCCGCCTCTGTTGCGCTTTCTTCATACGATGGAAGAGTGCTATGGCCGGAGACTCGGATGGCAGCTTTCGGGAATCCCGGATCCATTTGAGCCGATCACTACAACGATTCACGCGACAGCAAACAGCGTGGGGAGGGCCGTTGAGAGCGCCATCGACAAAGCGCTTGAACGAGAAAAGCATTTTCATCGTGCTTCATGCCAGAGCAATGACAGCATCAGAATTAAACATCAGATGGGGTGGGGTTTTGTCATCGAGGCAAATCGTAAGCAAGACAAACTGCAGCACGTTTCCGAATGGGTGGAGAAGCTTGATCCCTTGGCTTCATCGTCTGGTAACGCTGTCCTGTCAGATTTGCACCTGCATACTGCCTGGTCGGATGGAAATGCTTCTGTAAACACAATGGCAGTTGCGGCCGTTAGCAGCGGCCTGAAGTATTTTGCAGTCACCGATCACAGTCGATCTAGTAAGCTACAAGGCGGCTTAACACCACCTCTTTGGCTGCGCCAGGCAAACGCACTGACCCTGGCGAAGCCCATCTGTCCTGTTTTGCACGGCGTTGAGGTGGACATTCTCAAAGACGGCACGCTCGATCTTCCGCACTCTCTCTTGTCTGCGGCGGATCTTGTTGTTGCCTCTGTTCACTCCAATTGGGAAGACGATGCACGGGCAAACACGGATCGACTCTTAGAGGCGATTGAATCTGGATGTGTTGATATACTTGCCCACCCGACATCTGCTGTTGTTGGGACGCCTGGAGCGCCGGACTATGTTCGTAGTCCGGCAAATGTCTATTGGGATGAGGTTTTCGAACGATGTGCTCTTTGGCGTGTTGCAGTTGAACTGAATTGCTTCCCGTCGCGGCTTGACCTGCCATTACATCTCTTGCGAAAAGCGATAGCGACAGGTTGCCCAATTTCAATTGGTTCAGATGCCCACGCTCGTTCCCATTTAGTCAACCGCCGGTTGGGCGAGGCAGCCCTACGTCAACTAGATGCTCCTCTTGTGCTAAATCGCCTCACCTTCGATGAGCTTAGACAGTGGATTAGGCAGAGTAGAGCGAAGCGCAGACATCTTCCACGGACCGCAAGGCTCTCTGTGCAAGCAGAGCTGCCTTTTAGAACGGACGCCAGCGCGAGCCCGCATTTGTTTGCTGCCCGAATACGCCCGCCTCAAAAAATCCCGGCTGGATCACGGGTAATAGGTGTCGACCTAACTGCGGGGGACAAAGCAACCGGGATCGCACTTCTTGATGGCTGGTCCGTAAGTACATGTTCCTTATTCTCTGATGAAGAAATTGTTGCATACGTCAAGAAGCATAAACCTGCGATCGTTAGCATTGACTCACCGCTGGGCTTACCGGGAGGGGGCGATTCCATAGATCCGAATGCAGGAATCATGCGAGTGGCGGAACATGATCTGGCAAGTATCGGCATTCCGGCATACCCTTCGTTAATTGATTCTATGCGGAACTTAACACTGCGGGGCATTCGTCTCCGCCGAACAATTGAACGGTTGCCGTCAGCGCCGAAAGTTATTGAATCGTATCCAGGCGCAGCTCAGGACATACTTTGTATTCCCCGCAAACAGAAAAGTCTTGGCTTATTGCGTGAAGGACTATGCCGCTTGGGACTGAAGGGCACGGGGCTAGAAACACGCTCGCACGACGAAATGGACGCAATTACCTCAGCAATCGTTGGGCGATATTTCGAATCAGGTTCCTTTGAGCCAATGGGTATTCCCAGCGAAGCGCAACTTATTGTTCCGAAAATAGGGCCACTTGCATTCGACATCAACCCGGTAATCTGTCTTGCAGGCAAAACCGGTGCAGGCAAGTCCGTTGTCGCACGCTATCTCAGCGTGTTCTATGGATTTGAGTGGATTCGAACACGGAATGTGATTCGTGATCTTCTGATTGAAGACCAAGGTGCACCGCCGGACAAACGACTATTCCAGCAAACAATCAACATAGACGCAGTTTCAGAGAAGCATCTGCGAGAGTTTGGAGCCCTTATTTTGGACGTCCACAAACAGGTTCCGTTGCGCAATAAACTTGCAAAAACGATCAAAGGGATCAATGCGCCCATAATCGTCGATTCCATTCGCGATATCGTCGATATTGATCGCAATGCGTTGGATGGTAGACCATTGATTACTTGGTTTGTGGACTGCAATGACACGATTATTCGACAACGACTGGAAAAGAGAAGCACGATAGGTGAGAAACGCCTAAACTCTGCGAGTCCTGTAGACCGTACGGCGACGATCATTCGAAATGTTGCCGATCAGATTGTTGCTAATTTCGGTTCGCTTGAGGAATTGAGATGGCGAATTGATGATCAGCTTTTCAAGGTTCTATCAATTCATCATTGAAGACGCGATTCCGTTTGATCGTTCTCGTACCGCTTATATGTATCGTCGTCCTCTCTTAAGGTTACATACTTGCTGAACCTGATCAGTTGTTCTTGGAAGTCAGCGGAGGTAACGTCACGTATTGCATCCAGTGTCGAGCTGCCGTGAGCAGCGAGACTGTTAAAGAAGTTACCTGTCTCCTGAACCGTTAATAGGTCTAGCTGCTTCAATTGCGTTTTGTCGAGCTTCTTCGCGACTGACGTAAGCTTCTTCCGGGCTACGGCAACCTCACCTGTGGTGGCCTCGGCTGGCAGAAATTTATCTATCCTACGAAGCTTCTCCTCCCAAGAAGGTGGACCGACGCAAAGCAGTACATCGAATCTCCCTGGCCGCTTTATCGCGGGGTCAAATCCCTCTTGATAATTAGTAGCGAATAAGAAGATCAAAGAAGCCTGGTCGTGAAGGGCAGCAAGTTTCGGGAGCATGCTCGTTGTTAGAAATTGGCTAGTTAAGTCGATTCGCTGGCCATCACGAGTTCTCACTAGCGCATCCATTTCATCAAATAACACTACAACCGCTGACAGATCTTGAAGGTCTCGAAAAATATCAGTTGCTCGGCTGTAGATGTTTTCGATGCCGTTACTAAGGAAGTGCGATGGATCAATGAGGAGAAGAGGCCACCCCAGCTTCGCCGCCAGAGCACGAGCAAGGCGCGTCTTAGATGTTCCTGGGGGGCCAAATAGTAGGGCCGAGATCCGCCCTTCAATCTTATTGCCAGAAAATGGTTTATATTTTGCCGCCGTAGTCACAATCTGCTTCTCGAGAACGGTTCTTACTGTAGTTTTTGACATACTGCCTTGGAGACGCACATCCATGTCAAGCAAGTTGTTCCAAGGGTTCGAATCGAGGACTGCAGGGGGTACCTTGTACTCACGAAGGATAGCAGCTTGCGCCTTAGTAGAAAGGACATGTTGCAATTCCCAGAGAAACATGTGCACGACTGCGGTGGCCCACGACTCCGGTTTTCCTGCGTTTAGCGAGTCGAGTTCTCCTCCCGAATTCCACCCGTGGTAAGTGCGCCCATTCACCGAATACTTAAGTCGGTTGTCAACACACCAAGTGAGAGCGTGATCCAGCCTCTGGAGGGTCGGAGACATTGCCAAAAAACTCGATGCACCATAACCAAATTCGGCTAGCACCGCTTCCAACATTTCATATGTAAAGCAGAAGTTCGATCCGGCCTTAGGATAGTGAAAGAGCGGGAAGTACTTTGGCCAAATGCCCGACGGACTCTGCTTATCAAACAAGACCTTAATACCGTGCTGAAGCTCGACGCTGGATGGCAACAACTTTAGACATGAACCTATTACTGAGGATTTTGATGTATCTGCAATCGTGCGGAGCCGTGAGCACAAGGAGGCCGCCATAGCCATTGCGACTGGATCCATCAATGCCTCGTGTTGGGCGACAACCAAAGAACGCTGTCTATTGAATTCCTCTCGTGCCCAGTCACAAAGCGAGCGCCACTGTCCTATACCGAGCCTGATCTCGCCACGATCAATACCGTCAACAAACCAGTAAACAACGGCCGCTGAAGGGGGATATTTACTTATTCCAAACCGCTTAATGTCACGTGAGAGCCATGTGGCGATCTCACTTAGAGTAACGTTCCCGAGGGGGTTATAACGTCGCTTCTTCGTGTAAGCGAAGTCGGAATCAATAACCCCCGCGTCGACGAGCAGCCCAAACGTGCGGATGACCAAGACTGTGGAAAAAGCGTTGTTCAGACCAAGGCCTGAGCTTCTCCAACTGGCATTGAAGACCCTCTCAAATGCTCGTTTAGCCTGCTCTTTCGGGTCTTCGCCGTAAACTCGATGAAACTGCTTGCTCAACGTCAGAGACATTAAACACGAACAAGTACTGGTTACTTTTACGTCACCGCGTGTTGACGGTTGCTCTGGGAGCCGGCGAAAGGTTAGGTTGTCAGTAGCGTTCAAGAACGCGGCAAGGTCTTCGAATTGATGCGAGAGTAACTTCAACGCATCGGTGCCCAAGCGGCGTATAGCTGCCAGGTCAAGATCGGACATGCAGGAATTCCAGTTGCCGTATTGTGGAATTCATGAGGGCTGCGTCAGCGGTTCGAAAGCCAGTTCCCCCAAATTCAACAGGTACGCCTGTTGCAAGTTCAATCTGCTCTACAAACTGGTGGGCTTTTCTTGTTAGCATGCTTGATTCTGTCACCCCGGTATTCGCATAGTCGAGTCGATCCAATCCCATTACTGCCAAACTGGTCGGGCGATTGTACTGCCACGCCAGCTTTGCCAATTCGATGTCGAAATGTGCAACACGACGTAGACGCTTGGTGACGGATGTATATTCGGGATAAACCTGTGGAGCGCCGGAGATCCGGCAAATCTCCTCCCATGAGATTTCGTTAGAAAAAGGCCCACTCGCTCCTCCCACTCTGATCGGGAATGTCCGAATCACCATGACGACCTTGTCGATTTGCCGGGGAGACAGCCCAACCTCCATTGCAAACCCAGCCGCTGTCGTGTCTCGTGAAGTAACAAAGGGATAGCTCGGCCCGTGCAAAAGCGACAACGCAAATCCTTGAGTGCCTTCGACAATAACGTGGCCACCTTCATCGAGAACATTGTGGAGCGCGTGAGCAACCGTTTCGATGCGACAACGCGCATCTAGCGCATCGGAATCTTTGACCAAAGGCACTTCCGTCCTCCGGGACATCCGTCGAACCAGTGCTGCTCCTGTCCCGGAGCAAGTACTAGCTATGTCCTTCAATTCGCGACGTTCAGCTTCGCGATCCTGCTCCGTAACGAGTACAGCACGCGGATCGACGATAATCCGACTCCGGTCAATATTCAGCAAGTCCAGTTCTTGGATGAGTACCGCTTCATCGACGGCACAGCCGGCAGCAAGACAAAAAATAGCGCTCTGCGGGTCCGTGCAACACGGAACTTGCCGAAGAATGACATCTTTGCCATCAATGGTTACCGTGTGCCCAGAATTCGGGCCGCCACAGCGGACAAGCCAAGGGGATTGTAAACGGCGAGCCAAAAGAGCGACGACTTTGCCTTTCCCCTCAGATCCGTATTGGCCGCCTACAACAATGGTTGCTGGCATAACACCCTCGGGACGTTCAGTTTACAAACTTCATCTTAAAGTACCATCCATTTTTGCAAAGAATCATTGAATCTTCAATTACTTTGGCGGCACGGGTTCACAACTTCGTTCAAGGGTTCAAGAAAAACCTCGGACTGTTGCAGAGAACAGCCGCACACTTAAGTTCAGCAGCCAAGGCTTCAAAGAAGACTAACGTTCTGAGCTGTCGCGCCTAAGCTTTACGCCTGCGGGCATCCCTTAACATCTCGACCAGGCATTCGGGTAAGTAAAACCTTGAGTTCTGGGCTATCCTTGGACAATCGCTTAAAGAATTGGGGAGGATGAAAGCATCGCGCTCGGCGACGAATTTCATTCAGAGCGACCGTCGGCTCAAGCATCTGAACGGACTCAAAAACAATGGCACAACCAGTACTCACCCCCACAAAGTATTCCTGAAAATCGGCGAGCGTGACAGCTGAGTCTTTTCGAAATTGTTTCCACAGTTGAGCTGGGGCAGCTGTAACAATTTCTCTTACCACGCCTACAGCAGGGAAATTCGCCTGCGGCGCTTTCGCATAGATCCATACGCGCGTTCCCGGCGAAACGTTAACTGCCCTGCGGCGCAGCTCTACCGTCTTACGACCGCTAAGCACGTGATCAACATATGGTTGCGAAAGCGAGATGAGTATGTCCGTCCGTTCAGACATGCGGCCTTCCTTCTCGGATAACAGACCTAAGACCGTCCGCACTGACTGTAATTGCACTGACGAGGTTTGCATTGTTGATGCAGCCAAATCTTTTCAATCGCTTGAAGGAAATCGGATTCTGAAAGATCATGAGATTGTCAAAAGTGGTGACGGCTATCTTGTCATCTGCCGTGAGTTGCTCAATTTCGCCTTCATCCAACACCCCATGACGAAGAAGTTGTCCTGAGATCGTTGGCTTGCTCGCAATAATGGTTTCCAGAATCCGGCACACTGCTATTGCACACGACCTCCCGTGTTCGCTTCCAGACTCATAGAATACGAGTGGCACACCGCTCCTAAACAACCGGGCATTTCTGGTAGAGCTGTAGTAAATACGCTCAGATGAAAGGATTGCACTCGGCGAAGGAATTAGGCACATTTGGCTCGCTGAACCCAGCAAATCATCAGCAAAGCTGCGCCGTATGGGAGCTATTACACCTGGTCGTTTGTCCAGCAAGACCAGAGTCGGACCAAGGATAGTCTCGAGGGTGTTCAATGCCACTGTTCCACGACGTGCAACAGACTCGAATTTCACTGTCTGGTTTTCACCAGTAAATGTCGGAAGTGTAGCTTCCAAGGTTAGGCTAGCGACATTTTTCAACCATGCAGCCACCACAGGCCAGTCTCTTGGCTCAATGGCTCGACCTAAACAGGCCTTCCAAAGAGTCCCGACCGAACTACCATCGTTCGAAGAGGGGGCAAAACCCTTCAGACTCGCGAGGGCCTGACCTGTGACCTGCCCCTTGGGGAACTGCAGACTCAGTAGCACTTCGCCTTGTTTGCTTGCTTCACGGCAGATGCGGTCGAGCAGGATGTCTAACGCAGTCTCCAGGGCCGGGTGTTCTTCATTTGCGACACATCGTATGTGCGCGACTGGATGTAAACCGCTTAGGCAATCCCATGCAGCCGCACAAATAATATCCTTTTCAGAAGATGCGATGATTCGCTTGCGAGTGACTAGGGATTGAGGTGGCGCCTCGAAGTGTGTTCGAAACTCTTCTGGAATCGTGAATTGAGCAAGGAATTCGTCCAAACCAGCTTGTTCCCTGGGCGAAACTTCTCGGAGGCTAAGTGCCGAACCCGACACTCTAGTGTCTGTTCTTGTCAGCGGTTCTTTCAAAGTTTTGACAGCGTCAGCAAATTTGCTTACATCCATTACCCGAAGACCGTACTTCTGATAAAACTGGTGCTGCTCGCGAAGAAAAGCGCGCTCGTTCGTAACAAAGCCAGCCAGAGTGTGATAGATGGCAGTGGCAAGATGGATCAAGTCCGACCGATCCTGATGTCTCAACGGAACGGAACCTGGCCGACCCGGAAATGCAATCGCTTTTATCTCTGCAGTCAGCAGACTAAGCACGTCAGCAGGTGGGGCACCGATGGTGGGCAATTCTGAGGCAAATTCGAGGATTGGGTCGGATGCCGTTGTCGACGTCCTCCGCAACTCAGCGACAAATTCTTCGGTTACCACTACTCGAATCAAGTTCCCCAGTCCTGCGCTAATGACCTTGGCTGCGTCATTTGCCCTGGGACGACGCCTTACGACATCGAAGAACACATTGAGATCAATCGCATAGGTTGGAAGGCCGGTAGCAATGCGGGTGGCGAGGTTCAGCTCGGTATCCGGAACTGAATCAGGAATTCCGAACAGTGTGGATGTTCGCAACGGCTTGACCCTAACATTTATGGTTCGCCTCGTAGTTACGCCTCCAGGCTTCTGGCAGACGGTGGAAAAGCCCAAGCGTTCCCAAGCAGCGTTGGCGGGAAGATCATCGGCCACACGGGCGCGGATGCTGAGATAATTGTGTGGTTCGAGGCCATCAACCAAAGCGTTCACTAGCTTTCTTGCAATACCGCGAGATCTGTATTTCGGACAGACGTACAGCTGCAGGATCTTGGCGTTTGGAAAAGTGCGCGAAAACAGAAGATGCCCTACGTAATGGCTCGACCTAACATCATTCTCGACCGCAACAAGCAACCTACCCTCTCGAGCGGCATCGTCATAGACTTGCCCCGGGAAGAATCCGAGTGCATGCCTTTCTCTGTCAGCATTTTTTTGAGCCTCCTTCACAAAAGCACTCACGTCGGCATCGCGCCAATAGGTTTGCACGGTCTCTATGGAGCGCAGCGCGGCTGCAACCCTACTGTGGCGGCTTGCGGACATGGACGGCATTACGTTGAGCAGAATTGTACAACGTAGCACGAAGCCAAATAGCACGAGAGTTTATAGGTATGGCCAAAGTATGACCAAGGATTCAAAGGATCTTCGAAAAATCCCAATAAAAACCAACAAATGTACAAACGCCTACCGTGACGTTATTTGTTTGTAAGTCGTTGAAAGGATTGGCTGCCCCCCAGGGATTCGAACCCCGATATGCTGATCCAGAGTTACATCGCCTAACAGATGCTGTGCGCGAGCTTCCAACTGAACAGGCATTATGTATTTGCTTTAGGTGCCTTCCATTGTTTCTAACCTCTTTCTATTTTTCAAAGCCCTACTGGACGAACCCACTCGAAAACTGGGGAACATTTGGGGAACATTAAGCGTGCCTTCCGATTCCTAGCAATAATTTTGTGCGCTATCCGTGCCGTCTAAGTTGTTGTAATTCCGGCCCTGGTTACACTCATAACCCAAAGGTCGGTGGTTCAAATCCACCCCCCGCAACCAAAACCTCCTGCTGGAATGTCTCGCGTCTCCGACAAAAGCTATTGGGTTTATGTTCTTTGGAGTATCTCCGGGCGCTGCTTTTATATCGGTCTAGAGCAACATCCTGATTACAAACAAAGCTCGAAAACGCGAGCTTCAACTGAAGGCCCAAAAGGGCGGAGCCGGTTTTTTTGTCATGACCGGGCTCGATCCCAAGCAATTTGCACGTTGAGGCTCATATCCCGCAAAGCGGGATCGGTGGTTCAAATCCACCCCCCGCAACCAATCTTATTACTTAATCTTTCAACAACTTACAGACCTCGCGGCAGAATTGTACCGTTACCACCCAGGTCTGTATGATGACTTGGATGACCACGGAGTCGGAAATCAAAGAATTTGCGCGTCAATGGGTCGCAGCGTGGAACTCACACGACCTGGCCGCCATAATGTCTCATTACGCTGCGGATGTTGTCCTGATCTCCCCCGTCGCAGCCAAGATCCTGGACAATCCATCCGGAACTGTCGAAGGGGACGCCGCCTTGCGCAACTACTTCAAGCGCGGGCTGGAGCTGCATCCGAACTTACACTTTGAACTCCTGGATGTGATGTGTGGTCTGTCCAGTGTCGTCGTCTGCTACAAGAATCAGAAAGGCACAAGGACGGCCGAGTTCATGGAGTTCGGCAAGAACGGAAAAATCATCCGAGTGGTCGCAAACTACAGCGGTTAGCCGGCAGGATATTAACTTGCATCGACCCCGCCAAGCGCAGCATTTTGAGCTGCCAGCCTGTATGGCTGCTGATCGGGAACAGCACTTTTGGCATGTGACCATGCCGATGATCAGCAATACCGGAGACGCCAGCGATGGAACTTGTAATAGCCCGCCGACAGTAGTTCCATGAGACTTGCTGTTTTCTTGTGGCATGGGCTGGAAAGAGGGCCGAGATTACGGACTGTGCTTGAGCGTGGGCTGCGTAGGCAGTAACACTCCAGTCTCTGGATACTTTGTAATCGGCACTCAAATCCACAACGAGGGGCAATCCCATATATACTTCCAAGTGCTTGGAACCGGAAAATCTGAATTCCGGTTGGCGGAGACTGCACCTGGCCTTGGGAGTTTCCGCAGTCTTGAGTGCGTGTTCAACAACGATGCTGGTGGACGAACAGCTAACCATGACCGATGTTGACCCTCTGCTCCTACCCTTTCTCCATTCAACAAGTCCACTGAAAACAGAGCAATTGCTCAGTAAGCTCATTTGCGAGCATGCCGATCCAATCATCACAAGTATTCTCAGGAAAAAGATGCATGCATCACTAAAACCATTCGAGGGCAGCACAGAAAACCAGGATGGTCTGGAGATTGCCGGCGATGTACGCGCCCTTCTTATCTCCGAGTTGCGCGGCCTCAAAGCAACCCCAGGCCGAAGAACAATCGGTGATTTCCCTGGTTACGTAGCAATCAAGACTTACTCGGCTTGCGTGGACTACTTGCGGAAGAAACATCCTCAACGATGGCGCTTAAAGAACATGCTCCGCTATCATTTGAAACGGAGTAAACAGTTTGCGTTATGGAGCGCCGAAGGTCAGCACTGGCTCTGCGGTTTGCGCGCGTGGTCCGAGGAGAAGGCTGCATTCAGCTCACCAGACCGTCTCCTCCAATTAGTCGAAGACACGAGAGCGAGTTTGGCTAACTCGATTTCTCCTCCTGGCATTGGTGACCAATCACCCGCCGATTTATTTAGCGCTGTATTCGAGAAGGCTGGAGGCCCGCTGGAGTTGAACGAATTGGTTGCCATCGCGGCTGAGATATGGAATATCAAAGACCAGCCTCTGGAGCACTACGATGAGACAATGAGGACGGTTGAAAACCTGCCGGCGCCCCAGATTGGAGTCGATGTCGCGGTTGGGGAGCGTATTTATCTAGAGAAGCTATGGATCGAGGTGTGTGGCCTTCCTGCCCTGCAACGCATCGCATTGTTATTGAATCTTCGGGACGCACAAGGAGACAGCGTTATCGCGTTCATTCCATACCTGGGGATTGCTTCCGAGAGCGAGATCGCCGAACTGGTGGCCATGCCTTGCGAGCAGCTAGCGGAACTGTGGAACGACCTGCCTTTGGACGATGCCAGCATTGCTCAGTTGTTGGGCATAACCCGGCAACAAGTAATCAATCTGCGGAAGACCGCACGCGAACGGCTGGCGAGGCGAATGCAGGCGCTCGAGAACAATCCTCGACAATCTACTGTGGGACGGTAAGAAGGGCGGCGATTTTACGGCTTAATGAAAGCAGGAGTAGCAGTAGACTGATTCGATCAGGCAATAGCATGCAATCGGAACACCAACATTTAACGGCGATCGATCTTGACGGCTATCGCCAGCGAAAGCTGGACGCGGCCGCTCGGCAAGAATGCGATCGTCATTTTGCCATTTGCGAAGAATGCCTCGGGCGTCTTCTGGGTGATAAACAATCAAGAGCTGTTTTTTCCCAGCTCAAAGAAGCCTTCGTATCCTCGGATGCGGAGCCATTCCATCTCTCGCTCGAAGAGTTGAGAAGCTATGCGACCGACACCGCAGACGAAGCTACCAGAACGATTTGTGAGAGCCACTTCGAGATTTGTCCACAGTGTGTCAGAGAATTAAAAACATTCGCCCCCTCGCGGGCAAGCGCACCACTCCGTGGGCAGGCGGCGGCGAAGCCACAGTATCCTGGCAAATGGCTCCCGCAAGCGGGGCGAGGCCCTGGGCTTCTGACTGCCCGTCGTTTGGCTGGTGTATTCTCTCTCGCAGCGTGTCTCTTATTGATTTGGGCCGCCTGGAGAAACGTTTCCAGTCTGCAAGAGAGCGCGCATAGTCACCGCGAAACATCGCAGATCGTTGTTCGCTTAAAAGACGGCACTCAAGAGATCACCCTGGATCGAAGTGGATCGCTCACCGGCCTTGAGGGACTTTCGCAGCAGGCCCAGGCAGAAGTCCGGGATGCGCTGGCTACAGCCGAGCTGCAAAGACCGCAATCGATTGCCGGTCTTTCCGCGCCACCGATAAAGCTCCTGGGGGCGCCCGCCAATGCCCCGCCATTCGACCTGGTCAGTCCCATCGCAACTGTAGTTGCAGAAGAACAACCCACCCTGCGATGGAAGCCATTGCGTGGCGCGACAAGCTACACGATTTCCGTGTTCGATGCAACATTCAATCAGGTCGCAAAAAGCGGCGCGGTTTCAGCCTTAGAGTGGTCTGTGCCGGTCCCGCTTCAGCGTGGGAGCACTTATTCCTGGCAAGTCACAGCCCGGCGGGACCATCAACAAATTACGGTACCTAGCGCCCCTGCCCCGAGAGCACAGTTCAAATTGTTGAATGTCGAGGAAATTAAGCAACTTAACAGCGCCAAAGAGCAGGCAGCCAACTCTCACCTCGCATTGGGTGTACTCTATGCTCGCGCGGGCCTGTTGGATGAAGCTGAAAAACAGTTTCAGGCTCTCGTGGAACAGAACCCTCAATCATCGGTGGCCGGCAAACTATTCCAGACAGTTCAGTCCTGGAGAAAAAAATGAGCGCTGGGATTGTATAGCGGCAGTAATTACAAGCCATCCCCCATCACGACGAATCCTGCCCAGTAAAAAGGATGACGATATTGAGGATCGGACATGAGCTTCAACGCCGCCTGGCGCAGAGCATCCGCCTTGTTCACTCTCCGATCCGCTTCAGACTCGGAAGACTGTGAATTAGCCTGTCGGGAAAAAGCGACCAGGTGACGAAGAGGTTCTTTTCTGCTCGCTCGAATCTCGCGTTGCGACAATTCGAATTTGAGAATGCGATGAAATGCAATCATGACACTGGCGGTGCTCGCAGAGTCTACCTTCCACTGACTCACGACCGTTGTCGGCGTTCCCGCAATAAAAAGAGCCCACGTCATGCCAATCAGGCCTTCGCCTGCACGTACGCGTCCCCGCGCGGTATCGCAGGCCGAGAGCACAGCTACATCTGCGTGCAGGTCGAGTTGCATGATCTCTCTGGCTTCCAGAAAGCCACTGTCTGTTGTACGGTTGCCCGCCAGCAGCAAGTGCGAGTAGAGGGGATTGTCATTGTCGAGTATTCCGTGAGTGGCAAAATGCAGAATTCTATACTTTCCCGCCTCAGCCTTTACGGTTTCTACCTTCGCTGCGGAACCGGTCAAAAGCATGCTGTTTTTCAGGCCATAGATCTGTCCCAGTTGCTTCACCATTCGTCCCTGTTCCGGCAACGGATCGTACGGAACATCTCCGCCGACGACTTTAGCCCCGAGTCCCAAGTGGTTAGGCAAGGCCGGATCTCCGACCGCAAACAACATTCGAGTTGAAGAGGGCGCAACGGGAGCGCCGGGTTCTCCATGGGCTGCCATGGCATTGACAGCAATAGCTGTTTGCTGACTTTCAGAATCGGCCGCAGCCGATTTGCTCCTCATCTCGCGAAGCACACTTAAGGAAGGAGCATAGAAAAGACCGTGATCCTCCAGCACATATCGGTTTTGTCCCGATAACAACGCCTGGAACGGGAGCTCCCAAAGAGCGCCTGCTGGGACGATGCCAATCGTCTTTTTTCCGGCCAAGTCCTTCTGCGCAGGCCCAAGCAGCAGGCCGTACAGCTCTCTGGCAAGACCTCGGAAATCGAGTGAGTTGTTGGCCAGCTTCGCTCGGAAGTTTTCCGTTCGGTTCGCGAGATCTTCAGCTCTGATTTTTATCGGGTACACCTTCAGGGTGACAGGACCGTAGTCTCCTTCGCCGCCCTTACCGCTCCTGGTGAGAACAAATAGATAAGTCTCTTCCTGCGCCACCACATATTCCAGAAATGCCGTGGAGTTGTCTGGTATTAGGGCTCCAAGCTCTTCGAGAGACAATGGCGCGCTCACCCCACGCCGAATCTTCAGATCGGGATGGCCTGCGTATAGTTGGGTCTGGAAAGCTTCGTACGCAAGCCGCGCCTCCTTGCGGCGCCCTTCCAGGCTTCGGAGAATAACTTTGTTGGGCTGGCGTTGTAAGGTTTCCTGGATGAGTTGGGAATTGAGCCGAACCAGGGCCTGGTTCAATCTCTCTTCCTGGGACCGCTCTTCCGCTGTCATGGTTCCGGTTATGTCAGCTCTGCCGTTGCGAAGCAAATCAAACAATACCCGCCCTTTCGCGCGCTCGGCATAGTTGAGTGCTTCGGTGAGTTTGTGCTCCTGAATCAGCAATTCCACCATGGCATAGTAGGGATTCACCTTGTCTTCGAAGAAACGCTCCTGGTCTTCCTCGGTTCCTGCGACATGTGTACGGAGCGTTTCAATATTAGAAATTGCTCCTGTGAGCGCCTGCTGTGCCTGATCGTATTTGCCGGTGGCGAGATAGGCAGTACCTAATGTGGTCAGGATCACGGCCAGATCGGGTGGATTGTCCAGTCCTTGAGCAATGTCCGCAGCCCGGCGGCAAAAATCAATGGTGCGATCATAGTTACCCAACTTGTAATAAACATTCCCTATGCGGTTCAGGGTGACGGCAACATCCGGCCGGCGATCACTTTCCTCAAAGAGATCGAGACTTTTTTCATAGGACTCCAATGCCTGCGTGAATTGTCCCTGCAAGGAATAGTTGTCCCCCATATTCCTCCAAGTCACGGCAGCTACGTCGTTATAGTCAAGTTCGTCAGAGAGGTGCAGGTTTTTCTGGTAGTAGTCCAGTGCCTCTGTATACTTGCCTTGCCGTGTAAGTACTCCTGCAATTCTGCCCAGTGCGTTGGTGACTCCCAATTTGGTGTCTACATTGGCCTCGAGCTCCGAATACAGCTCTAGACTTCTCTGATAATGTGCGAGTGCCTGCTCGTCGTTGCCTTGTTGAACAAACAAATCTCCTACAAGTTCCAGCGTGGATGCGAGGTATTTTTTGTTGCCAGCTTCTTCGCTTGTCGTCAGGCTCTTTTGGTAATACTCCATGGCCTCTCGATAGTCGCCTCGCTCAAAGTAATCCTCCCCAATTTCAAAGAATATGTGGGCCAGGCTTGACTTATTGCCAAACGACTCGCAAAGCGTCACGCCTTTCTGGAAATAGTCTGCCGCTTGCGCCGCATTCCCTTGCACCAGGTTCCCATACCCCAGAGCGGAAACGGCCTTCCACAGTGCCGACTTATCATTGAGTCGCTCCGCCATTGTGTAAGCGAGATGGAAGCCGGTCATGGCTTGAGCGTAATCGCCCATCTCGATGCGTTCGTTGCCTGCATTGACAAGCTGATTGGCCAGTGCTGCTGTAACCAGAGGCGTATTCTTGGCAAGCAACCTGTCGCGTTCTTCTTCAGATTTGGCGATAATCAAGGATTCCGCGAGCTCTTCCTGGTCATTCGATTCATCCCAAAGCTTCCAGTCGCCCGCCTCTCGCACTAACCGGTAGGTATAAAACCTCCTCCCACGATTGAAGTCTGGCTCTTCGGGACCTCCCTTCACGCTGGATTGCTCATACGACACACGAGCGGTTGCAGTATCGCCCGTTATTTCTATTCTTCCAATTTCGAGACCTTCATCCTTGATCTTTCGGTGGTCTCGCTGAACGTCCATTCTAAAATTCGCGAGAATCGGCGATCGGGTACTGAATAGCGAAAGAAATGTCGAGGCGTCTCCCTGCTCATAGGCCACAAATGCTTTTTGCCCCAAGTCACGAATAGCCACTTCGTCGGCGGTCGGCACGGGCGCCGGATCCACTTCCTGATGATCGGGACTGTGCAGCTGTGAATTGGCCGGTGCTGGCGGTATGGAATTTTGCGTTACATCAGATTCGGTACCGAGGTTCTTGGAATAGAGATAGGTTTCCTCTATCTGCATGTATAACTGGCCCGCGACCCGACGAATCAGGAGCGACCGGGCCGGCATCCAGATATCATTGTTGGTCTTGGCGTAGTCCTCATCAAAAGACGATCCCTTCGCCAAAAGACCACCACCTTCAATGACGTCAAAGTGCAATCGCAGGCAAACTTTTTCCTTCGTATCGATCCATAATTTCACGCGGTCACGCAGTTCTTCTTCGTCGAAGCTGTCCGTCGGCGTGGCACCGGGACGCGGAATGGCCTCGATCACGTACGCTTGCCGGTCGCCCACATTCTCCGTTCCGAGCGATTTGAGGTCGAACAACCGGGGCAGGTCTTCGAATGGGATTGGCACCGGCACCAGTTGTCTCCAGTTCCAGATTACCGTTATGGCTACGGTACCATGCTGCTTGGGTATCCCGGCCTTGATTTGTGCCTGCGCTTGCTCTGCTCTTGCGCGATCTTCCTCTGCTTCGTCTTTGAGCAGAGGTTTGCCGTCGCGTTCGATTATGTCGTGATGCCAGGAGCCGTTCACATAGCCCACTGCAAACTTCAGAGCGCCATGCCTAGATGGGTTTCCACGCGTATCGTAAGCACGCCACTCGAGGAGGTCCGCGTAGTTTCTGGCGAGAGGCGCAGCGCGTTTTTTGTTTGCAATGGCTGTGCGTACCAGCTCTGCAGGATCCACCGGTGTCCCCGCTAGCTCCTGCCCAGGGTCCCCAGCCGTCAGGATCACCGGCAATGCGGTTGATGGGGGAGCAATAGTTCCCACTCGGGGCCCAACGTGCTGGCGTGGTTCTGTCTGTGCCGCTGCCTGTGCCGCTGCGCAATCGGCAGAAATGATCACTGATAGCATGCCGAGCAGAACGCATCGGCTCATCATTAATTTGCTAGTCATAGATGAATTCATCGGCTTCTTCTTCAGGTTCACGATGCTAACTCCAAAAAGGCCCACTTCTCAAGTGAAATAAGCCATACCTGAGCAAGTCCCGGATCATGGGCGCCCGAAATAAAAATCGGGCGGTTAGTAATATGCCGCAAACATTTACGGCATCTCTCGAAAGAGGGGAGCACTCAAGGCACAGTCTTAGCCGAGGAACGTGGGGATTGGTTTGCTTTTTGCCTTTCCCGCTAACATAAGATTGCAGTACTTGCTGGATTAAGTTGAGGGTTTCGTTAGAGGTTTACAAACGCATCGTGACGCGAGAGGTGAATCATGCTTAAACATAGAAACGTTTCCGAGACATGGATGTTTTCATCGACACAATCTGGTGCTGTCATGTGTTCGACCGCACCTGTGATACGTGGTTCGAGGCTCACCAAAATCAGACTCCCCGAAAATGCATTCACGAAATTAATGATGACGTGTTTGGCGGCTCTTTTCCTTGGCCTTTCACTGGCATCCACAGCTGCTGCTCAGTCGGCTGTACCTGGCCCACAGTCAACAACTTGCGGGGGCCAGGGAGCGGTAGCCGGACAGCCGGCAACCACTCCCCCCTGGATGATTGACCCCGAGGAAGCCCCCGCTCACCGGGCTCGGGCCTTGATCAGCGCGATGACGTTGCCTGAAATGGAGGAGCAAATGGCCGGCCAAGCCGGCGGCTTCCCCGAGATTCCCGCGTGCAGTCCAAGTGGACGGCATGTTCCAGGCATCCCGGCGCTGTGCATACCGACTTTTCGCATCAGCAACGGCCCCTCGGGGGTCGGTGCAGGCGACTGCGCGATTGTACTGAGGGCTACCTCCATACCCTCGACCCTGGGAATGACGGCGGGATTTGATCCGGCGCTGACCCGCGCGGCTGGCGACATTATTGGTTCAGAAGCCCGTGATGTCGCGGTGCACGTAATCGAGGGGCCGGCCATGGACATGTTGCGCGAGGCGCAGGGTGGCCGCAATTTCGAATACGCGAGCGAGGACCCGTACCTCGCAGGCCTGACCGTCTCTCAGTCGGTCATAGGGGATCAAGCCCATGGCATCATCGGAATGTGCAAGCACTTCATGGGAAATGAGCAGGAGACGAACCGGACAAGTGTCAGCGATATCATCGACGAGCGCAGCAAGTACGAAATGTACTTCGTGCCCTTTAACATGTGTACCATTGATGGCGGCGCCCGCTCCGTAATGTGCGCCTATAACCTGGTCAATGGCGTGTACGAATGCCAGGATTACACTTCCATGACCACGGCCCTGCGCCAGCAATGGGGCTTCAAAGGCTACGTCCAGTCGGACTTTGGCGCCACCCACAGCACTGCGCCTTCCTTGTTGGCGGGGGAAGATTTGGAGATGAGCTCCCCAGTCTGGTTTACTGCCGCCAACCTGGATGCCGCGATCGCCGCCAATGAGATCAACCAGGGCACCATCGAGAACGCCCTCCTGCGGAGGTACACCGAAATGTTCGCCGCGGGCGACTTCGACCGTAATATCGTTTACACCAGTGGGACGCCAACGGTCAGTGTGGCTGACACGATTGCACACGGCGTCACAGCCAGGTTAATCGGCGAACAGGACTCTGTTCTATTCAGGAATGCGAACAATGCCGCGGGAAATCCTACGCTCCCTCTCACCTGTGACCCCAGCAAGCCGCAGACCATCGCCCTGATCGGGCCAGCCATCCCGGGCGGAACATACACTGGCGGCGGCGGTAGTTCGATGGTAAGACCGTTGTACACCGTCACTCCCTTTCAAGGCCTGCTGACGGTCTGCCCTACTGACACCATAAGGGGATACGCTGTCGCGAACCCTCCCCTCCCTGGCACGGTCAGCCTCGCGACGGCAGCGGCTGCCGCCGCCGGCGCCGACCTGGCTATCGTCATCGAAGGCGACGAAGAAACGGAAGGTCTCGATCGAAGCCGGATTTATATGCCCGCGATATTCGGCGTTTTGCCTGACGTACTCATCAATAGGATCTACGCCGCCCAGCCGAATACGATCGTGGTCCTCCTGAACGGCGACCCGGTGCCTCTCGGCGATCCAAATGTCTACACCGTTTCGTGGGCAGATGAGGTTCCGGCAATTCTTGAAACGTGGTACCCCGGCGAAGAAGGTGGCAACATCATCGCAGATCTGTTGTTCAACACTTGCCAGATCGGCGCCAATCCGTCGACCCTGGGGGACCCGTCGGTCTGCACCCCTGCGAATCCCTCTGGCAAGACTTCGATCACATTCCCGGTACACTCCGCCGATGTCCCGCAGCAAACGTTGAATACAAATCTGTTACCCTTTGCGCCAGTCGGGTGGCCTGAGCCCATGAGCATTGCGGAGGAGTATCCCGGAACACCCCAAGCCTTAAGCTTCCCTCCCTATATCTCCGCCCCGCCCTTTGCCGCCGCCTTCACGGCCTATCCGCCCATCTCCACTTTTGTGGTCGACAATCCCACCTATGTCGGACCAACCGTCTATTATTCCGAGGGGCTGCAATTCGGTTACCGCTGGTACGAATCGCAGAATATTAAGCCGCGGTATCCTTTTGGTTTCGGCCTTTCGTACACGACGTTCGAGATTTCTGACGTCGACGTGACACCACACAGTATCTCCACTCAAACCGCGCCGATCATAGTCCGCGCTAGAGTGACCAACACGGGGCGCAAGTACGGCGCTGAGGTGGTACAAGTGTATCTTGGACTGCCGGGCACCGGCGCTTCCTTCGGCGAACCACCCAAGCGGCTTGTCGGATTCAAGAAAGTTTGGCTTAACCCCGGCGAATCGCGGACAGTCACGATCAAGGTTAACCCGGCCACCGTGCCGGAGGCTAAGCCCCTTGAGGTCGAACCCCTCGAAGCCCAGCTTTCACAGGACGACCCCGACGAGCAAGCCCAGCTGGTCGACATAGACGAGACGCAAGGATTCAGGCGGCCGCCTAGACGATCGGTCTACCAGCCGCTGGCGTATTGGGATACCACTGCGCACAGTTGGGCCTGGGCGTCCGGCCACTATACGGTGTATGTGGGCAACTCCTCCGCAAACACCCCCTTTACCCACTCAATAGCATTCACATCATTGCACCATTGCAATGGCGTTTACACTGGGACCTTCGAGGGGAACACGACGGTCTTGTCGGACGAAAAGTGCACAATCGTGGACGGCAAAATAACCGGGAAGGTTCTGGTGCACCGGGACGGCCAACTGACGCTGATTCAAGCCACGGTCGGCGGCGTGGTCCATTTACCACGACATACTCGCCATTAGGCCGGTAACTCGGGTTCAGCACTGCGTTAATGCCGTTTTATGACTAACTTGGACTGGAGGGGGGTCCGGCCTCAGATCTGTGGCAACTGGGGCCGGAAACTAGCCGAGCGCAGCAGAAAGAGCGGGAAGAAGCGAGCGATCGTGGTCGCGGCAAAAAGCTGGCGATTACGATCGTTCTTTGCGGTTAGCTCCCGAATAAACCGACAAGGACTAAGCCGCTGGCGCGGCGGACGCTACGCGTGGGCGATCCGCAAGAGTTTGGATAGCCGACATAGTGTGGGTCACAGAGAAAGGAGATTCCTGCTATCTCCGCGCGGGAGTCGTCGCGGTATTCATCGATGTAATGGCGGACGATCTCGTCAAGAGTCATCTAACAACAAAATGTTCTGGACCAGTAATATCCTTCGACCTTTCACGGCATACCTCATAGTGAGGACTAGCATTGATGCGACTACTGCTCCTGATCATGTCTCTGACTATGGCTGTTCTTCTGGTCCGCATCTCTCGACGTTTCGCGGCATCTTTCGGGAGGACCAGCTCATGAAGCGTCTCTTGCTCGCGACCGTGCTCTCAGCCATCGCAGTTCTTCTGATTTCCTGTGGTGGGAACCGCAAAAACCTGCTGGTTGGCTCAAATGGTCAGCCTCTGCATAACGCAAAGGGGTGTGACACCAGCAACGATCCCTCGTGCACCGTCCTCATGGTCACTCAATCGGACGGCACCAGCGTTGTACGCTACTACGTGCTCCACATCCCGCCGAACTTCCCTGCGACTTCAGGTGCGTTGGTCGTGGCCTTGCACGGCACCGGCGAGAGCGCGCTGGAGTACCCGACTCACACCCTGATGAACAACACCGCCGACGCGGACGGCTTCGCCGTGGTGTACCCTGAAGCCCTTGACGCGCCGCGCACCGAGAACTTGCGCCAATGGAACGGCTACTTCAACGGGGCTCAATCGCCTACCAGTACGTCGCCGGACGATGTCTCCTTCCTCCGACAACTCATAACGACGCTTCAGGTCAGTTTGAACGCTGATCCCAAGAAGATCTACGTCATGGGAATTTCTTCTGGCGGCCTGATGGCGGTCCGTGTCGGTGTGGAACTCTCCGATCTTGTAGCGGCCATCGCACCTCTTTCCGGAGCCCTCGACAATCTGGAAGGTAGCAATGGTGTCGTGCCCGCGGCCGCGGGACCAGTCTCCGTCCTAATGCTCCACGCCGATATGGATCAAACTATCCCCTACTGCGGTACCAGAGATAACGCGTCGCAGGACGTTACTGTGAACTATTGGCTCACGGCGGATGCGACTGTTAACCTGGATACGTCCACTCCCTTGTGCAACGGCGGCAACCCCACTAGCGTGAATGAGAAAGACGGCACGGGCGGCCTGTCGAACACCGAAGTGAAGTTTTACCGCCTGATCGGTGCGGACCATTTTGCGGTCTATAACAATGCCGACTTGAGTCGCTACAATCCGAATTTCAACTCCACCACAGGGGTCCTTTCGAACGACATCGTCTGGAAGTTCTTCGCCGCACATCCCAAGCAGTGATGCGCAGTGATCCATCAAATCGACGTCGACCATCGCGGATGGAACGGAAGCTGGGCGTCGGATTATGACAATCGCCCAGAACTCGGTTCGGCCCCTGGCGGTTCTCCCGCGGCCGTTTCATGGACTCCCGGCCGACTGGACGCCAGCGTGATTGATCGCGCCGGTAACCTGTTGCATACGTGGTTCGGCCTCGCGATCCTGTATTGCGAGGCCTTTTGCCTTTGAGTATCCCTATTTCATTCAGATAGACGTGAAATCCGCAGAATGTCGTTCGCACGAATTTCATTGCGCCCGCAGGGCATCGGCCGTCTTTGCGACAAGGGCTCGACGACACGAGATCAGCAAGGAACTGGCGGAGTATCCGGGCACGCAAGTCCCCATGCCTCAATCAGAATTGAGGTAAACTTGTGGCGCAAAAGACAGGTTCCCCGACAGCGGGAACACGATCAAGCAGCGAAATTCTAATGAATCATAGAGGTGCAGTCATGCCCGATTTGCCCGGAAAAGAGATCACCCGTCGTGGATTCATCGTGAAGGCCGGCCAGGGACTGGTGGCAGTGAATGTTGCCGCGGCACTGTTCAAGGATGCGGCAGCACAACAACCGCAGCTCATTGTTCCTGAGCCGCCCGGCAAGAAACTGGGATGGGCCGTCGTTGGCCTTGGCAACCTGGCCATTCACCAGATCTTGCCTGCTTTCTCCCAGTGCGAAAAATCCAAAGTGGTGGCGTTGGTGAGCGGCCATCCCGACAAGGCCAACAAACTGGCGCTGCGCTACGACGTCAATCCCAAGAACATCTACAACTACGAGAATTATGATTCAATCAAAGACAATCCAGAAGTAGACGTCATCTATATTGTCCTGCCCAATGGCATGCATGCTGAATACACCATTCGCGGGCTCCAGGCCGGCAAGCACGTCTTGTCAGAAAAACCCATGGCCAATACGCCTGCCGAATGCCAATCCATGATCGATGCCGCGCGTAAAGCGGATCGAAAGCTGATGGTGGCATATCGTCTTCGTTACGAACCCTTCACCCAGGAAATGATTCGTATGGCACGCGAGCAGGAACTCGGCCCTGTCAAGATCATTCAGACCAGCGCCGGTTTCAACATTGGCGATCCGAGCCAATGGCGTCTTAAAAAAGACATGGCCGGCGGCGGTTCCCTGATGGATATCGGCATCTACGCTTTGCAGGCGGCGCGTTACATCTCCGGTGAAGAACCCGTGGAGATCAACGCCATGACGTACAGCACTCCGGGCGATCCGCGTTTCAAAGAGGTGGAAGAAAACATCAACTTCCAACTGCGTTTCCCCAGCGGCGTGCTCGCCAACTGCACATCAAGCTATGGCTGCGCCTACCGCTCTCAGTTCCAGGCGCTGGCGACAAAAGGTTGGTTTGAGTTGGATCCCGGGTTGTCTTACAGCGGATTGCGCATGAGAGTGAGCCGCGGCAATAAGATTGAGGAGCCTTCTCTTGCGGTCCGCGACCATTTCGCTTTGGAGATGGACCATATGTCCCAGTGCGTGATGCAGAACAAAGAACCGCTCACACCCGGCGAAGAGGGCCTGCGCGACTTGAAGATCATGATGGCGATCTATGAGGCGGCGAGAACGGGCAAGACTGTTAAATTGTAGTGCGGCTTGCCGCTGCTGAGGGTTCCGGCTGCTTTTAACGGCGGGTCAGGATTATGTTGCTAGTCTGTCGGGGATGAGCTTCGTAGCTCACCGAAGGTAATGAAAACGAGCTCCGGAATTGAACTAAGCCCCGGCAGGGGCGGCGCATTGTAGCCCAGCGCTTCAGCGCTGGGTGGGCAGCACTAATGACTCAGTCCCGTAAGGACGACGCCCGATGGCAAACTCGACTGCTTTTTCGACCGTTCCCAGAGTCAAAATGGAAATCCTGGTTTGGAGGTTTTTTGCATGGACATGAGAAAAATTGCATGGCTGCAAGCATTGGCCTGCGTTTCTTTGTTTCTGTATGTTGCCCCGAACTCCCTTTGGGCACAGAGCAAGCCGGCGCCCATCGGGACATTTGAAAACCACGGGGACATTGGCACGGTTCTTCACCCCGGCTCCGTCGAATACGACGCCTCCAGGAAGACTTACACCATCAGCGGCAGCGGCGCGAATATGTGGCTCAAAGAGGATGCTTTTCAGTTTGTCTGGAAGCAGGTCTCGGGCGACGTCACGCTCACCGCGGATATCTCCATCCTTGGCAAGGCTGGAAACGAACACAGAAAGGCAGTCTTAATGATCCGCCAAAGCCTCGACGCGGACTCTGCCTACGCTGATGTTGCGCTTCACGCGAGTGGACTCGCGTCTCTTCAATATCGCGATGAAAAGGGCGCCCTCACGCATGAAATACAAGCAAACATTTCCGCGCCCAGGCACCTTCGTATCACCAAGCGCGGCGAATACTTCTACATGTCGCTGGCGGGCGACGGCGAGGAGTTACGTTTTGCCGGCGGCTCGACGCGGATTCCGATTCAGGGAACGTTCTACGTTGGGATCGGTGTCTGCGCTCACGATAAGGATGCCATCGAGAAAGCCGTCTTCTCGAATATTGATTTGTCACCCGGCAGCCCTGCCCCATCCAGTCAGCCGGTCCTCTACAGCACACTGGAGACAATCTCCATTACCTTGGGTGATCGCCACGTCGTCTATGTCGCACCCGAGCGCTTCGAGGCCCCCAACTGGTCGCGCGACGGCTCCTATTTTCTCTTCAACGGCAAAGGCCGCATCTTGCGTTTGCCTGTGGTCGGCGGCAAGCCGGAAACCATTAATACCGGATTCGCCATCCAGTGCAACAACGACCACGGCATTTCGCCCGACGGAACGCAATTCGTCATCAGCGACGTGTCGCAAGAAGAGCACCGCTCCCTCGTCTATGTCTTGCCGATTGGCGGCGGCGCACCCACGCGTATCACCAAACTTTCTCCTTCTTACTGGCATGGCTGGTCACCGGACGGTAAAACCCTTGCCTTCGTCGGCCAGCGAAACGACGACTTCGACATTTACACCATTCCCGTTGCAGGAGGCCAGGAAACACGCCTGACGACCGCGAAGGGCCTCGATGACGGCCCCGAATATTCGCCCGACGGAAAATACATCTACTTCAACTCCGAGCGCAGCGGGCACATGCAGATCTGGCGGATGCAAGCCGACGGTTCCGAGCAACAACCGGTGTTTTCCGATGAATACAACAATTGGTTCCCGCATATCTCGCCAGACGGCAAGTGGATGGTCTTCCTCACTTACGACAAGAGCGTCACCGGCCACCCGGAAAACAAGGACGTGATGCTGCGTCTTATGTCGCTAAGCGACGGGAAGATCAGCGTGCTCGTCAGGCTCTTCGGTGGGCAAGGCACGATGAACGTTCCTTCCTGGTCGCCCGACAGCACCCGGCTGGCATTTGTCAGTTATCAGCTCATTCCGTAAAAAATGCGCGAAGGCGTGGGAAGCTTTCCCCGAACCTCTCCAGTCTTTCCCGGTCACACCTGGCGTTATATGCCTTGACACGCATATGCTCTATGAAGTATATTAAAGGAATGGAATCTGTATTCGAAATCATTGCGGAGCCTCACCGCCGCGCGATACTGGGCCTGCTGGTCTCGTCACAACAGTCGGTGGGAGAGATCGAGCGGCACCTTCGTATGCCGCAGCCGACCGTCTCAAAGCACCTGCGAGTGCTGCGCGAGGCCGGTTTCGTGGAATCCACGGTGGACGCACAGCGCCGTCTCTACCGGCTGAAACCTGAACCATTTCAGGAGTTCGATGCCTGGCTGGCTCCCTTCCGCCGGTTCTGGTCCGCTCACCTGGATGCTCTCGAACGCCACCTCGGCCGCATGGATCGTCTTCCGGCGAAAGAACCAGCACCAACGAAAAAGAAGACAACCAGAAAACGGCGCGGCCCAAACCGCAAACGCAACCAAGGAGAAACGAAATGAAAATCAAAGTGACCAGCCTATACGTGGACGACCAGGAGAAGGCCCTGCGCTTCTATACCGAGGTACTGGGCTTTGCCAAGAAGACCGATTTCAGTCAGGGCCCATATCGCTGGCTGACCGTGGCCTCATCCGAGGAGCCGGACGGCACTGAGCTGCAGTTGGCGCTGAACAACAACCCCGCAGCCAAAGCGTATCAGCAGGCGATATTTCAACAGAACCAGCCCGCGATGATGTTCTTCACCGACGACGTCAAGGGCGACTACGAGCGCATCAAGGCCCGCGGCGCCGAGTTCACCATGCCGCCGACTGACGTGACCGGCTCAACCATTGCGATGCTGAAGGATACCTGCGGCAACCTCATTCAGCTCACCCAGTTGGCACGCTATTCACACTGAGGAGAAGAAGATGATCGATCGCGAGCAATACACACCGGGTCCCGCCCGCGGGGCGCACATACAAAAAGACCGGGGAGAAAACGGTGAAGAGAAGTGGACGCTCATTCTCGTGCGTGAGCTGCGCCACTCGCCCGAAAAAGTCTGGCAGGCGCTCACCGACCCAGAGCATCTGCGTGAGTGGGCGCCCTTTGATGCCAATGGCAGCCTGGGTACGGTTGGAACCACGGTGAAGCTCACCACGGTGCGAGCACCCAAGCCGCAGGTTTCCGAGGCAACAGTGAAGCGGGCGGACGCTCCCAAGGTGCTTGAGTACAACTGGGGTGACAAGGATATCCGCTGGGAGCTCGAAGCCCTGGATGGTAATGGCGGCACGCGCCTGACCCTGTGGCATAACATCGATCGCGGCTTCATCTCCATGGGTGCTGCCGGCTGGCACATTTGTTTCGAGGTCCTCGATCGCCTTCTCATTGGAACTCCCATCGGCCGCATCGTCGGCGCCGAGGCCATGAAGTTCGATTGGCCCCGGCTCAACTCCGAGTACGCCCAGCAGTTCGGTATTGAAACGCCCAGCTTGCGTCTTCGCAAACAGGCCCAGGAGTACGAAGAGGCCAGGCAAATCCAGCAGGCGCTCATGCCCAAGGAAATTCCACAGATCGCGGGCCTGGAAATTTCGGGAAGTTGGCTGCCGGCGCGCATCGTCGGAGGCGATTATTTTGATGTCTTCAAATTCAGCGCTACCCGGCTGGGACTCTGCATCGCCGACGTCTCCGGCAAGGGAATGCCGGCTGCTCTGCTGATGTCGAACCTGCAGGCCGTGGTTAAGGGGTTGGCGACCGAGAATACGTCACCCAAAGAGCTGCTGGAGAAGGTCAATCGCGTCATGGCGGGTAACACCACCGAGGGCAAGTTCATCACGCTCTTTTATGCCGTGCTGGATGTAGACCGCAAAACCCTGCAGTACACCAGCGCCGGGCACAACCCACCCGTTCTGACCCGGGAAGACGGCGCCCAGGAACGCCTGGAGTACGGCGGCCTGATCGTGGGTGCTTTCCCAGAGAGTGTTTACGAACAGGGCGAGATCGCACTGCGGCCCGGAGACCGCCTGGTGATGTTTACCGATGGCCTGAGCGAGGTGACGAACAAAAGCGGCGAGGAGTTTGGCGAAAAGCGCCTGGCCGAGCTCGCGCGCAACAACCGCCAGCTGTCGGCAGAGGCGCTTCACCGTTGCTTGCTGGACCGCGTCACCGATTTCAGCGGCGGCGAGTTCGAGGACGATGCCACTATCCTGGTCGTTGCTGTTTCCTAGAAGCTGTTTCATAGCGGGTTTTGTTGGCATCCGTTGGATAGTCGTTATTTCTAAGAACTGTCATCCTGAGCGAGGGCAAATGCCCGAGTCGAAGGACCCCGAGAATGCTTCAGTCGCCCAGGTCATATCAAGGCATTTTCTGAAGGACTCTTGCCTGGAGCTGCGACGGTTTGGAGGATGTCAACAGAGCCAGATGACTTCTAGATAAACGACAAACCGCGCATCGTCGGCCCAGCGTCACACCCGTGGTATCGAGGCCGATTTTGGCGCACATGGACTGAAATCTGTTGACACAATTTCAAAGCCAGGCCCGAGTAAATGACGCGCCGATAAATGGAGGACAAATTCATCATGAAAGATGCCACGCAGCGTACGATTTTTCGCTGGATTCACATCATCCTTAGCATTCCGATCGTCGGTTATATTTATAGTCCGTTTGAAAAACTTCCGGGCTATGCCCCCGCAACCCGGTTTGTCTTCCTTCCTGTAATGGTCCTTACGGGATTGTGGATGTGGAAAGGCCATCTGCTTCGACGGCTTTTTTCGAAAAGATCGGCGAGCGGCACAGGCTCGTACTCAAACCTGTGATCTCGATCGGCGGGTAGGACGATACAATCTTCAGAGACCAAGTTCTTCGACTGGGTATGCGATCAAAACGCGATCGGGCCGGAGGCCGAGATTCCTCGGGGGGTGGGATGATAAAGAAACAATTGGTCTTCGCACTTCTCCTGCTATTGCTCATTCCCGTGGTTTCGATGCTGGGGGGAATGCTGTTTAACCTGATTGATCCTGAAATCGCGGCAGGTCATCCCAATTATGCGCGGAACTACCATCTGCTAAGTGTTTTGAGGATCGTGGTTTGGTTGGCATCTGGAGCGGTTGCTGCGGTCGTGTGGCTGCTTGCGTGCTTTCTGGTAATCCGCTCCAAGCAGAGATCTCCTCTGTGGCTGCTTCTCGCTGCCTTTGGGCCCTTTGGCTTCGCCGTCCTGGCAATGCTGAACGACCGGGCGCCCGCAGAGACGGACCGGTATGCCCGGTTTGTGCGCAACCTGAACAAGTTTGCGTTTGCCGGCTACGAACTATGCAGCTTCGTGATCCTATGGCTGCTCGCCTATGAAGCCATGGTTCTCATGCGCAACCTGATCATCGTGGGTCAATCGGTCACAACTGGAATGTCGACCGCCCAGATCATCCAAATTCAGAATGCTTCGGGTGGAATGTGGGCGTTTGGCGAAGCGATCGAAGTAATATACATAGTGATTCTTCTCTACCTGCTTCGGCCCATAGTGTTCAACCTGCTGGGTCGTCTGGCGGCGAGTATGGCAGCGCCCACGGGGTCCTGAGTCTCGACGCCCGCACGATATTCTGCACGACTATGAGCCAACTCACAGCCAATGGGAAGTCATACAATTATGATTATGTCTATGTTCGCTCATTTCTTCCGTCTCATCCTGTTTCTCTCTGTCATTGCAGTTATAGTTTCCTGTACAGCAGCAACCCATCCGCCGATTCCTGCTGCAAAAATGGATGTTCCATTAGCCAGCCATGCTGGAAACGAGAAGGCTGTATTTGCCGGCGGCTGTTTTTGGGGAACGCAAACAGTTTTTGAAAGAGTGAAAGGCGTGACCGAGACCACGGTGGGTTACTCGGGCGGCTCAGCCACCACGGCGACGTACGATCAGGTTACAACTGAGACCACCGGGCACGCGGAATCGGTTGAGGTGGTTTATGATCCGTCGAAGATCACATACGGCCAGTTGCTGAGAATCTTCTTTTCCGTTGCGCACGACCCCACGCAACTCAACCGGCAAGGGCCGGACGTTGGCACTTCTTATCGTTCTGCGATCTTTTACGTGAATGAAGAACAGAAGAAGATAGCTTCTGCTTATATCGAGCAGTTGAACCAGGCCAGGATCTTTCCGAAACCCATTGTGACTGAGGTGACGCCGCTCAAAGGCTTCTATCGCGCCGAAGATTATCACCAGGACTATGCGCTCAAGCATCCAGAAGATCCCTACATCCAGGTGTGTGACCGCCCAAAGATCAAAGCCTTGCAGCAGCAATTCCCTGAGTATTTTGTCGATTACAAGGGGAAGAGTCGATGAAATAGCGCCGCTTGGTGCCGCTCAGCCCGTTGGAAGGCCTCAACTTGCGGAGATAGCAGGTTACGTCGAGATCATGAGTTAACAGCAAAAATTGCCGCAATACCTCCGCAAAAGCCTTCATCGCTACTGCTCAGCATCACAGACGCGGTGACCCAACCCCGTCCGGCTTCCCGCGTAGTAGAATTCTGAGGCTCTGTACGAAATCAGCAAACCCATGCCCCCGGCCATTCTCGCCGCGTTCTTCGCAACCTCTGGCACCGCGGTCGCAATGTGCTCCGCCGGCATCGCGGTTTTGTTGATCGGATCATGGGCCGCGAAAAACGATTTTGCCCAGGCCCGCGGCCTCGACAAGATCGTGGCTTTGAGCAATCTGTGTTTCGCCGTCCCGCTGGCGGTCTTCGGCACACTCCATCTCTTCGGCCCGGAATTCGTCAAGGACCTGGTGCCGAAGTACATGCCAGGGCGTATGTTCTGGGTATATTTCGTCGGCGGCGCGCTGATCGCCGCGTCCTTGAGCATCGCCGCCAAAATCGGGGTACGCTGGTCCGGCCTGCTGGTCGGAATCATGATGTTCATGTTTGTCGCCATGCTCTATCTTCCCAGTGGGCTGAGGCACCTCGACGCCAGAATTACCTGGACCATCGTCTTCCGCGAATCGTCATTCGGCGGCGCCGGCTGGATTTTTGCGGCCATCGCCCCCCACCGCCCCAACGCCGGATGGCGCGGGCCAGTCCGGACCACGCTGATCACGGTGGGCCGCATCGTGATCGCGCTCGCCGCAATATTCTTCGGCATTCAGCACTTTCTGCATCCGCTGGGACTTCCCGGAGTCCCGCTGCAAAAAGAGATGCCGGCGTGGATTCCCGGGCGCGTGCTCATTGACTATGTGACCGGCGCAGCCCTTCTCCTTACCGGGGGAAGCATTCTGCTGAACAGGAAAACGCGAACCGTGGCAGCCTGTGTCGGCGGTTGGATTTTGCTGACGGTCCTGGTCATCTATGGCCCGGTGATGATCGGGGCGCTATCCCAACCGGATATTGGAGTGAAGGTGGAAGGGATCAACTACTTTGCCGACACGCTGCTCTTTGCCGGAGTCATCCTGTCGGTGGCGAGCGCGACGCCACGATCCGATGTGGTCGGGTAAGCGAGTGTTTCAACGCGAGGGTTTCGAGGGGGAGAAACATAATGTTCGCCCGATTAATCGCCAACTGGGTCTACGGTGGGTTCCTGGCCGGTTTATTGTTGCTTTTACTGACTCCTGTCCTCGTGCACTCTCGGCCTGTTTCGCTCGTGGCTACGTTTCTCTGCCTGCCGGTTTACATGGTCCACCAATACGAGGAGCACGACAACGATCGGTTCAGACTGTTCGTCAATCAGAAGATTGGGAACCGAAGAGTAGGACTCTCACCGTTGGCTGTCTTCGTCATTAACGTGCCCGGAGTGTGGGGCGTCATCGGGATCTCTCTGGCACTGGCAGCGACGGTGAGCGCTGGGTTCGGACTTGTCGCAGTCTATCTGGTTCTCCTGAATGGCGCCATTCACGTCGTCCAGGCGGTCATTTCCCGAGGCTACAACCCAGGACTGGGAACCGCGATCGTCTTGTTTCTTCCACTAGGCGGATACGGTATCGCCGCCATTCAGCAGGCTGGCGGCGGGACTTTCCTGATGCACATGACCGGCGCGGGAGCAGCTATTGCCATTCACGTCGCAATTATCGTCTACACAATGCGCCAACGACCCGGGCTCTGACATACCCACAACTCCCTTCTCGGCCCCTGGCAGGCCTGCTGAAAACCACTCCCCATTTAAAGTGCTGATCAAGAATTTTTACGAGATGGTCTCACCTCCTGACTTCGTCGGATCAATTCGACTTTCGCCGTCGAACCAGAAGCGGCTTCCACTTGCGGAGGTGGCAGGTTGCGCTGAGCGCAGCTAAAATAGGTGCGAGAGTTGGAGCTTGTATATGAAAGAGTCTATTCCGGTGGAATCTGCCTCTGCAGTCATCGACGCCAGGATCAGGGAACTTGGGGACTGGCGCGGGAAGGCGCTGGCGAAAGTGCGCGAAATCATACACCAGGCAGACCCTGAGATTGTCGAAGAGTGGAAGTGGGTCAAGGCGACATCGCCGGGGACCCCCGTCTTTTCCCGCGGCGGCATCGTCTGCACGGCGGAGACTTACAAGAACGCCGTCAAGATGACATTTGCCAAAGGGGCGGCGTTGAAAGACCCATCAGGCGTATTCAACTCCTCGCTCGACGGGAATGTCAGGCGCGCCATCGACATCCACGAAGGCGAGAAGATCAATGAGGCGGCCTTGAAAGATCTTATCCGCGCTGCAGTGGCGCTTAATCTTAAGGGCAAAAGTAAGCCCAAGCCCCAGCGGAAGCCCAAGCCAAAGCCCAAGTCGAGGCCCCGGCGAGCGAGCAGCAAGCGGCGATGAACGTCTGCCTGAAGGCCCGCGCTTCGCAAGCGAATCGCTAGAGCCCAGATTTCTCACCACGGAGACATGGAGAGTGGAGGAATTCTGAGCAGCCACGGTCGTTTCATTCCTGACGTATTGGACCTGTGCGGCGCCTGCACAGTTATCACGCAGGCGCTAGTCAACAGACCAAACGAAATCATTCGTGCTCAATCCCTCTCTGTGTCTCCGTGCCTCCGTGGTGAGAAAATTGCGACCAGATGTATGGAGGCGCTGACACCAGTAATCAGATATGAGGCAAGTGACTCTGGACACAAACCACATGCGCTGGTCTAGAATGGCGCGGCTGAATACGGAGACTTGAAACACTATCTCCTGAAAAATCTATAGCCATTCCAGACGCAGCGCAGCAGCCATCATTGTCGTTTTAGTGGTCGCGGTCCTCATTTTGATCCTGCTCCTGAGGCGCGAAAGCTACCCCGCGAAGCACTTCTCCGGCACTCGCCGAGCGAAGGGTGACGAACTGGTCAAATCCATCGTTCCGATCGTGGTCGCCATTCCCTTGCGGCAGAGTGGTTGCCCTGAGAAGGTCGGTAACTTTCACCAGTTTATTCGGGTCGGCGCCCTGGTCTCCACTGGCGCTGACTGTTGAGGTTACGGCATAGATGTCTACAATACCGTTCCCGTGAACTTTGCCGGTGAGGTTGCGGCAGCCATCGGTTGCCGGGCTCAGCGATGTTGGATAATTTGGGACGGTGTACGGAACACCGATATTCAGACCGTTCTGGAGAATGTAAGCCAGGCGCCAGGCGCCGTTCACCAGACTCCACTTCTGCACGCCGGCCGTGGCCTGGCTGGCAGCATCGGCAACATTCCCATTGACCGCAGGGGTCACCAGTGTCCCATCGCCTTCGTCGCAGACATACAACGTGTTTGCATCCGCAAACCAAATCCCAAAAGGGAAAGATATCGGCGCTGGGTTGCCATTTTGATCGACTCCGCTCGCCAGCGACGTCGGGAACCCCGGCAGGATCGTGATCGGCTCATTCACAAGTTGCGCCGTGTTCCCCATTGGCAAGACGCCTGAATGTCCAACCTGGTACACAGTGTTGATGCCATTTCCGCCACTGCCCTTGGTGACATATAAGGTGTTGTCAAAGATCGTCAGACCGCGGAAGTTGTTGTCCTTCCCCGCCTTGTCGGCCTTAGCGTAGCCAACCTGTGTAATTTCGAAGTCCCCAATTTTGTCGATGTCCGGCGGAACGGGAGGCGCCTGGCCTGGGACCAGAGACTCGGCCCCGGTCGAGGTGATCAGGTTGACGCCAACCTGAGTCCCGACAAGCTGGCTCGACGACAGGCCTCCGTTGTTGTCGTTTCCAGTCAGGTAATACAACCCATTTGCCTTGATCGCCGCGCGGCCGTTGTTGCCGCTGTAGGCATTTCCATCCGTGATTTGAATTTGGCCGCCCGCATCCACTTCGGCGACCGCCCGATAGTACTGCGAGACGACCGGATTGGTCGGGTCAACAACACCCGGCGTGTTGGAATTCGACACGTCGAGCTGGTTCGGCGCGGTGACAAATCCAGGACCTCCGTGGTAGCCAACAAACGTAATCGACTTCCCGTCCAGCGACCGGTTCAAGGCCAACTCTGATTTCGAACTGAAGCTGGTCACAATAAGGTCGCTGGGAACCGCGAACGTTCCAATTTGCTCGCCGTCCGTCGTAAGGTTATCCAGGAAGATGGGCGACGTAACGCCAAAGCTGCCGTCGGCTTGGTTATTGTTGAACACCGTCGGAAACGTCCCATCTGCTGTTGCCGTGGCGCATTTGACCTTCACAGTCGTCGTGCCTCCAGCAAGCAAGGGAAGCGTGACCGTTGCCGCCACACAGCCCGGGGGCAAGGTCTCTCCTACTGAAACCGTTGCCGCGTTTCCGGCATAGACACTGCGGCTGAGCACCAGGGTATTGGCTTTGAATTTAAAACGATCCGAATGATCGTGATCGTCTCTATCGGCAGCCACTTTGTTTTCGAATGTTTGTGCTGTCAACATTGACGCCGCGGCAATGATCAGCGCGGCTGGAATGAGGGTTCTCTTCACGGACTTTGGCCCTCCTAGGCCGGCAGAACCTTACCATGCTCGGAGGGAGCCGTTGGTTAAGCGTCCGTTAAAATTTCAATAAAGCGTGGGCAGATGGCATGGACCGGAACTGTGATGGATGATCGAGGTCATGGGGAGGCCCGTTCCGCTCTGGCCTGAAAATCGAGCGCGCCTCGGTTACCCTGGACTGGGGCAGTTACTCTGATTTCAAAGCTGTGTGCGCGAGCGCGACGAATTATCCTGCGCACCGATGAGAGATCGCGCCTGGCCAAATTTAGCATCGATATGCTGATCCACAGTCAAGACTGCCACGCCCGAGTGAATTCCTTGATTTGATCTTCCAACTATGCGCTTTGCGCGGCCAAGAGTTCCGATTCTCTCTTGTCACTCACAGCCATGTTCCTAACAGCGTTTAAGATTAGTTGAGCGAATTAACAGAAGAGTCTCCCGCTGTGAATCTTTATCTTTACAAACGTCTAAACTTTCACATTAATCCATCACGTAAAAAGAAAATCCGGTTCCCATCTTTTTGGGAGCATTGCTACTCTCTACTATTTCGATTGATTCTACCTGCAAGGTAGAATCTTCTGAACTGCTATTACTTGGAAGTTCGGTCTTTACGAACTTTAGAACAGTCTGTTCAGCATCATGCTCATCTTGAGCATCAACAAATCGGGTAGTGTAGAAGCCAACTTTGCGCAGTTTTCCCTCCACAGGTAATGTGAAACCTCTCCCATTTATGAATACCTTATACATCATTTGATTTGGAACTTCTGGCAGAAAAAGGGGCCCAATTGCTCTTCATGTATTAATACCATCGTCTAAATCCAAATTGCGAACAGAATACCCGAAAACACGCTGGAACAGTCAGCCCAGCGATGGAAGAGATGCAGAAGAGCCCAGCAGGAAAATCGACCCAACCATCAAGCTGTAAACCGCCGTCAGGGCGGTCACGCTAAACTGGAACTTGGGCATGCGAGTGCTGAAGCCAAACAGTCCTGCCGCCGATGCCGTCATCAGCGTGTTCATGGCCAGCAATCCTGCAAGAAACATGCCGAGTCCAAGAAAGCCTTTGCCCAATCCTCCCAACCTTGCGGCCAGAAAAAAGATAAATAATTGGCTGGGGGTTTCTGCTCCCAGTCCGTGAATCACGCCGATCACGAATACTGATTTTCCGTTGTAGTTCCAGTTCTGGGTCTTCGGTTGCGGAACCTCATGGTTATGCCAATAGCTCTTGGCCTTCCAGTGCAGCCAGGTGGCGGCGTTCGCCAGCAAAACAACGCGGCTGCGCGGGGCGTAGTCTCCCTTGAAGAGCAAACCGAGAACGTAGATTCCCAGCACCACGAGGGTAAGTCCGACCAGCCTCTCGGCAATGCGGTCAATGGCGTGAGGCAACGACAGGTGGAAAAAGATCACCGCGCTTCCCAGGACCGCAACGGTGGCGGCGTGTCCCAGGGCATAGAGCAGGCCAAGCTGCATGGCCCGCCTTGCCGAATTCTGCACACTGGTGATATCGGAAATGGCGGCGATGTGGTCATAATCAAAACCATGGCGAAAACCCAGGACAGCCGCCGAGAGCAAAGCGAGTTGCAGACTGGTGGGAGCGATCATGATATTTTGCCGGAAGCCAGAGGCCGCGTATTTTTAAATTCGACGGTTACAAGACCTACCGCTTGGCCTGCCCCTTCTGGCAGTTTAGCAGCAATCTTTGGAAAGGTTCGCGTCCAGCATAAAAACGTTCGCCGCAGAAAAGACCGGCGAAGGCACGCGAGGCATGGCAGTCCTATTCCAAAACCTTCCCTTTCGTCTCGGGCAATTGCGTGGCGCTGAGCATGGAGAGAAACAGCGATGCGGAACAAAGGTAGAAGGCGCTGCCCAGGCCGTATTTCTGGCCGAAGTAACCTATGACTGTGGGAGCGATGGAGCTGATTGTGCGCGCCCCGTTGTAAGTAAAGCCGAGAGCGCGGGCGCGAATGCGCGTGGGGTAAACCTCGCTGCCGATGATGCCGGAGCCGGAGAAAAATCCGGTGGCAAAGAATGCGACCGGCGTGCCCAGCAGCAGAAGCATCCTGGGGTCGGTGGCGCGGGCATAGAACAAGACTAAGAGCGAAGCCAGCAGCGTGTACAGCACGCACGATTTTTTTCTGCCCAATTTATCCGCAACCCAGCCAAAGGTCCCGTATCCGGGAAACATGCCGGTGAGATTCAATGCGACCAGCATGATAGTCATAAGCGATACATCGAAGCCGCGGCCACCCATCGAGACCGGCCGTCGCAGATAGCTGGGAATCCAGGTGAACAGCCCCCACCAGGCAAACATGCCAAAGAAGTTCATACACAACAAGGCCAGAGTGGTCTTAACATAGGGACGCGAAAAGATTTCCGCAAACTTTATTTGCGCCGCCGCCGTCGTCCCCGGTTTGCGCGCCAGCCACATTTCCGATTCGGGAACGTCTTTGCGGATCCAGAATACGACCAGCGCCGGCAACACTCCCACAAAGAAAACCATGCGCCAGTTGGAATACCTGAGAACAATGCCTGAGACCAGGGCGGCTGCGGCATATCCGACAGCCCAGGTACTTTGCATCATGGAGATGGCTTTAGCCCGCAGCTCGCTCGGCCAGCTTTCGGCGACCAGGGTTGCGCCTGTATTCCACTCGCCTCCCATGCCCAGTCCTAAAATGAAACGGCAGACGGCCAGCATGGCCACAGACGTAGCCAGGCCCGAAGCGAACGAGCAAAGAGAATAGGTCAGAATGCTGAACATCAACGCCTTCGTGCGTCCGATGCGGTCGGCGATGAATCCGAAGAGCACGCCGCCAATACCGGAGGCGAACAGGGTGAGCGTAGCAATTTTACCGGCTGTGGCGTCGGTAATGCCGAAGTCGCGTACGATGGCTGTAATCACCAAAGCGTAGAGCATGACGTCGAAGCCGTCGAGCAGCCATCCGAGGGCGGCGGCGATAAGCGTGCGGCGCTGAGCGGAAGTAACCTGCGTTAAAGAAATTGTGGTGGCGGCCATTGCGAAAGCAAGCATCATACCGCATTCGAACCAGACATGAGCTTCCGCAATATTTTTTGTCTTTCTTCGTGTCCTTTGCTTTTTTCTTCGTGCCCTTTGTGGTTCGCTTTTGTCTTTACTCAGGGACGAGAGAGCGATTTTTTAGAAGAGGATTTTAGAGATCGAAAATAGCGCTGGCTGCGCTCGACGTCTTTGCCAATTTGCTCTCGCAGGGCTTCGATGGAGGGAAACTTGATCTCGTCCCTGAGCCGGTGCAGGAAGAAAATTTCTACCGGGGTCTCTGCCGTCAGATCGATAGGGTGAAAATTCAGCAGGTGGCTCTCGACAGCAAACGATTCCGCCCCAAACGTTGGACGATTCCCGGCATTGGTCACCGAATCAAAACATTCGCCATGAATGACGGTCTGCGTGATGTAAACCCCGTTGGCCGGCACAAGCTCTTCGTACCGGCCCAGGTTGATGGTAGGCACGGTGTATTTTTGCCCGTAGCCGCGTCCTGGGGCGGGAGCAGCCGTGATGGAAAAAATTCGTCCGAGCAGATGTCGTGCGCGGTCTACGTTTCCACGCGCGAGAAGAGCGCGAATCTGGCTGCTGGAGACGGTAATGCCGCGTATCTTCTGTTCAGGATAGACGATCACCTCGAATCCGAACTCTTTCCCGAACTGCGTCAGGCGCTCGATATTGCCCTCTGCCTTGTGCCCAAAGTGAAAATTGGCGCCCTCGTGAACTTCGCTTGCCTTCAACTTCTCATGCAAAATCTCGCGAGCAAACTCGCGCGGTGAAGTGGTGGAAAAATCGCGGTTGAAGGGCAGCACGAGCGTGGCATCCAGGCCGGTTCCCTCCAGCAACTTTAACTTTTGCGGCAGAGATGTGATCAGCTTCGGCGCAATATCGGGGCGCAGGATACGCGCCGGATGAGGCTCAAAAGTAACGGCAACAGATTTCGCCCGCCGGGCTTTCGCCCGTGTCACCACTTCCTGCAAGACGCTCTGATGGGCGAGATGCACTCCGTCAAAGTTACCGGCGCTCACAATGGTGCCGCCAAAATCGGCAGGCACTTCCGCGAGATTGTGAAAGACGCGCATGGTTTCAGTAAATCTCAAACTCCAGCTTCAAACCGTCGTAAGCGAGCCTGACATGGGGCGGCAGGGCGGCATTGGTTTCCTCATGTCCCAGGTCATGAGAGATGTGGGTAAAGAAGGCCCGCTTGGGCGCCAGCTGCTCGACCATGCGCAACGAGTTTTCCACGGTGGAGTGGGTCGGATGCGGGCGGTGGCGCAAGGCATCGAGAAACAAGATATCCAGATCGCGCAGCAGGGCCATGGAATCTTCCGGTATGTCGCTGAAGTCGGTGAGATAAGCAGCGCGGCCGGCGCGATATCCGTAAATTTCGGCTTTGCCGTGCAGCAGCCGGATGGGAAGAAAATGCGCGTCAAACAAAACCAGCTCGCCATTCAAAGGCCGCAATTCCACCCGCGCCAGAGTGGTGTATTCCGGATCAGGTTCAAAGATATAGTTGAATGATCTCCTGATTTGGGCGGCCGTATCCGCATAGGCATAAAGCGGAATCTTTTCTTTATTCCGAAAACTCAGGGGACGAACATCTTCCAGGCCAAGAATGTGGTCGGCATGAGAGTGGGTGTAGAGAATCGCGTCTATATGGCACAGCTTTTCGCGGATCGCCTGGGCGCGAAAATCTGGAGAGGTATCGATCAAAACCGTGTGGCTGTCGTATTCAATGAGGACCGAGGGCCGGGTGCGCTTGTCATGCGGATCCGGCGAGCTGCAGACCTTGCACGTGCAGCCCAAAGTGGGAACGCCCATCGACGTACCGCTCCCCAGGACCGTTAGTGTTGCATTCACTTTTGGGCCCCGAGGATAGAGCCGGGGCCAGGGTTGGCGCCAGGCTCAGGGCCCCGGGTAATTGCGTTTGTGAGTTCCAGGTAAGCCATCCGCAAATCGAACAGCGATTGCTGCAAGAGAGTTTGCTCGGCCGCGGTAAGATTTCCTGTGGTTTTTTCGTTGAGAATGCCGATGGTGTCAATGGTCTGGCGCGCGCCAAGAATGTCGGCGCGGGGCTGCTCGCCCTCGGGCGCCATAAGCCCGAGCTGCAGCATCGCCGTCATATAAAGCGACGCGACCAGCCGCTCAAAGGTCATCTCCAGAGACTGGGTGCGGCCTCCGGTCTTTTCCCGCAAAACTTCATCCAGGCGCTTATTGCCTGCGTCGTATTCGCGGGTCTGGGCTTCGTGCTCGGCCTGTGAGACGGGGGGGGCCTCGCGCAGATGTTCCACGCGCGCGGTCTTGCCGGAACCTGCCGGCTCAGAAGCCTCGTCGGGCTGCGCCGACTGCGGCGGGGCTGCCTGGTTTTCATGAGCTCGGGAGGTTTGCTCGGCTGCGGTTTCTTCCGGCTCCTGCCGGGGCTCGCCCGACTCGGTAAACTTGCGCCGATCGGTTACGACAAACTCTGGTTCGTGTTTTTTTTCTTTCATAATGATTCAAAGGGCAAATTTGCGACCGTGGCGCGCGCACCGTCTACCGTGACTTCAGCGCCGGCAACTCCGACTTCACGCCGAATGTAGCCCAGCCCGATGACGCGGTCCTGGCCGGCAGCGGGCACAACGGCAACGCTGGTAACTTCGCCCACTTCCTTCCCGCCGGATTCGATCTTTGCGCCGGGAGCGGGGGCCGCCCCGGCGAAATGAAATCCGGTGAATTTACGATGCACTTGCCCGCGAGAATTTATTCGCTCCACAATTTCCTGCCCCACATAACAGCCTTTGCGAAAGTTGAGGGCATGCGACTGCTCGGTTTCCTGGGGAAGATCGCGATCGCGGATGTCCTGCCCGTAACGCGGGACCCCGGCGGCGATGCGGGCAAGTTCAAGCGCGTCCGCGCCCACCGGTTGCGCTCCAGCGCGGATAAGAGCATCCCAGACGGCGGCCGCGTTGCTGGATGACATCCATAATTCGTAGCTTGCGCTCGTCGCCGCGCGCACCAGCGAGACGCCAATATTTTCTATGAACGCATCTACCACTTGCAAAGGCTGAAGGTCAGAGTTCAATCCTAAAGCTTGCAACACTGCTGCCGCTTTTTCCCCGCCAATTCCGATGCCGGTGAGCTTCTCGCTGGCGTCAGAAACCTCGACGCGATCCATGATGATGTACTTACGGAAAAGCTCCAGCAGCTTTGCCGACTGCGAGCCGTCGGTTTCCACCAGAAAGTACTCACCTCGATTGTATACATAAAGATCGGCCTGGATCCGTCCCTGGGGATTGAGCAGAAAATTGTAGCTCCCGAAATTAAGGGCCAGATCGCGAATGTTATTTGTGACCATGCCGTTCATCCAGCGCTTGCGGTCGTCCCCGCTGATGATCAGCCTGGAACGCCAGCCCAGGTCATAGACAGCGCATCCGGAGTGCAGCGCGGCGAACTCGGCTGCCGCTTCACCCCAGCCCAACGCGGTTTGCACACCCCGGTAGTCGCCCATGCGGGCCCCGGAGGCGGCCAAAGTTTCGTAAAGTGCGGGTTGCGATGCCATACCGAATATTTGATTATAAATAGTTAAGAGGCATTATTCATGAGCGTCCCGTGCCCTGCACCCAGGTAATCTGGCCATCGCGCCCCGCCCCTGATATGTTCTTTCGTCATGCAGAATAAGAAGATTGCTGTCATTCCCGGCGATGGCATCGGCAAAGAGGTAATCGCCGCAGCCGTACAGGTGCTTCAGGCGGTAAAGGCGCCGCTGGAGCTGACCGAGTTTGACTGGTCCGCCGACCGCTATTTAAAGGATGGGACCACAATTCCCGCCGATGGGTTCGCCACTCTGGCGCATTTTGATGCCATTCTGCTGGGCGCTTTTGGCGATCCACGCGTGCCCACCAATATCCACGCCAAAGACATTCTGCTGGGCATGCGCTTCAAGATGGATTTATACGCCAACGTGCGTCCCGTCAAGCTGCTGGATGCATCCTTGTGCCCGCTCAAAGGAGTCGAGCCCAAAGACGTCAACTTTGTGGTCATACGCGAGAATACCGAGGGCCTTTACAGCGACGTGGGCGGCATCTTGAAGCAAGGCACGGCCGATGAGGTCGCGGTGCAGGAAGACGTAAATACCCGCAGAGGAGTGGAGCGCATCATTCGTTACGCCTTCGACTATGCGCGCAATCACAGCCTCAAAAAAGTTTTGATGACAGATAAATCTAATGTCCTGACCTATGCCCACGGGTTGTGGCAACGGGTTTTTAAAGAAGTAGCGCAGGAGAAAGAGCACGCCAGCATCGAAGCTTTGCACATGTATGTGGATGCCCTCTGCCTGCAGATGGTGCGCGACCCACGCCAGTTCCAGGTCATTGTGACCAACAATATGTTTGGCGATATCATCACCGATCTTGCGGCCGCCTTGCAGGGTGGGTTGGGGATGGCAGCCAGCGGCAACATTCATCCCGGCAGGGCGTCAATGTTCGAGCCGGTGCACGGCTCCGCTCCGCCGCTGGCCGGCAAAAATATTGCAAATCCCATCGGGGCCATCCTGACCGCAGCCATGATGCTGAATCATCTCGGGCTGAGAGTCGAAGCGGAAAAGATTGATGCCGCCGTTCTCGATGCCGTGCGGCAGAAGAAGATCACAGCGGATGTCGGCGGCGATTTGGGGACACGGGAATGCGCGGAGTGGATCGCAAAGAATGTCAGTTAGAATAATTCGAAAAGCGACTGGCTTTTTGTAACACACTCATTAATCCGGAACTCATACAAGCTCCAGCTAGCTGAAAAATTCACTTCCAACCACCTTACTACCAAATAGGGATTTGCAGGGGCGCGGTTTGTGCTAGGATTCTCATTTCTGTTCTGATCCCAATGGAGGAAGCAATGTCTCGTCTGTTTTTTAACCTTATTTTTATCTTGGCGTTTTCTTTGAGTTTAGCCGCGCAAGACGCTAAGCCAGCCAATGCGGCGCCGGCTCCGGCCGCTCAATCTGCGGCGCCGGCCAGTCAGCCTGCTGCTCCTGCGCCGGCAGCAGGAAACGCGCAACCATCTTCAGCGAAACCGGCTGCCCCGGTGGCGCCCGGGAGCGTTCCACCAGATATCGCCAGGCCAGCTGAGACAGGACCCGTCACCGCTCCTGGACCGGATTTGCCGCCCACGACTCCGGTCATCACGTTGAATTTTTGCGAAGGCGCCGCGTCCAAGGCCAAAACCGCCGCTGCCGCACCTCAAGCCGGCTGCAAGAAAGTAATTACCAAAGCGCAATTCGACAAGGTCCTTGACGCCGCGATTCCGCGCAGCCGCCGTCCCGCAGGAGGCGAAATTCCTCAGCAGGTCAAAGGCGCTGTGGCCAAGGAATATTTGAATATGTACCTGATGGCGCACGAGGCCGAAAAAAGGAACCTGGAGCACACAGATCCCATGGTGCAAGAGATGCTCGAATTGTCGCGCATGCAAGTGCTCAGCATGGCCTTGAATCAGCAACTGCAAGAGAAGACCAAGCCCACCGACGCTGAAATCGAAAAATACTATAACGACAATCCTTCGGCCTTTGTAGAAATCGGTTTGCGCCGGCTCTATATCCCCAAACCCGCTCAAGCTCCAACAACAGCTCCCAATCCCGCCAGCACGAGCGCCAACAGTGCAACCCCTAACAATCCCACTCCGGCCACTGCAACTCCCAAACCAGAAGACGTCGAAGCTCAGAAGGCTGCTGCTGAGAAGCTGCGCGACCGCGCCTCGGCCGGCGAAGATCTGGACAAGCTGGAGAAAGAAGCTTTCGATGCCGCGGCAAGCAAGCAGACTCCGCCGCCCACGCAGATGGGAAACCGGCGCCATAACATTCTGCCTCCTGACCAGGATGCGGAGGTGTTTGCCTTGAACCCGGGCCAAGTCTCAAAACTCTATGAGAATCCCGGCGGCTGGTATCTGTATAAAGTCGAATCCAAGCGCACGCTCGCGTTGACCGATGTGAAAGAAGAAATCCAGCGTAAGCTGCAGCCGGAGAAACTGAATGATGCCCGGCAGGCGATCACGGGAAAGGTCAAAAGCGATTTGAACGAGAAATACTTTGGCGGCCCCGCCGGCGCTGAAGGCTCAAGCGCTGCGCCAGGACCCGGCAAAAGCTCTCCGAGCGCAGGTGTTTCGTCGAGCAAGCAATCATCGCTGACTGCCAAAACCAGCACTTCCACGTCGAAGACCGGTTCGCCGGCGCATAAGACACAGCAGGCGCAGAAGACCGACGCTCCTGCGGCTCACTAAGGTGCAAAAAAACTTGTGGCACAGCCGTCCTCGGCTGTGCCCGTTGTGCCGCTCGCAAGAGCGGCATCCGCTGTATCTAAACTGCTTGTGAATTATTTCTTCGCGCGAAACAATCCCGCGATGCCGAAAGAATAAGGCTTCCACTCGGCATCGCGGAACCCTATAGCACGCATGCGCTTCAGCATTTCTTCCGGTTCCGGGAAGCGCTCCACCGAAGCGGGCAGGTACGCATAAGGCCCGCGCACGCCCGATATCATGCCGCCAACCACCGGCAGCACGCGGCGGAAATACACGCCGTAAATCTTTCCCAGCACGCCTTTGGGTTCGCTGAAATCGAGGATGCCGATCTCTCCTTCTGGCTTTAGCACCCGCAGAATCTCCTCGAGCCCAGCATCGTAGTTGGCAAGATTGCGAAAGCCGAAGGCTGAGACCACCAGGTCGAAGCGCGCGTCAGCAAGCGGCAGGTGCAGAGCGTCTGCTTCGATCAACTGGATATTTCTCGCTTGCGTTTTTTTGGTGGCCCGCTGCAGCATGGCATGTGAAAAATCAGCGGCTATGATCGCTGCGGTTCGCTGCTCTCCGGCCCGTCGGGCCAGCGCCAGCGTCATATCGCCGGTGCCGCAGCACAGGTCCAGCACCTGCGCCTGCGGCCGCCGAAGAATGTGCCTGAAGGTGCGCGCCGTACGCCACCACCACAGCCGGTCCACGTTGCATGAGAGTACGTGGTTTAGCAGGTCGTAACGCGGAGCGATCGCGGTGAACATCTCACGCACGGCCTGGGACGCGGCATTCTGGTCGCCGGCGCCGGCAGGCGACGCCCCTACAACAGCTTCGGTTTTTGCCGTCTCTGTGGACATCATGCGCGTGAAAGGTAGCGGAGCTCGTCTACGGCTTGCAGTACAGCCTTCTGCGGGACCGTGTTCGAAATCTGCACCTTGCCTATCTCGCACGGCAACACAAAATGGGCGACCCCATTGGTGGTTTTTTTGTCGGAGAGGATGCGGCGGGCGATGTTCTTACTCTTCACTTCAACTTTGGGCAAGGGCGCGTAGGCCAGCACCGAAGAGATAATTCGTTGCGCCGTGGCGGCTGAAGTCTTCTGCATGGCCGCCGCGATCATGGAAGCCGCCACCATGCCCCAGGCCACGGCTTCCCCGTGCAGGAAGTAGCGGTATGAGGTTTCCGCTTCGAGGGCATGGCCGATGGTATGGCCGAAATTCAAAATGCGCCGCAAGTCGTTCTCGCGCTCATCCGCTTCTACGACTTCCGCTTTCACTTTAATGCATTCGGTAATCAGCCATTCCATGGCTTCGCCATCGCGGGCCAGAATTCGCTCCCGCTCTTTTTCCATGAATTGGAAGATCGCGGCATTGCGGATCACGCCACACTTCAAAGCTTCGTAGAGTCCGGAGCGGAATTCGCGCTCCGGCAATGTTGCCAGCGTTGCCGTATCGGCGAGCACCAGCCGGGGATGGTGAAATGTGCCTACAAGATTTTTCCCCGACGCCAGGTTGACCCCGGTTTTGCCGCCCACGGAAGCATCCACCTGGGCCAGGAAGGTGGTGGGCACCTGCACGTACTGGACGCCGCGCATATAGATGGAAGCCAGCATGCCGGCCACGTCGCCTACAACTCCACCGCCCAGGGCAATCACAAAGCAGCCGCGGTCCGCTCCCAGTTTGACCATCTGCTCGGCCAGATTTTCCACGGTGGAAATGTTCTTGTGGCGCTCCCCGTCCCGCATTTCCAGGACGTGAAACCGGATCTCCGCTTTCTTCAGCGACTCCAGCAGCGCCTTTTCCCAATGCTTCCGCACCGGCGGCACAGTAACCACAAAACATTGCGCGCGGCTGCTGGGTCGCCCCAACGCCGCAATGATCTCAGCAGCAGCGGAGGCGAGCAGCCCGCTGCCAATCACCGCCTCATAGGATTTCGGCTTCACTCGAACAGGTACGCGTTGCACGCATTCATCATAACGCACATGCTACCATCGAGGGTTGGTCTGTTCATGAAATCCGTCCCCCCGGAAACCGACTTCATCGTCGTAGGCGCTGGTGTTGCCGGCCTGCGCGCAGCCATCGAGTTGGCCGAGGCCGGACGCGTGCTGGTGCTGGCCAAGCGCGAGCTCACCGAATCTGCCACGCAATACGCTCAGGGCGGCATCGCCGTCGCCTTGAGCGATGAAGACGATATCAGCTTGCATCTGCAGGATACCCTCGAAGCCGGCGACGGTATCGTCAATCCTGATGCCGCCCGCGTGCTGGTGGAAGAAGGACCGGAGCGCATCCAGGAGCTCATCGATTGGGGCACGGCTTTTGACCGCCATGGCGCCAAGCTGGCGTTTACCCGCGAAGGAGCTCACAGCCGCTCCCGCATCCTGCACGCGCACGGCGACTCCACCGGCCGCGAGATCGGACGCACCTTGCAGGCCAAGGCCCGCTCACTGGCCAATATCACTTTCAGCGACTTTGAATTCAGCGCTGACTTATGGCAGCACGAGGGCGGCGTGGGCGGAATCACTTTGATGGATAAATCCGGCGAAACTCACCCTGTGTCCGCTTCTGCTGTCTTGCTGGCCACCGGAGGGGTTGGGCAGGTCTACAGCGAAACCACCAATCCTCCTATCGCGACCGGCGACGGTGTTGCTATGGCCTTTCGCGCCGGAGCTGAAATCAGCGACATGGAATTTGTGCAATTCCATCCCACGGCCCTCTACGTCAAAAATGCTCCGCGCTTTCTGATCTCTGAAGCTCTGCGCGGCGAAGGAGCACGGCTGCGCAACATGGAGATGGTGCGCTTTATGCCCAAGTATCACGAGATGGCGGAGCTGGCCCCGCGTGACGTTGTCGCCCGCGCCATTGTGCACGAGATAGAAATCGTTCCCGCGCGCGAAGCCGTGGTCTATCTCGATCTGACCCATGTGCGGGCCGATCGCATCAAATCGCGCTTCCCTCGCATCTACGAGACCTGTCTGCAATACAACATTGACATCAGTACAGACATGATTCCGGTGCGTCCTGCGGCGCATTACGCCATGGGCGGCGTGCGCACCGACCTCGAAGGCAAGACCAACTTGCCCGGATTGTTCGCTGCCGGCGAGGTAGCGGCCACCGGCGTCCACGGAGCCAATCGTCTGGCAAGCAATTCCCTTCTGGAAGGCGTCGTCTTTGGAGCGCGCGCCGGCAAAGCCATGCGCGGAAATCTGCGCTCCGGCAACAATGCCTCCGCCGCGCCGGAGATGAAAGGTCCGGAGCTGCATCACTCCAGTCCTGAGCTGGCTCCGCAGGAGCTGGAAAACCACATTCAAGCCTTGCGTAAATTAATGTGGCAGGATGCCGGTATCGTTCGCGACGGTAAGAAGCTTCAGCATTGCATTGCTGAGCTCAAGAAAGCCCAGGACCTGCTGCCCCAACCCAAATCCCGGCGCGAGTGGGAAGCCCACAATATTGCCATCAACGGCATGCTCATCGCCTGCGCTGCCCTCGCTCGCCAGGAAAGCCGTGGCGCTCATTATCGTACCGACCATCCTCAACACAACGACGCCAGGTTCAAAAAACATTCCATCATGCGCGCCGGTGAAATTCGTTTTGCCTGATCACGTGGCAGTCTTTGCTTGCTTTTGGGGAAACACGAGCGACGCAATCACCGAAATAACCAGGATGCCGGCGACGACACCCAGCGCCCAGCCTGTTGGGATGGTCACATAATGGGAGATCACCATCTTGACTCCGATGAATGCCAGGATGACTGCGAGTCCTTCGTTTAAATAATGAAAGACCCCCATCATGTCTGCCAGGGCAAAATAAATGGAGCGCAGGCCCAGCACAGCAAAAACATTCGACGTATAAACGATAAACGGATCATGGCTGACTGCCAGCACCGCCGGAATGGAATCGGTAGCAAACAGCACATCGGTGGTTTCAACCGCCAGCAGCACAAAAAATAACGGCGTCACCCATAATTCCGCGCCGCGCCGGGTTACGAATTTTCCATTTTCATAATTTTCCGTCACCCGCAGGAATCGCCGGAGAAATTTGAGCACGGGGTTCTTTTCCGGATGGACCTCCTGCTCATCTTCCCTGAACAAGCGGACGCCGGTATAAATCAGGAACGCTCCAAACAGATAGATGATCCATTCAAACCTCCTCAGCAGCGACACGCCGACAATGATGAAGATTCCGCGGGTTACCAGGGCGCCGATGATCCCCCAGAATAAAACTTTATGCTGCAGTTCATTTTCGACTTTAAAAAAACGGAATATGACCAGGAAGACGAACAGGTTGTCGACGCTCAACGCCTCTTCAATCAGATAGCCGGTCGTGAACTCCAATGCCTTCTGGCTGCCCGCGCGAAAAAATACTAGAACGGCAAAGGCGGCCGCCAGCAGAACCCAGAACAGGCTCCAACCTACCGCCTCACGCAGCTTGATGGCGCGGGCCTTGCGGTGAAAAACCAGCAGATCCAGCGCCAGCAGCGCCAGCACGCCGGCATTAAAGAAAACCCAGAACCAGATTCCCTCTTGCATCTTCTGCGATTGTACAGAAGGCGTTACTCTGTCCAAAAAAATGGAGTGCGGTAGAGACGCAGCTTGCTATGTCTCCCAGATGGCGGCTTATAGGATTTTTGCTCGACGTAGGCGTAAGCCGGGGGCATTGACCCATAATGCCTCTGCGTACCTCAGCGTCCTCTGCGATTGATTCTTGCGCCCCAATGCTATCTGGCAGCCGCAAGTTCAGAGGGCTTTTTATCACCCTCGAAAAATTCCTCAATCTCTTCCAGCGTCTTGCCCTTGGTTTCAGGCAGAAAGAACGCCGCCGTGATGAAATAAATCACGGTGAACGCCGCAAACATGAAAAAGATGAAGGAGTAGCCATGCTTGCCGACCGTGGGTAGAAAAATCGCTGCGATGGTTGTGGCGACCGTCTGATTGATTAGCAGCGCGATGCTCATTCCGTTGGAGCGGATGCGCGTCGGCATAAGCTCTGACAGAGCCAGCCACACGCAAACGCCGGGACCGACCGCGAAGAAGGCCATGAAAAGATACAGTGTGATGGCTACTAGCCAGCCGTTCTTTTGGCTGGGCACCGGAGTGACAAGTGCAGCATCGATCTTCAATGGCGCCGCCTTTGCGGCCTCCAGATTGGCAGAAGGCGATTCGAAAAATGCTGCCACCTTGCCGGGGGGCAGATTGCTGCGGTCAATGCTGATGGCTTTTGCCGCTACATCGTTGGAAATAGCAGCATTGCTGGCCCGATGGAAATCTCCATACGAATAGATGATCACCAGAGAGGATGGAAGGCCGCTGATGGCCCTGCCCACTGCTCCTTTGGAGGCCAGCAGTGAATCTGCTGTCTTCTGGTCAAAGTGGAACGTGAGCGTCTGATCCGTAGCTACGAGCTTTTGGACCGCTTCTCTTGTGTCCACTTGCGTCCGCTCGGTCCTGTTAAAAAGGATGCCCGTGCACGTCAATGACACAATAATGCCCGCTGTACCGACGGAAAGCAGGAACTTGCGTCCTTTCCGGTCCACCAGAGCAACCCCGACGGCGGTAACTGAAAAATTGACGATCGTAAAAACAAACCAGCCCCAGTGAGCCGCCACATCGGAGAGACCGGCCTGCAAGAGAATCGTGGTGTTGTAGGCGATGATCGAGTTAATGCCTGTGGTTTGATTACAGGCCAGAATAATGCAGGCCAGGATGAATGGAATAACGTACTTGCGGCGCAGCAGCGATTCTTTAATCTGCTTGCCTTTTGAGCTTTTGGCGTTTTCAGCCGCGACAGCCTCTTCCATCTCTCGGAGTTCGATACCTGCCTGCTCTTCACTGCGCGAACGAAGCAGCGCTGTATAGGCTGCTTCTTTCCTGCCGCGCCGAAAGAGCCAGCGCGGAGACTCCGCCACAATAAAGCTTCCGATCACAAACACAATGCCCGCCGGCAGTGAAATCCAGAAAGTACTGCGCCAAGCGTGATCTTTGAAGGCAAAGATGTGGGCGGCAACGCCAAGCTTTGTTACCATATCGAGGCGATAGCTGAAATAAATGGTGATGATTGCTGAAATGACGAAACCGAAGGTCAGCATCCACTGAAAAATGCCGGTGCCTTTGCCCCGGCTCGACGCACTAAGGCACTCTGCCAGATATAACGGAATCACCACTCCGATCAGGCCGGCGCTGGTGCCCTGTAAGAGTCGGCCAATCACAAGCGTACTGTAGGCCTGCGAGAGTGCGATCATCGGAATGCTGATCACGAACATGATGCCGCTCAGCGCCATCAGCCACTTGCGTCCCATCCAGTCTGCCAACAGACCCGCAAATAGAGTCGAGATCACGCTGCCCAGAAGTACCGCAGCAACGACAAAAGAAAGCTGGCTGGCATTGAAACCAGATGTGGCCTCGAGGTAGGGCAATGCGCCTGAGATAATGCCGACGTCCACGCCATACAGCAAACCGCCAAGCCCCGCTACTAGCAGGAGAAAACGGTTATAACCAACCTTGGCTTCAGCTAAACTCTGGCTCATATCCGTGATTCCTTTTCAGATGAGATTCCGGAGGCAAACCGGAATGCTACGCCAGTTTGGCCCAAAACGGAGCGCACTGGTAAAATAAGTTTTGTCAGACCTTCTGTCACCCGCGTCTTGTGGGGCTATAGCTCAGCTGGGAGAGCGCATCGTTCGCAACGATGAGGTCGTCGGTTCGATCCCGACTAGCTCCACCAAACTATTTCAACTCTCCTAAACTCTGTCATCCTGAGCGAGGGCGAACGCCCGAGTCGAAGAGCCTGTCCTGAGCGAAGCCGAAGGAACCCCGACAAATTCTGTCCCTCCCAGGCAGCCTCAGGGAATTCTCCCGATGCAAGTACTGCTTGATGATCTCTGACATGATCTTTAAGCCAAAATTCCACACCTATCGAAATCTCCGAATCCTCAGCGTATGCCGGTCGGAGCGGTAAAGACCCAACACATAAAGAATAGCTTTGCCCTGGGTGGAATAAATCACCTGCCGGATTCTAAGCAACGGAGCCCCACGCGTCACACCGAGCAGCTCCGCCGTCCGCGGATCGGCCGCAGTGGCATCAATTTCTTCATCGGCGTAAGCCAGCACCAGGCGATGATCGTGTTCCAGGACTGCGAATAACGACCCCCGCTCCAGCGGCACGCGCGCCATATCTACAAACTGTTCTGCCGGCAGATAACAGGTTTCAAGCGCAAACGGTTCGTTGGCCGCTTGTCTTAGGCGCTCCACCATCAACAGCCGGCTGGTGGCGGGCAGTGCAAGGCGCGCAGCAATATCGTTGGCATTATCGACGACGCTTGAACTCAACACCCGGGAGCGTGCCGACAAACCGCGGCTGGCCATCTCTTCGCTTAAGCTGGTCAACTTGTTGAAGTGGATCTTCGGAGGAGCAACAAAGGTGCCGGCGCCGCGCCGCCGCTCCACCAGGCCTTCGCGTTGCAGCTCAGCCAGCGCATGCCGCGCCGTCATCAGACTCACGTGATGAATTTTGGCTAGTTCTCTCTCTGAATCCACGGCATCTCCAGGTTTGAGCTGCCCACTTTCGATCCGCTCCCGGATCGTGCCCTGGATTCTCTGATAGGCCGGTGGCCAATTTCCATTGTTAGGCGACAATTTTTTCTCTCTCCGTCTTTAACTGTAAAGCTCGCAGTGCTATGATGTTTTCGACACATCTGCCGTGCTATAGAGCAGGTAAGCCCTTATATCAGGGAAGTTTGAGCGGATTTCGCTCTGATTTTTCGCTTGACAATCTCCCGACTGCTATATAGCTTATACCAATTCACTACGAGAGACGCAAGCCCTCAGTTAGTGCTTTCGAGGATTACTTAGCGGGCTCTCATATCAAACTTCTAGGAGGGGTGCTGTGAGACAGGAATCCAATTTAAGAACAAGACTCGTATCAATATTTTCTGTAATTTTCTTACTCGCGTTCATCGCAGGCATACCTGCGCTGGCCCAGGAATTCACGGCCACTATTACCGGTACCGTCGTGGATCCCGGTGGCGCGCCGGTTAAGGGCGGAACCGTCATCGCGAAAGACGTGGACCGCGGAACGAGCCTGAGTACTGAAACCAACGACACGGGGGGCTTCAACATCTCGCGCCTTCCAGTTGGCACTTATCAGGTCAAAGTATCGGCCCAAGGGTTTCAAACGTCCGTATATCCCGCTCTCACGCTGGTGCTCAACCAAGTGGCGCGCCTCGATTTCAAATTGAAGGTCGGCCAGGTCAGCGAATCGGTGGAAGTCACGGCTGTAACACCTTTGTTGCAGACCGATACTACGATTGTCGGCAGCATCGTAGATGCAAAAACGGCCACCGATCTGCCTCTTTCAACCCATAACACGAACCAGTTGACCCTGATCTCAGGACCAGGCGTGATCACGCCGAATCTCTTTGGCTTCCAGGCGGCGCAGAACACGTTTGGCACAGGGCGTCCTTACGTGAACGGTGCCCGTGAGCAGGAAAACAACTTCATCCTCGATGGCATGGACAATAACCAGTCCGACAACAACGACGTCGGCTATGTGCCGGCGCCCGAAGCCGTTCAGGAATTCAATTTGCTCACATCGAACGCGCCTGCCGACTTCGGTAACTATCTGGGCGGCGTGGTAAACGTGACCATTAAATCGGGTACCAACCAATATCATGGCGAGCTCTACGAGTATGCTCGCAGGGGCGGTTGGAACGCCAATAGCTGGTCCAACAACCTCAATGGTATTCCGAGACAGGGAATGCACTACGACAACTTCGGCGCCACCATCGGTGGTCCAATCTTCAAGAACAAGCTTTTCTTCTTTACAGATTTCGCCGGCAGCCGGTGGTCTCAGCCTTCCACCACCACTCAACTACAGACAATTCCGTTGGCAGAGCGTACCGGCGATTTTTCCGCGCTTTTGGCCGGGCCGAATCCGATTCAGCTTTATGATCCTGCTTCCAGCGCCACCGCTGCAGGCAGGACGCCGTTCCTCAATAACCAGATCCCGATTGGCAGGTTCAGTGCCGCGGCAAAGGCGATCATCAATTCGCCCTTCTATCCTTCCGCCCAGCTCGCGAACGACGTGCAGCAGTTCACCACCAACTCCTATCAGGGTGACGCCAAGATCGACTGGATACCTTCCGAAAAAGATCACCTGATGGGTCGCTGGTCGCAGCAGGGAGTCGAGGCGCTGAACACGAACAGCATTGCGTTGCTCGGCAACTCAGACAAAACGTTTCCCCTCAAGAACTTCGTTCTTGATGAAACGCACACTTTCAATGCCAATCTGCTGAACGATGCCCGTATCGGCTTCTCTTACTTCCCTGTGACCGAAGGCTTCGCCAACACGACAGGACAAAACCTGCCCAACGTCTTCGGCATTGCCGGCGTCACTGATACCTTCCTGCCCTTGCTTACCTTCGCTGGCGCGGGAACAATAGCCGGTAACATCGGAAATAACGACCTGGTGCAGTCGTTCCATGACACCACGCTGCAGTTCGAAGATACAGTTACGTTGACCCATGGCAACCACGTGCTCCATGGCGGGTTTGAGATTTATCGTTATATCCAGAACGATCTCTATCCCGGCAACGCTGGGCTCGCCGGTGAGTTTGACTTCAATGGGCAATTTACCGGCAACACCGGCGCCAGCGGTGGCAGCGCGAACGCTGATTTCCTGCTTGGCCTGCCCCAGACCGTTCAGCAGGGAAATGGCGGTGGCGGCAACCGCTACCTGCGAAACAGCCTGTTCGGCTTCTTCGGGCAGGATAACTGGCGCGCAACCAAGACTCTCACCTTGAACCTTGGCCTTCGCTACGAACTCACCACGCCTCGCTATGAAGTCAACGATCGCACGGTGAACTTCAACATCTTCAGCGGGCAGCCCCAGATTGGCGGTCAGAATGGGGTCAGCCGCGCCACGTATGATACCTATACCGGCATCGCCAACTTCGAGCCGCGGGTTGGACTCGCATGGTCGCCCGACTTCCTGCCCAACACGGTCTTCCGCGCCGCCTACGGCATCTCCACGTTCCAGGAAGCCAACGGTGTCAACAACCTGCCCTACCAGAACCCGCCGTTTATTGAAGCCCATACGGCGCTCTTTGCAGGTTTGGTACAGCCCGGTAGCACGCTGGATCAGGGTTTCTCGAGCTTCCCTGCTGCGGCATGCAACGTGGCAGCGCTGCTTGCACTCTCGCCGGCTTGCCTCAGTTCCAATACTCTGCACCTTACCAACCCCAACCTTCGTCCTGCGGTTGATCAGCAGTGGAACTTCAGCATCCAGCACCAGTTCGGCAGCCATACCTCCATCCAGGTTGGATACGTGGGCAACAAGATTGACCACATGTCCAACATCTTCATCTTCAACCAGAACTTGCTGAATGCCAATGGCACAGTCTCCCCCGGTCCGTTTGCCCAACCTCTGATCAACTGCTGCGGCGGCGCCGCTAACTCACCCACCATTCGCTTTAACGACTCCAGCGCCATTCAGCGCTACAACGCTCTGCAAACTACCTTTGAAGAGCGCCTGTTCCATGGTCTGGATTTCAAAGCGAACTACACCTGGTCCAAGTGTCTTTCCAACAGTCTGGGCTACTTCGGTCCCTTCGGCGACGAAGAGGCGCTTCCCGGTACCACAAGCCAGACCGGCTTCAACTTCTTTTATCAGAACGCTTATAATCCGAGGGCTGATTATGGCCGCTGCATCTCTGATGCAGCTAGCTTGTTCAACGGTTACATGGTCTACGAACTGCCCTTTGGCAAAGGCAAGCTGTTTGGCGGCGGCGCAAGCGACGTGGTCAACGCCATCATTGGCGGTTGGACGATCGCGTCCGACTTCACGCTCCACACCGGCTTTGCTATTACTCCATTGGGCTCTGACAATTCCGGTACCAACTCTGTCTCTCCCCGTGCCGATTGCGTCTCCGGTGTCTCCCAATCGGGTAGCGGCGCCATCGTTCCCGTCGGAGGTGGACAGTTTGGCGAGCAGTTCTGGAACGTCGCCTCAGTTACCTCCATTGCGTCGCCACCGGCGGCTCACCATTTCGGCACTTGCGGCATTGGTTCCTTCCGCGGACCTAGCCTCACAACCGCCGACCTCAACGTTGCAAAACGTTTCTCGATCACCGAGAGAATGAACGTCGAGTTCCTGGCGCAATTCATCAACGTCACCAACACTCCGATCCTGGGCAGGCCGAACTTCTCCCAGGGCCCAACCTTCGGAACCATCACTTCCTCCAACCCCGGCCGCCAGATTCAGGTTGGGTTTAAATTCCATTACTGACCGGCGAGCACTGCCCTCAGACCAACCTTGCGGAATCGTTACCTTAACGGGTAACGGTTCCGCATTTTTTCGTCTCTGTGCATGCATTAGCATTAAGCGATCCTGGGACTCTCCAACGCTCCGCACCGACGTTTTTCCAACCTCGCCTCGCACTTGACAAAACTATCCTTCGTCAGCCAAGATTGGCCTTCAAATTGAAAATGGTCGTACGCAGTCTCGCCCGGGCCCCCTACTGCGGGTATGAATAATTTGAATAAGGCTTCGGCCTGTTTTTCAAAGACCCTGCAAGGAAACAATCTTGTAACTGCCCATCCGGGGTTACCAAGGTAAGGGAGAAATAAAATGCCTTGGAATGTTCAACTAGAAGCTGAAAATTGTGAAGCTATTGAAAAGAGTGTGACTATTTGGGGTTTTATTCCCGAAGAACAAAGCAAATCTTTTGCGCTGCTTCGATTTGTAGATCCTTACGGGGACACGGTTTTCAACCGTCTACAGATGACTGTCTTCCTTGAAGAATGGACGCGCTTGGAAGAGACCTCAAAGCAAAACGCACAACATGACAAATGGCAAGCAGTTAGACGATTGGCTCTAAAGTGTCAATCCGAACCGCATACCTATTTGAGGTTTGTGGGAGATTAGTTAACTCATCTCCGCCGGGCGGCCCACCCTTCCGCGCGCTTTTCGCGGAGGGTGGGGAAGTTTGGCTTCCTTCTCGAGTTCCTGGCGGACGGGTGACCCGAGCTAATTTTCTGATCCATAATTACTCTCGAGGGCGCCCCAGCCTAGCTTCCTTTGCTAGGCTGGGGTTTTTATCAAATATGAGTGAAGATGCAAATTTCTGCGACGCCTGGAGCCTAAAGTCGCTGGCGAACGATAAAAAAAATCTCCGCAAGGCTCTTTTCTACCACCTTGAGCAGGGTTTCTTCTTGCAGCAGGGAAAAATTGAACTCTGATATCAAATCCTTGCCTTCTATGAAATTGCTGGCATGATTGATTTGGGCGCTTTGCCCGCTGGTCTTTGAAAACTCGCAGCAACCCCTCCCTGGCTTCAGGGAGGCCCAGGGATAGTTCTGTTCACTCCTCAGAGGTTACTTAGTAACCCCCACCCCCCTCCGTACAGATCCATTTTCGAAAGGCACGGCATTTCATTACTCGAGTAATACCCCCTCGGGGGGCGATCTGTGTTCCTCAACTGAGTACTGACTACCGTGCTTCTCCTGCAGGCTGTCAGCCACGGCGAGCAGATCCGCTGGAACCTTCCGGTTTTCCTGCAGGGCTTCCTGGAGGGGAACGGAGACGATCTCTTGCCCGCGCAGGGCGGCCAGTCGGCCGAATTCGCCGCGGTGGACCATATCTATAGCGCCTACGCCGTAGCGGGTGGCCAGCACGCGGTCAAACGCCGTCGGAGTGCCTCCGCGCTGGATGTGGCCCAGCACGGCCGCCCCACCCGGTGGTATTGGCACTCCTCTTCAGGTAAGCGCTCGAACACAATTTCCACAATCGAACCAGAGTGCCTTCAGAAATTCGTGGACTTCAGGCTCCCTTGCTGACGGCGGCACGACCACGATTTATGATTCGGGCGCCGCAAGCGTTGCCGTTTCTACGATTGGCGACAATACGAGTTGGTCCGGCTCAGGAACTACACCCGCAAGTATTGCATCGAGTCTGGCTTCGGCCATCAACAACGACCAGAGCGCATTCGTTACCGCCGGTGCCTCAGGTGGCACGCTTGTTCTGACTGCCAAGACGATGGGGATGAGCGGAAACGGTCTCGCTCTCTCGTGTTCTTCAACCTACGACTCCAGCGATTTCAGCAGTCCATCCTTTAGCATCTCGTGCCCATCAGGCCTGAGCGGAGGGCAGGAAGCCGGCAGCCTCTCGGTGCCAATGGTCACAAGGTATTTCTACGATGGATTGGACAATCTACTCTGCGTGGAGCAGCACGGGAATGTGAGCGGCGCCGGCTGCGGCAGCCCACCAAGTTCAGACGCAACTTCACCTTGGCGGGTGCGGCGCTTCAGCTATGATTCTCTGTCGCGGCTCTTGACGGCAACGAATCCGGAAACAGGGACGATTAACTACACCTACGATTTTAATGGTAACCTGATTTCGAAAACCTCCCCCGCACCCAATGCACAGCCTCCTTCCTCGGCTACACAGACCATCAGTTATTGCTATGACGCTCTCAATCGGATGACGGCCAAGTTTTATTCGGCGAATCCAAACTGCGCTAGCGGTACTCCAGATGCCGGCTACATCTACGACTTGAGCCAACTGGGAGGAGCAAGTCCGCAGAATCCGGTGGGCCGACTGGTGGCTGAGTATTCAACCCTGCCCAACGTAAGCGGCTTGGTATCCAGCATAACCAGTTATGACGCGATGGGACGGATCGCTTGGCAGGGGCAAGTCAACCAACGCGTTACGCCTTCGGTTACCGAAGGATTCATGTATGTCTACAATCCCGACGGTTCGGTGCAATCCATAACCTACCCCAGCACACGCAAGGTGACCTATACCTACAACGCCGCCCAGCGTCCGACCTCGGCGGTGGACAACAACGGCATCAGCTTCGCCGCCAACGCCCACTACACTCCCTTTGGCGCCCTCAGCAGCCTTGCCAACGGCGCGACCTCTTCTTTTGCCGGCATCACGAATACCGATCTTTATAGCGCTCGCATACAACCATGCCGCATGACAGCAACCAGCACAGGGGTTGTGCCCAGTTCGTGCACAGATTCCACTACAACAGGCAATGTCCTGGACCTGGGCTACAACTTTGTCTCCTGCAACAGCAATGGAGCGAACAACGGCAATGTATGCGGAGTGGTGAACGGTAAAAACAGCACTCGCTCACAGGCCTTCCAGTACGACGCACTGAACCGACTTACCCAGGCTTTGACACCGAATTCGCCTCTGTGGGGCACGACCTATACCTATGATGCATGGGGCAACCTGTATCAGAAAACAACCATGTCGGGAAAGGGTCAGGGTGATCTCGCGATGACGGGGATCACGGCCACTGTCAAGAATCAGCTTACCGGAATGAACTACGATGTGGCCGGCAATTTTCTCGGGCTGACAGCGCTCGGCAACACGAATACGTATGACGCCGAGAATCGGCTGCGGGTGTACAGCAATCTGGCCTTCGACTACGACGCCGAGGGGCGGCGGGTGCAGAAGTCGGACGGCACGTTGTACTGGTATGGGCCGTCGGATGAGGTTCTGGACGAGACCGACCTCAGCGGCAATCTGAAGAATGAATATGTTTTCTTCGGTGGCAAGCGCACAGCGCGCATGGATTCGTCCGGCGTCCACTACTACTTCGCCGACCACCTCGGCTCTGCCGATGTGGTCACAAACGCCACCGGCAGCGCCATCGAAGAAGAATCGGACTTCTACCCCTTTGGCGGCGAGCTTGTAGTCACAGGACCAGGCCCCAATCACTACAAGTTCACCGGCAAAGAACGCGATTCCGAGACGGGATGCGATTACTTCGGAGCACGCTACTATTGCAACCCCATCGGACGGTTCATCACACCAGATTGGGCGGCCAAGCCGACGACCGTACCTTATGCGAACTTTGGGAATCCGCAGAGTCTAAATCTTTATAGTTACGTCAAGAATAATCCGACTACATTCGGCGATCCAGATGGGCATTGTTTTGAAGATCTGTGCATCATAGAGCTAACAATCGCATTTGTGGGTTATGAAGCTATTACATCTCCACCTGCAATACGCGCGTACCAGCAGGCTGGTAGAGGAATCAATCAAGCGATCAATGACATATCAAGCCATTTCCATCCCTCAACAAGCTTGCCAACTAGCACTCCATCTTCAACAGGAACACAGGTACAAACGAGTACACCTCCTTCGACGGGCACGCACGTGCAAACTGGTACTCCTGGTTCAACGGGTACCCAGGTTCAAACCGGCACACCAGCCTCCACATCACAGCAAGGAGTTGTTAACACGAGCCCAGCGGAATCTCGACTCTTCCCTAAAGATGTAAAAAGCGACACGCGTGACAATGCAGGAGGCAGATGTGAGTACTGCGGTGTACAGACTGTCCCAGCCCAGAAATCTCAAGCTGGTGTTCCGACGCCGCCGAACCAAGGTCAAACTGATCACTATGATCCGTATTCGGTAACCCAAGACAGTTCTGCAGTCAACGCCGTCCATGCATGTGCATCTTGTAACAATGCTAAGTCAGATACTCAGCCACAAGGCACGCAATGGGAGCTTCCTCGCATGAAGAAAGCAGATCCGCAATAGACGGAAGGGTTGGAGATGAGAATATAATTCAATCAGGGTTAAAAGTATGGAGTTGGAAAAATCGACTGCTGAACAGTACACAACCGTTCACTGCGACAGACATGGCGCCAAACGTGAAGCGTTCGTCTGCGATCACTTGTTGTACGGAGCACGCCAGGGATTTTTCCATGGCGATGATCCGGGAAACCCCTACCCAGATGCTTGGTGTCATAGGTGCGAGCAGATTCGAGTGCTCCATGGGGGCAGTGACGGTGAGTGGAACGATAAGAGTATTGCGTTGGTAAAGATTAGGCTCGTCTGTGGAGACTGCTACGAGGAGATTAAAGCAAGAAATGTGTTAGGTTACTGAAACGACGAATTCCATACAGTGATGGTCGCTCGCGAAACCATGCCATTTTCTAACCAACTGGGAGAAGTACTCTGCACTAACCGGCAGCTTCCTCCTTCAACGGCCCTCTACTTCTTGCTTGTGCCCATCCGCCCGCGGTCACACAAAGCCCCCTGCCTACAACTGGTATTTTCATCCACGAATTGTCATCATGGGTGACGCAAACAGGAAAAGCTGACTTCGGGCTATGAATTCCAACGATTCATCGCAGTCATCATTTACAACTTCGCAGTTTACCGGCACACAGGATTTTCTGTCGCAGGATTTGGGCCACCAGGGCCGCGCAAGCCTGCCAAGGGAGCCCGTGCGTTCGATTCGGGCCGGCTGCCCCATTCGCGCGACAGCGCAAATGGGAACAGATTGTGCGCTGCAGCAGGCAAAAATTGAACTCTGATATCAAATCCTTGCCTTCTATGAAATTGCTGGCATGATTGATTTGGGCGCTTGCCCGCTGGTCTTTGAAAACTCGCAGCAACCCCTCCCCGGCTTCAGGGCGGCACAAGGATAGTTCTGTTCACTCCTCAGAGGTTACTTAGTAACCCCCACCCCCCCTTCCAAACAGATCCATTTTCGAAAGGCAAGGCATTTCATTACTCGAGTAATACCCCCCCCGGCGGCGATCGGTGTTCCTCAACCGAGCACTGACTACCGGGTGCTGAGTACTGCTTTGCCGTGCTTCTCCTGCAGGCTGTCAGCCACGGCGAGCAGATCCGCTGGAACCTTCCGGTTTTCCTGCAGGGCTTCCTGGAGGGGAACCGAGACGATCTCCTGCCCGCGCAGGGCGGCCAGGCGGCCGAATTCGCCGCGGTGGACCATATCTATAGCGCCTACGCCGTAGCGGGTGGCCAGCACGCGGTCAAACGCCGTCGGAGTGCCTCCGCGCTGGATGTGGCCCAGCACGGCCGCCCGTGTCTCGAGGCCCGTACGCTTTTCGATCTCCTGCGCCAGCAGGTTGCCAATGCCGCCCAATCGCACGTGTCCGAACTCGTCTTTTGCCGCGCCCAGGTCAACGGCCCCGTCGGCAACTTTGGCGCCCTCGGCAACCACGACCACGGCGAACAGGTGGCCTTCTTCTCTGCGCTGTTTCAGGGTTTGAGCAACTTCTGCCAGGTCGAAGGGCTTCTCCGGCACCAGGATGATATCTGCGCCGCTGGCCACGCCGCTATAGAAGGCGATCCAGCCGGAATCGCGGCCCATCACCTCGACCACAATGACGCGGTTGTGGGCTTCGGCGGTGGTGTGCACGCGATCGATAGCTTCGGTGGCAATGCTGACCGCGGTATCGAAACCGAAACACAGATCGGTGCCGCTCAGGTCGTTGTCAATCGTCTTGGGCACGCCCACGACCTTGATGCCCTGCTCAAAGAGCTTCTTGGAAACAGACTGGGTATCGTCGCCGCCCAGGGTAATGAGCGCATCAAGTTTGTTTTTGTTGAAGGTCTCAATGCATTGCGCAAGGCCGCCCTCGCGCTTGGCCGGGTTAGTGCGCGATGTCCGCAAAATGGTTCCGCCGCGCAGCAGAATGTCGGAGACGGCGTTCAAATCGAGCTTCGTCGTCTTGTTCTCCAGGACGCCGCGCCAGCCTTCGATGAATCCGACGAACTCATCGTTGTAATGAAGAATGCCTTTTCGTACCACGGCTCGGATTACAGCGTTGAGTCCGGGGCAATCACCACCGCCAGTGAGAATTCCAATTCGCATAAGATAAATATCCTAAACTAATTACTTTAATTTCGGCTAGCGTTGATTGCTGCCGTTTTTGCTCATGGATGTTGGCCCGAACCCACACCGCTTCCCTGCGCCGGCCATGGCAGCGAAAACCCTCGCTCCGCAATCCCCGGCAACGTGACCGGCAGTTTGCCATGAGACTGCAACTCGCCGAATAATCCCTTCACCGCGCTCAGCTCGGAGCTGGTGGCATTCGAGTAAGTACAGATATACGTCTGCACCTCTGGGAAATTCTGCGCCACATACGGATTCCCCAGGGCGATCACGGCGGTCTTCGGCGCGGCCATCTCCAGCACCTGCCGCAGCAACTCTCCGCTTGCCTGCTCGAGGCTGACAGTATTCTCCAGCTTTCCATCTACCATCACTTGCTTGGCAGGCGTAGGCACAACGTAGGCTGCCACTACTACTTTTTCCGCGTCTTTTACAGCTTGTAAAACCTCGGGCATCAAAACACCCGCCACGGAATTATCAACGTGGAAAAAGGTCGCGTCGGCCCGCCGCTGCTTGAAAGCTGCTTCGAATGCCTGCCCCCAGTCGCCGCGAACGGTATCGGTAACAACGATGGCCACGACTTTGTTGCCCGGCTTCACGTTTGCCTGAAAGATCTCCGCTTCCGTTGGAGGAACCTGCAATTTCTGTATGGGAAGCACCTGGCTATTGTTGCGCACCAGGGTCACCGCTTCGTCCGCCACCTGCTGCGCGAACTGCAAGTCTTCCGGCTTGCTGACCAGATAAGACACCTGCTGTAAATCCACGAAACGGTTCTTATCTAAGCCGACGGAAGCTTTCATCTCCAGAATTTTTTTCACCGAAGCATCAATCTGCGCCTCTGAAATCTCGCCGCGCTTAACCGCATTGACGATGCCGTTAAACGCCCCATCCAGATCGGTCGGCCACAGGATCACATCGTTTCCGGCTTTCACGGCGTCAACCGCCGCTTTCGCCATTGGATTTCCATCTCCAGGCGGATAAAGGCTGGTAAGCCCGCGCATATCCATCGCGTCGGTCACAATCACGCCCTGAAATCCAAGCTGCACCTTCAGGAGGTCGGTTATGACCCGGTGTGAAATGGTCGCGACCGTGTTGGGATCGGGATCGAGCGCAGGAGCGGAAACATGCGCCACCATGATGGAATCAACATCGGCGCTGATTGCTTTTTTGAATGGCGGCAGCTCAACTTTCTGCAGGCGCGCCAAATCTCCTTCTACTTTTGCCACTCCCAGATGAGAATCTGTGCCGGTGTCGCCGTGTCCGGGAAAATGCTTGGCGGTGGCCAGCATGCCGTACTGGTGCGATCCTTTGATGAACGCCGCTACCAGCGCGCCCACTTCATCCGGATTTTCCCCGAATGAGCGCGTATTAATGATGGGATTGGCCGGATTGATGTTGACGTCCGCTATGGGAAACAGGTTCCACTGGATCCCAATCGCGCGCGACTCTTCCGCGGTAATCGCTCCAAATTTTTCCGCGTAATCGGTATTGCCAATCGCGCCAAACGCCATGGCATCAGGAAAAGCCGGAACCGACTTCACCCGCGAATCCAGCCCGCGCTCAAAATCTGCCGCCATCAGCAAAGGCAATGTGGAGTCACGCTGCAACTGGTTGGCCACGGCTGCAACTTCCAGCGGCGGGTTCTTCAGAAGAATGGGCCCATCCACATGCACGGTCAGCACCATGGACCCGATGTGATATTTCTGGAGCTGGTCGCGTATCTGTTTATAGTTGTCGCTGTCAAAGTTCTGGAAGTCGGTAAAGTAGCGGACATTGATCATCTGCCCGACTTTCTCTTCCAGCGAAAGCTTCTTCAGCGTCTTCTCTACCCACTTGCGTCCATCTTTGTTGAGCTGCACCGGGCGGGGCTGAACCGCCTCCGCTTTTTGCGGCTTATCTGCCGCGCGCACTGAAATAGACAGCAGGAGAAAAAATAATGCTTTTGTGAGTTTTTGCATGCAGAGAAACAATACCAGAATCGGTGATGGCTGCGCCTTCTTTAAAGGTTTTAATGGCTTGGTATAAGCTTCCATCCGGCTGCACTCTTCATTTACTATGGTCGCGCATTAACATGGCAATTATAGAAAACCCTAAAATAATCCTCGCCGGCGACGTAGGCGGAACCAAATGCAACCTGGCGCTGTTCCAGGAAAATGGGACCGCACTGGATCTTATCTTCCAGCGCCGCTACGCCACCAAAGACTACGCCTCACTTTCTTTCCAGGCAGTCATCCGAGACTTCCTTGGTCACGCCACCGAATCTGGAGCCGCCCTTTCCGGCAAGAGCGTGACCGCCGCCGGCTTCGGCTGCGCCGGAGCGGTTGTAAACGACCGTTTTCACAGCGCCAATCTGCCCTGGATCATCGTGGGACAGGAGATCGCCAGAGAAATGGGGCTGAAAAGCGTTGCCATGCTGAACGATCTGGAGGCCACCGCTCACAGCCTCGATCATCTGCCGCCAAAAGACCTGCTGGTGCTTAATCAGGGCGTTGCCCAGCCCCATGCAGCCAAGGCCCTGCTTGCTGCTGGAACGGGATTAGGCGAGGCCATCCTCTTCTGGAATGGCCGCCAGTACCATGCAGCGCCCGCCGAAGGCGGTATGGCCGATTTCACGCCGCACACCGAACGTGAAATCGAGCTCTTGCGATTCCTGAAGAAACGCATGCCCCACGTCTGCGCCGAAGAGGTGCTTTCCGGGCGCGGATTCGCTGCCATTCACGAGTTTCTCGATGCCTCGGTGCGCCACTCTTCCTTTGACCTCTCACCCAGCGATGCTGCCCGCGAGATCACCCAGAACGCCGTCGCCGGCTCGTGCTCTATCTGCACGCAAACATTGGATCTTTGGGTTTCAGCCTATGGCTCTGAGGCGGGCAATCTGGCGCTCCGGGTATTGGCATTTGCCGGGGTTTATGTGGCCGGCGGGATCGCCGTCAAAATCCTGCCCAAGATGCAGGACGGCACTTTCTTGCGGGCTTTTTGCGACAAAGGGAGCTTCGCGCCTATCCTGGCCCGCGTTCCTATCTTCATTGTGCTAAATGAGGATGCCCCTCTATGGGGAGCTGCCTACCGGGCACTTGCGTCGGTGACGACCTGACATTCCTGCTATTGCAGATTGCGATAGTGCCTTAGAAGAAGCCTACCCCGCGCGTCATCACGCCGGCAATTTCCAGCTTGTCTGAGAGCAAGACCAGGTCGGCATCGGCTCCGGGAGCGATTACACCCTTCTTTCCCGCGATTCCCAGCCGGCTGGCTGGGTTTAAGGTGGCCATCTGCACTGCTTCTGGTAAAGGCAGTCCGAGCGAAACCAGGTGCTTTACAGCGCGATCCAGGGTTAGGGTACTGCCGGCAAGGCGGCCTTCGGCGTTGCGGCAGACCCCGCCGCTCACGGTGAACTCAAATGGCCCCAGGCGATAGACCCCATCCGGCATGCCGGTAGCAGCGTTACCGTCACTGACTAGAATGACGCGCTGCGCCCCCTTGGCGGCCAGCAGCAGGCGGATGGCAGGATCGTCCACATGGATACCATCAGCAATAACTTCGGCTGTGACCTGCGGATCGGTAAGCACAGCGCCCAGCACGCCGGTCTCACGGTGAGAGAACGGCCGCATGGCATTGAAGACATGGACAGCATGGCGTACCCCGTGCTCGATTCCGACGTGCGCCTGTTCATACGTGGCGTCGGTATGTCCCATGGCGACGATAACACCGGCAGCGCGGGCACTATCGATGACATCCATGGCTCCTTTTAGCTCCGGAGCAATTGTCAGAATGCGGGTGCATCCGTTGGCTGCCTGCAGGAAGCGACTAAGGGTCGCCACGGTAGGCAGCGCCAATGACTCTGGAGGATGCACTCCCCGCCGCTGGGGACTAAGAAACGGTCCTTCCAGGTGAATGCCAGTCATTTGTGCTAGCGGCGTTGAGGGGGACCCCTGGTTGGCAGGGCTTTGTATGTAACGCGCAATTCCCTCCAGGCTGTGGCAGATTTCATCTGTAGGAGCGGTTACAGTTGTGGCCACCAGCGAGGTCGTGCCATGGCGAGCAACGGTTGCAGCCACGATCTGGAGCGCCTCAGGCGTTGCCTCCATCACATCGTGGGCACCGGCGCCGTGAATGTGGACATCCACAAAGCCGGGAACAAGTGTGTGGATGCGGGCATCGTGGTCTTTTGCGCCTTTGGGGGCAACGATTTCTTCCCTGCGCCCCACAGCCACGATAACGCCATCTTCTATTACTACCGCTGCATCAACGATCTCTTCCGTGGGAGTGAGCGCGCGCGCCGCGCGAATGATCTGTGAAGGCATGGACTAGACATCTTACCGGAATTTTTGTGACATGCCGAGATTAAGACAATTTCAATCTAAAATTGGAAGGACCATGCGAAGCTTCTGTTCCTGAGTTTAGATCACCGCATCCAATTTGCTTGAGAAAGGCCGCTTTTCCATGGAAACAAAACAAGCAATCGACGCTACTCCCTGGCCCGCGCTTCCGCTGCAACAATGGGCAGATACCTACCATACTCTACACATGTGGACGCAAATCGTCGGCAAGATAAGACTGGCATTGAGCCCACATGCTAACCATTGGTGGGAGGTGCCCCTGTACGTCAGCGCCCGCGGCCTGAACACTTCTCCGATTCCATACGGAGACCGCATTTTTGAGGTCGAGTTTGATTTTATTGACCATCATCTTACCATCAAGACCAATACGGGAAAGATGAAGAGCATAGGGTTGTATCCTCGTTCGGTCGCCGACTTCTATCAGGAATTTATGAGCACGCTCAGGGGGCTCGGCTTTGATGTGAAAATCTGGCGCATGCCGGTTGAAATCTCCGATCCGATTCCTTTTGATCAAGACCAGCAGCATGCTTCTTATGATCCGGCATACACCAATGCCTTTTGGCGCGTCCTGGTTTCGGTGGATGAGGTTTTTAAGGAGTTTCGGGCAGGATTCATCGGCAAAAGCAGCCCGGTCCATTTTTTCTGGGGAAGCTTCGACCTGGCGGTGTCACGTTTCTCCGGGCGGCGCGCGCCAGAGAGACCCGGGGCCGACCGAATGACACGAGAGGCTTATTCTCACGAGGTGATCAGCGCGGGGTTCTGGCCGGGAAGCGGCGATGTTACCGATGCCGCGTTTTATGCTTACGCAGCTCCCGAGCCTGAAGGATTTTCCAAGTCGAGTGTACGTCCGGCTGAGACCTTCTATCACCCTGGCTTTAAGGAGTTTCTGTTGATGTATGACGAGGTGCGGAAGAGCAGCTCTCCGCGGAAGACATTGATTGATTTCCTGCAGAGTACATACGATGCCGGCGCAAACCTGGGCAAGTGGGACCGCAAATCGCTGGAACGTGTTGCCTAGTCAAGTGCCGAGAAAAGAACTAATCGCAGAGGACGCGGAGGAACGCAGAGATGTTAGTCTCGTACTTGCTTTCCGCTCATTCCGCTCTGCATTAAAATAAGACTCTTAATTCCAACAGAGCAATGGAGCTTAATGGCCAGGAAATTTGGATCCACTACTTGTCACTCCCTGCTAATTTTGATTTTTTCCCTGGTTAATCTAGTCACTGCCCAGGCACAAGGAAAAGCCGGACCGAAACTGCAGCCGCACACGATCAAGCTGCAGAGCGGCAAAACGTTTCCCCTGAATCTTCCCGAAGGATTCGACATCTCGGTCGCCGCTGAAGGGTTGAAGCGGGTGCGTTTTATGACCAAGTCGCCCGACGGGCGAATCTTTGTGACCGATATGCACGACCTTTCTGACAATTCACTGGGGACGGTGTACATCCTGGATGGCTTCGACCCCAAGACCGGCAGAATTGCCCATGTAGTTCCCTACCTGGAACATCTGCGTAACCCCAACAGCGTTGCGTTTTATACCGATCCGGCAGGGCAAATCTGGCTCTACCTTGCACTCACTGACAAACTGGAGCGATATAAATTTCATTCAGGCGAAACTTCACCTTCATCCAAGCCGGAAATCCTGGCCACTTATCCCGATTACGGGCTGAGCTACAAATATGGGGGTTGGCATCTGACGCGCACCATTGCCTTCAGCGATAACGAGAACCCGCGTCATTTATATATCTCTGTGGGCAGCAGTTGTAATGCTTGCGAAGAAATGGAAGAAATCCGTGCGAGTATTTCTGTCATGGATCCTGACGGCAAACATGCGCGCATTCTGGCTGCGGGGCTGCGCAATGCGGTCGGCCTGAGATTTATTGACGGCACGCTTTATGCCACCAACATGGGCGCCGATCACCTGGGTGATGATGCCCCAGACGAGACCATGTTCGCCTTCAATCGCCAGTTGCTGCAAAGCAATGCGCGATTGAATTACGGCTGGCCCTACTGCTATTTCAAGGATGGCGAGATATTTCCCGATCCTAAGTTTGCTGCTTCCACGAAGAAGGTTGATTGCAGCCAGGTGCCCGCGCCTTACGATACTTTTGCCGCCCATGGCTCGCCCCTGGGCCTGGAATACTTCGATTCCAGCGCCGCAGAGCCAGCCTTGCAGAATTCGTTTCTTGTGGCCCTGCATGGCTCATCAAAGCGGCGTTTGCAGCGAGGCTATCGAGTCGTACGCGTGACACAACACTCCAAGCCGCAGGACTTCATCGCCGGGTTCCTGCAGAACGGAATTGTCTATGGCCGGCCCTGCGACATTCTGCGTATAGGGACAGATTCGTTCCTGCTGACCGATGACTATAGTGGGGTGATTTATTATGTGCGCCCCAAGAATTAGTTTCGAGTTTCAGGTTTCGAGTCCGCACGAATCGGAAGCGCCGGCAGAAACGTAGCGAGCTACGTCTCTGCAAGCGATCGTCTCGCGCAGAGATTCTGAGGAGCGCCGAGACATTACATAGTTCCGGGTTCCGGGCTTCTAATTCGTCACCGCAACCCGATGCCGTGCCTGTGTCTCCTCGGATGCTGGGCGCAATGGGCCTTGCAATCCCCGCATGAGGCTTTCGAAGGCGGCGAAATCGAGCGACTGGGGACCATCGGAAAGGGCGCGCTCCGGGCAAGGATGCACTTCGACGATGAGTCCATCGGCTCCCAGCGCGGCTGCGGCGCGCGACATGGGAGGAATCAGGCTGCGCCTCCCAGTCCCGTGCGAAGGATCGGCGACGACCGGCAGATGTGACAGTTCGCGAGCCAGCGCGACCGATGCCAGGTCGAGCGTGTTGCGGGTCTCGGTCTCAAACGTTTTGATGCCGCGCTCGCACAACACAACATTGTGATTGCCGCCCGCGAGCAGATATTCGGCGGCCAACAACCATTCTTTGACGCTGGCCGAGGGGCCGCGCTTCAGCAGCACCGGTTTATCGACTTTGGCGAGACGGCGAAGAAGATTGAAGTTCTGCATATTACGCGCACCCACCTGCAGCATATCGGCGTGCTCGCAGATGACTTCAACGTCTTCAGTCCCCATCACCTCGGTGACCACCGGAAGATCGAATTTCTCGCGAACCTGGCGCAGCAGCTTTAATGCCTCCACTCCCAGCCCCTGAAATTCATACGGCGATGTGCGTGGCTTATAGGCTCCGCCACGCAGCATTCGCGCGCCTGCAGCCTTCACCGCCTTCGCGGTGGAAAATATCTGCTCCTCAGACTCTACCGAGCATGGACCGGCAATGACAACGAAGCTGCCATCGCCGATGCGCACGCCGCCTACATCGACCACCGAACCTTGCGGCTTTACCTGGCGGCTCACAAGCTTGAACGGTTGTGCGATGGGAACCACTTCTTCCACGCCGGCAGCCGCCGCCAGCGCTTCCAGTTCATGCCTTCGGCCACCGCTGCCCACAGCGGCAACGATGCAGCGCTCCGCTCCACGAGTGACGTGGGCCTGAAATCCAGCCTCTTTCACCCGATCGATAATGTGCTGAATCTGCTCCTCGGTTGCTCTCTCTCTCATGTTAATAATCATTGAATCTTGCGCTCCTTGATCTCGAATCGAGATAGATTTTAAAACCTGAATTTTCTGACGCCACCGACGCAATCCCTGGCCTCTGACCATGCTCTCAAACAAAAACCGCGACTCCTGGTCGCGGTTGTGGGATTTAAACTCGGCTTTTATTTTAGTATTGCGTCTTTATTTCACGCACACAGGCCGCGCCCCACATCCGCTACTCGCATAGTAGTAGCGGTAGGTAAAAGCGTAGCTAAATCGCCAAGTGCGCATAAGTAAATTACCCGCTTATTATCTGGAAATTGGCCGGCAATGTCAACCGAAAGAAGCTATTTTGCCCCTTAACCTTTGACCATTAGCTTTTGCCATGAATGTTCGGGGAAAAGCCAAAGGTGCTCGATATTGCATCATGCAGAGCGGCGGATGTGACAGGTCTTTGCCACATCGGCGAGGCTGTTCAGGAAAGCCTCTGGCCGGGGATCCACGGTCACGGTGCCAAAATCATAGTGAGAAAAAGGGCCTTCGGAAATCACAATGACGGGGGTTGACGGGCTGTGGTGGTCCACAATGGAGGCCATTTTTTTGCGTTCAATATTCTTAATGGTGCTGCAGAGAACCACGATGTCAAAGTCGCCGTTGAGAAATTCTTTCACAAAGGCCCGGTAAGTGGACGCCGTCGTGACCATGTAGTGCGCATATTCCAGAAGCAGCTTGCGCACGAGAAGCAGTACAGGATCGCGGCTTGCATAAAGAACCAGTATCTGCCGTTCCGTTTTGTTACCTGGCGTCACGCGCATGCTTTCTTTATTGTTACAAAGTCGAGTCTTCACTGTAACAAGAGAAACGAAGTTCATGAACGCCAAGTTACGTCATAGAGAATAGGAGTGTAAAACTTCCCATTTACGGTCCTGTATTTCCTGTTTTGGGAAAATGCAAATTGAATGGGGGAATAATCCTATTGAAGCGCGAGTTGTTGGTCACGCTCAGCGTTTCACGAGAATGTCCGCTGCCTGCAGACGGCTTTCCCAACCGCTGCGGAGCAGTTCCGGGTTGGCATGGTCTTCTTCCGGATATCCGACGCACAGGTAGGCAATCAGCTTCCATTCCTCAGGGACACTCAAACTGCAATTTACGTTCGTGGCATCGAGAATCGAGACCCAACCCAAACCTAATCCGTAACCACGGGCGGCCAGCCACAGGGTGTACACCGCCAGGACCGCGGAGTATTCGAGGGTCTCAGGCATGGTCATTCTGCCCAGGCCGCTGCCACACTCCGTTTGCTGGTCCAGGAAAACCGCCACGTGAACCGGAGCATCGCGCAAGCCGGCTAACTTCAATTTGGCATACAGTTGCGCTTTCTCTCCTGAATAGGCGTTGAGCGCCTGCTGGTTGCACTGCTCGAAATTGATCCTTATGGATTCGCGCCGTTCCGGGGATTCGACCAGGACAAAGCGCCAGGGCTGACTATAACCCACCGAGGGAGCCAGCGAGGCCAGGCCAATGAGATGCTCGACAAGCTGAGGATCGACGGGATCGCGGCGAAAGCTGCGGACATCACGCCTCCACTTGAGCAATTCCTCAAACTGGCTCCGGAAATGTTCGTCGAAAACGGGCTTTGGCATCAGGGCTACGCCGCTACAGCAGCATTGAGCTATACTACCGCGTGCCGCATATCACGGTTGCAGAAAAATCAGCCATGCAAATTTGCTCGTTTATACCAGCAGCTACTGAAATACTTTACGCTTTAGGACTTGAAGATTCGGTTGCCGGCGTCACCTTCGAGTGCGATTATCCACCCGAGGCGCGCCGGAAGCCCGTTGTCCTCGACACAGTGCTTGAGCATTCGCTGTCACCCGCCGAAGTGGATCGCACAGTGCATGAATTCTCTTCCCATGGCGAGAGCCTTTACCGGGTACACACCGAGTTGCTCCGGCAAATCAGGCCTGACTTGATTGTCACGCAAGAGCTTTGCGACGTCTGCGCGGTGGGAGCATCGCATGTCGCTAAAGCGTTGCACGAGTTGCCCTCTACACCGAAAATTTTGTCGCTGACTCCGCACACGCTGGAAGATGTATGGCGGGATATTGAAGCGGTTGGCCAGGCTACGGGCAGGCAACAGGAAGCGACATTACTCGTTGCTGGCTTGCGGAAGCGGGTTGAGCAGGTGAAACAATATTCTTATGGCCAGCGTCCGCGCGTGCTTTCGCTGGAGTGGCTGAGTCCGCCGTTCAATGGCGGCCATTGGGTGCCGGAGATGGTTGCGATGGCGGGTGGCGTCGATCCGTTGGGCCGCGTTGGCGAGCCCAGCCTGGAATTCAGTTGGCAGCAGATTATTGCATCCGATCCAGACATCGTGCTGGTTATGCCTTGCGGATATGACCTGGAACGGGCAATGCGCGAGTACCGCGAAACCAAGTTTCCCTCGGAATGGAACAATCTGAAGGCAGTGCGCAACAACAAGGTCTTCGCAGTGCATGCCAATGCCTACTTTTCACGGCCCGGTCCAAGGCTTGTTACCGGGCTGGAGATTATGGCCGCGCTTTTTCATCCTGAACGCAAGTTTGAAACTCCGCCGAAGAGTTGGGCACGGTTGTGAGAAATTCCCAGCTTACATATTGACCATCCACCGAGTGGGCAGATGCTGGCCGTATACCGGCGCCACGACCGCAATCAACTTGACTGGTGGCAGCTTACACGATATAACCCGAACAGTCTGGTTATGGGAAGTGCGGTGAGACTCCGCCACTGCCCCGCAACTGTAAACGCCGAGAACCGAACATATTGCCACTGGGAATTTAGAACTGGGAAGGCCGTTCGGTTCAGCGAGGCGCAAGTCAGGAGACCAGCCAGACTCCCAATCATTGGGCGATTCCGGCTTCGATGGGAGAGCCGGACAGCTTTCTGTTGATCGTACTCAAACACGCAAGCTGATTCTTCCCGCTTAGCGCAAAGATTTGCGCAAGGCGAATTCATGCAAACGGGAAACCGAAAATCGGTAACTCTCGTTCTCGGCGGAGCGCGCAGCGGCAAAAGCCGCTTCGCGCAGCAACTGGCTGCGGGCGCGGGCAAGGTAACCTTTTTTGCGACCGCGCAACCGACCGATGAAGAGATGCGCCGCAAAATTGAACGGCATCGCCGGGAACGCCCTACGTCATGGGTGACGGTAGAGGTGCCGGTCGAACTGGATAGCGCCATCCGCGAGCACAGCCAAGGTTCCGAGCTGCTGCTGGTTGATTGCCTTACGCTGTATGCAGCCAACATCATGTCTTATGACCGGGAGAATAAAGACCTGATTCACAAACGCGTACAGCTTCTTTGCGAAACACTGTGCTCGGTTCAACCCTCGGTGGTGCTTGTTTCCAATGAAGTGGGCAGCGGCGTGGTGCCTTCATTTCCCGCAGGGGTTTTGTTTCGAGAACTGCTCGGTGAAATTAATCAGAAGGTGGCGCGAATTGCCGACAACGTGCTGCTGATGTTTGCCGGGCTGCCGCTCGCGCTCAAAGGAAAGGTTGAAACCGGGTTATGAAAGCCTTCATGGTGGCAAGTCCGGCAACCGGCAGCGGCAAGACCACAGTGACGCTGGCCCTGATAGCGGCGCTCACAAGGCGCAGCCTGGTGGTGCAGAGTTTTAAGTGTGGACCCGATTTCATCGATACCGCGCATCACACCCACGTTGCCGGCCGCAGCTCGCGCAATTTGGATTCATGGATGCTCGATGCCCATGCCAATCGCGAAATTTTCCATGGTGCCAGTCAGGGAGCCGATGTCGCCGTGACCGAAGCCATGATGGGATTATTCGATGGAGTAACCGGCACGGGCGAGCAAGGCAGCAGCGCTGAAATTGCCAAACAACTGTATTTGCCTGTTGTGCTGGTGCTCGATGCTTCGATGGCAGCCCGCAGCATTGCCGCCGTCATTCAAGGCTTCGAGAACTTTGACGCTGATCTGAAGATGGTAGGGGTGATATTGAACAGAGTTGGCAGTGAGGGGCACTTGCACTTCCTGCAGCAGGCAATCGCCGCTTCTTGTAAGAGTCCCGTGCTGGGTTCCCTGCCTCACACGCCTCCGCTGCATATTCCTGAACGACATCTAGGGTTGGTAACCGCGGCAGAGCGTCCACTTTCAACGGAACAGGTTTCTCTTCTTGCTGATCTTGCTGAGCGACATATTGATTTGGACGCCTTGCTCTGTGCATGCGGAGACGTAGCAAGTCACGTCTCTACGGAAGCAGTGGTTCCACGCAGGATCCACAACGATGATTCCGCGCCCAAAGTTCGTATTGGGGTACCGCGTGACCAGGCATTTTGTTTTTATTACGAAGATAACCTTCAGATGCTGCGGAGCGAAGGTGCGGAGATCGTTGAATTCAATTCGCTTCAATGCAGCAACCTTCCCGCCGGCCTGGATGCCTTGTATTTCGGCGGGGGCTACCCGGAGCTTTTTGCGCAGCAGTTAAGCGACAACCAGCTGCTGATTCGCGATCTTCACCAGTTTGTTTCTTCAGGAAAACCGGTTTACGCGGAATGCGGTGGGCTTATTTACCTCTCTGACCAACTTCGCACTCTCGATGGACGCACCTTCAAAATGGCCGGGGTGCTGCCTCTTGCGATTGAGATGACCAGTGGGCTGGTGCATTTTGGCTATACAGAAGTGACGTTCGAGCGCCAGTGTTTGCTGGGAAAGCATGGAGCGGTAGCTCGCGGCCACAGCTTCCATTATTCAAAAATGTTGGAGTTAGGAGATGTGAACCATGCGTACCGCGCCGGCTACACGCTGAGCGGCCGAGCGGAGTTTGAAGGGTTTATTAAGGACAACGTATTGGCCAGTTATATTCATCTTCACTTCAAATCGAACCCCGGTTTAGCCGCCAGTTTTGTTGCGCATGCACGGGCAGCGCGAGAGGCCACACTTCAGCTATGAGAAGGCACCTATCGGCGATTTTGTTGCTGCTGGTCCTCACAGGCTGTTGCCTCGCGCAGCGGACCGTGCAGGACGAACTGGGGCGCAAGGTCGTCGTTGCCAACTCTCCGCATCGCATTGTCTCGCTCGCGCCCAGCATTACGGACACCATCTATGCCATAGGAGCCGGCGCAGATATTGTGGGCGTCAGCAACTATACAAAATATCCTCCCGAGGCGACAAAGAAGCCCAGTGTCGGCGAACCGCTTAATCCCTCGATCGAAACCATTATCGCCCTTCACCCTGATCTGGTGCTGGCGATTGAAGATATGAACCGGCTGGAAACGGTAGAGCAGCTTGAAAAAGCAGGTATTCCTGTGTTCGTAGTCCACCCTCACGACCTTGCGGGTATCTATGCTTCGATTACCGATTTGGGAACTGCGTTGAACCGCCCAAAAGAAGCCGCCGGCCTGGTCAGCCGCCTGCACGGCCGGGAACAAGCGGTGCGAGACCACGTAAAAGGCGCTCCTGCTCCCCAGGTATTTTTTGTGTTATGGCCTGACCCGGTCATGACCGTGGGCAAACATGCATTTATTACTGAATTGATTGAGATTGCCGGGGCAAAATCGGTAACCGATGATATGTCTGACAATTGGCCGCAGATCAGCGCGGAGGCGCTGCTGGTGCGAAAGCCGGACTTTTTGCTTCTGGTGCGCGGATCGCAGCTTACCATCGACGATCTGAAAAAGAAGCCCGGGTGGAACAGCCTGGAAGCCGTGCGGGCCAATCACGTGTTCTATACCGACGACCGGGTTCTTCACCCGAGTCCTGCGGCCTTTGATGCGCTGGAGGATTTGGCCAACCAGTTTCATCCTTTGGGGCAGCACAGATGATTTGTTTGCGCTGCCTCGCACATTAACGCTGTACGAACCGAATCGCAACCGGATGTTCGGGAAAGCGGTGAGATTCCGCTACTGTCCCGCAACTGTGAGCGACATTGTCATCGCCGGCAGAGCCACTGCCCTCAGGGTGGGAAGGCGCCGGCGTAAGTCGCAAAGTCAGGAGACCGGTCCGTTGCCGATACGACTACCTCTCTTTCGAGGAAAAGGAGAATCATGCTATCCAGGAGCTTCCGTACTGCTGTTTTCGTTTTGGGAATTACCTTATGCTTTCTTGTCCCTGAATTTGCGATTGCCGCAGAATCAGGCACAATCAAAGGCACGATTACCGACCCTTTAGGCGCGGTCATCCCCAACGCGCAAGTCGAACTATTACGCAATAATGAACGCGTGGCCACAACCACAACCGACCCGATCGGCGCCTTCGAATTTTCCAACCTGAATTCGGGGCGTTACCATATTCGCGCACAGGCGCATCAATTCATCTCTGAAACCAGCAGCGATGTCTATCTTGGTGGAGGAACAGTCCAGATCAATCTAAGCCTGAGGGTCGGAACCACCACACAGGAAATCGTGGTTTCCGCTACTGGAACAGAGATACCCGATTCCCAGGTCGGAGCTTCCATCTCTGTTATTGATGAAAGTCAGTTCCAGAACAAGCTCGATATCATCGAGCCGCTGCGGCTTGTATCCGGGCTGCAGATTATCCAAGTAGGGCAACGGGGCGGACAGTCCACGCTGTTCCTGCGCGGAGGCAACGAAAACGCGAATAAAGTATTGCTCGACGGAATCCCTATCAACGACATCGGCGGAGCCGTTGACTTTACAGACATAGCTGAAACCGGTATCGCCAAGGCTGAAGTATTGCGTGGACCTAACAGCGTGCTCTATGGCGCAGATGCGCTCGCGGGAGTAATCAACCTGACGACTCGCCACGGTACTACACCGTTGCCGGAGTTTGTATACTCCGCCGACGGCGGAAATTTTTCTACCATGCGCCAGACGGCTTCCCTCGCCGGCGCCTATCGCCAACTCGATTATTTTTCCGAATTCTCGCGCTTTGATACCCGCAACAGCGAGCCGCACAGCGCCTTTCATAATGGCACTTATGCCGGAAACTTCGGATGGGCGCCGCTCTCTTCCACGCAGCTTCGCCTGACGGCCCGGCGCACGGTAACTGCCGGCAATGATCCTAATGCTTTGGACTTCTACGGTATCGCTGATGATTCCTTCCAGAAAGAGCAGGATACATTCATAGGGGCAAGCCTGCAGAACCAGACTACCTCCCGCTGGCTCAACCAGGTACGCTATGGAGCTACGAGGCTGCGCTCCCAATTTGAAAATCCTTCTCCCACCGGCATTCCTTTTGACCCATTTGGGCTAGGTCCGAACTACGTAGGACTTCCGGTTACGATCCGTGGCGCAAACGGGTTCAGCACAACGGGTCAGGCGATTCTTGATTTTGGTGGCATCTATCCTCAACGCTTTGACACACTCACGAACCGGGATTTTGTATCGGCACAATCTAATTATGTTTTCAACCCGCATCTGGCGGCGGTGCTCGGCTTCCGCTATGAAAACGAACGGGGATTTACAAATTCCGGAATCCGCACTCCTACCAACCGCGACAACTTTGGTTATACCCTGGAGGCGAACGGCAATCTCTGGACCCGGGCTTACGCCACCGTTGGACTCGGGGTTGAAAATAACCAGATATTCGGAGTGGCCGTTACCCCACGCGTCTCTCTTGCCTATTACTTGTTCCGTCCTGATTCTGCCGGAAGATTCAATGGAACAAAGCTAAAATTCAATTTCGGCCGAGGCATCAAAGAACCGGATATCTTCTCTGAGAGCACTTCCCTGTTCAACCTGCTGTCCCAGGCCGGCAATGGGCAACAGTTAATATCCCAATTTCATGTGCGGCCCATCGGACCGGAACGTTCGCGCAGCTACGACTTTGGAATTGAACAAACGGCGTGGAATGCGCGCGTAAGGTTTGGCCTGACTTTTTTTCATAATCAATTTACCGATCAAATGGAATTCCTGAACCCCAGCGCGCTGTTCTCCCTGGGAGTGCCCGCCGACCTCGTGAACGCAACCAGCAACGCCTTCGGGGCGACGGTTAATTCAGCCGATTTTCGCGCTCAGGGCATTGAAAGCGAAATGGAGTTCAACCTGGGACACGGGTTGCATGTTCGTGCGAACTACACTTATCTTGATTCTGTTGTGCAACGTTCGTTTCAGAGCAGCGCGCTTGGTCCGGTCACGAATCCGGCGCTTCCTCCGATTCCGATCGGAGCATTCTCGCCCCTGGTCGGCAGCCGGCCCTTCCGGCGTGCGCCTCACTCCGGAAGCTTCTTGGCTACATATGAGCGGCCTAAGTTCACCTTGGCATTGGGCGGATATCTGGTAAGCCGCCGTGATGACAGCACCTTCCTCAGCGACGGCTTTTTCGGGAACAGCATGCTGTTGCCCAACCGCAACCTGGCCGGCTCTTATCAGAAGATTGATTTCAGCGGCAGCTATCGCGCCACACGCATCCTGGGCTTCTATACCAGCGTCGAAAACCTGGTGAGCGAGCACTACGATGCGGCTTTCGGCTTTCCTTCCTTGCCGCTCGCCTTCCGCGCAGGCCTTCGCATCACGCTCGGAGGCGAGTCCTGGAACATTAGATAATTTAGATAGATGACGCAGTCAGCACAAGTCGAAGTCCAGGAGACGCGTGAACGCGAGGCTGCTGCTGAGCCTCGTCAGCCCGCAACGCGCAGCCTGTGGGCCGTAGTATTCATACTTTGCCTGCTGCTGGTAGGAGAAATATTTGCGGCTACCTGCATCGGCGCGGTGACGATAAAACCTGGCACGGTGGCGTCGGTGTTCGTCAACAGGCATGCGGAAGGTCTGGAGATGGAGAAGACCATCGTCTTCCAAATCCGCCTTCCGCGGGTTCTGGCGGCCGCGCTTGTCGGCTGCGGCCTCTCGATCGCCGGAGTTTTGTTTCAGGGGTTGTTCCGTAATCCGATGGCTGATCCTTATGTCATCGGCTCTTCCGGGGGCGCGGCTTTAGGCGCGACGCTGGGAATCGTGTTCCTGCCGCATTTTTCGCTACTGGGGTTTGGAGCCACGGCTTCACTGGCGTTCTGTTTTTCGCTGTTGACCATGATTGTGGTGTACTGGCTCGCCAGGGTTGGAGGACGCACTCCCATCGTCACCTTACTGCTGGTAGGCCTGGCGCTGAGCGCGATACTTGCCTACTCAACTACTTTCGTGGTCCTGTTGCATCCTGATTCATATGTCGCCGTTCATCTGCTGACCATTTGGTTGCATGGCGCGATTTCCAACACGCAGTGGTCACAGGTCGCAGTGGCAAGCGTGATGGTGGGCTTGGGCACGGTCTTGTCTTTTCCGCTGGGGCGCTCTCTGAATGCGCTCTGTTTGGGCGATGACTACGCGCAACAACTCGGAATCAGGGTTGAGTTTTTGAGAGCTGCAATCATTCTTGTCGGCTCTCTGTTGACCGCAGCAGCGGTTTCCTTGGGAGGTCTGATCGGATTTGTGGGCCTGATCATTCCACACATTGTGCGTTTATTCGTTGGGCCGGACCACAGCCGGCTGCTGCCGATTGCCGGCCTTGCAGGCGCGATCTTTCTTATATTGGCAGACACCCTGGCGCGCACCGTGCTCTCCCCTTCCGAGCTTCCCGTCGGCATCCTGACCGCATTTATTGGCGGGCCGGTCTTTCTTTTTCTGCTGCGGCGTGGCAAGCGGGAGTATGCGCTATGAAAACATTGCTCGAGTTACGAGACGTCACCTTCTCTTACGGAACTGAAGGTATTTTCCAGCAAGCAGGCTTTACCGTGAAACCAGGTGAGCGGATTGCCGTCATAGGGCGTAATGGCTCAGGCAAGACGACATTGTTGCGACTGGCCGCAGGGTTACTCACGACTCGCCAGGGGCGGGTTTTGTTGGATGGATACGCAGTGAACGAGATGTCCAGGCGCAGCATCGCCCAGGTCATTGCGTTTGTTCCGCAGCAGTTGTTTGTGCCCTTTGATTTCACGGTAGATCAATTAGTGTCGCAGGGGCGTACGCCTTATCTGCGCGCATTGCGTAATTTGAGTACGGCAGACTACGCGGCCATCAACGAAGCCATGTCTCGGACCCAGATCACGCATTTGCGCCACCGCATCTTCAACCAGCTCAGCGGCGGCGAGCAGCAGCGTGTAAAGATCGCCATTGCCCTGGCGCAGCAACCCAGGCTGCTCCTGCTGGATGAACCCACCCAGCATCTCGATATCGGCCGGCAGGCGGAAATTCTTGAACTGTTGCTGAAGCTCAATCTGGAAGGAGTAACCATTGTGGCCGCCATCCATGATCTGTATGCAGTGCAGCAGACATTTCCCGCGGTGGCATTGCTGCATGATCGAACCATTGCGCAGGGCACGGCTTCTGAGCTGCTTCGTCCCGAGCTTCTGGCGCCGGCCTTTGGCTTGAACGGCCGGGCGTTGCCGATCTTGCGGCGCGCCGATCATTTCGCAACGGAGGAGGCACACATTGAACCAGTCCGTTGAAAAAATAACGCCTGCAAGCGCTCGCTTATTGGAAGAGGTCATTGCAGCCATCGAGCCACCTGATTGCGGCTGGCTGGCCCACGCGCGCGCTCACCTCGACTGCCTGACAAAGCCACTTGGTAGTCTGGGGCGATTGGAAGATATTGCCGCCAAAGCTGTCTCCATCCAGCGGACCGCCCGGCCCCAGGTTGGACGAAAAGCAGTTTATGTCTTCGCCGCGGACCATGGAATTACGGATGAAGGCGTGAGCGCATATCCCAAAGAAGTAACTCACCAGATGGTATTGAATTTTCTGCAGGGAGGCGCGGGCATCAATGTTATCGCGCGTCATGCAGGCGCTGACGTGGTGATCGTTGACGTGGGTGTTGATGCAGACCTTGCTTCCCTGCCGGGGGTGCTGCACCGGAAAATCCGGCGAGCAACGCGCAATATGCTGCGTGGCCCAGCCATGGAAGAATCCGAGATGCTGCAGGCAATGCAGGTGGGAATTGAACTTGCCGATGAGGCCCAGCGCGAAGGCATAGAACTGATCGCTGTAGGAGAGATGGGGATTGGCAACACCACTGCCGCCAGCGCGATTACGGCCGTTTTGACCGGATCATCTGCGGCTCTTGTGACCGGCGCGGGAACCGGCGTAAAGGGCCCGGCGCTGGAGCAAAAGCGGGCCATCATTGAAGCAGTGCTTGCCCGGCATGGCGTTGGCGCTTCGTCTGATCCGCTGGCCATTCTGCATTGCCTTGGTGGATTTGAGATCGCCGCTATCAGCGGAATGTTATTAAATTGCGCCCGCCATCGCGTGGTGACGGTTGTTGACGGTTTCATAGCCACGGCCGCCGCTGCCATTGCGTGTGCGCTGCAACCCAGCTTGCGCGATTGCCTTATCGCCGGCCATCAGTCTCAGGAACCCGGACACCGCATCCTGCTCGAGCATTTGGGGTTGCAGCCAATCCTGCAGTTGAACATGCGGCTCGGCGAAGGGACCGGGGCGGTGCTGGCCTTTCCTATCATCGAAGCTGCAATAAAGCTTTACAACCAGATGGCGACCTTTGCCTCGGCACAGGTGAGCACGGCAAAAGCGTGATTCCTTTCTTTCGAGACATGCTTGTAGCACTACGGTTCATGACGCGGCTTCCATTCCCTGCCGCATCGCACACCTCCGGGTCACTGTCGCGGGCCGCCGGTTTTTTCCCTCTTATAGGATTGCTGGTCGCAGCGGGCGCCCTGGGCTTAAATAAAATATTGAGCGGCCACGTAGACCGCGAGCTTGTAGCCCTGGTTATCCTGGTCTATCTCGTCGTAATCACAGGCGGCCTGCACGAAGATGGCCTGGCTGATGCTGCCGATGGGTTCGGCGGAGGTTGGACCAAAGAGCAGATCCTGGCAATCATGCGCGACAGCCGCATCGGAAGCTATGGCGCCATTGCGATCACGCTCTCATTGCTGGCCCGCTATCTTCTGCTAAGTCACTTGCCAACCCATAGTTTTTCCGCGTATCTGATCGCGAGCCACGTTCTGTGCCGCTGGACCACGCTTCCACTGAGCTTTTTCTTACATCCAGCGCGAGCCGAGGATGGTCAAGGGGCGCAAGTGGCGCAACGGATCTCTATGGCCGCCCTGGTTTTCGGCACTCTCTTCACCTTGTTCGTCTGCTATTGGGCATTGCGCAACTCCAGTTGGATTCCAGCAGCCGCAACAGTAGGTGTAACGCTTCTCAGCGGTCTTTATTATAGAAGCCAAATCGGCGGGGTTACCGGCGATTGCTACGGTGCCACAAATCAGCTCACCGAGATTGCGGTTTATTTCTGCGGGGTCCTCGCAGGATAATTTGTTCACCACAGAGACGCAGCGACACAGAGGAAAAGGGACGATAGCAGTGTCTTGTGAAACTACACTATTGCTGGTCCGGCATGCGCATTCCGCAATGGCGGGGCGTTTCTGCGGACATACGGATGCTGCTTTGAGCGAACTGGGCGAAAAGCAGCTTGCCAGGATTGTTGATGATCTGGAATGCTGGCCGATCACAAAAGTCTACAGCAGCGATTTAAAACGGTCTTACGACACGGCCGTGGCGATTGCAACTCGCAAAGCCCTGCCTCTTCTCTCACGCGCAGGACTGCGTGAAATCAGCTTCGGTGAATGGGAGGGCCTTTCCTGGCCTGAGATTGAAGCTAAAGCACCGGCAGCCGCAGCTTCCTGGCTCAGCCACTATCCCCTGCAGCCGGCTCCGGCAGGTGAATCTTTCGAGCAATTTCGTTCGCGGGTAGAAGCTGAACTGCAAGCGCTCGTACAGGAATGTGAACAGCAGTGTGTGGCCGTGGTCACGCACGCCGGGTTCGTCCGGGTGGCTTTGGTCAGCATTCTTGGCATTGATGAAAGCTCTATGCACAAGATTGAGATTGGGTATGGAGGGGTGACCATATTGCAGTACGCACGACAGGGTTGGCGGGTGGAAGGGGTCAATATCTGCCGTTAAGCCCCCTTGTTTCATGGTATAAAATCGCCCTCATATTTCTTCCATGAACATCAAACAGGTTGCAAAGCGTGCCAGGGTATCAATTGCCACGGTTTCGCGCACGTTGCATAACAGCGTATCCGTAAGTCCTGCCACTGCTGCGCGGGTACGGAGGGCCATCAAAGACCTTGACTACCGTCCCGACACCAATGCGCAAACGCTGGTCTCAGGCCGCAGCCGCATCCTGGGGCTTGTGGTTTCCGATATCACTAATCCTTTCTTTCCCGAGCTCATTCGCGGGTTCCAGGACGTAGCCCTGCAGAACGGGTATGACATCATGATCGCCGCGACCCACTACGAGAGCTCGCGCATGTCCCATTCAGTGGGGCGGATGATCGAACGCAAGACCGACGGAGTGGCCATCATGACTTCAGAGATGGACCGCTCTTTAATCGACCAGCTTGCCGGCCGCAAGGTGCCGCTGGTCTTTCTCGACGTGGGCAAAGTTCGCAAGGGCGTCTGCAATATTAAAGTTGACTATGCGCAAGGCATCACACAGGCGGTAGACCATCTGCGCGCGCTGGGACACAGCCGCATTGCCTTCATCAGCGGTCCCAGCACTTTGAAATCGGCGCGGGTGCGGCGAGATGCCTTTCTTCACTGCCTGGGGCGGCGCGTTACCGAGCACAGCGGCCTGGTGGAAGAGAGCAACCACAAAGTGGACGGCGGTTTGCGCGCCATTACCCGCATGCTGCAAAGACAAAATCCCCCTACTGCGGTGCTCGCCTCCAACGATCTCACCGCCATCGGCGCGCTACGCGGCATTCGCCAGGCCGGCTTGCGGATTCCGGAAGACGTTTCCGTCATCGGCTTCGACGATATTGATATGGCGCAGTTTACCGAACCACCTCTCACGACCATCCGTTTGCTGCGCTCCGAGTTGGCCAGCCTGGCCTGCAATGCGCTGTTGCAATCCATTCGGGGAAATATGAAGGGCGCCGAGTTCGGCATTGGAACCCATCTCATCATCCGCGAATCCACCGGCAAGGCCAAAACCAGGCGGCGGGTGATTGCGATGCCCTCCAATTTTCGATCATAAGGCAGTACTATATTTCAACTGAAAATCGATGAACGATATGTTTCATAAAACTCAACAGTTGCGCTCGAGCCGGACTTCCAGCCAGTGGGGAGGCCAGGACCGCCGTCTTCTCAGACTCGATACGTCTGCAAGTTGTGCCACATATCCTTCTTTGGCGCTAACAGAAATCGGCTATTTAAACGGTTGTTTATATGCTGAGAGCGAATGCAAGCCAGTGCGGAAAGAAAGAAGTTCACAACCTCAACGGCGCTCAGAACTCATTGTGACTACAACTCGTCCACAAATTACAAGGCGCGCCGAGATCGTGGAGGTCTGAGGACTGTGGGGGTGGCCTCAGGCTTTAAACTACTCGGCGCGCGATTTGTAAGATAGCACACTAAAAACGTTTCCACGGGCAGCGTGGTTCAAATTTCGATGCCCGAAGCATGACTGTCTCTCGGCCTCTTGGTTTCGCCAGGTCTCACCGGCACGGCCAAGGCCGGCCCTGTATCTTCGAATTGCAACGAGTTTTTCCGTAATGAAGAAAAAAGGTACATTAGATTAGAAGTAAGGATTGGGAGGGATAAAGACAATCATGAAGCTTCGCACACTTGGCCGCACAGGATTTCAGGTATCAGACGTTGCCTATGGACTTTGGGGAATGAGCGGTTGGAGCGGCTCTGACGACCAGCAATCACGGCAGTCCATGCAGCTTGCCGTAGATTTGGACTGTAATTTTTTTGATTCCGCCTGGGCTTACGGCGACGGAAAGAGCGACCTGTTTCTGGGTGAGACATTGCGCCAGAACTCTGGAAAGCGCCTCTATGCTGCGTCCAAGATTCCACCTAAAAACCGCAAGTGGCCGGCCTCTCCCAACGATTCCTACAAAGATGTGTTCCCCACCGAACACGTCTTTCACTATGCCGACCTGATCCGCAAGAATCTTCAGGTCGACTCCATGGATCTGCTCCAGTTCCATGTTTGGGATGATGGCTGGACAGAGGAAAAGGAATTTCACGAAACTGTCTCCAAGCTCAAGCGCGACGGAGTGGTCCGATCTTTCGGACTGAGTTTAAATCGCTGGGAGCCGTGGAACGGTATCCGCGCGCTGCGCACCGGCCTCGTGGATGTGGTGCAGGTTATCTACAACATCTTCGATCAGGCGCCGGAAGACGAGCTTTTCCCCATCTGCCGCGAACTCAACATTGGCGTGATTGCGCGGGTTCCCCTCGATGAAGGCAGCTTGAGCGGTACGTTTACCACTGGAACAAAATTCCCGGAAAACGACTGGCGATCGCGATACTTTAATCCAGAAAACCTTCGCCTTACTCTCGAACGCATTGAGAAGCTGAAGGCGCTGCTTCCCGGTTCGATGAGCTTGCCTGAGATGGCAATTCGCTACATCCTCTCCAACCCGGTCGTGAGCACGACTATTGTAGGAATGCGGAGTTCCCAGCACGTGCGTCAGAACCTGGCGCTGAGCGATGCCGGAGCGCTTCCACCGGAGTTGCTGGCGAAGTTGAAAGCCCACCGCTGGGACCGCAAGCCCAATCCATCATCCGATTGAAGCCTTGGGGCCACCATGACGAAGACTTCCAGCCTCAGGTTAATGATCGCCGCCAGCACTGCCCTCTTTCTTTATGGGACCATCGCCCCTATGCTGGGGACTTTACTGCCTGATCTTTCCGCCCGCTTCCACATGACACCCCGGCAAAACGGCAGTATTGCCGCTGTGCAGGCACTGGGATTGGTGCTGGCTTCCATTGTTGCCGGGCCTCTGATTGATAGCCGGGGAAAGAAAGCCGGGTTTCTTTGGGGAATGACCCTCATTGTTGTTTCGCTCTTCACCCTTCCCAACGCAAGCGGATGGAAGATCATCATGGGCTGTATGTTCATTCTGGGAATGGGCGGCGGCACGATCGTAACTGCGGCGAACACGCTGGTCAGCGACATTGGCGAAGACAAGCGCGCCTCTATGCTGAGTTTTGCCAACGTGTTCTTTGGGCTCGGGGGCCTGGTGACTCCTTTGATTGCCGCCAATGTTTTTCACGACAACGCGATCGGCCTGAGCTATCTGTTAGCGGCGCTGGCATTGGCAATGCTCATCATGGACGCTACTACGCCCATGCCGGCTCCTGTGCCGTCCACCGATCTTTCCCCGACCCGGCAGCTACAAGATAAGTCCCTGCTCTTCTTACTGTCTTTGTTTGTCTTTTTGTACGTTGCCTGTGAAGTAGCGTTTTGGAACTGGCTTACCAAGTATCTGATCAGTGAAGGGATTTCAAAGTCCCTGGCATTGAATATTCTTGCTCTTGGGTTTGCTTCCGGGATGCTGGTAGGACGCCTTATCAGCTTCCGTATTTTGACGAAGTTTTCCGCAGTTTCCGTCAGCCTGGTATGCTCCGGGCTCATGATGATCACCACGTACTGGACCTTGCATGCGCCAAACCCCACGGTTGCGTGGCTAAGCGTCTTCGCCGCGGGGGCTGTGATGGGCCCGGTCTATCCCAGCGCCATAGGCATCGTGGGCGATGCTTTTCCGCAACGGTCTGCCACTTTCATAGGCATCGCCATCACCGCTGGATGGCTTGGGGTCGTGGCCAGCTCATGGCTGATTGGCCTGATCGCAGGGAACAACGGAGACCACCTGCGTCTGGCCCTGCTGCTGCTTCCCGTTTTTTCCGCCGTCATGATGATCGTCAATCTCGGCATGCGTCCCATGCTGGCCATGGCCCGCGCTCGCAAGCGAGTAAGTTAGACCGCAGCGCTAGGCTTGTGTGGCACAGCCGTCCCCGGCTGTGCGGGTTACTTTTTAACCCACAACCAACGATACTGTTCAGGGATTCTCGCCAATCCGCGCCGTACTGGATTCTGCCGCAGGTACTCGATTCTATCCTCCAGCTTTTCTTCTGAACGCAGCACGTGATCGAAAGATTCGTCTTGCCACACGTGACCATGCCTCTTCATTTGCTGGTTTATCAGATGGGCAGTATACCCTTTGATCGGACCCAGGATGTCAGCGAAGGTAAGTTCTCTCCTGCTGCATTTCGTAAGACAAAGAAGATCATATGTACGTGCTCCGGCATGACTACTGCCGCATGAAGTTGTATTTTCTTGTCGTCGAGAAATAAACACGAATCGATACCACATCGCGAGCGGCAGGAGGCAAAACCCATCTGTGATGGGTGTTGAAGGTAATGAAATGGGCGCGATCATCTTTTTGAATATGTGGCAGGTTATGGCGATGTTCGTATTTGCCCATTATGATTGGATAGGTCAATGCTCTCACAGCCGGGGACGGCTGTGCCACACGAGCAATCAACTTCCACAAATGTCTTTATTCACTGAAAACTTTCCATCCCCTCACTTGGCCAGTTCCGATCACCTCATACTTGCTTGAGGTGAGCTCTTCCAGGGCAAACGGTCCGCGGCAGTGCAGCTTCTGGTTGCTGATTCCCATTTCGGCCCCGAAGCCAAATTCGCCGCCATCGACGAATCGGGTGGATGCGTTCCAGAGCACGGCGGCGGAATCCACCAGGCGCATGAAATGCTGGGCGCGTTTTTCATCGCGGGTCACGATGGCATCCGAGTGCCGGGTGGAATAGCGATTGATGTGGGCAATAGCTTCGTCTACATCTGCTACGACTTTGATCGCGATGCACAGCCGCAGATATTCTTCCGTCCAATCTTTTGCTTCTGCAGCGCGCACTTTTTCGGCGCCCGCCAGTTTGCGGGCTTGCTCGTCGCCGCGCACTTCCACGCCGTGTTCATGGAGCTTCGTCACAATGCGGGGGATGTATTCAGCAGCAATGTGCTCGTGCACCAGCAGCTTCTCCGCAGCATTGCACACCGAAGGCCGCTGGGCCTTGGCGTTGATCACGATGCTGTCAGCCATCTGCAGGTCGGCGGATTCATCCACAAAGATGTGGCAGTTCCCTGCTCCGGTCTCGATGACTGGAACTGTGGCATTCTCGATGACAAAATCAATCAATGCCTGGCCGCCGCGTGGAATCAGGACGTCCACAAAACCACGCGCCTTGATCAGCTCATGCACCGACGTGCGCGAGCTTGAATCCAGCAGTTCGATCGCGCCTTCCGGCACTCCAGGCACGTTGCTCAAAATTTCCACCAGGCGCTGATTGCTGTGCATCGCTTCTTTTCCGCCGCGCAGCACAATGGCATTCCCGGTCTTGATGGTAAGGGCGACGGTATCCACGGTGACATTGGGGCGCGATTCATAAATGATGCCAACAACACCAAGCGGAACGCGCACCTTGCGAATGTGCAAACCGTTGGGGCGAGTCCATTCTTTGATAGTCTGGCCGACCGGATCGGCAAGATTGGCGATGTCGCGCAAGGCCTGGGCCATCTCGGCAATTCTCTTGTCGTTCAGCACAAGCCGGTCGCGCATGGCGCCTTGCAGACCGCTGCTGTCAAGGTCTTGCTGGTTCGCCGTGACAATGCTCTGGTGCCCGGACTCGATGGCTTGCGCCATTTTCTCCAGCAATAAATTCTTTTCCGCAGTCGAGAGCTGGGCTGTTTTGGAAGCAGCCTCCCGTGCCCGAAGCAGCTTCTCCTCGGTGGATAGCGCGTTACTCACTGAAGTTGCCATTATCACTTCACCTTCTGCCGCGGCGGAAAGTACGTTCCAATTTTACGCGCAATCGCCTTCGATATGGCCTCAGGGGTGCTGCCGTTCACAATGGCCACGTGCACTCCATTTTCGCTGGCCAGCTTGGCGGCGCGCAGCTTTGAGCGCATGCCGCCGGTGCCGAGATCGCTGCGTCCATTGCACAAGGCTTCCATTTCCGGCGTAAGCTTCTGCACGGTGCGCAACAGGTGCCGGCCTTTGCGGCCGTTGGGCACGTAAAAACCCTCTACGTTGGTGAGCATCAGCAACCAGTCTGCCTGTACAGCCGTAGCCAGCAGGGCGCTGAGCTCGTCATTGTCGCCAAAGGCGGCCACGCGCTCGAGTTCGCGCACTGAGACGCTGTCATTTTCATTCACAATCGGCACCACCCCCAGCTTGAGCAGCCGGCGCAACGCATTTTGCAGGTTCTTGTACTTAACGGGCGAAGTGAAATCATCGTTAGAAAGCAGCAGTTGAGCCACGATCTTTTTACCAAAAAATAACTGCTCGTAGGTGTGCATCAACAGGCTCTGGCCAACGGCGGCGCAAGCCTGCATGAGCGGAACACCTGTGGGCCGCTCGGCAAGAGCCAGGCGCGACATTCCCGAGGCAATGGCCCCCGAGCTTACGATGAGATATTCGTGACGCGCCAGATCGAATTGATCCACCAGGTTGCGAAGCTGGTTGGTATCAATGCGGCCCTTGGGCGCAATCACACTGCTGCCAATTTTGATGACGATGCGCATTTTGATAACGTGTGCTGCTATTTTACCTAAAGCAGTTGCCAGTTTTGGCACAACTTCAATCATCCGATGATCCGATGGCTCAATGACCCAATTTTTCTCTGTGCCTCTGTGGTAAAGCGGCAGCTAATATTCTCCATACGCCCTTGCCCACAGGCTTGCGCAGCAGCTAATATGCCATATGGGGGCTGGAGCCCAAACCGACAAGGCATCTATGAATCTGGCAAAGCTGAGAACATTCGTGGCAGTGTTGAGCTATATTGTGATTGTATCCCTGGCTACTTACAACCTGCGTGGTGAGTTGTTCGGCAAGACCATGTCTTCCGAGCCAGCCGACTCTGCCGCAGCCGCGCCCACGCAGACTGCGCCTGAGCCGGCCACCCCAGGTTCTGGGGGGACAAGCGAACTGAAATCGCCACCGGAAGGCTCCTCTCAGCCCTCATCGCAAAGTGAAAAGCCGGCAAAGGGAAGCGCCACTCTGGCGAGTAATCCGGTGGCTTCGCAAACTGAGACTGCAAAAGATACTCGCGCTCAGCGGTCATCGATTCCAGTAGCTGGCAACGGTTCGGTGAAGGTTGGAGAGCGCCTTCCTGAGTTCCTTCTTACCGGCCTTAACGGTAATACCTTGAACGAAATCGCGTTGCGCGGGCATAAGACGCTGTTCATTATTGTCAGCCCGGTATGCCCTCACTGCCAGAAAGAGCTCAAGCTGCTGCACCAAATCGAGAACGACTATCCTTCCATCGAACCGGTATTCGCTTCGGTGTTTCCGGTGGATACAACCAGGCCATTGGCTGATATGACCGGCGAAGGCGACCACATTTATACCGGGGCCATGGATCTGTCGCGGGATCTGGGTGTGACCGGCGTCCCCTTTCTTATGCTGATTGACGAAAAGGGGGTTGTGCGCACCATCAAAAGTGGCGAGTTGGATGAGAATACCTTCCGCGACATACTGGGGAAATTCTCACACGGAGAGCCGGTTGCCCAATGGTTCGCACCTGCATGGCTTAAAGCAACGCCATTGGAATCAGCCAGCCTTCCAGGAGATCACGCATAATGGCATCGAAGGTGATCTCAATTGTTGACCGTGCGATTCTGCCGGTCCGTATTCTGTTTGGCGCCTTGTTCTTATATACGTCGGTATGGCATGCGGTTCATGCCGGGAAGCTCTTGCAATCAATTAAGGATTATCAGATCATCTCCGGCTCTCTCGTTGCCTGGAGTGGGCTTCTGTTCATTGCTGCCGAAGCCGGCATAGCAATCACGCTGATTTTCGGGTATTTCGTAAGGCAGGCTGCGATTACCGCGGCAGTATTGCTGGCGATTTTCACAGCGGCCATGGTGAGTGCAATTGCGCGCGGACTGGATATTGCCTGTGGATGTGGCCTGGGCGACACTCATGTGAGCTGGTTCGATGTTGTCAGAGACGTATTCTTGATAGCGATCGCTTTGTTGATTGCCTGGCGCGCCGATAAGAAAGAAGGCGCTGTGACCGAAGAAACGGCAGAACAATTTTCTGCAGCCAAATAATTTTGGCAAAAAATAATTTTTAAAGATGCAAATGTCTGCTTCAGATGCGCGTCATTGCACTGCCACCAATGGTTCCAACCGAAACCGGGTGCGCCCGCTTGTTGCTCATCTGTTGTTGCTGGGTTTCAGCACTATGTTGCTACTCCCGTTACTTCCTGCCGGGGCTGTGCAAGCCGGCCTGGCCGCTTGCTGCAAAAGATACGGCAAACACCTTTGTGTGGGATCAGGCGAGGTGACGTTAACCCGCTCTTTGCCCTGCGGACCTGAACTTTCTGAACGCTGTCCTTATGGATTCGCGCCGGCCTTTACAGGCATAACACCGATATACGGACCAGTGGCTGCAATCACGCTCCATGCTGAAAACGTGCGGCAGACTCCAGGGCAGAGTTACACGTATTCCCTTCCCTTCATCCCGGCAAGACATTCAATGCTGAAACGGGGCCCGCCGGCGCTTCTGCTTAATCTGTCAGCTTAGATTCAATCAATTTCCAATTTATTTTGGCTGGGAGCAAGATTGACTCCCAAATGACTGGAATCGCCACAATTCCAGCCAGGAGAGAAAATTCATATGCAGATCAACAATCGCAAGGCACAAATGCTCTGGTGCATGCTCGCAGGCGCGGCAATTTTTATTGGCGGCTGCGCGAAATCTGCCAAGCGCTACCACCTGAGCGGACAGGTCATCAGCAAAACAGTCGCCACCAACGAAGTCGAGATCAAACACGATGCCATCCCGAATTTCATGCCGGCCATGACGATGACCTATAAAGTTCCGGATTCCAACGCCGTCCAGGGACTTCAGCCCGGCGACTTAATCGAAGCTGACGTGGTGGTTCCTAAAGATGGCAGCGGCTACTGGCTTGACGATGTGGTGATCACCAACGGACCGCAGGGACCGATCAAAGCCGCCCTGGCGCCTCGCCTGCTGTCGCCGGGCGATTCCATCCCTGACGTGCCGCTCACCAACCAGGATGGCAAAACGCTCCACATCAACCAGCTCAAGGGCAAGGCCGTGCTGGTGACTTTTATCTATACCCGTTGTCCACAGCCGACCTTCTGTCCACGTATCAGCAGCCAGTTTGCTTTCATTCACGATGAGCTGGCGAAAAATCCGGATGACTACAAGAAGACCCATCTTCTGAGCATCAGCCTCGACCCTGCCTACGACACCGCGCCTGTGCTGAAGAAATATGGCCTGGCCTACATGGATAACAACGCCTCCGGCTTCGATCACTGGGAGTTCGCATCTACTTCACCGGCAGACCTGGGCAAGCTCGCCCAGGCCTTTGGTCTTGAATATTTCCAGCAGGACAATCAAATCGTGCATAGCATGAGCACGGTGCTGCTTGGACCGGACGGAAACGTGGCCAGGAGCTGGGAAGGCAATGAATGGAAGACCGGTGATGCCCTGGCAGCATTGCACGATGTCGCCCAGAAGATTGCTTCAGACACCGACAGCAAGCCCAATAACAAGCACAGCAAAGGAAAAGTTTAACTGATGATTACGGGCCTGAAACTCACTTCAATTTCGCTCGCGCTCTTCGCGCTATTGTTGTTGACCACCGGCTGTTCTCAAAGCGGCGCTGCCTCCAGTGACGCCGGCCACGGCCACGAGCTTTATCAGCTTCACTGCCAGGAGTGCCACGAAGGCGCCAATCTCAATTTGCGCAAGCAACCGCCCAAGCTCAATGGAATGATGCAAGGAAAAAATTTACCCAGTGGCGCTCCGGCCACCGATGAACAGGTACGCAAAACCATTATTGAAGGCCGGGGAATTATGCCGGCTTTCGACCAAAGGCTTACTGATAAGGAAATCGACGATTTAGTGAAATATCTGCATACGATCTGATAACGCCGCTCTATTAGCCTGACTCTAACTGGAGTTAAGACCTGCGCGAGATTGCACGTGATTCTCCTTGAAGATTATGCAGGTTATCAAAAGAATCGATGAGGGTGTCTGCTTCTCTACTGGACAAAATGCCCCTCACGCGATTTAATAACTGAAAGCGGAAAAACTACCCTTTGTGAGGCAAGTTACGCATGGTCCAACTTCAGGCCGCGATGGTTTCAGTGCTTTTGGCGCTGCAGCGGATGTATGCTGCGGGCAGTTTTTTCTTGCAATCTCTGCCGATCAAAAATCGCTGGCAGGTTTTTTGCGGCCAGTTCCAGCATAATCTAACCAAGGCTGCCGATCCGGAATCGCTCCGCAATCACCACATAGCCGGTGTTGCAGTCATAGGCCTCGCCTTGGTCTCGTTTACGGAAGAATCCAGGGGGGAGAAGGCAGGCTGGGTACGCTACATCTGGCCGGGGTTGCTGTTTGTCATGGGCATTGCCATTATCGGCTGGGCCGATCCCGGCACATGGCCCGATGGCCCTAAACCGCTGGCGCAGGATCCCGAAGCGGTTCAGCATAAGTTCTTTGCCTTGTTCGCCCTCGCGCTGGCTATCATTGAATTGCTGCGGCGCACCGGAAAGTTGACTCACAAAGCCTGGGGATACATTTTCTCCGCCACCATGATTGGCGCTGGATCTTTCCTGCTCTTTCACCAGGGTGAACATGCGCACATTGTTCACCTGCAACATCTGGCGATGGGAACCATGGGCGTTGCTGTGGGAGTCACGCAAGCGGCAAACAGCGGGAAATCAATTCAGAACTGGGTGCGGTTGCACCTTTACAGCTTTTTTATCTTCGGACTAGGGCTGCTGCTGCTCTTCTACGTGGAGTAGCCAACCGGTCTATGTATCGTTGCCGGAGCATCCTGCCGCATTTCATTGCCTGGGCGGCCTCATCACTGTGTAATTATTTACATCCGATAGCGCTTCAAAACGCACTTCATCCTGACACTTCCTGCAACGCGGAAATATTTCACCGGCCTGCAGCTCGTTGAGATGGGCCGGGCGATGTTCTTTGTGGATGACCCAGTAAACCGCGCTAAGTGGAACTACCTCGCCGGGCTTGAACTGTTGGGCCATGGCAATCCGGAAAATATAACGGAGTTGGAGGAACTGCACTGCAATCGGGTTGTCTTTCAAACTGAAATCAGGTTGCTCGGACCCCTGGCCCGGCGTAGCGCAAATCACCGGCATTTCATTGGAACATTGCCTTCTGAGCTTCAGGAAACTCCACGGCTAGATTAGCCAATTTACTGTAAATTTTTCACTACAAAAAGATTCGACCGGGTTTGGGTGGTGTTGTAGGCATACCATTTGGCGTCTGAGGTAACCAGTACAGAGTTGATGGAATCCTCCGCATCCGCGGGTGTGTTCAATATTTTCAGCTGCCGGCGGCGGCCGCTCGCGATCTCCAAGCGGTCAATCTTCTCCGGATGTTTGCCGTCCCGCAAATACAGCTCTCGGCCGTCCCGGCTCCATGCCACCAAGCCATCTTCAGAGGTAGTTCCATTGACGAAATGAGGATTTCCGCCGCTGAGCGAGTAGATGTAGATCTTCTCATCGGCGGCAAACTTCGCAGCTACGCTCTTGCCATCGGGAGAGACAGCAAAGCTGCCGTTCTTCAGGTCCATGTCCTCAGGCGTGATTGCCTGTGGCTTGCCGTCTTCAATAGATTGCAGATAAAGCTGGGTTCCATGACCGGGCTGGTTCCCGGCAAAAATCAGTTGTTTGCTGTCAGGCAGCCACCGGGCCGCATGATAAGCAACAATATTGTCGTTCTTGATCTCTTTGGGCCGTCCCAGGTTAGTCGGCAGCAGGATCAGCCTGTCAGAGGAATCATGCAGCCGGGCAAGAGCCCACTGGCCGTCAGGCGACAGTGCCAGGGCTTCGCCGTCTCCCAGCCGAACTGGCGGCGCAGCATCCGCATTGCGAAGATAGACTGCTGAACGGATGCCTTCCGCCTGGCCAGTTTCATTCAACAGTATTTTTTTGCCATCTGGGGCGAGGTCGGCGGCAGAAGAGAAATCGAGCCAGGAAAAATCTCGCTCGTTTTTGGCGCCGGCCAGCAGCCCCATCACTTCACCGCTCGCATTCTCCTGCTTCAGCAGGACCTGATCGCCGGAAACATCCTGTAAGGTAAGAATATCGGGTGTGGTCAACAACTGGCGCAACTGTCCGCTGAGCGAAACCGCCCAAAGCTGGCGATTCATACCGTTCTTGGCCGCAGTAAACCAAACTTCGTTCCCGTGTGGCGACCAGGCAAGCCCTTGCACGCTCGCCCAATTTTCCGAAAGAGGCAGCCGGTTTCCATCACGATCGATAATTGCCACCGTGCCGCCGCTATCCAGAAGGCTGGGATGCTCCAGAAAGGCGATGAGCTTGCCATTCGGCGAGAACCGTAAATGGGTTATGGTTCCCGCGGTTGCGTACATCACGTGCCCGATGGGAAATTCAATTTGGCTTCTCGCGTCTTTTCTGCGCACCACGGCGATGTCACTCTCGTCGGACGTCCAATCGGCGTCATCAACTCCCTGCTCGATCTCATGTGGTGTCCCGCCCGACAACGGGACCTGCGCCAGAGTATTGTTCCTTTGCGGAAACACAACCAGCGCGTTGTCTTTCGCGGAGACGGCAAAAATATCGGCCTGCGAAAGGTCAAGTGGACGCTCCTCGATTCCTCCCGCGCGCGAGATAAACAAAGCCAGGCCCTCCCCATTCAATGCGGCTCCATAAATAATGGAGTTTGCATCCGGAGCAAAGCGCGCGTTATGAATGGTCCCGCGGCGGAATGTAACCTGCTGAAAGTCGGGCGTCAGCCGGCTCTCCTGCGGCGTGGCCGCCGGCAACGGGCCCTTTTTCAGTGCCCGCGTAGAATACCTGTCCCAGGCAATCCCCATGGAAGCGGCCAGGGCAATAAGCAAGAGCGCATAGAGAGGCCAGGGCCAGCGCAGGAACTGCGTGGCAGTGGCCGGCCTGCGCCGCTCGGTCTGGATGGCAGTCAATAAATCTTGCAGCGTGAAAGCAACGTCGCGGGCCGATTGCAGGCGCTCTTCAGGATTTTTTTCCAGACAATGCCGAATGATGGCTTCCAGGCTGGGCACAGCGTGGCTCAGCTCTACTTCCGGAGGATCGTCGCGAAGAATGGCGGCAATTAAATCTGTCGGCGTATCGCCCAGAAAAGCCGGTCTGCCCGCCAGCATCTCATACAAGATCGCGCCAAAAGCAAAAATGTCGGAACGGGAGTCGGTGATCTGCCCGCGTACCTGTTCCGGTGACATGTAACCGGGCGTCCCCATCACCACACCGGTTCCGGTGGATTTCTGATAAGCCTGGGTCTCCCCAACCCGCGCCTCGGGCGCGGCCAGTTTGGCGATGCCAAAATCCAGTATCTTCAGGATTCCGTCTTTAGTGATAAAGAGGTTCTCCGGCTTCAGATCGCGATGCACAATAGACTGTGCGTGTGCGGCCGAGAGTCCGCGGGCCATCTGCACGGCATATTGCAAGGTTTTGCGCATCGACAGCCGCGCTGTACTTAAGACCTGGCGCAGGGTCTGCCCCTCTAGCAGTTCGGAGACCATGTAGGGCGAGCCTTCATGTTCGCCAAAGGCATAGATACCAACGATATTAGGATGGTTGAGTTTTCCGGTAGCCAGGGCCTCTTGCTTGAATCGCTGCAGCCGGTCAGGATCACTGGCAAATATGGGCAGCAGAACCTTGAGCGCCACGTCACGATGTAGCAGGGTATCGCGGGCACGGTAGACCTCCCCCATGCCTCCCGCTCCCAACTTTTCCACTACGGTATAAGGACCGACCTGCGCGCCTGCGTTATACATTCGTGAAGGAATCTTACGGTCTGGGGTTTACGCGGGTCAACCGCATAAAAATCCTAGCTTCGGCGGTTTTTTGTCTTGGTCTTAGATGGAACAACCCCGAAGGGGTGACGTATCATAGCCCAGCGCTTCAGCGCTGTGTGTGTGCAAAAATGGTGTTAGTCCCGTAGGGACGACGCCCTTCAAGTTCTCACGCAGATCTTTAGCCCCTGAGTATTAAAAATTCACATCCCGAAATTCTTGAAACACGCTCTTAGAACTGGTTGTCACTCGTAAACTTCTCCCAGCCCTCATTAGAAGCAAACCCGTATTCGCGCCAGTTGGATATCTTGCCATTCTTCATCTTCACAATCACCATGCCATGGAAACGGCGACGGCCTTCCTGCGTAAACTCCCCCGCTCCAATCTGCTCCTGTTCATTGAAAAGAAGATGATGCCACTGTATTGCTATGGCCCCTCCCTTGTTGCCGCTAAACAACTTGGCGATAGCAGCCCGGCCTTTGTGGGTTTGTTCGCCGGCAGGGTTACTGTAAACGGCATCTTCGCCAAACATCCCTGCCGCTTTGGAGGCATTGCCTTCGCTTCGGCCTTGGGCAACCGTATTCATGATCCTGTAAAAATCTTCAGCAGAAATTCTCGCCGCAGCCTCCTCCGGCTCTGGTTTTTTGATCAACTGTCCGTCATCATCTTCAAACGGCTGTTTACCCGGCGTGTCGCTCTCCAGCCGGCAGTTGCAGGGATTGTTAGCATCGTTGCAGGCCCAATGTGTGCCGCGCGGAGGAGCGGCGTGCTCACACATCATAGGAAGCCGCCGCGGGTTGCCCGCGGGCGAAGGTTGCTGCTGGCCGTAGCTAACGGCGCCGCTCACGCTCAAAATTAGGACAAGCAGGATTCTGCTATACTGCATCGCTAGCTCTCCTTGTGTCTTAGAGTTTTATCTTAGTCAATGGACAGGCCAAACGGCATGAAAATCATTTTTGCGGTAGGGCTCATTATCTTGATCTTAGGGGTTGTTTCTCTTTTCGTGCCCATACCGCGACGAGAAACCCATGGTTTCAAGGCCGGAGACATCAATATTGCAGTGCAGACACGAAACGACGAGAAGGTTTCTCCGATTATAAGCGCCGTGCTGATCGTTGCCGGCGCGGGCCTGATGATCGCCGGCTCACGGCGGGGCTGATTATCGAAGGGCTCCGCAACCCTCCCGGCACTTGCCTTGTTCATTCTGTTCCGCTGCCAGGCCATACTCTTACTAATAAAATAAAAGCCCGCCGTAGCGGGCTTTTAATTCTTACCAGTTCAACCCGGCTTACTGGGTTGGCGAGTGGGCAGTGTTTCGGTCTGCGATAACCTTGCGGGCGTTTTCTGCCAGTTCCTTGGCTTTGGGCAACAGATCCAGCGCCTTCAATATCTCAGGATCGTCCTCGGCATGCACCTTCAGCCCTTCCTGCTGGCCAAATTCCGAGATGAATAACTCGCTCTTGATATTCGCTTTTACCCAATCCTGCTCGTTCGTGAGATCGGCTTCATTGAAGGTTACTTTCTGGTCATCGAGAAAGTGGCGGAAGTCCTGCATGACGGTGTCATCCACTTGAAAGTCCTGGTTAATATGCTTTCCGATCAGGTAATGTTTCGCGAAATTAAAGAAAGCGTAATGCTGCAACAGAGTGTCCTGGAATGGGGTTGACTTGGGGGTCCCGATTTTTACGTCTGGAGTGATGCCGCCACCGCCATAAACGGTGCGGCCGCTGTCGGTAAGCTTAACTTCTTTGTTGGCGATATTAGCGCTGTCTTTATCGGTGTTGTAGTAGTAATCGTAGAGCGATACGCCGTTGTAATCGCGCTGAATCAGGCGGCCGCTGGGCGTGTAGTACTTGGCCGTGGTCAACGCCAACCCGGTGTTCTCCGAGAGCGGATACACAGTCTGCACCAGGCCCTTGCCAAACGTGGTTTCACCCACAATCAGGCCGCGGTCGTGGTCTTGGATGGCGCCGGAAACAATCTCAGCCGCCGAAGCGGTGCCGCGATTCACCAGCACTACCAGGGGATATTCTTTGCCTCCGTTACCGTGGGCTGCGCGATAAATTTTTTCCGGTGAAGAGCGGCCATGATGGGAGACGATGACTTGTCCCTTGCGCAGGAATTTATCGGCAACTCCAACCCCTTCGCTCAGCAGGCCGCCGGGGTTCTGCCGCAAATCCAGGATCAGCCCTTTGATATCTCCAAACTCATCCAGCGCGTCGCTCACCTCGTGTTCGGTGGTCTCCTGGAAGCCTGAGACGTGCATGTAACCGATGCCGGGGCGAATCAAAAAATGCAGGTCCACGCTGTATCGGGGAATTTCATCGCGGATGACCTTGAATTCCAATGGCTTGTCGGTGCCCTCGCGCAGGACTGTGATCTTTACCTGGGTGCCCTTGGGCCCCTTCAGCAGGTCGGCTACGTCGCTCGTGCTCATGTTGTCAGTGGGCTTGCCATCCACAGCGATAATTACGTCGCCCGGACGTATGCCGGCGCGATAGGCCGGGGTGCCTACAAAGGGCGCAATTACGATGACTTTATTGTTCCTCGGACCAACCTGCATGCCCACGCCGTAGTACTTGCCGCGTTGCTCCTCGCGCAACAGGGAGTACGATTTGGGATCGAAGAAATTCGAGTGCGGATCGAGCACCCGCAGCATCCCCGGAATGGCGCCGTTATAGATGGCCTTCTCAGGGTCGACCTGGTCGGCATAGTTCTGCTCGACGACGGTATAAACCTGCGAGAAGCTGCGTAGACTTTCATTCAGGCCCGTGCTATCTGATAAATCCGTGTCTGTGCCGATTCTCTGGCCAAAAACTGCTCCCAGAAAACCGCAGGTTAAAATGACAAAAGAAACTAAGAGGAGAGAGCGCAGAGAGTGACGAGAAACACGAGCCATCATGTACTTCCTATACGACTACCGGAGCTTGGAATTTGCCGATAGTCTTAAGTTGGTTTTGTATGCAGTATAACATGGTAATTTCACAGTTTTTTCGCGAACTTTCCCTTGTTTTTTGACGTCACGCGCCCGCAAACGTCATCCAATGAGGGGTAGCACAACAGTCCCAGATTTAGATGCGGCTCTACGGGTTTAGATGCGACCCCTAATAGCGGCAAGCTGCGACGCACTATATACGCCGTTATCAGTCCTTTACGGGTCGGTAACTGATATTATTGAATCTTAATTGTGATCCTATGGAGTCTGAACTTCTTTTTATCTTTCTGCTGGCGCTGATATTGCTTGGTCCGCGCAAGCTGCCTGAGCTGGGCCGTATGATCGGCAAGGCCATGGCCGAATTCAAGCGCGCCAAGAACGAATTTACCTCCCAGATCGAGAGCGAAGTCCGCCGTCTGGAAGAAGAGAGCAACAAATTGCTGCCGGCAGAGAGCAATTTGCTGGCAGAAAGCACCAATACGATTCAGCCTCCTACCCAGGCTCCTACGGGTACTGTGACCTCAAGCGGCGAGGCTACCTCAGGCCCATCGGTGAATGGGGCCGGCGCCTCCCAGGAAACTCATGCCTGAATTGATGGAAGAAAACTCCTCTTCTCCTTCGCGCATGGAGCAGATGAAGTCCATGTCGCTGATCGAGCACCTGGAAGAGCTGCGTCGGCGGATTATCTGGTCCATTGTATGGGTCGGGGTCTTTTTCTTCTTTTGCTGGGGATACGCCGCGCAAATCTTTCATTACGTGCAGCAGCCGGTGATTGACGCGCTGCGTGAAAACAAACTGCCTCAAACCCTGGTGTATACCAACCCCACCGATCCTTTTAATCTTTATATGAAAACCGGATTGGTGGCGGGCATCTTTCTGGCCTCTCCGTTTGTGTTGTACAACGTGTGGCTGTTCATCTCGCCGGGGCTCTATCGCCGCGAGAAGCGTTATGTTTTCCCCTTCATGTTCTCCACCGTTGCGCTCTTCTTGTGTGGTGGATTCTTTGGCTACAAAATGGTATTTCCGCAGGCGCTGACGTTTCTCATCAGTTATGGGAGCCAGTTCACTCCCATGATTACCGTCACCGAGTACACCAGTTTGTTCCTGACGATCATTCTGGGATTGGGCGTGATCTTCGAGATGCCCATCCTGATTTTCTTCCTGGCGCTGATGGGAATTGTGAGCGCCAGGTGGTTGTGGCGCAACCTGCGGTATTCCATCCTGATTATCTTCATCATCGCGGCTGTGCTTACGCCCACCACGGATATTCTGAACATGTGCATTTTCGCGGCCCCGATGATTGCGCTCTACATATTGAGCATAGGCATAGCCTGGCTTGTGCATCCTTCGCGAAGAAAGGCACGCGCGCAGCAGTCATGAGACCGGGTAATGTTTGTTTGTTACTCGGCCTGGCTCTGACGCTGCTATGCAGCGCCTGCACGCAGCCAACTTCCGCGCAAAAACATGATCCGGCCGCCTCGCCCCAGCTGGCAGCAACTCCCGAGGACTCCGCTTCCTCATCTGCTATTGCCCAGAACCTTGCCCCGGAGAAGGCCGCGCCACAAAACCCCGCTCCGCAGAGCGTTGCTCCTCGCGTCAACGCCGCTCGGGCCATGCAATACACACGTGAGATCGTGGCCATGGGGCCGCGCCCCATCGGCAGCCCGGCACATCGGCGGCTCGAAGAGTATTTACGCCTGCACTTAAAAAACACGGCAGCCAGCGTTCAGGAAGATGCCTTCACCGCGCAAACTCCTGCCGGCCCTTTTCCCATGCGAAACTTTATTGCCGAATATCCCGGCAGCAAAGACGGCGTAGTGGTGATGGCATCGCATTACGACACCGTGCTTCCCCTGAAGAACTTCGTCGGCGCCAACGATGGCGGCTCCAGCACCGGCCTGCTGCTCGAGCTGGGCAATCAGCTTCACAGCCAGGGCAAACTGCCCGGTTACAGCGTGTGGCTGGTCTTTCTGGATGGTGAAGAGGCGGTCAGGCAATGGTCTGATACCGACAGCGTTTATGGCAGCCGCCACTTGGCGGAAAAGTGGAGCGCCGACGGCACCATCAAAAAGCTCAGAGCTTTCCTGCTGGCAGACATGATCGGCGACAAAGACCTCGACATTCTGCGCGATGAGAATTCCACTCCATGGCTGGAAGATCTTGTAATGCAAGCCGCCGGCAATCTGGGACTTCAGTCATATTTCTTCGCCAATACTACAGGCATCGGAGACGACCACATCCCCTTCGCCAAAGCGGGTGTCCCAGTGGCTGACCTGATTGATTTCACCTACGGCTACAACAACGTCTTCTGGCACACGCCGGAAGATACTATGGACAAGCTGAGCGCTCACAGCCTTGAGGTTACGGGAAACGTCATGCTGGAGACAAAGCGGCTATTGGACCAGAAGTAGCCTTTTAGTTTTTCCTTCGTGTCCCTTTATGCCCTTTGTGGTTAAGTTTTAGCTCTACGCCACTTTCTTGATCTCTCCCTTGCTGCGAATGATGTACACCTCGCCATTTCGGACGTCGGTTGTATAGGTCTCGATCTTCTGCTGTGCCGGTCCGGCGACTACGCGGCCGGTGGCTACATCGAATTGCGATCCGTGCCACGGGCACTGCACCATGCAGCCGACCAGTGCTCCATCAGAAAGTGGTCCGCCCTTGTGGGTACAGTGGTCAGAGAAAGCGAACATCCCATCCCGGCAGCGGGCCAACACCACGCGCTCGCCGGCGATCTTGACCAGCATCATCTGGCCGTCGGCCAGCTCGCTCAGATGGGCCGCCGGCCGCTGCCAGCTATCAATCGTGCGTTCCTTAAACTGGCCGGCGCCGGCATAGCGATGGTCCACTCCAATTTGGTTGCGATAAACCAGCGTGCCACCCAACCATCCCGAGATAGCAATCCCCAGCACGCCAATGGCAGAAAGAAATAAAGACAGGTTATCGGGCATAGCCGCGGAGCCGCCCCGGCGAATCGCTATGGCGATAAACAACAGCAGCGCCGTCGAGTTGAGCAGACCATGAATATATCCGCGCTGCCGGGCGCTCGATGAAGGCGGCACAGCCAGGAACAGATCAATAACGCCGGGGATGGCAGCCAATGCCGCCATCACGCATCCGGCAACCACGCAGTAAAAACCCGCCGCCCACAGAAGGCCATTGCCGCTCATGCGGCCAAGAAGATCGAAGACAAAGCTGAAGACCCATAGCCCGATGGGGAAAGCCACCAGCATGGGGTGCAAAGGATGTGACTGGAAGTGCGCGCGCGAACGCATAAGGTACTCCTGATTTATGTGGGATACCGATAGTCAATATAGGGATGGCCAAACAGCGCGGAAGACTTCAGCAGAGATATAGCAAGCTACGTCTCTACGGTGATTCGTGGTGGGTATCTGGGTCAGTAAGGCCCAATGATCCCGCCAATATTGCGTGCAGCAGGCTGCGAAGCCACAGATTTTTTGGCCGCACCGTCAATCACATCGATGTACTTAAGCCCAGAGCCGGTATTGAAAAGCACAGTAACATCGTTTTCAGTGAGAAATCCGCTGCCCCTCAGCTTCTGATAAGCCACCAGAGCAGCGGCTCCTTCAGGCGCAGCGAACACACCCTCAGTACGCGCCCAGTGCTGGACTGCTTCGAAGATCTCGGCATCGCTGGCCGCCACTGCTGTCCCCCTGGACTTCTTCAGTATGTCCAGAATGATGTAATCGCCATAGGGCTTGGGCACGCGCAGTCCGGCAGCCAGGGTATCGGCATTGGCCCAGGCTTCTGCGCTCACCCTATGCTCATCAAATGCTTTAACTATTGGCGCACAACCGCTTGATTGCACAACGATCATCTTAGGACCCTCCGAACCAATCCAGCCCAGGGCTTCCATCTCTTCAAAGGCCTTCCACATGCCGATGAGTCCGACGCCGCCGCCAGTCGGATAAATGATGGCATCAGGCACCTTCCAATTGAGCTGCTCGACAACTTCGTATCCCATGGTCTTCTTGCCTTCCACCCGAAAGGGCTCTTTCAGGGTCGAGATGTCGAACCAGCCTTCCGCCTGCTTGCGTTCATTCACCATGCGAGCACAATCGCTGATCAGTCCATCCACCAGCGTGACCTTGGCGCCATAAGATTGGCACTCGACCAGGTTGGCTCGGGGAACGTCCCGCGGCATAAAAATATGCGCCTCAATGCCTGCCGCAGCAGCATAAGCCGCCAGTGCGCTGGCGGCATTACCGGCGGAGGGCACTGCAACTTTCTTGATTCCATACGCCTTGGCCATGGTGATGGCGACACATAATCCGCGCGCTTTGAAGCTGCCGGTAGGGTTTAATCCTTCATCCTTCACATAAACATTTCTGTATTCCCGGCTGGCAAGCATGGGAGTAAACCCCTCGCCCAGGCTCACCGATTCGGCATCAGGCAAGACCTCGGCATAGCGCCAGAGGTCACATCTGCGTCCGGCCAGAGCTGCGGGAGTAAATGTCTTTTTGATAGCAGCCAGGTCATAGCGGGCATAGAGCACCCCGCCATCTTTCGGACACACCGTCGCGGGCTTCCCTGCTGGAATTTTTTCAGCACATTTTGAGCATTCGAGGAAAATTACTTTGGACATGCAGAAGATGATTTAACCATAAAGGACACGAAGGAAGCACAAAGGCGCAAATTTATTGCTTCACACGATTATCGGAGGGACGCCGGCGCTACGTCAGGATGCCGGTAGCTGTTTGAGCAGGGCTTCGGCGCGGCGGAACCATGGACGCTCGCGGCGCTTCAGGTAACCGGGCAGGGTGGCCTTTTTATTCAGAATTCTGCGGACCATCTCCCTTGCCTCCTGCGTCTTGCCCTGTTGTTTCAAGAAAGCGGCATAGTTGTATTGCGTCTCGGAAAGAGTTGAGCCTTCGATGACTTGCTGAAACAGGCGTGCGGCCTTTTCCTGGTTTCCCAGTTGCGCGTAGGCATGCGCTAGCAAACCTGCGGCGCGCCAGTAATCGTATTTCTGATCGTAGGCGAACACGCGCTCCAGATCGGCTACCGCGGCAGGATAATCCCCTAACTGTAATTCGCTCTGCGCCCTTCCATAGAACGGACTGGGCATATCAGTGCGCGGGGTGATGGCTTTATCGAAGCATTCGCGGGCCCTGACGTAGTTTTTCTGCTCGCTATAGATTTCGCCCAGCTCTTCGTAGTTCCCCGCTGAAGGATTATCCAGCACAGCAGTTTCGAGCTGGTTGAGTCGTTTACGCCGCTGCACCCACTGGAAGGAGTGGTTGAGCCGCAGATCCGGCAAGGCTTCTACCGCCAGGTATACCAGCGCTCCCAGGGGCCCCAAAAAGATAATGATGAAGAGCCAATACATATCTGGCCTTCGCTTGATGAAGTGAAGGATCGCCAAGGCCTGCAGAATCAGTGAAAACGGTAGGAGTGACATGCTGGGGAACGCATGGAATATAGCATAAAAGGCATCTCCGAGCTCTCAGCTCTCAGGTTCAAGTTGCCAGCTCGTCCAAGGTCAGTCACAGCTAGAAGTTCGTAGCCCCTGTCGGCAACTGGCCACCTGGCAACTGTTTTCTCGGGTGTAAAATAAAGCACAGTGAACCCAGGCATCAGGTTGCTTGCCATTGATATTGACGGCACACTTCTCGACTCGCGGCATCAGCTCCCTCCCGCCAACTTGCAGGCTTTGCAGCAAGCACACGAATCCGGCATAGAGGTCATACTGGTTACCGGACGCCGCCATCGCTATGCTATGTCCGTAGCAGCGATGCTGGGTTTTGACCTTTGGGTTATCAGCTCCAACGGCGCGGTAACGCGCTCCACGCAAGGCGAGCTTTTTCACCGCGACTTGTTCCCGGCCAGTTCGGCGCGGGCTTTGATTGCCCATATGGATGCCTTTCGCGGCCAACTGGTTTTGACCTTCGACGTTGATGCCAGGGGCGCCATCGTGATCGAAGAATTGGAAGCCATGACACGCAGTATCCGCGTATGGTTGGAGCGGAACATGGAATACATTCAATTCGTCCGGCCGATCGAAGACGCGCTGACTGCCGATCCGGTACAGGCCATGTTCTGCGGACCAATCCCGCTGATGCAGCAAGCCGAGAGCTTGCTGCAAGACCCGGCCATCCGGGCCCAAGCCACCATCCTGAAGACGCAATACGACCACCGCGACCTATGCATTCTCGATGTCCTCAACCGCAGCTGCTCCAAAGGACATGCCGTGAAGCGCTGGGCCGCCTTCAAAGGGCTGGGGGCCGAGCAGGTCATGGCCATTGGTGATAACTATAATGATGTGGAAATGCTTGAATTTGCCGGACATGCCGTTATCATGGAGAATGCCTGCCCCGAACTGAAGCAAAACGGCTGGCAGGTTACACTATCCAATGATCGGTGCGGCGTGGCCGCCGTCATTGAGAGAATTTTGCATGAAGGCCTTTGATTGAACCTGGGCAGAAAACTCGTTGCAGGCATCTGTTTGCTGCTGGCCTTACCGGCATTCGCGTCTGATCTGGCTATTCTTCAGAATGGCTTTTCCATTCGTCATGAGCGCCGTGAGTCCCTGGGAGACGTCACCCGTCTATACCTTGATGCCACCCCGCAATCCGGCTACATTGATGTTCCCACCGGTCAGATTGCTTCCATCCAGCATGATGATTCCCTTTCTTCTCCGTCGCCGCAGCCTGCCGATGCGCAGCCTGCTGCTTCACAGTTAGCCGCCCCGCAAGGCGCTACGATCCAGGACTTTGTCTACGCCGCCAGCCAGAAGCATGGGGTTGACGCCGATTTGATCCAGAGCGTCATCCGCGCCGAGAGTGGATTCAATCCCAAGGCTGTCTCCCGCAAGGGCGCCAAGGGGCTGATGCAGCTCATGCCGGCCACCGCCTCCAAGCTCGGAGTCGCTGACTCCATGGATCCCGCCGCCAACGTCGAGGGTGGCACGCACTATCTGCATGAACTGCTGCAGCGCTACAACAATGATCTGATCAAAGCCCTGGCGGCTTACAATGCCGGGCCGGAGCGTGTAGAAAAATATAAGGGTGTGCCCCCATATCGCGAGACCTATGCCTACGTTTCGCGCATCATTGCAGATTTCAACCGCAAGAAGCTGGCCCAGTTTGCGGCCACAACGCAGGCAGCCAAGACGCCGCGTACTGCAAAGCCAAAGGCCAGCCGTCCTGCCGGCGATTCCGATAGCTCCACCACTACCGATGCCCAGGCGGCTTCCGATTAGGAGCTAAGACTCCCTCCTCCCATGAATAAAAAACAGGTCTTGCTCCTGGTTCTGGTCGCCGCCGTGCTGGTCTTCCTGGTTTATCTGCAGGTACAACACTGGAGAAGATTCGATTGGGAGAAATTCGCCGACCAAACCGAAGATGTGCAATGGAGCAAGGTCATCTTCGGCGTGCTCCTGGTTTACCTGGCAGATGGATTGCGCGCGCTGCGCTGGGCAATTTTTCTCAAACCGGTGCGCAAGGTTCGGGCTCGCGAGCTTGTGGGCACGCAATTCATCGGCTTTACCGGGCTTGCTCTGTTTGGACGTCTGGGGGAACTCCTGCGCCCATATCTGATCGCCCGCAAAACCAAGCTTACTCTTTCATCCCAGTTAGCGGTCTGGACCGTCGAGCGCATCTTCGATATGGGCGCCGTCACCGTCCTGGTGTCATTCGCCCTGTTCTCTTCCCGCTCGGTCAAACATCTGGAGCACTATGAGCGGCTGCCGCAGGTCGGTATTGCACTGGTGCTTTTTGTGCTGGGTGGCATTATCTTCGCTGCCCTGGTACGGCGTTACTATGCTCGCATCGTGCATTGGATGAAGGCCGCATTCCACCGCTTCCCCGCCATTACAGATCGGCTGGCCAGCAAAGTGGAGGCCTTTGGCGAGGGGCTCAATACTCTAAGCGACGTAGGTTCCTTCTTTGCCTGCACCGCCTTATCTCTGGGCATCTGGCTTCTCATCTCGTTCAGCTATTTTCTGATCACACATGCTTATCCTGAGCCGCTCAATCAGTTGACCTGGACTCATTCTGTTCTGCTGATGGGCTTCAGCGTAGCTGGAGGCGTCCTGCAACTACCCGTGGTAGGCGGCGGCTCACAGTTCATGACCATCACCGCGTTGACGTATTTCTACCAAATCCCCAATGAAATGGCGGTGAGCTGCGGCATCCTGTTGTGGCTGGCGACGTTCATGTCTGTGGTTCCGCTGGGGCTGATCTATGCCCACCTTGAGCACATCTCATTTACCCAGCTCACCCGCGAAGCCCAAAAGACAGAAGAAAGCGTAGCGCACTGAAGTTCTCGTTCCACCATCAATGCTAAAAACAGCCGCAGATGAACGCTGATTTTTCTTGTTTAAAGATCTAACCCTGATTAGGGGGTTCTAAAACCACGCTAAACGGGAAAGACCCATGCCCATCTGCGTTTATCTGCGTCTATCTGCGGCCGTTTTTGATTTGGCTTTAATCTGCCGGGCGCCAGTCAAATGCTTTCTGGCCGGATGATTTACAATAAAACTTCGTTTCCTCACCATGAAATGCCCATTCTGCGGATTTGTGAATGACAAGGTTGTGGACTCGCGCGAGAGCAAGGAAGGCGAATCCATACGCCGCCGCCGCGAGTGCCTGAAGTGCGAGAAGCGCTTTACCACCTACGAGCGCATCGACGAAATCCCCTACATGGTGATCAAGAAAGATGGACGCCGTGAAAAGTTCGACCGGCAGAAGGTTCTGAGCGGACTTCTGCGCGCCTGCGAGAAACGCCCGGTCTCCATGGGCAAGCTGGAGCAGATCGTGAACGAGGCCGAAGCCTTTGTCATTGACTCCCCGGAGCGCGAGCGCAAAACCAGCGAAGTGGGCGAGATGATCATGGACCGCCTCAAGAAGCACGACAAGGTGGCCTACGTGCGCTTCGCCTCGGTGTATCTGGATTTTAAGGACGTAAAAGAATTCATGGACGAACTTAAAGACCTGCTCAAGACCAAGGAAACCGCGCCTGCGCCGACTCCGGCTCCGGCCAAGGCGAAGCCGGGAGCAAAGGCGTAAGGGCTTTGTCACTTCATGCACACCATCACCCTCATTCCCGGAGACGGAATCGGTCCTGAAGTGACCAATGCGGTCGTCCGCATTCTGGAGTCCACAGGCGTTAAATTTCAGTGGGAAAGCTACGCCGCCGGCGGCGAAGCTTACGAAAAATACAAGGAATATCTTCCCAAAGAACTTCTGGCTTCCATTGAGCGCAATCGTGTAGGGCTCAAAGGACCGGTCACCACGCCGGTGGGCGAAGGCTTTTCCAGCATCAACGTGGCCCTGCGCAAGAAGTTTGAGCTGTTCTGTAACTTTCGTCCCATTCGCAATCTACCCGGCATACCGACGCGCTACCCGGGCGTAGACTTGATTATTGTCCGCGAGAACACCGAGGGCTTGTACTCGGGTATCGAGCATGAAGTTGTGCCCGGCGTGGTGGAATCTCTGAAGATCATCACCGAGAAGGCCTCCACCCGCATCGCGCGCTTTGCTTTTGACTATGCCCGCCGCGAAAAGCGCAAGAAGATATTTGCCATCCACAAAGCCAACATCATGAAAATGAGTGATGGCCTTTTTCTGCGCTGCGCCCGCAATGTCTCCAAGGAATATCCCGAGATCACCTATGGCGAGCACATTGTGGATAACACCTGCATGCAGTTGGTCATGAATCCCTACCAATATGACGTGTTGCTGCTGGAGAATCTCTACGGCGACATCATCTCAGACCTGTGCGCGGCTTTTGTGGGAGGCCTGGGACTGGTTCCCGGCGCCAATTTAGGACACGAATGCGCCATCTTCGAAGCCGTACACGGCTCGGCGCCCGACATTGCGGGAAAAAATATTGCCAATCCCACAGCTCTGCTGCAATCGGCAATCTTGATGCTTCGCCATATCCAGGAGACCGGCGCCGCCAACCGCATTCAGGCGGCGCTGGAACATGTGTATCAAAGCAAAGAAAAATTGACCCGCGACATGGGTGGAACCGCCTCGACCACCGAGTTCGCCGACGCGGTCATCGCGGCCATGTCCGGCGCCGCCGCGGGAGCTTGATTTGCCGTGCTTCCAAAAATCTGACGCTTCAACGGCCTGTGTGGCACAGCCGTCCCCGGCTGTGCTAGCCGCGAGTGGCAAATATTGTGATTTATGAATGATTCCCATCTGCAAAAATTAGTCCTTCTTATTTCCTTATTGAGCATTTTGGCCGGTTGCAACCAAAACACGTCACCTCCGAACGAACAAAGCCACTCCGATTCCACGAAAACATCCGCCGGAACCCCCATTGATCCAACCACGACCGGCAGCATCTCAGGAACCATCAGCTTCATCGGTACTCCTCCCCCACGAGCCACCATTGACATGGACATGGACCCTGGCTGTGCGCTGGCTGCCAAAGGGCCAAACCTGGCCGAAGCAGTAGTCGTAAATCAGGGCAAGCTGGAAAATGTATTTGTCTACGTGAAAGATGGGCTTGAGAGTTATGCAGTTCCCAAGCCTGCACAACCTGCGGCCCTCGACCAGGTAGGCTGCCGTTATACTCCGCATGTGCTCGGCCTGGTCGCCGGACAAACACTGCGAATCCTGAACAGTGATAACACCATGCACAACGTGCATCCGGTTCCCAAAAACAATCCACAGTGGAATGAAAGCCAGATGCCTAAGGGCGAACCCAAAGAACGGACATTCGCCAATCCCGAGCTGCTGCTGCCCATCACCTGCAATCAGCATCCGTGGATGAAGATGTATGTGAACGTGGTCAGCAACCCGTTTTTTGCCGTCAGCGACGATAAGGGCAATTTCAGCATCCAGGGATTGCCGCCTGGGAAATACACGATTGCAGCCGTTCACGAAAAGCTGGGAACGCAGGAGATGAAAATCACCGTCGCGCCCAGGCAAAATCAGGCAGTGAGCTTTGTATTTAACAATAATAAATAGTGTGCCGATTTTGACGTATCGCCGGCGTCCCGCCGGTTGTCGTGTTGGGCATCTTGCCCGCACGCATGAGAGCTTGCATTGAAGAACTGGCGCAAACTGCCTCACTACCTAACCGCGTAGATAGCTTGACGCCGTTATCGCTGTGTGTTTTACTGAGCCTCCGTGTGGCCGGAAATCCACCATATCTGGGGCATCCAATCTACTCTGTACGGCGTGCTGCGCCGCGCGGCACTGACTACCCGCGCACTGCTTAAACATCGTCAAGATGTTTCCTCTCGCAAGACGCTGCTCATTGCGGCCGCCGGCAAAGCTGCGCGTCACGCCGGCTGCTTCTGCGCCGGCATCCTGGGATTGTTGTGGAATGCACGTGCAAGGCTGGCGACAGCGTGAACGCATCCCTCGAAAAGGCACTTATCACCGTGGTGCTTTTCGTCGTGACTGTGCTTGTCTTCTTCGCCACTGGTGCTCTAATCAAAACCCACGTATCCCCGGCATGGCTCGTCACGCGCTGGGATCTCTCCATTCCTCTCGTGCCCATTGCGGTCTGGCCCTACTTCTCCTGGTATGTGTCGCCATTGCCCCTGCTGGCAGCGTCGCGAAACGATTTCCGGCGTGTTGCTTGTGCCGTCGTTCTGGCGTTCGCAATCTCCATACTTGGCTTCATCCTATTTCCCGCATCCATTCAGCGGCCCGTTATCACAGGAGGAAGTTTGTCCGAACGCGCGCTCCTCTTGCTTTATAAATACGATCCACCCTGGAACATCTTTCCGTCGTTCCACGCGGCGCTGTGCGCGATCCTCTGGAGACCCGTGTTCGGTGGTGTGCTGGCGCGAAGGCTGATGCCGGTTTGGATGTCAATCATCTGCGTTGCCTGTGTCCTCACCAGGCAGCACCACCTGCTCGACATCGTAGCTGGCTTGCTGCTGGGCTTTTTCGTGCTCGCCGCCGTGACCGCAATATTCAATCAACTGGAGAAGGCGAAACTGACAAGGCTTCGGCCCGAAGAACTGGAATCCTGTCTGCCTGCGGCAGGCACGAGTGAGACACAGGCCGCTCATGAAGCGTCTTTGATTGGCTTTGAACCGGACGACGCCGGTACAGCACCATTGGCGGTCAGACGCTTGGACCATGAGAAGTAGAACTGGCCAAGCACTCCGCCCGCATCACATTCAAACCAACAGTTTGCGCAGAGAGACGTGATTGAGCTTGGGTGGGACTCCTTGTTCCCATGATCCAATGACCCAATGATTCAATTTTCAGACAAAGGTCTCGCTAACCATCGGATAGCGCGCCTCCACCCACGCCTGAAAGCCGCCTGCCAGTGGACGCACGCGCGTAAAACCCAGCTTCTTGAGTTGCAGCGCCACACGGGCGCTGGAGGCCTCGCCCGGTCAAGTGCAGTAGAGAATCACATCCCGGTCCTTGGGAATCTGTAGTGAATGAGCGGCGATCTCCTCCGGCTTGATGCGGAGCGCTCCCGGCAGCGTGCGCGGATCGTGCAGATAGTCCAGCGCATGGCGCAAATCCACGATGGCCAGCGGTTCCCCCTGCTCCAGCATCTGCTGGAGTTCTGCCGGTGAGACGCGGGCCATGCGCAGCTCGCGCAGCAGCCGCTGCCGGTTTATGTACTTCCAGACAATATTGCCCACAATCGCTGCCATCCCCAGCCCCAGCAGCCACAACACAACCGCCTGCGCCAATTGCGTACCAGACATTTGCTGTGCCGGTATGTAGCCCGTCAGCCCGACCGAGAGGGCCCACAAGACCGAGCCTGCCAGACTGAATACGACAAAACGCCAGGGATTCATGCGCAGGGTTCCGGCCAAAGGAGGCACTATGCGCCCAACGCCGGGAACAAATTTGCAATAGAGCAGCGAATACTCGGCGTGCTTTTCCATGACGCGCTTCGACCGGCTTACACAGGAATCGGGCGACAGCGAAAGGCGGCAAAGCAGACGCAGCGCCCCGGCGCCACGACGCCGTCCCAGCTCGTACCAGAGCAGATCTCCCAGCAGAAAAGCTACAGCGGTGAGAGTCACAGCCCAAAACAGACTCATGCGGCCGGAGCCGGCCAGCGCCCCTGCCGCAATCATGAACGGCGTCAGCAGCAGAGGAAACCCAATGCGTTCCCCGAGCGCGAAGAAAAAGATTATGGTGTATCCATGCCCCAGCAAGAGTGCGTAGGTCTGGCTCATTTCAGCTACCCTCGGTGATTTGACAACCCGTCGGCGCGTCCGGCTTCAATCTTTTAAGTTTCTGCTACCACCGCATGGACGCCGAGCGCGAGTCATTCGAACGAGTACTCAAGGGTCATTGCCACTTCTTCCGCGTGCCCCGTGGAAAATGCGCCCTGGCCGCGAAGGCCCGCGAGGTCGCCCGTTCCAGTGCCAGGAACAACGGAGTAGGATGATCGCGCAACTCCATCGGCATACGTGCCTGTGTGCAGGAGCACGAAACTTCCCGATCGATCTCCCAAGCGGCCGGTCACCCGTTCAAGACCAACAAAGCTGGCTGAATTGGCGGTTGGATAGACCATCAAACTCTCATTGCTGGATTCGCCTTGGATATCGCCCTGAAATGACTTGTCAACCATGGCCCGAGTGAGCTTCATTTCCCCCGGACCTTCATGGTAAGGCTTCTCATCCCATTTCTGAATTTTGAACACGGCTTTCGCTTTCATCAACATGATGCTCCTTGTCATTGCCCGTCCACGTGCGGGCCGGACTGAGATGATAGCTTAAAAAGACCTGGGAGCCGGACTTTCGCAGTCGGGCCCCCAGGATTTTGAATGAGACGGGTTTAGAAGTTTATGTGTGCCCCTAACTGCAAAATGCGGGGACTGTAGGTATCAGTTACTTGTCCAAGTTGGGCTGAAACCGCGGCATTGGTGGCAACGTTGCTGAATTCAGTGTGGTTGAAGATATTAAATGCATCTACACTGAATTTCAGATTCACGCGGTCTCCATAAATAGGTGTGGTTTTCGTCAACGACAGGTCCATATTGGCGCGGCCCGGACCGCGCAGAAGATTACGCGCGGCAGTTCCATACCCACTCGCTACCGCGCTGCTGAACGATGTGGGATCGAAGAACAATAGCCCATGGTGCGGGTCCAGATAGCGAACCGGCCCGACCAGATTCGCATTGACCAGATTTCCGTCTCCTTCCCCGGAAGGCCCTGGAATGCCATTCAGCTCCGGCAACCCGGCTGTAACCGTAAGGGGAAATCCTGTACGCCAGGTGACGTTTGGATATAAGCTCCAGCCTTTCACCAGGCGCTTCGGTCCCCGGTCGAAAGGCACGTCCCATCCGCCGCTGAAGGTTATCACATGGCGCAAGTCGAAATCCGACGATGCACGGAAGATGTGGGGCATGAAAAATGGAACCTGGCTGGTGTTGTTGCGGAACCCGGAAGCATCGTCAATGCTATGCGCCCAGCTATAGCCGAAGGTGTAATAGACGGTTCCCAAAATGGGCACAGAGGTTGGATGCTGTCTCAATGACACTTGCAACGCGTTGTAGCTGGCATTGGCAGCGTTCATAAACTGTGGCAAGAAGCCAAAGCTTGTACTCGTATTGCCGGGAGTTTCGTTCAGAATGCGAGTTGGTGTGCCGCTTAAAGTCGCGGGGTCAAAGGGATTGATATCTTTCAACGCTGTCAATCCATGGGACGAGCTGCCAACATAAGCAACTTCCGCGACCAATTTCCCTGTCAGTTCATGTTCTACGCTCAAGTTGTATTGGTAGGTATACGGCGTGCGCAGGTGCGGATCTACGAAGAATACGCCACCACCACCGAATGTGCCGATCGTGTTCGCGAAGTTTATGTTGTGATCTACGGGTTTAGTGGGGAACGGGTTCGTCGTTCCGCTTGAGCCAAAAGGGTCCGTTACCAATCCGAAGGGGGCAGCAGTACCGCTCGGGTCTGAGAACCCGATGAACGCGCTCGAAGCGAAGGGGAACTGTCCATTGAACTGGAAGTTGTCTTCTGCTTTGAGCACGTCGTAGAACATCCCTGCTCCTCCCCGAATGCTGGTTTTCTGGTCATGGAATGGCTGCCAGGCAAAACCAAAGCGCGGAGCGAAATCGGCTTTGCGGGCAAAATTTGCTCCGATGGGTGCTCCCTTATCTCCGGGAAAGAGCAGTCCGACAGGAGCATTGGGAAACACCGTAGACTGGACGCCCGGAACAATGGAGAACGTCCGGCCCTTCGTATCCAACTTTGGAGTACTGCCCTCGTAACGCACCCCCAGGGTAAGCACCAGGTTTCGGGCCACGTGCCACTCGTCCTGCCCGAATATGTAGGTGGATTTGGCGCGAATGTTGGAGGGAGCGTCGGGCCCCTGGAAATAGGAATCTGGCACGCCCACCAGGAAATTAGCGAAGGCATCGCCAGCTCCAAATGGATTAACTCCATCCAGGGACGACACAAAATCGAAGTTACTGTTCCCAAAGAAATCAAATACCTGGTTGTCCTGATAAGCGGAGAAGCTGCCGCCAAACTTCAGAGTGTGCGCTCCATGCGTCCAGGAAAAGGTATCCGAAAAGGAAAAAGTGTTGTCAATAAGGTTGGACGGTCCATCGGGGCCGAAGCCAACTGACAGAGTTGGAAAGGTTAGAAGAGGGGGGCCGGTTGGATTGTCTGGCGTGATATTGCTGCCAAAAGAACTTGGCGTGCCAAAGCCCTTCGGAGGCATAGCCTGCAGCGTATCCTGGCGTTGGGCGGTCATACGAAACTCATTTAGCATGGCCGGCGTTACAATGCGCGTGTACGCAAAATTCAGGAATTGCCGGTGTGCGTTGCCGCTGCTGACAAACTGAGGACCGCCGGGTTGGGTAGTAAGCCCGCTACCGGAGGCGCCCCGTCCCACGCCCAAGGTCGGGTTCTGCGACCTTCCCAGCGTTACCGTAAAGTGGTCTTTGCTGGTGGCTTCAAAGTCGAACTTTCCTGTGATTTCATCACGATTATCCTGCGCCAGGTTCTGAAAAGTTACTGCTCCCCCCGCGAGAGTGGATGTTGGAATCAAGCCTGCCTTGATATAGGCCTTCGCTACCGGATCAATCTTCGTAGGATCGATAATCGTGGGATCGCCCGGGTTCACTCCTCTCTTGGTAGGATCTGGCTGGAAAAAGGGATTAGCTTGCAGAAAAGCTGCCACCGATGCCTGATCGGGAGAAGCAGAGAAGTCTCCTGCGAGTTCGTTTGGACTGAATGTGCTGCCACTGTCAGGAGGAAGAATCTGATTCTCCCGCTGTCCCTGATAAGCAACGAAGAAGAAGAGTTTGTCTTTCTTGATTGGCCCGCCCACAGTGGCGCCGTACTGATTGCGCTTGAGAATGGGTCTTGGCAGTCCTGCGGCATTGTTGAGAAACCTGTTGGCGTTGTACGCGTCATTGCGGTTGTATTCGAAGGCGGAGCCGTGAAACGTGTTGGTTCCTGACTTGGTTACGACTGTGACAATGCCGCCGTTGCTGCGCCCGTATTCAGCGGTAAAGTTACTGGTGAGAACTTTAAACTCCTGGATCGCGTCCGGGTTCGGATTGTAGACAACACCGTTATCCAGAAGATCGTTATTGAGTCCGCCGTCCAGCAGAAACGTGTTCGAATCGTTGCGTCCACCGTCGATGCTGAACCGCGTGTTTGCACTGGCGGTGCCGGTATTTCCCGGGTTATCGGCGGGAGCCACGCCGGGCTGCAATAACACCAGATCGAGGGCATTGCGGCCATTGAGAGGCGCATTACCGATTTCCTGCTCTAACACCGTTGAGCCCATGGTAGGCGTGACAGTCTCGACCGTTAATGCGGAACTTTCGATCGTCACTGTTTGCGCTTCGCTGCCGACTTGCATATTGACGTCAATCTTGGCGGACTGGTTGATCTCAAGTTTGATCGGATTTGTAGTGACAGGATTAAAGCCCTTATGATCAACAGCAACTACGTAATTCCCGATGGGCAATGCGGCAATCTGATACGCGCCACCGTTATCTGAGGTAACAGCGCGCGAAATGTGTGTCTCCAGATTGGTAGCTACGACACGTGCGCCAGATAACACTGCCCCTGTCTGATCGTAGATCGTGCCGATGATACGACCCGTTGCCTCCTGCGCTGACAGCGCCGTCGAAAACGCCGCCAGCATGAGAAAACTAACAAAAATCTTAAGCAAACTTTGTCCAAGTCCCTTGCTCATCTTCATACCCCTTCAGAATTTCACTACGTGTTAGGAAGCTCTTTTGCACGCCAGCATCCACTCTGAAAGCCTGCTAAGCTGCACAAAAATCTCGGACGAGGGCATTCAAAATACGAGAAATCGTATACATTCTTTCCAAAATCAGTATCAGCCAGGCGACTATCACGATATCCAACCGTACTCCACGCCTGTTAATTACCGTCCAATCTTGTCTTCAGCATCACTGCTGGGTCGCAAGCCCCATCAGACGCCTCTTCGGTTTGTTACAATAATCAGTTCCACCTGAGGAGTTTTTTCTGTCTTCAGCAGCACTTTATAACCGCAATCTTCATCGCTTTCTGGTTTTCCTGGCCAGCGTAACTTTTCTTCTTCTGATTGCCGGAGCGTTGGTGACCAGCAATCAGGCAGGATTGGCCGTGCCAGACTGGCCAACTTCATTCGGACATCTCTTTAAAATTCCTCCCATGGTGGGCGGAATCAAATACGAGCACGGTCACCGTATGCTGGCCGAATTCGTGGGTTTGCTGACCATCATCGCCGCCATTTGGACGCAGATTAAAGATCAGCGCTCCTGGATGCGCAAGTTGGGATGGGTAGCTCTGGTGCTTGTGATTGTGCAGGGCGTGCTGGGTGGAATTACCGTAAAGATGTTTTTACCGTGGTACGTTTCCACCGCCCACGCCGCGGTGGCGCAGACATTTTTCTGCCTCATTGTGCTGATGGCGCTGTTCACCAGTCGCGGCTGGATTGAAAACACAACTGCGCCCACAACCGACTCAGGCCGCCCCAGCCTTTCGGCCCTAACTTTGTTCTCGCTCTTTGTGCTCTACCTGCAATTATTTTTTGGCGGCGCCTTCCGTCATTCCGGAATGTCCATCCTGCCGCATATCATGAACGCGGTTGTGGTCACCGCCATCCTGATCTGGACGTCAGTGCGCGGCATGATTGAAGGCAAAACCGTCCCGCAGCTCAAGACACCGGCCCGCTTGGTGCACGGATTGCTCATGCTGCAAATCGCCTTGGGCGTGGCCGCATATTTCACCCGCATCAAAGACGCCGACGCGCCCCAGCCCCTCCCTGGCATGATCGCCACCACGGTCGCGCACGTGGGCGTGGGAGCGCTGTTGCTGGCTTCGACTTTTGTGTTGGCTATCCGCGCCCGGCGCTACCTTCGCGTGGCCGCGCCCGTGCTGGCAACTTCTCACAAAGAGGCCGCGGTATGAGCGCAACCATGCAACCCATCGCAGCGCAAGAGGCGGCCAGTCAGGCGATTCTGCCTAAAACTAAAACTTCCCTTCTCTCGAACTACGCCGAGTTGATGAAGCCGCGCGTTACCAGTTTGGTAGTGGCTACGGCCTGGTGTGGATATTTTATGGGGTCGATGAGGTCCGGAATTTCGTCGCTCTCCTGGACTCTGCTGCACACCCTGCTGGGGATTGGAATCGTCGCCGGCGGGGCCGCCGCGTTGAATCAGGTCATGGAACGCGATGTTGATGCGCGCATGCGCCGCACCGAAAGACGCCCTCTGCCTGCGGGCCGCATGGGAGCGTTACACGCGGCCATTTTCGGACTGGCCCTGCTCGCCGGCGGTTCGATCTATCTTGCGCTGACCACTAACCTGCTGACCGGATATCTGGCCTTCGCTACCGCGGCGGCATATCTGCTCTTTTATACTCCGCTCAAGCAGGTCACAAGCCTATGTACATTCGTGGGCGCATTTCCCGGAGCCATGCCTCCGCTGCTGGGATGGACTGCCGCCCGCGGCATGCTGGAGTGGGAGGCCCTGGCGCTCTTCGCCATCGTATTGCTGTGGCAGTTCCCTCACTTCCTCGCCATTGCCTGGATGTACGCAGAGGACTACGCCAGCGGCGGCATCCGCATGTTGCCGGTCGTCCAGAAAGACGGACGTTCGACCACGCGTGAAATCCTGCTTTATTCCACTGCCCTGATTCCCGTGAGTATTGCGCCCGTAGTACTGGGCATGACCGGGGGCATCTATTTTGTGGGAGCGGTCCTGTTCTCACTTGCTTTTTTCTGGGTTGGATTGCGGCTGTGGCGGCTAAGACTGGCCCCCTCCGCGCCGCAGTCCAAAAAACCTGCGCGGCAACTGTTGCAGGCTTCGGTGATTTATCTGCCGCTGCTGTTCGCCTTGATGATGATCACCGCGCTTTTTCATTCAGCATGACTTCAGCATGACCTTGGCAATTACATCGACTTCCTCGCAAACTGCCGAACCATCGATCACCCGTGATGCTATTGAGATTCGCAATCTCACCCATGCTTACGGCGAGCGCAAAGCCTTGGACCAGGTTTCATTCTCGGTGCGGCCGGCTGAGATCTTCGGATTGCTCG
>DATHMH010000013.1:0-247281 GCA_035487295.1 Terriglobales bacterium
GTCGGCAGCCCCGAGGAGGCGGCATTTTTGGACCTGCTGCGCACCACCGACATGCTGTCCCGGGGGTTGGTCGGGGTTCTCAAAAGCGAAGACGTGTCCCCGACGCAGTACAACGTGCTGCGAATTCTGCGCGGCGCACCGGACGGATTGCCCTGTGGGGAAATCGCCAGCCGAATGATTACCCGAGACCCCGATGTCACTCGCCTGCTCGACCGACTGGAAAAACGCGGGCTGATCTCGCGCGGCCGCGAAACCAGGGACCGGCGCATGGTGCTGGCCCGGATCACGCCGGAAGGTCTAAAGCTCCTGGCCCGGCTTGATGAACCGGTGCAGGCAGCCCATCGCAAACAATTAGGCCACCTGGGGCGGGAGCGCCTGCGCGTGCTGACCGAACTATTGCAGGTTTCGCGCAACCAAGTGGGTTGATTTTATTGGCTTTATTATTTGTTGCAACGATTATCGGTATAACACATCCAATCCTTCGGAAAGGAGCTTTACCATGAGCACACTCGCTACACCGCAGACCGTAACCACTAACTGGAGCATCGACCCCGTCCACTCGACGGCCGAGTTCAAAGTCAAGCACATGATGATTTCCAACGTGAAGGGGCAGTTCGCAACCGTCAAAGGCGTCCTGGCTCTGGATGAAACTGACTCAACAAACTCTCACATAGAGGCCTCGATCGACGCGGCTTCCATCAACACTCGCGATCCCCAGCGGGACGCACATCTGAAGAGCGCTGACTTTTTCGACGTGGAGAAGTTTCCGACGCTGTCCTTCAAGTCGACGCGCATAAACCGGGTCAGCGACGGAGAGTTGCTGGTAGCCGGTGATTTGACCATTCACGGTGTCACCCGCAAGGTGGTGTTCACTGTGGAAGGACCAACCGCCGCCGCCAAAGATCCCTGGGGAAATACCCGTTTGGGCCTGTCGGCGCATACGAAGATCAACCGTAAAGATTTCGGCCTGACGTGGAACACCGCGCTGGAGACCGGCGGTATTCTGGTAGGCGACGAGGTCATAATCACGCTCGATGTCCAGTTCCTGAAGGCTTGAAGAATATCGTCGGTGGTGCACATCAATAAGGATGTGCGGCTCGACAAAAGGAGGAAGTTATGTCACTCCGTCCAATCAAACAGATTATTCAACCCAAGCCGACGATCGAAGGCGCTGGTGTGAAGCTGCAACGCGCCTTCGGTTTCGGCAAAACCAAGGATTTCGATCCTTTTTTGCTGCTGGATGATTTCCGTAATGACAATCCGGAAGATTACCTGGCTGGATTTCCCTGGCACCCGCATCGCGGGATCGAGACCATCACCTATGTGCTCGCCGGGTCAGTCGAGCACGGCGATAGCCTGGGCAACCAGGGCAAGATGACCGCCGGTGACGTGCAATGGATGACCGCGGGCAGCGGCATTCTCCATCAGGAGATGCCGAAGGGAGACACCCAGGGCCGTATGCACGGCTTCCAGCTCTGGGCCAATCTGCCCTCGTCGCTGAAGATGACCGATCCGCGCTATCAGGATATACCGTCGAGCGCGATTCCCGAGGTCACCGACGATGATGGCACCCGCGTACGCATCATCTGCGGCGAGTTCTGGGGCAAGCGGGGTCCGGTGGAAGGCGTGGCCGCTGACCCGAATTACCTCGATATCTCGGTTGCCCCCGGCCAAAGGAAGCGGCTCAAGGTCGAGACGACGCGCAATGCCTTTGCCTACGTGTTCGCAGGCTCAGGCACGTTCCGCGATGCCTCAGACCCGCAAGCGGTGCTCACTGAGCAGACGGCAAAACCAGACGCGCCGCCCGTCTACGATGCCGGCAATCACTCGCTGGTGCTCTTCGGACGCGGCGACGAGATCGTCGTGCAGGCCGGCGACGAAGGTATCCGTTTCCTGCTGGTATCGGGCAAGCCGCTCGAGGAGCCGGTTGCGTGGTACGGCCCGATTGTGATGAACACGCAGGAACAGCTGCGCCAGGCAATCGCCGAACTGCACACCGGCGCCTTCATCAAACATCGCTGAGCGGCGCTAAACACAAAGTAGCCACTGTGCAGATCGGGCTGCGCAGTGGCTTATCTTTAATACAGTTAGCCCCGGCTAAGTGCTTGTTTAGGGGCGATTTCCGAATGCTGAGCGCTCTTCAAATATTTAAGGTAAAAACCGGGGCTAATGCCCTATATTCATGTGGATAACCTTTTCTTGCTCAAGGATTTGTGACCGCATATAATACGCGCCACGTGGCTGTGTGCCCCCCTGAGCCGCGAGGAAATCCATTTCGATGAGCGAGGTCCCCGAAGATCGCCGTCAACTCCCTGAGTTGAACATCTTTCACGATGTGGCGAAGGCACTGACATCCAGTCTGAACCTGGATTCGGTGCTGCAAACCATTATGGAGAAGATGGCGGAATACTTTCGCCCAGACACCTGGTCGCTGCTCATGGTAGATGAGACGACCGATGAGCTCTACTTTGCCATCGCCGTGGGAGACGCGTCGGATTCGCTCAAATCGGTGCGCCTGAAGATGGGGGAAGGCATCGCCGGATGGGTGGCCAAGCACGGCGAACAGCTTATCGTGCCTGACGTCTATACCGATCCGCGCTTCGCCAAGCGGATTGACGATATGACCAAGCAGCGCACCAGTTCCATGATCTGCGTGCCCCTGCGCGCCAAGCACCGCACCCTGGGAGTGATCCAGCTCATCAATTGCGTGCTTGATAACTTCGGCGACCGCGAGCTTTTCTTCCTGCAGGCCATCTGCGACTACGCCGCCATTGCCATTGAAAACGCCCGCTCGGTGGAGCGCATCCAGGAATTGACCATTACCGATGACTGCACCGGCCTCTACAACGCGCGCCACCTGTATAAGACACTGGAATCGGAAGTCTACCGCTCGGCGCGCTTCGGCCATGAGTTCAGCGTGATCTTTATTGACCTCGACCACTTCAAGAACGTTAATGACACCCACGGCCACCTGATCGGGTCCAAGCTCCTGGCCGAGATTGGGTATTTCATCAAGTCCCACCTCCGCCTCATTGATTACGCCTTCCGCTATGGCGGCGACGAATTCGTGATCCTTCTGCCCCAGACCAGCAAAGACGCAGCCCTGATCGTAGCCAAACGCCTGCTCGATTCCATGCGGGAGAGTGAATTTCTTAAGCAGGATGGATTAAACCTGAACGTCCGCGCCAGCCTGGGACTGGCCACCTATCCCGACGACGCCAAGAGCGCGCACGAGATCATCCGCCAGGCTGATGAGATGATGTACACCGTCAAGAATTCCACCCGTGACAATATCGCTGTGGCGCAGCAAGGACTGCTGAAATAAATAGCACTCAGCATTCAGCCCCTAATTAGCCCCTAAACATTATGTGAACTAACCGCGGAGGCGCGAAGACGCGGAGGGAATTTTGCAAGCCACACGTTATTGCATAGGCCCCGAGTGCTAAATGCTATTTCATGGCTGAATGCTGAGTGCTGAATGCTACTTCTGACTGCTGAATGCTATCTTGGCCTCGATTGCAACTCCGGCGTCTCATCTGTTCCTGTGGGCGTTGTCTTGGGCTGCACTGGGGTCCACGCCGACGGATTTTCCGGTGCCGAGGGATCAACCCCGAAGTCCCAGACAAACAGGTTCATCTCTTTTTCTCCCAGCATCTCGGCGATGGCGTACTCACCGGGTTTGAGCGGGAGCGTGGGGGTCACCTTCACCCACTCGCTGGTCACCGGCTCCACCTGCGCGGCCACCCAGTTTTCCTGCTGGCTCATCTTGCCGTAGAACATGATCTTCAGGTTTCCAATGACGCGCGAATCTTTCTTTTTTTCCAGGCGCACAATACGGAAGCGTTGCGCCAAAGCCAGGGGTTTTTGTTCGCCGGCGTCTGGTTTGCCGGAATCTTTGCCGGCGTTATTGTCCGAATCCGGAGTCGTGTCACTGGCCTCGCCCTCATTGATATTCACGTAGATGATGGGTTGGGTCGAATGCGCCTGCACGCGGCTTCTTGCGCCTTTGATCTCGATGCTCTGGCTGGAGGAGAGCGAAATGGGATTGATGGCGGCCCGCAAAATGTTGCGTCCCATATCTTTGTGAATTTCGCCGCCGCTCTGCACCAGTTCTATCAGCTCAGGCTTGCTCTGGTAGACATCGAGCATGTAAATACCACCGCCGTCAGGCAGCTTGAGTCCTGGTGCCACGGTGGGTGTTTTGGCTTCTTCCGCCTTGCGCTCAGCTTCGTCTTCTGCCGCGGCGCGCTTTTCCTCCTCAGCGATTCCGGCCTCCAGGTCTTTGTTGTATTTTTCCGTCGCCGGCCAATCGATCAACGAGGTTGGCAGATCTTCCCATGTGTAACGCTCGGCGCTGAAATAATGTACGCGCTCGCCATTGACCTCCCAGCGCTCGGCGGACTGGTAGCTACCGTCTCTCAGGATCAGCCGCTTGCTGCGCCCCTGGGCATGGAGGGTTGGCAAAAGCGACATGGCCTCGAGCAGAAGAACGAGGAACGCTAAGCGGGATGCCAAACTGAAGAAACGCATGGATATACAAATCATAACGCTGAAAACGGCAGACTTGGTAGGGACGGATAGAAACAAATCAAAACCTTAACCACAAAGGGCACAAAGGGCGGACAAAGGAACACAAAGGATAGCTTGAAACATCTGACTTTGTGCTACCTTTGTGTCCTTTGTGGTTATGCCCTTCTTATTTTCTCCGTGTCTCAGTGCCTCCGTGGTGAACTGAATTTGGTCTTCCCGTCCGAAACGTTTTCTGCCATAATTGGTTGTGCACCCCTATTGGCGCCAGGCCAAACCTAAAATTCTTAGGGGCACAATATCCTCTGAAAGTAGTTCTCAGTTCTCGGTTCTCGGTTCTCAGATAAGTACCTTCAAATTCTTTAAGGTGAGGTCAGAATGTCTGCAAAGTATATCTTTGTAACCGGCGGGGTTGTGTCTTCATTGGGCAAGGGGCTGGCGGCGGCGTCTATCGGATGTCTGATGGAAAGCCGTGGCCTCAAAGTTAACCTGCAGAAGTTTGACCCTTATCTCAACGTCGACCCGGGCACCATGTCTCCGTTTCAGCATGGCGAAGTTTTCGTCACCGATGACGGCGCCGAGACCGATCTCGACCTTGGCCACTACGAGCGCTTCACCCACGCCAAGCTTACCCGCGACAATAACTGGACCACCGGCCGCATTTACGAGCAGATCATCGCCAAAGAGCGCCGCGGCGACTACCTGGGCAAGACCGTGCAGGTAATTCCGCACGTCACCAACGAGATCAAGGCCGCCATGAAGAAAATCTCGCAGGATGTCGACGTGGCCATCATCGAGATTGGCGGCACAGTCGGCGATATTGAATCGCTGCCGTTTATCGAAGCCATCCGCCAGATGCGCCAGGAGCTGGGCCGCGACAATACTTTGTTCGTACACGTGACCCTGGTGCCGTGGATCGGGGCCGCAGGCGAGCTGAAGACCAAGCCCACGCAGCACTCGGTGAAAGAGCTGTTGAGCGTGGGAATTCAGCCTGACATCCTGCTCTGCCGCACCGACCGTTTTCTTTCCAAAGACATCAAGTCCAAGATCGCCCTGTTCTGCAACGTGGAAGAAGACGCGGTCATCACTGCCAAAGACGTGGCCTCGATCTACGAGGTGCCGCTGGTTTTTGCCAAGGAGCAGGTGGATACGCTTGCGCTCAAATACCTGCGCATGAACGCTCCGGAGCGCAATTTGAGCAAGTGGGAAGAGCTGATCCACCGGGTTTATAACCCCAAAGACGAAGTCTCGATCGGCATTGTCGGCAAGTACGTGGAATATGAGGACTCCTATAAATCTCTGAAAGAGGCCCTGGTCCACGGCGCGCTGGCCCACAACCTCAAGTTGAACGTGACCTGGGTGGAAGCCGAAGGCCTGGAAACCGAAGGCCGCGAGTACGAAACGCAGATCGAAGAATATGACGGCCTGCTGGTTCCCGGCGGCTTCGGCAAGCGCGGCATTGCGGGAATGCTGAATGCTATCCGCTATGCGCGGGAAAACAAGATTCCCTATTTCGGAATTTGCCTGGGCATGCAGACGGCGTGCATCGAATATGCCCGCAATGTCTGCGGACTGGAATCGGCCGACTCCAGCGAGTTCGACCCGGCCACGCCGCACCGGGTGATCTACAAACTGCGCGAGCTGCGTGGCATTGACGAACTCGGCGGCACCATGCGGCTGGGCGCGTGGGCGTGCAAACTCGAGCCCGGCTCGCTTGCCCACAAAGCTTATGGTGAACTGGAGATCAGTGAACGCCACCGCCATCGCTATGAGTTCAACCGCGAGTATGAGGCCATCCTGACCGGGGCGGGTCTGCGCATTACCGGCTCGACTCCCGATGGGACGTATGTTGAGATTGTCGAAATCCCCGGTCATCCGCATTTCCTGGGATGCCAGTTCCATCCTGAATTCAAGTCGAAGCCGCTGGAGCCGCATCCGCTGTTCTCGACGTTTATCCAAGCCTCGTATGAGAATGGGCGCGAACGGCGCAACAAGAGACTTTCGGCGGAGTTGGAGCAGTTCCATCGGCCGGAGAAACTGGCTAAGAAATAGATTTTTAACCGCGGAGGCGCTGAGACGCGCAGGAATGCGAGTTGTCTTCTTTATTTTTCCCTTGTGTTCCTTCGTGTAACTTGGCGCCCTTTGTGGTTAGGTTTTTTTGATTTTGTTTTTCTCTGTGTCTCTTTGTCTCTGTGGTAAAAATCAGACATGTCTTTCAAAATCGGCAAAATCGAGATTGGCGGCGCTGCTCTGTTCCTGATCGCCGGGCCATGCGTCATTGAAAGCGAGGCGCATGCCATCAAGATGGCGGAGTGCTGCAATGGCGTCAGCCGCGCGCTGCGGCTTCCATATATCTTCAAGGCTTCGTACGACAAGGCTAATCGCACGTCGCTCAAAAGTTATCGTGGATTGGGTATTACGGCCGGCCTGCGCATCCTGAAGAAAATTAAGGACACGGTAAGAATTCCCGTGCTCACCGACGTGCACGAGGCTGTGGACGTGCAACGCGTGGCCGAGGTGGCTGACGTGTTACAGATTCCCGCATTTCTCTGCCGCCAGACTGACCTGATTGTGGCCGCCGCCAAATCGGGGTGTGCGGTCAACATCAAGAAAGGCCAGTTCGTCTCGCCGTGGGACATGCGCCACGCCGTGGAAAAATGCCGCGACGCCGGATGCGACCGCGTCTTCGTCACCGAACGCGGAGCATCTTTCGGCTACAACAACCTGGTGGTGGACATGCGCTCGCTGCCCATGATGCGCGAGTTCGCTCCCGTGGTCTTCGACGCCACCCATTCGGTGCAGTTGCCTTCGGCGGGAGAAAATGGGAAAGCCGTCTCCGGAGGCCAGCCACAGTTCATCCCAGTGCTGGCCCGCGCCGCGGTGGCTGCCGGTGTGGATGGAATCTTCATGGAAGTCCACGACGACCCCAAAAACGCCAAATCAGACGGCGCCAATGCCCTGGACCTGAAAAAACTACGCGGAGTCTTGCAGGAACTGGTTGCGGTAAGGAAGGCTGTTACTCAAAGCAGCCGCGTGTAATTCCTGCCGGCAATTTTCAGGGGATCGCCACCACTTGCTCAATGAAAGCATCTCTCTGCAATTGACTGGATTGGCCGTTGGCTTCGAGTTTGAATACTGCACTTCCATTGGTATAGAGAACTGAGGCATCGGCGCACACGTCGAATGACAATACGGATTTTGCCAGAATGGTGCACGATCCATCAGGCGCCTGGCGCACTAATTCCCAGGATTTCGGCACCAGGTCGGGCGCGGTTTCGCCTGATTGCCCTTTCAAGGCTTCGCTGGCATTCACCATGTTGCCGTAAACCATCATCCGTTTGAGGTCCATCTCCTGCTGTTTGGCCGCGCCTGAGGTAATCAGGGTCTTGCCGCTGTAACGGGCGCTGAAAAAATTCAGGAAGTGGAACAAGGCATAGAGCAAGCGAAATGGAAACAGCAAAAAATCGAGCGCGGCACGCAGCCAGTTTATTTTGGCTTCCGGTTTTTCATAGGGCTTGCGGATGTAATACAACGCGCCTTCCGCATCCATCTGTGGCGCCAGCAAGTCACGCTCGGCATCCTCCACCAGTGAGTTTACTTCTCCATCCTGCAGTGTGAGCATCTGAATGCTGAACGGACTTCTGCCGACCGCCATCCCTTGAGCATTGCGCGCGATGCCGGCGGATTGAAATACAACCTTCCCTTGCCCATCCTCCGTTCCTGGGACCCAGCGCGGGGCCAGGTCTATGGAGTCTCCCTGGGTAGCTTCCGCCAGTTCGCTGCAATCCGAACGCATAACAGCAATGCTCGAGTTTCCAGTTTTATGCCGGACCACGCACGTCAGACGGTCCTTTCCCGGCAAAGCATGAATCTGGGAGAGACGGTAATCGCTGGTGTGCAGCAATCGCTGCTCCTGCCGAGCGGAATCACGCAACGAAAAAACCCCGCCGACCTCTGGAGTTTCAAGAGTGTAAAAGAATTCGTCAGGAGCACATCCGCAGCAAAGGCCGGTAACAGCCAGCCGCATGTTCTCCCCGTCGGCGGCATTCGTTCCCCAAAGCGCCGCCCCACGCAGCATGAATTGCGCGCCCGTTCCCTCGCGCTTCCATGCGTTGCGGTTCTGGATATCCTGGGCGCGCTGCCGCAAAGAATTTCCGAATTTGCTGTCAATCTCGTGGACGGGCGACTCCCCCAGCTTCAGCTTCATCTTCCCTGCGGCAATATAGGCATAACCGGACATATCATTCCTGCAATGGTAGGGTCGGGGGATGCAGTGATAGTAACAAGGAATTCGCCTTCTAAATAAAGAAATTCATTGATCGGGCTGGATTACAATCCAGGTGCTAACATCTTTGCCTGGAGTTTGCGATTGGAGATTGAATGCGATTTTGCCGCTGGACTCTTTCTCTCTTTTTATTTCCCCTACTCCCGATCAGCGCTCTTTTTGCTCAAGGCCCGGCGAGTAATACCCCTGCCGTCAACTTCGGTGCCCTGGAGCACTGGCGCCAGGCGGTCCTCGCAGGCGATGCTGCCGCTCTGCAAAGCATGTATTCCACTCAACCCCAGGTCACCGTAAAGGGTCCCATCGCGGAAACCCAGGGAGCCGATGAAGAACTTCATTTCTGGAAAGATCGCAAAGAAACCGGCCTCACCGCCCTGACCTTTGACGACCTGGACGTAAAATCTGACGAGAACGGGAACAAGCGAGCGATTTTTCAGGCAGTGCTCACCTCCCAACTAGCCACTGGAAAGTCGCGTACATGGTATGTGATGGCTGCGCAGCTTTGGCAAAACCAGGCGGGCACGTGGCGCATTGTGCAGGTTATGCGTGGCGACATCCGGCGGCTGGAACAGCCCATGCACGCGCATATGAACCACAATCTTTATCCGGAAGATGCCGACGCCCAAGCTGAGTTGAAACAGGCGCTGACCCAGGCTGCGAAGCAGAACAAGCGCGTTTTGCTGGTCTTTGGCGCTAACTGGTGCTATGACTGTCATGTGCTTGACCTTGCTTTTCACCATCCCGACCTCCAGCCGCTGCTCGAGAAGTCTTATGTGGTCTTGCACGTAGACATCGGCCGCGCCGATAAAAACCTCGACCTTGCCCAGAAATTCCATGTGCCTCTGGATAAAGGCGTCCCTGCTTTAGCCGTGCTTAACAGCGATGGCTCGCTGCTGTTCAGCCAGCGAGATGGAGAATTTGAGTCCGCGCGCAGCCTGACGCCTGAAGATCTGGAGGGGTTTCTGGAGAAATGGAAACCGTAAATCTTTAACCACAAAGAGCACAAAGGATCGAACACAAAGCACGAAGATGAGTCGGGTTCGCCGCAATTAGACGGAGCATATACCACCAGAACGACTGCTCTCGCTCTGAATCTTCTGTTAACATCCTCTTTTCCGTATGAGCGCTTTTCGCATGAAGGCCGCTGAGAAAAAATCGCATATTGGCGAGAACGTTGTCCGCATTGAGGCCGAGGCGCTGCGCGAGCTGGCTGCGCGCATCCGGGGACCTATGGCTGGGGCATTCAATTCCGCGCTTGCCCTGCTGCATTCCTGCAAAGGACGCGTCGTGGTCACCGGCATGGGCAAGAGCGGCATCATTGCGCGCAAGATCGCGGCTACGCTCAGCTCTACCGGCACGCCGGCGCTGTTTCTGCATCCGGCGGAGGCCGTGCACGGCGACCTTGGCGTACTGGTCCGCGGAGATATTGTGCTCGCCCTTTCTTCCAGCGGTGAGACGGAAGAGATTCTGCGTCTGCTGGTCACCATCAAGCGCCTGGGAGTCCAGCTCATCTCCGTCACCGGCGATAAACTCTACAACGGCGCTAAAACGTCGCCCTCCAGGAATTCCAGGAATAATGACAAGAAAATTTCTACCCTGGCCGCCGCCGCAGACGTAGCCCTCGACTGCTCCGTTGATAAGGAAGCCTGCTCCCTGGGCCTGTCGCCCACGGCCTCTACCACCGCCATGCTGGCGCTGGGCGATGCGATGGCGATGGCGCTTGCCGACCGCCGCGGCTTCAAGGAAGCCGATTTTGCCGATCTGCATCCTGGCGGCAAGCTGGGCAAAAAGCTGGCGCTGGTGGAATCACTGATGCACTCGGGTGACGCTGTGCCGCGCGTGGCGCCGCACACAAAAATGCACGACGTAATCTATGAAATGTCACGCAAAGGTCTGGGCATTACAACCGTCGTCGAACGCGAGAAACTGGTGGGCATCATCAGCGACGGGGACCTGCGCCGCCTGCTGCAAAAGCGCGGCAAAAATGTTATGGATTTGACCGCCAAAGACTGCATGACGCGGTCGCCGCAAACCATCACCGCCAGCCAATTTGCCTCGGCCGCCCTGAATATCATGGAGCAGCGCAAAATCACCTCGCTCGTCGTCGTGGATTCCAACGGAAAAGTAAAGGGCATCGTTCACCTGCACGATTTGTGGGGAACGGAAATGATGTAGGATTTACGATTTACGATTTTAAATTCACGCTGTATCAACAAAGCTAAAAACGTAAGACGGACAATATCCTGTGCAATCGTCAATCGAAAATCGTAAATCGTCAATCCGATGAAGACGGCAGGCATCATCGGAGGCATTGGACCAGAATCAACGGTTGAATACTATCGCTTGATGATCGCCTCGTATCGTGCGCAAAGAAATGATGGCAGTTATCCTTCGATCATCATCAACAGCATCAACGTGACCAAGCTGCTGGGCCTCGTGCACGCGAACGAATTTGCCAGGCTGATTGAGTATCTGGCTGCGGAAGTGGAAAAGCTGGCCAGGGCCGGCGCGGATTTTGGGCTATTGGCTGCCAATACTCCGCATATTGTTTTTGACGAAATCCGCGAGCAGTCTCCCATTCCACTGATTAGCATCGTCGAAGCAACATGTAATGCTGCCCAGACCCTCGGGTTGAAAAAACTTGGTCTGTTTGGCACGCGCTTTACTATGCAGGGAAAGTTTTATCCAGACGTTTTTTCCAAGGCAGGCATTGCGCTGGTCGCCCCCAACCAGCACGAGCAGAGCTATATTCATGACAAGTATCTGGGTGAATTGGTGAATGGCATTATTTTACCGGAAACACGTGAAGGCTTGCTGGCGATCGTAGATGAACTGAAACAACGCGATGGCATTGATGGCCTGATCCTGGGTGGCACCGAACTGCCCTTGATTTTGCGGGACGCTGGCTCCAGCGGCATTCCATTTTTGGACACAACCAGGATTCACGTCGAATGCGCGGTCGCCCGGTTATTGTCTTGAAGATCGTTGATTATTGTGTGGATCTGGACAGATGTATCTGAGCAGCAAGCTTTTCTCCGTGTCTCTGTGCCTCCGTGGTGCCTTTAGGTTTTTGACTCGGCACATCAGGTTTTGCGACTTGCCGCCGATGAATTAGAATCAATAATTCGTATTCACAATAACTTCTATGCACTGTTGGTCACAACTGTTTATTCCCACTCTGCGCGAGGCCCCGGCAGACGCCGAGGTCGCCAGCCACAAATACCTGCTGCGCGCGGGATACATCCGCCAGCTCGCCGCCGGCATTTATTCCTATTTGTTCCTTGGCCAGCGCTCGATCCTGAAGATTACCGATATTGTCCGCCAGGAGATGGATAGGATCGCGCAGGAGTTCTACCTGCCCGCTCTCAACCCCCGCGAGGTCTGGGAGGCCAGCGGCCGGTGGGCGGTGATGGGCGACAACATGTTTCGCCTCAAGGACCGCAAGGGCGCCGACCTGTGCCTGGGCATGACCCACGAAGAGGTCATGACCGATATCGCCCGCAACGAGCTGCGCAGCTACAAGCAACTGCCGCAGATCTGGTACCAGATTCAGACCAAGTTCCGCGATGAACCGCGCCCCAAATCGGGATTGCTGCGCGTGCGGCAGTTCACCATGAAAGACGCATATTCTTTCGACGTTGACGCGGCCGGGCTCGATGCCTCTTACAAGAAACACTACGACACCTATCGTGCCATCTTTGATCGCTGCGGATTGAAATATTCGGTCGTGGAGGCCCATTCCGGTTCGATGGGCGGCTCGCAGTCGCATGAGTTCATGGTGGCCACCGAAGCGGGTGAAGACCTTATCGCCACCTGTGAGAAGTGCGACTATGCCGCCAACCTCGAAAAGGCCGCCTCTGTGCTTCCTCCCGCCGAAGACCTGGAGCCCACCGGGCCGAAGCCTGAGTTGGTCTCTACGCCGGGAATGAAGACCATCGAAGAGGTTGCCAATTTCCTCAAGGTTTCGCCCACGCAGAAGATCAAAACGCTGGCGCTGATGCAGATCAGCGAAGATCCTAAGACAAAAGAGACGCGCACCCGTCCTGTCGTCGTGCTGCTGCGCGGAGACCATACTCTCAACGAGGCCAAGCTTTCCGCCGCGCTGCACGGAAAAGAAGCGCGTCCGATGCACCCGGAAGAGATCCAGCAGGTATTTCGTTCACCCGCAGGGTATCTCGGCCCCGTTGGTTTGGCGGCTTTTCATGCCGATATGGGCGGCAGCCAGACCCAGCGCATCCTGCTGGAGGCGCTGCCCATTATCCTGGGGGACAATGCGCTTAAAGGCCGCAAGAACCTCGTGGCCGGCGCCAACAAAGAAAACTTCCACCTGCGCAACGTGACACCGGGCCGCGACTTTGGCGTGACTGAATGGGTTGACCTGCGCAACGCGGCTGCCGGCGAAGGCTGCATAAACTGCGGCGCTCCCCTGCGCGTGGCCAAGGCAGTCGAGATCGGGCATATTTTCAAGCTTGGGTATAAATATTCCGAGTCCATGGGCCTCCGGGTGCTCGACAAAGACGGCAAAGAGATCACCCCGATTATGGGCAGCTACGGCATTGGGATAGAGCGCATCCTTACGGCCGCCATCGAACAGAGCCATGATGACGAAGGCTTCTGGCTGCCCCTGGGAATTGCCCCTTTTGACGTCGTAGTTACGCCGACAAATGTAAAGGACGCCATCCTGGGGCCGGCAGGGAAAGAGATTGCCGAGACCCTGGCCAACGCAGGCTTTGATGTGCTCTATGATGACCGCGACGAACGGCCGGGCGTCAAATTCAAGGACGCCGATTTAATCGGCATCCCGTTCCGGATCACTGTTGGCAAAAAGGTTTCCGAAGGCAAAATTGAAGTATTTCACCGCTCGACACGCGAGACGCATGATGCTACTATCAGCGGCATCACGGCTGAATTTACGGCGATGGCGCGGCGTTAAGCCGCCAACGCTGAAATTGATTTCCGGCGCACGCACGGCCAATCTTCAGTAGCGTGGCTGTACGCGTATTGCACTATGAAATATTTCAAACCAATCCTGGGCGTTATTATTCTTGTGGCTTTTGTGTATGTCTGCTTTCAGATGCTGCCTCCTCTTTTTAAGAACTACCAATTCCAGGATTACCTGGATGATGAGGCCCGCAGGACCTCGTATACCACCCTATCGGAAGATGCGATTCGCAATGAGGTCTTGAAAGAAGCGCGGGGAGATGAACTTCCCATTACCGCGGATCAGGTTCACATCGTCCGCGGGCAAAACCTGGTCCAGATCACCGTGAATTATACTGTGCATGTTGACCTGCCCTTTTTCCCGCAGGATTTGCATTTCAGCGCGTCCTCGGGGAACAAGGCGATCTAAGAGCACCCAGCAGGGACGGCAACGGCGGCCGGCCTCGCACGATTGAGATAAATTTGCAACGAAGATCCAAGGTTAATACCCTACGCGCCGCCCGTCTGAATTAAACGCGTTAAAATAGCAGGAACCCCGGCGATCTGGCGGCTTGACTTTTTGGCCTCTGCCAGCATCGAACAACACAGGAGTTTGCAGGTCCATATTTTGAACGTAAAAACCCAACCCGCCCGGGCAAAGAACGGTAGTACCGCCAAGGCGCCTCAACGCAGGCGTGACTGGCGTGCTACCCTCTCTCGACCCATCGTAAAAATTGGCCTGGCAATGTTCCTCATCGTCTGCACGATTGGACTGGGGATCTTTGCCTTTTTCTATATCAAATATGAGCGCATCGTGGACCACCGCATGCGCGGCCAGATCTTCAGCAACGCAGCCAAGATTTATGCCCGCCCCAGCGTGCTGCATCCGGGCGATAAATTTGACGGCCGTGAGATCACCGCTGAACTGCACCGGGCCGGATACTCGGAAGACCAGCCCGATGACCAGAAGATCGGCACCTACCGCCTCATCCAGCATGGCATTGAGGTGCATCCGGGCGCGAACTCTTACCATAGCCCGGAAGGCGCGGTCATCACCGCCTCGAACGGCAAAGTTGACCGCATCAGCGCAATTGACGACGGGCGCGAGCTCGATGCCTACGAGCTCGAGCCTCCGCTGCTTACCGCGCTCTTTGAGGGTGAACAGCGCTCCAAGCGCCGGTTGGTGCGCTACGAAGATATTCCCAAGGTCATGATAGACGCCGTGCTGGCCATCGAGGACCGCCGTTTTTTTCAGCACAATGGCGTGAATTATTACCGCATCGCCGAAGCGGCATGGGTCAATTTCCGGGCCGGCAAATATGAGCAGGGTGGTTCCACGCTGACCATGCAGATCGCCCGCGGCTTCTTTCTTACCCCGGAGAAGAATTACAAACGCAAACTCACCGAGATACTCATCTCCATGATTCTGGAGCAGAAGTTCAGCAAGAAACAGATCTTCGAGCTTTATGCCAATCAGATCTATATGGGACAGCGGGGCTCATTTACTCTCTCCGGATTTGGCGAGGCCTCGCAGGCATATTTTGGCAAGGACCTGAAAAACCTGACCCTTCCCGAGGCTGCGCTGCTGGCCGGCATCATTCAGCGCCCCAGTTATTACGACCCATATCGGCATCCCGAGCGCGTCTTGGAGCGCCGCAACCTTGTGCTTGACGGCATGGTGGAAACTGACGCCATTACCCAGCAGCAGGCTGACCGTGCCAAGGCGACTCCGCTCAAGCTGGCCTCTCCTAATGTGGAAGCCAGCGAGGCGCCCTATTTCGTTGACCTGGTGCGCGACACGCTCATTGCCAAGTACAACGAAAAAGACGTCAATGAAAATGCCTATCGCATCTATACCACTCTCGATACCAATCTGCAGAAGGCGGCCGCCGAAGCGATTGAGGTTGGGATGAAAGAGGTAGATGCCCAGGTAAAGAAACTGCGCACCCACACCGTGGTCAAGGGAAAGGGCAAGGCGGCGACAAAAGAAAAAGTGGTAAGCCCGGGTCCGGAGGCGCAGGTGGCCTTAGTGGCGCTCGATCCGCATACCGGTGAGGTGCTCGCCCTGGTGGGTGGACGCAACTACGGCACCAGCCAATTGAACCATGCCGTCGCCAAGCGGCCTACGGGGTCTATTTTCAAGCCCTTTGTCTATGCTGCTGCCATGAATACGGCCATTAACGGGGCTGATACGGTCTTGACCCCCGCCAGCATGGTGGATGACTCTCCTACTACTTTTACCTACGGCGATCAAATTTATGAGCCGCGCAACTATAAAGAGGAGTACCATGGGCCTGTAACCGCCCGTTACGCACTGGCAATGTCGTTGAATAACGCTACCGTGAAGCTGGCCGAGCAAGTGGGCTACGACAAAGTGGCGCAGCTCGCTCGCGCCGCCGGCATCAAGTCGGTGCAGCCTACCCCGGCGATGGCCCTTGGCTCCTACGATGCCACCCCTGTGGACATGGCGGGCGCATACACCGTCTTCGCCAACAGCGGCACCCGGCTTCAGCCGCTCATGATTAGCTCTCTGCGCGATGCGCGGGGCAACGTGATCGAAAATTTTTCCACCAAGCGCGAACAGGTGCTCGACCCGCGCGTCGCCTACGTCATGACCGACATGATGCAGGGCGTACTGAATTTTGGCACTGCCGCCGGAGTTCGCAGCCGGGGCTTCACTTCGCCCGCCGCCGGCAAAACCGGTACCTCGCATGACGCCTGGTTCGCCGGATACACAAGCAACCTGCTCTGCATTGTCTGGGTGGGCTACGACGATTACAGCGATCTTCGCCTCAGCGGAGCCTATACCGCCGCACCCATCTGGGCCGAGTTCATGAAGCGGGCGGTCACCCTGCCCGGGTATACCAACCCTGAGACGTTCCCTGCACCCGCAGGCGTCACCGGCGTAAAACTCGACAAAATCACCAATCGCCTGGCCACACCCACATGCCCGGACGATTACTATGCCACCTTCATTTCCGGAACCGAGCCGCACGATTTCTGCGACCAATCCGGTACTGGAGGCATCAGCGGGTTCTTCTCCAAAATTTTTGGCGGAGAATCCAAACCTTCACCACCCCCAGCGGTGTCTAACGGAACAGTATCCTCTCCGTCTGGCGCTGTAGCCGAAGCTGCTCCTGGCAGCGAGGATCAGACAAAGAAAAAGAAAGGCTTCTGGGGCCGATTGTTTGGCGGGGGTGGAGACGACAAAGACAAGAAAGGGGATCAAGCAACTTCGCCCGCGGTCCAGCCAACTCCCGAACCACAGGCGGACCCAGCACAGCCACGAAACTGATCTCGAAGGAGGTTTATATGTTTCTGGTTCATTACGCCGTTTTGGCGGCCTGCATGGCGCTGCCGCAAATTTCAACTTATTTCAGCAGTTCGGTCTCCCCCGCCGCCCCCTCTGCTTCAGCTCAGCAACCTGCGCCACAATCCCCGCAGTCGAACCTTCCGGTTGGCGGCACTGCGATTGTGCCGCAGCAGATTCACAAGGTAGATCCGCCTTCGCCTAACGCAACCGTGCAACAATTGGAGGATGCGGGCGACGATCTGCGGGCGGAAAAAGCCTTCGCTGACGCGCTCGATTATTATCGCGCCGCCATGGCCAAGACCGATTCTGCCGTCTTGCATAACAAAGCCGGCATCACTTACCTGGAGATGTTGCGCTACGACGTTGCCAGGCATGAGTTCGAGCGCGCCACAAAGATGAACAAGCGGTACGCGGAGCCTTACAACAATCTCGGGGTCATCGAGTACATACACAAGCGCTATGGCCGGGCAGCCAAACGTTATGAGGAAGCCATCAAGTTAGAAGACGACTCCGCATCCTTTCACAGCAACCTGGGCACAGCATATTTCGCCCAGAAAGAATATGAGAAGGCCTCTGTCGAATACAGCCGGGCGCTTGCCCTCGATCCTGATATCTTCGAGCACAGGTCGCGCAGCGGGGTCTCGCTGCAACTGGCTTCGGCGGAAGATCGCGCCAGGTATGAGTATGTGATTGCGAAGATGTATGCCACCACGGGAAATGCCGACCGCTGCCTGCTCTACCTGAGAAAAGCCATCGAAGATGGCTACGACAAGATTGACGACGTCTACAAGGACCGCGAGTTTACTAATCTCCGCAAAGATCCGCGCTTCACGGCGCTCATGGCCGCAAGGTCCAAGGTTTTGCAGATACCGCCCGACCAGGCAGCGGCGCCGTAAAGACGAAGCAGGAAGTAAGAAGTAGGATTTATGAAGTAACGATTTGGGGATTTACTCGAATTCGTTCAAATCGTACTTCTTACTTCGTTCTTCTTGCCTGGTTCTTCCCTGCCTGGTTTCACAATTTAAACCCCCGCCGGATTCACCAAATCTTCATTTTTCCAGGTTATGCTGGTAGTTTTGCGGAGGCTGAAGCTGTTCTTGCTTGAAAATATTTTCTTAAACTAAATTAACAATGTGGGGAACAAGCGCGTCTTACAATAGGCGGAACTCGCTTGGATTGCCTTCTTGCGTGAGGTAGGATGAAAATATCAGGATTGAGTCTGTGCGCTGCGAAACACGGCGCCATTGCCCGCAAAGCGAAATAATATGAATTCCATAAGAACATTGCTCTTTTACGTCTTGTTGCCCACGGCTCTCGCGTCTGCCTTCATGAGCGCTATCGCTTCCGCTCAGGCACAGCAAGGCTCAGCGCCCCCCAGCGCTACGGTAAAGCAAATTGGCACGATAAAATCCATTGCGGGAAATACTCTTACTCTCAAGAGCGACAACGGCCCTGAATTCCAGGTCCTGGTTCAGGACTCAACCCGCATCGTGCGCATCGCTCCCGGAGAAACCAGCCTGAAAGATGCGACTGCAATACAACTTTCGGACCTGCAGGTGGGAGACAGAATTCTGGCCCGCGGCAACCCGGGAGACAATGGGCAGTCCATGCTGGCAGCGCTGGTGGTGGCGATGAAACTGGCCGACGTTTCCCAGAAACAGGAGCTCGAACGGCAAGACTGGCAGAAACGAGGCATAGGCGGGATCGCGACAGCGGTTGACCCGGCGAGTGGAAGCATTACCATCTCAATCGCACCGAGCTACAACATTGCCATCAAGACTTCGAAAGACACGCGTTATCTCCGCTATGCGCCCGATTCGGTGAAGTTCAGCGACGCCAAACCGGGGACTTTCGACCAGATTAAAAACGGAGACCAGCTTCGCGCCCGCGGAACCAGGAGCACCGATGGAAAAGAGCTTGCCGCCGAAGAAATCATCTCAGGTACGTTCAGAAACATAGCCGGCACGATTGTTTCGATTGACTCCGGCAGCAACACCCTCAGCGTCATGGATCTGATCAAAAAGAAACCAGTCACGGTAAAAGTTTCGGCCGATTCCCAATTGCGTAAACTGCCTCCTCAGGCGGCGCAGAGAATTGCAATGCTGCTCAAGGGCATTCCTTCTCAAGGCGGGCCTCCTTCTGCAGGTGGATCTTCCCAATCTGGCCCTGCTTCATCCGGAGGCGCGGCTTCGGGAGGCGGGCAAGCGGGAGCGCCGCAAACCCGATCGGGCGCCGGCGAAACCGCAGGTTCCGGGGGGGCCGGTAGACGTCCGGTCGAGTTTCAGCAGATTCTGGGCCGGCTTCCAACTGTGACGCTTGCCGATTTGCAGAAGGGCGACGCGGTGATGATTGTCTCAACCCAGGGCACAGAGACATCTGACGTCAAGGCGATCACGCTGTTAAGCGGCGTCGAACCCATTCTTACTGCTTCCCCCGGTGGTGGCGCAACCGCAGCATTGCTCTCGGGATGGAATATGTCTACCGGCGGAGATGCTCAGTAGGAAATTTCGAGTTTCTGGTTTCGAGTTTCGAGCTAAAACCACAGCTACAGGCTTTTAAGAAAAACTGCTAACCGCAGATTTCGCGGACCACGCAGATAAGACTTATAAGACCAACGGAATACTGAGGCGTTTTTTTATGAGATTCAATGATCGTGTGTTATCGCGGTATACGGTTTTCATATTTCTCATTCTGCTCTTTGCGGCCCAAGTGTGGGCCCAGGCTGCCGGGACGTTGCGTGGAGTGGTCACCGACCCTTCTGGAGCCATCGTGCAGGGAGCTGCGGTAACCGCTAAAAGCGAGTCGGGACAAACCACCACTGCCAAGACCGGCAAGTTGGGAACCTACGAGGTTAAAGGGCTCGCGCCCGGCAAATACACAGTCAGCGTCAGCGCCAAAGGCTTTTCTATCGCCTCCAGTGATGTGGAACTTACTGCCGGTAAAGACCAGAAACTCGACGTTCGCCTCGAGATCGCCGTCGAGCAACAGCAAGTCGCCGTGGAAGAGACCCAAACAAAAGTTGATATTGGTTCCGAAAACAATGCCAGCGCCATGGTCATTAAAGGAAAAGATCTGGAAGCTCTCTCCGACGATCCCGACGAACTGTCATCGGAACTCCAGGCGCTGGCCGGCCCGGCTGCAGGGCCTAATGGCGGCCAGATGTATATTGACGGGTTCAGCGGTGGCACGCTTCCGCCCAAGGCCTCAATCCGCGAGATCAGGGTGAATCAAAACCCTTTTTCTGCACAGTATGACCGGCTGGGTTATGGCCGCATCGAAATCTTCACCAAGCCTGGGACAGACAAATTTCATGGTCAACTGATGTTCAGGGACAGTCCTGCTGGTGTCAATGCTGCTGATCCATTCGCATTTCCCCTGCGGCCCACTTACGACGCGCAACAGATCGAAGGCAACATCGGCGGTCCAGTCGGCAAGCAAGGCTCATTTTTCCTGAATGTGGAAGACCGCAACACCCAGGACCACAGGATCGTGCACGCGTTTACCTCTCTGGATGCAAACAATAATCTGATTGCATTCACCCAGGGAGTTCCCTACCCGGGCGCCGGCATTGAAATCTCTCCGCGATTCGATTACCAGATTTCAGCCAATAACACGCTCACGACACGTTTTGAATACAACCGCAGCCACAATGACAATTCAGGAGTGGGAGGGCTTTCGCTGGCGCAGCAGGCTTACAATACCCGCAGTTCCGAGATCAATGCGCAGATAAGCGATACCCAGATCGTAAATTCCAGAACCGTCAACGAGACCCGCTTTCAATACGTGCGCAGCATCAGCTCGCAACGGGCGTTGGATCTTTTGCCGCAAATTTCAGTGCTGGGGGCTTTCAATGATGGAGGCAATCCAATTGGCCAAACTTCAAGCAGCCAGGACCATTACGAGCTGCAAAATTACACTTCCATGTCCCTGGGCAACCACTTCATCAGGTTTGGAGGCAGATTGCGCGGCACGGCGGAAACGGACAGCCAGATCCAGAATCTCAATGGCACGTATACTTTTTCGTCGCTGAGTTCGTTCCTGGCCGCCCAGCAGCCGATCCAGTTTACGCTTAACACCGGGAATCCTTTTACCTCCAACACCTCGGTTGATGCGGGGCTCTATGTCGAAGAAGACTGGAAGATACGCCCTGATCTGATGTTCAGCCATGGATTGCGCTTCGAAACCCAGAACGATATTCACGACCACGCTGATTGGGCTCCGCGCATCGGTATCGCCTGGGCGCCGGGTGGTACAAAAAATGCATCCCCCAAGACCGTACTGCGAGCGGGATTTGGAATCTTTTACGACCGTTTCGGACAGAACCTGATATTGCAGGCGCTACGGCAGAATGGCATCAATCAGCAGCAGTTCACTGTAAATTCGCAGACGCCAAACTCTACAGCTATCCTGGGCTTTTATCCGAACATACCGCCCATCGGCCTGCTTACCGGCGTACCCGCGCTTTCTGTCCGCCAGATTGACAGCAGGCTGCGGTCGCCCTACACCATGCAGCTTGCGACCTCGCTTGAACGGCAACTGACTAAAACTGCCAACTTGAGCATCACTTATCTGCACTCGCGAGGAGTCCATGAGCTTCTCTCACGCAACATCAACACGCCGCTGCCCGGAACATTTGATCCCAACAATCCGAACAGCCTGGCTGCCGCCACATATCCGTTAGGACAGCAGGGCAACGTCTATCAATATCAGTCGGAGGGAATTTTCAACCAAAATCAGTTGATCACGAGTTTCAATGTGCGCGGAAAAGTTCTCTCCCTCTTCGGCTTCTACATGCTGAACTACGCCAAGAGCGACACTGCCGGCTCGGGCAGCTTTCCGACAGACGAATTTAATTTGGCCCAAGATTACGGACGCACGGCATATGACATTCGCCATCGCCTGTTTTTCGGCGGCTCGATTTCGATGCCTTATGGGTTTCGCCTTAACCCATTCATGGTGGTCAACTCGGGCGCGCCGTTTAACATCACCGTTGCAAAGGACCTGAACGGCGATTCCATTCTCAATGACAGACCCGCTTTCGCCACCAGTGCGACGCAAAATCCTGTGCCAACCCGTTTTGGAACGTTTGATTTAATCCCATCTCTGGGCGAAAAAATTATTCCAATTAATTTTGGCACCGAGCCCGCCAGGTATAGCTTGAATGCGAGATTAAGCAAGACTTTCGGTTTTGGAGGCAGTGCAGACCAGGCTGGCTCTGGTGGCGCCGGCGGTCGGAGAGGCGGAGGCGGTGGCGGAGGCGGCGGAGGTGAAGGGCGCGGCGGCCCTGGTGAAGGCATGGGCCGCATCTTCGGCGGCGTGGGCGGCGGCGGTGAACAACGTTACAATCTCACCTTCACCATCGGGGCATTCAATCTTTTCAATCATGTGAATCTGGCCGATCCGAATGGCAATCTCAGTTCGTTGAAAACATTTGGCATCTCCAGTGCTCTAACTGGGGCGCCATTTTCGCCTCCAAACACCTTCGCGACAAACCGTCGTGTGGATTTGCAGGTGAATTTTTCGTTCTAAATGGAATTGTTCGGGGGCTAAATTAACTGCTCACGGCTGATTTTGGCAGCCCCAGTTTGGAAAGCAGCAGGCCTGGGTTCACGGGCTTGGCCAGTACCTCAAACTGGTAGCCTTCGGCGCGGGCCTTTTCCAGCAGATCGATGCTGGCTGCCTGTCCGGAAAAAAGAATGATCCTGCACTCGGGAAAAAGCTGCATGATGGCTTTTGCTGTCTCCACGCCGTTCAGGCCCGGCATGATCACGTCGCTGATCACCACGTCAGGTTTCATCATCGGCGCCCATTTGAGGGCGGAGGCGCCATCGGAAACCGCAAGCGCTCTGCACCCTTCTCCATTCAGGATGTCGACGAGCGTATCCGCAATGACGGGTTCGTCATCCACGACAATGATTTTCAAACTTGAGTCTCCCTAAGCAACCGTGGTCCTCTCCGAATTGAGGATGTTCCTTTCATAGCCGCGCAAGATACTGACTGTTTCTTCTTCCATACGCGGTGGTGTTGCCGGCAGGAATAAGGAAAATGCAGTGCCGCTCCTCCCCGTTTCGGTGCGGCTGCGCACGCGGATAGAGCCGCCATGCTTCTCGACGATACCGCTGGCAATCCACAGCCCCAGTCCTGTTCCCACCTCTTTCTTGGTGGTGAAAAACGGCTGGAAGAGCCTCTTTTTGTGCTCGGGTTCGATGCCGGAACCTGTATCGGCGATGATGATGCGCGCTCCGGGCATATTCGAGTTGTTCCACTCATGAGAATTTGAGGCCCTCACCATCAGCAATCCGCCGTCGGGCATGGCGTCAATGGAATTGGCGATCAGGTTTGAAAATACCTGCCGAATTTCACCCGCCAGCGCGCTGATTTCGATTTTGCCCTCATATTGCTTCACGATTTCAACACCTCGGGCGCTGAGCCTCTTGCCGTAAAGAAACAAAAGATCATCGAGAATTTGGGAAATATCCACGCTGGCCGGGGACGCGTTGTCCCGATAAAACCCGAGCGTCTGCCGGGTAATATGCGCCACTCGGGTCAATTCATGCTCGGCCATCTCCAGGTGCCGGCGCACTCTAGAACTGTCTGCAACGTCTCTTTTCGCCAAATACAGCAGGTTGGTCACCGCCTCCAGAGGATTGTTAATCTCATGGGCAATGGTGGCCGCGAGCCGGCCCACCGAGGCCAGCCTTTCATTCAGGCGAAGAGCGTCTTCTATCTTCTTGTTTTCGGTGATGTCGCGTACGATTTTTGCGGCGCCGATCACCCTTCCGCTTTCATCTTTCACCGGCGATATCGTCAATGACACCTGGATCCGTTCGCCGTTCTTTCTGACACGCACGGTCTCGAAGTGTTCGATTCTCTCGCCGCGCCGTATCTTGCTAAGAATCACAGGCTCATCCTGATGCAGCTCAGGAGGAATAACGGTCGTGATCGGCTTGCCAATAATTTCCTCAGCCTTATAGCCGAATATGCGTTCAGCGCTTGCGTTCCAACTGGTCACGATTCCGTTGAGGTCTTTGCTTGCAATGGCATCGTCGGAAGAATCGACAATGGCCGCCAGCCGGCTGCGAGCTTCATCGGCGTCCTTTTGCTCCGTAACATCGACGGTGAAGCAGCGGGTGTGAACGAACTTACCCTCTTGCATGAAGACGTTGGAGTGTATCCGTACCCGCCGCAGCGAACCATTCTTGTGCCGCAGCCGCGCCTCGTAGCCGTGCAATTCCTCGTTTCGGCCCAGGCGCTGCAAAATGTCTTCAACCACAGGCGGGTCGGCATGAAATTCGCTGATATGGTGGCCTATGTACTCTTCCCGGCTGTAACCCAGCAGTTCCATCTCAGCCTTGTTGGCCCACAAGATCGTTCCATCGGCAGCGACCCCGTGCATCCCGATCACCGCGCTTTCCAGGAAATCGGCAAGTTCGGCCTCCTGAAGCTGCAAGGCCTGTTGCGCTTTCTTGCGCTCGGCCATCTCGCGCTGAAGGACCTGTGCCTTCTGTTGCATGGAGACAATATTAAGAAGCCGCTCCTCTTCCTTCACCTGCGAGGTATAGCTCTCGGCAGGAATCACATGAGAGTGTTCGGCACAAACCTTGTGGATCAGCTCGGCATGGCGTTCCTCCGAAAAACTGGCCATGGGGTAACCGCAGCGAAGAGTAAAAGAATGGGTTCTAGCCAGGTCATTCCACAGTTGCTCGAGGCGGAGCGCAGCCTCATGCTTTCCCTCAGCCCACAACAGAGCGACCATTTCTCCAAATGCCGCTACCTGCCGCTGTTTGCCTCGCATCGTGGTTTGCGCCCGCTCAATGGCCTTGCCCACCACCTCGGCAAAGCGCCTGCCATCAGGCCAGTCGTTTACCAGCAGCTTGGCCAGCGTCTCGGCTGCATCCAGAGTGACATACCGTCTCTGTTTGCCGGCCAGGGTGACATCCACACCCCGTGCTTCTAAACGTTGTGCAAGCTCGTCTTGATGCGCTTGGGTAGCAATCACCACCGCGGCATCCCCGGCGCCTAGCGCAGAACCAATGAACCGGCTGACCTCTTCGATGAGATAGGAACCATCCGTATAGAACTGGACGGAATGGCCAGAGCGGTTGGAACTCTCCGGCTCCAGGTGGAGCGCGCGGGCATGGCTTCGTTTGGTGCTCATGACAGATTCACCCAAGGATAGACTCTAAGTAGGCTAACAAAAATTGCGGGTTGAGAGCCAGATGAATGAAACTAAATAGCCTTAATACTACCCTAATCAGCGCCACAATTGTCGGATGCTTAAAAACCAGTTTCTAGTTGCCTTCTTTATAACGATTTATGAGCCAAGATTCATTTTGCCTCTTTCGGCAAACGGCTTCCCTTTACATTCCCCTCGACATTACATACCACTCGACCAAACCAGCAATATGGAATAATATTTTTAAGCAAACTATTTTTTGGATATCGCAGACCATTGACTATGCTGGACACAAAATTGATGGAAATGATTCCCGGATTGGTCTTGCTTGCGACAGACGATCGCAGTGAAAACCTGGCAGCCAAACCCAACAACAATCAGACTTCCTCCGAAAAGCGCAAAAACCGTATTTTGGTGGTGGATGATGAGCCCGTAATTGCCGATACCATCGTAGACATCCTCAATGGCAGCGGCTTCGATGCCCGGGCAATCTACAACGGACGGGAGGCGGTTGAACAGATCCGCAATCTCTGCCCTGACGTTATTATCAGCGACGTTGTGATGCCAAAGATGAATGGCGTTGAGATGGCCATCGCCATCAGGAGCAAATGTCCGAGAACCCGTGTCCTGCTCGTCTCCGGACAAGCCGGAACGGTTGATCTGCTGGCAGCCGCGCGCAAGCAAGGCCACAACTTTGAGGTGCTGCAAAAACCCTTGAAACCGGAAATCCTGCTCAAGAAATTGACCCAGTAAGAGCTTCTGAACTCTCGTGTTCCCATTTGTATCTGTCATTCTGGGCGTAAAGGAATTCCAATAGAGACGTAGCTTGCTACGTCTCCGCCGAGCGTGCATTACCGTTATTAAGCGGCCGGGCGGTGCTCGCTGTTAATAAGTTCGGCAATTATGCCCTTTGCCGTTATCTCTGCCTCTTCCCGTGACTCGGCCTCTCCCCTTTGCACAACTTCTTCAACCGGACGCAAGCGATAGACTGTGTATCTCCAGTTCAAGGGCAATTGCGTCAGTGGGTCTCTCAGTTGCTCGATATCGTAGGCGAAGTTACCTTCATGAATGCGCATATGTCTCTTCTTTCTGGGTGCAATCCCATGCCAGGCGCGGAGGCACGCTGGCGGTTTCAGATTTTGCGCTTCAGGTTTCTGGCGCTTTTTCTTTGATGCACGTTTGCGGAATGCACGCGTCGGGAAAGCAAGGTTTTCGCTTTTTCCAGCTCCGCCCGCCGCCTGGCGCTGAGCCCGCGTCCTGCACGGTTGATGAAATAAGTAAGCATGCGCATTCCGGAACTCGGCCCCTTGGGTGAAACCTTCCTGGAAGCCAGGGTCCTTGCGATGGTGGCGGCGCTCCTGGTGAACAAACCTGCAGGTGGATGGGTCGAATCTGTCTTTACCCTCGCCACCCACCTTTTCTTCGTTTTGCCTGCTGATGACTTTCTGTCGGCCATATTCTTCAGGTCTACGCCACTTGCAAAACAATCTTGCCGTGAGATTGTCCGCTCTCGTTCAATTCGTGGGCACGTTTTGCCTCTGCGAGTGGCAATACTTTGTCAACCCGGGGTTTCAGAATTCCCTGGTCAACCAGTTGGGCGATTTGCCCGAGTTCTGAACCATTCGGTTTCACGAAGATGAGCAGCCCGTGTATACCTCTTTCCTTGGCTTCGTTTTCATCTACGGGAGCTACGGTGGTGACCAGCCAGCCGCCGGATTTTACAACCTGATACGAACGCTGCAGGGTCTCGCCGCCTACGAGATCGATGACAGCATCCACATCTTTGACCTTGTCTTCAAATCGCTCCGTTTTGTAATTGACGGCCTGTTCTACGCCGAGGCTCTTCAGATAGTTGGCGTCCTCGGGTGAAGCCGTGGCGAAAACCCGCGCGGCTCTCCATTTTGCCAATTGGACGGCAAATGAGCCCACGCCCCCGGCTGCTCCGTGAATCAACACTGACTGTCCGGTTGAAACCTGAATTGTGTCGATCACAATCTGCCATGCCATCAGCCCCGCAGTGGGGATGGCGGCCGCAGCGGCAAAATCCACGGAACGGGGCTTATGGGCCAACTCACTGGCCTTTGCCGCGGCATATTCGGCGTAGGCGCCGGTGGCAAAACCGAATACTTCGTCCCCTGGTTTGAATTCATTCACATCGGCGCCAACTTCGGCAACTACTCCCGCGATATCCTGGCCCATGGTGAGAGGAAATTCCTTGGGCATGATGCTCTTCAGATATCCTGCCCTGATCTTCCAATCCACGGGATTGATTCCCGCATCGTAAATTTTTACCAGGACCTCGTCTCTGGCGATTTGTGGCTTGGGAGCTTCTTCCACTTTCAATTGGTCTGCTTTGCCGTAGGAATGAATACGAACAGCTTTCATTGTGTTTCCTCCTTACTTTACTTTTAAGTTGTTGGTAGTTATTGCTTGATTGGAGCCGAATGCAAGAATACAGAAACGAACTGGATGGCTCCGCTCACTTCCGAGTTTCTGGTTGTGTCGCCATGCCCTTCACGTCTTAGATGCCGGTTGGGCGCGCGAAGGCGACGGCTGATTCTTCCTTTCATACGCTCTTCGCAATTTGAAAGCAAGCTTCGGATAGCCGATTCTCACAGCATGAATGAAAATACTCTCGATAAAGATCTGGCAGACGCCAGGCAGGCGAAATCTCAGAAAGTAGATGAAATGAATTCTATTCGCGTTGCAGCAATTCCCACCAGGACAGCAGAAATTGTACGTGCCACTCTCAAGTCGCCCGGATACGGCCATCCCGCCCACATCGAAGTCGCCGGCGGATATGGCCCGTGCCGGCACTGCCTTTGTGACTTCCGCATCGGCGAAGAAAAGCGCATTCTGTTTACCTACGACGCTTTTTACGGCCACGAACCATTGCCACTGCCGGGACCAATTTTCATTCATGCCGAGCCGTGCCAACGCTACCCGGAAGAATCAGGGTTCCCGGAAGATGCGCGCGCACACCGGCTCACCGTGATCGCATATGGCGACGGACGCCAGGTGCAGGCGGAAGAACACGTCAGGAATGGAGAAGTCGAAGAAGTTGTGAACCGCCTGCTGGCAAACCCCAATGCCCGTTATCTTCACGTTCGCGACACCGAGGCAGGCTGCTATGATTTTCGCATCGAACGCGCCGCGCACTCTGAAGTCTGAAGTCCGAAGACAGGACCTATTGAGGCGCCTTCTCCGTAATCGAAAGCGCGTTTCGGACATCTGCGACCGGTTTGTTTTTCCAGAAGCGGTTCAGGTTATCCAGCGAAGTCAGCGAACGGCTCAGCATGCGGTCAATGTATAGGGTCCCATTCAAGTGGTCGATCTCATGCTGCAGGATGCGGGCGTACCAGCCCGATGCTTCAATCGCGCGCGCTGCTCCCTTTTCGTCCAGACACTCCACCCGTACCGTGGCCGAGCGCGGCGCCAGCGCGCAAAATCCTGCCAGACTGAGACAGCCTTCAAAAAATTCGACCAGCGGCCCGGAGACAGAAGTAATCTTCGGATTGATGATCACATGAAAAGGAACCGGCTTCCGCTCGCGTTCGCGGAGCTGCTCCGCGGCAACGTCTTTCGCGTATTCCTCGCGGTCTTCAATCACGGCCAATTGCAATGCGAGCCCTACCTGCGGCGCGGCCAGTCCTACTCCGGGCGCATCGCGCATGGTCTCTTTCATGTGCTCGATGAGCTCCTGCGTACTGCGGCTGCGAATCTCGTCGCCAGATAATGCGCGCGCCTGCTGACGCAGCACCGGATCGCCTGCCTGAACGATTTTCAAACGCATGATCAGTCTCCTGGTCTTTCGGCAGGGTACAGCCTTAGCTGTGCCACAGGCGGTCAAGATCTGTTGGGCTCTAGCCGAGCCGCAAATTTGTGAGACCTGAATTTGTGAGACTTGATAGATGAACAACCCCGAAGGGGTGGCGTATTATAGCCCAGCGCTTCAGCGCTGGGTACGCGCACAATGATGTAGTCCCGTAGGGACGACGCCCTTCAAGTTCTCACACAGACTCTTTAACCCGCATTTGGTCTCCACTCGTAGTAATTCTGATACCGATCTGACACCCTCAAAATATAATACGGGATCGCCCCGCACCGGCGATTGTGATTTGAATGAATGGGAGGCTAACTTGCATAAACATAACAATTGGAGAACTTTATTTTTTATAGTCTTTCTTGCTGTTGCCTTTGCATCAAGACTCGTTTCCTGGCAGCCGAAGAATGCTCCTCCGCTTTGGCGCGTTTACGAAGAATCTCTGAAGAACGCCAAATACGTTGACCTCACCCACACCATCAATCCTTCAATTCCAGTCTGGCCGGGATTCGGCCCTTCCAAATTCATGCCCACCACCAACCCAGCCACCGGCAAACCATATACCTACGAAGCTGACGGATTCGAAGCCACCCACTATGATCTCTCGACCGATCAACTGGGAACGCAGCTCGATCCTCCCGCTCATTGGAATCCCATCTATCCCGCGATTGATGAGTTGCCGGCGACGTACGCCGTCCGGCCGCTGGTTGTGATTTCCATTCAGGAAAAAGCCGCGAAAGACCCGGGCTATCAGATGACCGTGCAGGATATCCTGGACTGGGAAAAGAGAAATGGCCGCATACCCGAGGGCTCGGTTGTGTTCATCCGCTCCGATTGGTCGAAGGAGTGGCCCAATCCCGCGCTGGCGACAAGAAAGGCTTTCCCTGGCGTCAAGCTCGATGCGCTGAAATTTCTGCATCTGGAAAGAAAAATCCTGTTTCACGGACACGAGGCGCTCGACACCGACACCACACCGACACTCGAAGGCGAGGCCTGGCTGTTAAGGAATGGATACACCCAGGCGGAAGGAGTGGCCAATCTCGATAAAGTTCCCGAAACGGGAGCTTTAGTTGCCATCGGTTTTCCAAAGCTCCAGGGCGGAACCGGCGGCTACGCGCGCTATATCGCCATCTGCCCGCCCGATTGGAAATATGGAGTCTCTGTGGGCGAGGTGCCCGAAGCGCCTATGAACAAATACGCCAAGCCCTTGCATTGGGACGCCGCCGCAGGAATGCGTGTGCGCTAGCTGCTTGAATCCTAACTCTTCTTAAACTTCCAGGCTGCATCGAGCATTTCGCGGCTGTAGGGCGCTGGAATGACGCCCTCAGCGGCGTAGAGATAGAGCGCGCCTTTGTAAACCAGGCCGGCTACATTCATCAGATAGCTCCAGGCCAGCAGCCCTAGAAACCATACGCCCACAGCAACCCCTAGAAGCACGTAGTTGTTCGTCTGGATGGAGACGTATACCGCCCCGCCCAGTAAGATCAATGAGCCGAAGATGACAATGACATTGCCGAAGGCGATGCCGGCATAGCCGATCAGCGCTTCACCCCAGGTACGCTTCAGCGTTTGGGCCGATTTGCGCAGCATGTTCACCGGGTTCACGCTCTGCTGGTCGCGCACGATAATAGGTATAACGAAAACGGATGCAACGCTCCAGGCCACCCCGATCATCCGGGCGATAATCTTACCCACGATGTCTAGCTTTTGTTCGATCGCCTTGATAATCAGACCGACCAGGCCGGCAAACAAAGTCCACATGAGGATGGCCTGATATCGCGAGCAGGCGAACTTGAGGCCGCGGCTGAGGGAAACGGGCTTTCCGGTCAGCGCCGCCAGGATTTCGTTGTAGAAGGCGACGTTGAAGAATGTTGCCAGGAACATGGAAACAAAATAAAGAAGCACAAGATAGGCGACCGCTGCCGGCGAGTAGGTGATGCCGCTGCTGTGGGAGACATAGGTGGCGCGGCCCGCATGGCTCACATTATCCGATATGGTGAAGAACATGTTGCCAACCGTCTGCCAATGCTCCAGGGAGGTATAGGCGTGTCCCGTCGGCCACAGCGCCACCGGCGCAACGAAGAACAGAATGATGATAAGCGAGAGCACGCTGATGACAATCGGGAAGACCAGCAGCTCTTTGTTGCGCGCAATGACTGAGATGGAACTTTTGAACAACAGCCAGCTACGTGTGAATTTGCTCATGGCACTTCCTCCAGATCGCTTGTCCCGTATCACTCCCTCTGGATATTCAAGCGCATCCAAAAATATGTTATTCAAACTAGGTTGTAGCATTCTGCGATGCAAATGTCAGCAAAAATTATTTGTCAGAGTGGATTGCTGTAATCCTACCGGCGCCGGCTTTGCTCTGCTGCTGATGTGGCCACACCGTTGGCCCTGTGCCTTTTCCAATAAAAATAAAATGGCATCCCCACAAGCACAATTCCCACCCCGGCCAGCGATTCTTTTGTCCGCTCGGCAGCCACAATGACGCTCCACATTCCGGTGAAGATAACGTACAGAGCGGGAACCCACGGATATCCGCTGCATCGGTACGGGCGTTCGGCGTAAGGCCTCTTGCGCCGCAGTATAAAGATGGCAAAAACCGTGAGCGCGTAACTCAGCACCATCATGAACATGACATAAGTAAAAAGCTGGTCGTAGCGCCCGCTGAGGGCGAGTGCAATGGACCAGATTGCCTGCAAGACGAGGCTGCCCACCGGCGTATGCCAGCGCGGGCTCACACGGGCCAGGCTGCGAAAAAAGACCCCGTCTTCCGCCATCGCGTAATAGACGCGCGCGCCGCTCATAATGCAGGGCGCCATCGCGCCAAAACAGGAAATCGCGATCATCAGCGCCAGCCAGTGTGCTGCTCCCGCTCCAAACATCGTGCTTGCCGCCGCCTGTGCCACCGCGGGCTGGGCTGCAATCTCAGTCATCGGCAAAGCATAGAGATAAATTGCATTGATGGCGATGTATAACACGCCCACCAGCACAAGCCCGCCAATCAGCGAGCGCGGAAGGTTCTTCTGTGGGTCTTTTACCTCTCCGGCCACCCAGGTGATGTAGACCCAACCGTCATAGGCCCAGAACACGGCGATGAGTGCTACCCCAATCCCACTGAAGACGGAGAGAGCGCCGGCAGGCCCGGAGACCGAAGCAGGAGCATAGTGGCTCCACGATCCTTTGCCAAAGGCCATGCCGAGAATCACAAATGCGCCGATCGCCGCAAACTTGATCCAGGTCGCGACATTCTGCAAGACTGCGCCCTTGCGTAATCCGAAAATATTGGCCAGGGTGAGAAGCACAATTGAGCTTACGGATACCGCATGTCCGCGGGTAAAAGTAAATCCTCCCACAACAAAGATGGCGCGATCGGCTGCAAGCGCGGGAAAGACCGTGCCCATATATTCGGCGAACCCGGCCCCCAGGGCGGCGATGGTGCCGCCCACGCTCACGGTAAAAATCATCCAGCCGTAGAGGAAGGCAACAAAGTCACCGTAAGCTTCCCGGATATAAACATACTGCCCTCCCGCTTCGGGAAACATGGCTCCCAATTCGGCAAAGGCAAAAGCCGCAAGCAGAGTGACTGCAAGGCCAAGGACCCACACTCCCAGAAACAGCCAGGGAAACCGCGTGCTGGAGGCGATGTCTTTCGCCGTAAGAAATATGCCGGAGCCGATAATTCCGCTGGCCAGCAGCAGGATGGAGTCGGTAAGCGAGAGCCCGCGAATTAGCTTCGTTTCATTCGGCAAGTTGGAAGACATGTATTATGCCGTTTTAGTTATTTCTGTAGGGTTCTATAGCTTTTGTCATCCCGGCCGGAGCCGCGTTCTTTGCGGCGGAGCGGAGGGACCTGGGTTTTTGCGGGCATCTCCAGATTCTGTTTTTGTTTGTCCTGTTTCATTACACAAAAAACTAAACAGGTCTAGCGCAGGAGTTTACCCGGACTATTCACTATTTAGATTATTCACTATTTATGTGTACACGATGGGCTGCATTTGGTAACACTAAGGCGGAGAAGTCTGGGAAAACGTGATCTTCCGGACATATTAAGGACGAACAACCCCGAAGAGGTGGCGTAATATAGCCCAGCGCTTCAGCGCTGGGTACGGGCTTTGCTCTGTCATCCTGAGCGCCGCTTTTTGGCGGGAAGGATCCAGAGAATGTTTCATTACCCATGCCGCTTATCAGGCTTTCTCTCGAAGATCTTTCTGGTCTCCCTTGCAACCCGAAGAAATAAACCATTTCCGCATTTAGCTTCTGGAGAGCGCAGCCGAAGGAACCCCGAGAATGTCTCAATCGTACAGGTTGCATCAACGGTTTATTCAACGCAAACCGTATTGTTGCACGCTACCGCACCCGTTATAATCACAAGCTATTTGTAGTCTGCGATCTGCGAGGAAATGCTTTGCCCATCGGAACCGCACTCCACGAAAGGACCTTCCAGCTCTGCCAGAGTTTGAACTACCGCGAATGGGCCGGATACTACGCGGTCAGCGTCTACGAGACGCACCATGAACATGAGTACAACGCCATTCGCAACGCCGCAGCCTTGATTGACATCACGCCGCTTTATAAATATTTGATCTCTGGCAAAGACGCCTCTCGCCTGGTAAACCGCATTATCGCTCGCGATATTGGTAAGGTCGCCGCCGGTCAGGTCATCTATTGTTGTTGGTGCGATGAACACGGAAAGGTGTTGGATGACGGCACCATCTCGCGCCTGGACGAAAACCTGTATCGCTGGACCGCGGCCGATCCTAATCTTCGCTGGTTCAGCCAGAATGCCGTTGGTTTCGACGTTTCCATCGAAGACATTTCGGAAAAAGTCGCCGCCCTCGCGCTTCAGGGGCCTACATCCGGCAGGTTGCTAAAATCAATTGCTCAGGCTGACATCGCCAATCTGAAATATTTCCGTGTTACGCGCGGCAGCATTGCCGGCGTTCCCGTTGACATCTCCCGCACCGGCTATACCGGCGACCTGGGCTATGAAATCTGGATACCCTGGCAAGACGCCGTAAAAGTCTGGGACGCGCTGATGAAGACCGGGAGAGAATTCGACATCCATGCCGCCGGCATGCTTGCCCTCGATGTCGCCCGCATCGAGGCCGGATTGATTCTGACCGACGTCGACTATATCAGCGCAAAAAAAGCGCTGATCGAAACCCAAAAGTATTCGCCTTATGAAATTGGCCTGGGCAAGCTGGTGGATCTGGAAAAAAACAACTTCATCGGACGCGGGGAGCTCTGCGCAGATCACCAACGCGTGGTCGGCCGCCGTCTGGTCGGGCTGGAAATCAACTGGACCGACGTTGAGCGCTGTTTTGAAGCCGTGGGCCTCGCCCCACAGACCCCCGCCACCGCCTCTCGCGTCGCCGTACCGGTTTACAGCGGCCGCACACAGGTTGGCAGGGTAACTTCTACCACGTGGTCGCCCGTATTGAAAAAGATGATTGCTCTAGGGAGCGTCGGGTCGCAGTACGCTGAACCAGGAACCAATCTGGAAGTTGAGCTTACGGTCGAAGCTGTTCGTCACAAGGTAAGGGCCGATGTTACCAAGCTTCCCTTCTTCAATCCGAAGCGTAAAACAGCAACGCCGGTATAGAGGTCTGAATGCCTGGGTCCAGCAACTCCAAATACGATGCCATCGTGATCGGCGGAGGCCACAACGGCCTGGTCAACGCCGCGTATCTGGCGCGGGCCGGGAAGAAGGTCGTCGTGCTGGAGCGCCGCCACGTCCTTGGCGGGGCCGCGGTCACAGAGGAAATTTTTCCTGGATTCAAATTCTCCGTCTGCTCTTACGTCGTCTCGCTGTTGCGCCCTGAGATCATTCGCGAGCTCGATCTTCCCCGCCATGGTCTCGAGATTCTTCCGCTCGACGGAACCTTCACCCCGATGCCTGATGGCGATTATCTCTGGCGCGTGAACGATCATGGCAAGACGCGGCGAGAAATCGCCCGCCACTCCCGGCTCGATGCCGAAGCCTACGAAGAGTTTGGCAAGGCCATGCTGCAGATGTGCCGCTTCGTCAAGCCGGTGCTGGCCATGACGCCGCCCGATCCAACATCGCTCAATCCCCGCGATTTGCTGAAGCTGCTGTTTTTGGGCAAACGCTTTCAGGCGCTTTCCACGGAGGACAAATACAACCAGGTGCAGCTCATGACCATGAGCGCCGTTGATTACCTCGACCAGTGGTTTGAGACGGACGTGCTCAAAGCCACGATGTCCGCTTCGGGAATCATCGGGACATTCCTCGGCGTGCGCTCGCCCGGCACAGCCTACGTTCTGCTGCATCACTATATGGGCGAGATTGATGGCGCATTCCGCTCCTGGGGATTCGCCCGCGGAGGCACGGGCTCCATCTCGGGTGCCATCGCCGCCGCCGCCCGTGAAGCCGGCGTTGAGATCAGGACCCAGGCCGCAATCGCCAGCATCGCGGTCAAAGATGGCAAGGCCACGGGAGTGGTTCTGCAGAACGGCGACGAAATTTTCGGCGAAACCATTTCATCCAGTGTTGACCCTAACCTGACGTTTCTGAAGATGATCGATGCCAAACACCTGCCCGGTGAATTTCTCGACCAGGTACGCCGCTACAAGTTCCGCGGATCGTCGGGAAAAGTGAACCTGGCGCTCGATGCGCTGCCGAATTTCAAGTGCCTGCCCGGCGAGGGAGCGCACCTGCGCGGCGCAATTTCAATCTCGCCCAGCGTCGAGTACATGGAGCGCGCTTACGATGAAGCCAAATACGGGAACTTCTCGAGCCGTCCATACATTGACATTGTTATCCCCAGTCTTACAGATCCATCGGTCGCACCCGCGGGCAAGCACGTGATGTCGTGCTTCGTGCAGTATGCGCCCTACAAACTCAAAAGTGGTACATGGGACGAAAAACGCGAAGCCTTCGGCGATGTTGTAATCAACACGCTGGCGGAATATGCGCCAAACTTGAAACAAATAATTATCGGACGGCAAATTGTCACGCCCCTCGACCTGGAACGGGAATGGGGATTGACCGAGGGCAACATCTTTCAAGGCGAATTGTCGCTCGAGCAATTGTTCTTTCTGCGGCCGGTTCCCGGATGGTCGCAATATCGCACCCCCATCAGGAACCTCTATATGTGCGGTTCGGCAACCCATCCCGGCGGCGGCATCATGGGCGCTCCCGGCCGCCTGGCGGCAACGCAGATTCTGAAAGATTGGGGGCTGGGAATTCACTAGGCGCAATCAATCCTAAGCTTGGAGCTTGCTTCATAAATAGCACCGTGTCAGGGCACGGATTTATCCGTGCCGCCAGACACGATTAAAAATGCGGGCTTTAGCCCCTGAGGGCTCAAAATTTCGCCTCTCGGGGATTTATGAAACACGTTCACAAAATTTCAAACCATCCATATGCCCGAAAAGCGCGACGTCATCATCATCGGTGGTGGACACAACGGCCTCGTCACCGCCTTCTATCTCGCCCAGGCCGGGTTCAAGCCCATGATTCTCGAACGCCGATCGCAATTAGGCGGAGCCGCGCTCACCGAGGAAATTATTCCGGGATTTCGTTGCTCAACGCTTGCCCACTCAGCCGGCCCGCTCAGCCCTCGCATCGTGCGCGACATGCAGCTTGAAAAGCACGGATTGAAGATGCTTCGGCCCGAAACCGCGCTTTTCGCGCCCACCGCCGACGGACGCGCTCTGCTGCTCCACGACGACGCGGCCAGGTCGGCGGAAGGCATCGCTAAGTTTTCCAGCAAAGACGCCGCCAACTACCAGGAATTTGCGCGTGCCCTGGCTCGCATCGCGCCGGTATTGAGCAAGATTCTGGAGCAGTCGCCGCCTGACATCGGAAATCCCGGCGCAGGAGACCTGTGGAATCTCTTAAAGACAGGCAAAGCCTTGCGCGGTCTGGGCAAGGCAGATATTTTCCGGCTCTTGCGTTGGGGGCCGATGGCGGTTGCCGATCTGGCGGCGGAGTGGTTTGAAAGTGAGCCGCTGCGCGCCGCCATCGCCGCTCGCGGAATCTTTGGCGCGTTCCTCGGTCCCTGGTCGGCAGGCAGCAGCCTGCTTCTGCTCATTCGCGCCGCGGCAGACGTTCATCCCGCGGGCAGTGCCGCATTTGTTGCCGGGGGGCTCGGCGCCTTGGCTGGCGCTATGGCCGCCTCAGCCGAACAAGCGGGTGTGGAAACGCGCACCGGCGCCGATGTTGCTCACATCACAATTAAAGACGGTAAAGCCGTTGGCGTTGTTCTGGCAGATGGCGCAGAGATCGCCGCCGGCGCCGTGGTTTCAAACGCCGATCCTAAACGCACGCTGCTGGGCATGGTGGGTGCTTCCTGGCTCCAGCCCGAATTTCTCCTCAAGCTGCAAAATTACCGATGCTCAGGCGTCACGGCCAAAATCAATCTGGCTCTCTCCGGACTTCCCACGTTTACTGCTCTCCGGAATCAAATCTCTTCCGGTAGTTCGGCGCTCGGTGGAAGGATTCACATCGGCGCGGAAATTGATTATCTTGAGCGTGCCTTCGACAACGCCAAGTACGGTGAATTCTCGCAAGACCCGTATCTCGATGTCGCTATTCCATCCGTCTCCGATCCCTCTCTTGCGCCCCCCGGCCAACATGTCATGTCTGTCTACATGCAATTCGCACCCTTCAAGTTGAAAGCTGGAACATGGCCCAGCCGGCGCGACGCTCTCGCCGATACAGTTGTAAAAACTTTAAGCGCATACGCGCCAGATTTGCCGCCGCTCATTTTGCACCGGCAGGTCATCACTCCTGAAGATCTGGAGAAAACTTATGGCCTCACCGGCGGGCATATATTTCACGGCGAACTCGCCCTCGACCAGTTCTACGCAATGCGCCCGCTGCTGGGTTGGTCGCGCTATCGCACTCCCATACCGGGACTCTATCTATGCGGATCGGGTACTCACCCTGGCTCGGGATTGAATGGCATCTCCGGGGCCAACGCCGCAAAGGAGATCCTGAAAGATCTGCGCAGGCGATAGGATTTGTTGGAAGTAGTTGATTCGCGTGAAGGCTATGCCGTTTTAACTTTTATTCTAGTGGGGGATTGGGGAGAGCCGCTGATTCATCCCCAATTCCCCACTTATCCTTGAATTCCTAACTTACAGAAGCGGCGCCACCCGCCGGTTGATCCCTCAACTTATGGCAGGTAGTAGCGGAATGAAGTAAGGAACATGTTTTCGTTGGTATGGGGCGAATTGCCTACCCCGCGCCAGGTATTGCGCACAATGTAGGAATACTGCGGTCCCCACTGCACTCGGCCCTTTGGTCCGTTATAAAACTTGATATAGAAGCCGGTAGAATACTCTTCCAGGCTACGAGTATCCGCGTTGCAGTTGCCGGCGGTGCCAGGGGTAAAGCCGTTACCGCCAGCGGGTACCACCTCAATTGAACAACCGGAGTTATTGAACAGGGGCGAACCATAGCCCACGGCTGTCGTCGGGTTCCTCAACTGCGACCAGCGGGAGACATATTCCCCGCCGCCGTTAAAGTACACATCGAACTTGGGGTAGTGGATCTCAACTGTACCCAGTCCTTGATAGGAGTGCAGCAGTGCCAGCGTGCCGTCCGGGCGTACGGTGGAATCGGGCAGGCCGGCGGCGCCATAACGGCCGATGCCATCGCCTCCCAAGCCGTGCACACCGATCTCCAAATGCTTGCTGAAAAGGAGCCAGCGAGCATTGGCGCCCACGCCGCCGCCGGTCCGGGTGTCAGTGAACGCACCCGCCGCGGAGGTCGTTGCCGCGACACTTGTCACATTGGGGAAAACGCGGTCACGGAACTCACTGAGTATTCCAAACACTTCGTAGTGGCCAATCTTGGGTTGGAAGACCGCCTTGAACACGAAATCAGGAGTCCGATTGAAGGAATAGTTCGCAGTTGGGTTGAAAGCTCCGCCGCTGGTGCCGGCGTTGCCGAAGACAAAGTTGCTGAGGTTGCCGTGCGCCGTCAATGTGGTCTGCGCATTCTCGATGGAGAAGCCCAGCCACACCAGGTTGTTGAAATTCTTGGTAAAACGGCCGCCAAACTGGCGGGCCCAACTGAAGCCCACGTTGTAGGCGTGGTCAATGACCGAAGGAACCGCTTCGGTGCGATTGTCCATGCCGTTCTTGGTTTCCGTAACCAGGCTCCACATTTGGCCGCCGGTGAAAGTAAAACCGTCGGTCAAGGCAGCCTGTCCCCACAACTGGCGCATGCGATTGGTGTAGCTGTTGCTCTGGTTGTTGTTGGAGGTAATGCCAGCCGAAAGCCAGTCGGCTTCGTAGTAGCCGGTCAACTTGGCCATGCTGAGCTTGCCTTCCGCAAGCAGTGTGACGCGGGAGGTGCGGCCGGTACCGAAGAACTCGGAAAGATGCGCCGCGTTGAATCCGGCGAAGGGAATGGTGTTAAACGGGGTATTCACGTCCGAAGCCAGTCCGCGTTGACGCCACACGGTTTCCGCGGCAAGAAAGCCGCCGGGCGTGATCGTGACGCCCTTGTAATGGATTGCCAGCGGGCTCTCCGTTAGGTCCGTGACATGTTTCTGTTCTTCCTGCAGGGCGAGCGCGGTCGTGGTGGCATTGGCCTTCAGATCGGTAACATCGCCCTGCATTGCCTTGGCGGTATCGGCTGCTGTGGTGGCCTTGGTCTGGGCGTCGGCAGCAGCCTGCTGCAACTGATTGATCTGCTGTTGCTGCTGTTCAGAAGCCTGGTCCCGCTGCTGCAGTTGCTGGGTCAGTTGCTGAATCTGCTGCTGTTGCGTGGCCAGAGCCTCGCGCAACGACTGCACTTCGTCGGCGGTAGCGGGGGCAACGGTCTTCCTCGTGCGCGCTGAAGACCCCGTCCTCTTCCTGGTGTGGGTCGTCGATCCTGTACTGCCCGTCGTCGACTGCGCCATAAGCGCCAGCGAGAACAGGGGAATGCATAAGTATCGTAGAGCTCTCATCTGCGTACCTCTCCTTAGTTAGCTTCTGAATATCTTTAAGTTTTTCTCTAGCTTTGCTGTAAGAACTGCAAATACGACATGGTTCAATAAAAACTGTTGAACGGTTTGCCGCGAATCGTTTCTTTACACCACATCCCGGAAGCGGGCAGAATCTACTGCTGCTAAATTCTGTAAATGATTTCAATAAACTTTTAATGGGCTCTTGTTAACAGATTGTTAAAAACATGTGAATTTCGCGTGAAAGGGGGAATGAAAAGGCTGTATTACTGTTGCGGTCCTGTATCCGCTACCGTGAAAGAACGGGCCTTCAGCAGCGCCCTGCAAGGTCTTTGCTTCGTTCAAAACCAAATTAGCGGGGATTCCGAAACTGTTTCGATTGTCGATCAAACGGGACAGATTGGGCCCGCTAAAAGTGAATATTAAGTTCCCAGATAAGGAGCAGTCCATTTCGGAACTCCACCGCATCAAGCGCCCAAAGTATGGTTTGCACCCGGAATTGGCGGGGCATTATATGCGCGAATTGTTAAATTCCCATTAAAAATCGGGCTTGGGCCCGAACTCGGCGACGCCTGTCTATCAAGAATTACAATGTCGTGTCCTGCGCAACTAATTTTCTTACAGTTTTGCCATTGATTTGCTAGACTCTTGTGGCATCCCTCAACACAAATCAGTAAATCTTTAAAAAAGGAGCAGTGTATCTCATGAGATTCCTTAAAACTTTGAGCGTGCTCGCTCTATTTTCGACCCTTATGTTCGCCCAGTCAGGAGCGGCGCCAGATACGGTTGCAGACCAGTTGAAGAAAATGCAAGACGCGCTGGCGCAGCAACAAAAACAAATTGCGGTCCAGCAGCAGGAGATCGAGACTCTGCGGACCCAGCTTGCCACCCAGAGTCAAGCTCATGTGGTAGATGCCGCCATGCACACCACCATCGGGGCCGACGATCTTGCCGTGCCCGCGGCGGTGGCGCAAAATACGGCATTGTCCACTCCTGAGGAGAAGCCCAAGGACTCGCCGCTTTCCTTCCGCATTGGCGCAGCCCAATTCACGCCCGGCGGCTTCGTGGATTTCACCAACATCTTCCGTTCCACCAACACGGGCAACGTTATCGGTACGAATTTTAACGCCATACCCTTCAACAACACGATTCAGGGAAACATAACTGAGTTTCGTTCGTCAGCGCAACACTCTCGCCTGAGCTTGAAAGTGAATAGCAAGTACGGCGAGAACAACATCACGGGTTACGTCGAGGCCGACTTCAACGGAAACGACGCAGCCAACGTATTTGTCAGCAGCAACAGCCACACCAACCGCCTCCGCCTGTATTGGGTCGATCTAAAACGTGGCAAGTGGGAAATTTTAGGCGGCCAGTCCTGGAGCTTGTTGACTCCTAACCGCGTTGGCATATCGCCCGATCCGAACGACATCTTTTTCACCCGCAACATGGATGCCAACTACCAGGTTGGCCTCACTTGGGCGCGTCAGGCCGGCTTTCGCCTGGGCTATCATCCTGATGAGCATTGGGCCTTGGCGCTCGGGGTGGAAAATCCACAGCAATACACCGCCGGCGAGGTTAATTTCCCCTTCGCCTTCAATGCTCAACTGGGGCTGCAGTTTGATAACGCTGCTAACGCAAGTACGCCCAACCTCCACCCGGACATCATTCCCAAGATCACCTATGACACCAACTTTGCCGGTGACAGGCATTTCCACGGCGAGGTGGCTGGGCTGCTGACCACTGTGAAAACTGCTAACGTTCTATTCAGCACGGACGGAAACCGTTGGAGCCACCCCTCCACCACCGGCGGCGGCGGTTCGGGCGCCATCAATGTTGATTTGTTCAAGCAGTTGAAATTTGTGGGGAACGCCTTTTACAGCTACGGCGGCGGCCGCTATATCTTTGGCCTGGGGCCACAAGCTGTCGCCCGCGCGATTCCGTTGGCGGGAGCCCCAGCCGGTAATTTTGACGTCCGAACCTCGATGGTTCACGCTGGCAGCACCGTTCTTGGCTTCGAGGCGCCCGTCAGCAAGAGCATTACGCTGGCTGCATACTATGGTGGAGCTTACTTCCAGCGCAACGCCTTTCCTGACATAAGCTCGCCTATGACGCTGACATTTCCAGTTTCTTGCAACGGTCTGAATGGTACCTACCAAAACAAGCCCTGCATCGGTTTTGGCGGACAGAACACCTCCAATAACAACAATCGCGCCCTGCAGGAAGGCACCTTCGACTGGATCCAGACGTTCTTCAAAAACCCCCAATATGGTTCGCTGCAGTTGATCATGCAGTACTCCTACGTGACCCGTGCGGCCTGGTTCGTGCCGCTAGGGGCGCCCAAAAATGCGCACCTCAGCATGGCCTACGTGGATCTGCGTTACGTACTGCCCTAAGTTCGCTCCCTCCTGAGCATCGAGCGCCGGTAAACCCGGCGCTCTTTTTTATTTTTAAGAGTGTGTCAAAAATGTATGAAGGAAATTTGGTGGACCTGGTCGGGATCGAACTTGAGCCGTTTTGCGGGCGTGACCCCGAGCGAAAAGAGAGCGGGGAGCCCGCAGGCGAAATCCTGAGCGAGCGCTCGGCGCGAGTCGAAGGACCCTTCCAACAGAACGCCTGCACCTCAAAAATAGATAGAAGGGAAATTGGTGGACCTGGTCGGGATCGAACCGACGACCTCTTCCATGCCATGGAAGCGCGCTCCCAGCTGCGCCACAGGCCCACTGTTTAAGGCGGGACAATTATTTATTTTCGCAGCCGTTTGCCAGATAGTCAAACGACGGTTGTTAGTTGCCGGCTTCCAGCCGCCGGTTGCCAGAAACTCTTAGGGCTTGCCTCCGGCAATTTTTTGAGCGGCAAGTTTCTTCTTCAACCCCTCCGGACCGAAGCCATAGGGGCAATGCCGGCATCCGCTCTCACAGCAATATCCGCGCCGGCGCAGAAAGTCTGCGGTAAAGACCATGCGCTCGTCTTCCAGGTAATAGTCTTTTCCCAAAATGAGATCGATTTGCGGTGCTGGTTGATCTGACGGCATAAATAAATTAAACCGCTGAGGACGCGGAGAAACGCAGTGTAAAAATTAGCTTCATCTATTCTGCCCGGGATTCCGTCAAATTCAAGACACTAACAAGTTTAAAGGATCAATAACTGTTTGCGCAGATTCCAATTACTCAACCTGTCCCGGCGCGCCGTGGATTACCCGATTACACAATTACTAATGATTCAATGACCCGATGACTCAATGACTCAATGACCCAATCCCCTCAGGGTTTGATCTCCACCGGCGTGCCGTCAGGCACCAGCTTCCATATCTCTTCAATCTCATCGTCGGTAACAGCGATGCAGCCGTCGGTCCAATCGCGCGCACGGTGTGCGCTGCCCACCCAGCCCATGCCGTTAGGCAGGCCGTGAATCATGATATCGCCACCCGGCGAGACTCCCAGCTTGCGGGCGCGGGCCACATCTTCCGCATCCGGATAAGAAACATGCAGCGCCCGGTGATATTGGCTGTGGCTGTTCCGGCGATCGATGATGTAGGTGCCCTCAGGGGTCTTGTGGTCTCCGCGCTGCGTTTTGGGGCCGACCGGCTCGCCTCCAAGAGCAACTTTGTAGGTTTTGAAGGCCTTTCCATCGCGCATCAGCATGAGCGTGCGCTCGCTTTTGAGAACCACGATGTGGTCGGCTTTTATTTCTGACGGCCGGACTGCAGGATGGTCGGCGGCATACAGGGAAAAAGCGATACAGAAAGGCACGGCAAGAATACAAAAGACTTTTGCCGCAGATGAACGCAGATGAGCGCAGATTTTCAAAAGGTAGTTCCCGGTTCTCAACCAGATCGTTCCTTAACTACGCAGTTAGCCGCTAACATCAACCGCCTACAGAAATACAGACACCATAAGCAGCTTCGAAGTTCCCGTTGGCAATTACACAACCTGTCCCGGCGCGCCGTGGATTACCCGATTACACAATTACTCAATGATTCAAATCGCCCGATGACCCAATGACTCAATCGCCGCCGCTTCGGCGGCCGCAACCCCGTTGCGAAAACTCACGAATCGTCCCGAAATCGCTGGCACACGCTCCCCGGGAACAATGATGCCAACCAGATTCAGCGGATCGGCAGCGGAGATGGTAATAATCTCTTCCGCCGGCGGCGCGTTACGCATGGCGCGCAGCGATTCCACGGCAACGGGCAGCGCAAACTGTTCGCCAATAAATCCGCTGACGAACCTGCCGCCGCGCACCTCGCCGCGATCTTCCAGGCGCCGGAATGCCATCAGCAGCTCGCGCCATTTTGGGGCCAGGGCTTCGCGGGCCAGCAGTTCGCGGAAGACCACGCCATAGCGCTCCAGCAGCATGCGGCACGTGGCTTCGACGGCCTGCGCGCGCGCGCTTTCATTGGCCGGATGTCCGGCGGCATAAAGCAGCGCCCAGCGTCCGGCGCTGTGCCGCGGGCGCGCCGTGCGCCCTCTTCCCTGCCCGGTGCGCCGGCGCGGATCGATCAGCGCTCGCAGGTTATCGAAGCCATCGGCCGTGATCATACCGGCGGCGACAAGCTCCCACAGCGCGGTTTCCACTTCAGATTTAAGTCGGCCGGTAGCGCGCACAATGTCAGTGAAGAACGACGCCCCGCGCGTGCGCAAAAATTCCAGGACCTCACGCGCGCCCGGGCTCAAGCCGCTGGCCTCGCGGGTCCCGTTGGAACCGGCTCCATCGGCCGGCAGGTTGTGCAGCGCCATCCACTCAGACTCTTCGCGCACGAAAAATGTAATGGGAGCAACGCTGGTGGGGATCACCCGGCGGCGTCCGTCGCTGGAATCTTCCAGCGTTGCCGGATGCGGCGAGAGCCTGCCCCAGCCAATGGCGCCGGTGAGCGAAAGCTGGTCCAGGATTTTCGGATCGTAGTTTGTCATGCGCCGCAACAGCACTTCGCGCTCCCACGCGCTGGCGGGAATTTCAAAGCCCTGCAGTTGCCGCAAAACTTCCAGCGTGCTGCGCTCAGGGTTGCCGCCAACCTGCGTGCCCGGCGCAACGTGCTGCCAGCGCAGCAGCCAGCGCATGAACTGCGCCGCGGTTACAGGCTCGATCTGCTTGCGCAATCCCCCCAGCGTAAGCCGATGGATTCGCGCCAGCAGTCGCCGCTCACACCACTCCAGTTCTTTGTTGGCTGTGCCCGTGAACTGCCCGCGTAGAATGCTGCCCGTAGATTCAATGCGCAACAGCGTCTTCTCGATTTCGCTTGCCGGAATCCCAAGCAGCGCAGAGAGCTGGCTGGCGGTCGTGGGACCAATGTGCGCCATCCAGCCGTTAAGCGCGGCGAGCAGCGCGTCAGAGAACGAAGGCTGAGTTTTTTCTACGACGGGCAGCGCATCTTCAAACCGCGCGTTAGGATAAAGCGCCAAAAAAGTCTGGCCACGTTCAGCGGCAACCCAGAATGTCTTTTCATCAACGGTCGCCCGGGTAGCGCGTCGCTGCGATCTCAGCGACTCAAAGTAACTAGAAACCATTTCAAAAAACGTCTTTTGTAAGGGCACGGCTTCAGCCGTGCCGAAAGGTTCAATAGAGCTTTGGGCTTTAGCCCTTGAGGTAAGAATGCTTTCTTCGCCCAACCCAATCCCCGGCCCCACGGGCAACGCAATCAGCGTATGCAGCACATCCGCCAGCTCATCGGCATCGCGCACATCCGGCCAGGCCTCTTCCCTCACCTGCGCAATCGCCGCCGGGTCAAGCTTGCCGACCTCCTGCAAGACCGATTCGGGAAGCATGCGGCGCATCTCGACCGCGCGGGCGCGGCGCTCTTCCAGTGGCGCGTCGTCGAGATAGGCATAAGGGTTGGCGTTCAAAATCTCATGCGAGAACACGCTGGGCACGGGGGTATCGACGGATAGACAACGGATGCTGCCATCGGCGATGCCGCGCAGCACCTGCTGCAAGCCGCGCAGATCCATGGCCTCGTGAAAGACATCTTTCATTACCTCGTTCACCAGGGGATGATCGGGCAACTGAATCGGGCCATCCACATTTTCCTGGCAGGCGGCAACGTCGGGAAATACCGAGGCGAGAAGATCATCGGAGCGAATGCGCTGAATCTGCGGAGGAACTTTCTTGCCACCTTGAAAGCGCAGCAGGGCGAGCGAGCGGTTTGCGTCCCAGCGCCAGCGCGTTCCGAAAATGGGAGAGAGCAGCGCCGCCTGCTGCAGCACCGGCTGCACCGTATCGGCGTGCAGGAACTGAAAAACATCGGCCAGCGGAAAACTGTGCTGCTCAGCCAGAGAAATATTCAGCCCGTTGTCGGTGGCCGCGGCCTGCAACTCGAAGTTGAACGAAACACAGAAGCGCTTGCGCAGCGAGAGTCCCCAGGCCTTATTGATGCGCGCCCCAAAGGGAGCGTGAATCACAAGCTGCATGCCGCCGCCTTCGTCAAAAAATCTTTCCGCGATGATGCAGTCCTGCGTAGGCACAGCTCCCAGCACGGCGCGCCCGGTAACAATGTATTCCACCATCTGCTCGGCGCCCGAGCGGTCAAGCCCGCAATTTTCTTTCAGCCAGGTGACAGCGGCAGCGACCTCGGGAGAAGGTGTGCCTGCAAAATTCTGTGTCAGCGTGATGGGCGAAACGTTGGGCGTCATCTCGCTGATCTTCCGCCGCAGGTTGGCGACCTCGGCTGAGAGTTCCGTAGTGCGGCCCGGTGCCTCGCCCAGCCAGAAAGGGACGCTGGGCGGCGCGCCATGCGCATCTTCCACGATTACCCGTCCGGCAGATTCAATGCGGCGAATGCGCCACGATGTATTTCCCAGCAGCACAATGTCGCCCTTGTTGCTCTCGACCGCAAAGTCTTCATCCAGAGTTCCAATGACCGCGCCTTCCGGTTCAGCGACAACAGTAAACAAGGCATTTTCCGGAATCGCGCCGCCACTGGTAATCGCCGCGAGGCGCGCTCCCCGTCGCGGACGCAGCAAGCCATGCACGCGGTCGCGGTGCAAGTATGCCCCGTAGCGTCCCCGCCGCGCGGCGATGCCCTCGGAGAGCATCTCCACAGTGGCATCAAAATCCGACCGCGCCAGCTCGCGGTAAGGATAAGCCCGGCGGACTAATGCAAAAATCTCATCTTCCCGCCAGGCGGTGTTATCCCCAGACGCATCAACCGAAGCTGTGGCGCATGTCGCCACAATCTGCTGCGCCAGGATATCGAGCGGCGCATCAGGAATAATCAGCCGATCCAGTTCGCCCTGCCGAATGGAGTACACCAGCGCGGAAGTTTCTACCAACTCATCGCGCGTCGTCGGAAAGATGCGCCCCTTGGGGATTGCTCCCCGCCAGTGGCCGGCGCGGCCAATGCGCTGCAGCATCACCGCAATCGAGCGCGGCGAGCTGATGTGGCAAACCAGGTCGATTGTGCCTACATCAATTCCCAGTTCCAAAGAAGCGGTGGCGACAAGCGCCTGCACCTCTCCTGCTTTGAGGCGGCGCTCGGCGTTAAGGCGCAGCTTGCGCGAGAGGCTGCCGTGATGCGCGGCAACGGCGTCTTCTCCCAGGCGCTCAATCAAGTTGTGGGCCACGCGCTCAGCCAGCCGCCGCGTGTTGACGAAAATCAGCGTGGACCGATGCCCGCGTACCAGTTCGGCAATGCGGTCGTAAATTTCGTCCCACATTTCATTGGTGGTGATGGGGCCCAGAGGAATTCCCGGGACTTCGATCGCGAGGTCGAGCGTGCGCTTGTGTCCGATGTTGACGATGGCGGGCGCAGGCCGCCCGTTGCCGGTAAGGAAATGCGCGACTTCTTCTATCGGCTTCTGCGTGGCTGAAAGCCCAATGCGCACCGGAGTCTTATGGGTAATCGCCTCCAGCCGTTCGAGTGAGAGCGTGAGGTGCGCGCCGCGCTTGTCATCGGCCATGGCATGGATCTCATCCACGATCACCGTCTCAACATCGCGCAGGTTGGCCCGGCTTCGCTCCGCCGTAAGCAGAATGTACAGCGACTCCGGCGTGGTCACCAGGATATGCGGCGGACGCTTCAGCATCTGCCGGCGCTCATGCGCCTGCGTGTCCCCGGTGCGCACCGCCGTGCGGATCTCAGGCATGAGCAGGCCGCGCTCGGCGGCAAGCTGCAAAATCTCACCCAGCGGAGCTTCAAGATTTTTCTGGATATCGTTGCCCAGCGCCTTCAGCGGAGAGACATAAAGAACTTCGGTGCGGTCTTCCAGGTGCCCAGCCAGCGCCTTGCGGACAAGACGGTCAATGCAAGCCAGAAAAGCAGACAGCGTCTTGCCCGACCCGGTAGGCGCGGAGATGAGAGTAGCCCGCCCGCTCAGGATGTGTGGCCACCCCTGCTCCTGCGGCTCTGTAGGCGTACCGAAGCGTCGCACAAACCACTCCTGCACCACGGGATGGGCCCAGGCGAGGGACTCGGGGACTGACAGGGGAGGCATTGGCTTATTTTAAGCCGATTTTGCGTATTCGTAAAATGTTCGCCTATTATGAGATTTCTTTATATTTAATCCCTTGAGTAGCTGATCTGGATTTTGCGCGCTTTTAGAGAACAAATAATATGCTTGCAGGGCCGTAGCTTCCAGCCCCGCCTTGCGGGGCGGAATAATTTAGCCCAGGCGCGGAAGCCCTGGGTAACCAAAATAAACACGTCAAGCCCCGGAAGGGCGACACTTATGTCCCATTCGTTTGCCCAGAATCAAATCCATCTGGTATTCAGTACGAAACAACGCCGCGATCTCATTGCAACAGAAATCCAGCCAAAGCTCTGGGCCTACATTGCCGCAATCGGCAGGAATCATGGAATGTATGTTCTCGCAGTCGGAGGCATCAGCAATCATGCACATGTCTTGTTCCGCTTGCCTGCGAGCCTGGCGCTCGCAAAGGCAATTCTCCTCCTGAAATCCAACTCTTCAAAATGGATGAACGAACACAGAAAGCAGTTTGCGTGGCAGGAAGGCTACGGCGCATTCAGTGTGAGTACGTCGAATCTGCATGTGGTAACCAGATACATCCAGAACCAGGAAGCCCATCATAAAAAATTCAGCTTTGAAGAGGAATATTTGACGCTTCTGAAAAAAAACGGGGCGGAATTCGATCCGAAATATGCATTAGGGTAATTGTGTCGCCCCTCCAGGGCTCTGCCTTCTAAAAATATTTGCACCCCCCAGGGCTGCCGCGCCTGGGCTAAATTATTCCGCCCCGCAAGGCGGGGCTTCAACGCGGTAGCGTTGGTGAAGAGTTTCGTCCAGTAATTGTCATGATCCAGCTTCAAAACCCATACCGCCACCCAAAAAATTACATACAGCGAATCCCAAAATATCAGGCCTTTTGTACGAAGTGATATCAAAAGATTCCATGCCGTTCATTCTCATGTCATTCTGTTTTATATATTCACGAGGTGGATGATGAACAACGGCGAAGCTCCCAATAAAAAACCGCGGTGCCAGCACATCAGCAAGATCGGCGCCCGCTGCCAGGCCGATCCCCAGACCGGCAAGGACTATTGTTTTTTCCACGACCCCGATCAGAAGAAGAAACAGTCCGAGGCCCGCCGCCAGGGCGGAGAAGCCCGCAGCCGCCAGATGGAACCCGAGATTACCCTGCTGCCCAATCTCCCCACAATCTGCCTGCAGAAAACTTCAGATGTATACGAGCTGTTGACTCAAACCGTCAATCACCTTCGCCGTGACGAGATAGACCTCCACGCCGCCAAAGCCATCGGCTATCTCTCCTCGCTCCTGCTGCGCGCCCTCAAATCCAATACTCAGCCCGACGTGGTTGAAATACTGGCCGATACCATCAACCGCTTCTGCCATGGCCAGATGGATGTCCGCACCGCCAAAGCCGTCGGCCATCTCACCTCTCTCTTGATCGGTGCCTTGAAGCAAATCGCTGTTGAGGAACAAGCAGCTTCCGAAAATGAAGCTGCTCGCCCCGCCGCAACCATACGCGCCCAAGCTCAGCGCCATAAGCCTGAAGCTGGGATCACCCAGAGGATCGCCGCCAAACCGGCGAAGGATCATGAACTGCATCCTGCCGCGTTCAACCTGGCCTCTGCGAACACAGCCCGCCCCGAAACCAGCCACCCCTGACAGCATCCCTATGTTCTACTGATTCCAAAACGAACACAATCTGGTTTGTTGTACTAATTCCAAACCAACACAATCTCTTTTCCTGTGCTCTACAGCAACGAGTCTAATAACCCCGAGCGGATAAGTACCCAAACCTCTGCGTAACCCAGCGTCCTCTGCGGTGAGCAGGTTTCGCCAAAAATCCAACTTGAAACTCGAAACATGAAACTGCTTTTCGACCCAACCTAGCAAGGGGGGTACCAGTCCATCCCACACAGGCTTGGCCGCCTGTGTGGGGCACCCAGGCATGAAGCAGTTTGATATCATTCGTCGCGCGGGCTTGAAATTTGGGGGAATTACGATTTGCGATTTACGATTGCTTGGATTGGTTCAGAGCACTGAGGTCGCTGGTGATGTAAGCAACAAATCTGGGAGTTTTGGGTGCAAACAACATGAGCGTCGAGAAACCAGCAATTTGGACAAAAAAAGGCAATAAGGTTGAATATGTCTCCGCCAAGTGGGGTGATGACGTACCGTTACGCTCGGATGGGGCTGAGGTGCTCTATCACGAATATGGGGTGCAACTTCGTCGGACAACTGACGGACGCTATGTGCTTAATGTTCTCTGTGGGCGGGTCGGGCAGTATGGTGTAGAGATTGAGCTAACCCCTGAGGAGATCGATTCCTACAGAAAGCGTGGAGATGTGTTTATTCACTCTCTTGGCGAAAATGTTTACGGCGATCCCAACCGTTTTCAGTCAAGAATCATCCGGTCTTGCTGATGCCTGGGTGTCCCTCGATAAGACGGTACGCTGGCAGCTAAGAGCTAAAGGCTAAAAGCTAAGAGCCGCTCTCCTACGGCTGCAACCCCTCCAGCGGCTGCAGGACAACCGAGCATCCCTCTCCGGAGCACGAAACCGTAGCCCGGCGAATGACCTTGACCGAGGACATTTCCGGAAACCGTACCGGGTACTGCTGTCCGCGAAGTTTTTCGCCGGCGTCATGCAATGCCGCGTCGCCATCCAGGTACGCGGCGCGCTCGGGCTTGTCGGCGCCGTCAAAGACCAGGGCAAAGCGGGCGGAGCCGGTGGTGACAGCCGCGGGAAGTTTGACGGTGCGCGATTGCAGCAATTCCGAGCCGGCTTGCGCAATCTCTTTATCGGCCGCCTCCGCGCTTGCCGCCAGTTTCAGCGCCTGCTCGCGCGAGGCCTGCGCTTCGCTGCCGCCTGCGGCGGCGGCGAGGGCAAACATGTGCCGGGCCTTGTCAGGCTGGTTTTCCTTCTGGTAGACGCGGGCGAGGCGATTGCCCACCGTTCCCGACTGGCTCAGCAGCCAGGCCGCATTCAGGAATTGCATTGATCCCAGGGTGTCGTGCTGCAGGAACTTTGCCCAGCCTGTGCGCGCCCACGCCAGTGCTACCAGGTTCATGGCCGAAAAGGCCGACGGAGTGAGCCGCTCAAACTCGCCTGCATCGAACTGGTCGCCAATACTATCGAGCGTCTGCCGGGCATCGTGCAGTGTCTCATCCGGGTCAATGTCGTCGCGCAAGGCGGCGGAAAAAACGTCGGTCCCGGCCTGCAGGTTTGAAATTCCCAGCACGCTCTTCATGAGGGCATGGCCTTTTTCCGCGTCTCCGCTCCGGGAATACACCTGCGCCAGCGCGATTTTTACCTGCGGATCGTCGGGTGGAATTGCCGCCGCGGTTTCCAGCTCGGTGCGCGCCTCGGTGTCATGTTTCATCTGGGCCAGCAGCAGGCCGAGGCTCTTGTGTGCCAATTTATCCGAAGGGGTGATTTCAATCTGCTTTTTGTAGGCGCCCACCGCTTCTTCCAGCTTGCCTTCCTGCTGCAGCTCTCCGGCAAGATCGCTGTTGGCGCGGGCGTGCTCAGGGTTCATTTCAATCTCTTTGCGAAAGGCGCCGATGGCCTGGTCATGCTGATTCAGCCCGGAGTAGGCCAGCCCTAAATCCTCCCAGCCATCTTTTTGTTTCGGGTCCTGGTCGAGCGCCCGCTTCAGCAGGTCAACGGCTACGCCAAAATCCCTGCGCTCGAGCGCGGCCCCGCCGGCTTTGCGAATTTCTTCAGGCGTTCCGGTGATCTGTGTCGCTGAGGCCACCGCGGCGGCAGAGGCGGCGGTAATGCTGCACCACAGGTCCTGTTCGAGCACGCTGCCGGTCACCGTGCGGAAAGATTCGTAATCAGAGCGGCGCGTGGCCGGCAGCTCGTTGATCTTCAATACCATCCTCCGTTCGGCCTCGAGCACGTTCTTGTTGAGCACGTAGGAAGAAGAATACTCGCCATAGTCCCGCGTCATGCGGACCTCGGAAGGAACGTGGACCGTGTAGTTCGCCGGGAATTGGATGTGCGCGCGGTAAACTCGCTCCACCGCCGGGCCTACGTCGAGCGGTTCAGAAGTTTTCGCGGAAAGATTCAATTGGCTGCGTCCCACCGGAGGCAGGATGCCGAAGCTGACGTCCGAGCTGGGAACACGGAAGTAGTTGTCCTGATGCAGATGAAAGGACATATGGAATGGTTTGCTGGTGTCTTCCAGGGAATCAATGCGCACCTCCGATACATCTCCGCCCAGCCCCCAGGCCGCCGACATTAACTTCAGCGCACGTTGATAGTCGCCCGGGGCGACCTGGCGGAATACGGCCCGTATGGGCCAATCGCTGTCGCCCTGCGCGGTCATCTCCACCGTGGCGTCGAGAGCGCCGATTTCGGTGAACTTACCGTCGATTTTCATCGTGACCAGGTTCTTGACCGGAGTTGCCGCCGTTGTGCGCCGCAGGCCGGCGCTCGCGTCATCGGAAGAAAGCAGCGCCTGCTTGTTGCGCAGCTCGTACATGATCAGCCCGTAGGGCGCAACCTCGGCGGTTGTATCCAGCCAGGTCAGCTCTCCATCTTTTTCCAACTGCACCGCGGTAATCACATGGTCGAACTGGGCGGGCGAGGGCACATCCAAATCGAGCTTGCGGTCGCTGCTGATCAGCACCGGATAACTCTTGATGCCTTCGGCGCGCAGCAGGGCCTCGAGTAATGTGTGCTTGTCTTTGCAGTCGCCATAGCCGTTTTGCAGCACCTCTGACGCCTGGTGTGGCTGCAGCCGCCCCACTCCGAACGAAAGACTGACATAGCGAATGTTTCGCGCCACGTAATCGTAGAGCCGCCGGGTTTTTTCCAGCGGCGTCGTGGCGTTTTTGGTCAGCTCCGCGGCCATCTTGCGCACGCTGTCATCGGCTGCGGCGCGCTCGCCCTGCAGCTTCGCGTACCAGCGGGCAATCTGCTGCCAGTCGGTGAAAGTCGAAAGCTGCACATCGGGCTCAAGATCGCTGTCGTCAACATCTTCCTCCTGATCGTCCTTTCGGTTGGGCACAAAGTCCTTGATGCTCCAGCTATAGATGCGGCGGTCTGCCGTCTCCCGCGTGTCGTACTTCCGCTTCGGGCTCTTGAGCTTCACCTCCCGCGATTTGGGGAGATCAATCTCCAGGCTCTCATCCAGCACCGCGGTCTCTTTCAGGAATGAGTGTTCGAACCAGAACTCGCCCGGCGCCAGCGGCTTGGTCCTGGTGATGGTGTGGTATTCCAGCACGTCGCCGACCTGCAGCCCGGCTACCGACACGTGGCGCTGCCGGAAGTCGCTGTACATGGGAGCTTCCCTCAGGACGTCAGGAGCAAAATCCTGGGCGGTTGAAGCCGGGGTCTCGACCACGCGTCCATCGGGTTTGCGCACGCGCACGTAATCGACCTGCAGGTCCTCAGTGGCGGAGGAGTACCCAAAGACAAGCTGCCCCAGCGCCTCGATGCCGGCCTGACTCTGCAACTTGATGGCCGCAGTAATCTCCTCGACGCCGGTGCCATCGTTTTCGTAGCGCACCGTGTCTCGAAGGCGCTCGTAGACGTAAGCTTCTTTCGTCGTATCCGGCTTCGTGGCAGATGGCGAAGCCTGTCCAAACAAGGGAACCGCCAGCGCCACGCCCAGGGACAGTGCGATGAGAGATCGAGGCAGAGACATGCATGGGTTGTAATACGAAACCGGGCAAAAAATCAAACCCGAATTGCGCTCAGCCCGGTCTCCTCGCGCACGGATGGGAGCCGCATTTTACGCATGAATGATCTCCCCGTTCTTTGAAAATCTTGCTCCTCGAAGCTAAAAGTTAAGAGCTAAACTCCTGAAATACAACCTTCCCGGATTCTCCACCAGAATCAGCTTGCGTTTGGCGGCGTCGGGCGCCCAGGTGGGCAGCAGGTTGAAGATATGGCCGTCGTCAATAGGCAGCCCGGGCATTATATCGGTCGGGTTGCGTCCTGGCGCGGGGGCGGAATCCACGTGGGGCCAGTCGCTGGCCCACAGGATGCGTTCCGGATTGGCTGCGATGAGCGCCTTGGCGAACGGAGCGATATCAGGAAAATCAGGCGCCAGGGTCGAGCTGCGATACGGCGCGGAGATCTTGACGTAGGCTTTTCCCGCCTTCAGCAGCTTCAGCACGCGCTCAAAACCGCGCTGTCCGGTTCCAAGCGATGCTTCGACTCCTGCAAAGTGGTCGAGCACTACGGGCACGGGTGCTGCCATGATCTGCTCGCTCAATCCGTCAATCACCGCAGGACGCGCGTAAATCTGCACCAGCCAGTTGCGTTTTTTCACTCGATCCACCGTATTTTGAAAATGCCGGCGCATTTCCGCCAGGTTTGCCGGTGGTTCGAGCGATGACTGAAAAAAGATAAGCCGCGCGCCCCGGACCCCGGCTTTGTGCATGGCATCGAGGTCGCTCTCTGGCGTCGCATCGTCAATCACGGCCACGCCGCGGGCGCTCGGGCCGAGCTGCTTCATCGAATCGAGGAGACAGCGATTGTCGGCGCCATAGATGCTGATCTGCACAACCACCGTGCGGGTGACGTGCAGCGCGCGATGCACCGCCTGAAGCCTGCTGACGGCCGCCGTTTCCGGCGTGTACGTGCGCGAGGGCGACATTGGAAAACGCTTCGTGTCTCCAACAATGTGCACGTGGCAGTCGCACGCGCCCGCCGGGACTATGAAATTGACCGGCGTGAGAGCGGCCGGTGCGGTCGCTTTTGAACCCTCGGCAAAAACGGTCAATGCAGGCCGCAGCAGCGCAGCCGCTCCTGCGGCAGCAGCGCCGATAAGAATGTCGCGTCGGGTTGGCATCAAAAATCTCTCCTAAACCAGCAAAGCTCGGATTGTATATTCAATTTTCTTTTTGCAAGGCATTGGCTTGCCAGACGTGGATTATTTCATCCATATGCACAATGTGTCATTCGGTATGTTGCCCTCGGGGCGCGCGATCTTTTCCAACTTATTCTCGAATTTCGGGTCGTCGCGATTCTGTCAGCGCGAGGGAAAAATCCTGGCAAAAATCCGATGGAAGCCGCAGATGATTCCTATCGCCATCGGAGATTTTTTCCCGCTTCGCGGGACCAGGATGACAGTGCGTGAAAAAACAAACTCCGCCTGGGATGACAGAGCCCAGGTACTTGCCCCGTATCCAAACACATTTATGATTAGATGAATTTCGACCGAAGTTTGCCAAACGAGCCCAGGAGGATTGCTTGGATTCAACCTTCCACATGTCGCCGCAGCAGTTCCGCGAAGAAGCCAAACGCTTGATCGATTGGATTGCCGGCTATTACGAGCAGATCGAAAGGTATCCGGTGCAGGCGCAGGTCGCGCCGGGCGCGGTGCGGGCCGGGCTGCCGGCTTCGCCGCCCGTGCGTCCTGAGCCCTTTGACGCCGTCATGCGCGACCTTGAGCAGAAAATCATTCCCGGCATCACCCATTGGCAGTCGCCGAATTTTTACGCGTACTTTCCCGGCAACTCCAGCGGGCCCTCGGTCCTCGGAGAGTTGCTCTCCGCCGCCTTTGGCGTGCAAGGCATGCTGTGGGTCACTGGCCCCGCCTGCACCGAACTTGAAGCCCACGTTCTCGATTGGCTGGTGGGAATGCTGGGCCTGCCGCAGCAGTTTCTTTCGTCTTCGGCCGGGGGCGGTGTGATTCAGGATTCGGCTTCCAGCTCTTCCCTGTGCGCTATCCTGGCGGCGCGCGAGCGGGCCACTGATTTCGCCAGCAACACGCAAGGCTGCCGCCAGCCGCTGGTGGCATATACTTCGTCGCAGGCACATTCGTCAATCGAAAAGGACATCAAGATCGCCGGCATCGGCTCGCAAAATCTGCGGCTGATCGAAGTGGATTCCAAATTCGCCATGCGTCCCGAGCTTCTGGAAAAAGCCATTGAAGCCGACAAGCGCAACGGCCTGCAGCCATTTTTTGTCTGCGCCACGGTGGGAACAACTTCTACGATGGCGTTCGACCCGCTGCCCGAGATCGGCGCTATCTGCCGCAAGCATGGCCTCTGGCTCCACGTGGATGCGGCCATGGCTGGCCCCGCCGCGCTCTGCCCCGAGTTCCGCTACATTCACAATGGCATGGAGCTTGCCGACAGCTACGTCTTCGACGCGCATAAATGGATGTTCACCAACTTCGATTGCAGTTGCTTCTATGTCGCCGACCGCAAAGCGCTGATCAACAGCCTCTCGGTCGTACCGGAATATCTGCGCACCCAAGCGTCGTCAACAGGCGAGGTCACCGACTATCGCGATTGGCAAGTACCGCTGGGCCGCCGCTTCCGCGCGCTCAAGCTGTGGTTCGTTATCCGCCATTACGGCGTCGAGGGATTGCAATTCCATATCCGCCGGCATATCCAGTGCGCCCAAACGTTCTTGGGTTATCTGAAGAACGATCCCGATTTTGAAGTCGCTGCCCCGCCCCAGCTCAACCTGGTTTGCTTCCGGCTGAAGGGCACAGACGAACTCAACCAGAAATTAATGGACCGGCTCAACAAAAGCGGCGAGCTGTATCTTTCGCATACCAAGTTGAACGGCAAGCTGGTGCTGCGGCTGTGTATGGGGCAGACATATACAGAAGAGCGTCATGTGGAGCGGGCGTGGCGGGCGATCAGGCGCGAAGCGTCGAGACTGCAGGAGACAAAACAATTTTCCGCCGCGGATCGACGCGGATAAACGCGGATTGGCTTGAAACTCGAAACTTGAAACTCGAAACTGCCCTTGTGGTTTAATTATCCAAATGTCCAAAGCCCGCGCAAAAAAAATCAAGCTCCTTCTCTTCGACGTGGATGGCGTCCTGACCGATGGCAAGATCTGGCTCTTCCCTGCTCCTGCCGGCTTCGAGCCCATGGCGGCGGAAAAGAAGGCGGCCGAGCATGCCCACATTGGCGGTTACTCCATCTCCAGCAGTTCGATGATGGAGGCCAAAGGCTTCAACGCCCACGATGGCACCGCTATTTCCCTGGCCCGTTTGGGCGGCCTCAAGACCGGGCTGATTACCAAGCGCATCTCTGAGACGGTGGCTCTGCGCGCCCGCGATCTGCGGCTTGACCACGTCCACCAGGGCATTGCCAATAAGCTGGCTGTCTTCCGTTCGATTCTCGAGCAGGAAAAACTCCACGCCAGCCAGGCCGCGTTCGTGGGCGACGACATCATCGATCTTCCCGTGATGCGCAATTGCGGGCTGGCCATCGCCGTTCCCAACGGCCGCAACGATGTGAAAGAAGAGGCGCACTGGATCACCAAGCATTGTGGCGGCGACGGCGCCCTGCGCGACGCCGTGGAATACATTCTGCAAGCCCAGGGCAAGCTCAAGGACGCGATCGATGAGTACATTCAGGAACGCAAGGTCAAGGCAGCCAAGCTCACGGATTGAATCATTGAGTCATCGGATCATTGAGTCATTGGCGATTGCGTAGCTGCGTAATCGGGTAATTGTGTAATTGTTTCGGAATCCGGTCAGCAACTGAGCGAGCCTTCGCTACCCTTTCAATCTTGAGCATCATGGAAGATGGAAGATGCTTGCATCTTCTACGCCCAAAAACCGCCAGCTAGCAGCTTCTTGTTTTGGCTGCGGAGCCCTTAGGGAGAAGCCGCGTAGAAGTAATAGTCGGCCACGTAGGCGCTTTTGGATTCAGCGCCTTTGTGAGCATCATCGCAACTGGCAGCGGATGGAGCTTGCCCGCCATTGGTGTTGATTCTCTGGATGGTGGTCACTCCGCTGAGAATGCCTTTTCCGGAGTGGCTGGCGGCGGTGAGCAGCAGCCACGGAATGGAATCGGAATCGGGCGAATCCACCCGCGCCATCATCTTGCCGCTGACTTCGCTTCCGTCATTGTGCTTCCATGTGGGCATGGGAGGCGGACCCGGGTTCAGATGGTGATGCCCGATGGCCGAGCCTTGCCGGTCAAACAATCTGGCGTCCGGGCCTTTCAGCGCCCAGGCAGGCTTGCCGTCGCCGCCCAACTGGCATGTATAAACTTGAAAACCCGAAGCATGGGCGAGGAGCACGATTTTTTCCCCGTCCGGAGCCTTGATGTTGTCTGGAACGTCAGGCCGGGCTACTTCCTGGGCAATTGCCGCCAGGGAGAGCCCAAACACGCAAATCACCGCCAGCAATCGTATTTTCATCGCTAGATTCTAACATCGGCCTGGACGCCTCTCGCGCATGGTCAAACCAGGTCAGCAAGCAGTAGACTCGTCATCCGTATTCGGGAAGGTGTAACATCTTTAGTTGCGGAGTTGCCAGCCATGAAACCCAGATTCCTTACCTTTATCACTATTATCACTACTGTTTTAGTGTTGGGCATAAGTTGCGGGGCCCAGTCGTCCCAACCCGCTAAACCCCGGACTCCGGCGGCAAGGACTGCCAACGCGCCTTCGTTGAACATTACGCAGCTTAATTCAACCTTGTCGGCCCTGGAGCAATCAACCAGGCAGACCGCGCTGGACCTGGCCCGGCTTCGCATTGATAAGTGGAAAACCGACGGCGCCACCCGCGATCAGGCGCAGTCCAATGCCCAATCGCTGATGAGCAATATGACCAACGCGCTTCCCGGGATGCTGACCGCAGCGCGCAACGCGCCCACTTCCCTGACCGCAAATTTAAAACTGTATCGCGATTTGAATGTGCTCTACGAAGTGCTGTCGCCCCTGACGGATTCTGCCGGAGCAGTCGGCAGTAAAGACGAATACCAGGAACTGGCGGCCGATACCCAGCTGCTCGAAGCCAGCCGGCGCTCCCTGGCCGACTACATGGAAAGCCTGGCTGCCTTCCAGGATGCCGAACTCGCCCGCTTGCACGGCCGAAGCGCTCCAACCGCCCAGGGCAGCGGGGCAGGGCCTGCTGCCGCCAGTAAGAAATCAGGCCCGGTAATTATCGTTGGCGAAAACGGAGTGCCCAAGCGAATTGTGGACGCAGATGATGACGATTCCGCGCCCAGAAAAACGGTTCGCAAGAAGACCCCTCCTTCGCCGGTGCAGCCGGCGGCGCAAAGCACCATCAAGCCTCAATAAAGCCCCTAAAAAGGCCGGGCCTCTTTACAAAATATTCTTTCCCGCACCCCCTGTTTTTGGGAACCTTTCAGGGGGTAAGTACGTCTATCTATCCAGTAGCAGGTTTCGCGCACGGATTGCCTGCTGGTCCAAAGGCATCTTGAAGCAGACACCGTATCCTGCTAGGGTGAGAGGTGACGCCATGAAGGCAATGGCGGGAGCAACTACTTTGGCCGAGTTAGCAAGCGCGCTGGCGAATGCCACCGAAGAAGGTTCGATGGTGGCAGAACTGAAATCCGGTTCTGAAGATGCGTATTCCTGGCTGATCACTCACTATCACCAGCAGGTTTATAGCCTGGTCTACCGCATCGTCAGCGATCCGGCAGACGCAGCGGATACGACCCAGGAAGTTTTCCTGAAGGTCTTCCGGGGAATGCGCCACTTTAATGGCGCCTCCAGCCTCAAGACGTGGATTTATCGCATCGCCATCCACGAAGCCTGTAATAGCAAGCGCTGGTGGTTCCGCCATAAACGCCAGGAAACCAGCATTGAGCCCGCTTTCGAGGAGATGGCTGACGGCTCTACGGGCCAGGGGCTCAAAGATTTGCTGGAAGATCAAACCGAGTCTCCCTTCGAAAGCCTGGCTCATGAAGAAATCCGCGCCCGGGTCGAGGAAGAATTGAGAGAGGTTCCAGAGCCGTTTCGCACCACCGTTGTGCTGCGCGATATTGAAGAGCTGTCGTATGAAGAGATCGCTGAAGTCACGCGGGCATCGCTGGGCACGGTGAAGAGCCGCCTGACGCGTGGCCGTGAGATCCTGAAAAAAAGATTGCAGTCCTATGTCAACGAAGTCGGCGAGGAGCTGGGATTAATGGCTGGGCCGAACACGTCAGACAAGAGCAGCGCAGGAGCAAAAGCAAAAAACCTGCCTGCGATGCGGCGCGCAAAGATTGAGGTGACGTCATGAAGTGTGAAGTGCGGTCGTTATTTTCGTTGTATCTGGATAACGCCCTGACCGGCGCGCAGATGCAGCAGGTAGCTGCCCATATCCAGACGTGTGCCGCCTGCGCTGACGAATACCGGAAGCTGCACAATACCCAGCGCCTGGTCGCTGGGCTGGGAAGGCGGCCGGCGCCTCCCGATCTTGCTCTTCAGTTACGGGTGGCGCTTTCGCAGGAGCGTGCGCGCAACTATGGCCACTATTGGCAAGGCTTGTTAGTGCGCCTGGAAAATAGTTTTAACGCCTTCATGTTTCCGGCTACGGCCGGCTTGTTGAGCGCCGTCATCTTTTTTGGGTTGATCATTGGCTTCTTCGGCCTGCAGGTGAACAGCGCAGCCGCCTCTTCCGATGTGCCCCTGGCGCTCTATACGCCGCCACAGTTGAACACATCTCCTTTGCCGTTCTTAACCACCATTGGCAATAATGACGGATCGCTGGTGGTGGAGACTTATGTGGATGCCAATGGCCGCGTGGAAGACTACCGCATCATCTCCGCGCCGGCGGGCGCCGAGAACCTGATTCCCCGCCTCGATAATCTGCTTCTGTTTACCACGTTCCGTCCGGCGATGAACATGGGACGGCCCACTCCCAGCCGCGTTGTGCTTTCATTTTCAGGCATGAACGTGAAGGGATAAAAAGAAGCCCTTGGCTTTTAGCTCTTAGCCTTTAGCTTAGAAGTTGCGTCCGTGACGAGCTGGCGGTATGAAATTTTGTTGTCTGATGATGTCGTTCTTGATCGCATTGCCTGTAGCTGCGCAACACAGCTATACCGACAAAGATGTAGTTCGGTATGCAAAGGCGATCGATGTTCGGACACTTGATTTGACGCTCTCTTCGCAGCGGCTGGATGAGTGGCTTCAGTCCGGGCCGGCACACATCGATAAGATTTCTTGGTGGGTGAACGGTGACTGTGACCTTAAAGAGCCACAGAAGATCACTCCTCTTTGTGTAAAGATCAGCTTTGCACGCGGTAGCAAAGTCGGACTCGCCATGATCAGAGTTGGAACATGGCGAAAAGGCATTAGCGGCCCGCCCAGGTTGGAATATGTTATGGTTTGGGGACAAACACTCAGGGCAGGACCAGACAAGCTATCCGACCTCCCTTGGGCTTTGGATAATGCCTCGCCTCCGAATCACTAACAGCAAATCATATGTAGTTTCAACTCGCTCGCGCCGCCTTTTCCCGATAATAAAAAATCAAATCCAGTGGCGGCGGGGTATGTCCCATGGCCCGCAGAAATCCGGAGACCTGGCCGCGATGGTGGGTTCCGTGATTCACAACGTGCAATGTGATCTGCCAAAGGGGAGTTTCGTACGGATTCCCCTTTAGATCTTTATAAGAAAAGTTAGAGCGCAGGGAATCTTCGCTCAGGCTTGATGCCCATTTCTTCCATCTTCGATACAGCTCTGGCCATTCGTTCTGCAGCACCGTCATGTGCATATCCCGTTCCGGATCAAGGAACCGCGCCGGCGGATCCCCCTCGATGCGTCCAAGCCATACCCGGTCGGCGGCATAGACATGCACAAGCGTGCCGAGCACGCTGCGGTCGGCGGTATGGAAATCTCGGGTCAACTCTTCCGCAGTCAACAAAGCCGCCGCCTGCACAATCCTGCTGCTGGCCCAGGCCGCATAATCGAGATGGGTATGCAACGCCTCCAGCGTAATTGCCATAGGTGATTCTAAGTTTACAAGAATGTTGCGGAGCCTTGGCTTTTGAAATCCGCGCAAATCCGCGTTCATCCGCGGCGAAATCTTTTGCTTTTCTCCGTGCCTCCGCGTCTCCGCGGTGACCTTGATTTTCCTTGGAGCTTGGAGCTGAAAGCCAGACCCTAGCTGAGCAAGGGGCATCCCCCGATTGACCCAATTCTTCATTGCCCAGTAAAATAAACCTATTCCCGCCTTGAAATAAGAGGAGGCCCGTCTGCGTTCTGTCTCATTTTTTTTGAGTTTTACCGTTTTCTGCGCGGTCATGGCTACGGCTGGCCTGGCGCAGGATTCTTCCTCCCATGCCCCAGGTGTACCGGCTGCGGCCACGACTTCCAAAATCACTTTGGATACCAGTGAGACGCTGTTCTCCCTGCTGGCGGCAATGAATTCCTGCGGATACGATGCCGATCTGGCGAACTCGGACCCGGTGCGCGCGAAAATCCGGCAGGAAATCGCGCAAAAGACGGAGGCTTCCGCCGATGCCGCCCACGCCCGGGCGGAATTTTGCCGCTTCTATAAAGACCACCAAAATCCGGACCCGGGCCGCGATTTGGCGCAGTTTGTCTCCCTGGGGTTATTTCTCACCGAGCCCCCGGCATTTCAGCCCAGCGTTCAGGAGGCCGACATGCCCCCCGATGCCACCTACGTTCTGGGCGCAGTACCGTTGCTGCAAACTTTCTATCAGGCAGTGGGATTGCGCGACATGTGGAAAGAGCACCAGGGTGAATACGACGGGCTGATAGACCGTTTGCACGAGCCCGTCTCGCAGATGATCGTCAAGACCGACCTGTACTTGAAGCTGCAACTGAGCGGCTACGTGGGCCGGCGTTTTACCGTTCTGGTAGAGCCCCTGGTCGCTCCCCGAGACATTAACGCCCGTAACTACGGTTCAGATTACTTCATGGTGGTTTCGCCCACCTCCCAGGGTTCGATCAAACTCGATCAAGTGCGGCACACTTATCTGCATTACGTGCTCGATCCTTACGCGCAGAAGCGCGGCACGACTCTCAAGCAACTCGAGCCCTTGCTGCTTGCCGTCGCCACAGCTCCCATGGATGAAAGCTTCAAGAACGATATCGGCCTGCTGGTGAACGAATCTCTCATTCGCGCTATCGAGGCGCGTACCCTGCAGGTGAGCGGCAAAGATGCTGAAGCGGCGCGGCTGCAGGCCGCGCGGGCGGCCGTCAACGAAGGTTTTATTCTTACCCGCTACTTTTATGAAACCTTGCAGAAATTCGAAAAAGACCCGGCTGGATTGAAAGACAGCTATTCGGAGTGGCTCTATCAAATCGATGTAGGAAAAGAAAAGAAGCTGGCGCAAGAGGTCAATTTCTCCAAGGAAGCCGCCCCCGAACTGCTGCGCGCCAATAAGACGCAGCAGCTTCAATTGCTCGATCTGGCCGAGGAGCGGCTGGCGGCGCGTGATATCCCCGGAGCGGAAAAGCTGGCCCACCAGGCGCTCGATGAGAAAAACGAGGACCCGGCCCGCGCCTTGTTTATCCTGGCCAAGGCCGCTTCGCTGAATGGAGACATGGATGGAGCGCGCACATATTTTGAACGCACCCTCGAAATCGCGCGCGAACCCCGGGTGGTGGCCTGGTCACACATTTATCTGGGCAGGATCTTCGATCTTCAGGAGGAGCGGGAGGCGGCGCTGGCGCAGTATCGCGCTGCTTTGAGCGCCGGCGATACCAATCCGCAAACCAAGGACGCCGCCGATCGCGGGATCTCCCAGCCCTACGAGCCCCCGACGGCGCGGCCCAAGGATCAGAACTGAACGATGGAGCCGGGCGAGGCGCCGGCGCTACTCAAATTGAACCACAGCCAAGGTCAAAGTAAAGGACCGCCGCATTTGATTGGAGCAGTCAATGAAGAGAATCTTGAGCCTTTCCGCCGTCGTGCTGATAACAGCCAGCATGCTGCCAGCACAAACTGCCGGCGTCCAGGCTCCACAGCCTGCCAGCCCCCAGGCTGAACCATCGCCGCCGCAGGCAACTGAAAGCAAAGTGAAGGCGGCAAAGACACGGCCGGAGTATGCCGCCTACCAGGCAGTTGTGGGCGAAAAGGACCTGGCGAAAGCGGAGACAGGGGCCAACGAATTCGCCGCCAGGTTCCCCGACAGCGACCTGCGGTCAATCTTGTACGAACAACTCATGCAGCGTTATGGGCAGGCCAACAACGCTGAGAAGGCCCTGGAAATGAGCCGCAAAGTCCTCGCCCTCGACCCCGATTCGGTTCCCGCGCTGCTTACCGTTTCCAGTGTCATGGCCGAGCGCGCCAACGAAACCGACCCGGACCTGCAGCAGCAGCACGAGGAAATCATGAAAGCTTCCAGCCGCGCCATCCAATTGATCGACACCGGCGCCTTGCAGCTTTCGCAATACACACCGGAGCAGTTGAACAGCTACAAGTCGTCGGCCTATGCCGCCCAGGGCACGCTGGAGCTGGCCGAGAAGAATGACAAAGCGGCGGAAGAATCGTTGCGGAAAGCCACCGAGTTGAACACGCTGAATCCAGAACCGGCCATATGGCTGCGGCTGGTGATTGCCCTGGACCACCAGAAAAAATATGCCGATGCGCTCGCCGTCGCCAATCGCGCGCTGGCGATCTCGGCCAGCGATCCGGACGCGCTGAAGCAAGTGACATATGAACAGACGCGGCTGAAGCTGTTGACGGATACAAAGCCCGCACACTGATTTGTGAAAGCGAAAATAAGCGCATTTTGAATTGTTGGCTGTGCTATGACCAATCCTGATACTTCGACGCTGGAAGCCGCGCTGGGACACCACTTCCAGCGCGCGTCCCTGCTGCAGCAAGCCCTGACGCACAGCTCGCACGCCCACGAAACCACCGACGCCCTGCCCCCGGAGGAGAATTCCAGCGATGATGCCACGCTTTCTGCCGGCGATAATGAGATCATGGAATTTCTGGGGGATGCCGTGCTCGGGTTTGTGACCAGCGAAGCTTTATTTGCGCGTTTTCCGGGCAAGCATGAAGGCGAGCTTTCCAAATTACGGGCACACCTAGTGAGCGCGCGGCATCTGGTGCGGGTGGCCAACCAGATTGATTTGGGAAGCTACCTGCGCCTGGGACGCGGCGAAGAAAAGAGCGGCGGACGAACCAAGTCGGCCCTGCTGGTGGATGCGCTCGAAGCGGTGATTGCCGCCCTTTATCTTGACGGCGGCCTGGAGCTTGCGCGCCGGTTTATTTTCAGCCAGATCGTCGACCCTGAACTGAAGAGAATGCAGCAGTCGGGAGACAGCCTGCCGCTCACCGATTACAAATCGGCGCTGCAGGAGTCGGTGCAGTCCCTGGGACATCCACAACCTATGTATTTGATCGCCAAAGAAACCGGCCCCGATCACAAGAAAATCTTTACGGCGGAGGTGCGGCTGCACCTGCACAGCGGAGACGAGAATCCGCATCTGGTGGCCCGCGCCGAAGGCCACAGCAAGAAGAGCGCGGAACAGCGCGCCGCCCGCCAGGCGCTCGAGCATCTTGCCAAGCAGCAACTGGCGGCGGGAGGAAGCGAATGAGCGACACTTCTCTTCCACCTCCTGGCAATGCGCCCGAATCCCAAAAACCGGCGGGGGCGCAACCGGAATTTCTGCACGGGGCTGACCGCTTTGCTCCCGATATTGCAGAAGGCACAACCCAGACAAGAGCTTCCGCGCCACTGCCCGGTCGGCAGCCGAGGCACGAGGGCTGGATGTCTTTACTGCAATCGTTACTGGTCATTATCGTGATTGCGCTCTTTGTCGTTACATTTGTGACCCAGGCTTTTCAAATTCCCTCCGGATCCATGGAAAGCACGTTGCTGATCGGCGATTACGTAATGGTCGATAAGGTCCACTTCGGCCAGGGCGGCCTCTGGCATGGCATCCTGCCCTACTCTCCCATCCGGCGCGGTGACATTATCGTCTTCAGATATCCCATCAATCCTTCACAGCATTTCGTAAAGCGCGTCATCGGATTGCCCGGCGACCGGCTGCATTTGAAAGACGGCAAACTCTACGTTAACGGCCAACTGCAGGACGAGCCCTTCGCTATCCACGATGAAAATTCGATCTTGCCCTACCGCGATAACTTCCCTGACATAACTCCGTCAGTGATGGATGGCGTCTTGCCACCGTGGCGCACAACGCTGGCCGCACATCTCCGAAATGGCGAGCTGGTGGTGCCGCCCGGCAGCTATTTCGCCATGGGCGACAATCGCGACACCAGCTACGATAGCCGCTATTGGGGCTTTGTGCCGCAGGAAAACATCGAGGGCCGGCCGTGGCTGATTTACCTCTCGATTGCCGGCAGCCCGGTGGGAACCGAGGAAGCACAAGCGGCTGATGGTAAACTGGCAGGTTTGATGTTCACCTTCCGCCATCTCTGGGAATACGTGCGTTGGAACCGGATTATGCGGCTGGTCAAATGAGAGATACCCTTTGGCAAAGAAAAAAAATAAAGTAAAGCCCGCTCCGGCGAACGAAAAAACATCCGCCGAAAAGCCCCAGAAGCAGCGCGAAACCTGGATGGAATTTATTGCCTCTATGGCCGCGGTGCTGGTCTCGGGCCTGTTCATTATCACCTTCGTCATGCAGGCCTTTGAGATTCCGTCTGCGTCCATGGAAAACACCCTGCTGATCGGCGACCATCTGTTCGTGGACCGCGTGAGTCTTGCGCCTAAAGCCAACTGGGTAGGGCCGCTGCTGCCGTATGGAACCATCCATCGAGGCGACATCATTGTGTTTATTTCTCCTGCACGTCCTGGTATGTATCTGGTTAAGCGAGTGCGAGGTCTGCCCGGCGACAAAATTCATTTGAAAGACGGCAAACTGTACGTCAATGGCGAGCTGCAAAATGAACCTTTCGTGATTCATGACCCTGGCCGCGGGCCTGATTTTTATCGTGACAACTTCCCTCAGGGATCAATGCCGTATATGGAAGATGTCCCGGACTACTGGCACTTGGCAATGAGTTCCCATGTGCAGAATGGGGATTTTGTTGTGCCGCCTGAGCACTATTTCGCTATGGGCGACAATCGCGATGATAGCCTCGATAGTCGCTACTGGGGGCCAGTGCCGCAGGAGAACCTCATTGGCCGGCCCATGTTCATCTACTGGTCGTTTGACAGTCCCGAATCGAGCTACCAACCTGCCAGTTTCCTCGACCGGCTCTCCAATTTTGCACACACTGTCATTTACTTTCCCTTTAAGACCCGTTGGCATCGCACATTGAACATGGTGCACTGATGGAACATGCAGTTACAAGCGTCGCGACCGGCTCGGCTGACAGCGAGCGAGAGCGCGCACATCCACGCCGGGCGGCGCATGTTCACCTTCCGCCATCTCTGGAAATATGTGCGTTGGGAACAGGATCATGCGGCTGGTTAAGTGAGAGACACCTTGGCAAAGAAAAAAAATAACGTAAAACCGGCGAACGAAAAAACGACCGACGAAAAGCCGCAAAAGCAACGGGAAACCATGATGGAGTTTATTGGTTCCATGGCTGCGATGCTGATCTTGTTCCTGTTCAGTTTCACCTTTGTTATGCAGAACTTCGAGATTCCGTCTGCATCCATGGAAGACACCCTGCTGATCGGCGACCATCTGTTCGTGGACCGCGTGAGTCTTGCGCCTAAGACGAGCTGGGTAGGGCGACTGCTGCCGTATGGAACCGTCCACCGGGGCGACATCATTGTGTTTATTTCTCCTGCGCATCCTGGTATGTATCTGATCAAGCGAGTGCGCGGTCTGCCCGGCGACAAAATTCATTTGAAAGACGGCAAACTGTACGTCAATGGCGAGCTGCAAAATGAACCTTTCGTGATTCATGACAGCAGCCGCGGGCCTGATTTTTATCGTGACAACTTCCCGAATGGATCAATGCCGTTTGTAGATGACGTGCCGGAATACTGGCACCTGACAATGAGTTCCCATGTGCAGAATGGCGATTTTGTCGTGCCGCCCGAGCATTATTTCGCTATGGGCGACAATCGGGATGACAGCCTCGACAGCCGTTATTGGGGGCCGGTGCCGCAGGAGAACCTCATCGGCCGGCCCATGTTCATCTACTGGTCGTTTGACAGTCCCGAATCGAGCTACCAACCTGCCAGTTTCATCGACCGGCTCTCCAATTTTGCACACACTGTCATTTACTTTCCCTTTAAGACCCGTTGGCATCGCACATTGAACATGGTGCACTGATGGAAAATGCAGTTACAAGCGTCGCGACCGGCTCGGCTGACAGCGAGCGCGCGCGCGCACGTCCGCGCCGGCGGCGCAAGTGGATCATCGTAGCTGTAATCCTGGGGATCGCGGCCTTCGTTCCTATCCGCCTCGACCGGCTGAAGAAGAGGCTGGAGGCATCCATCACCGCCTCGCTGGGACGCCGGGTGAGCGCCCAAAGCATTGACTTTCACCTGCTTCCCCAACCCGGATTCAATCTGCAGAACTTCACCATTGATGACGACCCGGCATTCAGCTCCGAGCCCCTGTTGCGCTCCGACAGCGTGACCGCGAACCTGCGGCTGCGCTCGCTGCTGGGAGCGCGCATTGAAATTGCCCGCCTCAGCGTGAAAGAACCCAGCTTGAACCTGGTGCGCAACAGCCAGGGCCGCTGGAATGTGGAATCGCTGCTGACCCGGGCGGCGCAGATTCCCAGCGCCCCCACGGGCAACGCCCATGCCGAGTCGCGTCCACGATTCCCTTACATTGAAGCCGACAGCGGACGCATCAACTTCAAAATCGGTCCCGAGAAAAAAGCCTTTGCCCTCACCGAAGCCGATTTCTCCCTGTGGCTGGCCTCAGAAGACTTGTGGAACATGCGCCTGGTGGCGCGTCCGATTCGCTCTGACGCCAACCTGGGCGATACCGGCACGCTGAAGCTAAGCGGAAGCTTCCAGCGCTCCCCTGACCTGCACGCCACACCTTTTCTGCTCCAGGCCACCTGGCAAAAAGCGCAACTCGGCCAGCTTACGCACCTCATTTATGGACGCGACCGCGGCTGGCGCGGCGCAGTGACCGCCACCGCCAAGCTCACCGGTTCTCCCCGCTCCTTCGACTTCACCGGAGCTGTATCCGTGGATGACTTCCGCCGCTACGACATTGCCAGCAATGACTCGCTGGATTTCAACATCAACTGCAATGCCATGTACCGCGGCATGGCCGCTCCCAACACCCCGGTTCAATTTGATTGCACGCTGCCGAAAGACGGAGGCGCCTTCAACCTTGCCGGCGGCCTGATGCCGAATACGAAGCCCAATGCACAGCCAGTCGTGCTCTCAAACCTTTCTCTACGCGCATTCAAGTTTCCACTCTCCACCGTGGCGGCGATGGCACGCCACATGAAAAAGGACATGGCGCGCGAACTCGATGCCACCGGCTTCATTGACGGCACATTCTTCAGCTCTCCCGGCCTGCACGGCGACGGGATAGTTGACCATGATGTAGAAACCTGGACCGTGATCGTCTCCAACATCAAATTGCGCTCTGAGCTATTGCAACCGGCGGTGGGAACAGAGGTGATCGCGATCAACTTTCAGCGTCCAATCCCCGATAAGACCGATCACTCGCGGCGGCCCAAAGGGCAAATCATTCTGCCCGAGACGCAGCTTACAGTTACTCCTTTCCGCATTGCCCTGGGCGGGCCGGCGCCGGCTGTGGCGGGCGCAACCTTCAGCCGTAGCAATTACCATTTTGAAATCAAGGGCGATGTTGATCTGGAAAGGCTCAATGCCTTTCTCGCCAGCCTGGGACTTCCAACGCCGGAAACCGACCCTGTGGCTAAAGGACGCGCCAAGGTTGACCTGACATACAGCGGCGCCTGGAGCGGCTTTGCATCGCCTGAAGTTGCCGGTACGGTGCGCCCTCAAACCCAGACCAGCGCCGCGATACAATGAAACTCATGCTGCTTAATTCCCGGAATGTTTTTTATCGCAGTTTGATTTGGGCCGTAATGCTTTTGGCTCCGGCCGTTTTTGCGCAATCCACCAAGCCGTCACCGGCGGCGGGCCGCGATTCCAGGGCGGCGGCTGACCGCATGGCGGCGAAGCTGCAACATATCCAGCAAAACGGAATGAAGGAGCATCCTGACCAGACGCCAACCATCCTCACCGAAGATGAGATCAACTCTTACTTCGCCGAAGGCCGCGTCAAAATGCCGGCAGGAGTGAAGAGCGCGAAATTTGCGCTGGAGCCGGATATCATCAACGGCGCCGCCCAGGTTGACTTTGACCAGCTCAAGGCAGGACGCTCCAGCAGCAATCCTCTGCTGGGCATCTTCAGCGGCGTGCACGAAGTCCGCGTCGTGGCCCATGCCAGCGGCAGCGGCGGCATGGGAAAAGTCAGCGTGGATTCGGTGGCGCTCGACAATACCGAGATTCCCCGCATGCTCCTCGAAATCTTCGCCGAGAAATTCCTCACCCCCAAATACCCCAACGTAGGCCTGGATTCCACCTTCAAGCTGACCTCTAAAATTGATCTCGCTATCGTGGGCGCGCACAAGCTTACGGTTACGCAGAAATAAGAAGGGCAGTTCTCAGTTCTCGGTCTCAAGTAAAGGAAATTTCACCACGGAGGCACGGAGACACAGAGAAGGCAAAAGCAAGAGACTCACCACGAAGAACAAGAAGAAGAACAAAATCAAAAGCATAGACGCAGATGGACGCAGATCAGCGCTGATCAGGAAACTAATGCCAAAGCCTCTGCGTGACTTCGCGTCCTCTGCGGTTCAAGGTTTGGTCGAAATCAGCTCAGCTTCCTCAGTTCCGGACTCATTGCATAAAGCGCCCATGCGGCCACCAGCGCCAGCGACGACATGCCGGCGATAGCGTAGGGCGCGGTGATCGCCCCGGCCAGGGAGCCGGCGATCAGGCTGCCTACGGGAGCAAAGCCTAGAAACGCGGTCGCATAGAAGCTCATCACCCGGCCGCGCATGGCTTCCGACGAAAGATGCTGCAGTAGCGTGTTGACCGTTGCCACCATGAGAATCATGGCGTAGCCGGCAAGCATGAGGAGAGCGCCGGAGAGAAAAGATTTTCGGGAAAACGTGAAACCAATCACGGCGACGCAAAGCAGCGTGGCCGAGCGGACTACAAAGCTTCCGCGCAGATACTTTCGTCCCAGCCAGGCGATGGTGATGGAGCCCAGGAAGGCCCCAATGCCGGCGGAGGCCATGAGGAACCCGAAGCCGCGCTGGCCGGCGTGGAGAATGTCACGCGCGAACAGCGGGATGAACGTAATGAAGGGAATGACAAAGATGCTGGCCAGGGCCACCAGCATGAGCAGGGATGACATCTGCGGGCTCTGGAAGACATAGCGGAAACCCTCGGCGAGGTTCTGCCAGAGGCTGGCGCCGCTCGGGCCGGTGCGCTGGTCGGGGTAGTGGATCTTACTCAGCACGAAAATCAGCGCCAGAAAGCTGATGCCATTGAGCAGGAAGTTTGCCGAGACGCTCAGCCATGCCATGATCAATCCGCCGATGGCCGGCCCGATGAGGCGCGAAAGATTAAACTGCGCCGAGTTGAGCGCAATGGCGTTGGCCAGGTCTTCTTTCGGAACCAGGCGCGGAACCAGCGCCTGCTGGCTGGGCGCGTTCAGCGATGAGGCCAATCCGTTGGCGAAGGCCAGCCAGATGATCTCAGGAATCTTGATCATGCGCGCATGAGTCGGGCTTGCGTAAGCCAGGATGGCCATGATGAATGCGCAGATCATCATGGCAGTCTGGGTACACAACATCAGATTGCGGCGGTTGACGCGGTCGGCGATCACGCCGCCGATGAGCGCAAAGACCAGCATTGGGGCTGAGGCGGCAAAACCCACCACCCCCAGCCAGAAGGCGCCGTTGGTCTGGAAGCGTCCGAGAACCTGGTGAGGAGCGAGCGGGCCAGCGAGATCCAGCACCAGCCAGCCTTGCGCTACATTTTGCATCCAGGTGCCGACGTTAGAGAGGAAGTTGCCGATCCAGAACAGGCGGAAGTCGCGATTGCGCAGCGCCTGCAGCATGCGCGGCATCGGGGCAGCCATCTGGCTGGTGGTGGGAGGAATCTGGGGAGCAATCGCCTGCTCGCCGGCTACGCTTTGCAATACGCCTTCGGCCTGCTCGCTTTCGCCCGGAGCCTGCGCGGTCGGAGCCGGCGTGCCCGCAAAGGCGTCTCCCGGCAAAGATTCAGGCACGGAGGATGGAGACTGGTCAGACAAAGGTTAAGTTTACTCGAAGAATTGGGTCATTGAATCATCGCGTCATTGTTCTGCCGATGCAGAGCACAATATTATAGTTAGACGGCATAGTGCTCATGATGTCACATTCGAGTTCTCAGATTCGTATCCCGGGAAAGCGACTACAGTTGTGTTGAAGAAGATCACATTGTTGCACGAGCGAGTTGAAGACTGGAGTAGCTATCCGTTCTCTATTCCCGCCATTCGTAGTCTGAGTGAGTTGAATCTGCGATCGCGTATCTGCTTTTTCGCTGGAGAAAATGGCACGGGAAAATCCACTCTGCTTGAAGCAATCGCGGCACACTACGGCTTCGGGCCAGAAGGCGGCAACCGTAACTTCTCCAATGATTCCACGGAGAGCAATCACTCCATTGATCCACTCAGGCAAGCACTACGATTGTCATTTAATATACGAACTGGAGCTGGGTTCTTCCTGCGGGCAGAGAGCTTTTTTAATGTCGCCTCGCACATAGACACGCTCGACAAGGAGCCGGCTAACGCGCCTCCTATCAGTTCGCCTCCTATCAGTTCCTATTACGGTGGCCAAAGCCTGCATACCCGCTCTCATGGTGAAACGTTCTTTACCTTGCTCGAACTTAAGTTTCGTCGTAATGGATTATTTCTGCTGGATGAACCCGAGGCGGCGCTTTCGCCACAGCGGCAGTTGGCCTTTCTCGTACTGATCCACGATGTGCTGCGTAAGCACAAGGATGCGCAATTCATTATTTCGAGCCACTCGCCGGTGCTGCTTGGATATCCGGATGCACAGATCTTGTCTTTCGACGACGGACAAATTCATGAAATTCAGTACGAGCAGACCGCGCCAATGCAGATCGTGCAGCGGTTCTTAAATTGCAGGGACGCTTTTCTAGAAGAGTTATTTAAGGAAACGCCATCACTGTTCAAGGGAAAATCCAAATAAAATACTAATGCTTGAAATGCCTGCTACTCCACATCCGAGTTCTCCCATCCGCATCCGCGTTGCCGCTGCTGCTGACGTAGCGGGGATCGTCCCAATCGTCAATGCTGCATTTTCCATTGAGACCTTTCTTGATGGCACGCGCACCGACGAGGAGCGCATGGCCGAGCTGATGCGCACAGGCGAGTTCCTGGTCGCAGAGGAAGAGGGCTCCGGCCGGACCGTGGCCGCAGTGTATACCGAGCTGCGCGGCGAGCGTGGTTACTTTGGCATGCTGGCGGTCGATCCCGCGCGCCAGGGCACCGGCCTGGGACGCGTGATGATCGAGGCCGCTGAAAATTACCTGCGCCAGCACGGGTGCAAGCACGTGGATATCATCGTGCTCTCCTTGCGTCCTGACCTGCCGCCCCTCTATCGCAAGCTCGGGTATAGTGAAATCCGCAGGGAGGCGGTACGGACGTCGCGCCCGTTGAAGGAGGGCGTGGAGTGCCACGGCATCATCATGTCGAAGGCGCTGTAAGAGATTTTGGCCGCGCAATTTTCGAGAGAGACGCAGCAAGCTAAGTCTCTAAGCCGATGGCTCGAGACAAACAACATCATGCTCGCCAAACAACTGAAAGAACTGGAAGAGATGCTGATCGCCAAGGAGAGGGGCATTCTCGCAGCCCAGCAGCGGGGCGACCTTGCGGCGGTTGCCGGCGCACTGGCCGATGGATTCCATGAGATCGGCAAAAGCGCGAGATTTTATTCGAAGGCAGATGTCATAGCGGCCCTCAAAGACGCGACCGAGATTGCCGATTATTCGCTCGAAAATTTCAGGTTGCTGGCGGTCAACGCCAGGTGCGTGATCCTCACTTATATCTCCAGCGTGCAACTCCGATCCCCCAGCGAGCACGAGGCCACTCGCGCTTACCGCAGTTCCACCTGGATCGAGCAGGATGGCTCATGGCGCATGATTTTTCACCAGGGCACCCCTATCGCGACCGGTCCAACATTATGAGCGGCGCAGAATTCACAGAGCTGGAAGAAAAGCTCATCGCCCGGGAGCGCAGCATTTTTGCCGCCCAGAAGCGCCGCGACTTCCCGGCGGTTGAAACCGAGTTGGCCCACGGATTCCGCGAGATCGGCGGCAGCGGACAATTTTTTTCGAAGGCGCAGGTGCTCGACCGGCTTAAGTTTGTGTATCTGCTCGATTATTGGCTCGAGTGCTTCAAGCTTGTGCCTGTCGATCCCAAGTGCGCGGTCCTCACCTACATCATCAGGGTAGAGCGCCGCTATAAAGGGCAGGAATACGCCAATCGCAGCTACCGGAGCTCGACCTGGGTTGAGCGTAACGGCATATGGCGGGTGATTTTTCATCAAGCCACGCCGTTCAAGTAAGTAGTGAGGCCATCATAAGATTCAACCACGGAGACACGGAGGCACGGAGAAGAACAATTTACTGTTCTGTTTTGTGCGACACTGGGTTTAGCTTAAATCCGAGATCTAATCATTTGTTTGAAAATGAAATTACGAATTGCTTTTCTCCGTGTCTCCGTGCCTCCGTGGTGAAAAGACTCCAAACAAGTTGCAGTCAGCCCAGCCCGCTGTTATAACCATCGCTCATGCTGGGACTGCCAGCGCAGGAGCACGCCATGGAAACAGCGCATCACGTTGAAAGCCACTTCACCGGCGGAGAAAAAGTCCGCGACGTTGTGATTGGGATGTCTGACGGCCTGACAGTGCCCTTTGCGCTGGCCGCCGGATTGACCGGCGCCATCGCCGCCAGCAGCCTCATCGTGGTGGCCGGCTTGGCGGAAATTGCCGCCGGCTCCATTGCCATGGGACTGGGCGGATACCTGGCCGCGCGCAGCGATGCCGAGCACTACGCCAGCGAACGGCTCCGCGAACAGACCGAGGTCAAAGAGAAGCCCACGGTCGAGGCCGACGAGATTACGGAAATCTTCGAGGCCTACGGCGTCAAACCCGAGCAAAGCGCCACGCTGGTGGAGGCGTTGCAACAGCATCCTGAGGCCTGGGTAGATTTCATGATGCGCTTCGAGCTTGGCCTGGAAAAACCTGAGCCCAAACGTGCCCTGCAAAGCGCCGTGACGATCGCAGCTTCTTATATCGTCGGTGGGCTGATTCCGCTGGCGCCCTACATGCTCATTCGCGATGCGCACACGGCTTTGCTCTTCTCTGTCGCGGTTACCCTGATGGCGCTGGGGGCTTTCGGATACATCAAAGGACGCTTTACCGGCGCTCGTCCCCTCCGCAGCGCGGTTGAAACCGTCGCTATCGGCAGTGTGGCCGCTGCAGCGGCTTTCGGACTGGCGCGGTGGATTTCTCCATAGAAGCCCAAAAAAGCTAACCACAAAGGGCACAAAGGTTTAAGAACGAAGGAGCACAGAGAAAGATCTTTAAACTGTTGACTGAATGAATGTTCATTCAGTATTATTGGATTACATAATTGCAGGGCGCATGCTGAGAGCCATCCTCACCCCACTTTATTCGGCGTGCGCCCTTCTTTCGTCATGCAAGCCTGCTTCACGGAAGCATCCGGCGAGATTAGCGGCAGTCAAGCACTTGTGCCGCTGAAGGCGGGGGTGCATTCGGTGGTCTTCATCCCTAATTCATTCAAACCTGTTAAGATTTCGCCGCGGCCGCATGGCTTCGTTCTTAACATCGCTTGGTGTGGACTCGGGTGAGCGCGTAGCGAGCGCCGAGGCCGCGCGAGGCATAGCGCGAGGGCGCAGCAGCCCGGTTTTTGGCTGCGGAGCCCTTATATGAAAGACAACGCATGCACAAACGGATTGATAAAGTCGCGGTTCTGGGCGCAGGGACAATGGGCGCGCGCATTGCCGCCCACCTGGCCAACGCTGGTATTCCCTGCTACCTGCTGGATATAGTTCCTCCAGATGCGGGAGGCGATAAAACCAAGCGCAACTCCATTGCCGCGGCCGGGCTGGAAGCCGCGAAAAAGTCGAAGCCGGCGGCGTTTTTTGATCCTTCGCTGGCGCGGCTGGTTACCATCGGCAACTTCGAAGACGACCTCAAAGTTCTGGGCGAAGTGGATTGGGTCATCGAAGCCGTGGTCGAGCGCCTCGACATCAAGCGCGAGCTGCTTAAGAAGGTGGAAGCGGCACGGCGTCCGGGAACGATCGTCACCACCAACACCAGCGGATTACCGGTGGGCAAGATCGCCGAAGGCTTCTCGGAAGATCTGCGGCGCAACTGGTTTGGTACGCATTTTTTCAACCCGCCGCGCTACATGCGGCTGCTGGAGCTGATCCCCACGCCGGAAGCCGACCGCGCCGCTACGGCTGCGATTGATCATTTCTGCGACGTGCGCCTGGGTAAAGGCGTGGTGTACGCCAAGGACACGCCCAATTTTATCGGCAACCGTATTGGAACGTTTTCTGTGCTCAACGTCATCCGCGTTATGCAGGAGATGGACCTCAGCATCGAAGAGATCGACGCGCTCACCGGCGCCACGGTGGGCTGGCCCAAGTCCGCAACGTTCCGCACCATTGACCTGGTGGGTCTCGACATTCTCGGCCATGTGGTCGGCAACATGACCACCAACATCAAAGACGAGCGCTCAGAGCTGAAACTGCCCGCCTTCTTTAACCAGATGCTCGAGCGCAAGATGCTGGGCGACAAGACCGGCGGCGGCTTCTATAAAAAGAAGAAGACCGCCGAAGGCGAACAGCGCTTCGGACTCGATTGGAAGACCCTGGAGTATCGCGAGCGCCAGAAGCCCAAATTCCCGGCGCTGGATATGGCCAGGAACGTGGAGTCTACGCCGGAGCGGCTGCGCATGCTGCTGGGCGGCGATCCCGCGAAAGACAAGGCAGCACAATTCATGTGGGCCACCCTGCCCGATCTTTGGACTTATGCCGCCAATCGCATCGGCGAGATTGCCGATTCAATCGTAGAAATTGATCGGGCTATGAAACTGGGCTTCAACTGGGAGCTGGGCCCGTTCGAGCTGTGGGACGCAGCGGGCGTGGAGCAAACTGTGGCCCGCATGAAGAAAGAAGGGCGTCCGGTCTCAGCCAATGTTGAAAAGCTGCTCGCCAGCGGCAAAAAGTCCTGGTACGTAGACGCTCCTGCCGCCGCTTCGGGACGCTGTTACTTCGATCTTAAGACTGGCGACTACCCGCCTGTGCAGGTCTCGGAGGGCGTGTGGTCGGTCGAGGTCGCGAAAAAGAAATCAAATGCCATCGTGAAGAAAAACGCCGGCGCTTCCCTCATAGATTTGGGCGATGGCGTGGGCGGCATTGAATTCCATTCCAAGATGAATGCCTTGGGCGGCGACATTGTTCAGCTTGTGACGCAGACCTTAAAACCAGGTTCGAGCGGCAGTCCCGGAGAAAACTTCGACGCCTTTGTCATCACCAACGACGCGCAGCACTTTTCCGTGGGCGCCAACATCATGCTGCTGCTGATGGCCGTGCAGGAGGGCGAGTGGGATGAAATTGATCTCATGATCCGCAGCTTCCAGGGCATGACCCAGGCCATCAAGTTTTCTCCTAAACCGGTGGTAGTTGCGCCCTTCGGCATGACCCTGGGCGGCGGCTGCGAAATCGGGTTGCACGGCGCATTACGCCAGCCCCATGCTGAACTGTACATGGGCCTGGTGGAAGTCGGCGTCGGCCTGCTGCCCGGCGGCGGTGGATGCAAAGAGATGACGCTGCGCGCCGTGGATGCAGCCAGATCGATCAGGCCTGAGGGACGCGGCGAATCCGTTGAAATCATGGAAGCCATGAAGCGTGCCTTTGAGACCATCGCTATGGGCAAGGTTTCCACTTCTGCTGAAGAAGCGCGCGGTTATGGCTTCCTTTCCAGCGGCGATGAGATCACAATGAACCGAGAGCGCGTGTTGACCGACGCCAAGGCCCGAGCTCTGGAGCTGGTGCGCAGCGGATACAAAGCGCCGATTCCGCGGACAGATGTCCCTGCTCCGGGTGAAAATATATTAGCCACGCTCAAGCTGGGCGTCTACCTGATGCGCCAGGGCGAATACATCAGCGATCACGAGGTCAAGATTGGGAACAAAGTCGCTGAAGTGCTCTGCGGCGGGAGCGTCTCACCGGGGACCCCGGTGAGCGAGCAATATCTGCTCGACCTGGAGCGCGAAGGCTTCAAGTCGCTGTGCGGCGAGAAGAAAACGCAGGAGAGGATTCAGTTCACCTTGAAGACGGGGAAAACACTGAGGAATTGAGTCATTAATGCAGTTTGAGGCTTTCTCTCGATGACGCGTACGTTTTGGGTCTACATTGTGGCGAGTATAGGCGGAACTCTCTACATCGGTGTAACCAACAACATAGATCGCCGGGCCCTCGAACACAGAGAGGGACTGATTGACGGATTTTCGAAAAAGTACGCTTGCAAGCGATTGGTTTACTTCGAAGAGTTCTCGGACATTCGCAGCGCTATTGAGCGCGAAAAACGGATCAAGGGTTGGACACGTAAGCGTAAGATTGAATTGATTGAAAGTATAAATCCCGAGTGGCAAAACCTGGCGAAAGATTGGGGATGGCAAAGATTGATGCCGAACGAATCTATCGTAGAGGCAAAGGCGAAAACAGAACGGGCCAAGAAGCTTTCGGCGACATCGAAGGAGTAGTCAGCTGGTGGATCCTTCGCGCGCACAAAACGCGCGCTCAGGATGACAGCTCTAACAAGTATTGGTGAGTCCCCCAAAGCGGTGCTAAATGAACATTCTGCTCTTCGTCGCGGCGATGGCTCTTTTGTCAGTGCCAGGGCCATCATTGGCTGGGTTTTGTGGCCTGCGCTGTGCTATCGCTGGTGGCCGGGCGAGCGAAGCATTTTGCCTGGGTGATTTTTGGAGTCATTGCCGCACTGGCGTTCATCAGTAGATAGTAGGGCCACCGAAGCAGAATTGAGGTAAGAGTCATGAGAGAAGCTGTGATTGTGAGCGCCGTCCGCACGCCGGTCGGCAAAGCGTATAAGGGAACTTTACGGGCCACCCGTCCAGACGATTTCGCCGCGGTTGCCATCAAGGGCGCGCTCGACCGCATACCGCAACTCGACCGCAAAGAGATTGAAGACGTGATCCTGGGCTGCGCCATGCCCGAGGCCGAGCAGGGGATGAACGTCGCCCGCACCGCCTCGCTCATCGCCGGGCTGCCGGTCGAGGTTTCGGCGATGACCATCAATCGCTTCTGCTCTTCCGGGTTGCAGGCGATTGCGCTGGGCGCGGAGCGTATCCGCGGGGGCGGAGCCGAAGTGATCGTGGCCGGTGGGACTGAATCCATGACCATGGTCCCGATGGGCGGCAACAAGATCAGCGCCAATCCCACGCTGGTGTCGAACTATCCTGACGCCTATCTTTCCATGGGACTCACGGCCGAACGGCTGGCCAAGCGTTTTGGCATCACCCGCCGGCAGGCCGACGAATTTTCGCTCAACAGCCACAGGAAAGCCCTTGCGGCAATCGCGGCGGGAAAATTTGATGAAGAGATTGTGCCCGTGCCGGTGAGCTTTACCACTCCTAACGGGAGCAAACCTAAACGAATCGAAATTCAATTCAAGATGGATGAAGGCCCGCGCGCCGATACAACTCTGGAAGCTCTGGCCGCACTCAAGCCCGCCTTCCACGTCAACGGCATCACCACCGCGGGAAATTCTTCGCAGATGTCCGACGGCGCAGCCGCAGCGGTTCTCATGAACGCCGATCGTGCCCACGAATTAGGCATCAAACCGCTGGCGCGCTTTGTCTCGTTCGCTACCGCCGGATACAAGCCAGAGGAGATGGGCCTGGGCCCGGTCTTCGCCATTCCCAAAGCGCTCAAGCTGGCAGGATTGAAGCTGAGCGATATTGAAGTCATCGAGCTGAATGAGGCCTTTGCCGCGCAGGCAATGAGCGTGATCAAAGAAGCCAGCCTCGACCCGGCGAAGGTGAACCCGAATGGCGGGGCGGTGGCCCTGGGGCATCCGCTGGGCTGCACCGGAGCCAAGCTGACGGCATCGATTATCCGCGAACTGAAACGCCGCAACGGCCGCTATGGTCTGGTGACCATGTGCATCGGCGGCGGCATGGGCGCGGCAGGGATTTTCGAGAACCTAAACTGAACAATTAACCACGGAGACACGGGGGCACGGAGAAGAACAATTATTTTCTGACTGGTGCACACAGAGTTAACTTGGATTCCAAGATGTTCGAAAAATGAAATTTAGAGTTGTTTTTCTCCGTGTCTCCGTGCCTCCGTGGTAAGGAAGGTTTTTATGGCAACCGCAACGGCAATTCCAAAAACAAAAATCGGCGGCGGAAGCTGGCTGCTGGAAGACCGCAGTCCGGAAGACATCTTCACGCCGGAAGACTTCAGCGACGAGCACCAGCAAATCGCGCAGACCACCGAAGAGTTCGCGATCAAAGAGATTGTCGCCAATAACGACAAGATCGAGCACAAAGAATGGGCGGTCACGCGCGAGCTGCTGCGCAAGGCCAGCGAAATCGGCATTGCCACGGTAGATGTCCCCGAGCAATACGGCGGGGCCGACATGGATAAGGTCTCTTCCGCCATCATCGCCGACCGCATTGCCAAGTCGGGCAGCTTCAGCGTGAGCTTTGGCGCGCACGTTGGCATTGGCACGCTGCCTATCGTGTACTTCGGCACCGAGGAGCAGAAGAAAAAATATCTGCCCAAGCTGACCACAGCCGAGTGGATTGGCGCTTATGCGCTCTCGGAATCAACCTCGGGGTCAGACGCGCTCAACGCCCGCACGAAGGCCGTGCTCTCGCCCGATGGCAAGCACTACATTCTCAACGGCGAGAAGATGTGGATCACCAACGGCGGCTTCGCTGATGTCTTTATCGTCTTCGCCAAAATTGACGGCGAGAAATTCACTGCCTTTATTGTCGAGCGCACCTTCCCCGGTTTCTCTTCCGGCGCGGAAGAAAAGAAGCTGGGCATTCGCGGATCGTCCACCTGTCCACTCATCCTGAATGACTGCAAAGTGCCGGTAGAAAACGTCCTGGGCGAAATCGGCAAAGGACACGTCATCGCCTTCAACATCCTGAACATCGGCCGCTTCAAGCTTGGCGCGGGCTGCGTAGGCGGCGTGCGCACCGCGCTGCAGAACGCCATTGGCTATGCCAAGCAGCGCAAGGCATTCGGCAAGAGCATTGCCGAATTCGGATTGATCAAAGAAAAAATTGCGGACATCGCTGTCGGCATCTACACCGGCGAGGCCCTGGTATACCGCACCGTAGGCATGATTGACGCAGCCCTGGCCGGCATCGACAAGAACAGCCCCGAAGCTTCGCGCGAAATCCGCAAAGGCATCGAGGAATACGCCGTCGAATGCTCCATCGCGAAGGTCTGGGGATCGGAGATGCTCGACCGCGCCGTGGATGAAGTCGTACAAATCTACGGCGGCTATGGCTTCGTTGAGGAATATCCGGCCGAGCGCGCTTATCGCGACTCGCGCGTTAACCGCATCTTCGAGGGCACCAACGAAATCAATCGCATGATCACCACCGGCTGGCTGCTGAAGCAGGCAATGGCGGGGAAAATTCCGCTGCTGCCCGCAATCAAGAAGCTGATGGATGAAGTGCTGGCCGGGCCCAGTATGGCCGAGCCGCTGGAAGGCGCGCTTGCCGCCGAGCGCACCATTGTTTCCAACGCCAAGAAAACTGCCCTGTTCGTGGCCGGCGCTGCCTCGCAGAAATATATGATGGCGCTGCCCGATCAGCAGGAGATCATGGGCGCAATGGCTGACATCCTGATTGAAGTTTTCGCCATGGAGTCTGCCCTGCTGCGCACTCTGAAGCTGGTGGCGCACAACGGCGAGGCAGCATCGCAATTGGCCGTTGCCATGACCCAGGTCTACATCATGGAAGCGGTGGAGAAGATCGAGTCCGCTGCCCGGAAGATAATCTCTGCCGTGGCCGAAGGCGATATGCTGCGTACGCAACTGGCCATCCTGCGGCGGCTAGGCAAGTACGAGCCTGCCAACACCATCGCCCTGCGGCAGAAGATCGCCGACCGTGTGCTGGAGGCAGGAAAGTACGTCACCGCGTAATTTGGAAATTCAGCCGCAGATGAACGCAGATTAGCGCAGATTTGTTAGGGTTTTGATCAACTGACGGGCTTCTTGTGTTTCAGCTGAGCCCACATCAAAACGCAAGACGCTTCGTCGCCGCGCGACTCGGCATGACAAAGTTGGAAACGATCTCGCAGTCAGCGATCATTCGCTGTTTTCAGCAAGATTACAAACGATCTGTGTTTATCAGCGTCCATCTGCGGCTCGATTTTTCGCCAATTCCTCCATCACCGAGCGAATCAACTCTTTGGAGTCGTTCAGGCATTTAAGAATAATCTGGAGATCCATGGCCGGCTTGCCCGGCTGGCGGGCGCTCTGACAATAGACGCCGTGTTGGCCTACGAGCACGAGGGCGTCGGTGAGGGCGTCCATGGTGACAGCCAGGCGTCCGCGAGTGAGCCCCATCATGAATTCGTATTTTTCCAGCTCTTGTTTGCGATCTTCGTAAACCGACATAGAAAGATTTAACCACAAAGGGCACAAAGGATTGCTTTTCATCTCTGCGCCATGTGGTTTTTTTGTCAGCAGATTTATTCCAGCGCATGAACACAGATCTCGGTTTCTTCGGGATCATCGAGACCGCTGAAACCGAATCCGTTCCACTTGTAAGCGGCGACGCGTGTTCCGGTGGCGGCGGGATTCGGCAACATGAAGGAATCGGAGCGGTGCAGGGCGCAGAGACGATTATTCTTCGGGTCCACAACTGCATCGAGCAAAGGCCATGCCAGAGCGGAGCCTCTCCACTTCGCCACCAACCCTCTGCGTCCGATGGCATAGACGTAAGGACGAACGCCGTCTTCCTGGTCGAGCGGCGAGTGGTGGCGCTCGAGAGCAAAAACCAGGGCAGAGCTGGTTGTCCCCGCAAGTTGGCCGGCTTCCAGCGAAAGCAAATTCTGTGGCTCGAAGCGCCACTGCACAACTCCCGATTTCGAGCCGCTGATCGTCACGCCTTCAAGCGATTTTTCAGGCGACCAGGGCTCGGGCCGAAGCGTGACGCCGGCGACGACGAAATCTTCACCCAGTCGTGGAGTGCAATTTGCCAGTGCGGTATCAGCCGTGGCCTCTGGACCGATGACGGCCGGCATGGCAGTTTCGGGCCTGGTTTGGGTAGCGATGCCGCCACAGCGGAGCCGGCCAGCGCTGATGCGGCAGTCGGCGATGAGCCCGTCTTTGGTCTCCGGATATTTCTGGTCGAAAACGTGGTTGCCCAGCGAAAAGAAGACCGGTTTGCCCAGCACGCATTCCGGCTGCTGCACCACGTGGGGATGGTGCCCGAAGATAACATCGGCGCCGTGCTGCACCAGCCAGCTTGCCTGTTGGCGTTGCGCCTGGCTGGGCCAGTCTTGCAACTCGGTGCCCCAATGAATGGAGACAGCTACAAGGTTCGCCAACCTGCGGGCCAGCCGCAGCTTCTGCGCCAGCTCAACCGAGGGGATCTGTTGCACTTCTCCATCGGCGGCAGCAATTGTTGAAACCGCAACCAGGGCAACGGTAATATTTCCGAACCTCAGGAATAGTGGCGAGTGCTCGAAATCGAGCGGCATGACTCCGGCGTCGATAAGTTGGGTGAGCGTCTGCTCGCGTCCCGCTTTTCCCAGATCGCCCGCGTGATTGTTTTCGATGGAAAGCGCTTTGAAGCCGGCGGATTTCAAAAGATTCAGCGAGTCGAGTGGGGCCGCAAAGCAAAGATTTTGAGTGCCAGGAAGACATTGGTCCTGCGCTCCGATTGCGCCTTCAAAGTTTCCGCCAATCCAATCTGCGCCGGCAAAAAGCTGGGTGAATCCGCTCCAGGGAGAGATATGCCGATGCTTAAGCTCAACCTGCACCTGGCGCGCGAGCATGATGTCGCCGGTAAAAAGCAAACGGATTTCGGAGGAGTTGTTTTCTGCGCACACAGCGGGAGAGCATGACAGCAGGACGCCGAAAAGAAGAACGATTCGAAAAGGGAACACTCGTGCTGTGACCGTAAACAACTTGTCAGGGCACGGATTTATCTGTGCCGCAAAATGTTTCGAATCCTTCGGCTTTAGCCACTGAGGGTTGGGTGTCGAGAAGATATCTAGAGTTCCGGATGTATGCATTCTTCCCTTCCAAAAACCTCAGGGGCTAAAGCCCGGAATTCAGGCGCCTAACGCGGCACGACTGAAGTCGTGCCCTGACACAAACTGTGTATAGAACAGTTCTAATGCCCCTCGGTGAAGATGTAAGGCTTTACCCACTCCGGATGAGGTTGCGCATCTGCTTTCGCTCGCCATTCTGTGTCATCCAGCAACGCAGGTGAAGTGAATTCATAATAGGAATAGACGCTTCCTTTCACGATCTCGCGCCTGCCGTAGAAGGGAATAACCTGGTCCCACTCCATGGGCCGCCCGACGCCGGCTTCAAGATAAGGAACCACCGTGCCATTGGCAGCGCTTCCACCGGCGACGTCCGCAATCTTTGGCATGGGATCGGGCGTGGAGAGCGCCAGGTCCTTGTTGGCGAGACTTTTGAATACCAGAAAATGATGTTCAGCGATGCGGCCTACATACAATATCTCCTGATAATCCTGCGGGGTAAGCTCCTCGCCATGCAGCTCTTTTTCTGCGATGGATTGAAAGAGCCGCGCTTTGTTCGCGGTCTCACGCAGGCGCCGCAAGATGCCCTGGCGCAAAGGTTCGGGATTACTTTCAGGAGTGCCCTCCTCCGCCGGCACCTCGCCTTTTTGGAAGTCCGCAGAGGACGCAATGGAGGCCGCCAGCCTGTCAAACAAATCTGCTATGGCGCCAAATGCCCTGGGATCAGGCTCCACGTAGCCTCGCGGAGGCTCAAACACCATCTGTTCAAAGCCGCCTTCGCCCATTTCAGCCGCGGTGCGCTCATTGACCAGCACGGTCGCATGGCGCAGCGTGGCCCAGGAGGCAAGCCCGGTCTGCATCCGCTTCGTCTTCCACAGTTCGCTGCCGCCGGGCATTCCCGGAAAGGAAACGTTGTCGGCCCACTGCACCGCAAGCGCAGTGATCCAAGCATCGTAAAGATTGTTGCTGGCAGAGATGGAAAGATGTTTTACCGAGCGCTCGGCAAGAGCATCCAGCGCCCCGGCAAGATTCGGATATTTGGCAAGCTGCTCGCTCAACAACGAACGCGCAAATTGGCTGCCGAGGGCCGCGGCAACATCCAGCCCCGACGGAATCACCCGCCGGTTGTGGGGATCGTTGACTTGTTCGGCTGGCGGCCAGGTCTCATGGAAGACAGTCGAGAGCAGGATTTCATTGTCGAATCCCCAGGAAAGCGGAAACATGGTGGCAACTTTATTCGGACGGCGGGTGTACGAAGGCGGCGCAAACGGAGCGCCCTGCCAGACCAGCGGGGCGCGTGCCGGGGCGATATATTCCCGATAGGATTCGATCCAGCGCATGGCCTGGATTTTTACGTCATCGGGCAAGGTGGCCAAAGCGGCGGGATCAAGCTCTCGCGAAGCATTAGAAATCTGCGTCAGGTAGCGGAACGCCTTGAAGTATCTGGCCATCTGCGGATCAGAGGCGTAATGGCCGCGAGGTTTCAGTTCGCCATAGTTAAAATCCTTGCCTGTTACCGATGAGAGCGCCGAACCGCGCGCATTCAGAATGCGGGTAGTCTCCGCGTTTTCCTGCACGGTACCGTAGCGCAGGTTCGCGACTGCGGCAAAGGCCGCCGCCCAGGGCGATTGCGGAGCGCTTGCGCCCAGTGCGTCGCGGGCCGCCTCAACGAACGCCCAGAAAGCCGGCATCGCTCCCCGCCTTTCGTGCACGATGAACGTGCCCTCGTAGGCCGCGCCAAAAACCTCCCAAAAAATGTCTGTCGTGACCAGGTAGGGCCTGCTTGGACCGTACTCACTGTAGGATTCTGTGTCATAGAGCTGATAGAGCTGGTCATCGCTCCCCTGTTTCAGCAGCCCTCCGTGTTGTGTATACAGTAATTGGTCTTGTAAAGCACTCACGAACAGCCATGCATTGGTGACGTCAGCCAGCGGTACCGATATGGGAACATACACCAGGCGGGCATTTGTGCCATCTTCCACCAGGCCGATAATTCCCTTCCCGTCGGGGACTGAAGATGGCGTGGAAGCAAACATATATTCCGCCGCTTGTTGCGATTTGCTCTTGCCCTTGTCGGTGGAGAGTGTGACGCCAGGTGTGTGAGGCAGCCAGTGGAGAATCCCGATTCCGTTCGGCGTAAAAGTCACTGACCCGCCACAGAGCTCCCCAAAACTCGAGGGCGCGACTTTGCCCCATGCCCCGCCTTCGTACGGCAATTCTCTGAAACAATGCTGGCTATCTTCCCACAGCAGCGTCTCGCCGGAAGGATGAAACCCCGAAGGCAGCGCTGAATCTGCGACTGCTTCGCTGGGTGAATCCTGATTGGGAAAGCGCGTCAGTGTCGCCTGCGGACCCAGCACCTGGTAATCAACGATTCCTTCTTCCGTCACCGAGCGCACGGAGTAACCAGCCGGGCCCGATCGCACCCCAAAGAAGAGACGGTATTGAATAGAACTCGTCTTGCTGTCGGCGGGCCAGATCTCGAATGGATGCGGCGCAATCGCCAGCCGTCGCAGCTCATTGTCTGACTTGTAAACCACGTTCGCGGTCCAATGATCGTTTTGGTTTTGAAATCGCTCAATTACAAACTGTTTACCCTGACGCGCAATCATAAAAATCTGCCGGGCGGCAGGATGGCAGACAATAGAGCGCGGCTCCAGATCACGTGGCACATCGAAGGCGCTTTGCGGTTGTGGCGATGCAATGTCCCAAAATAAAACCTTATAGTCGTCGGCCGCGCCTCGTACCAGCACCGCCGCCTCAGGACTGGTTGACCATACATCGAAGTCAACGACCTTTTCACCGGCAGGAATTGCCAGGCTGCGAGCCTCATCAGGCGAGGGACGGACTGTAACTTGTTGTTGCTTGAATACTGTATCGTTGGCGGCGAATAGGGCTGCAGAAAAAAAGAGCGCCAGCATCAGAAAAACGGAGACAGACCTGAAGCATCGGAGGTTCATGTAGAAGTGCCTCGATACGGATTGGATCTATTTTGATACGAGGCATTGTACATTCATTTTGAGCGAAGAGAGGAAAACATGCCTCGCGATGGTCATAAAAAGAATGCCTCGCGCTTAAGATAAGCGCGAGGCATTGTTGTAATTTTCTGGCAGTGGCTTGCTACCAGATCTTGATTTTAAGCAAAGACCTCGCCGGGCAACGCCCGCAGAGTCCGTCCGGCCAGGGTATCCCGCCGTGCCGGCATCTGCGCTTCAACCTCTCGCGAGTTGATCTGCTTGCGTTCGATTCGCAGCTTGAGCGCGCGCTCGATCTGGCGAAGCTCAGAGACTTCGGCGCCTGAAACCAGCGTCGAGGCCAATCCTCTGGCTCCCGCTCGGCCGGTGCGGCCAACGCGATGGATAAAATCTTCCGGCAAGGTGGGAAGGTCGTAGTTGATCACATGAGCTACGTCCTGCACGTGGATTCCACGGGAAGCCACGTCGGTGGCGACCAGCACCTTGAAACGGCCTTGCTCAAAACCACTGAGCGCGCCGTTGCGCTGTGACTGCGAGCGGTCGCCATGGATCATGGCAGCCGCAAAGCCGTCGCGCGCCAGATCTTTGAACAGGCGCTCGGTGCCCCGCTTGGTGCGGGCAAAGACCAGGCTGCGTCCTTTTTCCTGGTAAAGCAGGTGGCGAAGAACGTTGCGCTTTTCAGCCAGGGCTACTTCAAAAGCCTGCAGCTCCACATTTTCCGCGGGCTTCAGGATTGAGCCCAGCGCGACGCGCACCGGGTTCCGCATATATTGGTGTACCAGCCCTGCTACGGATGCTTCCAGCGTCGCTGAGAAGCACAAGGTCTGGCGTTGCGCCGGCAACAGCGCCGCAATGCGGCGGATGGCCGGCAAGAACCCCATGTCAAGCATGCGGTCGGCTTCATCGAGCACCAGGATTTTGACGTGGCGCAGGTCTGTCAGCTTGCGGCTGAGAAGGTCCTCGAGGCGGCCGGGAGTCGCAACTACCAGGCGCGCTCCTGAGCGCAGCGCCTGAATCTGTGATTTTTCTGAGACTCCGCCAATCACCAGCGCTGCCGGGCCGAGTGATTTGCCGCGCAACTTTTCATATTGCGCCAGTATCTGCAGGGCCAGTTCCCGCGTTGGGACCAGCACCAGCACTTCCACGTTTCGTGAAGTGTTGGCCTGCAGTTTTTCAATGGCCGGTATCAGGAAGGCAAGCGTCTTGCCGGTTCCGGTCTGCGCCGTGGCAAGAACGTCTTTGCCTTCCAGCGCATGCGGAATGGCCGCTGCCTGTACAGGTGTAGGGGTTATAAATTGAGCTGATGCCAGCCTCTGCTGCAAACCAGCAGAGAGGGGCATTTCTGTAAATCGTGTCATTTCGAATTGTACTTTCTTTTTCTTGAGCGGAACTTTGCCTTCGTATGCAGATTGCAATTCGCGAGTATGCATATTTTCAGGCTTGATATTTACCTATGTTGTAGATAAACGCCGCGCGTAAGTTAAATTTCAACGCTGAGAACAAACGGAGAGCAGGAAAGGCGGAAATCAATGTCAGATCTTTGTATGGATCGGACCACCGCACCACTAGCGAACCGTGGGCAATAGCGCTAATTCAATATACCATCAGAGCACCTTAATCCCAAGAACAAAACGCGGGAGGGTACCTGAGGGGAAAACCTGCCTTGTCCTGCAAGTATTTGCAGACAGAAGATTTGTCCTCGGGCCAGCGCTGCCCCCTTCATTCCTGGACCGCAGAGAGATGAAAAAATTATGGAGCACGGGATGGGGATCGAACCCATGTATAACGGCTTTGCAGGCCGCCGCGTTTCCACTTCGCCACCCGTGCCCAAAACACAAAACCCACCTGCCAGATCATCTTCTGACGGTGGGTATCAATGAGTGTTTGCTTTAAATCTACTTTAGCCCTGCAATCTCATCGCGCCAGAAGACACGCACGCGCAACACATACAGGCACAACAGGCTTTTGCGGTCTTCCGGGCAAATTGCATATATCGCAAACTAACATAGGACCGGCCTCAATCGCAAGTTGGCTCTAGTGGTGCACTGCAATAGGAAGCTGCCACCTGCGCGTTGTAGAATATGGCCTTTCAGACGAGCTACCAAATTATGACTACTATTATGCGACGACTTCTGGCCTTGTGTGTTGCCAGCTTTGCCCTTGCGGTCTCGATTCCGCTTGCGGCCCAACAGAAAATCCCAGCTTCCCAGGCTTCGCCGAACCAGGAAGCCGCGGTACAAACCGAGGTGCTTGATAGCCAGCAGTTTCTGCTGAAGCACATCGCCCCTCGCAAACCGGCGAAAGATTATTCCGCGGCGGTCGAGAAGCTGTTATCGCAGATGACCTTGAAAGAGAAAGTCGGGCAGATGACGCAGCTCGATATCCTGATGGTCTCCGACGGCCACAATCAGGAGAACAGGATCAATCCGGAAAAATTGAAGAAGGCCATCGCCGAGTACGGGGTAGGATCGCTTCTCAACGTTTACGACGAAGCGCTTCCCCTGGAACAATGGCATGCGGTTCAGACCCAGATCCAGGCGGAAGCGGCCAAGTCACGTCTCAAGATTCCAGTTCTCTACGGCATTGATACCATCCACGGCGCCAACTACATCCAGGGCGCCACCCTGTTCCCGCAACCTATTGGCATGGCCGCAACCTGGGACCCTGAACTCTTCCTCCGCACCGAGCAAATTGCTGCTGCCGAGACACGGGCGAGCGGTATCCCGTGGACTTTCTCGCCCATCCTCGATATCGGAAGGCAGCCCCTCTGGTCGCGCTTCTACGAAACCTACGGCGAAGATGTTTACCTGGCTAAAGTGATGGCCGTGGCCGCGGTGCGAGGATATGAGGGTGACGATCCTGATTCGCCAACTCAAGTCTCCGCCTGTCTCAAGCATTATGTTGGCTATAGCTTCCCGCGCAGCGGACACGATCGGACGCCGGCGCTGATTCCAGAGATCACGCTGCGGGAATATTTCCTGCCCACGTTCGCCGAAGCCGTGAAGGCCGGCGCCCACTCGGTGATGGTGGATTCCGGCGAGGTGAACGGCGTCCCCGGCCACGCCAATCATTACCTGCTGACCGATGTGCTGCGCAAGGAGTTGGGATTCAAGGGAGTGGTGGATTCAGATTGGCAAGACATCAAAAATCTGGTCACGCTTCACCACTATGCCGCTACGGAAAAAGAAGCCACCCGAATGGCAATCATGGCCGGGATTGACATGAGCATGGTTCCCCGTGACTACAGCTTCAGCGATCTTCTGGTGCAATTAGTGAATGAAGGCGCTGTACCCATGAGCCGCATTAATGAAGCGGTGCGACGCATCCTCACCATGAAGATGCAGCTGGGGCTGTTTCGCGATCCTTTGCAGGGAGTGAAATCGGGCGTGCAGTTGGGTTCGCCAGAGGCGCAGCAGACAGCCTTGCAGGCGGCGCACGAATCCATTGTGCTGCTTAAGAATTCCGACAAACTTCTGCCGCTCTCGTCTTCCGGAAAAATTCTTGTAACCGGGCCCACCGCAGACACCCTGGTTCCCATGAACAATGGATGGACCTACACCTGGCAGGGAAGCGAAACCCGGCTTTACCCGAAAGACAAGCCGACAGTTCTCGGAGCGGTGCAAGCAAAGGCTGGAAGCACAAATGTTGTCTATGTGCCCGGGGCTTCTTTAAACAAGGAACTCGACATTGCTGCTGCGGTTGAAGCCGCCAAAAGCGCCGACGTGGTCATTCTTTGCCTGGGAGAGATGTCATACGCGGAGGGCCCAGGAAATATTGACAACCTCACGTTGCCTGAGCCGCAACTGCGGCTGGCGGAGCAGGTTGCGGCCACGGGCAAGCCGATTGTGCTGGTCATGGTCGAGGGACGCCCGCGCATCATTCATCGTATCGCCGGTCTGGCCAAGGCAATTGTGCTGGCCCCTAATCCGGGCAATGAAGGTGGGCAGGCGGTTGTCGATGTCCTCTTCGGTGACTACAATCCCGATGGCAAGCTTCCCTTCACCTATCCCGGCCACCCCGATGCCCTGCTCACCTATGACCACCGCTTCTCGGAAGATCCCAATGGCGATCCCAACTCCACCGCATTTCAGCCGGAGTTTCAGTTTGGCAGCGGGCTGAGTTACACCACCTTCCAGTATTCGGACCTGCATCTGAGCACGCAAAAAATGAGCGAGCATCAACCGCTGCACATATCGCTCACCGTAAAAAACACCGGAGACCGCGCCGGCAAAGAAGTAGTGCAGCTCTACCTTACGCAAGAGTATGCCAGCATAACGCCGCCGGTGAAGCGGCTGAAACGCTTTGCCAAAGTCTCGCTGGCGCCCGCTGAAAGCAAAGAGCTCACCTTCACTCTCGAGCGCGATGACTTTACATTCATCGGCCCTGAGAACAAGCCGGTTCTGGAACCCGGTGAGTTCGAGATAACGGTGGGGGATTTGCGTCAGGGGTTTACGATGGCATCGGGTTTGAAGGCTGCCGCGAAGAATTGAGCCGTTGATTCATCGGGTCATTGATTCATTTTAAAAAACAGGAATTCACCGCAGACAAGGGCATATCCGGTGTTTGCCTCACGCCGCCTCTGGATTTTCGCTTGCCTGGTCAGGCGCCGAAGGATCGGGGATCGAAGAGAGCGGGTCGCTGGCGGGAAACGTGTCTGCCAGGGTTTTATCCAGGGCACGCTCGTGCTCTTCGCGGCTTTCAGCTTCGTTTTGCGGAGGCGGTTGATTTACGGATAATTTGGGGGGCATGCCAACCTCGAATCTTTTGATCTTCTCAAGTATAGATGCCGCAGGCCTCAGGCTGGGTGAATGAAATTTGTACAAGGAATTTCACCTTGGATTGATACCGCGCGGCAAGCCGCAACAAAGAAAACATTTGCTTTCCAAGTGGCCATGCCACATATCCCTGTCATGTTGAGCGGAGCGCCACGATCCTATTGGCCGCCACCAGAATCTGAAGCGCGGAGTCGAAACACCCCGAGAGGATTTCGGTATCCCATACCGTGTCAGGGAATTTTTTCGATGCGGCTGCAGGCAAACGGGACGCACTCGGAGAGAATTCCCTGGGGCGGCATTCCCTGGCTGCGCATTCTCGGGGTGTTTCGACTACGCGCCTGGCCACATCGAGGGTGCAGCCGTTCACGAGGCGCTCCGCTCAACATGACAGAAGGAGATTAGGTTTGACACACCCGAAATCGTCGCGGGAGAAAAAAGATTTCGGACTTAGTAGTACAGATGGTTGATGGACGGCCAATGACTCAATGGTTCGATGATCCGATGACTCAATTCTTCCTACTCTCCACCAGTTCCATGATTGTGATCGAGGCGGGCGATCTCGCGGGCAAACAGCGGATTCGCGGGAAACTGCTCGCGCAGGCCGGCCAGCAGCTCGCGCGCGCGGCTGGGATCTTTGTCACGTATGTAGGTCACGGCGAGCAGCATTCTGGCGAAGGGAGCAAAAAAGCGGCCGTGTTCTGCGGCGAGTTTTAATTCGCTGATGCCGGTTTTCTTGTCGCCTTCGTACCCTCCCACATGCAAAAACCAGCGCACGGGCGCGGAAAGGCTGCCGACAATGTAGTCGTTCAGCCCGGTGGCCAGGTAAGCGTCGTAATACTGTGGATTGATCTTGAGCAGTTTCTTGGCCGCCACATTGGCGTCTTTGGTATATCCCAGGGAAGCGATGTTGCGCTTTTCGATGAGCGCGGTATAGTCGGCGCGCAGTCCGTTGGTGAGCGCCTGGGCAAAAAGCGCGTCGGTGTTGTTGGGGTCTTTCTCAAGCTGCGACTTGGCCAGCGCATCGGCGCGCAGCAGCGCAGCCTCAAAACGGTCTCGCAGCGCCGGATCCGGAACCGGTTTCTTGCGTTTTTCGAAGTTGGAATCTTTGGTGAAGAGCTGCGACTCTAATATTCCCAGCCGGTCGAACTCGGAAAACAGCAGGCCAGCAGCTTCGGAAACCGGGCCTAGAGCGTTCTCCGGATGAAGTTTTTGCCAGGCTGCAAATTCCTGCTGCGCCGCGGCAAAATCCAGGTTGTAGGCCAACTGGTAGCCATGCTCGAGTGAAGGCACAGTGGATTGCAATTCGCCGTGCGCGCAGCACTCCTCGGCGTGAACCGGAGCGGCGCACAGCAGCAGCAACGCGCTGCAGGCCAGAAGCTGCAAAATTCGTGAATTACGCTGATGTCGCAACCCAGTCCTCCTGTTGTCGGTCAGACTCGTGGAGACGAGCCTGGAACCATATCACATCCCAGGCAATTTGATGCCTGCTAAACGCTTCTGCATGAATCCGGATTTGCTCATGCTCTTGAACATTTTGCGCATCTGCGCGTATTGGCGCAATAACTGATTGACTTCCTGCACCGAGGTCCCGGAACCGCGGGCGATGCGCTTGCGCCGGCTGCCGTTAATGACCTCATGATGCTCGCGCTCATGCGAGGTCATGGAATTGATGATCGCCTCGGTGCGCACCAACTGCTTCTCGTCTATATTGTCTGATGCTTTTTGCAGGCCCTGGAATGGCCCGACGTTGGGCAACATTTTCACAATGCTCTGCAACGATCCCATCTTCTTGACCTGGCGCAACTGGTCGCGGAAGTCTTCCAGGGAAAAGCCGTCGCCGCCCAGGGCCTTCTTGGCGAACTCCTCGGACTTCTTGCGGTCCATGGTCTCTTCGGCGCGCTCGATGAGCGAAAGAATGTCGCCCATGCCCAGAATGCGGCCCACGATGCGGTCAGGATGAAAAGGCTCAAGGGCATCGTATTTTTCGCCGATGCCGATGAACTTGATAGGCTGCCCGGTGACGTTGCGGATGGAAAGCGCCGCGCCGCCGCGGGCATCGCCATCCATCTTGGTGAGCACCACGCCGGTGAGCGTGAGCTTCTTGTGGAATTCATCGGCCGATTTCACTGCGTCCTGCCCGGTCATGGAGTCGGCCACGAACAGGATCTCAGCCGGATTCAGCAGCTTCTTGAGCAACTGCATCTCCTCCATGAGCTGGTCGTCTATATGTAGACGCCCGGCCGTATCTACGATCAGCACATCGCAGCCGTTGTTCACGGCCTCGCGTCGGGCTTCCTTGGCCAGGCGTTCGACAGTAGAAGTATTAGCTTCTCCTTCTAGCTTGCCTTCGTAAATATGGGCGGGAATGGCGTCGGCTACAATCTTCAACTGCTGGCGCGCCGCCGGACGATAAACGTCAACGCTGACCAGCATGGGGCGGTGTCCGCCCTTCTTGAGCCACGCCGCCAGCTTGCCGGTGGTGGTGGTCTTACCCGAACCCTGTAACCCCGCCATCAGCACCACCGTCGGGGGCTGCGACGCAAACTTGAGCTTGGCCGTGTCTTTGCCCAGGATCTCGACCATCTCGTCGCGCACCAGCTTGACGATCTGCTCGGCGGGCGAGAGTGCGGTCATGACCTCGGTTCCCAGGGCCTTGGCTTTAACCTCGTCAATGAATTGTTTGACGACTTTGACGTTGACGTCGGCTTCGAGCAGCGCCAGGCGGATCTCGCGCAGGGCCTCACCGATGTTTTCTTCGGTCAGCTTGCCCTGCCCGCGAAGGTTTTTGAATGCGCGCTGAAGTTTTTCTGAGAGATTTTCAAACATATTTAGCTACTTAGATGCGCTTTAAGCAGATATTTATATGTGCTTTAAGTATTAGATGCGTAACCATTGCTATTCTACAGGCGAAACCCGCTCTTAATAGATTTGATGCGCGTCAAAAATCGGCAGGAAACTCTTTTGTAAATTTTACATTTAATTTACAACAACAATTTGGGGCGGTTGGCCCGGACAACCTGGCGCTCCCAGCAAACCGAGGAGGCGGCTAGCGAGCGTAGTCGCTGCGTCCGGGCCACCTGGAAGACCAGTTCAGCGCGTGCTCAAGGCGAAGGCGAAACATCCCAGATGCTTCGCCAAAATCAAACTAACACTAACTTAATTGCCGATCGTCGACAGACCCACGCAAGTCGCCGAAGTGGTTGTGGCCGGTGCGTTGGAGGTCGTATCGTAATGCACCACGCCATCCTCAATCGAGCAGAATGTTTTGTTGCCGCTTCTTCCGGGAACAGTCGCTGTACCGCCTTCCGTAAAGGCTTGTCCGGTGGAGTCGACTGTCGCAACAAAAGCATATCCGCTCTTGGGACTGGCGGGTAACGCGAACCCCAGCGAATAATCGATCAAGCACGCTGCTGTGCTGGGTGGAACGCCGGTTCCGCAGCCGGTCGACGGTGACGATAAGTTACTGAGCGCGGAGGCATACGATTGCCACGAAGTCTGATACTGAATGTCGGCCGTAGCGATGGTGCGCGTAGCAGCAGCAGCCGACGATTCGTTGGCCGAGATTCTGGCGCGAATCAAGTTAGGAATTGCAATAGCTGCGATGATCAGAATGATCGCCACAACAATCAGCAATTCAATCAATGAAAAGCCCTTTTGTTTACGCATAAATTTTTCCTTACCCTCCAAATTTACAATTTTTTACATTGCAGCTTTGTGTTTTATCCCGGGCTTGCAAAAAACTAAATCTACGCACCCGAGGCAAACCGTCTGCTGCTGCGAGTATGCAACTCTCTTGTTTCCAAAGAGTTACACAATAAACACACAGTTTTAAAGGGGGAGGGTTTCTGCTGAAATCTGAAAAAAGATTCCTCTTCTAGAAACCTATACTTTCGTATAGCGATTGAGTGCTGGTTTGTCAAGTGAACAGATGGACAGTATAGACAAGTCCAGAGGGACTATGTCCCTGGACTGCAGGCTCCGCATTTCAGGAGTTCAAAGTCGGTTTGCCTATGCGCCTGCAAATATCTCTTTCGCTGCAACCACTGTATTGCAATGAATCGTCACCGTGTCTTCGACCTTGCGCGCATAGCCGCCGGCATAGGTCACCATCACGGGAATGCCATGGGCACGGGCCGCGCGAAAGACCAGTTCGTCGCGTTTTTTCAGGCCCTCGATGGTCAGGTTGAGCCCGCCCAGTTGGTCTTCCCGATAGGGATCGGCGCCGGCGATGTAGCAGATGAGCTCTGGCGTGAATTGCCGCAGGCCGGAGCTGAGGGCGTTATCGAGCCAGTGGAGATAGTCGGTGTCTCCGGTGCGGTCAGGCAGATTTACGTCAATGGAAGAAGCCGGCTTCACCGCAGGATAGTTGTTTTGCTGATGCAGCGAGATGGTGAAAACATCGCCGCTGTCAGATTCGGTTTTAACAACTCCCGCCTTGGAAGTCTCCGGCTTCCCGCTCTGCGGCAAGAATGCTGACGGCAGATTTCCCATGCCGGCCCGCGTGGGAGGGAAGATGGCTGCGGTCCCGTTGCCGTGATGCACATCGCAATCTACGGTCATAGCGCGGTGAATCTTGCCGTCTTTCTGCATGCGGCGGATTGCCACTGCCACATCGTGGATCATGCAGAACCCCTCCCCATGGCCGGGAAAGGCATGATGAAATCCGCCACCGATGTTGAAAGCCACGCCATCGCGCAGCGCATGCTCGGCCGCCAGGATGGAGCCGCCCGCCGACAGCCAGAACGCGGCCACCAACTCGGCCGAGTACGGGATTTCCATCAGCATCTCTTCCTGTCGCGTGAGCGTGCCGGTCTTCAACTTGCGAACGTACTCCGGCGTGTGCACACGTAGAATGTCTTCATCCGCAGCCGGCCCGGGCTCAACAAAATCTTCCGCCGTCGCCACCCCGGTCTCAAGCAACTTCTGATGGATCAGCCGGTACTTCTGCGCCGGGAAAACGTGCGCTCCGATGGGCAGATAGTAATTGTCGCTATAGATAAGTTTGCAGGGCAGCACAGCGCCTCCTCTGGGCCCGGCGGCTTCGTTTCGTCCGGGCTGAGTGGTCGATGCCATGATATGGGAACTTCCCGAAGAGTCCAGTAAACGTCAGACAGCCTGGCCGATCAAGCTCCCTTGGTCCCTCGCCGATTGTAATTGATTGTGTTATAGGTATATCATTTATGAAATGTCTGTATCACCCAAGCCGGAAGTTCCCTGGCTTTTGCTGGTATTCAGCCTGCCTCTCAAGCAGGCCAGCAAGCGCGTAGAAGTCTGGCGGAAGTTGCAGCGTTACGGTGCTCTTCAGCTCCCCAGTTCGGGATACATACTTCCAAATCATCCTGCCAATCTGGAGCGCTTTGAATGGCTGGCAGCATTGATCCGCAAATACAAGGGCCAGGCCTCGGTTTTGGAGGTTCAGTCCATCGATGACATGCCCGCCGAAAAGCTGGTCAAGCTGTTCAATGAGGCCCGGGCGCGCGATTATGAATCCCTCATGCGGGAGTTGAAGAAAATGCTTCCCGCGAAAGCGGCTAGCGCGCCCCGAAGCCTGACCCGCGTGCGGCAGCGCTTTCGCGAGATCGTTGCCATTGATTTCTTCAACAGCCCTATGCGCAGCCGGGTAGAGAATCTTCTGGAACGGGTAACAGAAGCCGGGGATGATGAAGTCCGCGCAAAAAGAGGCAAGCGATCCACCAAAGAATATAGTGCCCGCGTCTGGATAACGCGCCATCGGCCGGGCATTGACAGGGTTTCTTCCGCCTGGTTGATCAAGACTTTCATCGATCCCAAGGCGAGGTTTGTTTTTGGCGGCAGTCCGGCAACCCACCCTGATGCCATTCCTTTTGACATGTTTCATGCACAGGGGTTTGGCCATCGCGGAGACGATTGCACCTTCGAAACACTGGTAAAAGAGTTTGGCATCGCCGATCCCAAGATCGTGACCATCAGCCAGATGGTCCATGACGCCGATCTGGGAGATGAAAAGTTTGCCCATCCTGAAGGGGCGGGTCTGGACCGGGTGCTGATTGGATGGGCGCAGCAGGGAGTCTCAGACGAAGAGCTGCTGCATCGCGGCATGCAACTCATCGAAGGGCTCTATCATGCGCTCAACTGAAGATTTTGTTTTCTCGATTTTGTTTTCCGCGCAGCAACAACACAACTCAATTACCAAAGTGGAGATCATCATGACGAATCAGTGGTTCACATGCAAACAGCGCCATAGTTTAACCGGAAATACCACGACCAGAATGGCACTCATCTGCCTTTTGCTGCTGGCTTGTTTGCCTGGCATATCTGCCCAAAGCCAGAGTAAAGAAGCCCAATCCCAGCCCAAAGCTGCCCCAAATGCTGCAAACGATTCGCAGTGGAAAGCGGTCGAAGACGCCCTGGGCCGGCCGGGACAAGTGCAGCCCGATGGCGTGCTCAAATTCGGAATGCCACGCCGCGACCTGAAAGTTTCCGTCAATGGCGTCGAGGTTAAACCAGGATTCGCTCTAGGCTCATGGGCGGCATTCAAGAAATCTGGCAGTGAAGCCATGGTCATGGGAGACCTTGTGCTTTTACAGGAAGAAGTCGCCCCCGTGATGGCCAAGCTTCAGGAAGAGGGTTTCGAGATCACCGCCTTGCACAACCACCTGCTGGGCGAAACCCCGCGAATCATGTATATGCACATTGGCGGGCACGGTGATGCGGTGAAGCTGGCGGAGAGCCTGAAGGCCGCGCTGGCGCTCACCGGGACTCCCCTGCCGGCTCCAATCGGCACTATGCCCAATGCAGAAATTGGCATCGACACTAAAAAGATCGGCGACATCATCGGCCGCACGGGAAAAGTGAATGGAGGAATCCTGCAATTTGCGGTGCCGCGGGCCGAGCCCATTACCGATGGCGGCATGACCATTCCCAACTCTATGGGCATCAGCACCGCCATCAACTTCCAGCCCACTGGTGACGGTCGCGCTGCCATCACCGGCGACTTCGTCCTTCTGGGAAAAGAAGTCAATCCTGTAATCAAGGCACTTCGCGAAAACGGCATCGCTGTCACCGCCGTGCATAACCACATGCTCACCGAGGAGCCGCGCTTGTTCTTCATGCACTTCTGGGCAAACGACGATGCCCTCAAGCTGGCCAAAGGATTGCGTGCTGCCCTCGATCAAACCAATTCAGCAAAGCCTGAATGAAACAGGAAGTCTGGAATACAGAGAGAGGCAATCGACAAACCCAATGGAGCGCACCGATTCAACCGAGCGCTGCAGCCTATGGAAGCTGGTTGCATATTTCCTGCGCCTGGGGACGTTTGGCTTTGGCGGGCCAATCGCCCTGGCCGGCTACATGCAACGCGACCTGGTGGAAGAGCGCAGATGGATTGATAAACAGGATTACCTCGAAGGGCTGGCCTTCTCGCAGCTTGCCCCGGGCCCATTGGCCGCTCAATTGGCAATCTACTTAGGTTATATTCGCGCCGGATTCGTGGGAGCTACTCTGGTCGGCGTCTGCTTTGTACTTCCCTCTTTTCTCATGGTTTTGGGCTTGTCGGCGGCTTACGTGAAATATGGCGGCCTGCCCTGGATGCAGGCCCTCTTCTATGGAATCGGCGCCGCTGTGATTGGAATTATCGCCCGTTCTGCAACAAAGCTTGCCAGGACCACTTTGGGAAAAGATAAGTTGTTATGGATCATTTCCGCTGTTCTGGCAATATCAACCGCTGTCACGCAGCGTGAGATCATCTGGCTTTTTTTCGCCGGCGGCGCGATTGCGCTGCTGGTGAAAGCTTTTCCCAAAAAAATACCCGACGCTTCAGCCGTTTCCTGCAAGATTTTTTCATTGCTGGCGATTTTCCCCTTCGCCACCAAATCCGGAGAAGTGTTGTTGTTTTTCGCCAAGGCCGGTCTTTTTGTCTTCGGAAGCGGGCTGGCGATTGTGCCTTTTCTGCACGGAGGCGTCGTGCAAGATCACCATTGGCTGAACGAACGCCAGTTCATTGATGCCGTAGCCGTCGCCATGATTACCCCTGGCCCGGTTGTGATTACGGCAGCATTCATCGGTTTTCTGGTGGGAGGAGTGCAGGGAGCGGTAGCGGCTGCGATCGGCGTTTTTCTGCCGGTGTATCTCATGGTGGTGATCGTCGCGCCCTACTACCGGCGCCATTCCAGGAATCCGCAAATCCACGCCTTTGTTCAGGGAGTAACCGCCGCCGCCGTGGGTGCTATCGCCGGCGCAGTTTTTGTTCTTGGAAGGCACGCGCTTCACGATGTGCCAACAGCAACCATTGCAGTACTGGCGCTGCTGGTCCTTTGGCGATGGAAGGCGCCTGAACCCGCCATCATTCTGGCAGCGGGCATCGCCGGGCTTGGTTTTTATAAAGGCTAGAGCTGTCTCACAATTGATCGGAAGATTTCACGCTCCTAAGGAAAATCAGCGCTTTGAGGACGAAAGAATACGGAAGGTTCTAAATGGCTCAATGACCTAATTCCAGCTCTGGCCAGCAGTTTCCCATAGCGCTTGCGCCGCATCTTAATTGCATGAGACGTTCTATGTCGTGTGCGTGTGGAGAGCACTCCTAATGAAACTAATCGATCAACTACGTAATGCGAAAGAACAAAGCAAAGAAGCCGCCCATCGCGTACTGGAGCGCGCCCGCCGGTCCGGACGAAGTCTGGAGCGGCACTTGCGGCAAAAGATGAGAATCTATCCTCGCTCCCTGCAACCCGCCTCTCCTGTGGATGCCCATAAAGCCGTCGTGATGCAGGATGACGAGGTGGAAGAAACCGTAAAAGCGGAGTTCCAGAAACGCCAACCCATCGTTTCGATTTATGGAGAAGACATTGAACCCGGTCGGGAAGACCGGCGCAAAGAAAAGCCCAAATCTGACCGGAAAATTGCCTAGAAGGCCGTTCTCAAGTCGCACCTGTTCGTCCTGACCAGATAGTTCCTCCTGCTATCATGCTTGTCATGGCCGCTGCAGGACAGGGAAAATTCATTACCTTTGAGGGCCTCGACGGCTGTGGCAAGAGCACCCAACTGGAAAAACTGGCAGTACGCCTGCGTCAACGCAAATTGGATGTGCTTTCGACTCGCGAGCCGGGAGGCACTGCCCTGGGCGACCGCGTCCGAACGATTTTGCTGGATTCACGCACCACCGGCCTTGACGCCTACGCTGAACTCGCGCTGATGTTTGCCGCCCGCGCCCAGCACGTCCATGCGGTAATTCTTCCCGCAATCGGCGCCGGCAGGGTTGTGCTCTGCGACCGCTTCACCGACTCCAGCGAAGCCTACCAGGGCGGCGGACGCCAATTGGGCTCTGAGCCTGTGCTGGCGCTGCATCGCTTCCTTTGCAATGGCCTGCAGCCGGATCTGACCATCCTGATGGATTCTGATGTAGCCGGCAGTGTGGCCCGGGCGCGCCGCCGCAATTTTGCCCAAAGCGAGGAAAAAGCTAAAGCCAGGGGCGCGCACGGAAAAACCAAAGCCCGGGAACAAAACCGGACCCACGATGAAGGCCGTTTCGAGCGCGAGAACCAGGCCTTCTTCGAACGCGTACACAGCACCTACCACGAGATTGCCCGGCGGGAACCAGAACGCGTCGTCATAATTGACGCCCGGGGTTCCATCGAATCAGTCCACAGCGAGATTGTGCAGGTAGTGGAAACGAGGCTAGGCTTGCCCGCAAAGAAACCATAAAAAAAGCTCTGCTCCCGTAAATTTTGCCTTTGTGTACCTTCGTGTCCTTTGTGGTTTAAGATTTTGAACTGAGTACCGAGTACTTTCTTATATGAGCTTTAGCGATTTCATCGGAAACGAGAGTGCCATCGCCAACATCCGCCAGATGCTGGCGCATGACCGCTTTCCGCATGCCGTCATCATTGCCGGGGCCGAGGGCGCGGGCAAGTACACCCTGGCACAGATGATTGCCAAGACGATGAACTGTCTGCAACCTCCACCTGGGAGCTTGCCTGATTTCTGTGGCATCTGCGCCAATTGCCAGCGCATTGCCGAGGCCGACGCTTTGGAAGCCCGCCGCGCCGAAGCCGTGGAGGCGCGCGAGGCCCTGCGCGAGACCGACAAGAAAGAAACCCGCATTTTCATACAGACTCATCCTGACGTGCTGGTGATTCCCCCAGATCCGCCGCAGCTCATGATCAAAGTGGACCAGGTTCGCCGCGTCACTGAGACAATTTATTTTCGCCCTTCCAGTGGCAGCCGCCGGGTTTACATCTTCACCAATTCCGCCTTCATGAAAGAGGCGGCCAACGCATTGCTCAAGGTCCTGGAAGAGCCGCCGGAGTTTGCCACCATTTTTCTGCTCACCACCAACGCCGGCGAGTTGCTGCCCACCATTCGTTCGCGCGCCATCCAGCTCACACTCGCTCCTTTGAGCGTAGAGCAACTGGAGTCGCTGATCGCCAAACGCCAGCCGGCGCTCGGCGCCAAACAGCGCAGCCTGGTGGCCAGGCTTTCCGAGGGCGCATATGGTAAGGCACAATCTTTTGACTTGGCCGCATATCTGGCGGCGCGCGCCGACGCTCTCACCCTCTTACATGCCGCCAAGACCGAAGATCACTCCTCGCTATTCAAAGTCACGGAAGCTTACCGAGCGGGTTCGGAAGGCAAGGAAAAAACCACACAGCTTCTCAGGACAATGCATTCGCTTCTGGAAGACTTAATGTATCTGCAATCAGGCACGCCTGAGCTGGTCAGGAACCTCGATATTGCAGGAGAGCTGGAACGGATGGCCAGGGCGCTTCCCTTTCGCTGGATCGAGAGCGCCAGCCGCCGACTCAGCGAGGTCGAAAGCGGCATGCGCCGCAACCTGTTGCGCTCGCTCTCGCTCGATGCTTTCGCTGTTTCGCTGGAACAGTAATCTTAGCTGGTGGTTAAGATGGGTAAGCGAAAAGTGAGCGGCTAAAATGGCGCGAATGAGGTTTTCTCTCTTACTTTTGTCCGGAGTGCTGCTCGGTTCCACGGGCCAGGCTGCTCCGGTCTCCGCGCTGCCGTACGAAAGCAGCATGTTGCCCGCTGATACCCCCAAGCCCGCAGAGACGTACAGCAAGCTCGTGGACCTGGTTCAGGTGATCTTTACGGTCACCGATAAGCGCGGCGAGTTTGTAAAAGACTTGAAGCAAGACCAATTCAAGCTCCTGGACAACAACCTGCCTCCCAAAGAAATCGTGGGTTTTGAATCACAGACCGATCTGCCTTTGCGGGTAGGGCTGCTATTTGACAACAGCAATTCCATCCGTGAGCGCTTCCTGTTCGAGCAACAGGCAACCGGGCAGTTCTTGCGGAAAATCATCCGGCCGCAATCCGACAAAGCCTTCGTTCTGGCATTTGATGAGGTTCCAGAGGTGACCCAGGACTTCACCAGCGACCCTGACAAGCTCAACACCGGCATCCAGGTCATTCGCCCGGGGGGCGGCACTGCTATGTGGGACGCCGTTTACTACGCCTGCCGGGATAAGATGATGAAAGAAGAGAACAATACGCCGGTGCGGAGGGCAATCATTCTGTTGTCGGATGGCGATGACAACCAGAGCCGGGTTCTGCGGCAGGAAGCTGTTGAAATGGCGCAGCGCGCTGAGGTAATTATTTACACCATCAGCACCAACCTGAACAACATTCAGGATAGCGGCGACCACAATCTTCAGGCCCTGGCTGACGCCACCGGGGGCCGCGCATTCTATCCTTATAAGGTTTCGGAAATCTCTGACGATCTCAGTCAAATCCAGAGCGAACTCCGGAGTCAGTATTCAATTTCCTACAAACCTGACGATTTCATTCCCAATGGTCAGTTTCGCTCTATCCAAATCATTCCTGCGAATAAGAGATTGATGGTCAGGGCAAGAAAAGGCTATTTTACGGCGAAGAGATAGCAATCAGGAGATAGCGTTCGCCCGGAACAGCCGATGACACGATTCCCCATACCGTTTTAGTTATTTCTGTAGGGTTCTATAGCTTTTGTCATCCCGACCGGAGCCGCGTGGGTGAACAAAAAGTTCGCGCTGTCCTGCGCGGACTTTTTGCGAGGGCGTAGCAGCCTGCTTTTGGCTGCGAAGCCCTTCAGACCAAAGCGGCGGAGCGGAGGGACCTAGGTTTTTGCGTGCATCTCCAGATTCTGTTTTTGCTTGTCCTGTTTCCTTACACAAAAAACTAAACAGGTCTAGTCGCACCATTCAAAAAGGCCTTCTCCGTAAGAGAAGGCCCTTTTATTCTGTCAGCTCTTCAACCTACCACGTCAACCGTATGGCAAACTGAATTTCCCGCGGCTCGTGGGCAGACTTGATCTTGCCGAAATCGGGATTCACGGTCACGCCATCGGTGCTGTAGGTGCTGATGGGGTTGAAGTAGTTGGCGCGGTCAAACAGGTTGTAGAACTCGGTGCGGAAAATAAGCATCCTGGTTTCTGATCCGAGATGAAACCCCTTCTGAACGGCAAAGTTCGTGTTGATATAGTTGGGCCCGGTAAAGGCATTGCGGCTGGAGTTTCCGGTGCACGGCGTTCCCGCCAGGGGCTGGAAGACGTTGCCCTGGAAGCCCGGAGTTCCAGTCGCGTTCGGGTAAGGCCCCGCGCAAAGCGCCGACTGCGAAGCAAGCTGCAGATTGGCGACACTGATAGCGCCGTTAGGGTTATTAGTTACCTGCACCGGCCCGAGCACGTTGACGCGCTGGTTCAGCTCACCCGCTATAGGTCCGGCAAAGATGGTAAACGGCTGGCCGGACTGCGCCGTGAAGACGCCGCTGAGTTGCCAGTCACCCATCCAGACGCTCTTATGCAGTGAAGGAATGTCCCAGGTGTAGTCGATCACACCGCGGTGGGTGGAGTTGAAATCCGAAGGTCCACGGTCGTTACGCATGAAGTTGCCCGGGCTCTGGGGCAGCAGGTAAGGAGTCACCTGCGGCTGCCCTGCTCCGGTGGTCGTGACCGCGCTGGGGTTGAAGTTGATGGTGGGGATGGTCAGCGGAACCCGCTCGCCGCCGATGGTGCAGAATACTCCAAAGAAAACGCATTGCGCCGTCGGATTGTCTGAACCAAACACCCCGTAACCAATCGAAAGGTTCGACAGGCTGAGCGGCAGCGTATTGAAGGTGCTGCTCGAAGCATTGTCGATCGCCTTGGAGAATACGTATGTGCCGTTCAGGTGCAGGCCGTGCCACTCCGCCGCGCGCACCCGGAAGTACCCGGAGTGATAGCTGGAGCTGCCCTCATTGGTCATGGTGAAGATAGGGAAGAAGGTCGTGTTTCCCGCCGTACCGTTGAACAGGTTGAACTCATTCCCAAAATTCTGGTTGTAGATAACCGGCAGCTTGCGCGCCAGGTCGCCGATATAGCCAATTTCTGTGGTCAGCTTGTTGCTGATCTGCTGCTGGATTGAGGCGCTCAGCTGCATCGAGTAGGGCGTTGCCGTGTGGCGGGTGTCACGCGCGTAAATGGCAAATGGCTCGGCCGCGCTGGCATAAAAACTGTAGGGGTTTATGCCATCGCGCGAAAGCGAGTTCAGTACCGCGGGATTGACCACCGCGCTTCCCACTCCGCAGGTGGTAAAGTTGTTCGCCGGACAGAATTTCTTCCCTCGGATATCGCGCACCACGCCAAACAACGCATTGCCATTGGCAAAAGTGACCGGGCGGTTGTACATCAACTGATCGGTATAGCTGGCCGGAAGCTGGTCATAGAACATGCCTCCACCCACGCGGAACACGGTGCGGCCGGTGCCAAAAACATCCCAGGCCAGGCCGGCGCGCGGGGCAAAGTTGTTTCGGTCCGCGCGGGTAATCTGGTTGAACACGCCGCTTGAGGTGCTGTTGCACGTCCACACCCGGTTAATGTTGGGAGCGGTAGTCACTCCGGCGGAAAGCGCGTCATACGAGGGCAATGAATTGCAGGGCTGTCCCCACGGATCGACAACGTTGGAGTGGTTTTCCTGCACCAGGCCGTTGGCGACCGGATCAAAGTTCCAAAGCTGGTCGTGCGCATCCTCGGGACGACCAAAATATTCGTAGCGTACGCCCAGGTTCAGGGTCACGCGCGAGTGAATGTGCCAGGCATCCTGCAGGAACCCGCCAAAGGCCCAGGAATGCAGGCGCGTGGCAAAGGCGGTTTGCTGCTGCTGATAGAAATCAAAGCTGGGGGCGGCAAAGGCGTTGGTTGCTCCGCGGTTGGCGGCGCACTCCTGATTACAGCCTTCGCTGTCACTGGTGAATTCGCCGATGTTTGAGGAATACATGAAGCCGCGGGCGAAAGAGGCATCGGTATATTCGTTACTCAGGTTGCGAATCTCCCCGCCGAACTTGATCGAGTGCTTGCCGTGCGTCCAGGATGTGTTGTCGGCGAAGAACAACGTGGTATCGCGGCGGTGCGTAGGCGCGCCCAGGGGTGCGCCCAGGCGGGCGAAGGGGAACAGGTAATCCAGGGTGGGAAACTGCTCGGCGGCAAAGAAAGCGGCGTTGGCGCCGGTAAAGAAATCGGACCAACTGGCAATTGCCCCCGCCTTGCCGGGGGTCGCTCCGCTATATTGCGGATCGATTCCGTTCAACAAAACCGTAGGCAGGCCCGCGCCGGGCAAACCCAGGGTACGGGCATCGAGGTTTTGGTCCTGCGGGGTCTCATTCACGCGGAAGCGATTAAAGCCTACGCGCGCCTCCGTGATCCAGGCTGAGGTAAATGTGTGGGTGTAGGAAAGATTCAGGTTCTGGTTCAGAACATCGCGAAACGCGCCGTTGCCGGCATAGCTTGGGCTTGAAGGCAGCGAGTCGTCGTGGAGTTCGTTGAGAAACTGCATGGCATAGCGCGCCGACCAGCTTGTCTTATCCGATTGAATGTAATCGGTGCGGCCCAGCCCATTGTGCACATGCGTATAGTTGGGCGCCTGCCCGCGGAAGAATTCCAGCGCTCCGGGAACTCCCACCACATTTGAGGCTGGAAAAAGCCCCAGAATTTTCTGGTCAAGCACATAGCTGGGATTGGTAGGAGCGAAATTCACCGCTCCAAATGGCGCATAGGTGCGGTCAAAGGCGGAGGGGACGCGCTCGAAAACCGGATTAGGGTTCTTAATCAAGGTGCCTTCATAGCTGCCAAAGCCAAACCACTTGTCTTTGCTGAAGGGCCCGCCCATGTTCAGCCCGAACTGCTTGGAGTCAAAGGGAATCTTATGGCTGTCGTTGGCCTTCAGTATGCTGGCCGGATCGAAAAACGTGTTCTTGCCAAAAAGTCCGGGCGTGGCGGCGCAGGGCCCCAGACCCGGACCGGCTGCCAGGCTGATTGAATTGGTGCAGAACTTGCTGTTCGCCGCGCTGGCCACGTAATCGTTGTAGGTCAGGGGCGCAAAGCCGGTGAAGGTTGAATTCACGGGTCCGGCATAGGCGGCAGCCTTGTCAAACGTGGTGCCGTTGTATACCGAGAGCGGACTGCTGGAGTTGAGCGCATCATTGTTGAAGTAACCGAACGCATTGCCATGGAAGGCGTTGCCTCCACGTTTGGTCACTACGTTCACCGTGCCTCCGAGATTGCGTCCGTATTCGGCATTGGCCGTTCCGGAGATGACGCGGAACTCCTGCACCGAGTCGTTCACCTGGAAGGGCACAGCCTGATTGCTGCTGGAGGCTACGTTATCGGCGCCATCGAGCAGGAAGCTGTTGCTGGAGGGCCGGTTACCGGAGATGCTGAAAGACGCTCCGGCCAGGCTGGAGCCCTGCTCCACGTCGTGTGTGTTGGGAGGAATCAATCCCAGGCCCAGGAAGTTTCTGTTCACGGCCACGGGCAGCGAACGCAGTTGATCTCCGGTAATGACGCCGCTGATCGTGGTGCTGACGGTTTCATTGGTGACCGCGGGGGCTTCCAGTTTTGTCTCCACCGGCTGGTTGGTGGCCACCGGCTGCTCTTTCAACGGAGGCAGGATGACGCGCTCATCGCCGACGTTGACCGTGATTCCCGAGCGTAGGTCAATCTTCTTGCCTGCCTGGCTGGCGCTCAATTTGTAATTTTCGGCGGGAGGCACTTCCGCGAATGTATAGGAACCATCGGAGCCGGTGGTGGCGTTACGCGTAAAGCCGATCGCCGGGTTTTCCAGGGTTACATCGACCCCCGAAAGCGGATTGCCGGCTGCATCGTAGACCGTGCCGTAGACAACCGCATTCTGCGTTGCCGCAAAAGCCATGGGCGAGGCCAGCAAGAGCAGGATGCCCAGGCCCCAAAGCAAGAATTTTGAATTGCAGTACATAGCGCCCCCTAGAGGTTCTTTCTCTCCGTCGTGTTTAGTGCAGCGGAGTTGGTTTTCGTGTCATGTCCCTTCACTTGTCTCAGGACACACATCGCTCCAATAGGATCAAGGCCTGTGGCGCCCAGCAGACAAAGTTTAGGAGATAAAGCTGATTTGGGAGCTAGTAATATCACTTTGCGTGCAAAATGGCTATCAATAAATTTGTCGCGCATCTTAAAAAGTAAGGTGGTAAGTACCGGCCTGCTGTGGTATTTTTATGCCATCACCTCCCAATTTCACTATTGGATACCTTTGGCCGGAAAAGACCATGAAAGACACACTTGACTCCTCTGCTGCCGTAGCGCGTGCCCAGGAAAAGAAGCCTCCCGAGCCCGCCGTACCCGCAAGCGCGGCTTCCGATACCGTTGCGGAGCACGAGGGCTTTACCAACCGCAAGCTCATCCGTCCGTCTTTGCCCAGCCGGGCTGAGCGGCCTGCGTCCCGGCCCCCACGGAGCGCCGAGTCGGCTGAACGCAATCCGGGAATGCCGGAGCGGGCAGAGCGGCCATCCGCCTCCATCAAGAAATCTGCCCCGCCGGAACAGACCCACGCGGAAAACTTCTATTATCAGAAGCAAATCCAGACCAAGACGCCCATGGTGATCGTGCTCAACGATGGTGAGGAAATTCGCGGTGTCATCGAGTGGTACGACAGAAACTGTCTTAAGATCAACCGCACCGGCTCGCTTCCCAACCTGCTGATCTACAAACCCAGCATCAAATATCTTTTTAAAGAATCTGAAAGCAAACGGTAAAGCAGTTATCAGTTCCCGGTTGCCAGTTGCCCCTTAAAAAATCTGTACTTTAATGAAAATAATTTCGCGGGACACTTACGGTGGGAGCCCCGGCTTTTAAGCCGGGGTAAGGCTCGTAGAGTTTCGGGCTTCAGCCCTGGCTTCTTTGCTGGTAGAAGACTATTGCTCTAGGATTTCTTGAATTGCTTGCTCAAGGTCAGAGCCTGTCGCTGGTAAGAAGAACCGATATCGGTGCCATAAATCTTGTCAGGGCGGGAGAGTAGGCGCATATATGTCAGTCGTCCCACGATCTGGCCGTCTTCGATGAGGAATGGAACATCGTGGGCTCTAACTTCCAGGACCGCTCGCGTGCCCTTGATGTCGCCGGAGCCATAACCGAAGCCGGGATCAAAAAAACCGGCATAATGAATCCGGAACTCGCCTATGGATGGGTCAATGGACCCCATCTCCGCCGCCCATTGAGCAGGAACGCTAATCCGTTCTTTCGATGCAAGGATATAGAAGTCGCCGGGGTCAAGAACTAATCCTTTCCTGCCGGTCTGATACTTTATTTCCCAGAATTCTTCAGGGGGATAGTGATTGATTTTCCCCAGATCTACTGATGGCGCGTTTTTCTTCGCCTTATATGCAATTGCCTCTGAAGCATCTTTGGCCTGCAAATTTACCGAGATCAGAAGGCCCCGGTTGATTTGGGCCTTGGCCGGGTTGTCTTCATCCCAATAAACGAGTGGCTCGTCCTGGTGCAAGACGCTCATTGCATTATCTGAGGGTTTTGGATTGCCGCGTACAAAGCGGAGCTGGCTCAGCCGCATGCCCGCACGTACATGAACGGTGAAGGTGCGTGAAACTATTTCAGCATACAACTTGCCTTTATACCCTGGTGGCACATGCTCAAATTCTATGCCATGGTCGGTAATAAGCCGGGTAAAGATGTCGAGGCGGCCGGTAGTACTTTTGGGATTGGCCCTGGCCCAGATGTCTTTAGGGAGATTGAGTTCTTCCATGAGCGGAACAATGTAAACGCAACCTTTCTCAAGCACCGCCGCTCCGGTGAGGTCCACCCGGGTCATTCTCAATTCTTGAATTCTCTGTTCCACTGTCGCACCCTGCCGTGGCAGAAAACTTGCTTGGACGCGATGGGCAATGTCTCCAAGTCTGAGGTCGAGGCTGGCGGGCTGAATCTGGGCGTCGGTGATTTCAGTGGGCGAGAAAATTTGGCCTTTGGCGATTAGCTCTTTAATCTCTTGCGAGGGCAAAATCCCCGTCGTATATGTGCCGGCGGCTTCGCCTTCCAATTCAGGAAGCGAAATGAGCTCACGGTTGACATCTAGAGTAGACATTATCAGGACTCCCGGTGACGGCGCGCAATTTCCGAAATATGACGAGATCGGCGGGCCAGTTCTAATTCGTAATATCGGGCGTAGCAATCCAAGCTGCAAAAACCTCCCTTTCGCTTCTGACCACTGCCTACTCGCTTTCCTTCGGGTATATCATTTCCGCAATACGGACAAATATTATCTTTCCAGAGATCGAGCAAATATTCTTCCTCAGATCTATCCATTGCGCCGCATGCCAGCAGTTATTGTACGTTTGAGGATACCATCAAAAGTCTGTAGGACTGCACAAACGCAGGTGCAACCAGTAAATTCATGGGGGAATCCGACATCGCAGCTTTGCCAACCCAAATTAGGGCAGGCGCTCGGCATGCTGGCCTTGTGAAAATGATTTGACAATTGCGGCCATGCTTTTTACTATCCGCAGTTCAGGGTAATTCCCGTACATCCGGAGCCGCTCGTGATCAAGCTCGATATTATTAACGAAGTTGTCACTAAAACAGGCATCACCAAGACCAAAGCCGAGCAGGCTGTGGAAACCGTCTTCGAAAGCATGAAGCGAGCCCTGGCCCGTGCTGACCGCATTGAGCTGCGCGGCTTCGGGGTGTTCAACGTGCGTCCGCGCAAGACCGGTATTGGACGCAACCCCAAGACCGGTGCCGAGGTCAGCATCCCACCCGGCAAGGCGGTACGTTTTAAGCCGGGCAAGGAGCTGCAATCCATCGACTAGATGCTGCCCTGCGCTCGGCCTGAATCCGGGTTCCCCGGCCGGCCAGGCAGAACGGCGCAGCCCAGATTCGTTCCCCCCGCTCCGCATCTATCAATTATTCTGATTTTATGGCGTCCCCCTCCGATCCATTGCAGATTGCCTCACCCAATGGAAACCGGCTTTCAGAACACATCGATGAACCAGCCGATGAGGTACCCACAGCAAAACAGCACTACTGGCGGGCAACAGGGCTGTTGCTGGCCACCATTTTCACCACCCTGCTGACGGGAGCTCAGTTACAGAGCGACTTCATCAACAACCAGCCCATGTTTACCTTTTCCCATGGCATTCTGCCTTTGGCATGGATTTGGGAGCAGCCTTCGCGACTGCTGCTGGGCCTGCCTTTCTCGGCCACGCTCATGCTCATTTTGTTTTCCCATGAGATGGGGCACTTCGTGGCCTGCCGGCGCTACGGTGTGCAAGCCACGCTGCCCTATTTCATCCCTGCCCCGACTTTGATTGGAACGCTGGGGGCCTTTATCCGCATCCGCTCTCCCTTTCCCTCCCGCGCCGCTTTGTTCGATATCGGCATCGCCGGCCCGATCGCCGGATTCCTGGTCGCTCTGCCTGCCCTGGTTGCCGGCCTGGCAATCTCGAAGATTGATCCTACCCTGGTGAAAGCGACGGAATTCCCGCTGGGGTATCCTGCGATTTTCCATCTGGTCCGCATGGGCGAAGGCATTCGCTGGCCGATGAGCTCGATTTATCTTCATCCCGTAGCCGTGGCGGCCTGGGTGGGAATGTTCGCTACCGCGCTGAACCTGCTCCCCGGAGGCCAGCTCGACGGCGGACATATTTTTTACGCGCTCTGGCCGCGCGCGCACCGCCATGTCACCCGCATTCTTACCGTCGCTGTGCTGGCCATGGGTCTGTGGTTGTGGGTCGGCTGGTTAGTTTGGTTTGGCATGTTGCTGGTCTTCGGCGGATACCATCCCTCCGTTCCCCAATCCCCCGGCCTCAGCCGTGAACGAAAATGGCTGGCCGTCTGCGCCCTCCTGATGTTCGCGCTAACCTTCATGCCAGCGCCTTTCCCGGGAAAGACTATTGACTGGCACAAGGTCCGGCAGGGGGTGGATGCCGTGCGAGGATGGCTGCGATAGCGGACAGCAGTTCTCGGTTCTCAGGTCTTCGTTCTCAGTTGGAGCAAGGTAATGGGGATACCCGCCGTTACTCGAAACTTGAAACTAGAAACTTGAAACTGTTGTTAGAGCAAACTGACCGCATCTACGTCTACGATCAAATTGCTGCGCGGAATCTTACGCTCGGCGGCGTGCTTCAGCATTGCCCGCAGGGTTCCATTCAGCCGCTCCCGGCTCTCTGACTTGAGCACGAAGTGGTAGCGGTAGTCGCGCTTCAGGCGCACGATGGGCGCCGCCGCCGGACCCATGACCCGCAGCCCTTTGCTCTTATTTTTCTCAAACCATTCCCCCAGTTGGCCGGAGTATTGCAGGGCGCGCTCGAGTTGATTGCTGCGCACCACCAGGTTGGCAACCGTGGTGAAGGGCGGATAGTTCATCCATTTGCGGAAGCGCATCTCTTTTTCACAAAAAGCGTCGTAATCGTGTTTGGCGGCATATTGGATTGCGTAGTGATCGGGAAAGTATGTTTGCAGGATGACTTTTCCGGGCAGATTGCCGCGCCCGGCTCGTCCGGCAACCTGGGTCAGCAACTGGAAGGTGCGCTCGGCTGCGCGGAAGTCAGGGAAGCCAAGGGCAAAGTCGGCCCCTACGACGCCGACCAGCGTTACGCCGTGGACGTCGTGTCCCTTGGCGATCATCTGCGTGCCTACGAGCAGGTCGAGCTCACCGGCATCAAAGGCGCTGAGGACGCGCTCGAAGTCCTCGCGCCGGCGAACAGTATCGCGATCCAGCCGGCCAATGCGCGCACGGGGGAACTCCTGGTGCAGGCGCTCTTCCAGTTTTTCCGAACCTGTTCCTAAAAAGAAAATGTGCTCGCTGTTGCACTTGGGGCAAAGCCTGGGGACCCCCTGCCGGTATCCGCAATAATGGCAGATAAGCGTGTTGGCGCGCTTATGATGCGTGAGGGCGATGGCGCAATTGCGGCACTGCACGGTTTCACCGCAGGCGCGGCAGAGGACGACAGGGGAGTATCCGCGCCGGTTCAGCAGGATCATGGCCTGCTCGTTACGCTCCAGGCGCTCGCGTACCTCTTGCGCAAGCTGGCGGGAAAAGATTCTGTCTTCGCCGGTCTCGTTGAATTCGGCGCGCATATCCACGATTTCGACCTCCGGCAGCGGACGCTGCTCTACCCGCTGCCGCAGCTCGATCAGCTCATATCTTCCCTGCTGAGCGTTGTGATAAGACTCAAGCGACGGCGTCGCCGAAGCCAGCACCACGGCCGCGCCGGCCAGCTTGCCGCGCATGACGGCAACATCGCGTCCGTGATAGCGCGGGGTCTCTTCCTGTTTGTAGGAGGAATCATGCTCCTCATCGACCACGATCAGCGCCAGATCGCGGACCGGAGCGAACACCGCCGAACGTGTACCAACGATAATGCGGGCGTCGCCCGCGCGAATGCGCCGCCATTGCTCGGCGCGCTCGTCGGGCAGCAGCGCCGAATGCAGGATGGCAACTTCGTCTCCGAAAAGATTGTGCAGGTTGGCGGCGGCTGCCGGCGTGAGACCGATCTCGGGAACCAGCAAGATCGCAGAGCGGCCTTCGCTCAAGACCGATTGCATGGCGGAAAGGTAGACCGCTGTCTTTCCCGAACCGGTAACGCCGTGCAGCAGCGCGACTTTGAACTGCCGCGCGGCAATGCTCTGAAGAATTTTTTCGCGGGCGAGGCGCTGCTCCGAGTTCAATTCAAAATCGCGCGAGGATCTGGTCTTGAATTGCGATAACTGAAAAGCAATGGGCTCTTCGCTGATCTCCACCACGCCATTTTTAACCAGCGTTTGCAGGGCGCTGCGAGAGGCGCCGGCGGACCAAAGGTCTTCGAGCGGCATACGCCCGCCATTTTGCTCCAGCGCTTCGATAATTTTTTTCTGTTGTGGCGTGGCCCTGACAATGGGTTGCGGTTTCAGGGTGGCAACCTTTTGCAGGCGGCGGCTGTCGCGGATGGAAGAAGCATCTTCGCGGATAATCCATTTTTTTCGCAGCAGGCTGGCGAGAACGCTGCGTGACCCGCCGATAGCAGCACGCAATGAGCCCTGGCTCGCGCTGTCGCGGTTGGCGAGATAATCGAGCACGCGCAGCTCTTCCATTTGTTCTTCGTGTGTTTTCTTCGCGCGCAACGATGAACCGGCAGTCGCTGACTTGAACAGGACTTCCCTGCCCAAATCGGTAATGCGATAGAAATGGACCCGCTTGACATCGGCGGCCAGAGGCAACATGCTGCGCAGCACCTCGCCGATGGGAGCAAGATAGTATTGCGAGATCCACTCACCCAGCCGGAGCAGGTCAGCATCAAGCATCGGCTGCTGGTCGAGGACATTAATGACTACTTTGGTTTCAACACTTGGCGGCGTGTCGTGAAGTTTGGTAACGACCCCGGCCAGCCGCTCGTTACGAAAGGGGACAAGAACGCGTCCACCGACAACCGGCTCAATTCCGTTGCTGCCGGTGCGATAGGTGAACACGCCTTCCAGCGGCAGGGGAACTGCGACATCGCAAAATTTAGCACTCAGCATTTACCTAGCACCCAGCACTCAGCCAAAGCTGCTCACCGCGGATTTCACGGATTGCGCGGATTTAAAAGCAGTTTATCAATGAACCGGAAGCCTGACTGCGGTGAGTAGAATTTGGGCTGTAGTAAAGAGTGTAGCCCGAGCATTGTTCGCAATGCCTCTGCGTCCCTCCGCGTCCTCTGCGGTTAAGTTTCTTGGTTTTCACTGGCAACTGGCTGCTGGCAACTGCTTCTATTCCTTCGATTTAGGCACCGCCAGGCCCATCGCCTTCATGACCATCTTGAGATCTTTCCAGGCCTCTGATTTCTGGCGGGGATCGCGCAGCAGAAACGCCGGATGATAGGTCACTGCTAATCTTGTGCCACGGAAGTCGTAGAAGCGTCCACGCAGGTTGGCCATGGAATCGTTCAAGCCCAGCAGATTTTTGGCAGCGACCGCGCCCAGGGCGACAATGACCTTGGGCCGGATGACGTCAATCTGCCGCATCAGGAAGGGCGAACAGGTCTCGCACTCGTCGCGCTCAGGGGTGCGGTTGCCCGGCGGACGGCATTTGATCACGTTGGCGATATAAACGTCTTCACGCTTTAGCCCCATTGCCGTAATCATGTTGTTGAGCAACTGGCCGGCGCGCCCTACGAAGGGCTCGCCCTGCTGGTCTTCGTCGGCCCCCGGGGCCTCGCCCACAAACATCAGCTCGGCATTGGGATTGCCCACGCCAAAGACAATCTGCTTGCGGCCTTGCTTGTGCAGCTTGCAGCGCTTGCAGTCACCAATGACCTCGCGGATGCCATGAAGCGCCGCCGGCCTGTTTTCTACATCGATGGCGGCCAAACGGCCGGCGTCGGATGACGGATCGGTGGAGAAGATGGGCAAATCTAAACTCGCAATTTTCTTGCTCATAGTTGTGGGAATGGTTTCAGAGTTTGCTGCCTGATGTTCTTCTATGGCCGGTGGAATTTCCACCGCGCGGCGGTAGAGATCGTAGATCCCCAGGTCGCGATAGTACTCCATGCGGGCGTTGAGCTGGCGGCGGGTTTCAGAATCGAGAGGCAAGTTTCAAGTTTCAAGTTCATGTTGCCAGTTGTCAAGCAAAACCCTGCGGCAGATTTCCACAGATCAAAGCTATATCGATACTACATTGAACATAACAAGTGGAAATGCAGCGTCATGATGGCCGCATGAGCAACGCTCGACCACGCCGTGAAGGCGATCAAGCCGCGATTCACGAACCTGTTCCGTGACGCAAGCAGCAGAAAAATTCCCAGTCCAGCATAGATGCCGCCGAGCATCGGCTCGATTGTCTGATTCGGCTGCCATCTCCACAGCGGGTAAACAGCCGCCAAAAAGAGCACCCCCACAAGCACCAATACGGCCTTGAGCAATCGTTCTCGAATCATTGTGTCCTCCTGCCAAAACTAGAACGGTTAAAAATGCACGTAATCAGAAAAATATCTACGCAATCAGAACGCCCGCGGGCGCAAGTCGGGGCGAGTTCGTTCGACATGGTCTGGCGCCCCCGCAGTCAATCCTGCTGGCCATTCCGTCAGGCAACCGAGCGCGCCTTCGATTGGACCATCGGCGTTGTAAACCGGTGCAAGATAGATCCCATGCCGTGCGGCAATGGTTTCAATCTCCTCGACCCGCTCCCGGGTGATGAATCCTCTTCCCTGTGAGAAGGGCTCGCAGCGGCCCTCCAGGGCGAGGGCCATGCCTTCCAGCAGACATCCGTGGACCACATCGGGAAACGGATGGCGGTTCAAAACTCCTCGAAAATCGGGCGTGAAACTTAAGCCGCCCGTGATCTGTCCCAGACCTCCGTAGAAGACTTTGGCTCGCGGCATGTGGGTGCTCGGAGACAGGTTCTTCGGGTAGCCCGCATCGCAAACGATTGCGTCAGGAGCGAGCTGGCCCAATAGCAGCGAAGAAGTTGGCAGACTCGCTGCGCAGATCACAATGTCAGCCGCCGCCGAGAATTGCTGAAGATCGGTCGCGATCTCCACCTCGACTCCGCCGGCCTCGAGCTCGCTGGCGAGCCTGCGCAGCCGCTCCAGGTTGCGTGCGCTGAGCAGAACGCGCTTTACCCCAGGCGCTAAACAGCGGGCGCAGCCGGAACCCACATCTCCCGTCGCTCCTACGATGAGCAGCGTTGACTTTTGAAGCTCCCGGCGCTGCAGCGCGCACATCTTCCTGATTCCCTGAACGATGAAAGCAACCGTCAAGGTATTGCCTGTCGTAAAGACGGTATCGCGTCTTTCCGGAAGCTGATCGAAGCGCCCCTCGATCAGAATGGAGCTGAACCCGCCCAGGCTCACGATCCTGGCGCCCGCATTGACCGCGCAGGCCGCCGCCCTTCGAATTCGGCCAAGGTTCTCGTGAATGTACGCGTCATCCAGATGGTCGGGAGGAATGAAGGAGTCAATATAGACACCGCGCGCCTTAACTCCTCCGGCCTTTGCATGCGCGATCGATCCAGCTTCGACGTGACAGACCGTCCTGGGCGGAATCCATGGAAGAATGTCTTTGATCTCATCGTCGGGCAGAGGCGTATGCTCCGGCCCGCGCAATACAGCGAGTACGTCGGAAGCCGCTCTCCAGCTCTCCTGATGCCCGATCAGGGCAAAATCAACATCCTCGATCGTTCGCCCACGCCGAGCTAGACTGGCAACTGAGTCACCCATGCGAGTGTTACCTCCCCGGGCAGTCCCAGCATGTCGAGCGTCTTCAGATATTGCTGCAATGACGCTCCGCGCAACTGGGCTGCTGACAAGCTGACCTGAAACAGCGATGGCTTCACGCAACTGCCATGGCATACTTCGCAATGCCCATCCTTGCACTCCTTGGCCAGCATCCTGGCCAGCGTGGTCATCACATCCAGATGCAGCCGGTATACCTTGTCATCGAAACGCTGCGCGTCCAGGGCGCGCTCCGCTCTGAGAATCGCCAGGGCGTGATCCACGTGCTCTTCTTCCTCGGCTGCGATGCGGGCAAAGGTTTTGCCCAGACTCCCTGGCCCGACCTTCGCCACGCGGGCGTAGCTGGCCACAGCGAAAGATTCCAGCATGATCTCCTGAACGATCAGGCAGCCGATAAAATCGCGGTCGGCGATGCACCGCAGGAAGGCTTCACGCAGCCGCTTCCAATGCATCCCCTCGACGTTATGGGAGACGTTCACTCCGATCTTGCGGCCCTCCGCAGTGAACGCAGCCGCATGCCCGCGTTCACCTTCCGCATGCTCCAGTGCATCGGCGACCTCTGCGGGATCGTCACAGATCTCCGATAAAGACGTGTAATTCATTGCGGCCAGCAGTTCGCCGGTTATCGCCTGGGCCAGCACATCCTGCCAGATCGGGGCGCTGGTTGAGATAGAAGTACATTCATTTACTGAGCTGTTGATGCCGATAACGGGTTCCATGAGTCCTCCTGAACATCGAGTTAAAGTTTGTTGCCGAAGCTTGCCAATCTTGCTTCATCTTTTATTCCTTATGGGAAAGTGGAATGCCTCTTGCGTGTAAATCAAATCGGTCCTCGATAGCGGCGCTGCCAGGCTGCCGCGAACAGGAACACCGCCGCCAGTGCAAGCCCGGTCCACAGGCCCGGCGTGCTCAGAAATTTCAATAGAGCCAGTTGCGTCAGCGGGATGACCTGGTTGCCGTGCGCGGTCGTGAGGTCGAAATTTTGCGGGCCATTCAGGCGATAGAGCAGCAGGTTGGCAAAATGCGAAGTCTTGAAGGCGAACTTCTCGACCACGCAGATCGCAAAGGGTGGCAAGGCAGCCCATAGAAATGCCACGCGCTTCGCCCAGCCCGAGACCAGCAGCATCCAGCCGTAGAATGGCGCGTACCAGAGCATATGCGCCGTCAGAAAGTGGTAAAAGAGGATCAGCGAGATCCGTAATACGGGCACCTGCTCCCAGAGCGGGCCTACGCTCAAACCGTTCACCAGCAGCACCACAGAGTTCAGCAGCAACATGATCAACAGCGTGGCAATTGTGATTACCAATCCAAGCATCGGCAGAACAGCGCCTGCAATGCAAGCCTTGGCAAAGACGGTAGTGAAATCGGAAACCGGCAGCGACTTCCAGAACAGGATGCTGCGATCGCGCCGCTCGCCATGCAGCGCATCCAGGCAGTAGAAAATGCCGATGACAAAAGCAGAACCCAGGATCAGCGTCGCCCCAAGTTGGTAGGGCTGCAGCATTGTGGCCCGCAGCTGCTCCGGATCGAATGTACGCATGCGGTATGGAAGCGTGAGCGTGCTGACCATGAAGCCGAACAGCACCATGCCGGCGATGGCCAGAGGGGCGAGATAGATCACACGGTACTCCCAGAATTCGCGCCGAATTGACCAGTACATGGGCCGCATCGGGCGCATGACCGCGGGCGCACTCTCGCGCGAGTCAACCGGAGATTGAGGCATAGGATTCGCTTGCGTATTCATTGAGCTGCTCCTTGTGCCTGGCCGGCCTGATTGCCCATCACAGCAACGAAGAGATCGGCGATGCTGGGTGTGCGCACCTCGCCCAGCGCCGCGAGCTTGCTGCGCGCGACACCATCAAACAGCAGGATGCTGCGGCCGAACACCTGCCGCTCGTGCATCGGTTTGAGTGCTCTCGCGGCGGCGGCATGCTCGGGCTTCACCGTAAGCTCCGCATAGCGCGACTCGAATTCTTCCATGCTGCACTCCAGTACGACGCGGCCCCGGTTGATGAACATGAGATCGGTGAGCACGTGCTCGATCTCTTCCACCTGGTGCGTCGTCACCACGATGCTGCGGCTGCGATCGAAGTAGTCTGTCAGCAGCGAATCATAGAACTGCTTGCGATAGAGGATGTCGAGACCAAGCGTCGGCTCGTCCAGTACCAGCAATCTCGCGTCAATCGCCATGACCAGAGCGAGATGTAACTGCGCTACCATGCCCTTGGATAAATCCTTGACCTTGCTGCCCTGCCGGATGGAAGTCCTGTCCAGAAAACCTTCTGCCTTTGCGCGATCGAACCGCGGATGTACACCGCCAACGAAGTCGAGCAGGTGCGAAACCCTGATCCAGCGCGGCAGCACGGCGACATCGGCGATGAAGCAGACATCGCGCATAAGCTGGTTGCGCTCTCTCCATGGGTCGCGTCCCAGCACCTTCAGCTCTCCCTGGTATGGAGTCAGCCCAAGAATCGCATTGAGTGCGGTGGTCTTGCCGGCGCCGTTGGGACCAATCAGCCCCAGGATGCGGCCCTCTTCGACACGCAAATCAAGACCATCGAGCGCGACATTTGCGCCAAAGGCTTTGCGGAGACCTCGTGCTTCTATACATGCCATGGCTTTTAGCTCTCCTCCTCTGATGGTTTTGACTCGGAGCCTTTCGGCGGCTTCACTTCCGAAGACGGCCGGGGGCTTGCGCCGTTCAACAGCTCTTGCGCTTTAAGACCGAGCCGCTGAATGGTTTCGAAAATCCTGGGCCACTCTTCCGACAAAAACTTCTGGCGCTCCCCCTGCAGCAGCAGATTGCGCGCGCCCACTTTGACGAACATGCCGAGACCTCGCCTCTTCTCGACCAACTGCTCGTCCACGAGTTCCTGATAGCCCTTGAGTACCGTGAGCGGATTGACCCGATATTCGGTGGCGACATTGCGCACCGAAGGCAGCGCGTCGCCTTCCTTGAGCACTCCGTCGAGTATCATCGCGACCACACGGTCACGAAGCTGGCGATAAATCGGTTGACTGTCATTCCACTCACGTTCCATCTGGTTTCCAGTTTGCGTTGCTAGAATGCCTTCCCTTACTGCTGTTCCCGCTTCAGATCGAAGTGCGCGTGCAGAGGCTTGTCTCCCGGCGTCATGTAAGTCCAGTCCTCTATGTGGTGGTTGGCATCGATCATAGTGAACACGGCGTGGTGCATGTGTCCGTACTGATTGCTGCCGGCGAGATCGAGAAAATCGAATTCCACCGTTTTGCCGTCCGGGGAGATCCTGGCGGCCATGCGCGGCCGGTTTCCCGCATCGCAATAGTGGGTCAGAAGCAGACGATCGCCATCCAGGTAGAGCATGGTAAGCGGATGATCGTAACGCGCGGGATCGTCCGGCTTTCCTAGCTCGTGCATCTCATGCACCAGCGCATTTCCGCGGGAGGTCACACGCAACGTGACCTGCATCATAGTCCCGTTTTCCATCCCCTTTTGCGGGGGGTCGACGGTCACTGCGGCTTGCCAGGTGCCCGCGAGGGTTTTTAGTTTGTCGAAAGATTTTTGCGCGTCGGTTTGGGCAAAAGCCAGGGTGGAAAGCGATATCAGAACAACAGCCAACATACAACGACGGGATTTCATATTCATTCTCCTCAAACTTTTTTACATTCGGGGAACCAGTTGCAAAATCATCTCTTTTGGTCCAACCCTATAGTGTTATAGTTAACTATAACACTATAGTTTATGCAAGAGGGTTTTTGAAATATTTTTTACAAGTTTGCCAAATAGAGTAATAGTGCTTATTTTTCAATAACTTAGATTTTAGATTAGGAAGAACTTTAAGAACAGGTCCTCAAAGTTTTAAGGTTGATCCATAATTGCTGTGCCCGGTGCGTGCAATGATGGCGTCCGGCCCCGGCGTCTTTGGCTGGATTATTTATCAGCTGCACGAGAATGAAAGTAGGGCGAGACACCAGCGCTGGAAGCGCGGCCAGAGTTTAGCCCAGCGCGCAGCGAAGCGGAGCGCTGGGTAGGCAAACAATACTGACCTGAGCCCCAGCGGGGCGACACCCACGCGGGTCTGGGTACACCGATTGTGAAAATGCTTTAGTCTAGCTGGCTTTAACAGGTGCGCCCTTGCTTTTGCGCTGGCGAATTTGGACGACTGCATCGAGTACGCGGTGGGCTACTTCCCACTTGCTCATCTCGGGGACAACCTCGGCATGGTCTGGCATGACGATGGTAACCGCGTTGCGCTCGGAATCGAAGCCGATGCCTGGCCGCGAGACATCGTTGACGACAACCATGTCGCATTGTTTCTCGGTGAGTTTCTTGCGGGCGTTCTCTAAGATATTTTCCGTCTCGGCCGCAAAACCGACCATGATTTGATTTTCCGTCTTGCTGCGTCCCACTTCGGCGAGAATGTCGGGCGTTGGTTCCAACTCCAGCGTGATTGCGCCTTTGCGCTTCAGCTTCTGGTCTGTGGTTGTTTTGACCGTGAAATCGGCTACGGCGGCGGCTTTGATGATTACCGTTGTCTGCGCCAGCCTGGCCATGACTTCACGCCGCATCTGATCGGTGGTTTCGACCGGAACCAGTTCGTGGACCGCGGGAGCCTTGATAGCTGTCGGCCCGCTCACCAGGATTACGCGGGCGCCGCGGCGCAAGGCAGCTTCGGCCAGGGCGTATCCCATGCGTCCGCTGGAGCGGTTGCCGAGATAACGCACGGGGTCGATCTTCTCCCGCGTTGGCCCGGCGGTAATCAGCACGGTCTCGCCGCTCAGGTCCTGTTGCGCGCCCAGGGCTTCCAGGGCGGCTGCTACGATGGCCTCATTGGCGGCCAGCCGTCCCGGCCCGGTCATGCCGCAGGCCAGATAACCGGCATCGGGCTCGACCACGCGTACACCGCGCTGTTTTAGTTTTTCCAGATTGGCCTGCGTGGCAGGGTTTTCCCACATGTTCACGTTCATGGCAGGAGCAACAACCACCGGAGCGGTGGTGGCAAGAAAAAGCGTGGAAAGAAAATCGTCGGCCATTCCATTGGCAAATTTGCCGAGAACATCAGCCGTGGCCGGCGCTACCAGCAGCGCATCAATAGACTGCGCTACTGCAATGTGCTCGACTGCGGAATCGATATTGGGGGTCTCGTTGCCGGCGCTGAAAAGATCGGTGATAACTTTTTCGCCGGAGAGGGCGGCGAAGGTCAGCGGACGCACGAATTCCTGGGCGGCGCGCGTCATGACCACCTGCACGCGTATGCCTTTTTCCTGCAGAAGACGGCATATCTCGGCCGCCTTGTAGGCTGCGATGCCTCCGCTCACCCCAAGGGCAATCTTCATGCTTCTATTGTAAATCGCAGACCGGCTGGAAAGAAGCCGGAACCAGGTTACTTACTTACTTCCAACGGCGCGATCCAATTGCTCGGCAGCCGCCTGGACCGCTGCTGATTTGCCCTCGCCGATGACCCACTTCACTTTACCAGCGGCGATTTCTTCTTCAGCGATGCGGCAGGCCTTGCGCGAGTGGACCGGCTCCATCAGTGGGCGGGCGCCCGATTGCAGTTGGCGGGCGCGGCGCGCCGCGACCAGAACATAACGATAATTGCTGTCAAAACCATCCATCAACTTCATACATCACCCCATTTCCCGGTCTTCTGCCGGGATTTTAAGAAAAACCAAGAACAACAGGAAAATCTCCTCAGGTACTCTGCTTTGCGCAGATTATACCCCAAAAGACTCCAGGATCGGGGCCAATCGCGGACGAATATTCGCCTGGCGGCACTCTTCCGCAAGCTTGCCCTCTTTTTCGTGATCTCCGGCCCCCGAGTTTCCGCAGCGCAGCATGCGTTCATGAAGCACGATGGCTTTCAACTGATCGATGGAATATTCCAGTTGATCGTTGATCAAAATATATTCGTAATTGCGATAGTTCTTAACTTCCTTCGAGGCTGCCGCCAGCCGCCGTTGGATGATCTCATCGGAGCTCACTTTTTCGGCCTGGCTGCGGCGGCGCAGGCGGCGTTCCAGTTCAGCGCGCGAAGGTGGAAGCACGAAGATGCTCACCGCCTGCGGAAGCTTCTCTTTGACCTGGCGTTCGCCCTGTACGTCAATATCAAGCAACAGATCGTTTCCGCGGGCCCGCGCTTTTTCAAGGAATGTCCTGGCTGTGCCATAGTAGTTGCCGAAAACTTCGGCGTACTCGAGGAATTCGTCTTTTGCGATCATGGCCTCAAATTCATCGCGGCCGACAAAGAAATACTCGCGCCCATTCTGCTCGCTGCCGCGAGGCGGCCGCGTGGTATAGGAGACTGAAAATTCCAGGTGCTCCACGCTTTTGCGCAGCTCGTTGACCAGTGTTGATTTGCCCGAACCCGAGGGCGCTGAGATGATATAAACCAGTCCGCTCATTCGACGTTCTGCACCTGCTCGCGCGCTTTCTCGATCTCCGATTTCATGGCCAGCCCCAGTTCGGTGATGCGCAGCCCTTCCCCGGCCAATCCTGCCGTCTTGGAGAGCAGGGTGTTGGCCTCGCGGTTCAGCTCCTGCAAAAGAAAATCCAGTTTCTTGCCGATCTCTCCCTCCGCCTCGAGCAGGCCGAGAAAATGCGCCACGTGCGCCTTGATGCGCACCACCTCTTCCTGCACGTCGCTGCGCTCGGCGAGGATGGCGGCCTCCTGCAGGATGCGGGCGGGGTCGGCGATGGAGCCAATCAGCTCCTGAACTTTTGCGCTGATCTTTTCCATGTGTGCCCGGCTGATGACCGTACGCAATTTTTCCACCTCATCGGTGGCGGCTTGCAATCGCTTCATGCGTTCGCGCAGCTCGCGCTCGATGCTGGCGCCTTCTTCGCTGCGCATCTGGTCGAGGCTCACGATGGCCTGTTCGGCCGTGGCCAGCACGGCTGCCTCAAAGCCACTATTGCCGTTGAGGGCCGCAGAAGCCGTCAGGGCGCCGGGCAATTTCAATACGGCATTCAAGTCAGGCTCCGCGGCCACGCCAAATTCCTGTGCGGCATTGCGGTAGACACGAAGATACCCTCCCACCAGCTCGCGGTTGAGGGAAAAAAGATCGTCTCCGGCACGCTCTAATACGAGCGTTACATCCAGGTGGCCGCGCGCCATCTTTTCTTTTAAAAGGCGGCGCAGCTTCATCTCCACCGCGTCGCTCTCGGCGGGCAAGCGCATGTTAAGGTCCAGAAACTTGTGGTTCACCGATTTTAACGAGAGGGTGAAGCTGACCGGAGCAGTGGCTTCGCCGGCCTGTCCTTTCACCTGCGCATATCCCGTCATGGAGCGAATTGGCATCTGGTTTTGTACCTGAGACCCTCTAGCTGATTGTGAGCCGGGGAATCTCGGAATCCACGAACTGCAAATCATACAGGCGGCGGTAAATCCCCAGCCGGCCCATCAGCTCTTCATGGGTTCCGCTATCGGAAATGGTTCCATTCTCCAGCACCACGATCCTGTCGGCGCGGCGCACGGTAGAGAGCCGGTGCGCAATCACAAACACGGTGCGGCCCGCCATCAGGTTCTGCAGCGCCGATTGCACCAGCGCCTCTGATTCGGAATCGAGCGCGGAAGTGGCTTCGTCAAGCACCAGAATGGGCGCATTCTTGAGAATAGCGCGGGCAATGGCCAGGCGCTGCCGCTCGCCTCCGGAGAGGCGGGTGCCACGCTCTCCAATGACCGTGTCGTATCCCTCGGGCATCTGGCCGATAAAATCGTGCGCCAGGGCAGCCTTGGCCGCCGCCACTACCACTGACTGCTCGATGTTGGGCTGGCCATAGGCGATGTTGTTACGCACCGTGTCGTTGAACAGAATGGTCTCTTGCGTAACCATCCCCACCTGGCTGCGCAGAGAAAGCACGGTCGCGTCGCGGATATCCTGCCCATCAATCAGCAGGCTGCCTCCGCTGACATCGAAAAATCGTGGGATGAGATTGGCCAGCGTGGTTTTTCCGGCGCCGCTGGAGCCGACAAAGGCCACAACCTCGCCTTTGCGGACCTCAAGATTTATATTGTGCAGCACTTCGCGGGCCTCGCCGTTCTCGCCATAAGTGAAGCATACATTGCGAAAGCTGATGGCGGAGTGGAATGCGGGAAGAATGCGGGCGTCGGGCCGCTCCTGCACGTCGTCATTTACGTCCATGAAATCGAAGATGGAAGAAGAGGCTCCCCGCGCTTGTTGAAAGCTGTTGTTAAAGAGAGCAAACTTGCGAATGGGATCGTAGAGTCTGAAAACGCCTGCGAGGAAAGCTATATACGCACCCTCAGTGAGTCTATGAGCGTTGATTTGACCGCGGCCCAGCGACAGCAGCAAGGCAATGGCGATGGTGCCGAAGATATCCATGAGCGGCGAACTTACCGATGAAGCCGCTACCCAGCGCAGGTTGGCGCGGAACAGCCGCTGCGCGGCGCGGGAAAAACGACGGCTCTCCCACAGCTCCATGCCAAAGGCCTTGACGATGCGGTTGCCGGTAATGGTTTCATGCAAAATGTTCTGGATTTCAGCGAGCTTATCTTGCCCGGAGCGGGTGGTATGCCGCACACGCTCCCCGATGCGCGCCGCCGAGCCGATGATGAAGGGCACAAACAGCAGCAGAATCCAGGACAGTTTGCCCCCTAATTTCACGACTACTGCGGTGGTGAAAATCAGGATCGCTGTTTGCTGCAGAAATTCCGCCAGCACCGTGGACATGGCAAACTGCACTTTTTCCACGTCGTTCACGATGGTGGAAAGCAGCGTTCCGGTAGGGTGCTTCAGAAAAAACCCCACCGAACGGCGCAGAATCGAATTGTACAGATCGTTGCGCAGGTCGGTGATCGCGCCAAACCCAACACGGTTCACCAGGTACGTACCGAGGTAATCGAAGATTCCCTTCAGTACCATGGAGACCACCAGGGCAAAGGCCACCACGGCCCACGGATTCTGAATATGAAAATTTTCGGGAATCAGTTGTTGCAGATGCGGGCCATTGCCGCCGGGAAACAGGGCGAGATCGCGCGATGGCGTCTCGGGCTTGAGCACGTGATCGAGAACCGGCGTAATCAGCAGTATGCGGAAAGCATCGAGCGCGCCCACCAGCGCCATCATCACCACCGACGAGATGAGTTGCCACCGGTACGGACGGGCATAGCGCAGCAGCCGCTTCAGTTGATGCATGGCACCTGCTCGAGCTCTCCACAGATTAAGGTCCGACACGCAGAAATCAAGGTTCAATTCTACTGTGGAATTGGGGAACGTGGGAATTGAAGAATTGATTCATTGAGTCATCGGACCATTGGGTCATTGAGAGAAGTACGATTTTTGATTGACGATTTCCGATTTTGGAGGCACCGGCGGGCCTTTTGGAAACTCGGCAAGAATCGAATTTTCCAGATCCTGAGCAAATCGTACTTCGTAAATCGAAAATCGTACTTCTCTCAATGACCCAATGGTCCGATGACCCAATGACTCAATCACTTCGGGCTGTCCCTATGCGTGACTTTGACCTTGTAGCCGGCCGCGGCCAGCCGCTTTTTGATTTCTTCGGCAATCATGACGGAACGGTGCTGTCCGCCGGTGCAGCCAAAGCTGATGGTCAGATAGCTCTTCCCTTCCCGGATATAGTGCGGCAGCAGATAGATCAGCAGGTCTCCGATGCGGGCAATGAATTCCTGGGACTGGGGAAAAGAACGAATGTACTTGGCGACCTTAGGATGCCGCCCCGTAAAAGGACGCAGCTCGGGGACGAAGTGCGGGTTGGGCAAAAAGCGCACATCGAAGACCAGGTCGGAATCCTGGGGCACGCCCTGCTTGTAGCCAAAGCTCACGCATGAAATATAGATGTTCTTATCGTTGGCCTCGGGACGAAAGCGGTCAATCACGTGGGCGCGCAGCTCATGCACGTTGAGCCGGGAGGTATCAACCACCATGTCTGCCAGTTTGCGGATGGGACGCAGGCGGCGGCGCTCGTCGGCGATGGCCGCCTTCACCGGCAGGTCGCTCAGCGGATGCGGCCGGCGGGTCTCGCTAAAGCGGCGCACCAGGGATTCGTCCGATGCCTCCAGGAACAGGACCGTGGTCGTCATCGAGCGCCGGATGGCCCGCAGGATCGCTGGAAACAGGTCGAGGCCGCTGCCCTCGCGGATATCTACCACCAGGGCGGTGTGCTCAATCTGAGAGTGGTCGCGCGCGATCTCAGCAAAACGCGGAATCAATTCCACTGGCAGGTTATCGACGCAGTAGTAGCCAAGGTCTTCAAAGGCCTTGAGCACAGAGGCTTTGCCCGAACCGCTCATGCCGGTAATAATCACCAGTTCGGTCTCGGGCGTACGAGAGGACTTCCGCCGCTTCACTGGATGAGCTGTGCGGGACGGCATTCACCTGATACTAACAAAAGAAATCACGCCGTACGAATCAGGAAATTGCAAAGAAGTGTTAAGTATGGTTGTTCGCGGACTGGATGCTGTTTGTATTAGCTCTTAGCTCTTAGCTTTTAGCTTTTAAGCTTGCCCCCTGGCTTTTTGCGGACAAAGTTTCGCGCTGTTTGGCTAAATGCTAAGTGCTAATTGCTAAGTGCTGTTTCATGGGCTGAATGCTGAATGCTGAGTGCTGACTGCTACTTCGCTCCCGCCTGCTTCAACAGCTCAACAATTTCGTTGTTTGCCGGGCGCTTGCCGGCCACCGCCAATACGTTTGCTCCCGAACCGGTAACGGCATTCACGTCTGCGCCGTGGGCGATCAGGGCTTGCACCAGTTCACGGTTTCCGTCTTCTACGGCGGCCATTAGAGGCGTGCGCCCATCCTTGCGAGGAGCGTTAGGATTCGCGCCGCGGTCAAGCAGCAGGCTGGCAATGATGGCGCTGCCGTGGATCGCGGCCAGATAGAGTGGGGTCTCCCCGTCAGGAGCGGCGAAGTTCACCTTGGCCGCCTGGCTGAGCAGAGCGCCTACGGTCATGGTATCGCCGTTCTCCACTGAGATCATGAGCGGCGTCCAGCCAAAATGATTGAGGGCTTCGGCCTGGGCGCCGGCATTCAAGAGCAGTAATACCACCTGTGAATGTCCTCGGGAAGCGGCGTGGTGCAGCGCTGTCCAGCCGGCACTATCCTGTGCGTTGAGCAATGCCTGCTCTTGCGAAACAGCGCTGGATTGCGGATTAGTGGTCGCAACCTGATTCCCAGCCTGATTCCCGGCCTGATTCGAGGTTCCCGCCTGATTCGAGCTTTCAGTTTGGTTCGCGGTCACAGCCGTCGAATCGGAAGTGACGGCCGGTTTTAAAGCAGCCAAATTTAGAGCAGCCGCCTGGCTTTGCGAATGGATCGCCTGCACCACGGCGGCGGCGATATCCAGATTTCCCTCGGCTGCGGAAAAGATAAGCGCGGTGCTGCCATTCCGATCGGCCCGGGCAGGATTAGCGCCGGCGCGAAGCAGAGTCTGCACCGCTTCCAGATTTCCGCCCAGCACGGCTGCCATCAATGGAGACCAACCGTTAATGTCCGTCAGGTCGACGGCGGCATTGTTCGCCAGGAGCAGTTGCACGACCACGGCGCTGCCGGTATCGGCGGCGGTCAGCAATGCGCTCCAGCCGGCGACGTCCTGGGCGTTGGGGTCTGCTCCAGCCTTAAGCAATGCCTGCACCAGCGCCGGGTCAGAGTTCCCTGCCGCCAGCATCAGCGGAGTGCCGCAATGCTCATCGCGAGCGTTGACATCGGCGCCTTGGCGCAGCAATCTTTGCGCAGCCCTGAGGTCATCTTTTTCCGCAGCCTGCAATAACGCCGCGGAAGGATCGCCTTCCTTACTGGCGGCTTTGCTGTGCACAGATATGGACGCCGGGGATGCGGCACAGGCGGCAGCCGATGATGCCTGAGCAGCGGCAACGCGGGCGGGAGCGGCCAACAACAATATCAGGGGAACGAGCATGTATGCCCGTACCCTGCTACTCTCGGCGTTGCACACATCGACCATCTGGAATCCTGGCATGGAACTTTTCAAGGGGGTATGTGGCTATTGTAAGACGGAAATCTCACGCGGAATATTAAAAATTTCTACATCACCAGCAGATTTACGATTTTCGATTGATGATTTACGATTTGGCCAATCCATCAATCACAATTCGTAAATCGAAAATCGTAAATCTAAAATTTCCTGGCGGTAATCCGTTCCACGCCCATGTAGGATTGCAGCGCCGGAGGAATGAGCACGCTGCCATCGGCCTGCTGATAATTTTCCAGGATAGCGAGCCAGGTGCGCCCAACCGCCAATCCGCTGCCGTTCAGGGTATGTACAAATTCGGATTTCTTTCCTCCTTCGGGCCGCCAGCGGATATTGGCCCGTCGCGCCTGGAAGGCCTCAAAGTTCGAACAGGAAGAGATCTCGCGAAAGAGCTGCTGCCCGGGTAGCCAGACTTCAAGATCGTAGGTCTTGGCGGAAGATGGGCTCATGTCGCCCGTGCACAACGCCATCACCCGGTAGTGCAACCCCAGCTTCTGCAAGACCGTCTCTGCGTTGTTGGTCAGCTTCTCCAGCTCTTCGTAGGAAGTCTCAGGGCGTGTGAATTTCACCAGCTCGACTTTTTGGAACTGGTGCTGGCGGATAATGCCGCGCACATCTTTACCGTACGACCCGGCTTCGCTGCGGAAGCAGGGAGTATAAGCCGTTACACTGAGCGGAAGCCGCGCAGCTTCAATCGTCTCGTCGCGATAGAGATTGGTGAGCGGAACTTCCGCGGTCGGGATCAGCCAAAGATCGGTATTCTCGCATTTGAACAAATCTGAAGCGAACTTGGGCAACTGTCCGGTCCCGTACATGGAAGCGGAGTTGACCATGTAAGGTGGCAGGACCTCGGTGTATCCGTGTTCGCGGGTATGGAGGTCGAGCATGAAGTTGGCGATGGCCCGCTCCAGCTTCGCTCCCAGGTCCCAATAGACGGCGAAGCGCGCGCCCGAAAGCTTGGCGGCGCGCTCCATATCGAGCACGCCTAATTGTTCTCCCAACTCCCAATGGGGCTTGGGCGCGAAGTCGAATTTCGGGGGCGCGCCCCAGCGGCGCACTTCAACATTTTCTTCCGCGCTTTTGCCCACGGGCACGCTGGCATGAGGCAGGTTCGGGATGCGCGCCATCAAATCGTGCAGCTCCTCCTCCTTTTGCTTCGCCTGCCTTTCAGACTCATCGCCCTGTTCGCGCCACTGCTTGGTTTCGGCGATGAGCGCGCTGGCATCCTGCTTTTCTTTCTTCAGGCGAGCAATTTCCTCGGAGGCGCGGTTGCGTTTGGCCTTCAAGGTCTCGGCCTCGGTGATCAGGCGGCGGCGCTCGGCGTCGAGTGCGTGAAAATCTTTGAGCACCTCGGCGGGGTTCATTCCGCGCTGGCGAAGCTTTTCTTCAATCAGGGGGAGGTTGTCACGTACGAATCCCAAATCGAGCATAAGAGATTTAATCTACCGGAAAGTTTCGTTTTGCACCACCGCAGGCCGTAAAAAGTGTCATCCTGAGCGAGGGCGAATGCCCGAGTCGAAGGACCCCGAAAATGTCTCAATCGTAAAAGTTGCATCAAGGCATTTTCTGAAGGACTTGCTGGTGATGCGACGATGTCAACAGAGCCTTTTTTGTTTAAAGAAAAAGCGGGCTCAACGGCCCGCTTTTTTACACGATACAATTCTCACTTGACTGGGATCGTTCGCGCCGTCGTCCTCAAACTTCATTCTTGAACCAGGCTACGGATGTGCACGACGGCGTGTCTCGCGGATGCCGGTAGCGTAGCTCTTGCCGCCGAACTCAAGCGTAGGAATGACGGTGCCGGTTACGCCAACCTGGGCTCCATCGCTGGGAACACCGTAGCCTTCGCTTAGGACCCAGATGCTGCCCGTACCGTCGGTGAGTTCGTAGACTCCGTTGCCGAGCACGCCGTAGGAGCGATTGACCGTGCCTACCACGGTGACCTCTTTATTCATATAGGCCCCGGGATCGTGTGAAATATTGCTGATACTGGTCCGTTGGGGGCATCCTGCCAGCAAGAGAACCACGCCGATCATTGCCGCCAGCAACACCAATTTTGTCTGTTTGTTCATGATTGCTCATCCTCTGTCTTTAAATTTAAGGCTCCGCGGCGCTTCTCTCGCTTTGCGGAATTGCCGCGCTCTCCGCGCGTGAGAGCGCTCATCCAAAGCTCGCCGCTTCGCACACACAACCGCGCTCACTTTCGCTTACCTGTGTTCTTCCAAATTAGAATCCAGACGTTGTGGCTATGCTTGCTGAAATACCCTGTTTCACCCAGGCTGGGCATTTTAACTGATGTGGTAACCCGCCCAGCGGATGAAATTGCGTGTAAATGTCCCTAATGTCATGTATGATGCTTTGTCATTGGACATTGGTTTGCTGGTCCAATTTTTTGCAGTACTTCCCCTTCTCCTTGACAAGGCAGCACTTGTAACGTAGTTTGGCACGATCACACTATCAGTCTGGGAAAATAATGCATGAGCGCCACGCCTACATCGCTGGATACAGCCTCGTCTATTGAATCCGTCTCCATTATTTCGGGCAACAAACCGCCGGCTTATGTTCCCGGGAACAAACGCAAAATCCTATGTGTGTTCCCCAAATATAGCCGCTCGTTTGGCACCTTTCATCATACTTACAAACTGATGCGTGGCTTGCGCGCCTGTATGCCGCCCCAGGGCATTATGGTCATAGCCGCTTACCTGCCGAAGCAATGGGAAATACGCCTGGTTGATGAGAACATCAAGCCTGCCACAGACGCCGATTATCGCTGGGCAGATGCCGTGCTGGTGAGCGGCATGCATATTCAACGGCACGCCATGAACCAGATCAATGAGCGGGCGCACCGCTTTGGAAAGATCACTGCATTGGGCGGGCCGTCGGTTTCCGCATGCGCCGAATATTATCCCGATTTCGACCTTCTGCACGTGGGCGAACTGGGCGACGCCACCAGTCAATTGATTGAATATCTGGACAAAAACCTGAAACGCCCGGAACGCCAGATCCAGTTCAAAACGGTGGAGCGGCTTCCCATGCAGCAGTTTCCTGTTCCCGCCTACCACCTTCTTCCCCTCAACAGCTACCTGATGGCGACCATTCAATTTTCCAGCGGGTGCCCCTACACCTGCGAGTTCTGTGACATTCCCGAACTCTATGGACGCAACCCCCGGCTGAAGTCGCCGGAGCAGGTGTGCGCCGAGCTGGATGCCATTGTGAAAGCGGGCAATCCTGGGGGCGTGTATTTTGTGGACGACAACTTTGTCGGCAACCGCAAGGCGGCGCTCGAATTGGTGCCGCATCTGGTCGAATGGCAGAAGAAAAACGGCTATGCCGTGCAATTTGCCTGCGAGGCCACGCTGAACATCGCCAAGAGCAAAGAATTGCTGGAGTTGATGCGCGAGGCCTACTTTGTCACGGTTTTCTGCGGCATCGAAACCCCGGAGACCGCCGCGCTGAAAGCCATTTCCAAGAGCCAGAACCTCAGCGTGCCCATGCTCGATTCCATCAAATTGTTGAACAGTTATGGAATGCAGGTGGTATCGGGCATCATCCTGGGCCTTGATACCGATACCGAAGAAACCGCGGACCATGTGCTTGAGTTCATCCGCCTGTCGCAGATCCCCATGCTGACCATCAACGTTCTGCACGCGCTGCCCAAGACCCCGCTGTGGCGCAGGTTGGAACAGGAAGGACGATTAGTTTCAGGCGAAAATCGCGAATCGAACGTCAAGTTTCTGCTGCCCTACGAGAAGGTGGTCGAAAAGTGGCGCTACTGCATCACCACGGCCTATCAGCCTGAATTTCTCTACCAGCGCTACATCTACAACGTGCATAATACTTTTTCTCACCGCCTTCCCCTTCCTCCCAGCAAGGAGCGGGTGAATTTTGCCAATATTTGTCGCGGGTTAGATATGCTGCTGCGTGTATTCGTACGCGTGGGCATATTCAGCTTCTACCGGAAGGTATTTTGGAAGATGGCCTGGCCGGCCCTGAAGAAGGGCGACATCGAAAGCATTCTCCATGTGGGAATGGTCGCCCACCACCTGATTCTTTTCGCCAGAGAGTGCGGTGCAGGCATGGAATCAGCCTCGTTCTATTCACAAAAATTGCAGCAGCCAAAGAGCGCTGAGCTGCACAGCCCCGTCGGCGCAGATTAACGCGAGAACAAAGTCGGCGCCCACGATTCGATTCCCTGGCTCGCGCGACAGGAAGGAAATAGTGAAGCCTGCCGAGCTTACCCCCCGGATTTCTCACCACAGAGACACGGAGTCACGAGACAAGCGAGAAAGTTCAAGGTAACCGCGGTTACGCATTCCTTCTTGACCTCTTGTGCCGTCATGCACAGTGTACCCAAATGGTCGAGGGACAGGGGCTTAAGTCAGCCCATACTCCAGTGTTTTTCTCAGTGTCTCCGTGTCTCCGTGGTGAGAAATTGCGGTTAGACTTTGTCTGATTCCGGCTTCAGGCATTTCTCGGCGCTGGCGACGACCGCCATCAAGTCCAAGGCCTTGGGCAGACAATCTGCTGCGCCACTGTTGATCAACTCTTGCCGTTCTTTATCTTTGGCAAGGCCGCTGAGCATCAGCACAGGAATGGGGGCCGTCGCCGGATCTTCTTTCAAACGCTTTAGCACCTCGTGTCCCGTCATCTTAGGCAGGAAAAGATCGAGCAGGATCAAATCGAACTTTCCATCTTCCTGGGCCAGGCGCAGGCCCTCTTCGCCATCACCCGCCACTTGAACGTCAAACCCTTTTCCAGCGAGAGTTTTTTCCAACGCACTCCGCAAAAACCTGGAATCGTCAATCACTAAGACTCTGGCACGCATAGCTATAGGTCCCCATCTTTATCTTGTTAGTTTGTTAGTTCGTGTTTTTGCGGTCATCGGCAGACATTAACCGGCTCGGCAGCCTGGGTAGATGATCTGACATCCATTGCTCAAGCGCTGCAAACTGATCTTGCGGCACGAAAGAGAAGCACACGCCCACTCGGGTCCCTCCCTCGGCACTGATTACATTTGCTACTTTGCCGGTGACGCGAATTGTGGTGGAAGTGTCGGGAAGCGTGAATCCCATGGCAAGCTGCTGCTCGACCTCTATACTGTGCTTGCAGAGAAACGCCAGTCCACGCACACTAAGATTGATGATCTTGCCTTCCACCTGTCCCGCTCCATGGACGCTCGCGATAACCGGAATATCCACCGGGCAGCGTACGGCGCGGCGCCGCTGCAGAAGCATGTTGCCGTAAGCAGCTCGCATGAAGCGCGTGGCCTGATCTACATTCATGGGTTTGTAGGCAATGAAGTTGGCCCCGGCATGGGTCGCAGCATGCATCTCGGGGTCCCCGCTGACCATGGCTAGTACGGTTGATTTGGCGTTCTGCTCGGAATTGCGCATTGCGCTCAGGATTTGAATGGATTCGCTGCTCCCGCTCCAATCCATAATTACGGTATCGAGCTTCAGCTTGGTCACAGCATCAAGCGCGGAGGCGGGTTCAAGGCAGACTTCCGTCTCAATTTCGAAATTATCGAGTACCTGGTTCATCACCGAAAGTACTTGGGCGTCAGTTGAGAACAAAAGGCCCTTAAGCCTGACAACTTCACTCATGCTTCCTCCCCCGCAAGACAAGTTTGTTCTAGCGTCTCATCCTTCCGCTACTTCTCAACGCAATTAGTGCGTTGAAACAGCATAATTATTCCCATTATGGTTATGGTTCCATTATGGAACCAGTGGCTGAATTTGGCCCCTGTGCGGTTAAAATCAACATCGTTTATACCCCATTTTCGCCATGCTTTTGAAAATCATTCAGCAATATTTTGGATTCGAGCGCGCCCGCACCTCATTGGCCCGCGAGACCGTGGCCGGCATCACCACTTTTGTAACCATGTCGTACATCATCGTGGTGAATCCGGCGATTCTCGCCGCCGCAGGTATTCCGGCCCAACCCGCAATGGTGGCTACCATCGCCACCGCCATTGTTAGCACCTTGCTGATGGGCATCTACGCTAACCGGCCTTTTGCCGTCGCTCCCTACATGGGCGAGAACGCCTTCATTGCCTACACGGTTGTGCTGGCGCTGCACTTCGCTTGGCAGGCGGCGCTGGCGGCGGTGTTTCTGGGCGGCGTGCTCTTCTTGCTTCTCACCATCTTTCGTTTGCGGCAATGGCTGGTGGAAGCAGTGCCGGCCGGCCTGCGTTACAGCTTTGCCGTTGGCATTGGCCTGTTCCTCACCTTCATCGGGTTGAACCAGACCGGAATCGTGATGCTGGGTAGCCCGGGGGCTCCGGTGCGCACCGGCCACCTGACCGCCGCGCCCGTGCTGGTGGCCATCTTCGGATTCCTGCTGATCGCGGCGCTGATGATTCGCCGCTTTCCGGCTGCGATCCTGGTAGGCATTCTGGCAACAACCTTTCTGGCCTTTATCGCCAGAGTGGCGCCGCCGCCCAAAGCTTGGGTAAGCCTGCCGCCCAGCCTTGCTCCCATACTCTTCAAACTTGATTTCAAGAGTGCGCTGAGCTGGGGATTTTTTCCGGTGGTGCTCACCATCTTCATCATGGCGTTTGTGGATACGATGGGCACGCTGATCGGGGTCTCGGCACGGGCGGGATTTCTGGACAGCTCCGGCAATTTGCCGCAGATCGAGCGGCCCATGCTGGTGGATGCAGTCTCCACCAGTCTTGCCGCCCTGATGGGCACGACCACCGCGGGCGCCTACATTGAATCAGCCACCGGGATTGAAGCCGGCGGACGCACCGGATTCACCAGTGTGGTCACGGCACTGTGCTTCGTGATCGCTCTTTTCTTCGCACCGTTTGTGAGCTCTATTCCGGCGCAGGCCTACGGGCCGGCATTGATCATCGTAGGATTGCTAATGCTCGCTCCCATCACCAGGATTAACTTCGACGACTTCACCGAGCTGATCCCCGCGTTTGGGGTCGTTGCGTTGATGAGCTTCACCTATAACATCGGCGTCGGCACCACGGCCGGGTTCGTACTGTATCCGTTCTGCAAGCTGGTGGCGGGACGCGGACGCGAAGTCAAGGCCGGGTTGTGGGTGCTGGCGGCATTGTCGCTGCTGTTCTTTGTCTTCTATCCGTACACCTAGAACAGGGGTTCAGGGCTTGGGGAGATTACTCTGGAGGGCATCAATATACTACCCTCTGGGGTGTACGATGAGCCCTAGAAAGGAGCTGCTGTCTTTAATAGGCTCGTAAGCCTTTACGAGATCGCAAGTTATCTAATAGTGAAACCATTTAAGGCTGGCAACTACTACGGCATGGGCCGGTTGATTGAGAATCTCGCAACGGCCAATGGCGCAACGTGGGAAGTAGGGAAAAACCTTACCTACCAAATATCTTCCAACCCGAAGCTGGATAAAGTAATACCAGGGGGAGAATTAAAAAGGACAAGCGTATACATCTGGTTGCTTCGCGATTTATGTAACTCAATAGGAGTTCAGAGATCAACTCAATACGCAGACGATATTGGCGCATCCCTAAATCCAAAACGCAAGCTAACATATAAAATGCTCGGTCTTCTTTTACGCGAACTTGATAAGCATGTTAGATGGGATTTGGAAAAAGAACTATTCATGCATATTCCGTCCTCCCGTTCGGAATATTACCAAAATAGGAAATTGCTATCGCGACAGTCTGTGACTAACTTTCCCTCCTCCGTAGAAGAGATCACTGAGGCGGGGAATTGCTATGCTGCAAATTGCTACACGGCATCCGTTCTGCATTCTATGAGATCGCTAGAAAAACCCATACATGCGCTTGGTATCAAACTAAATATCACCCTGCCAAAAGCAATCGAAGTCTCACAGTGGGGCGAGATACATAGAGAAATCAATAACAAGGTAACCGCCTTAAGGATGACACCGTTGACTCCGGCAAGAGATGAAGAGATAGCTTTCTATTCCGGATTGAATTTGGAATTCGGATACTTCAATGACGTTTGGAGACGTTTCGTAGCTCACGCGCGAAAGTCATACGACCAGCCCCAGGCTCTCAGCGCGATGCAGCATGTAATTGCTTTCATTGATAAGGCATCGGCTGACGGATTGAAAGAATTGCCATAAGTGTTTGAAGTTTGCTTCGGCTCGTCTCATCAATCGTAAATCAGCCGTGACAGAGCAGAACGAACTTAAGACTATCGCCGAATCCGTGCGTGAACTTTCCGAAGTTGTTCAAGCATTATCCGTTTGGAATCTTCAATGTGTGCGTCAGCTTGAGGGTCTCTTGGCGTCCCTTCAGCAGTCGAAATTGCTTTCTCAGCAAGCTTGTGGGCTTGACACGCCTGCTCAATCGCATCTGCGAGCGATGCCGACAATGCCCGGAGAGCATTCTTGATTTCTTGTAAGTCATCCGCCATTGCGACGAGAATTATACGCTCGGCTTACGCCGTCGCTTCCCTTGATTTTTTACGTGCTTTAGTCTTTTAGCTAGCAGGTTTGGATGTAGCTCGAATATCTTAGTAACCGCTGGTTCCGACTCTTCCCACTTAGATTTACTAACAACAAAGCAGAGCGGCCTCTTCCCATTAGGCCGATCCAGGACAGCCAGTGACGTTCCATCATACGAATAATATTTCTTGAATTCGTCAATGCATATATGCCCATCCATGATTTCGACAGTCCCAAGATCGGAGTATGCGCGCATCAGCACCTCTTGAATTTTCCCGGCAATGAGATCGCTTGGCTGCAATAGGACGGTCTCTTTAGGCAGAAAATGAATAGACCTCTTATTGACTATCGGTTTGGGCCTAACATACTCATAAAAGGATTTAGAAATTTCGTGCTGCCTGTCACCAAGCTCAAAGGTATACGCGACTTCTTCATTTTGCCACCCATTGATGTCTAATACGTATTCCGCAAGCGCGAAACACAGTTGGGCGCACCCAGAATAGGCTGGCCCATATACATGAGGATTTCCCGATCCGGCAACAAACTTCCTATACTGTTCGGTTTCAACCGAAATACTAAGCGGTGGGCTTAATGATTGATTGACGATTCCAGACAGTCGCTTCAAGAATGCCACCCGCTGTGAGACGTCCCATTCGCCGGACCCCAAAGTGCAAGACTTTGTTCCAAAATCCGCTAAGTGAAAGAGGCCATCTCCAACAATTTCGTCCCAAGCATCTTCGATTGCTTCGCACTTCTTATCAGAGGCCATATATCCCCCAACTGTAAGAACAGGATGCTCCTCCTTACCGCTACCATCGAAATAGATTCGTAGAGCCATTATGATCCCATGTATTTTATGGCCGAATGTCAAATGGGCAAACTCACGAACAAGGGCGGGGCTCAGCCCAAACACTTCGGGGCGCCCGGTGTCTGGCTTTGCTGGGCGTTTTGCCGAAGAGCTACCCACGACCGTGCCGGCCACAGGCGCGGGGCTGACTACGTCGTTTCCGCCCGGGTCTGGGCGGGTAACTCAATGGCCAAATGACTCAATGACCCGATGACTCAATTCTCCGTGTCTCCGTGCCTCCGTGGTGAGTAATTATAGCTAGCTTCATTTCACTCTCAAAAATCCGCGCAAATCCGCGTCCATCCGCGGCGAAATTCCTTGGCTTTTTCCCGAAATGGTATCACTTCATTCCCTTCTGCTCTAAACTGCGTCATCATGGTTCTAAGTATCTCAACAAGGAGGTCACTGATGAACGTAATCGAACTTTTCACCCGGCAGCGTTGCTGCCACACAACCCTGGACGGCGCCCAGTGCAAAAGCCATCCCCCTAAAGGACGCCAATATTGCTTCTTTCACGACCCCGAGCGCGCCGAAGAAAGAAAGGCGGCCAGCCGCTCCGGGGGCGAAGCCAACCGCAAGGCCTCGCGCTGGCCCCTCGTCCTGCCGCCAAATTCGCTCGAGAGCCTGTCTGACATCGCCGCCCTGATGCGCGAATCGCTCACCCGCTGCCGCCACGGCGAGATCAAGGCCCACGACCTCACCGCCATCAGCTATGCCAGCACCGTACTGGTCAGCCTCATGGAAAAAGATGAACGCCGGCAGGAAAAAGCTCAGCGCTCCGTCGCTGCCGATGCCTTTCTGAAAACCGTCTTCCCCAACTATGTCCCGGCGGCAGAACAAGGGATCGCGGCCCACCCCACGCAGGAACAAAAGACCGCAGAACAAGGGACAAACCACCACGAGACGAACGGCCAACCGACAGCAAATCTGGAATTTAAAAAAGACCGCCTCGACGAACTGGCTGCACTTATGCTTGCAGACGTCGAGCCTCCCTCCGAAAATCTCAAGCCCGAAATCGCTGATATCCGAAAACCAGCTCAACTCGAAGTCATTGACAACCAGCAAATTGATATCAAGAAAGAAAAGCGGTTCGAAAAAGAAGCCCGGTTCGAAAAAACCAAAGAACCAGAAAAAACAAACACAGAAAGTCAGCCCTCGCCCGCCCTGCTCGCCCAACAGCCCGTAGCCGTTGCAGTTCACCCGGCCGAAACCGGCAAACCCGAAATCACCACAGCCGAAACCACCAGACACCAAGACCTGGCCTGGCGCGGCGCCCCGTTGGAATTCCTGGAAATCTCCCGGTCCGTGCTGGCGAAAGAAGCCGCAAACCAAAGCGCCGTCGCCGCACCAAACCAAACTGCAAACGGCGCGGGCAGCGCAGAAATAACGGCGGCGAGCGCAATCGCACCGCCGGCTCCCGAGGAGCAGGAGCCGGTCAGAAGATACATCGATCCAGACGACATGCGGTCGCCGATCCCCGGCCTCAAGATGCGCCACATCAACTACATGAAATACGCCGGCACGCCCGTGGCCAACGCGCGAAGACCGCTCAACCGAATCGGCCTTTTCAGGGGCATGAGTCCTCAGGAAGCCTATCAGGAGCTCGAACATATGAGACGCCTCGGCTACCGGCTGCCTTACTAGAGCGAACCCAGCCCGAGGCCGTGCTAGAGGAGAAAGAACAGCTTTGTGTCAGGGCACGACTTTAGTCGTGCCGAAAAGTCGAAGAAGACGCATTTCCTCGCTGCCGCAGGCCAGCGCGGAGCAGGTGAGCGCGAAGCGAGCGCCGAGATCGCGCGAGCGTAGCGCGAGGGCGCAACAGCCTTGTTTTGACTGCGAAGCCCTTGGACAAACGCCAAGCGCGATAGAAAAAACGCATTCCAGAAATGCGGAGGCAGTAATATGCCTCAAAGGCTCTTTGAAAATCCGCCCTTGGCTCCACGAAAATCTCCAGGGGCCAAACCTGCCCCGGCGCGCCGTGGGTGCCAACGGCTAAGTGCCAAGTGCTGCCCTCAGTGAGCGCTCAAAACCGAATGCCCGCCGCACTGCTCCCGCACACTACTCCAATTCACTGAAATAAAAACACTTAATTACTTAAAGTAAAGGGGGGTACTGATCCTGCCAAGACCGGAACGCCACCAGGAAAAACGCCCTGGGAGAACGGTGTTTCAGAATTGCGTGCTTTCTGAATCCGCTCTCCCAGGGCGCAAATAACAACCTCGTCAAGTTAGTTTAGGGCACTCTGAATCCTATTACTGGTGGTCATGGTGATCGTTGGAATCGTGGGGATCGTGCTGCTGTCGTTTTGGAAGCATCTTCACCCGGGTAACTTCCAACGAGCGATCGTCTTCATGCAATCTCGCGTTGAGTGTGACGTGGTGCCCCTCATGCTCTCTTACTGTTTCAGAGTTCTGGATGCGGTATCGCTGTTGGTCTTTGTCATTTTCCAACACATAATTGTCGCCATCTTTCCGAACCCATCCGGTCACATTGGTCTTTCTAACTCTGTGACTTGATTGAGCCTGTTGATCGTGCCGATTATCGTTTTGGTCCTGAGCAACGGCACCGGCCGCGCAAATCATTGCAAAAGCCAGTGTTGCGAGAATTACACTTTTCATATTTTCTCCAATATTTGGTTTCTACAAACTCGGATTTCTCCTCTGTATGATGCGGTTCCAGACACCGATGCTGGCCAGAATCGCACGGGGAGCGCGCGCAGGGGCGCCCTGACTCGTGCTTCCCATCCACACAACCCAACAGCTCCCGCAAAAAATAACGGACGCTCCCTAAGCAGCGTCCGTTGTGGTTAACTCGACTTTTGCGGTCGAGACTACTTGAATTGGACCGCGGGAAGCACGTCCGTTCCCTCAACACGAACCGCGTCAAGGGCCGACGGATCGATACCCAAGGCTTGCAGAATTGTAGGCGCCACCTGGGCAGTGCCTACGCCGGCTCTTACCGTTGCGGGTTCGAAGCTGGGATGTGACAGCAGCAGAATGACGTTGGTGTCGTCATGTGCAAACCCGCCGTGCTCCTCCTGCTTGGCGTGACTGCCCGAGTAAGTGATGCCGACGTTCGGAGTCACGATGATATCCGGTGTGCGAGGATCAACCGTTGGATCGTTGTAGTTAAGCGTGAGCGCAGGCCCAAAGTAGATCTGCCCAAGCGCGATTCCACTGGGACCAGGATTGGCTTGCAGAATGTCGACAGCCTCCTGGGTCTTCGACGGGTCAGTCAGCCAGACCAGCGAGACGTCGTCTTCGGTCGGCCCGATGCCGGTCGGGTTGTTGGTCGATTCCGAGAATGGAATGAGGCCCGCATCGGAGAGCAAGGTGGCGGGCGAAGTTCCGATTCCGGCGCGAGTCTGAGGGACGTAGCGGCTGGGATCGATGGGCGACTGTCCGTGTTTGGCGGTAATAACGATCAAGGTCGAATCAAACAGACCTCTTGCCTTCAACTCGCTGACGAATGAAGCAATCGAATCGTCGACAAATTGGAATTCGCCCAACAGCGCCGCGCTGGGGGTGGCCTGTGCATCCAGATACCCGCCTTTGGTGCTGTTGCTCGCCTCAATCAGCTTTTGGCCGACGCTGACCGCCTGAAAGTTCATTCCGAAGATGTTCGGGGTCCCTCTCAAGGTTCCAGTGCCGAGGTGCGTCTTGCCATCGATCCAGTTGAGCACCGCATTGACTTTCAATTGGTCGTAACACTGAATGTTTTGGAAGCTGTTGGTCCAGGCTGTCAAGTCCGAGCCGGGATCGGGCACTGTCGCGCAATGAATGCCTGTGGGGGTTGTGACCATCGGAAGAGGGACTACGTTGGAATTGATTTCCGGCGAGTAGAAATCGTCAAGCGCCGCCGGGCCGATAGGCGCGGAAACTGAAGCATACGCGGGGTGCTTGTCCGACCATGCCGTAACTCCGCCGGCCTGATGGATAACCGTGAAGATGCTGTTGGCGCGGACGAACTGCCACGGGAAAACCGGGTTGCAGCCATTGGCTGGGTCCTGGGGCAGCTTCTGTGGATCAATTGAAGCGGTGCTGCCGTCAGTGAGGGAAGCGCCAGGAGCGCCACCGTTGACCAGACCCTGGTTTATATCGATCCCTTCTTCATACTCGGTCGTAAAACCGGTGGGTGCCGCACCCGCAGTGCAGGAGCCGGGACCGTTTCCGTTGCCGGTTTGCACTTTCGGTCCATCCAGATTGCGGGAATAAGCAACGTCGTAATAGACGCCGGTCAGCGCAGGGCTGCCGCCGGTAACGATCGCGGTCAGGCCGGGGAAAGAGTCGGACGGTTTCGAAGTGCTGGCGGCGACGTAGTTAATGCCGTGATTGGCCAGGGCGGCAAGCGCCGGGCAAAAGGGGGCTCCATGGTTTGCGCCGGCAATGCCGTTGGCGCAGTTTGCGAAATCGACAGCATGCATTCCGTCCACGCTGATGAGTAGGACGCGTTTGATGCGTCCGTGTTGGCCGCGGTCGTGGTCGCCTTCATGTTCACCGGCGTAAAGTTGCGCTGAAGCTGCCGCCAGCACTAGAGTCGCGGCAAGCAGGCCGGCCTTCAGTTTCTTCATTGGGGTCATTCGATGTTTCTCCTCTGGGTTGAATTGCGATTCAGTAATGAGGGTGAACGTTGAGCGTCGCAAGAATCGGAAAGTTCCGTTTCTTGAGCGAGATACAGAGACACTACGAGAGCAGCTCAATTCATCCGCATAAGTTTTTACTTTGCTAGTGTTAGGGAATTGTTATGAAAGGATTAATTTCTGATGAATTGTAAAAAAATAAGAAAAATACGTCCCGGCAGTTGAGCGGCGTCAAAAAACTTAAATCCGTAAATGTGATCGAGAACAAACGGCTAAGACGTTGCGGTGGTTCGGTGTTCCGCGAATGTTATCCTGAAAAGTGACCTTCACCTGCAAAGCCTTTCTCTTCGACCTTGACGGCGTTCTTGTCGATTCCACGCAGTCTGTTGCGCGAATATGGAAGAAATGGGCGCTTGATCATGATCTTGATCCTGAACCCGTAGTCGCCCACGCCCACGGACGGCGCAGCATCGAGACCATCCGGCAGTTTGCTCCGGGGTTGGACGCCGAGCAGGAGAACCGCCATGTCGAACACATGGAAATCTCCGATAAAGACGGGATCATAGCAATTCCCGGCGCGGTGGCATTTTTGCGCGGCCTTCCGCTCGATCGCTTCTCTATCGTTACCTCGGCAACCCGTCCGCTGGCCAAGGCGCGGCTGCAATATGCTGGCCTTCCCTGGCCGCAAAATGCCGTAACTGCCGAAGATGTCGTGAACGGCAAGCCCCATCCGGACCCGTATCTGAAGGGCGCTGCCTTGCTGAACGTTGCTCCCGTTGACTGCGTAGTATTTGAAGATACCCCGGCCGGAATTCAAGCGGGCAAGAGCGCCGGTATGCGGGTTGTTGCCTTCACTACAACGCGTCCTGCAGAAGAGCTGAAAGCCGCAGATGTTATTGCGCCTTCATTCAACGGCCTCAAGGTGGAATTCGTAGACGGGACGTTCAGGCTGCAGGTGGACTAACCCCGATGCCTTTCTGCGAGTAAACTGGAAGCTTAACTTGAAACTGTCTGGCTGCAACCCGATTCAAACTTGAGAAGTCAGGAATTTAAACGTAGCTCCAGATTGGCACCGGCTCTCGTTTCGGGAATTTTTCTTAACCACCTGTGCAAATGATTGCAACCGAGCACGCATTACGCGGGCTGGCCTGCGATGGCGCAACATGACGCACTTGTATTTTCTACGCTTCAAAGCTGAAGAATTTACAGTCATTCCAGAAACAACCGGCTCGCAATCCCGCTTACATTGAGGAATTCAGGATGGCGAGCCAATTGCCTCCTCTGGTGCTATGAACGTTTCCCTTGGATCAGCCTCTCATCAAGCCTATGACACGCAACGCACGTGGCCCCGGGTCAAATTGCTTGTATCTGCCAAGGTCAACTGCGCTGCCAATGCTATTTCGGACCACGTCGCATTCTTGCGGGATGCAAGTTCGGATGGCATTTTCTTCTATTCAGACTTCACCCCGCAAATTGGGAAAGAACTTGATATTACTTTTGATATTCCCCTTCTGGAAAAAAGCGTAAAAGTGGTTTGCCGGGGGAAAGTTGTGCGGGTTGAGCAGGTCGCAAATGGGGCGGCTCCGGGGATTGCAGTCAGGGTTGAGAGCCGGCGCATCACGCTGCGGCCCTGAGCGGGCATACAAACAAACTAGCTTCGGCCCCCGTGCCAGCTTCATCATCCTGTTCTTGCTATCTGATGGTTGGCGAGCAAAGCTTTTAACTCTGCGATGACTGCGGCAGGCGACCTGTCTACGACAACCGCATCTACTCCCTTGGGAAGAACGTCTTTGCGGGCGGGATCTTTTCGATGATCGATCAACAAAACAGGAAGCTTCGCGCGAATCAACTTTAATGCCTCGGCAAGCGCCTCACCTTCGCCTCTCACCAGCTCGGCGTCAAGAACTACGGCGGCAAATTCGCTGTTCACGCAAGCTGCCACGGCGTGGTCGGCTGTAAATGCCAGCAACAGAGAGTAGCCAGACTCCCGAATCGCGGCTTCCAATGCCTCGATGCGAGGAAAAGACTGAGCAACGCACAATATTCGTTCAGGTTTCGTTCTCGAAGCCACCGCCTCCTCCATGATGCTTCCAGGCCCACGCACTCTATGAGTTCGTTCAGCCAGTTTTCTTGGTCTTCAGGTTTCGTTCTTCCATGGCTGCGGCGCGCAATAATTCGTCGGCCAGCTTGAGGTATCTCTCAATGAAGCTGGATTCTTCGGAACTTAGATTTTTTGTTTCAGGAGGGGAGGGACCTGCATCGAGAGATGGAAAAAAACGGCTCCACGAAGCCTGTGGTTCTCTCGTGAATGTTTGGGGAAGCCGGCCTAGTCTTTTGCTAATCTCATCTTTCACCCAGGACCAGCCTTATCCCTTCGGCCAGAAGCTTGTGCACACTAATCCCTCGTTATTCTCCTTAGCACTTTCAGTTCCCCTTGAAGCCACTTTATTTTCAGTAACTTAAAAACAGAGCGAGCCCTTCGAGGGGGAAGCAGAGTTCCTCATGTGAGTAGCTGAATTCTCACAAATGGGTAGTAGTACAGTCTGTAATATCCCATAGGAAAGCGTGGCCAGGATGCCCACGCGACAGCCGGGACGCCGGCGCTACTCAAACTGAACCACTACCCACAAATTAAATCATGCTGTCCTGCTGTCTTGTGCTACGGCAAACCCCCATTCTTGCCTCAATTCATCGGCCCGATGGATCACGCGCGCGATCAAATCTGCCTGACCGGCGGATTGCGGTTCTTCAGTCTCCAGGCCGATATTCTCTGCAACGGTTGTAGCCAGTGGCTCGGCCATTTGTGGCGCTCCCGACCGAGGGGATGCGTCGAGGGACCTCGACCGGGTCATGGTAGCTGACTCCGGGTAAATTTCGAGCGCTTGGAGCTTCTCAAAGACCGGCTGCATGGCTCGTTCGGCATCGCGGAAAAATTCGGTGGCGCGAACGCGGGTGAAGATCCATCCCAGGCGCTCGAGCACAGCTTGTCTTTCCATGTCTTCCGATAACCTGGTGATGTCCACGGGATGACGGGGATCGCCATCGCATTCGATGGCCAGGCGTTTACCCTCGCCTTCCACTACCAGGTCGATCCGATACGCGCCCACCTGCCACTTCGAAGTTACCTTGTAGCCGCGGGCTTGCAGACGTTTCATCAACTCGCGTTCGAAAGAGGTTTGGGATTTTCTCTCTTTCTCGCCTTCCTCCAGCGCGCGCATGAGATGGCTGGGATCATAAGCGTGCTCGATCAATTGCCGCCGCAGATCGCCCTCTTTAAGATCGCGTTCCGGAGTGAGCGAGTGGATAATCCACATCTGGTCGCGTGCCCGGCTGGCGGCGACGTTGAAGCGCTGCTTGAATATCTGCTGATCGCGCAAGCGCAATGCCCCACGCTCGGCAGTGTCGACCATGGAAATAAAAACCACGTCACGCTCGTCTCCCTGAAATTGGGCGGCGTTTCCGCAAAGCAAGCGATGCATTTCGTAGCGATCAGGCGACAGGTAGGTCCGCAACAGCCTGTCAATCTCAACCGCCTGTTCGTCCCCAATGAGGGAGACAACCCCGAAGCTCACCGGGCGGCCAGCTTCATTGGTTTGATACTCCGGCTGTTCGATGGCGGCCGCAATCAGCGAGGCGACTGCCAGCGCCTCCGGGCGATTGATCTTTTCGTCGCGGCTCGCTTCCGAGACCCGATAAGAAACCAGGTGCGGCCGAAGTTGCACACGGCTTGCATCCCGCAACGGCTTCACCCGCCGGTCATAGGAAACCGTGTTGCTGAACTGGATTATTTCGGGAACCGAGCGGAAGTGCTCGACCAGGCAGGTCGTACCGCCAAAGGACTGGCGCGCGAGATCATAGATGGAAATCTGCCCGTCGTACAGGTGAGCATTGGGAATGCCGTGGAGATATTGTGAGATCAGGTTTCCCACCATGCCGAGGTCCTGGCCCACGGCAGTAGGGCTGACCTGTTCATGATCGCCGACCACTAAAACCGTCTTGCCCAGGTATAGCGCGAGCAGCGCCATGACATCGCTTTGGCTGGCTTCGTCAATAATCACGACGTCAAAGCGGGTCCCTCGCGGATCAAAATTTTCTACCACCCGCGACAGCGGCATCACCCAAACCGGCACGGCGCTGCGGCACTCACTCATTTTTCGCGCCGCTTCCGCGCGCAGTAAGGGAACGCGGATGCCGGTACCTTTACCGATGCGGCGGATCGTATCCAGCCAGCCGATGAGCGCCTGGCGCTGGTGCGGCGATGTCCGCCGGGCCTGATGGGCCCAGGCACGCCGGTCAATGAGGTCAATGGTAACTTGCCGGAGCTGCTCGCGAAGTTTTTCACTCTGGCTTTGCAGCGCATCCAGGGAAGCGCCGGCGCGCCGTTCCAACTCGTCATTCAGGCGGCGCCAACTCCAGGCACGCGTCGGGTCGCCGGGAATCTCGCCACCGCCATGTACGCCATCGCGATTGCGAATGCTGCCGGCCCAGGCAGGGGCTGCACTCTCAAGCCGATCAAGCAGCATATGACGCAAGTCGAAATCGGCTCGCCGGTTCACGATCTCGCCAAGGCGCGCGTGAGCTTCGGCATAACCGCCCGAATCCGCGCGACGGACTGCATCCGCGAGCCGCGCCGTCACTGATGATGAATTAAAATTCTGTCTGGCCAGTTCCAGCCGATCGTTCAGTTCCTGCAACTGACTTTCGACCCGTTGCAATTCAAGTTTTTCCAGCCGGGCGGCCAGAATGGGAACAAGATCTGTGACGACTGCGCGTTCAATGCGAGTCAACTCTCCATACGGCCCGATGCAAACAGGTTGTTCGGCGATGAATTTGTTCCACGAGAATCCCAGGTCTTCCAATTCCTGCTGCAGCGGGGCCCAGGTGAGCTCATGCCAGCGCAAACAATCCTGTATGGGAGCGCAGAATTGGATGAGCGTGTTCTCAACCGCTTCGCCCATTTGGTTCGAGGGAGCGGCGCCGAGAGGAGCTACCTGCCGGTCCCAGCGCAAAGCCAGGTTCTGCCGCAGGATTTGCAACCGGCACAACTGGCGCAAGGCCTGAAAGTGCTCAACCAGCCGTGGCCGCCCGCCATTGACGCGTGCAGTGGCAATGAACTCTGCCCAGGGCGTGTGCTTCCACAGGACAAATGATCCGAGTTTTCCGCCTTGCTCAAGATGAGCCAGAATCTCAGTGGCAATTTGTTCCTGCTCCTCAAGGCGGTTGTTGTTCGGCAACGCCGGCCCGTATTGCAACAGCATCTCCTGGGCAGCAGCGGCCTCGCGATGAACGAGTTGCACCAGCGTGACGAGCTGGTCCCATGGCTGGCGATATGTGCCGCCGTATTTTCCCGCGTAGACCGCAGCCCGCTTCCAGCCTTCTTTTCCCGATAGCGGTTCGATTGCCTGCATCAATTTGGCGACAAGCGTTTCAATTTGCTGCTCCGATCCCTGGGCAGATCCTGTCTGCCAAAGGTCGGAGCGGAGGTCCAGATTTTCAAGGCGGAGCCGGTCTCTTTCGCCAACCGCCGCTTCAAAGTTTTCAGGGGTGGGTAGAGAGGCGAGATCGGGAAGCTCACCGGAGAGTTCATGTTCATCTTCCGCGGAGAGCGAAACATTGGTGCGATACAGCCCTGATAATTCCTCGTCAGAAAGCGGCAACGAAACTTCCGCCGGAACTTCCGTCGGGATCGGGCCGGGAATCCAACCGTGGCCGGCTCTGTCTTGGGTGACAGCGCGGGCCGCATCGGCGGGAGTCCAGCTTTTGCTATCCATCATGATTTCGCAGTACTCGTCGGCCCGCGCCTCCGCCAACTGTTGCAAGACGCTATCCAGTTCCTGAAGCAATGTTTGCCGCTCGGCTTGCAGCTTGCCGGCTTCATGTTCGAGAGAACCAGGCTCGGCGCCGCTCAACCTCTCGGCAATGGCAGCGACCGCGCTTTCCAGTTGCCGCCGGCTGTCGAGATCGCTTTCCAGCACGCTCACGCACAAGGGCCGCAGCCCGGGGACAATATGATGACGAACCATCCGCAGCGCTTTTGTGGTATGGCTTGTGACCAGCACACTCTTGCCTTGCGCCAAAAGATGGCCGATGAGATTGCCAATGGTATGCGTCTTACCCGTGCCCGGAGGGCCTTGCACCAGAACTCCGCCGTGCTCTTCCAGTTGCTGGGCGATCCTGATTTGTTCAGGATTTGCCGGCTTGCTGAGAAGCACCTCCGCCTCAGCCTGGCGAAGCGCACGCGGCGCAAATTCTGCCGCTTCCGCCGCCGCACCATCAACGAAAATCGGAGCTTCCTCTCCGACGATGTTCAACAGAGACCAGGGCAGGTCGGGTCGAGTGCGCAAGTCCTCAAGCACGCCTTCAATGGCAGAGGCAAACCCCAGCGTGCGCGCGCGCAAAAATACGATGGGATCGCGGCAGATGCGAGGCTCGCGCCCCTCACCTCGGGGCACACACTCCTCGATGAATTCGCCGCGGGGTGAGAGCTGCACAACCAGGCGTTTCAGAAAGCCGGAGGTAGGCTCGCCGGCCAGCGGATGATGGCCTTTTTGCTCGAGCTCTTCGCGGCAGCGTCCGATGGCGCGCCCATCCACGTCGCTCAAAGTCTGGAACAGGGCGGAGTACAACTCCACCGGATACTCGGCCTCCGACAATATGAATTCGGGCGCCGCCGCATTGAACTCCAACTGCAAGCGCTGCAGCAGGACCGGATGATAAATGTCACCTTCGGTCCGCGGCCAGCTCAGAATGCCATCGCCCAGGATGAGCTCTACCCGTTCAGCTTCGCGCTCCATACGGCCGTGCAGTTCGTACAAGCTCTCAAAAATCTTCATAGCGACGCGAGCCGGCGCCTCATTCTCAGACCACTCGTCACGTTGCAACTTCCAACGGCGGAAAACAGCAACCCGGGCAGGATTGTCCGAAAACCTTTCCGCCCTGGTTTCGCTGTGACGCACCGACTCATTGCACGTTTCATTCAAGGCAACTTCTCTCGCCGGATCATCCCAACCCTCTTTGAGCCAGGGCACAACTTCCCGAGGAGGCTCGGGCGCGGCGGTTAATCCCGGCCTCCGCACCTTGAACACGAAGTTCCCGCGGCGCTGAGCTTCAATGCGCGGGACTCCAATTCGCGGGACTTCAATTCGCGCAGCGTCGTTGCGTGGAATTTCGCCGTCTTCAAGCGCGGCATCGTCTGGATTGAGCACCGCTGAGTCCGCGCGGGTGATACCACGCTCGATAGAAGGATGACTCGGCAGATCGTGCAGCCACAGGCTCCAGGGCTGGGAGCCAAGGTGCCGCTGCACCGGATTGCGATGCTGGTTGAGCGCTTCCAGGTAACGAAAGACCCTGGTGATTTTGTCGCGCGCAATGCGGAGCTTATCGCCCTCTGGCGTTCTCTGAAGCCGTCTGCGAGGGGTAACGTCTGGCCGGTGTCCGTTCTGTCGGGTGTTTTGACCTGGGATGGTGTCTAAGGTGATCGTCTTATTTTTCATTTGCGCCCATCTTAGCGCAAGCTGACCCAAGCTGGATACCCCCTTACGGGGCAAGGTTACTTTAGTCCAATGAAATTTAATGATTGTAAGATATTGAAATATAAATATGTTAATCAGTAGTACATGTACTATTGGAAGACTCCGATTGTGTCCTTCTTTCCGGCTTATGTGTGCAATTTCCTAAGGTATATGACTCGATTTTTCTCAAGATCGCTGGCTTCTCAATGCTCAGGCTACTGGTCACACATAATCGAAAAGCGTCATGAATCCGAAATCCATGTGCAACTGCTGATGGCAGTGGAACAGAGTCAGTCCGGGGTTGTTAGCGACGAAATCTACCGCGACCTCCTGGTAGCCGCCTACCATAACCACATCTTTTAAGATTCCGGCAGTCAGACTTCCTGCCAGATTGGTTAGCTCAAAGCTGTGCCGGTGAAGATGAATGGGATGGATATCGTCACTGGCGTTGCGCATGCGGATTCGATACCGCCTGCCTTCCTTTAAATGATATGAGGCCGGAACCATTTCGTTGGACATCGGGTAGGCGACACCGTTAATTGTCCAACGATTGAAGCCCTCGTCAGCAGCATTGTCTTTTGCAAAGATCATCTCGAAAGTTTCATCTGGCGCCGGCGCGCTGACGCCTGGTTTGGCGAAGTGGGTATAGTTCCAGCGAAAGCGGGGCGGGGCAATCCACTGCGCATTGCCGGAACGGCCTGCATATTCCACCACGATGCCCATGCCATGGTTGCGGTCGTCATTGGCCGTGTCTCCCATGATCCAAACTCCCGGATGGTTCATGTGCACGATTGCAGAAACCCGCTCAGCCGTGCCCAGCCAGAGCACCGGAACGCTGGCGGGATTCGGTACGGGATTTCCGTCCAAGGCAATCACGTGAAAGGAATGGCCGGGCAAAGCCAGACTGCGAATCTCCGTGGCGCTTCCGTTCAAGATGTGGAAGAGAACTCGTTCGCCCTGCTTCACCCGGATCGGCTCACCGTGGTGCAGCATCCGGCCATTGATCGTGAAGGAGCCGTAACCCACTTCATATCCGTGCGGCATGCCTTTGGCGAGAGAGGCCTTCATGGCAGACTCGCCCTGCTCTTCCAGCGCCTTCACCTTCGTCGCGGGTGATAGAAAGTTCATCGCCATGTCTCCGCCGCGGCTGAATGTGGGCTCGAACTCCTTCAGCACGAGAAAGACCTCGCGGTCATAGTTGCCCGGCTCATTCTTGGGTTCAATGTAAACTGCGCCAACCTCGCCGCCGTATTGACCGGCGTAAAGATCGGCTCCGGCACGATTGTGGGTGTGATAGAAGCGAAGGCCCGGCGGCCTGGGCGTAAGTACAATTCGACGTTTGCCGTGCGCGGGAATAAAAGGTGTGCCCTCTTCCGCGGCCCCATCAACATCAACCGAAACCACCTGGCCGTGCCAATGCAGTTGCTCAGGGACATCAGTATCGTTGTAAATATCCACGGTTACCTGCTGTCCTTCTTTCAGGCGCAGCAGTGGACCGGGAAACTGTCCGTTGTATGTGGTTAAGGAAATAATGCGATCTTTCGCGATCTCGACAGGAGTGGTTTTGATTCGCAACGTGTAATTTGCCGGTTCGGAATTAGCGGCTGCATCTGCAGACGGGTTGGGCTGCAACCCTGCTTCGGTCTGGCCTGAGCTGTCTGCATTGGAGAGCAGCATCGCTCCAGCTGTCATACCCGCCGTTTTTAGAAAATGCCGTCTCGACACAAAAAACTTTTCCATAATAGCCTTCCATCTTCTGCAGGTGGATGCGCTACCCAAATCTCGCAGCGAACACACCGAGAATAGCTCCCGCCAGAATCAGCCAGGTTGTATTGATTTTGAAACGAATCAAAGCAATCAAACTCAGTAAAGCGAGAGCGCCTGTAATCAAGTCAATGATTGCGGCCCTTCCCAAGTGCCAGGTAACCACAACCATCAGTGCCAGGGCGCCGACGTTGACGCCGTCAAGGAATGCGCCAAACACCGCTGATTCCCGCAGCCGCGGAACCAGCGGACCAATGATGGCGATGAATAAAAACGATGGCAGAAAAATGCCCACGGTCGCCACCGCCGCGCCTGGAACGCGGCCGAGCAGATAACCAACAAACGTCGCGGTTGTGAAGACCGGCCCCGGTGTCACCTGCCCCACGGCAATTGCGTCGAGCAATTGTTTATCTGTAAGCCAGTGAAACCTGACCACGAGATCGGTGCGGAGAAAAGCCAGAAGAACATAGCCGCTGCCAAACAGAACTGCGCCCACTTTCAGAAAAAACAGGAATAGGGGCAAAAGACCGAATGATGTCCCACTTGCCAAAGTTGCGGTCGAAGACATCAGCGAGGTTTGCGGAATCAGTAATGTCAGGGCTTTGGATCGCAAAGACTTCAGCTTTGTGGCCTCCCTGGCGGCGAGTGCGACAATTCCTGCGCCGAACAGAACCAACAGAACGTTTACGCCCAACGCATTGGCAAATATGGCCAGGGCGCCAATCACTGCCAGTAATCTGGTCTTGACCGCTGTACGAGAGAGGTTCCATATCGCCTGGAGTATGACTGCGACCATGACCGCTTTCACGCCGTATAAGACGGCAGCAGCTTGCGGCAGCGTTCCATACTTCACGTAAACCCAGGCGAGGATCAGCGTCAGCAGTGCCGCTGGAAAAATAAAACAGACACCGCCAATCAGCAATCCTGGCCATCCCGCTACGCGATAGCCAATCTGGATTGCCATTTGAGTTGAATTTGGACCGGGGATCAGGTTGACAACGCCCAGCAGATCCAAAAATTGCTCATGCGTCAACCAGCCACGGCGGCGGACAACTTCTTCCTCCATCATCGCGATATGGGCTGCTGGGCCTCCGAAAGCCGTAGCCCCGAGGCGGGCGTACAGAAGCGCCAGCTCACGCAGTCGTCCTGGCCTGGGCACGTGTCGAACCTCAGTCACGATTTCATGGATGAACAGAAATTACAGGTTGCTGAAGGATTGGGGTGGGTAGTGGGATTTGAACCCACGACAGCCGGAGCCACAGTCCGGAGTTCTACCGCTGAACTATACCCACCGTAAACTGAGATTTATTGTACACGACGCGAAGGTGCGATGCAGGGACCGGCACGCTGCTGGTGTTTCGACTCGATTCGCTCTAGGAATCGAGTGAGCAGGCGCCCGGACCGCGCGGATCGCCGCACGAGCCGCAGGCCCCGGCAGCCGAGCCGGCACTCTTGGGAGTGCCTGTGGCGACAGCGAACACCGAGAGCTGCTGCGCAAGCCGCCTGCTTTTGCAGGCGGGGCAAGCTGGTTTCCGGGAGCCCTGCACCAGGACCTCAAACTCTTCTGAGCATTCCTGGCAAATATATTCGTAAATAGGCATTTTCCCTCCCGAAGATTGCTCTCTTGCTGCTTCGTCGTTACCATCATTATAGATTAGATCAGTTCAGATTCTCTGTATGGAAAAAGCAGCATCGCCCAAGCAAGAAAACGCAAGACCCTTCGCGCCAAAAGACGGCGCTCAGGATGACGAGGTACAAACGGAAATGGCGAACAGCCCGGAGCCGCCCTGCGAAGCGGAAGAGTTTCGCCCGCGCCGCTGGCTTGCTGGTGGACATCGCATGACCCTGGCCGGCAACTTTCTTCCGCGCAAGAACCTGCTGGCTCCCGGGGAGGAGCGATTATTTTCCGTAGAAGCTGACGTTCAAATCCTCTGTCACTGCCACTGGCAGCCCGAGCGTGTGTCCGCAACCACGCTCATTGTGCTTCATGGTCTTGAGGGATCCAGCAATTCGCAATACGTGATCGGCACGGCCAACAAGGCGTTTGCCGCGGGCATGAATGTGGTGCGCATGAACATGCGTAACTGCGGAGGCACAGAGAAGCTGACGCCTACGCTGTACCACTCCGGCCTTTCAGCCGACGTGGCCGCGGTGATCGGCGCACTCATCGAAGAAGACAAGCTCGCCGCTATTGCGCTCGCAGGTTACTCCATGGGCGGCAACTTGGTGCTCAAGTGCGCCGGGGAGTGGGGCGCGCAAGCGCCACGGCAGCTCCGCGCGGTGTGCGCCATCTCACCGGCGATGGACCTGGGGCCATCGGCAGACGCGCTGCACCGGCCCGCCAACTGGATCTACGAGCAAAAATTTCTTCGCGGGCTGATGCAACGCTATCGCCGTAAAGCCGCTCTTTTCCCAAAACGGTACACAATCGCCGGCCTGAAGCGCATGCGCAGCGTGCGCGAGTTCGATGACGTGATCACCGCGCCCCACTCCGGCTTCACTGGCGCCGATGATTACTATTATCGGGCGGCCGCAGCGCGCGTGATTGACCAGATCCGCGTGCCCACTCTCATCGTGCACGCCCAGGACGATCCTTTTATCCGCATTCTTCCGGAAACTCGCGCCAAGGTATTGGCCAACCCGCATATCCATTTCATTGAAACCCAGCATGGCGGCCACTGCGCCTTCCTGGCCGAGCCCAACGGATATGACGGCCGCTGGGCTGAGCGCAAGATCATCGAGTTCGCGCAGCGGCATTCCACCGCAAGCTGAATTTCCGGTGAAATGTGTGGCACAGCCGCCTGCCCCGGCTTGCCGTGGGCCCGGCTGTGGCTTTTATTGCCGGTCAACGACGAAAATACTACATTTTTTGCCCACTTGTGTTTTCATACTTCCATGCAAGCAGATTTTTCAGTCGAGCTAGGCGCGGAGGATGATTGCCTGGAGTTGCCCTGGGCATCGCCCGACGGGGCTTTACGCTATTACGATTTGCGGCGCCAGCCAGAGCTGCTGCTGAACATTCAGGAAGCCTTCGAGAACGAAGAACTTGGACACTTTCTTGCCTCCATCAATTCTCCCGGCAGCATTCTTGAAAGCTCCAAGTGCGATGTGTGGACCACGAGCGAGCTGAACGAAGAAGAGCTGATCTACGGCGTCGAGTGCAAATGGGCCTCTTACATAGACCTGATTTTTACCCAGTCGGAACCGCGCTACTCTTTCGAGCAGCATGAGGAACTGGCGCGGGCCATCTGCGGCTTGCTGAAACGTGTACCGGAGATTTCGTCAGCAGCGGAATTCATGATCCGGCGCTGTTATTTCACCGCCGAGCCGGAAGAAAAACAGGAGGGCTTCGGCATCACCTTTTATCTTTCCGGCTACGGTGAAGACGAAGATGCGGCCCGCAGCCACTGGAACATCGGATTGCGGCTGGTAGAAAATGCCTTGCTGCAAATTTCGGCAGGGCAGAGAAAAAGCTAGTACTCGGTACTTAGAATGAACAAATTAAACCGCGGAGCAGCGCAGAGGGTTGGAAAGTCAGAAGTTCGATTTACGAAGTGCCATTTTAAGAGCGATTTTCTCATTTGCCGAAATTTCTCAGGCCTGTTCTACAATAATATAGAGCAGCGATGTTTTGCATCCTAAAGGGCGCGTAGCTCAATTGGATAGAGCATCAGCCTTCTAAGCTGAGGGTTGCTGGTTCGATCCCAGCCGCGCCTACCATCTTGACCAGACTGCGCCGCAGCGAGGTAGCTTGCTACGTCTCATGCGGAAGCATGCCAACTACATTATCATCATCTTCCCATTTTGGAGTTTCCCATGGCGGAAAAAACGGAAAAAGAGAAAAAAATCAATAAATCTGAAGCCGAGTGGAAGGCGCAGCTCACGCCTGAGCAGTATCAAGTGACCCGGGAAAAAGGAACAGAGCGCGCCTTCACCGGCGAGTATCACAACGCCAAGACTCCCGGGGTCTACACCTGCGTCTGCTGCGGCCAGGAGCTGTTCAGTTCCGATACGAAATTCGATTCCGGCACCGGCTGGCCCAGCTTCTGGCAGCCGATTGACAAAGAGCGTGTGGCCACGCATAACGACGTCAGCTACGGCATGATGCGTACGGAGGTTGTGTGCAGCCGCTGCGATGCCCACCTGGGACACGTTTTTCCCGACGGCCCCAAGCCCACCGGCCAGCGCTTTTGCATGAACTCAGCTTCATTAAAGCTGCAACCGAAATAGGCCTCGGCTTTCGGTTCTCGTGAATGTGTAACGGCTGAATGCTGAGCGCTGAATGCCGACTGCTTTTTTAGCTTTGCAGCAATTGGGCAACCGCATTGATCTGGGCGCGCAATTTATCCTGGGTTGCGCTCATGGCTTTGATTTTCTCCCCCAGGCCGCGCTGTTCAGCAATCAATCCCACCTGGGAACAGCCATCCAGCGCGCGCCGGGAAGCGGTGAGCAGGTAGGCGAGTGAATCTGCGTGGGGCTTCCAGAGATACGACGACTCGCGTTTGCCCTTGTACTCGTCCATTTCCTGCTGCATGCGAGTGTGGATGGCAACCATGGCGCAGATGGCATTGACGTAATCGGCACGAAAACTCTTTTCCATGTGGTATTCGGCGCGGAATGCTTCGGTCTCTGCCGGTGTGAGCAGAATATTGCCGTTGCGCATGGGAACAATGTTCGCCATGTTGGGGTCGGCGGCGTGCACGAAGTTGCGGATCGATTCCACCGCTCCCCTGATCTTGGTTTCTTCTATCATGTTGCTGCCCAGTCCGCGTCCCGGGGCATCGGCCAGCGACTGCACTCCAGTGGGCGTGGGCGGCAAATAGCTGCGCGATGGAGGAGCCGCCGTGGGTGATGCCGGTCTGGGCGGCGGCGTTGTGACCGTAGCCCCCGGACGGTGAGAACGCCGGCTGTCCACCGCTTTTTTGAACTTTGAAATTTTCTGGAAGCTCTCTTTGGCCCCGCCGTATTCCTGGGTGAGAATTTTGTTCTCTTCCACTTCGGCAAGGTTCTTCACGGTGACATCGCCATCTACGCGGCTCATGATGCTGCCGCCTTCCTGCTGCACTTTGGCGGCGAAGGCCTTGATCTGGTTGGTGGCTTCGCGGAACAGGTCGTCGAAGCGCCTGCCAAAAAAAACGTTGTACATGGCGCTGCAGGCAAGCACCTGGGGATGATAAAACGACGCTCCGAAGTGGCTCTTCAGCTCGCGCACCCGCTGCAGAATGCCGGAATCCATGAGCTCGTCGAAGGTGCGAAACTCGTCGGCCTCCTGGTGCAGGTATTGGAACTCGCGCAGCAGTTGCTGGTGCTCGCTGGGCAAGGACGCAACCTGCTCTCCCAGGATCTGCTGGATCTCCACCTCAAACTCTTGCGCCTGCTTCTGGATAACAAGGTAAGCCGGGTTATCGCCCGCGGCCGCGCCGGCAAGCGCCGGTGGACGCCGCGCCGTCGGCCCCGGGCTCCGCAGAAGATGCGTCCCCAGGAAATCGGTCTTGTCGCGGTCGGCGTCGCGGATTGAGGACTTAAGAACGTAGTATCGAAACAGCGACTCCGAGATTTCACCCGGCAATTCCTGCTGTTTCAGCGCGTCACGCATCATGGGCGCGGTAATCGCCATGTCGAGCAACCGCAGCCAGGCCCTCATCTGCTGCAGCGTCTGAGTTTGTTTTTCAGGAGAAACGTCAGGCTGGCGCACTTCCTGCGGCACAGGGAAGGTTTGCCCCATGTATTTTTCGAGGAGCTGTAAATAAAATTTGTGAACTGCCGTAGCATCCAGCAGCTCACGTGTAACATCCTGTGCCACGCTGTTCTCCGAAACTCCTCGCTGCAGATCTTCAATCTGCCCTGGGGGACGAGGCGGGGAGATGATGCGCTAAAGTGTAGTGCAAAATAAAGCCAGGTACAAGTGGCGGGGGAGATTACCCTTGTGAAATCATGGACTTAGAAGATTGGGTCATTGAATCATCGGATCATTGGGTCATTTAAGAAATGCGAAGGAAGAGTTAAAGAAGTTAAGAGTTCTGTCATTTTCCCGAGTCCTATCAAAATTCAATCCCTAATAAACCCGTGCCTTCTTAAATCGAATTTCATGCTTTAGTCAGTGACCCAACGATCCGATGATTCAAATCACTCTGATTGCGCTGTTTGATCTTAAAGTCTGCCACACTTGATCTCGCAGCTGGGCAAACGCTTGAGGGTTCGGTTTGTGAAATAGGCGTTTGACCAAGTTTAATCCGGGATCGTAATTGACAGAAACTACCCATTGGGCGGGCGCCTCTTGAGGTCCCTCGCCAACATAGGATAGCGCAATCCAAAAGGGGTCTGCTCCCAGCGGAGCCCAAAAGCCCCAGCCGTAGTCTTCTTGAATTGGGTCTGAAAAGGTAAAGCCAGAGTGCGTGAGAGGCGACAATTCCTTTTTTAGCCAAACCGCAAAATCTTCATCGAAGCAGCAGGCGTTGATAAAGTGCGGCTTTACTTGCCTATGCTCGAAAAGGTCTGTCTCAATTGTGATCGAGTCGGTCATTGCATAATTACCAAATTCCTCGATTTTTATTTCCCCATCACCAGTTTTGCAATTGTCTGCAATTGCATATTTGAAGTTCCCTCGTAAATCTTCCCGATCTTGGCGTCGCGAAAATATTTTTCAACCGGATAGTCTTTTGTGAAGCCGTAGCCTCCATATATTTCCACGCACAGCGAGGTCACGCGCTCGGCCACCTGCGAAGCGAACAGTTTGGCCATGGCCGCTTCTTTCACAAAGTTCATGCCGGCGTCTTTCATGCGCGCGGCGTTGTAGACCAGCAGGCGCGCGGCTTCGATCTCGGTGGCCATCTGCGCGATCTGGAACTGGATTCCCTGGAACTCGGCCAGCGTCTTGCCAAACTGCGTGCGCTCCTGCGCATATTTCGTGGCGTATTCCCATGCGCCGCGGGCCACGCCCAGCATCTGCGCGCCAATGCCGATGCGGCCTTCGTTCAGCGTCTCAATGGCGATCTTATAGCCCTTGCCAGCCTCGCCCAGCACATTGGCCCTGGGCACGCGGCAATCTTCCAGCAGCAGCTCGCAGGTGCTGGAGGCGCGAATGCCCAGCTTGTCTTCTTTCTTTCCTACGCTGAAGCCGGGAAACTGTTTTTCAACGATGAACGCGGTAATGCCCTTGTAGCCGGCGGAAACATCCACGGTGGCGAAAAGAATGAAGATGCCGGCCTCCTTGCCATTGGTGATCCACAGCTTGCGTCCGTTGAGAATGTATTCGTTGCCTTTGAGTTCGGCGCGGGTTTGCAGCGCGAAAGCATCGGAGCCCGAGCCGGCTTCGCTGAGCGCATAGGCGCCCACGGTGTCGGCTGCCATGCGGGTAAGATATTTTTTCTTTTGCTCGCTGGTTCCCCATTTCAGGAATGCGTTGGCGGTGAGAGTATTTTGCACGTCGACGATCACCCCGGCGGAAGCATCCACGCGTGAAATCTCTTCCACGGCAAGGCAAGCCTCAAAAAACGTTCCACCACCGCCGCCATACTCAGGCGGGATTTCGATTCCCATCAGGCCCAGTTGAAAGAATTGCGAAATGATGGCGGGATCGAAGACACCTTTTTCATCCATCTCCCTGACCTGCGGACGAATTTTTTCTTCGGCAAACTGCCGTATATTTTCACGGAACAGGGTTTCATCTTCGGTGAGCGCAATCAGCGGCAGCGGCGCAGCATGGGATTGAACAATGGCTTCAGACATAAAGGCCCTCGGCAAAATTTTAACACCAGGATCACTGCGGGTTTTCACCACGGAGACGCAGAGGCACAGAGAAAAAACAACAGGACGCTTCAGGCGTACAATTTTGGCAGACGCCCTTGAACATAAAAGAAATTCTGCAATCTGTCGTCCACCGGCCCTGGCCGTTGCCGATGCGCCGCTGGATCATGCGGCAAACCTGGAGAAATTTGCTGTTTGCCCATTGGCCGCTGGCGCCTGCTGTTTTGCGTCCGCTGATTCCCGAGGTGCTTGAACTTGATCTTCGCGATGGCGATGCCTGGGTTGCCGTGACTCCGTTTCTTATCACCGGACTGCGCCCACGCGGGCTGCCTCCGATTCCCGGCGCCTCCAACTTTCTCGAGCTGAATGTAAGGACCTACGTGCGCTACCGCGAGCGACCAGGAGTTTTCTTCTTCAGCCTCGATGCCGCCAGCCTGGCGGCGGTGCTGGGAGCACGTGCCAGCTACCATTTGCCCTACTACCACGCCAAGATGGTGCAGAAACAGATCGGGGCCGGTTTTGAGTATGCGTCGCATCGCCGCGGGCGCGGGAAGACGGCTGAGCTGGTGGCCCACTACATTCCGGTGGCTGAGGCGCGGCCGCCGCGGCCGGGGTCGCTTGAGCGCTGGCTGGTCGAAAGATATTGTCTTTATGCGCCGTACCGGGGCAGGCTCTACCGGGCCGATATCCACCATGTGCCCTGGCCGTTGCAGGAAGCCAAGGCCGATTTTGAGGTGAACACCATGGCCGAGGCGGCGGGAATCGAGCTGCCCAGGCTTAATCCTGTGTGCCATTTTGCCAAAGAGCTTGACGTGCTGGTATGGGCGCCGGAGCGCCTGCTGTGAGTGTAGCTGCCTGCGTGTCTGGCAGAATTTCTTCGCTTTTCAAATCTTTCATCATTTAATTGCTTTTTCGCGGAACATCAGATAACTTTGGCTGCCAGATTTCCTATTTCAACATTCAGCGAGGCCAGAAATGTTCTGTCCGAATTGTGGCGCCAATATTGCCGATGGATCCACCGTGTGTCCCCAATGCGGGAAACCGATTAACGCACCGCAGGTTCCTTCATCTGCGGCGGCTCCGGCCGCGCCCGCGGCATATCCGCCCGGCGCATATGGACAACCGAGGCCGGACGCCAAAACCGACGGCAAGGCAACCGCGAGCCTGGTTCTGGGAATTTTGTCGTTTTTCTGTTTTTCGGTTTTGGCCGGCATTCCAGCAATCATTCTGGGACACATGTCGCGCGGGAATATCCGCAAAAGCATGGGACGCCTGAAGGGTGACGGTATGGCCCTGACCGGGCTGATACTGGGTTATCTCTCGGTGGCCTTCGTTATACCTGTTCTTATCATTGCGGCGATCGCTATTCCTAACTTTATCCGCGCACGCATTTCCGCCAATGAAGCCAGCGCGAGGTCAGAGCTAAGAATGGTAACCACCGCCGAAGCTCAGTATCAGACCAGCTATCCCGATGCGGGATATGCTCCCGATCTCGCCACACTGGGAGCACCTGTGGGCGACACGTGCACGGGTGATGGCACGGCTGAGCATGCCTGCCTGATCGGTGGTCCCTTGGCCAATACAAGCTGCACCGGTTCGCAATGGTGCACCAAGAGCGGCTATCGCTTCATGATTCAGGCGGACGAGCAGCGGCCTCACCAGCAATATGTCATCACGGCTGTGCCAGCGGAGCCCAACAGGACGGGAACAAAAAACTTCTGTTCCACCTCCGAGGGTACGCTTCGCTCCGAAGACGCAGGAGTTGGCCGTATGACACCGTATACAGCGGAGGAGTGCGCCGCGCTTCCGGCCCTCGAATGATATTGGAAGTTGGAAGTAAGATTTAAGATTTACGATTTCTTAACTTCTGACTTCCTACTTCTGACTTCCTAATCCTAATTTCCACCACCAGCGACCCCGCGGCATCCATATTAAATTTCATGCCGGGTGGAATGTATGTTGTCGCGCTGTACTCGGTCACCACCGCAGGCCCGCGATACCTCGAGTTTTTCTTGAGAGATGCGCGCTGAAAGACATTTTTCTTCTCCACAGCTCTACCCGCTTCGCGTTCTTCGACTTTGAAACTGCTGATCCGCGAAGGCTGCACCGCCCGCAGGCGCAGGGTGACGATTTCGACATCCCTTTCCGGATGAGAGTAGCCATAGCGCCTCTGATGTTCACCATGAAAACCTTCAGTCAAGGCAGAGATATTGAAGCCGGTCGCCGGCACGTTCAGCTCGTAGCCTTGCCCCTGGTAGCGAAGGTCGGCGGTGTGCCTGAGCTGCATCGCTTTCTTCCATCCCTCGGCCAGAAAATCTCGCCGCGCCGCTGCTTCCAGTTCACTGAATTCGGCGCGCAATTTTTTCTTCAGCTCAGAGGATCTTTCCTGCCGGGCAACGCTCCATAGCACGGTACGGGAGTAATCTTTCACGACATCGCTGGCCAATATTCCATAAGCGGAAAGCGCGCCCGGCAATGGCGGCACCAGCACGCGGGGAATCCCCAGCCCGGCCGCCAGCTCGCAGGCATGCAGGCCGCCCGCGCCGCCGAACGCCACCAGCGTAAATTCGCGGGTGTCGTAGCCGCGCTCGATGGAAACCACGCGGATGGCTTTTTCCATATTGGCATTCACCACGCGAATCACTCCCTCGGCGAAAGCTTCGAGCGTGAGCCCCTGCCGCTGCCGGGCCAGCCAGGCGGCCGTGATCTTGCGCGTTCGCTCCAGGTCGAGCGAAAAATCGCCGCCCAGAAACTGCTCAGGACGCAATCTCCCCAGCAGCAAGTTTGCATCGGTGACGGTGGGCAGGTGGCCGCGTCCGTAGCAGATGGGTCCCGGATCGGCCCCGGCCGACTCTGGCCCGACGCGCAACGCGCCTGCGGAATCAAAACGCGCTATGGAGCCCCCGCCCGCGCCCACCGTGTGAATATCGAGCATGGGCACCCGCACCGGAAGCCCGGCAACCACGCCCTCGGTCGCGGGTCGCGGCTCGCCGTCAATCAGCGAAACATCGGTCGAAGTGCCGCCCATGTCAAACGCGATAATGCGGCCAAAGCCGCTGCGCCGCGCCATGGCCGCCGCCCCAACCACGCCGCCGGCAGGCCCAGAGAGCACGGTGCGCACCGGCTCCCGCGCCGCCGATTCCACCGCGGTAATTCCCCCGCTCGATTGCATCACGAAAATCCTGGTCTGGCTTGGGGGCTTTGCCGAAGAAGTTTTACCGCCGCTCAATCTTTGCTGGATGAGCCGCAGATAACGCTGCATCACCGGTTGCAGATAAGCGTTCATTACCACCGTGCTGGCGCGCTCGTATTCGCGGAACTCAGGCAGAATGTTGTGGGAAAGCGAGAGCGGCAAGCCAAGCGTTTCCAGCGCACCAGCCACAGCTTTTTCGTTGGAGCGATTCGCGAATGAGAACAGCAGTGAAACAGCCACCGCTTCCGCCCTGATCTTCTCAATGCTTTGAGCAAGCTCGGTCAATGCCCTGGCATCCGGCACTTGCAGGATTTTGCCCTGACAATCTACCCGCTCGGCCACTTCAAAGCGAAGCTCGGCAGGAACCAGGGGAGGAACACGATCGAAAAAGAAATCGTAAAGCTTAGGGCGCGCCTGGCGTCCAATCTCAATGATGTCGGCAAATCCCTTCGTGGTTACGAAAGCCACCCGCGCGCCTTTACGCTCCAGCAAGGCATTCGTGCCCACCGTGGTCCCATGCAGCAGGATGAAATCGTTGTCACCCGCAATTTTTCGCACCGCCTCGGCAATCGCCAGCGAAGGATCTGCCGGCGTGGAAAATAGCTTCAGCAGGCGAAGCCGGCCATGCTCCAGCCACACGCAGTCAGTAAACGTTCCTCCGGTGTCGATAGCGATGCGAAGCGGCGCGCGCCGGACTGCGGAGCGGCGGGCGTTGTGCGCTGGTTGCAATGAGCGACGGGTCACAGATTCCTCAAGCAGAATGCAGGATTCTAAATCAGAAGTCCGCGATGACAAAGAACAGCCCACGGCTTTTGTGCTAGAGTCTTTCTATCCGATGTCACAAGCTACTGAGCCGCTCCCGCTTTACTGCCCCACGTGCGCGCGCGAGGTCACCGATCCGCTGATCTGCGGCGACTGCTCGGCTGTGATCTGCCGCGTCTGCGGTACCCCGCTGGAAGAGCCCGCCGACCTGGGTATGGGATAAACGGATTTATTTACCACGGAGACACGGAGGCACGGAGGAAAAAATCCGAGTCTTCATCTTTATAAATAAGGTGCAATTCAATCTTTTCCAAGGGGCAGCGGCTTTGTTGACATCCTTGAACATCATCTAGATTTCGTCATGGAGAGGGAAAAATCCCAGGGGTGGTCCGATTTAAGCCGTAGGCGGTTCCCATCTCCATCCGAGGTCCTTCACCGCATAAAACGCGGCTCAGGATGACACCTCTTAAAAACGCATAGTTTCAATGATGTCAACAGAGCCAAGGGACGGACTTGCTAATCCCGGTCCCTTCTCTCTTTGCTGGTCAACCGGCGGAAGATAAGATGCAGCAAGCTTAAAATCAAGCTGCCCCACAGCGCCGCCCACCAGTCCCGCACGGCGAAGCCTGGGGTAAAGAAGCTGGCGAACTTGAGCATGCACGCGTTAATCACGATGAGGAACAAACCGAAGGTAAGCACGGTCAGGGGGAAGGTAATGATTTTCAGGAATAGTCCCAGGGTCGCGTTCACCAGCCCGATGATGGCGGCGGCGAGCATGGCGTAGAAAAAATCACGCACGTAGAATCCCCGGACAAAGTGCGCCACAATCAGCAGGCTGACGGCGCTGAACAGCCAGTGCAAAAGCCATCGCATGGTTGCATCTCCTCTCCTAAGAGCATACCGGATACAATTCTGCCATGCTCACCATTCTACTGCTCACCATCTCCAACATCTTCATGACCTTCGCCTGGTATGGACACCTGAAATACCGCGACAAGCCGCTGCTCACCGTCATCGCCGCAAGCTGGGGGATTGCCTTTTTCGAATACTGTTTCCAGGTTCCCGCCAACCGCATCGGCTACGGCCGATTCAATGGCGCCCAGCTTAAGACCATTCAGGAAGTCATAACCCTGGCGGTGTTCTCGGTTTTCTCGGTGCTCTATTTGAAAGAGCCTTTTCGCTGGAACTATGCGATTGGATTTGCCCTGATCGTGGTCGCGGTCTTCGTGATTTTTCACAAATGGTAAAACCACGGAGGCGCGGAGACGCCGAGTTGTTAAATTTATTAATCCGCGTGATCCGTGAAATCCGCGGTAAGCAGTTTCTACGCGGTTGTACAACTCAGCTTCGACCGCAGCAACTCCCTCATTTGATTGATTTCTGCCTCGCCAGCGAAGGCGCGCTTGGGAATCCAGAAAACGCGCGAACCCTCCTGAAGGTGGAAGAGATTGGCGCTCTCGTAATATCCGGTGAAGCACTCCCAACGGCGCATGCTGAAAGCAATGTCGCACGTAGTCTTGATGCACTCCGAGTCAATTTCAGCCGTGAACTTGTATTGCATGACCGGGTAAGCTTTCCAGATTCCGCGAGTCTGCCTCTTCGCTCGTAGCCAGGCCGATAGCACAATTGCCATCATTCCCAGGCAAATTCCAAGCAGCAAAAACATCGTGGGACTGACAGGATCAAACCAGTAGAAAGTCGCAAAACATAATAAGAGCAGCGCCGTTATAAGCAGCAACCTGGCGCGCACCTTCTTCCATGTGCGCGAGCGCACACTGCGAAACGCCTCATCGATGTCGCCGGAGTCGTAACGATACTCAATTTTCATGAATAGAAATCAGCAGTCAGCGCTCAGCATTCAGCCAATAAAGTAGCATTTAGCATTTAGAGCGCGTTGATGACTACCCAAATGTTGGAAATTGAGCTCTCTCAGTCCAAGCTGTTTAGGGGCCAAATGCTAACGGCTAAGTGCTAACTGCTGCTTTACCGGCTGAATGCTGAGTGCCGACTGCTGAATGCTATCCTTCTGACTGCCGAATGCTTCTTTAGTATTTCGCCAGCGCTTCCATCGCCCGGTACAAATCCTCCGCTTGCGGCAGGATTTCGTCTTCCAGCTTCGGCTGATAAGCCACGAAGCTATCGGCGGCGGCGACACGGCGTACGGGCGCATCCAGGTCTTCAAAGAGTTCATCGGCAATGCGCGCGGCGATTTCAGCCCCATAGCCGAAGCTGAGCATATCTTCGTGGGCCACGATCACTTTGCTGGTCTTGCGCACGGTTTTGGCAATCGCCTCCCAGTCATACGGAGACAGCGTGCGCAGGTCTATGATCTCCACACTCACACCTTGCTCACGCTCAATGCGCTGCGCGGCCTGCAGGGCGCGGGGCACGACGGCGCCATAGGTGATCAGGCTAAGGTCGCGGCCTTCTTTCCAGGTGCGCGCCTGGCCAAAGGGCACCATGAACTCCGGCCCCGGATACGGCGCGCGCCCAAAAGGTTCACGATAGAGCCGCTTATGTTCGAGGAACAATACTGGATCGTCGCAGCGAATGGCCGTTCGCAGAAGCCCATTGGCGTCGAGCGCATTCGAGGGGAAGCAAACCCGCAAGCCGGGGATGTGCGTGAAGATGCTCTCGCCGCTCTGCGAATGATAAATCGCGCCGCCGGTCAGATAGCCGCCAATGGCGACTCGCAGCACGATAGGGCACGAAAAATTATTGTTCGAGCGCCAGCGAATCACCGGAAGCTCATTGTGGAGCTGGTGCATCGCCGGCCAGATGTAATCGAAAAACTGTATCTCGGCCACCGGTTTCAGGCCGCGCGTGGCCATGCCTGTGGCGCGGCCCACGATGTTGGCCTCAGCCAGCGGCGTATTGAACACCCGCTCGGAGCCGAACTCGCGCTGCAACCCGGCGGTAAGTTTGAAGACCCCGCCCTTGCCCTTCACCTGCTTTTGCTTGAGATATTCTTCGCGGCTGCAATCGGCCACATCTTCTCCAAACACCAGCACGCGCGAGTCGCGCCGCATCTCATCGCGCAGGCAAACATTGATGAGGTCGGCCATGGTTTTTTCCACGCCCTCGCGCAGCGGCTGCGTGGCGAACGAAGAAGAAGCAGGATCGATATACGGCGAATAGATAAAACTCTTCCATGATCCGCTGGCCGGCAGCGCCGCCGCCAGGGCGCGGTCAGTGGCCTCTTGAATTTCTTCTTCCACCTGCTTTTCCAGCTTGTTGATGCTGTTCTCATCCAGGATATTTTCCCGGATCAGCAGCATCTGCATGCGCGTGATCGGGTCGCGCTGCGCGTCCTTCTGGCGTTCCGCGTCAGGGCGATACAATTTTTCGTCGTCCGAAAGCGAATGTGAGTAAGGACGAATCACCTTGCCGTGCACCAGCGCCGGCCCTTTTCCCGCGCGGCAATACTCGACCGCCTTGGAGAGAACCGCGTAGCTGGCCACCGGATCGGTGCCATCGCACTCCGCCAGATGGAAGTTTGGGAATCCGGCGATCAGGTGCGAAATGCTGCCCCCCGGGGTCTGTACCTCCACTGGGACCGAAATCGCGTACTCGTTATCTTCCACCACAAACAGCACCGGCAGTTTCTGGTTTGAGGCGGTGTTCAGCGCCTCCCAGAATTCACCCTCGCTGGTCGAACCTTCACCGCAGGAGACATAGGTCACCTCGTCTCCGTAGAATTTCACATCTTTGAAAGCGCGGTAATCGCCGTCATGCTTGCCGGCAGTTTCCGGATGCGCAGAAAAATAACGCCCAGCCTCGGCGCATCCAACCGCCTGCAGAAGCTGCGTCCCGGTAGACGAGGATTGGCTCACAATGTTGAGTTTCGGAGCCCCCCAATGCGAGGGCATCTGGCGGCCACCCGATGGACCTTCGCCCGCACCGACAGCATCGAGCAGAAGCTCATAGGGCGTCATACCCAGCGTGAGGCACAGCGCGCGGTCCCGGTAATAAGGATAAAACCAGTCATAGCCGCTCTTCATCGCCATGCCCGCAGCCACCAGCAAGGCTTCGTGCCCGGCGCCCGAGATTTGAAAGAAGGTTTTCTGCTGGCGTTTGAGCAGGATCTCGCGATCATCCAGCCGCCGGGAGAGAAACATCAGGCGATAGATCTCGATGATCTGCTTGCGGGTAAGTCCATGATAGGTTTTTTCTGTTTTGCTGGAGGAGCTCTCCGCAATTTGCGTTGCCGTTGTGGCTTTCGGCTCTGCCTTGATTGTGGCCATCGTCATCCTTTGGGGAAAACTGTTTGTGACGGTGTTGTAAGCATTGTTACCCTCTATTGTAAATCGGTACGGTACAGGCAAGCAGGATTTCCCGCCGATAGAAAATATTTTCGTTCGGAGTTGAAAAATTGATTGTACTCTGGATGGCTTTTTTTAATTAGCTCTTAGCTCTTAGCTGCCCATGTGTTCAACACCCAGAAACCATGGAACCCTGAATCACAAAGCTAAAAGCTAAGAGCTAAAGCTAAGAGCTATTCATGATACAAATAATTTGATGGTCAAATTCAACCGTCCGATCCCTCGCGAGCAGCTCAAGCTCCTGATCTTCGATCTCGATGGCACCCTGGTGGATTCGCGCCTCGACCTGGCGAACTCTATCAATGCCATGCTGCGCAACTTCGGACGCGCTGAACTCCCCCTCGACGTCATTGCCAGCTACATCGGCGATGGCGCGCCAACGCTGGTGCGCCGCGCCCTGGGCGACCCTGACGATCAGGCCTTCCTGACAAGCGCGCTCGAGTATTTTCTTCTTTACTACCGCGAGCACAAGCTGGATAACACCCTGGTGTATGACGGAATTCTGCCCGCGCTGCGGCAGCTCGCAGCCCTTAATAACGGATCATCGCGCCGCCTCGCCGTGCTCAGCAACAAGCCGGTAAACCCTTCGCGGCAGATCGTGAAGGCGCTCGGCATGGGTGATTTCTTCTTTCAGGTCTACGGTGGAAACAGCTTCCCCACCAAGAAGCCCGACCCGTTGGGCGTCAATACTTTGCGCAATGAAAGCGGCTGCACGCCGGAAGAAACCATCATCATCGGCGATTCTGATATTGACGTGCTCACCGCCCGCAATGCCGGCATCTGGAGCTGCGGCGTGACCTACGGATTCGCTCCTCACTCCCTCGAAGCGGCTCCTCCTGACGTGGTGATTGAGTCTCCCGCGGAGCTGATTGAGCTTTTTCATGCCCCATTAACCCCAGCCCTGCGATCAAATTCGGTGTAACCATGCAACCCTCTCGAACCGCGCTGATTCTCGTGGATGTGCAAAAAGGCTTCGACGACCCGGTCTGGGGCAAGCGCAACAATCCGGACGCTGAAAAGCAGATGGTGCGGCTGCTTTCCGCCTTTCGCGAGCGTGAGGCGCACATCTTTCACTTCCAGCATCTCTCCCAGAACCCTAACTCTCCTTTGTATCCTGGCCGCCCCGGCTCCGCCTTGAAAGACGAGTTTGAACCCATTCCGGGCGAACCGCTCTTGACGAAAAAAACAAATAGTTGTTTCATCGGAACGCCGCTGGAAGAGTATCTGCGCAAGCTGGAGATTGAAGCAGTGGTCATCTGCGGATTCACCACCGACCATTGCGTTTCTTCCACCGCGCGCATGGGGGCCAATCTCGGTTTCAGGGTGCACATAGCTTCCGATGCGACAGCGACCTTCGAGCGAGTTGGGCCTGAGGGGCACAAATACCCGGCCGAAGTGATGCATGACACGGCTCTGGCCAGCCTGAACGAGGAATTTGCTATTGTGGGTACGTCGGACCTGCTGATTCAAAAACTATTTACGGAGCCTGCCTAGATTGCCTGACTTCGGTTTTACCGCCCGCGAGCTTCGCACCTTGCGGGCGCTGCGCACACCGGCCGGAATCCAGAAATTTATCGACGGCATGGAATACCATCTCGCCGGCACGGCATGGTCGCCGCGGCTGGTGCTGCGCGAGCGGACCTGTCATTGCCTCGAAGGCGCGATCTTTGCCGCCGCCGCTCTGCGCGTGATCGGCTTCCCCCCGCTGCTGCTCGATTTCGAGGCGGTCAACGACACCGACCACGTCATTGCCGTCTTTCAGATTGACGGCCACTGGGGCGCGCTGGCGCAATCCAATTACTCCGGATGCCGCTATCGCGAACCCGTCTATCGCAGCCTGCGCGAGCTGGCCATGAGTTACTTCGAAGATTATTTCAATCTGCGCTGCGAACGCACCATGCGTACTTATTCCAAACCGGTGAACCTGGCGCGCTTCGACAAGCGGAACTGGATGACTACCGAAAAGCCGGTCTGGTTTATTCCCGAATATCTGGTGGATATCCCCCATACCCGCCTGCTGACCCCCCGCATGATCAAGCGCCTGGCCCGCGTGGACCTCCGCTCCAAAGGCGCCGCCCTCTACGGCCATCGCTGGAAGTGAAAAAACCAGTTCTCGGTTCTCAGTTCTCAGTAGGGTGGCTCACACAAATTTGGGTAGACCACCCCACGGCGAAATCTGTATAACTTCCCTTCGCGTCTCCGCGGTTACTTCCAAGTAAACCCAGCATTGCTCCTTCTACTTGCATCTAAAACTAAGCATGCGCAGCAGTCCATTAGCTTCTGTTTACGAATCCAGCGGCTACTCCGAGTGCCTCGACCGCCTCGCCGCCAGCGGCGGCGAAACCAGGCCCCTGGCTACCTACCGCTTCCAATTCAACTCTGGTTTTCGCCTGGAGCAGGCGCTGCAGCTTGTGTCTTACCTGGAGCGCCTGGGAATCACGCATATTTATGCTTCCCCGCTCTTGCAAGCTCGTCTCGGCAGTTTGCACGGTTATGACATTACCGATCACAATCATCTCAACCCTGAGATTGGCTCTATGGATGATTTTCGCGAGCTTGCCGGCGAGCTGAAGTCGCGCGGAATGGGCCTGGTGCTCGACATCGTTCCCAACCATGTTGCTGTTACCGAGAACAACCCCTGGTGGCGCGACGTTCTGGAAAATGGCCGCGCCTCCCAGTTCGCCAATTATTTTGATATTGATTGGTATCCGCTCAAGACCGAGCTGCGCGGCAAGCTTCTGCTACCCATTCTCGGCGACCAATATGGCGAAGAGCTGGAACAAGGCCGTTTGCAGCTTGCCTACGATGAGCAAGCCGGCCTTGTGGTGCAGTATTACGAGAAGCGCCTGCCCATTGATCCGCAAACCATTCCGCTCATTTTCAATCACACTGCGCAGTACGCTCCAACTCCCCCGCCGAATGATGCCGGCCTCGCCTTCCGGGCGCTGATCACCGAATTCGGCTGCCTGCCCCCGAATAGCATCACCGATCCTGTGCAGGCGCAGCAGCGTCGCGAGTTGGCCCCTGAGCTGCGCAACAAGCTGCGCGGCCGGTTGAGCCATGACGCGCCTTTGCGTCAATATGTTGACGAAGTATTGGCGCGCTGCAATGGCGAGCCGGGAAACAGCCGCAGCTTCGATTCCCTGCACCGCCTGCTCGAAGCCCAGGCCTACCGCCTGGCGCACTGGCGGGTTTCCGCGGAAGAGATCAACTACCGCCGCTTCTTTGATGTTAACGATCTAGTGGGCTTGTGTATGGAGGACCCGCACGTCTTCGCCTCCACTCACAGACTGGTTCGCCGCTTTCTGGCCGAAGGGCTGATCAATGGTCTGAGAGTTGACCATCCCGATGGCTTGCTGAATCCGCACCAGTACTTCACTCGCCTGCAGATGCTCTTCGCCGCCGGCCACTGCTGCGGCCCTGAGCCGCGCCCGCCCCTGGCGGAAAACGGCATTGAGGCGGAGTTTCAAGAGGTCTTTGGCCAGCAGGAATGGCTGCGTCACAAACCGCCGCTCTACGTTGTCGTAGAAAAAATACTGGAGCCGGGCGAAGAGCTGGCGCGCGAGTGGATGGTCGATGGCACGGTCGGCTACGAATTTACCAACCTGGTCAACGGCATTTTTATCGACCCTCGCGGTGAGCGTCCCTTCACCAACACCTATCACCGCTTTACCGGCGAAAACGATTCGCCCGCAGAGATCATTTACAACAGCAAGAAACTCATCATGAATACCGCGCTGCCCAGCGAGGTCAACGTGCTGACCCACATGCTGGAAGAGATCTGCAACACCGACCGCCGCGCCCGCGATTTCACCCGCAACTCCCTGCACGGCGTTGTGGAAGAGCTGATCGCCTGCTTCCCCGTATACCGCTCCTACATTGATGAGCGCGGCAATATCAGCGAAAACGACCGCCGCACCATCATGCTGGCAAACGCCCGCGCCAAGCGCCGCAACGAAGGCGTGCCCGGCGCAGTGTTCGATTTTGTTCGTGATATTTTGCTGCTGAAGGAACCGAAAGATTCTGCCGCCGACGCCCATCGTCAGCGCTTGCATTTCACGCTTAAATTTCAGCAGCTTACCGGTCCGGTCATGGCCAAAGGCCTGGAAGATACCGCCTGCTTTTCCTATAACCGCTTCGTCGCCCTCAACGAGGTAGGCGGTTCACCGCAAAAATTCGGGACCACCCTGGAAGAGTTCCATCAGGCCAATGCCCTGCGCGGCGAGCATTGGCCCAATTCCATGCTCGCCACTTCCACGCACGATACCAAGCGCAGTGAAGACGTTCGCGCGCGCCTCGACGCCATCTCCGAGATGCCGCGGGCCTGGTCGTTGCATGTCATGCGCTGGCGCAGAATGAATCGCACACGCAAAAGTATGATTGCCGATGGCCGCAGCGCTCCCGACGCCAATGAAGAATACCTGCTCTACCAGACTCTGGCCGGCGCCCTGCCCTTTGCCCTGATGCAACCTATGGCGCAGGTTTCAGGCACGCCGCAACACGAAGAATTTGTGGGCCGCATCCAGGACTACATGAACAAGGCCGTGCACGAGGCCAAGCGCAACCTGAGCTGGGTTAACTCCAATCCCGAATACGTGGAGGCGCTGCGAAATTTCATCGCCCGCATCCTGCATAAGGCGCCGCGGCACGCGGCCCAATTTTGGGATTCGCTCGTGGAATTCACCTCGCAAGTCGCATACTTCGGAGCCATCAACTCGCTGGCGCAAACCTTGCTGAAGATTGCCGCTCCCGGCGTGCCCGATATTTATCAGGGAAACGAGATCTGGGATTTCAGCCTGGTTGATCCCGATAATCGCCGTCCGGTGGATTTCGCTCTTCGCGAGCGGCTCCTCGGTCAGTTGCTGCATGACAGTCAAACCGGCGAGCTGCCTGCGCTCTGCGCTGAGCTGTTGCAATCGTATCCCGACGGCCGAGTCAAGCTCTGGACCACGTTGCGCGCACTCAACTTCCGCCGCGAGCATTCTGAGCTTTTTCGCCGGGGACTTTATCATCCGCTCGAGGTAAGTGGGTCTAAAAAAGTTCACGTGTGCGCCTTCGCGCGCATCAATAGAAATGCCGATGAGATGGTGGTAGTAGCCGTTCCCCGGCTCAGTTATACGTTGATGAAGGGAACATTGAGTCCACCGCTGGGTGAGGTCTGGCAAGAAACCGAATTGCAACTCCCGCGCAGCGCGCCGACTTACTTTGTCGATGCCTTCACCGGCAAAGTGCTGCAAACCGACGCCCGGCACGTGCTCTCATGCAGCGAAGTTTTCGCTGGCTTCCCTGTCGCCCTGCTGGTTGGGCGTTGACGGGTTCGCGTCCCGGTCGGCCACGGTCATCAGCGCAGCCAGCCGCTCCGCCGTTGCCTTGGTCAGCGCGCCCGGCTGGTACCGCCACTTCCAATTGCCGTCGGAGTGGCTGGGAATATTCATGCGCGCCTCGCTGCCCAGCCCAAGCACGTCTTGCAACGGCACAATGGATAAATCAGCCACCGAGGTTACCGCCGCCTGGACAAACGTCCAGTGAATCTCTTCCTCCGCCTTCGGCCCGAAATATGCGCGCACCGCCGCGCGTTCCGCCTCGGTCGCCCCCGAACGCCACCATCCCAGCGTAGTGTCGTTGTCGTGTGTGCCGGTATAAACCACGGTATTGTTGTGGAAACGGTGCGGCAAATAGGAATGCGCCCCCAGATTCCCAAAACCGAACTGCAACACGCGCATCCCCGGCATCTGTTGCCGGTCGCGAAGCGCGTGCACCTCAGGGGTAATGTAGCCCAGGTCCTCGGCAATCACCGGTAAATCTCCCAGAGAATGGCGAAGCGCGTTGAAAAGATCGTCTCCCGGCCCCGGCTGCCAGCGGCCGTTGCTCGCGGTAGGATCGGCGGCCGGAATCTCCCAATACTTCTCGAAGCCGCGGAAATGATCGATGCGAACGATATCGCACTGGGTTAAGACCCAGCGCATGCGCTGGACCCACCAATCGTACCCCTGCGAGCGCAGCACATCCCAGCGATACAGCGGATTGCCCCAGCGCTGTCCCGTCTGGCTGAAGAAGTCAGGCGGGACCCCCGCCACCACCGTAGGCTGCAGATCGGAATCCAGGTAAAAAAGTTCCGGGTGACGCCACACATCGGCGCTGTCGTAGCTGACGAAGATGGCAACATCGCCCACGATGCGAATACCATGCCGCGCGCATGCCTGGCGCAGCGCCCGCCACTGCTCGAAAAAGGCAAACTGGATCACGGCGCCATATTCAAGTTCGCGCGCCAGCTCTCCCCGGGTTCGTTGCAGCGCTTCAGTTTCGCGCCTGGCGAGGCTTCGCTCCCATGTGTTCCAGCTTGCGCCCTTGTATCGTTGCCGCAAAGCGTCGAAGAGCACGTAGTCCTCAAGCCACCATCCATTCTCTTCCCGAAATCGCTGAAACTTCTGCCGGGCAGGGTTGTCAGCCTTCTGCAGAAAATTTTCTGCGGCTTCACGCAGCAAAGGCAGTTTGATGGCGCGCACTTGATCGCCGTCAACCTTGGAAACAAGATCGGGAAGCGCCTTAAGCCGTTGCGCATCGATCCATCCCCGCTCTGCCAGCCGCTCCAGGCTGACCAGCAGCGGATTGCCGGCAAAGGCCGAAGTCGAGCTGTAAGGGGAGTTGCCGGCGCCGGTCGGTCCGAGCGGTAGCACCTGCCACAGGCCCTGCCGCGCCTCCGCCAGGAAGCGCACAAAATCATACGCCGCCGGGCCAAAATCGCCGATGCCGCCGCGCGAGGGCAGTGAGGTTGGATGGAGCAGAATCCCGCTCGAACGCTGAAATGGCATAAGTCTAAAAATGAATGGCTAATTAAAGTTGCTTTGGCTTAAAGCCGCGAACCGGTCTTCCTATGATCGTGCTACCTTACATTGTAGAGGCTAAATACAACAGTTTGCGTTGCTAAGGTTGCTTCTGAATTAGCTCGAACAGAGACGAAACCGCAGGCTTAATTCATTAATAATGACTGTGCTTTTTTTCTGAGTACTGAGTACTATTTGCTTTCCTTGTAGCTTGTAACTTGCGGCTTGTAGCTGCTCTTATGATTCCAATTCCGCCGTAACCCGTACATCGTCCGATTCAAGTTCGACAGAAAGAAGATTAGGTTTGCAGCAAACCTGGCAATCTTCCACGTACTGCTGATGGCCGCCGGCGGATTCATCCACAAAAATCTCGTTCCATTCACCGCAGCCGGCGCACTGGAAACTGGCTTCCATGACTGTGCCCTTGCGCACCCCATGAGCGCTGTCGTTCTGAGCGCTTCAGCGCGAACACTCCAGAGAATGCCGGCCGTCGATGCTCTCGCAAGGCATTCTCTAAAGTTTTTTCTGAGTACTATTGTGCGCCCGTGGCTTTCGTATAGAGATCAAGCTGCTGCTGGTTCACCTTGACCTTGCCTTCCTTCTCCATGCTGGCTTTCAAGCCGTCCACGTAAAGTTCCATCATCTCCTGGCGCTTTTGGTCCAGAAGCGTCTCGCGAATCCCGTCGCTGGCCTTGTCGACTTCGGCTTGCGTCGGCTCCTGGCGCTCAAGCACCTTGAACACCGCCATGTTGCGGCCGGCGCGAATCGGGGAGCTGATGTCTCCCGACTTCATGGTAAAAGCCACCGAAGCCCCGCCCTCCATGCCGCCCAGGTCAGCCAGCGGGCTGGTTGGCGTCACCAGGTCGCTGGTCTTCACCGTGGCCCCAAGTTCCTTGGCTGCTTTCTGCAGATCGTTCAATGCATGGGCCCGGTCACTGAGCTCCTGTGTTTTCTTATTGAGCTGGACGCTCGAAAGCTCAGCCTTGCAGTCGGTCTCGACCTTGCTGTGCACATCTTCATAGGTTGGAAGAGCCGGGGGCTGGACCGCGGTAACCTCGAACACTACATAGCTGGTGCTGGTGGCGACTTCGCTGGGCGGCGATTTCTCCTTTGCGCTGAAGGCCGCATCGGCAAATTCGGGGGAGTTCCCGATTCCGGACAGCGAATCGGTGCGCGCGAACCAGTCGGCGTTCACGACGGCGAGCTGGTTTTTCGCCGCGGCAGCGTCGAGTCCCTGGTCCTTGGCCTGCCTGGCGACGGTAGCCGCCAGCGCATCGGCCTCCTGATGCGCTTTAACCCCGGCGGCCTCAGGCTCGATCTGCGCTCTCACCTCTTGCAACGTTTTGATGCCGGCCGCGTGTTTGTCGTCAATGCGGATGATGTGGTAACCGAAAATTGTCTTCACGATTCCGCTGATCTGACCGACAGGCAGGGAAAAAGCTGCCTGCTCAAACGGCGGCACCATCTGGCCTCGACCGAACCACCCTAACGATCCGCCCTGGCTTCCGCTTCCAGGGTCGTCGGAATTTTTCTTTGCCAGTTCTTCGAAGTTGGCCCCGGCCTGCAGTTGCTTCAGGATGTCTTCCGCCTTGGCACGTGCAGCCGCATCCACTTTAGGGTCGGCGCCTTCAGGAACTTTGATAAGGATATGGCTCGCCTTCACCTGCTCCGGCACGCGAAACTCCTCCTGGTGTTCGCTGTAGTAGCGTTGCAGCTCATCAGGAGTAACTTTCATCTGGTTCTGCAGTTTGCTCTGGTCGATCACCACGTAGCGCGCCTTGCGCTTCTCCGGCAGAGGAGTGTCATATTGCGCTTTGTGCTGATCGTAGTAAGCCTTGATCTCGCTCTCTGTCGGATTGATCGCCTTGGAAATGTCGTCTGCATTGATGACGGCGTATTGCAGCTTGACCTTGGTCTGCTGCTTGAGCGCCTCTTGCCTGATTTCATCAGGAGAGACCTGAGCCCCTGCCGTTACCAGGTTCTGCAGCTTGCTCAGCAGCAGCCGCATCTTGAGATCTTTTTCAAATTCCGGCACCGTGGTGTGGCCCCGTTCTTGAACGATGCTGGTGTACTGTTCGTCGCCAATATATTGCCCCTTGGGGAAAAATATCTGTCCGTACTGGCCCTTGTGCAGAAAATCGCGCAGCTCGTCATCGCTGACTCGAAGCCCCAGGCGATCGGCCTCCATCAGCATGACCTTCTCCCCCAAAACCATCTGGAATGCCCGGTCGATGATGGGCGGGGAGAGTTCCTGGCCCTGGCTCTGTGCGGCTTTCTGCAGATCGGCGATGCCGATCTCCTGATCGCCCACCTTGGCCAGCACGCTGGAATTTGCGGCGGAGAGATCGCCTCCTGAGGAGGGCACCAGATACCACACCATGCTCACGCAGATGAACAGCAGCATCGCACTCAGGACGATCTTCTTCGTCCTTCCGGGGGTTTGTAAGAAACGAATCATTGGATTGGTACTCCGAATTCAGAACTGAGCAGAATAACTAATTATATCAATGGTACAGCGGCAGCGCTTTGCTTCGCTGCTGTTTTGTAAGAAGCTCCTGGCCACGAACTGCTGGCTGTTTCCATATGCGAACTATTTACAGGTACTGGCTCGAAGCCAGCAGGCTTAAGTTGCTACCCAAAAATCCCGAACCTCACCAGAAAATACAACGCCGCGACTCCATCTTTCCAGGTGATCTTCTTTCCCTCTTCATAGGTGCGTCCGTGATACGAGATCGGCACCTCGTAGATGCGGCATCGCAGGCGGGCCGCCTTGATCGTGATTTCCGGCTCAAAACCAAAGCGGTTGGCGGTCAGCTTGACCTTCTTCAGGAATTCGCTGCGAAAGACCTTATAACCCACCTCCATATCGCTGAGGTTGAGGTTGGTGATCATGTTGCACAGCGTAGTCAGGAACAGGTTCGCCTGGTAATGCCAGAAATACAGGACGCGGTGCGTGCCGCCGTGAAAGCGGTTGCCAAAAACCACGTCTGCCCTGCCGGTAAGAATCGGCTCCAGCAGGGCCGGGAAATCGGATGGGTCATATTCCAGGTCGGCATCCTGCACCAGCACGATATCGCCGGTCACGTGCTCGAGGCCGGTGCGAATGGCCGCGCCCTTGCCCTGGTTACGGTCATGCATCAGAACCTTGAGCGTGGCCCCGGAGGGAGCTTTGAGCTCTTGCAATATTTCACGCGTGCCGTCCTTGGAGCAATCGTCCACGATGATGAGTTCGCGAGCCAGCTTCATAGGGACCGCCATCACGCTCTCGATAACGCGCCGGATCGTCTCCTTCTCGTTATAAGCAGGAATAATGATGGAAAGAGTTTTGCAGTCTAACTGCGCAGGCAATGGATTCATGAAATCTTTCGGAGGGGCACAGCTTTAGCTGAGCCGTAAAGAGCCCTTGAAATCGGGGCTTGATCCCCTGAGGTCGATTCGCCAATCATCGTCATAATATTTTTGAAATACATTCTGGATCCCGGAAGCAAATCGTAAATCCTACTTCGCAAATCGTAAATCCCTACGCTTTTCCACTGCGGTAAAAAGATAGACGCTCACCAGCAGCATCTCCGGTTCAATCGGATGGCGATAGCGCGGAAGCGTGAACGTAAAATAGTAAATCATCGAGATGGAAAGGAACATCCAGAAAAACAACATAGCACCGCGCACGCCCCGGCGCAGCGCCACCCCCAAGCCAAGCCACGCCAGGATCGAAGTCAAACAAAAGTACATGTTACGCACCACTTCTCCGGCCACAGAGTCCATGGCTCGGGGCGTCCCAAACCAGAAAAAGAAAGCTCGCTTGAGCGAGATGGCGGCAAAACGCCCGGGATTCCCGGAAATCCAGGCTATCGCTTCCCGCTGCCGCTCTTGCACGTAGGCCACTTCTCCCAGGCTGCGATACTTATTCAGCTCATCGAGGTCCTGGCTCGGGTGCAGCCAGTACATCCACTGGCCGTCGGCCCCGGGGCCATTTCCCAACCGTAGCTCCGCCCCCGCGTTGTCGCGAATAAACACAAATTTCCCGAACACCAGGTCATTGCGCGCCAGCCAGGGAGCGATACAGCCAACGAACAACAAACCCGATAAGACCGCATAGTGCAGCTTCATAGTTTTCGCGCGTTGCTGGCGATAGAGCACCCATATCCCGCAGAAAGGCAGAAAAGCCAGCAGCGACGGATTGCTCAAGGCAATCAGCGCCCATAAAAAGCCGAACCATAACCAGGAAGAAAGCCGATTCCTGATCTCTAATCTCAGCGCAATCAGAAAAACCGCGCTGAGCAAGAATGTTGCAAAGCTTGTCTCCCAGGCAAAGCGCACCGGCCAGTAGATGGCATAAGGCAGCAGGGCCCATATCCAGGCCGTCCACAGGGCCACGGTTGTGCCGAACAGCTCTTCGCCCAGCAGGTATAAAGTCGCGCAGGTGAGGGCAGAGAACAAGCTGTTCACCGCCAGCGCGACCCATGCGGCGGCATTCGAATAAACTCCAAAGACCTTGAACAGGCCGGCAAGGAAGTAAGAATAAAGGGGCGCAATCCACGCCGTAGGGCCGGTGTCTCCCTGCATGGGAGAGCTGAATCCCTTCCGCAGAGCAATGGATCGGGCGATGCGTCCGGTCTCCCATCCAAAACCAAAATGATCGTGGAGCGGGGAAAAACGATAGGTGTGCCCCAAAGTCAGCACCGCCAACCGCAGCAAAAAAGCGATGAGAATAATTCTCACGATCACTCTGCGCCGCCGGGAATTCATTTCCTGGCGCGCGCCGTCGGAGTGAGTCTGGGGTTCGATGGAGACATCCGGAGAAATCATTAGCCTTTTAGTTTAAGGGAAAGCGCTTACGATTCAAATCGAATGTGCGTAGAACCTCTGGTTTCGTTCACCGCGCGACATCGCCAACCCTGGTCTGCTATTATTACTTCAACCCCCAGCAGATCTTCATTTCATGAGGCCTTTTGTTTCCATGCGCTCTCTTTGTTCTGGGATTCTTCTGTTGCTGGCAACTCTTTCTTTTGCTGCGCCCGGCCCGTTTCGCGTCCAGATTTCGCCGGTGAATAGTACGGTCGCTCTTACAACAACCCAGCAGCTCTCTGCTCAGGGAAGGTTTCTCTCCATCTCGGGCGCCGGCGGCGAAAATCTTACGCATGTTGTCGTATGGAACTCCAGCGATCCAACGATCGCCACCGTAGACACGAATGGAGTGGTTACCCCGGTCAAGTTGGGAACGGTAACCATCAGCGCCAATTCGGGCCCATTTCATGGCTCGACCAGCATTACGGTGATCCCTAACCTGACCGTCAACTCGGTCGCAGTCACACCGGTGAATCCCACTGTGATTAACGGGGTCAATCAGCAATTTCTTGCTACCGCCACCTATTCCGACAACAGCACGCAAAATATTACTGCAGCCGCCATATGGACATCGAGCAGCCAGTCGGTTGCCACGGTTGACAGCTCTGGTTTCGCCAAAACGCACGCGCAAGGCCCCACAACTATTTCCGCTGCCTTTACCGGCGCCAGCAACACCGCCAGCGGTTCCACCACATTGACCGTATTGGGAGTAACCAGCATCCAGGTCACACCCGCCAACATTACAATCCCCTATGCTGGTTCGCAGCAATTTACCGCGACGGCAACTTTGAGTGACACCAGTCAGCAGGACATCACCTCGCTGGCGACCTGGAGTTCCAGCAACGCCGTAGAGCTAGGCGTAAATTCTTCCGGCCTGGCCACAGCTCTGCAAGTCGGCGGACCGGCCACCATCAGCGCCAGTCTGGGTGGAACGATCGGCTCGACAACTGCCGCCGTAACGTTTTCCAACGCCAACCTCAACGGCCAATATGCCTTTTCGCTTAAGGGATCGTCCCCCAATGGACCGCTTGTGGCTGCCGGAACCCTTCAGGCAGATGGGCAGGGCCATATCTCGAACGGCATTCTGGATTCCAACGACTCTGTCACCAGCTCTCCCAACCAGGCTTTTACCGGCACGTACTCCGTCGGCCCCGACGGCAGAGGTTCAGTCACCGTTACCGGCGCTGTGAGTACTACATTGAACTTTGTCCTCACCGCCAACGGTGACGGCGTGATCACGCAATTCGATCCTGCGGCAGCAGCCACCGGCATCTTGAAGAAGCAGGATGCCAGCACCTTCAATGCCGGGACATTCAATGGATCTTTTGCTTTCTCAGCGAGCGGGTTCGGTCTTGATGCCATGGACAACGTATTTCCAATGGGGGTCGTCGGCCAGTTAAATGCGAACGGCGCAGGTGTCATCACCAGCGGCCAGGGAGACGTCAACGACGCCGGAAACTACTCTGGCCTATTTACCATCAGCGGCACCTATTCCGTAGCCAACAATGGACGCGGACTGCTCACATTGCACGATCCATTTGGCGATACTCTCGACTTTGCTTTGTATATGGTTTCCAGCAATCAAGCGCTGCTTATATCTCTCGATCTCGCTCCTGGCCTTGTAGGTACGGTCACGCGGCAAAGCGCAGGGCTGAGCACTTCCACGATTCAGGGCAATTACGTCTTCTCGCAGGACGGCATAACTTCCGACGATGCGTTTAACTTTGATTTCTTCCCTTATGCTTCTGTGGGAGTCGCGCACGCTGACGGTGCAGGAGCCCTCACCAATGGAGTCATGGACGTCAACGATTTGAACATGGGGATCTCCGAAGCTCTGGCATTCTCCGGCACATACTCGGCCACTTCTACCGGGCGCGGCGCCATGACTCTGACCAGCACCAACGGAACTTCCAATTACGTTATCTACCTGGTCTCGCCCACCACTGCCTATTTCCTGCAGACCGACAGCACCGCTGTGGTTACGGGCATAGCCGAGCAGCAGGCGGCTACAACCTTCTCCAACTCCAGCCTGCAAGGCAACTTTAGCTTCGTTCTGGGGGACAGCATTCTCGGCGGCACCGCTCTCTCTGGCCAGTTTGTGGGTAACGGCTCAGGAAGCCTGAGCGGTACGGAAGACGAAGACTCCTTTGGAACTCTGATCCCCAATGCCGCTATCACCGGCTCCTATTCCATCACTAGCAACGGACGCGGCACGGCCGCGATTGACGACACTATCGGGGGCACAAACAATACTTCGAACTTCCATTTTTACTTTGTCTCCGGCTCCCAAATCCGGTCCGTGGAGATTGATCCCAACATCTTCATGTTCGGGATTGAAGAAAAACAGTTTTAACCTGGAACACAAAGATCAAAACGGGAATGAAGAACCGGCAACTGGAAGCTGGCGACTGGCAACTGCTGCTACTCATACCGCAGCGCTTCCACGGGATCGAGGCGGGCGGCCTTGACTGCCGGGTACATTCCAAAAAACAGTCCCACGCTCATGGAGACGACCACGCCCGTCACCACCGCCCACAGGGGCACTGAGGAAGGCATCGAGGGAAGGAACAGGTTGACCAGCAGGCTGATGGTGAAGCTGATAATCACGCCGATCACGCCGCCCGCGCCGGTCAGGGTGATGGCTTCGGCCAGGAACTGGCCAATGATGTCGCGGCGGCGGGCGCCGATGGCCTTGCGCACGCCAATTTCGCGGGTGCGCTCGGTCACCGACATGAGCATGATGTTCATCACACCCACGCCGCCAATCATCAGGCCGATGGAGCTGAGCACAAAGGTGACGACAGCGGTCATGCCCATAATCTGGTGGAATTGCGTGGCAATTTCATCGGTGCTGGAGATTCCGAACGTATCGGGCTTGCTGTAGGCGACCTTTCTGCGACGGCGCAACACCTCGCGAATCTCATCTTCCGCCTCGGCTTTCATTCCCGGATAGGGCGTTACGGCAATGAAGTTATCATTAACATTTCCCGGATGGTGCTTCTCATAAGAATGGTAGGGCACGGTGGCTACCCGGTCGGCCGACTGGTTCTTGAAGAATTGTCCTTTGCGCTTTTCTTCCACCCCGATGACCTCGTAAGGGACTGAATCCACAAGGATGTTTTTTCCCAGCGGGTCTTCGTTGGCGAAGAAAGTATCAGCCACGTCGGCGCCAATCACCACCACATCGGCGCGGTGCTCGTCTTCCGCCTGGGAAAAGAAACGGCCTTTGGCAAGGCTCAGGTTATTGACCTGCTCATAGCTGGGGACCGCGCCACTGTGATTGACGCCGCTGATTTCTTTTCCCTGGTAACGGGCCGCGTGGATAACGCCGCGCTGTTGGGGAAAGATTTCCACGCTCACCCACTTGACCGCGGGACACAGATCCCGGAGGGCCATGGCGTCATCGTAGTTCAGCGGCTTGCGCGCACGTTCTTCCGCGGTTGGACGGCTGAGGTGAATGCCAGGGGTAAATTTATAAACAAAAAGCGTGTCGGCGCCGAAATTATCGAGCAACCCGCGCATATCCTGCTCCAGGCCCACCATGATGGCCGAGACCGAAAGCAGAGTGGTGACGCCCATAACCACGCCGATCACGGTCAGCAGAGAGCGCACCTTGTTTTCCCGCAACGCCTTCAGCGCCATGCGGACATTTTCGCTTACCTTGAAACGCAGAAAACCTGCCTTAAACTTCATGGCGTAGCGCCTCGATGGGGTCGAGCCGGGCAGCTTTGTTCGCGGGATAAATCCCGAAAAACATTCCAACGGCGGTCGAGATGATCAATGAAAGCAGCACCGCCCAAACCGGCACCAGCATGGGAATCGAAAGCGCAGCATGGGCAATGAGGGTAACGATGTAGGCAATCAGGATTCCCAGGATGCCGCCTACCGCGCTCATGACCGACGCTTCGACCAGGAACTGCATAAGGATATCGAAGCGGCGCGCGCCCAGCGATTTGCGGATGCCCACCTCACGGGTACGTTCGGTCACGCTGGCCAGCATGACGTTCATGATCACGATCCCGCCCACGATCACGAAGACAAAAACAATAATGACCATGCAGTTGGCAATGGCGCCGGTCAGGTTGTGCCAGAGGTCCATGACCGAATCCGAAGCCAGGACGCCGAAATTGTCGGCATCATTCGGCGCAAGATGGCGGCGCGCATGCATGATAGTGCGCGCCTCTTCCTGCGCGCGTTCCATCCACTCCGGCCCAAGCGCCTGCACATTGATCGAAAGGCTGTGCTGGCCGCCGTATCTTTTCAGATATGTCTCAATGGGAATATAAGCGAAGACATCTTGCGATTGTCCAAAAGCCGTGCCCACAGGCTTGGCTACTCCTACGATCTGGTAAGGAGTGCCATCGATCATGATCTCTTTTCCCAGAGGATCCACGTTGGGAAATAAGCGATTAGAGACATCAGCGCCAATCATGGTGACGAGGGCATGGTGGTCGTTATCAAAATCGGAAATATAGCGTCCGGAGGCCGGCTCTTCTACGTCCATTTCGCTGATATTGGCGGTAACACCGCGGATATTCACATCATCGAGGCCCTCGGTGTTGTATCGCACTTTGCCCAGCGAACCCACCTGTACGCCCACTGCTCTCGCGCGCTTCATGTTGTCACGCAGGAACTCGTAGTCATCCCAGGTGATCTTCCGGTTGCGGCGCTGCGCCTTCACGTATTCTTCCAGAGATGTGATAATGGGAAATTGTTCGACCAGGAAAACATTCACGCCCATGTTGGCCACGTGGTCGGCAATATACTGGTTCATCCCCTGAATGATGGATACCACTACGATCAGCGTGGTTACCGACAGGATGACACCCAGCAGCATCAGGAACGAGCGTAGTTTGTGTGCGCGTATGGTCTCGAGCGCAACCACTACCGGCTCTTTGAGATGGACGTTCCTCCGGCTCATGCGGGCCTCATCATTAACAAAGTATAGCTAGTTTTGCACCCAGAAGCGGCCTTAACTCGCCGCGAATGAACGCGGATTGAATCATTGCGTCATCGGATCATTGGATTATTGAGTCATTTCTCCACTTGGAAGCTGCCTCTCTTGGTTGCCTCAATGGCTTAATGGACGGTAAACCTGGTAGGCGCTACCACGGCGCGGGCTTCGGGGTTGTAATAGTCATACAGGAGTGAAGGAGCAGTCTGCGCAGTTTCTCCCATGCGGGGACGGAAGGTGAATTCGAACTGGGTTGCGCCTCCACCGTAATGCGGCCACACATACGCAATCAAACGATCAGGAAGAATGTCATAGTGGTTGAGGCTCCATCCGGCATTTTCGATGGCCCGGTCGAGGGACTCGCGGTCGACATCTGCGGCGGGGGGCAAGCCTATTTCCGCCAGCATCATGCCATAGCCGCGGTAGCCGATGCGCTCCACTTCGACGTGACAATGAATTTCTTCACCGATCCTGGTTTCGGTTTTGTCGTAGTGGACCGAGAGACGCAGAATGTCGGAATCGGCTGGTTTCTGGTCTGCGTCTTTCCCGATCTTTGACTGGGACCAAGGCACGTAATAGGTGGCGAGCAGTTGCGCCGAAGAGCGGGCCGCCTCCGAGGCGCCCGCGAGTTCCACCTGGTTCCCGCCGGGTGAAAAAAATTGGGAGAGATCAATGATGATGGGATTGATGATTTCTTTTCCTGCCGGAATAGTAACGGTTTTCACCGCCTTTCCGTTCACCTTCATCTCCGCAGAGTTCTCTCCTTTATTCAAGGCCTGGGGAGCGTCTGCCAGGTCGATGAGAGCTTTCAGGACATTGACCGTCGCCTGGCCTGAATACCATATGCCGTAACGGTCTTTTTCATGCAGCAGAAAGCGCAGTCCGCTGAGCAATAACGCACCAGAGCGGTCGTCATCCTGCGCCAGCGCGCGCAACACCAAAGCGGTGGTCTCAACTCGCCCGGCAGTCCCCCATCCATAGAATGGCGTGTTGCGCTGCAGCTCCCAGTAAGCTTCTCCATTGCTTTCGTGGGCGAGCGATCGCATCCGTGTTCGCGCCTGCTGAGCGATGGTTTGCTCTCCCAGGGCCGACGCCGCCAGGGCGTAGTTGACGATGAAATAGGGCTCATCGGTCTCTTGCACATGCTGGCCCATATAATCGAGCGCCGAATGTAAATGTCCCGATAGATTCGTGGGCGAGGGCGGCTGCTTTTTCTCTTCCTCGGTGAGGGTCTGCGCCAGCACGCGGGTTACGTACGACGTAGTCGAAAGTTCATACCAGGCGGCATAGTCGTTGTTGGCGAATTTGTAGGTGGGAGACCACGATCCACTCTTCGCCTGCTCTTGCAGCAGCCAGAGCTGCGCCGAAGAAATTACGCTGTCATCCACAGCAATAAATTCTTTGACGTCACTCAGAAACTGGATGGCGTAGGCAGTAAGAGCGAAATCCGGCTCTCCCCTGCCCCAATAGGTGAATCCCCCCTCGCTGGAGCGATAGGAGAGCAGCCGGTTGTAGCCGGTTTGCAGATAGCGCATCGCCAGCGCTGCGTTGGGTCCCTGGATGCCTTGCGCCTTATATGCGCGCAAAGCCAGCAGGTTCGGATAAGTCGAAGAGATGGTTTGCTCGCCGCATCCATAGGGACGCTCGAGGCTGCCTTCAATCGACTCCATCACATGCGCCATCAGGTTGGGATAAATTTTCAATTCCGCGTGTATCGATCCGGGAATGGCATCGCTAGGCAGTGCGGCGATGAATTCCGCGTGGCTGGAAAAGATCTGGCTTTGCGTGATGACCTGCTCTTCGCCGTCGGGATGCACGCTAACCTTGCGTTCAATGGCGTCGCTGGCATCGCCGCCAATGGCGGTAACGCGCTGCTTGCCATCATGCACGGCGGCAATGGCGCGGAAGGGAAAGATTGCGTTGGTGGAATCACCGGCGGGCACATCCGCGTGCTGGCTGGCTTCGCCCAGCAAGGTAAACCAGGACTCTGGCTTCATATCCACATTCACGCGCTGCGGCTTGTTCAAATAATTGCGCAGCACCACAGGCAGCGAAATCTCATCGTTCTGAGTCAGCACCGGCGGCGGATCGAGATCGGCGAAGAAAGGTTGGAAGGCGGTGAACTCTTTCTCCGCGCTGCCAATCTCGCCGTTGGCATTCGAAGCCAGCACTGAGAGCTTCCATGAGGTTATGTTGTCGGCCAGCTTGAAATTTACGTGCGAGCGCCCGCGCTTGTCGGTAATCAGCTCCGGCTGCCACAGCAGTGTCTCCGGAAAATATTCGCGCAGGCGCGGAGTGGAAATCGAAGGGGGGATCTGGTTGGGCTGGATTGCAAGCATTTGCGCCTTATCGCGGCCCAGCATGGGAACGCTTTTCGCCGCTGCCATGCCTGACTCTGTGTTCAGCGTCTGAGATGCCTGAGCAGTGACCTCCACAGTCTCTGTGGAGCCTCCTATTTGAAGGATTACGGACACGCGGACGATCTCCCTGGACAATACATGAATGTCTGTCATCTGAAAGACCCTGAAACCGGTCTGCTCACAGCGCAGCCGGTACGTTCCGGGAGGCAGATCCTGGAAGGTGAACTCGCCCGTCTCGTCGGCTTTCGTGGTGCGCTCCAGGCCAGTTAGATCATCGACAAGTTTTACGGATGTACCTGCGACCGCGGCTCCCGTGGGGTCCGTCACCGTGCCGGCAATCACCCCGGTGTTACCTGCGAACACAAAACCTCGCGATGGCTGCGATGCAACATCTTTCGCCGACTGTTCGGAAACCATGACGGAGAATTGCGTGAGCTCAAAGTCGTCATAGTCGCCCTTCACTTTGTCCGGGCCGCAGCTGCGCAACCGCACCGTCTTCAACAGCACCGTAACCGGAGTGGTTTGCTCGTGCTGGGAGCCGGCGGTTGACTGGATCTTCACTTGATCTGAGTACGTGGAATCTTTCTCAAATACCGCGTAATACGGCGTACCCCAGGGATCGCGCATTTTTTCGCTGTTCAGGCTCAGGCCCGCGGGCGAGAGGGCTTTTTCCAGTTCGTCGTCGGTTTGCGGAAAGATGAAAGTCTTATCGTAGTAGGCGGCAATGGCTGTCTTCACCTGGCTTTCCAGCTCCGACAGAAAATCCTGCTGCGTGGTCCACAACGAGAAATCATCACTGTCGTACCAATCTTTACGTTGATAGATCTTGTCGGGTCCTCCGCTCATGACCCTGATGGTGAGGTAACGTGCGCTGACGCCGAAGGTCAACACATACGGCTGCCCCCAGCGATCTTTGAGATCAGACCATTCCATGCCCTGCCTGCGAAGCTCGCTTTTCAAGGTGTCTTCGTCGCGAATGTATTTGCCCGTGCGCCGGTGATATTCTTCCAGCGCCTTGTCAATGGCAGCTCCATAAGGACGAAAATACGGCCAGGAGACTGGTTCCACCTCGAAGTCGTCATCGGTTCCGAAAATCTTGTCGGGCCCGGCGCTGGCAAAAATCATCTTGTCAGACTCCTGCTCTGAATAAAAGCGGGTTTTATAGGTTGTGCCCCAGGGATCGCGAATCTCCTCACGTTTGATTCCGGCATCTGCCAGAAGACGCGTGAGGGTCTGTTCGTCCCTGGGATATTGGCCATCTTTACTAAAGCGCTCTCCGAGGGCGCAAGCTATCGGCGAGATGACGTAATAAATCTCATCGTGAAAAACAGAGGCGGCATTTTCCATCTCGCCGCTTGCTTCCCTTTCTGGAAGAGATTCCCACGAAGACTCGTAACGAAGCAAAGCCTCGGCCAGCAGGTCGAGATCGGCGGAAACGGGCTGGTTGACATCAACTTTATCGAGGTCACTGCGCCGAAGACCGGCAATGTCTTCCCGGTCAGACCAGTAGCTATACCACGACCAGGAATCGCCTCCGAAGCTGAACTCTCGTTCGGTGCGGGCGCGGGCATCGACGGCCTTATCGGTAATGGCAAGCGCCAGAGCTCCTTCCATATCTTCGCCGTTGGGACCTCGCACTCGAAGATCGGCCTGGGCGTCTTCTCCCGGACGGAAAACGGTTTTGTCGAGCCGAACGCTCAAGTCCAGTTGATGTTTCTTCGGGTACAGCACCGTACGCCAACCGAACGGCAGCGTCCAGCCGTAAGAGCCCTTCGATCCTTTCACGTCATATGCGGAAATCTGGACGTTATCCTGAAATTGCGGGGAATATGGAAAGGTCAGCCAAGCGTGACCATTATGCAGATTGGCGATTTCAGTCTCAATCACCTTCGAATGGCTCGACACTTCAAGAACCAGAGCAGAGGTTTTCAAATTCGATTCAACCTGGATGCTGATCGGCTCCTCATCGCGGTACAGGGCCTTATCTGCGCTAATGCGGATGACGTCTTCATCCTGAAAGTTGATCCGTTCCTTGCGTCTTCCTGATGCGCCATGCGCATCGCGCGCTTCTAACAGCAATCCTGATTCGGATGAATCTTCCTCACCTTGAGAGAATTTCAAGCCAGTAACGTGGGCCAAGCCATAACGGCTCGTCCGGATACTGCGCAATCCGGAAGACTGTTCATGAGGGCCCGAGCCGGTATTGTTTTCAACATAGCGTTGAATCGCAATGTCGCACACACAAGGCGAGCCATCGGCATATTGCGCTGAAAGATAGAAATTCAGTGGCAGGTCTTCACGCTGGCCGCCATCAGGAGCATAGTAGACGTAAATGGCATTATGGGTAACACGCAGATCGAAGCGCCGCTGCTCGGTGCGGCGGGTGATGGCATCGGTGACGTAAGCGGCATAATGAAGGTCATTGAAGCGCCGGTAGTCGTCATCGCCGGACAGGTTATCCTCCGCATCTTTCAAATTGACATGCGCGGTGAAGCGGCCATTTGCGTCGAGTTCACCCTGGTATTGCTCGCCTTCGTCAGTTTCCCATTTTTGCTCCTTATAGTTCCATTGATGACTATCTTCCCGCACAACGCGTACATGCCCATGAATGACTGGTTTTCCAAACAAATAATCGCCGCGCACCTCGACTTCCGCGTTTTGTCCCGGCAAATAATAGGATTTGTCAGGTTTTACATTCACCACGAAGTTCGGCAATTCGTAGCGGCTGATGGTTACAAATGCTACTGCCCTCCAGTTGTGAGATTCGTCGCCACTGGCTGGGGCTAGATCAATTCTGTAGTCTCCGCGCGGTTGGTTCTCCGGAATCTGCCAATCGGCATGCACAATTCCAAAGCGGGAACTTTGTAGCGTCTCTCGGAAAACGACCGTGTTGTCGGGCTCGGGATTGGTGATCGTCACCACAACATTGGCGTTCGCCCGGGCGCGTTTCGACTCGGAAACCAACAGGGCGCGCATTTGTAAAACCTGGCCGGGTTGGTAAATAGGCTTGTCTGTGGTGATGTAGGCATTGCCGAGATACAGCACATCAACGTCTGGCGACACCTGGCGCTGAATACCGCCTCGCGAAGCAGTAACGGTGAGATCGGGAGAATCTGCCAATTGGTTATCCGGAATATTGAACGTCAGAACTGCGTTGCCGTTCCTGTCGGTGATGGCCTTGCTGTTGAGAATGGTCTGCCGCTCGTGGTGGAAGTCTAATTTCCCCTCGACTGCGACGCTTGCGGCGGGCTTCTTTGTCACCGGGTGCTGGGTGCGAATGCGAACCCGATAGAGCGAATCGCCAACGACATATTGCGGTCTCCAGGTTTCGAGCTCAAAGAGCTGCTGCGTAATTTGTCCGATGGCGACGATGCCTGAGATCGGAGCAAGCTTTGCATTGTTGAACGCAAACGTATACCGCAGGCGGTCCCAGAGGGTTTCGCGGTTCTCAGCGGCGGCCTGATCGCTCCAGAAAGAGAACGGGACCTCGATTCGATTGGCTCCGGGAGAAAGAGCCTCCTGTTTCTCTGTTTTGCCATGAATTTTTCCGGCGGAGTCAAGAACCTCAACATGCAGATCGGCCTGAGCCGTTTCAGAGGAAAGATTCCGAACGGAGAATATAATTTGATTCCCGCCTTCGCGCAGCAGCAGGCGCGTTGCCTTCTCATTGACCTCTATTGTTTGCGCCGGCATAACCCGACAGAAAAACAAACTCACCACAGCACAAAGCAGAACTCTGAACCGCATCATAGGTGTCCTCCGGTTTCAGGTAGAACTCGCTTCTGCGGGATGGAACGGGCCAAGGTTGTTTTCTTGCAGGCTATTTTTTCAGTTGTTTTCGCCGCGGATGAATGCGGATTTACGCAGATTGCTCAGACATCGTAGAGACCGCCTTTGCAAAGAAACTCGAAAGGTTGGGGCCACCCCAGCAAAACTCAGGATACTTCGCGCTCCGCGCTCAGCGTGACAATCCAGGAAGTATCCGCGTTCATCCGCGTCAATCTGCGGCGGATGGCTTTGGTTTGTCCGAAAGAAAATACGTTACGGACTAGCCAAAACTCTTTTTTCTGACTACTCTATAGAGTTTGTCTATCATGCTTTGAGTGGGGTGATTCGTGGCCGATTCTCCGGCTCTGGTTCGGTTGGGCAGCACGCAACGGCGTGATGCCTGGTGGGTTGAACTTATACCGGTGGTTATTTTGCTGGGGGGCTTTGGCGTTTATGCCACCTGGCGCGCCTTTGAGGGAGATTATTATTCCTGGGGGCCTTATCTTTCGCCCTTCTACTCTCCTTTAATTGATCCTCAGCACCACTGGTGGCCTTTTTCTTCGGCACTCCTCATTTTGGGAGGCCCTCTGAGTTTCCGGGCGACCTGTTACTACTATCGCAAGGCTTATTACCGGGCTTTCTTTCTTGATCCTCCGGCATGTGCTGTGAGCGAAAAGCAGGGCAACTACCGCGGTGAGACGCGCTTTCCTTTTGTATTGCAAAACCTGCATCGTTACGCGCTTTATCTTGCCATCATCTTTATTTGTTTCCTGTGGTATGACGCCATTCGCGCGTTTTCTTTGGACGGCAGCTTTTACCTGGGCACGGGCACGGTGATCATGCTGACCAACGTTATCCTGCTCACCCTCTATACATTTTCCTGCCACTCGCTGCGGCATCTGGTCGGAGGAAAGCTTGACTGCTTCTCGTGCGTGGCTGGCGGAGGCGCACGGCATTCGGCCTGGAAGCTGAGCAGCTACCTCAACGAGCACCACATGCTGTTTGCGTGGGCGAGCCTTATCTCCGTGGGAACTACGGACTTCTATATTCGGCTGGTTGCATCCGGAGCCATTCGGGACCTGAGACTACTGTGAGCGAACAACGATTCAACGACAAATATGAGCTGCGCGAGCATGATGTCCTGATCATTGGTGCCGGGGGCGCGGGACTGCGCGCCGCTATCGAAGCCCTGGCCCAGGGCGCGAGCGTGGGCGTGATCTGCAAGTCCCTTCTCGGCAAGGCGCACACTGTCATGGCTGAAGGCGGCGTGGCCGCTGCCCTGGCCAACGTGGACCCGGCCGACAACTGGCGCACCCACTTCCGCGACACCATGAATGGCGGCAAGCGGCTGAACAACTGGCGCATGGCGCAACTGCACGCACAGGAGGCACCGGACCGAGTGCGCGAACTGGAGCAGTGGGGCGCGCTTTTTGACCGCACTCCCGATGGACGCATCCTGCAGCGCGCTTTTGGCGGGCATACGTATAAGAGACTTGCCCACGTGGGCGACCGCACCGGGTTGGAGATGATCCGCACGCTGCAAGACCGCGGGGTCGCGCTCGGCTTTGACGTTTACATGGAGTGCACGGTCACGCGCCTGCTCAAAGACGGCAACCGCATCGCCGGGGCGTTTGCTTATTGGCGCGAGCAGGGGCGCTTCATCGTTTTTAAAGCCAAATCAATCGTGATTGCCACCGGCGGCATCGGTAAAGCCTGGCGGGTCACCTCGAACTCATGGGAGTACACCGGCGACGGCATGGCGCTGGCCTACGATGCCGGCGCCGAGCTGATGGACCTGGAGTTTGTGCAGTTCCATCCTACCGGCATGGTGTGGCCGCCGGGAGTGCAGGGAATCCTGGTGACTGAAGCGGTGCGCGGCGAAGGCGGCATTTTGCGCAACAAGAACGGCGAGCGCTTCATGGAAAAATACGATCCACAGCGCCTGGAGCTTTCCACGCGCGACGTTGTGGCGCGCTCCATCTATACAGAAGTGCGCGAAGGGCGCGGCAGCGAGCACGGCGGCGCTTATCTCGACATTTCGCACAAGCCGGCAGAATATGTGAAGCGCAAGCTACCCAGCATGTATCACCAGTTCAAAGAACTTGCGGACGTGGATATCACCGCCGGGCCTATGGAAGTTGGTCCGACGTGCCATTATGTGATGGGCGGTATCAAGGTCGAAGCGGAGACCGCGCAATCCACACTGCCAGGACTGTTTGCCGCGGGCGAAGCGGCTGCGGGGCTGCATGGCGCTAATCGCCTGGGCGGCAATTCCCTCTCTGACCTTCTGGTCTTCGGCCGGCGCGCCGGACTGGCCGCCGCCGAATACGCCAAGAAGACTTCTGCGCTCAAAGTTGATCCGCAGCAGGTTGCAGAGGCTGAGCGCGAGATGCTGGCGCCCTTCGAACGAACCGACGGTGAATCGCCTTATACAGTCCACCATGATCTGCAAGAGATCATGCAAAGTTTAGTTGGAATCTTCCGCGTGGAAGAAGACCTGCAGCGCGCCATGGGTGAGCTGGAAAAACTAAAACAGCGCGCCGCCAAGGTGCGTGTGGAGGGGTCGCGCATGTTCAATCCGGGCTGGCACCTGGCCCGCGACCTGAAAAACATGCTTACCATATCGGAAGCAGTCACGCGCAGCGCCATCGCGCGCAAGGAAAGCCGGGGAGCGCACAGCCGCATTGATTATCCGGGGCTCGACGCTGCGTGGGGCAAGCAGAATAATATTATCCAGCGCGATGGCGATGCCATGCGCCTGCGGCAGTCTCCGCTGCCGGAGGTGCCTGAAGAATTGAAGCAGGTTTTGGAAGAGAAGGCGGCGGAGAGCAAGACGGCGGTTACGCAGAAGAGTTAGAAGGAATTTCACCACGGAGACACAGAGGCACAGAGGATTGAATCATTGGGCCATTGAGTCATCGGGTCATTGAGTCATTTTTGATTGGATAATTGAGTAATCGGGTAATTGAGTAATTGTTAGTGCAATCTTATGGCTTGGGAAATTACGCAATTACCCGATTACTCAATTCAATGACTCAATGGCCCGATGACTCAATTCTCTGCCTCCATGGTGAAATTGCAGCTAGGAAAAAAATAATGGCAACGGCAACCCAATCAGCAAACCCGACAACGGCCGGCAGCAAGACGGCCGAGGCCACACTGAAAATTTTCCGCGGTGATAGCGTAGGCGGCGCTCCCGTGGAATATCGTGTTCCCATTGCGCCCGGCATGGTGGTGCTCGACGCGTTGCACTACGTGCAGGCGCACCAGGCGTCTGATCTGGCGGTGCGCTGGAACTGCAAGGCCGGCAAGTGCGGCTCGTGCTCGGCCGAAGTGAACGGCAAGCCGCGCCTTACCTGCAAGACCCGCATGGATGCATTGCCGCTGAACGAGCCCATTACCATTGCGCCCATGAAGTCGTTCCCCGTGATCAAAGACCTGGTCACCGACGTCTCGTTCAACTATCGCGTGAACAAAAAGATTCCGCCCTTCACGCCGGCTCCGAATACGGAATGGAAGATGGACCAACGCGATGTTGACCGGGTGCAGGAGTTCCGCAAGTGCATCGAGTGCTTCCTGTGCCAGAATGTCTGCCACGTGCTGCGCGACCACAAGAAGCAAGACCAGTTTGCTGGGCCGCGATTTTTTGTGCGCGTTGCCGGGCTGGAGATGCATCCTTTAGATAGCGTGTCGCGGACGCCGTTGCTGAAAGAGGAACTCGGGCTGGGGTACTGCAACATTACGAAATGCTGCACGGAAGTTTGTCCGGAAGATATTCATATCACCGATAATGCCATTATTCCACTGAAAGAGCGAGTGGTGGATGAATACTACGATCCAGTGCTGGCGCTGGTGCGCAAGATTAAGAAAGCGGTAAGTTGAGAGTAGCTTTTAGCTTTTAGCTTGCAGCTCTTCAGGAAATGCAAAAATGTTCTTTTGTAGAATATTATTTGCATAAAAGCGAGAGGGTGTTATGGAACTCGAGCTGAAATCCATCTCTATGACAGGCGTCATAGAAGCTAACGCCAAAGCTGAGCACTACCGTTTGCTCAACCAGCCCAAAGAAGCGGAATCGATTTGTCTCGACGTGCTGGCCGCCGATCCGGAAAACCAGACTGCGCTGCGCAACCTGGGACTTGCCATCACCGACCAGTTCACTGGCCATCCCACGGACCGGTATGCTGAAGTTGAAGCGGCATTCAATGGCCTCACCAATAAGTACGAGCGGCTTTACTACACGGGAATTCTGCATGAGCGTCGCGTCAAGGCGCAGCTTGCCGCTGGCCGCCCACCCCACACTCTGCTGGTCACCTTGGAAGAAGCGCTGCGCTGCTTCAAGGAGGCGGGGGCTATTCGTCCGCCGGCCAATGATGATTCCATTCTGCGCTGGAATAGTTGCATTCGCCTGCTCAAAGAGCATAGCGACGCTGAATGGCACAAAGATACGGAAGTCGTGGACGTGGGCGATAGCCACTCGTTCTGATCGCACAACGGCCATACGTTGCCAGCCAAGCATGTTGAGGTGTAAGGTAAATGAATCTCAGTGCCCGCACAGGGTTGTGGCCTAACCTCACTACGAATCTTCAGCAAGGGAGTAATTGAATGAACATCTTGCTGCTCTCCATGCCTGATTCTTTCGAGCACATGCCTTCCATCGTCATCCGCATGCCCAATGGCGCGCTCACTTCGCTGGCGGGAAATGTCGATCCGCATCACCAGGTGGCGGTTGCCGATTTGATCCTGGCGCAAAAGAGTGTGCGGCAGACGGTGGAAAAGCTGGTGCGCGAGTGGAAGCCGCAAGTTGTTGGGCTCTCGGTAATGACTTTTCAGCGCAAGACTGCCATCAAGATCATCGCTCTTATCCGCTCGCTGAAGCCGGATGTGAAGGTGGCTGTAGGCGGCTATGATCCCAGCCTGGCGTCTGAACCTTATATGACAGAGGATGCCGGCGTGGACTTCATCATTCGCGGCGAAGGTGAGCTGACGTTTCGCGAACTGGTGCGTACTTTAGAAAACGGAAGCTCATTCGACAATCTTTCGGGGCTGTCGTATCGCGTGGAAGGCAAATGGCGTCACAATCCTGCTCGTCCAGTGCATTCCCTGGATGGGAACGAGATTCGCCTTCCTAACCGCAAGGCGCGCGTGCTCAGCGGCTACACCATGCTGGGACGCCAGGTAGATGTGATCGAAACCTCGCGCGGCTGCACCTACGATTGCAGCTTCTGCTCCATCATCGCCATGCGGGGGCGTAACTTTCATACGTACTCGTTCGAGCGCGTGCTGGCCGATATTCGTGACGCCCGCGAACACGGAGCACGATGCATCTTCCTGGTGGATGACAACATAACCCTCAACGTCCACCGCTTCGAGGCGCTGTGCCATGCCATTATTGACGCCGGGTGCAACGATATTGAGTACTTCATTCAGGGCATGACTTCGGCCATTGCCAATCATGGTGAAACATTGGCGCCGCTGATGCGGCAGGCCGGCTTTCGTTACGTCTTCCTGGGCATTGAAAATATCTTGGAAGACGACCTGCAATTCCTTCGCGCCAGCGCCAAGAACCGCGAGCGCGGCCAGCAGGGCCAGACTGTGGGCAATGCGACCATGAAGGCAATTGAGCATATACACCGCAACAAAATGTATGTGGTGGGCGGGCTGATTGTCGGCAATCCCGGCGATACCCGCGAATCTGTGAACGCCAACCTCGAGTTTGCCCGCCGCTACGTGGATTGGCCTTACATTCAGCATCCCACGCCCTATCCGGGAACGCCTATGACGAAAGACTTTGTCGAGCGCAGCCTGCTGGTGAACGAACGGGTGGAGGAATACGACGGAACTACGGCCGTGGTCCGCTCCGAACATCTGGATACGGAAGAGATCGAGTTTCTGCGCTGGCGCAAGGAGCGCTGGATCAAGCTTGCCTATTTTCCTAACGCACTGCGGCACAGCCCCAAATTTGTCTTGCGCAACAGCACTAAGATGCTGGCGCACCTGTTTCGCGGATGCACCCTGCGCACTTTGCTGGGACTGGAAGATGAACGCGTGGCCTTCCGGCGTTATCGTGAGCTAAGAGCGGCAGAGCGGGCGTATATCTAGCGGTCAGCAGTCAGCTTTCATGCTTTGCCGTGAAACACCCCCACCAGCTCAATAATCAGAATAATCACCACCATCACTTCCAGGACAAATGCCCGGCTCTGGTGGAACTGGTCGACCATGAAGCGATACAGCTCTTCGGCTGTGGTCAGTTTTTCCTGCACCAGATTTTTATAATCGGGAACACCTACCTTGGCGGCAGCCAGGCGGTAGAGCCGGGCAGAAAACATGTCACTCAGGAACTTCACCGCATTGTCTACACGTTCGGTGAGCTCGGTGACCTCGAGCAGCACGGTTTGCAGACGCGAAGCCGAGCTGGCCATTCGCCAGCGGTCAAAGATGCTTCCTTTACGTTCCAGCGACTTATATACGCCCGCCAGCTCGCCCGTCAGCAGTTCGTCGTAGTGGCGAAATTCCAGCAACTGTGAATTGGCGTACTCCAACAGCTGAATGGCGGTTTGCGCGCCGGGTTCGGTATCGTAAATGAAGGCGGCATTCCAGCCGATGACCGCCAGATCGCGCGGATAGTAGGAAATGCTCGACTGAATGACCTCGCTCTGTTCGCTCTCGGAGAGAGAGGCGGTCTCGCCGCGGACGATCTGCGCAATTTCAGCGCCGTGAGCGCGCACCAGGTCGGTCGCCGAAGCGCTGCCGGGAGCTTCCTTCAAAGCGAAGATGAAATAATCTTCATTGAGCCAGTCGGTGTAAGGTTTGACCAGGGCGGGAGCGGCAATCTTCAGCTTTTCACGCGCCATGGCGGTCGCAAATCGTTCCAGCCGGCTCTCTGACATCCAATGGCTCGAGAGCTTGACCAGGGCGCCCCAATCGCCCCTGAAAGGAAGCTCGAAGATCAGGCTGGTGACCCCGTAGTCGTAATACTTGATGGTTGCCTGGATGGGAGCGCTGCCGTCGATGGCAAAAGATTCCAGCGGCTCGACGACCGGAGGGCGAAGAAATTGGGGGTTTTCATAAGCCGCATGCTTCTGCAACCCTGCCCCCACGCACCTCGGTCCGAGAATTTGGCGCAGTTGTTCGAGATTGATCTCTTCGCAAACGTCGAAGAGATATAAGACCAGGACCTTGCCCTGCAGGGACACTTCTTCCATATAATTCCCGCTCTAAGAAAGGATAAAAGAAAATAAGGCTGGAAGCGAAGTCGAATGAAGGCAATTTGCCGCCTATCAATGTCCAATGCAAAGAGCAGTCTCGCAGGAGAATAAAACGCAAGATTCCTTCGGCAGGCCAGGACAGGCTTTTTCACGCCAAAAATGGGGTTCAGCGAGGGCAAATGCAAATGGGAGCGCTGCCGCATTGCAATGAATGACGCGATGGTGCAGCGTTCCGAAGTACCTTCGGGCTCCTAAAAAAGCGCTGCTTCCACCTGCGGCCCGGTAAGGTCCCGGCAGACAAACGCATTCTTGCCAGGATTTAACGGGAATTCGAAACAGCCCTGCCGCAACGAAGTTATTCCCAAATCGGAATGGACTCTGATATGCTTAGTATGGAGTTATTCACTCTACCTTCCCCAGTTGTTGTAAAAATTAACTCGCGAGGAATTTAAGTGCCCAAATCAAAGAAGAGCAGAAGCAAGAAGTCGGCAGCAGCCAGTCCCAGATACTCGAAAGACGCTCTGGCCAAGTTGCGGAAAAAATACAAAATCAAGAAGTGGAGAGAGATGCAGAACCTGGCGATTGACAAGGCCATGCGGGCCACCAAGGGTGACAAGTTGCTGGTAGCAGCCTTACTGGGCGTGGGGAAGACGACGATTTACCGGCGCCTCAACACACACTAGCATTTCATTCGGGTCGCCTGCTTCGAGCCAAAGACGTCCGTGGAATAATCCTGTCGCCTCTCGCTGCCGCCAAAATTTTTCTTACTAATTCCGGCAGCCGCGATCACGGCCTAATTTTCGGAGCAGGCATATCCAAATAGCCGCGCTGCGCCAGCGAAGCCTTATGGCAACCTCGGCAACCAATCCAACCACGACCGCCACCCCGATTCTCGACTGCGTTCAAACTTTACCCAAGCGCAAGCGCTGGAAGAGGTGGGTGGGATGGACCATCTGGATTGCGGTTATTCTTACGCTCCCGTGGAGCGGTGAGCTGACCCAACACTCCACGTACTGGGGCGCAATGCTTCACGTCGTGGACCTGACCGCCAAGACATTTTTCGGAACCATGTTGCCGCCTGCCGGGGCCTCGGCTATCTTCGGTCTCTTACTGGTCTGGCTGGCGCTCTATTGCGCGCTTATCATTCACGAACTCGGCCATATAGTCGCAGGTCTGACGGTTCGTTTTCAGGCAAATTTTTTAATCATTTATCCGTTTCGCTTTACCCGCACTCGCACCGGATGGGCGGTAAGGCGTGAAAGGCTGGCTTCCGTTTCAGGAGCGGCTTCCATGTTGCCGCAAAGTTTCGAACACCTTCGGCCCCGGCTCATGATTTACGTATTGGGCGGTCCTGCGGCCAACTTGCTGACGTTCATGCTATTGAGGGCGTGGCTTCCAAACATGGCACAGGCTCCGGACCAGACAATTTTGTTTCTGGACTCGCTGGCAAACCTGTCTTTGTTCTTAGGCGCTGCTAATCTTCTCCCCTTTCAGGCTCGTGGGTTCCAGTCTGACGGCGCTCGCGTCTTGATGGCCGCGGCCAAAGAGCGCAAATTTCTCCGCTGGTACGCGCTGGTTCGCCTGAGCACATCCATTGCCGGGGGTATACGGGCGCGCGATCTTGACCCGGCAGTGATTCAACAGGCGCTGGAATTAAATGACAGCTCCGGCGACTGGCTGCGCGCTAACCTTATTGCCTACTCCTGGGCTGCTGACCGTGAAGATGTTGCCGTAGCCGCAGCTTCCCTGGAAAAATGCCTGGCTTATGCGGGCAAACTGCCTAACAAGACCCGATGCTTTCTTATGTTGGAGGCTGCCGTGTTTCAGGGATGGTATCGGGAAGATGCGGGGCGCGCAGCTCACTGGATGAACCTTGCCGGCGCCGCTCGCAAGCGGCTACCGGCACTTTATCGCTTACGTCCGGAGATTGCTGTCGCATGGGCCGATGGTCATTCCGCTGAAGCCGAAACCAAGCTGCAGGAAGCAATCGCAGAAGTGCGTAAAATGCCTGCCAATGCGGCCCGTGATCGGCTGGAGACCAGCATGACAGAATGGCAGCAGAAGATGCAGCTTCGGCTGCAAGCGCGTCAGACAAATTCAGCCGCAAGCAGTTATTGATACCTGCAAAGAGGTGCGCTTATGGATTGGCTGCTTTACGCAGCACTGCGCTCTGGCGCTCGTCGGAGTTGATTTGGCGCAGGAAGTCGCGAAATGCATCCAGTTTTTCGGCAGGCACGGTTACCTCTTTGATCTCGTAAGTGCGTTTGTAGTGCAGCGTGTTACCGGTTACCTCGACCTGGCTGGAATAGTACCCGTAATCGCATTTGGCCTCGACCGGCGCTGGCAGCTCGTCCACGACGTAGCCCGGGGGGAGCGTGATCTCGAAGTCGTCGCTCTGCAACGAAGGTTCGTGCAACTCCACCGGATAGAGGCGCTTCTTGTCTTTGTCGACGGGTATTACCAATCCTTTTTGGCCAAGCACGCGCGGGCGCACAATGAGCAAATCGCCAGCCGAGCGGGCGTAGTTTGCCGCGGCAAAGTTGTATTTCAGTGTCAGGGCCAGGTCGTAGTGGTCGAGGTTCCCCACCGAGGCAGCTTTGATCGAGAAACTATTCACCGAGTTTCCCAAAAAACTCTCCAGCACCTTGGCGCGATCGGATGGCTGCACTGCCAGAAGCTCGCCACGGCTGAAAGCAGCTTCCTCTCCCCAGCGGACCTCTTCCACATCACCGGAAAGCATTCCTGTGGGACTCAGAGAAAATTTTGCCGAACGCGACAGACGGTTTGCCGAAGGAGTCAGCACAGGCAGTTGAACCAGTTCGCCTCCGTCCGGCGCCATGACGAGTCCGTAACCGGACTGCAAATAGTACGGCAGGTAACCGAGGGGCACGTATGGATTGGTGGGGTCGAAGAACAGAATACGGCCTAGTTTGGGGTGCTCCACCACTGCGTACAAATCCTTATTCGGAATATTCTCCGGTAGACGAATAGCCAAAATCACATGGTTGCCGATAATCGAGGGGGATCCTGGAATAACAACGCCTCGATGATCGTCTACCATAACGTAGTAAGAGTCGACGCCAATTTCGTGCAGCATGGTACTCAGCAACGTTACTTTGTCTTTGCAATCACCATAGTGGTTGCGGAAGACAGCCTCGGCAGGATGGGGTTGATAACCACCAATGCCAACTTCAATGGCCACATAGCGAATATCATGCTGAAGAAATGACGCCAGCGCCTGCATTTTGTCCAGCAGCGCCGGAGAGTTCGCCGTCAGCTCGGCCACTTTCTTTTGAATCTCCGGCGTAGTCTGGCGGCTATTAGCGGTGAGTTGCAAGTACCATAGGCCAATATCGCGCCATGAGCCGCTGCTCTTGGCACGAAGTGCAGAATCTTTTGGGAAGAATTTGAGTGTCATGCGGCCGGCAACAGCACCGATGGAAGGCATGCCTTCTTCATGCTCGACCGCCGGAACGTTTTCCATCTCCCACACAAATTGGTTTTGCCCGCTCTCCTGAGGCTTGGTCTCGGCATAATTGGCCCAATAGGTAGCCATCTCCCATCCCGCAGGCAGATTCAGCGTGACCCGGCTTCGGCGCACTGGAATTCTGTCCTGGATGAACCACTCGTCCTCAAAAACGTACGGGCGCTTCTTCTGTACGTACTCGTAACCGACAACGCTTCCGGGCTCGACCGCCGGAAATTGCAAGAGTTTGTGACGTTTATCACTGTAGAGTTCTTCACTCCATCCAGTTTCGATGGCGTCCTTTTCATTCACCTGATACTCGGGGCCGGCTGGCGGAATGGCCCAGGCCTTCAAGTAGGAGAGCTTGGTCTCTGCATCAAAATCCACTGGCACTCCGCCATATTCGTCGCGCGCTTCGGGACGCAGGATTTTGTAAGCCCGGCGATAAAGCGTTTCGATTTCACCGTTGTCCTTCACTGTCGTCACACACTCGTCAAGCAACACGACAGCAACCGTCTCAGGCGGATAGGTGGGAAGCGTTTGACGGGCAGCATCATGCATCCAATCGGGGGCTTTGTCTGCCGCCAGCGCCTGCGGAGCGATGCAACATAACACCACGGCCAACAACCCCGCGCTCACAACCTTCACCGGCAAAAATGCGCGTAGAAGGCTACTTCTTTTCTGCGCTCTGGCTCTGGGCCGAGGTAAGCACGAGCTGCGACTCATCGTCGCCTTTGACCTGATTGAAGAAATCTCGTATGGCCGCATAAAGTTTCACCTCAAACAGACATTGCTTTACATTCAGGCGACGATCAATATGTACGATACTCCCTTGTGGAGTGGCGGTCAGGCTGTAGTCCATGACCGCTTCCGGGGTTTTGATCGCCGGGGGCGCCGTCTCGATGCGATACCCATCGGGAATATGCAGGATGATCTCATCGTGATCAACATAGGGGTAGTGGAAATATACGAGGTTGACGCGCTTGGCGGGCTCGAAAGCTTCGGCCTCAGCCGAGCGGAAAATCGTGGCTGGCGCCAGGATGCGCCTGCCCGTAGTTGCGCCGAAGCCAGCCATGTGAATCTTCCCTTCGATATGCAGCGGGGCGTTGTTGTCTTCCCAACCGGTCATCTGGGTAATTTCAAAGGAAGATTCGGCGGACAGCCATTGGTGGATTAAATCCGTCATGTATTTTTTCCTGCCGGCATCGTCCTCTTCGCGCTCATCCTCGCGGCGGATAGCGGCAAGCTGGCCAAGAAAATCGACGGTGACTTTACCCGAAAGATTTCCGTCTCCATCGAGACTGACTTCGGCCTGGCGCTCGAGTCGGGCGTCGTTGAGCGCAGGTTCGGTGGTGGTGATGAAGTCGCCGCCCTGCTTGTTCAGCCGCAATCCTTTGACGCCGGTCTCATACCACGGCAGCAAGCCGTAGGGATAAAATCCGGAGGCCGGGTCCAGATAGACATCGGCATTGTCCAGCTTCACCCAGACAATGTCGTCATCAATCTCTGAACTATCTTCCATCTGTTCATGAAAGAAGTTGTTGTTGCGCGGAGCGACGTACACCGAAGTGGCATCAAAGCCGGCAGTGCGCGCCAGGGCAATGAATAAAAAGTTGATCTGACGCTCCGTCCCATATCCCCGTTTCAGAAGATCTTCCACATTATCGTTCTTCTTCAGGTTCTCCTGCTTTTGTTCCTTCTTCGTCTTTTCGATTTCGTAGTAGGTGTCGCGAATTTTCTGGACACGAGCATAAATCTTGCGCAGTTTCGCCTCCGGCGGGTCACTGGGAGCGATGATCTGGCCGAGCTCGGCTTCCAGCGCGCCACGGCGGTTAATAAAGTGCTCCATGTCATCGTTCCACTTCTTGCCCGTGCGTTTCCAATAGTGGTCCGGCTTCTCATCGGCAGGCTCATCCGGAGAACGATAAAAAAATTCCACGCGGGATTGGAGGATTGGCTTCGGCAGCATGTATTTCTCTTCATCGATGCCGGGCAGATCGTGCACCTCCATGATGTAGCTGCCATCCGGCTGTTTCTTAGGCTCCATCGCTGTGGGAACGAGATATCGCCGCCAGTACATCTGGTAGTCGGTCTCTTCCTTATAAGGATGGAACGAGAAGCGGCCGAAACGAGTGTACAGGTCCCGGTTCAGGATCCAAACCGGCTCGACGAAATAATCGCGGTCATGTTGCTCGCGATATTTATATTCCACGATACAGCCGGGCTGCACATCGGGCAGGCTGAAGGTCTTTTCCAGTTCCTTCACCCCGCCTATTTTGAACACCTCTTTCTCGAAGACCTTGCCGTCAAAATTAACGATGGTGCCGTCAGGGCGAATGGTTCGGGCGCGAACGTCGTGGATGTCAAATCCCCCCTCCCTTTTGACGAAGGGAATCTCGACATCCCCGAATTTCTTTCCTTCCTCGGTGAAGATCTTGATGCGGACGTATTCGGAAACGCTCGCCTCGGTGGTGTCAACGCTGCTTTCGCGGTAGAGGATCATGGCGTGTGACCCCGGGTGGGCTGGATTATCCTTGAGCGCCAAATCTTCTTTTGAAATCGGCTGCCAGTCTTCCGCCCACGCCGCAGGCGCCAAGCCCGCCAGTACGATTCCAAGAATTACCACGGCAACACCACTCGATGCACGCCTCACGATAAGCTCCCCCCTTTTGAAATCAGTCTTGCAGTCTGCTACGGCAAAATCTTCATCCGCATATATATACCTATATATGTCAATTTCGTAAAAAACTTTCGCCGCTTCAATCAATAAAATGAAATGCCGGTCCCACAGCCGCAAAATGCCTGCCGGCGTTGGTTTTATTGGCATCTATCCAGTGTCAGAATGCGGGACGGCCCTAAACTTGTAAGCGAAAACCAAAGATTACTCGCGCCGGAAACGACCGTCAATGATTTCTTGAGACTGCCACAAAGAAGCATGTGATTGAACGAAGGGAGCCTGTATCTGTTCCCTCTCCTGGTCCAGAACAATTCCGCTGGATTTGACCTGCGCCAGATCTTCTGTGAGCGAATTGCTTAATGAAGCGTCGGGTGGATGGATCGAAAACATAATAGTCGCGGCGCGCCCACTTCGCGCCCGCATCCCTGAACACGGTGTGCAAATGGATACAAAATGCGGTGGTGGGTCAGTTTGGAACAAGCATGCTCGTTCTTTCTTCATGAACGCAAGCTTTGAAACGTGTGGGCAAGATGCCCCACAGGACAGCCGGCGGGAAATCGGGGCTACTTCAAATTGACCCGTTACCCAAAATGCCGGTTGGGTCGCCATCAATGCTTTCGCAGGGCTTGCGCGAGACGCCCGCTACCAGCGTCAAATCTTCGGGGTTACTTACAGTCACCCGCACCCCGAAGCCGCGATGAGCGAGGGCTCAAATGCGAGCTGCTGCATATTGCTGCCCGCTCTCAATTGCTGCCAACGTAAAGAATTGTTAAGTAAACTGGTTGGGACGCAACTATAAAGTTAGAGTTACGTCTTAACTCTGTAGGAAGCCAGAGGCGTTTCCTGGCGGAATTTGAACGCAGCGAGAAATCCCGTTGATGAGTTTGGGGCATCTCCCAATCTGCGCGCCGACCTAAATTGAATTCTAAGGAGCTTTTCTCATGTTGAAGCGTTATGCAATTACGTTAGTTTTGGCGTTGTTCGCCATGGGCGCCTATTCGTTTGCCCAGCAGGACCAGAGCCAACCCGCCCAGAATCCCAATTCCCCGGGCCAGCACGAGCACAATGGGGGCAGGGGTGGATGGGGCCCGCGTGATCCTCAGCAGATGGTGCAACACATGACCCAGGAGTTGAACCTGACCTCCGATCAGCAATCCAAAGTTCTGGCCATCCTGCAAGACCAGCAGAAGCAAATGCAGGCCTTGCACGATGACACCACTACTCCGCAGGAAGACAAGCGGGCAAAGGCCATGGACCTTCATAAGAACACCATGAGCCAGGTCCGCGCCGTTCTCACCGACGAGCAGCAGAAGAAGTTCGATGAGATGCAGCAGAAGCGGGAACAGGAGATGGGCCAGCACCGGAAGAACTCTGAGGGCAACGAGCAGCCCAAGAGCGACGACCAGCCTAAGCCCGATCAAAAGTAATTTCCAAAGTCATCAGCTCTTGCTGGCCGGCGAAGATTTTTGCCGGCCAGCTATTGCTGAGGCCCAGCCAATCATCCTTCTTGCCTTCTCACTTTTCCTTCCAAGGACGCCGCAAAGCCCTTCCCAGGACATGTACTCCAGATTCGGCAAACATTGGTCTTTAGACAGATAAAAAAGCAGACACTCTGGCTAGAACTGAAGTACAATTCTCCGACTTTGCAGGTGGCAGTTAAACGATTCAATCAGCCAACTGCAAGCTTCCGCACACTGAGAGCACCGGCTTTGCCCGTAACAGATTGATTGAGTTGCAAAGTTTAGGAAGCGCCGGCACTTTAAAAACTATTGACTTCGCAGATATCGTGTTGAATTTCATTTTGAACACGCACGCAGGAACGTGCAGTAACGTCTTTGCCCGATGGGGCAATGCACAAGGTTCGGCTGTTTATCTCCCGCTTTTGCGGACCAAAGTTCTGTGGATCGTTTAGACCGTCGCTCAGCTTCTTTTGGAGCTGAAATTGCACGCTCAACTCCTCCCCCCGAGGAATCACCCGCTGTACGTGTAACAGGAGAGCTTATTTATGAACGCGAGAATAGCGAGTTTTTCCAGAATTGTTTTATTCGTGTTGCTTTGTATAGGTCTATCCATCCCCCTGGCATGGGGCCAGGACTCCGAATCCAACTCGGTTCCGGCAAACCAGCTACCCCTGCTTCCCAGTGGCTTTCCCACGGTGCGCATGGATGTGCACCACGACGTTTCCCCGGCTCTGCGCGACCTGGCGGCGATTGCGCCCGAAGCTCCGGCACTGTTCCATGAAGCTGAGCCCTTGCGGCGCATACCGTTGCCCCCGGGCATGGAATCACAAATATTGGCAGAGGACCCGGTACTGCAAACCGCGTTTGTCCCGGCCGCTGCGACTACCGGTCTCAGCTTTGAAGGGCTCGGACAAGGCCAACTCGGCTTTACCGTGCAAGCCGCCCCGCCCGATACAGAAGGATACGTCGGGGCCACGCAGTATGTGCAATGGATCAATAGCTCTTTCGCCATTTTCAACAAAGCCACCGGTGCGCTCATTGCCGGCCCCACCCATGGCAACGCTTTATGGTCCGGATTCGGCGGCGGCTGCCAGACCAACAATGACGGCGATCCCATCGTTCTTTATGACAAGCTCGCCAACCGCTGGGTCTTCTCGCAGTTCTCGGTCAGCACGACTCCCTTCCTGCAATGCGTTGCTGTTTCGACAACCTCCGATGCCACCGGCACCTACAACCGCTACTCCTTCCAGTACCCGAACTTCGACGATTATCCCAAAATGGGAGTCTGGCCCGACGCATACTACGAAACCTTCAATATGTTCGGCACCAGCAGTTTTGTAGGCGCCGACGCCTGCGCCTACGACCGCAACGCCATGCTGAACGGGCAAGCGGCGAAGCAAGTCTGCTTCCAGCAAGGCTCTTCGGTGGGAGGTCTTCTGCCTTCCGACGTCGACGGCACTACCCCGCCGCCCGCTGGTTCGCCAAATTTCATGATCTTCTTCGGCAGCAACGAACTGAATATGTTCAAATTCCACGTGGATTTTGCCACTCCGAACAATTCCACCTTTACCGGACCCACAAGGATTCCGGTTGCTGCCTTTAGTCCACTGTGCAGCGGAGGCACATGCGTTCCCCAGCCGGGCACAACCAATCAGCTTGATTCCCTCGCTGACCGTCTTATGTACCGGCTTGCTTACCGCAATTTCGGAAGCCACGAATCATTGGTCGTGAACCACTCGGTGGTCGCGGGCTCCAGCGGCGGCGTGCGCTGGTATGAGATCCAGAACCCGAATGGCACGCCCACCGTGGTGCAGCAGGGTACGTTTGCTCCGGACTCAAATTTCCGCTGGATGGGCAGCGTCGCCATGGACAAGGCCGGCGACATGGCCGCGGGCTACAGCATCTCCAGCAGCTCGCTGAATCCTTCTATCGCTATCACCGGCCGCACGCCCTCTGATCCACTGGGAACGTTGGAAGCCGAGACTCGCGTCGTCACCGGAACCGGCTCCCAGACTGGCACGCTCCACCGTTGGGGCGACTACAGCGCCATGACAGTTGACCCGGTGGACGATTGCACTTTCTGGTATACGGATGAGTACATCAAGGCGAACGGCACCTTCAACTGGAATACCCGTATTGTCAACTTCAAGTTTCCTAATTGCGGAACTACCAACCAGCCCGACTTCACGCTTTCCGAATCAGGGAGTCCGCAGACAGTTACGGCCGGCGGCAGCACTGCCTTCATGGCTACAGTGGCTCCACTCAACGGGTTTACCGGCAATGTCACCCTTTCTTTGAGCGGTCTGCCCTCCGGAGCTTCCGGCAGCTTCAGTCCGAACCCGATTACCGGCGGCTCGGGATCGTCAACGTTGACAGTTTCCACCAGCGCCACCACTCCTGCTGGAACCTACACGCTCACGATTACGGGCACGAGCGGCAGCACCTCGCACGCCACAACGGTCACGCTGACTGTAAATGCGCAGGGGGGAGCCGACTTTTCGGTCTCCGCAGCGCCTGCGTCCCGGACGATAACCCAGGGCAGCAGCACTACTTACAGCGTTACCGTCGGAGCCATCAACGGCTTCTCCGGAACTGTGGCGCTCTCGGTCCAGGGCTTGCCGGCAAACGCCGGCTCAAGCTTCAATCCGGCCAGCATCACCGCTTCCGGCACTTCCACGCTGACCATCTCGACTGCCACTTCGACTCCGATCGGCACCTCTCAATTAACGATTGTGGGCGCAAGCGGCGGTGTCTCGCACTCTGCTTCCGTAACTCTGGTCATAACTCCCCCCTGTGTTACCGCGGCGGCGGGCAGCGGCTTCCACGATACTCCTCTGCTTTCCACGCAGACGGGAACTTTCACCGCTGCGTTTGACGCAACCCCGTCAGCTTCCCCCATTAACAGCTTCGTTGGGCTCTCGCATGGGGCCGCAACCACATTCGACGGGTTTGCTACGCAGGCGCGCTTCAATCCTACGGGAAACATTGACGCGCGCAATGGCGGGGGCTTCCAGGCTGCTTCTACCATTCACTACACCGGAGGATTGACGTACCACTTCCGTTTGGTGATCAATGTCCCGGCGCATACGTATTCCATCTTCGTGACGCCGCCGGGATCAGCGGAGTTGACCGTTGGCTCCAATTTCGCCTTCCGTTCAACGCAAAGCACAGTGACCAGCCTGACTTTCTGGGGAGCAGAAACCTCCACAGGTTCAGACCGGGTTTGCAACTTCACACTCCAGTAGTCTGAAAACAACCGGGCAGGAGGCGGGGGTTATCCCCCGCCCTCCTGCCGCACCAACGGACGTGCGGTTCCGCATCTGGCGTGCTTGAAGTTTGCGGGATTTTTCCTTTCCTGGCCTTCGACTACAATAATCTTCTTCTATGCCATCCATCGGAGCCGCACTCATTGCCGAAACAAAAAATCGTTGAGGATATCCGGCTGAAGCTGGGCGAGCAGATTGAGCGCACCCAACACCTGATCCGGCTGATACCGCCGGATTCGCTCACCTGGAAGCCGCAATTGCAAACAACCTCGATCGATTTGGCCCATCTGCTCGGCCATCTGCTCGATTGTCTCGCCGGCTTTTGCGCCGTGTTTAACGCCGTATTTCCCGACCAGCTTGGACATCTTGCACAGCTGCAATCGCTGCCCGTAAACCATGCCTGCGAACCGCAGGAGGCGCTCGACCGCCTCCGCGAATACACAATACATATCGAACAGGGCTTTGATCTTTGTACCGACCATGATCTCAAACGGATGATTCCTTCCGTATTTGTCCCGGAAGGAGAATCCCTGCTGACGTTATTGCTGGGAAACCTGGAGCACCTGATCAACCATAAATATCAGCTATTTTTCTATCTCAAGCTCCTTGGCCTGCCCGTAACCAGCCAGGACATCTACCACTGGCGAGGAACGCCCGCCGGAGAAAAGAAAGAGTAGGTTTAAGCTCCCGGTATACCAGGGGTGTGGCCTGATCTGCTGTTGTGTCCTTGGTGGTTATCTTTAGAATTTGCCTACGAAAGTCCGGCTTCCAGCTCACGCCCAAAGATTTCGCGGAAGTAGCTGCGCTCTTTTTCCAGGGACCACAGCTCCAGTTCGGCGTCCATTCTGCCCTTGGTGCGCAAGACCAGGCGTACCTTCCCGCCTTTGATCTGGGCCGAGACGCCGCTGACCAGCCCTCTGCGGCTTTGATTCAAGGCCCGCGCCAGACGCAGCAGAACAATTGCCTTGGAAGCATGGATGCGATCGGCGGGGCGAAGCAACTTCATGGGTTTTTGGGCGGGGGTGGGGCGGGAATTGCCCAGGTAGCGCGCGATGGCCGCAATCAAAGCACGCTCGTAGGCGGTGTAGCCGAAAATCTCGCTGTTGGCGATCACGTAGTGCGCGTGGCGGTGCCATCCGTAGCGGTTGATATAAATTCCAACTTCATGAAGCATGGCCGCCGCCGAGAGCCACTCGGCATACTCCGGAGGCAGGTTGTGCACCGGACGCAGGCGGCGGAAAAGATCGAGCGCCAGCGTGCGCACCTGCTGGGCATGAGCCGGGTCTACGCGATAATTCTTGCCGGTGGCCAGCAAGGCGTCCCAGCGGTCAGATTCGATCTGCCGGCGCGAGCGCGTACGCTGATCATAGTCTGCCGCCATTTGCGCCAGCAGGCCATCGCGCAATCCCAGCGGGGAGTAGCGAAAACCGCGCAGATGGCATTTTTCCAGCAGCTCGGCAAAGACCACCGACCCAGCCACAACAATTTCCGCGCGCCGCGGACCGATGCCCGAAAGCGCCGTACGCTGCTCAACTTTCAACTTGGCGAGCTTGGCCGCAATCTTGACCGCTTTTGCCCGGGGGACATCCTGCATGGATTCACGCACCGTGCTCCTGTGCACGCCGCTGCAAACCGCCGCCAGCGCCGCCGCCGTACCCGAGGTGGCGATCATGACCCGCGGTTTGAAGCTGAGGATGCGTCTTGCCGTGCGGCCCATCTCTTTCTCGATAAAGCTGCGCAGCCGGCGCAATTCTTTCGACGTCGGCGGATCGTGCTTGAGAAATTCTTCGGTCAGGCGCACCGCCCCTAAAGGCAGGCTGATGGTGTAAAGAATATGTCCGGCGGCAGAGACGGTGAGTTCGCAGCTTCCGCCTCCCAGGTCCACCATCAGCACCGGCGAGAGGCCCAGCCGCATGTTGGAGAGCAGGCCAAGATGGATGAGCCGGCCTTCTTCCAGCCCGCTGATAATCTCCACCTTCCAGCCGGTGGCCGAGCGCACCCACTCCATGAATGCGCTGCCGTTGCGGGCATCGCGCAGGGCGCTGGTGGCCACCACCCGCACCACCTGCGCTCCTTTTCTCTGGGCGGCCTTGTGAAAGCGCTGCAAAACCTCCACAGTGCGCGCCATGGCCGAAGGCGTGAGCATGCCGTTTTTGAAAACGGATTTGCCCAGCCGCGTGACCTCGCGGTCTTCGTGAATCGTCACCAGGCGGTGGCGCACCAGACGCGCAACTTTAATGCGAACCGAATTGGAGCCGATATCAACGGCGGCAAAGGTGGGCATGTGGCAGTTGTCAGTACACAGTACTCGGTACTCAGTTTAGCTCTTAGCCTTTAGCTTTTTAGCTTTTGTATGGAAGAGCTGGATCCAATTTCATCAATTCCCGATTAGGGAAGTTTAACCGATGTCTTAACCCGCGGCGGGAGCGGTTTGTTTCCGCGTGGAAGATCCGGCGCGCAAGGGCTTCTTTTTCGCCGCTTCACTCTTTTTCTCCGCGGCAGCTTTCTTTTTTTCCGGCGCGATTCTCTTTTCTTCCCGCTTGCGCGAGTACGCTCCCGCTTCAATCTCGCTGACCACCCGCCGGCACACACTGAGGGCCTCGGTAAATTTGGCCTGGGTAACGTTCTGCAAATGGGCCAGCAGGGCCAATTTTGACACGCCGGCAATGCGGGCGGCATTCTGCGCCAGGGTGAGCCAATCGTGCCAGTCGCCAATCACATCCTGCATAGTTTTGAGTTGCTGCAACAGCTCCGCGTTTCCCGGAAGCAGCTCCGCCAGATAGCGGGTTTTCTTGCATTGAATGCGGAACTGGTGCAACCCGCGCGGCGAAAGCGGCTGCGCCTCCCGGTAAGCGCGGACCAGCTCTCGCACCGAACGCCACAAGCGCTCCGGAGAAACCTTGCCAGGCTTGCCGGCGGCGCCCTCGGCGCCACCCGCGAAGGCGATGGCGTATTCCACCTTGCGCATACGCTCGCGCATGCGCGGAGAGTATCTTTCGTCAATGACGGCCAGAAGCTTCTTTTGCTGCTTGCCGCGCTGCGCTTCCAGTTCGGCCATGAGCAGCAACTTTGCCTCTTCCTGCCCGCTGATGTGCACCGTGCGCAGGGCAATGGTCTGCACATCAACATCGCGCACCCGGCCGGCGCGCCGCCGCAGCCTGGCGAATTGCTGCAGCAACTTTGCCACATCGCGTTTTTCGGAAAGCTCATGCGAGCTGAGGAAGGTCTCAGCCCGCCGGATGGTGGTGCGCAACTGGTGCACCCGCTCAGGCAGAGGCTGCTCTGAGACCTCGCGCAGAAGTCTGCGCAACTTCCTCAAATAATTGGGCTTGCTCGATGGCCGGACTAAGGTCATGTATAACGTGCCTGGAAAGACGTAGAGGGGGAGGATACTGGGATTGCAGAGGGAATGCAAGTGCAGTTTCGAGTTTCAAGTTTCGGGTTTCGAGTTGTTATCGCAACTGAAACTCAGGCGAGCCTAAAGCTAAACCGATGATCGTGCCCAGCGCCTTGCCGGGATCATCGGAGAGATGGGCGGCGATTTGCGGGTCGTTCATCTCCTTATGTATGGCTTCGTTGGTTGTCTTGGAGGTTTCGCCGCCAATCAGTGCGTCTTCGATCAGCGCCACCGCCGCGTCGCTTCCGCCTGAGGTGTTGACAGGAACAATCTCTTCTTTGAGGGCGCGCGTCAGCAGGCCCAGCGTCAGCACCCGCAGCGGATCGAACTTCAATCCATTCTGACCGCCGCTGGTCAGGGCGAGCGAAAAATTCAGGCGGTCGAGCAAGGCGTCGGAGTTCATCCACACGTCGGCGGCGGTGGAGTAACCGGTCGGCGGCGCCATCAGGTAAAGCGGCATGCCCATCTTGGCCAATGCCTGCACGGCGGCGCCGGGGTTCTGCACGTCGGTCCCGGTAGCGCGCAGCGCCGAAGCCACAAACTCCAGCGGCGTCTTCACTTTCTTGCGATACACGGCCGGCGCCCAGAACTCTTTGGAGTGAAACATGGTGCGAAGAACGGCGCGGATATCGCCATCTGTGGAGAGGAAAGTTTCCGACATCTGTTTCACCAAAGCAGGCGGCGGATCGTCGCTGACAAAGCGCCGCGCCAGCTTGGTGCAAACGAACTTCGCGGTGGCCGGACTGCGGGAGAGCATCTCCAGCACCTGCATGCCTTCATCCATGCCGGCGTCTTTAATGGTATGGCCGAGCACCTCTTTCGCTCCGGGCTCATGCTTCTTAAGATCGAACATGAATCCCACGCGCTGGTCCTGTCCCGGCGCCTGCTGCGGTGACTGGAAGGTCCAGCCGGTGAAGACGCGCGCCACCTGGGTTACGTCCGCCTGGGTGTAGCCGCCGTTCACGCCCAGCGTGTGCAGCTCCATTAATTCGCGCGCATAATTTTCATTCAGCCCTTTGTTGGCGGCGCCGGGCTTAGCCTGCTGGCCGGGTTTGACGCCGGCGGCAATCGAATCTGGCCCAATGCTGACCCAGTTGTCCAGATAATAGAGCATGGCCGGGCTCTGGGCTACGGCAACCAGAAGATCGTGGAACTTGCCCAGCGCGTGCGCCCGGATGGCATCTCGCTCGTAGCTGGTCACCAGGTACTGGTCAATATCCTTATTCAAGAAAACATTGAAGTGGTTAAACCAGAAGTCGGTCATCACCTCTTCCAGCTGGCGCTCGCTGTACACCGCGCGCAGGATCTTCCCTTGCTGCAGCTCGGAGAGCACAACCCCGGTGGGGTTATTGTTCATGGCGTAATAGATTTCGCGCTCGGCGGGAGAAAAATCAGGCATGAGCCGGTCGCGGTCTTCGTTGGGCAGGTTGCTGGCAAAAGCTAGGCGATCGTTGATGGGCAACTGCATCAGCGCGCCCATGCGCTTCTCCTTGGGCAGTGTCAGCAGCATCAGCGCGATGTGGTGGGCGGCGTCTTTGGCCTGTTGCGTGGCTGCATCCTGCGCGGCCTTATCGGCGGCCGCTTTCTTGGCCGCCTCCTCGGGAGACATGGGAATGGCGGCCGCCAGCGCGGCTACATTCTGCTGGTTCAACTGCTGCTGTTGCCTGTAGCGGGCAACCAGAACCTCCCACAGCCCGGATTGAATGGGATCGGAAGGCAGAGGCCGTTTGCCTTGTGCTGCCTCAGTAATCATGTGGCCATTGGGAAAAGCCTGCAGCATGTCGCGGGGCTGCATCTGCAGCGTGCGATAGGGAGCAAGCTTGGAATCGAGTAGCGGATTAGGAATTTTATCGGGCTGCAACTGCTGCTCCAGCCAGTTATCCACTCCCGCATCCATCACCTTCTCAATGTCACCAGGGCGCGGCCCGAAGGTAAGCCGGTTCAAGACGTGCAAAGCCCGGTCGTGCTCGGTAAGCGCGGTAGAAGCGTGCGCTCTCTTGGGATTAGAGGTATTGCCCTCGCCCGCCTGTGCGGCCAGCGAAAGCAAGGCGACTAAGGCTGCCACTATAAACACGCGGCCTATATGCAAGGGGGAGAATTCGGAGCACATGCTGAAAACTTTAACTCCGTTTGTGGATAAAAGTTGCCGTGGCTGGACCAAATTACCCGCATGGCAGACCGGCTTCAGGAAAAGCCTGGCCGCAGATGAACGCAGATCAACGCAGATGGGGCTTGTAGTGAGGGATGGCTTGGGAACAAAGAGCTGAAAATTGTTCTTGGGGCTGTTTGGCAGGGGGGATTACTAAGTAACCTCTGAGCGGTGGTTGTTTGGTTAGAGGGGGGGTGGGTATTACTCGAGTAATGAATCCGGCAGAGGCATAAATATCCCTTCGCCTCTGCGGGCAGTGAGAGTTGCCGCTTGATGTTTTCAAAGATCGTGGGGCACGGAGTCTTGCCATCAATCATGGCAGCAATTTGATAAAGAGCAATGATTTGATACCACTTGCTCGCCCATCAGGCAGAAAAACGCTTTTATAGGCTCGGTGGGGTGCGCCGAACATAGGTAGTGTAATCGCCTGTTAACAATAGTGACGCACAGGGGGATAATTGTGGTAAGCAATCGCCATGAAGCTGAGTCTATGGAAGAACCACCTCGTCGCGCTTACTCTGGTTCTCTTATGCATTTCCTTTCCGATCTTTCTCCTGACGGGCTATACCGCGCTTTACTGGGCATGGATACGCGCCAATTTGGAAGCGGCGCTGCCTTATCTGCCGTGGGCCAGGAATTTTGGAATACTGGCGATGGCTGGCGCCGCTGTGGCTCTCGGAATTCTGTTTTCCTCAAACAGGTTCCCGATTTCACCGAAAATCCGCCTTTCGCTTTCACTGCTTGCTACGGCCACGATCGGTTTCTTTGCTGAGTTCAGAAACGAAGGCAAATTCCATTTCAAAAAACTTGTCCATTTTCTGGGGCCGGGAACATGGATTCACGACGGACTGAATCGAGTCGTTTCGCCACTCGGTGATTTTCTCTACCGGATCGAATACTCGCACTGGAACGATTTCCTCATGGGTCCGGCAATCGTCAGCGTTCTTTTTGCTCTGGTTTTCGTCAAAATCTACGGGGCATTCCGGAACCGGGGCTCGATCAGCCTGAGCGCGCCGGCTTCGGACGCGTCAACGGACCTCGACCATGCTCTGCAGTTTGCGCGGACCCTTATGAACGTCGGGCTCTTCTGGTTTTTCATCCAGGCGTGGGCGGAAAAGGCGGGATATTTGCGCAATCCTCATTCCAACGACGAAATCGACCTGCCCTTTGAGTTTGCCGGGACCATGCTGGGTTTCTGGATGGCGCGGGTCCTTACCAGGCCGTTCGACCAGCGGTCCGAGAAGTTTCGTTCTACTTTCTTCGTCGATTTTCTGTCCTCGGGAGTGATCGGTCTTTTGTATACGCTGATCGTAAGCCCGTTGACGGAGGATGTGGCCAGCACGGTTGCCCACGCTTTGTATCCGGGCGTTCCTCGGTCGCTCGAGATCCATGAATACACGCCGTTTCAACAGCACATGCGTCCATTCGAGCTACTATTGCTTGCCGGAGCGATGTGGTGGGGGCTCAACCGGTCTTCCAAACATGAGGAAATGATGCGGGTTGACAGCTCGAACGAAGAACCGGAAGCCGGCCCCAAATGGGACGTGGTGATAACCATAGCCAAGGCTTTGGGAGTGACTACCGGTTATCTTCTCATGGTTGTGACGATGCTCTCGGTCCTGGAGCCGCAAGGACCGGGCTGGACGCTGGCGGCGGCGGGAGCGGGAATAGGAGTCGGAACCGTAGCTTTCTTACTGGCCAAGCGTGTCGGGCAAAAAGGCTTGACCACGGTTTTCGAGAGGAATGACGATACGTCTGGCGGCTGATCCGCCCGATCTCTTGTACTCCCATGGAATGTCAGCGTTCCTTAGGTTCGATTGGTGCAACATCGCTGGCTCATAGCCCCAAGGCTTGCACTTGCTCCTCGGTTTCATAGCCGAGCCAGTGTGCAACCTCATGCCAGACCACCCGTTTCACTTCTGCGCGCAAATCTCCTGTTGAACATCGCAGAATGGGGCCACGAAAAACAAAGATCAAATCGGGGGCGTACTTCACCTGGGTGTATGACCGTTTCGTCCTGAATGTGCCGCTGTACAATCCCAATAGCTCAGTTCCAGGACGCCATTTCTCCCGGTTGGATATGTCCTCCAATACCTCCGCGGGCGGCTCGTCAACCACTTGAATGCCGGGGAAATCTGGCAGGTTCCTGATCTTCTGCGGCAGGGTGCTGTATGCCCACTCAACAATCTCCTCAAAGTTGTCGGGATTCGTAGTGCTGGCCATAAGCCCCACTTTACCACCGGGACTAGGCCCAAGACGTGGGCACTCGGCAGGTTTTGCCGGAAAAATGAGCGGTCTACAGGCGATGACTGTTGCAAAATCGCCATTTTGCCGGCAACACGTCAAATGGTGAAATCGCTTGATTACAACAGTTGGCCGACAACAGGCACAAGGCATTTCATTGGCAAGTGGCGTTCGGTTTACTGTTTGTTTTTGCGTTCAATTGGGGCTGGTCCGATCCGCCACGTAGCAAGAAACAATGACATTTCAAATGTGGCACGAAGGGACGCCGCGCTTTTCCAGGTAGCGCTGGTGATACTCTTCGGCGCGATAGAAAACAGGCGCAGCTACGATCTGGGTCACAATCGGCCGATTGAAGCGGCCCGACTTCTCCAATTTCTCCTTGGACGCGCGCGCTGCGGCTTCCTGCTCGGGTGAGTGAAAGAAAATCACGGAGCGGTATTGTGTCCCCCAATCGGGACCCTGCCGGTTGAGCGTCGTGGGGTTGTGCGCGTTCCAGAACACATCCAGGAGCTGGTCGTAGGAGACTTCGGCGGGATCATAGGTCACCTGCACCACCTCGGCGTGGCCGGTCTCATTGGTGCAAACGTCTTTGTAGGTCGGGTTTTGCAGCGCGCCTCCGGTATAACCCACGGCAGTATCCTTTACGCCTTTGATCTTGCGAAAAGTTTCTTCCACGCCCCAGAAGCAGCCTGCGCCAAATGTAGCCTTTTCCATAATCTTCTCCCTCTAAAATTATACGAGGATTGATACAGATTGGATGTCGAAAGCGAAGCTGCTAGCTACTAGCTTCTAGCTGTGTTTGATTCTTGTTCATGAAACAGCATTCTCTTTCGAGAATGCTTCGGTAAAGTTTGTAATTCAGATGAAGAGGATCGGGCTTGGAACAGAAAGACCCAAAAACAGCTAGAAGCTCGCAATTCCTGGCTATTTCAACGTGATAAACATGGCGGCGGCCGCCAGGGCCATCAGCGCTGCGGTGAGCCATCCCAGCCAGCGCAGAAGCGGCGGGTTGGTGCTTTTCCCCATGATCCTGGCATTACTGGTTGCGAGTACGAGAACAGCAATCAGAGGCGGGGCAAGAACTCCATTGATGACGGCCGTCCAGAAAAGCATCTTGACGGAGCTAATGCCGAGTGAATCGAGCGCCAGCCCAACAATTACAGAAATGCCCAGGACGGCGTAAAACTCCGGGGCACGCTGGGGCTTGGCTTCCAAAGAGGCGCGCCATGTGGCCCCTTCCGCGATGGCATATGCGCTGGAGCCGGCCAGGACTGGAACCGCCAGCATGCCGGTGCCGATCATGCCCAGGCTGAATAACCAATAGGCGCCATTGCCGGCCAGGGGACGCAGGGCTTCGGCCGCCTGGCGCGCCGTGGTGATATCGGTGTGTCCATGAACATGCAGGGTCGCGGCAGCGGTAGCGGTAATGAAGTACACGATCAGGTTGGAAAAGAACATGCCCGTAATTACATCGGTGCGCGAGTCTTCCAGCTCCTTTGGCGTGGCCCCACGGCGGGAACGCAATGTGTGGCGCCCGATAGCGCGCTGCTCCTCAACCTCCTGAGACGCCTGCCAAAAAAATAGATACGGAGAAATGGTCGTGCCCAGCAGCCCTACCAATGTAGCCAGGTACTCTCCCGACCATTGAATGCGCGGCAGAAAAGTGTAACGAAGCAGGGTAAGCACGCCCGGATGCACCAGGAATGCGGCTGCAATGTAGCTGAATAGAACCAACGTCAGCCACTTAAAAATCCTCACAATAAAGTGATACTTAAGCCATACCAGCGAGACCACAATAAAGGCCGCGTAGAGCAAGACCCACAACGGCGTTCTTATGCCGGTGAGCATTTCGGTGGCATCGCTCATGCCCGCCAGGTCAGCGCCAATATTAATGGTATTGGCGATGAGAAGAAGCGAGCAGGCGGCCCACAACAGCCAGCGAGGATAATATCGGCGCAGCACTCCGCCCAAGCCTTCGCCGGAGGCAATGCCCAGGCGAGCGCACATCGTCTGCACCGCAGCCATCAGGGGAAACGAAAAGAGCGCGAACCACAGAGTGGCATATCCGAACTGAGCGCCGGCAATGGAAAACGTCGCAATGCCGGAAGGGTCGTCATCGGCGGCGCCGGTTATTAATCCTGGTCCAAGGCACTTGAGCCAGCCTTTAAGCCTGGGGAACTTCGACAGTTTCTTCTTCCCGGAACGGGAGCTGCTGGGCAGGGTTGCCGATGTTTGCTGCATTTGCTGAGTTGGATGCGGGAAGGCGGCTCTTGGCCCTTGGCTTTTAGCTCTTAGCCCAATAAATTTCGAGCTGCCGGTGGAGGTCGGGAAATAATCTTTGTGCCCTTGTAGTTCAAACTTTGTGCCCTTTGTGGTTAAGCCATTACCAAGGTAACGGTAAAATTTTGTAAAAATCCAGGGCGAATAGCCCGCTTCTGTGTTATTTCATTCAGGAAACACAAAGAGAGGAATGATGAACAGACATACGGTGATTGCTTTGGTTTTTGCCATTCTGACGTTCACTGCGGCAGTACAGGCACAGAAAGCCGATTCCCAGGGAGACATGGCGGGCATGGATATGTCCAATTCTTCCGATTCCGGCAAGCAGGCCAGCGGCGATGAGATGGCGCACACCATGAGCTCGATGTCGGGCAAGCACATGGACATGGGACCGCACATGAAGATGACCACCCTGCGTCCGGCCAACCCTGACGACCAGAAAAAAGCCGACAAGGTGGTTGAACAGCTTCGCGGCGCGATTGAGAAATACAAAGACTTCAAGGTCGCCCTCGCCGACGGCTTCCAGATCTTCCAGCCCAACATACCGATGCCGATGAAACACTTCACCAACTACAGTTATGCCTTTGAAGCGACCCATAAATTCAATCCGCTGCACCCGACTTCCCTGCTCTACGAAAAACATGGCGACGACTACAAGCTGGTGGGCGCAATGTATACCGCGCCCAAGCGCTTCACTGAAGACGACTTGAACCAGCGCATTCCTTTGAGCGTGGCGCAGTGGCATGAGCACGTGAACCTCTGCCTGCCTCCCAAGGGCGAGGAGCGCTCCATGCTCAGCAAGAATCCGCGCTTTGGCCTGGCGGGCTCCATTGCCACGCAGCAAGAGTGCGATGCCGCCGGAGGCAAGTTTTACCCCATCATCTTCAATTGGATGGTGCATGTTTATCCCTATGAAAAGAAGCCGGAGGAAGTCTGGGCTGTCGAGCGCGGCCAGCATCGGGATTAACAGTCAGCATTCAGCATTCACCACTGAATAATTGACTCATTGACTCACTGGGTCATTGAATCATTGAATGCGAAGGAGCGCGGGGACTGGGAAAGTTCGATCTAAAGAAGCGAAGCGATCCCAACTGGCAAAATGAGACAATAAAGACTTGCATGTAAGTTTCGCTGCGGCTTGTTGCTGATTGGAATGCTGAGAACGCGAGGCCACATCTTTTGGACGAAATCTCGAACTCCCACCTTCCCGCGCCGCCAGGTGAACCTCTATCCAGCCCACCGGCGACTCCGGCTCATCCTATTCATAATATTTTTATTGGCCCCAACGGCCTGCGCGCCGGCTGGCGCGGGCTGATTTTCCTGGCGCTCTTCGTCATCACGCTTTTTTTTGTTTCGATTTGTTTTGTAACGATTGCTCCTTCTTTTTTTCAGCGACATCGCTTCTTGTCGCCGGCCCTGATAATTGCCAATGAGGTGCTCTACCTTATGGCCTTGTTTTTTGTTTTGTTTGTCATCAGCCGGCTCGAACACCGCTCCATTGGTTCCTACGGCCTGCCGGCGCAGCACGCATTCAAGAGCACCTTCTGGGCGGGAGCGGCTGTGGGCTTTGTTTCCCTGACGCTGTTGCTGCTGGCAATCCGCACCCTTCATGGCTTCTACTTTGGTTCTATCGCGCTCTCAGGCCGTGCGTTGCTGCACTTTACAGTGCTCTGGGCGATTGCCTTCCTCATGGTGGGCATCTCGGAAGAATATATCTTTCGGGGCTATATGCAGTTCGTGCTCACCCAAGGCATAGGCTTCTGGCCCGCCGCGATTGTGACTTCACTGCTTTTCGGATTGGTGCATAAAACCAACCAAGGCGAATCCCTGGCCGGTCTGGCCGCGGTGGTGGCTGTGGGCCTGTTATTCTGCCTCACCCTGCGCCGCACCGGGAACCTGTGGTTCGCTGTCGGCTTTCACGCTGCCTGGGATTACGCCCAGACCTTTGTCTATGGCGTGCCTGACAGCGGCGAGCCGGGGATCGGGCATCTGTTCAACTCGCGCCTTGAAGGCCCAGGATGGCTGACCGGCGGCTCGGTCGGTCCCGAGGGCAGTTGGCTCTCTTTCGTGGTGCTCGCGCTCGCGGCTTTGTTTGTGGCGTGGCTATATCCGGAAACAAAGTATCCGGAGCCGGAAACGGCAAGCGCGTCTTCGAATCCCGGCCCGGCTCCGGTCATGAATTGAATTTACCCGGTAGCGTTCATTTCAACATCAAGCCTGGCCAGCGCTGAAACATTCCAACATTCGTCTCCGCCCTGCGCCAACTGAAAACCGAAAACTGCTTCTAGTTGTCGTCGTTAATGATGATGTGCGGATCGCCCCGCTTGCCGTCCTGCCATTTGAAGTGGGTTTTGTATTCGCATTGATAATGGCCGGCCAGCGGGTTGGCCAATCCCGACGAAATCACATCGTGCCACTCTTCGGTGTCGTCATCTTTAAAGTCATTATCAAACGCCTGCTTGGGGCAGTTGGGATTCTGGCCTGCCCTCAGTTCGACCCCCGTGACATGAAAGCCCATGCCGCCACCCTTGTGCCAGAGAAGCGACTCATGCTTGTTCACAGAAATATAAATGGGCTTATCGGGACCCATCTTGCCTTCGTTTTCAGGACGATGCCGGGTCACATCGTAGTAGCAAATCTGTCCGCGCTTGCCCTTGTTCAGGATTTTGCAGCCGGCCTCTTCCGACATCAATCCCAGAACGGGGGAGGCGGCCTGCGTCATCTTCTTTTTTCCCGTGGTAGATCGCCGCCTGGCTGCTGGTTTTTGTGGCGGCGCCGGTTGGGTTTGTGGTTGTTGTGCCTGCGCCGGCATCCATAGTGCCAGGGCCAGCGCAAGCCAGACGAAAGTGGCCAGAGGTTTTTTCACGAATCAGCTCTCCTGTTTTTGCCGGATGAGCACAGGTCCAGAAAGGCTGCGGCGGCTCTCCGGCTGTATTGTGAAATCGTAGGTTTCGCCATTTTCGTTCCGCATGGGCGGCAATGCAAGAAAAAATTGCGCGGCAACGCTTATACTTACGGTACGTGCCGCTTCAGCCCTTAAAAACCACACGGGAGAGATTCGCAACCGCATGAGCGCCGACGCAACTACCAAAACGCAATCTCAAACTCCAGCCGCAAACGCGAAAGCCACGGAAGCTGCAGGCAAACCGGCCGGCGCGCCCGAATCAAAGGCCGAATCAAAGCCCAAAGCAAAACCCAACCCCGGCCCCTTTCCCGATTTGAGCATCCGATTTTCCGGCATCGCCCTGAAGAATCCGATCATTGCCGCCAGCGGGACCTTTGGCTACGGCATCGAATTTGAAGATATCGTCAGCCTGGAGAAGCTGGGGGGCTTCGTGAGCAAAGGGCTTTCGCGTGAACCCATGCCCGGCAATCCGCCGCCGCGCATCTTTGAGACCGCCGCCGGCATGCTCAACTCCATCGGGCTGCAGAATATCGGCGCCCGCGCCTTTGTGGAAGAAAAACTTCCCCTGCTGCGCAAGAAGAAAGATGTCGTGGTGATCTGCAACGTCTTTGGGTATACCCGCCAGGATTATGAAGCAGTCATCCGCATCCTCAACGAAGGCGAAGGCATCGCGGCTTATGAACTGAATGTCTCATGCCCGAACACATCACACGGCGGCATCAGCTTTGGCAGCGACCCGGTGCTGCTGGAAGAAGTTGTGGTTTCGGCCAAGAACGCCGCTCATCCCCGCCCGGTGATCGTGAAGCTCTCGCCCAACGTAACCAGCATTCCGCGCATGGCCCACGCCGCGCAAAACGCCGGCGCCGACGCCATCTCGCTGGTCAACACCTTTGTCGCCATGGCCATCGATGCCGAGACGCGCAAGCCGCGCATCTCCAACATCACCGCCGGCCTCAGCGGCCCTGCCATCAAGCCCATTGCCCTGCGCATGGTGTATGAAGCCGCCCATTCGGTGGATATCCCGGTCATCGGCCTGGGCGGCATCTCCACCGCCGAAGACGTGATTGAATTCATGCTCGCCGGCGCCGCCGCCGTGCAGGTAGGCACCGCCAACTATTGGGACCCCTGCGCCACGGAAAAAATCGTAGAAGGAGTGCGCGCCTGGTGCATCGAGCACCGGGTGGAGAGGGTCACGGATTTGATTGGGGGACTCGAAACGTAGATTGACGATTTACGAATTACGATTGACGATTTATTGAATCCTGCATGGGTTCAAGTCAATCGGCAATCGTAAATCATCAATCGAAAATTTCTTATCTTTCAGACTTTTTAAGAATCGCAATCTGCCCGGCGTGGTACAGATTGTGCTGGATGAGGCCGTGCAATGTGTAATACACGGTGTGGTCGCGTCCGGGGACTTTGTTTGGCAGATCGGCATCGGTAAGGGTTGAGGTTTTTTGCACCAGCTTTTTGTGCCCATTCTTCAGCGATTGCAGCGCCTCTTCCCATGCCCGTTCGCTGTTATCGCTGACCGGCGGCCAGTCCTGCTCGCCGGTCAGATCAACCGCCTCTCCGTTGAGCCGCTTCAGTACCGCTTCCTGCCAGGCGGCAACATGCAGCGCGATCTCCCAAATGCTGTGCGCATGGGTAATCGGCTTGGCGGCGGCGTGATCAACATGAATATCTTCCACCAGTTCCATCAGCGAAGGCCCGTGCCAGGCTCCGCCTTCAAAGGCTTGCTCCAGCATCTGCTGAATGCGGGCGACGGCGGTGCGAGAATGAGCGTCGGCAGGCATAAAAGAAGTTTCGAGTTTCAAAAAGCAGTTTCGAGTTTCCAGTTTCAAGTTTCGAGTTCTGGTTTCAAAATCTACGGGCTCCTCTACCTGCCCCGTCATGCCGTGGGCGGTTTATGCCTTTTCTTGCTTGAAACTAGAAACTTGAAACTCGAAACTATTCCGGCTTCAACGGCAGCCGTTCACGGATTTCCGGAGGGAGTTTCTCATGCACCCGGCGGGCGCCCTCTTTGGCGGCGCCGATCAGCATGACCGGCACCGGCGTAGCCACGGCCACAATGACCCACATCAGGCTGGAGAACAGAAACCCTCCCAGGGCAATCACTTCCAGGATCACGGCGTGGCTGGGCGAATAATGGCGCACCAGGCCGAATGCAATGAGGAAAATTCCGGCGGAAATGGTGGCGATGGTGATGAGTCCAAAATCGATCACGCGATGCAACAAGCGCTTGGCGTGGCAGTGCTGGCATTGCGCCAGGTGCTCTTCGTAGTCGCCGCGCATCTCTGGCACGATGCCGCTGATATCGTAGCGCCACCCTGCCAGAATGCGTCCGACAACTCGATCTGTGCATTGATGTTTGGCCATTGCTGTTGAACCGGCTAGAGTGATTGATGATGTTACAGGCTTAAAGTTTCTAAAGGTTGCTCCTGCGAGGCCAGCAGCAAGCGCCGTTGAAATAAATTAGCATGCCGGCCGAGCGCCTGCTCCGCCACCTTGCGCGCAATTTCGGGGTGATTATTCTGCTCCGAAAGATGCGCCAGGATCAGGAACTCCGCCCCTCCATCATAATCTTTGCGGAAAAATTCTGCGAGAGCCTCATTGGAAAGATGACCGTCGCGGGAAGAGATGCGCTGCTTCACCGACCAGGGATAAATCCCGTTCCGTAACATCTCCACGTCGTGGTTCGATTCAATCATCAGAATGTCGCATCGGCGGAGGTGCTCTTTCACGTTTGCGCTCAGGTATCCCAGGTCGGTCACCAGCCCAATCTTCACTCCTTCGATTTTGAAGGCGAAGCCTACAGGGTCCACAGCGTCGTGCGGAATGGTAAAGGGCATGATCCCGATATCGCCGATCTGGAAGCTGCGGCCGGCTTCGAAGAACTGCCGCCGCTCCAGGTCGCGCGCTTGCTCGCCGACGCGCTTGGCTTCGTGTTTGATCAGGCGAAACCATGCGTTGTGAGTCGGCCCGGTCATGTAAACCGGCACTTTCAATTTACGGGCCAGCACCGCCAGGCCGCCGACGTGATCATTGTGCTCGTGGGTGATGACAATCGCGCTCAACGACTCGGGATCTTCACCTGTCTTTTGCATGCGCTTCAGAATTTCCCGGCATGAAAGGCCGGCATCCACCAGGATGCGGGTTGAAGAAGAGGCCACCACAGCGCTGTTTCCTTTGCTGCCACTGGCCAATACTGTGACGCGAACCATTGCAGTGCAGCATAGCGGGAATTGAGCTTTCGCGATAGTAACAAATTAGTTAACAGCGTACTATCTCCAAGCAACTAAGTTTCATAGGCACGTATGGGAGTAGTCTAGAATCCATAAACTCCCAAATGTTCGGTAAGTTCGCCAAACCCGCGTTGATTCTCTTTTGCCTGCCCGGGCCGCTCTGCGCCTTTCCACCCGAAGCGCAAAAGGGAAATCCCTGGATTGAGGTGTCCGCAGTCAAGACTGCTCCCGTATTTCGATATCAGGCCCAGTTAGTGGACCACGAACTTCATATCCGCGTTCAAACTGCGGCCACCTCCCCGCTGGAGAATTGGATTCTGCGCTTCTGGATTGCTGATCCGCGCATGGTGGTAGAAAAGGCCGCGATCCTCACTAATCTCAGGGAAAATTTGAAAGATTACCGCGACCGGATCGCCAGCGATGAGACCAATGACTGCCAGAAAAAAGCCATGCGCACTTTCGTGAAAGATATCAGGGAGCAGATCGGGAAATTTCAGGACTATGATCCATACCTGCATTGGACAGTGCATGGAAAGGAGTCTGCAACTACTCCGGTTTCGATTCCACCGCCCACCTCGCATTACACACAGGGCCCTGATTACAGCGAATTCGAAGGGAGCATCTCTCTGGACCAGGGGTTCGACCTGAGAAATCCCAAACTGATTGGCGTAACCATCGGAATTGCCCTGATGTCGCCAGATGCACCCCCATTGCCGCAACCGCTCCGTGTGTCACGAGTCAAATTTTCTGCTGCCATTTATCCTGCATCCATCTCGAAAGAGCTGCAATCACAATCTCGCCTGGTGCCTGATTCGATTCTGCAGTACAAACCAACCGGCTACTCGCTGGCGGTCCTGGGGATGGCTAACCAGCTGGGATGTTTTGGCTATGACGGTGTCTATAACGTTCCCGCTTTCTGGGAAAAGCTGGAATTAAAGAACTTGTCGCGCAATCCCGATATCAGGCTCTATGGGTATGAATATAAGCTGCTCATCGCCGATACGAGTCGTGCGGAGATACTGGATATCAAAAATTACGTCACATCCGACAGTGGCCAGGAGTACGAACTCCTCGATTTCGCGCCTCGCAAACACCACACATATCTACTTTTGCAGGTCTCTGGACCGTCCCGTCATCTGGGCGGCTCCAGTATGTGTGGGGCGGGCATGGAAACTGACGTCGTCTGGCTACAGCTTAGCAAGAGCTGGAGAATTGAGAAGGGGCAGAGCGAAAATATCGACTCGTGTTTCCACAGTACAGAGGTCATGGAAGAGGGGGCCTGGAAAAACAAACAATGGGAAGTTACAACTGACGATTTTCAGGACAGCCTGGAAAAGCAGGTAATCTATGACTCCGTTCATCCTGAGACTGCGCTACGGGTTTCATCCAAGCCTCTAAAAGAGAAATAGATACTGGTTAGCGAGCAGAACGACCAAACATTCGATCCGACTTCAGCCGCCATATTGATAAAATCCCCGCCCGCTTTTCTTCCCCAGCCAGCCTGCATCCACCATTTTGATCAGCAGTGGGCAGGGACGATATTTGGGATCTCCTAAACCGGAGTGCAGCACGCGCATGATATCCAGGCACACATCGAGGCCAATGAAATCGGCCAGGGTCAGCGGGCCCATGGGATGATTCATACCCAGCTTAAAAACTTCATCCACCGCCTCCGCCGTGGCAACGCCTTCCATGACCGCAAAGATGGCCTCATTAATAAGCGGCATGAGCACGCGATTGGAGACAAAGCCGGGCGCATCGTTCACCTCGACCGGGGTCTTCTCCAGCTTTTCGGTCAGCGCCTTGATGGTAGTGAAAGTTTCATTCGAGGTGGCCAGCCCGCGTATTACCTCCACCAGCTTCATCACCGGCACAGGATTGAAGAAGTGCATTCCAATCACCCTGTCGGGGCGCTGGGTCTGGGCCGCCAATTTGGTAATCGAGATGGAGGAAGTATTCGAGGCGAGAATCACCTCCGGGCGGCAGAGGGAATCGATCTCGCGAAACAGGGCGGCTTTGATTTCAAATTTTTCTGTGGCTGCTTCCACGATGAGATCGCAACTCTTGAGGGTTGAGCGCTCGGTCACCGCCTGAAGCCGGCTCAGCGCGGCGTCGCGCTCCGGAGCGCTGATCTTGTTTTTGGCCACTTCGCGTTCAAGATTCTTGGCAATGGTTTGCAATGCGCGGTCGAGAAATTGCTGCTGCACATCGCACAAGACAACATTGAAGCCGGCTTTGGCGAAGACGTGGGCAATGCCGTTGCCCATCGTGCCTGCACCCAGAATACCTATGGTTTTGGTTTCCACAGCTCAGTAAGCCTTTCCCTGAAGGTCAGTGAGAAAAAGAAGTCTATCAGAGGCAAAGTGGAAACCATCTAAAGGTAGAAATTTATTGTGAGCTCACTTTTCCGAATGCGCTTCATAGGAGTCGTAATCCTCGTAATCAATGCGCAACTTTTTGCCCTGGGGAGAAGTCATCAGCACCGATGTCACCTGCCACCCATCAAGGTCATAGTCGAAGGTATAGGCGCCCTGCCCTGGCACAATGGCCTTTACAACCCTGGCGGCATTGTCAATTTCAGCGGTAAAGACTGTCGTTTTAGGACGGCCTTTGGCGATGACTGACACCTTGAGAAAGCGCCCACCGTCGCTGTACTCATAGACAGTCACGATGCCGTCGCTCGCCGTCACTTTCGACAGGTATCCCCCATCATCGTATTCGTAGAGCACTTTGTGCTCACTCTGGTCATGGATTGCAGTAATTCGCGCTTGCCCATCGTAGCTCAGCATCAGCGACTTTTCCCGGTTTTTGAGCGCGGCGAGGGACCGGTCCGGATTGCGCGTATAACTTACGCTGTCTCCCTCAGAATCCTGATACCCGTTCTCCAGGCATCGGGTGCCTTTGCTGCAGGGAAGGTAGGCTATCGATTCTCCGTCTGTTTGTTTGACAATATATTCCTGCCCATCCCAGGTGATGTGGGCTCGATAAAAATCTCCTTCGTCGTTTCCGGTAAATGTTATGTCCGGCGAGAACCCATGGCCGGGAGTGGTGCGCTGGAAATGCCAGCGCCCGCCATTCGGGTATGTCAAATCCATTTCACTCATCACCCCCAGGTTATCTGTGAGCAGGTACGTGTTGTAAAAATGATCGCCACCGGCGCCAAAGGCGCCACTCACTCTATTTCCCGGGAGCTGTACGCGCGTAAAAACAATTTCCGGTTTTCCGCCAAGGTTGAAATCCGTCCTGAATACATTAAGGCCGCCGTAACTGGAATTAATACGAAATATTTCCAGATCTGTAACGCGCCAGTCCGGTATCTCGCAATCCCTGCCTCGGGGATAGAGCGCTGTCCGTTGCGTTCGATAAGAATAGGTCAATGTAAGGCAATATTGCTTTCCCGTAAGACCATAAGCGGAGTCTTCAGGATGAACGTCCGCTTCCCAGATGTCATCCGGACTGCCGTCGGGAACCGTAACCGGGTAAAGCAGGCTTTGCGGATCGGCGCTCTCTGGCAAGTTGTAGTACAAAATGGCGATATCCTGACTTACCATGTGCTGCAGACGGCGGACAGTTAACTCCGGCTTGGCAGCAACACCCCAGAAAGCGTCGTCCATACGGCGGGTTGAAACCACGGCCAAATGCCCTTGCGTGCGGTAGGTACAGACGAATTCCTTGTCATTGCTGAGCGTATAAATATCTTCATCGGTCAGCGCGATGATCACCGCATTCGCATCTTTGGCAAGATCAGGATGGGCTCGCTTGACCTGTTCAATCAACTCTTCCGCAATGTACTGTTTGCGCTTTGCATCGAGAGACCCGGGTTGCAATGCCAGTTGCGGCAGCAGGTGAATGGAAAGATGGAATTTGCTTGCGTAGTGCCGCACTAAAGACTCGGGAGCGACCACCTGTTTCCCCAGCGGCACAAAATAAATCTTGCCCTCGCCGTGAAGCTCATGCAGCTTTACCGGCAGATGTTCCTGGTTCAACATCCGGGGCACGACAGACCGCATATGCGTGCGTATTCGTGGCCGTTGACGAAAGAAATCGTACTTCCACAAAATCCAGACAGGAATGCCGATGGCTAATATTAAAAGCAGCAGAAGCGCAGAAATTATGGGCCACAGTCTTGTTTTTTTGCCCCCCTGCAGCGGAGCCTCCCATGGCATGCCGATGAAAGTTCCGCAGCGTGGGCAGAAACCTTGCTCGATCTGAACTTGCGTGCCGCAGCTATAGCATTTCATTGAATATTTTTAGTTTTCGGCAACAAAAAAAGGACGCAGGTCCACATGTCCTTTTTTGAGGACTTATAGTGTTTCCAAGCCAAGCTAAGAGCTAAAAGCCGCTTTACCCCTGCATGGCAAAGCTCATCTTGACGCCGGCAACTTCGATCACGTCGCCTTCGTTGAGTTCCTGGCGATGGCTGACCTCGACTCCGTTCACCTTCACCGGGGTCTTTCTGTCCTGGGGCGCGATGAAATATGAGGTCTCGCCTTTGCTGATCATGGCGGCGACATCTGGCGGCGATTTGAACAGCGAGCCTTTGAGCTTGATGGTGGCCATTTTGGAGCCGCCAATCACGGTGAGCTTGCTGCTGAGCAGGTAATGCGTCTCTTCGGTTTTGCCTTCCAGCACGGTCAACGCTCCGGTGGGAGTGCCGGGCGATGGAGCTGCAGGGGCTGGTTTTGGCGGGGGGGCTGGTTCAGGGCTGGCGTCCGGAGCCGGCGCCGGGGAGGGAGTCTCGGCTGGGGCGCTGGTGGCGGCCTGCTGCGCCCGGGCCTGCGCGAGCATTTCTTTTGCCTTTTTGGTATCGAGGACAACGGTAGCCTCCATCCGGGGCAGGGATGGCATGGCTGCTTTGGCCTTGGGCGCGGATTCTTCTTCATGCCATTCATCACGGAAGATCACAACGTGCTTGCCCACGAGAATGGAATCGTTATCTTTCAATACCTGCTTGCTGACCCGCTGATTGTTGACGTAAGTTCCATTGAGACTGCTGTTGTCTTCAAGGACGTAGTGGTCCGAATCCCAATAGACTTTGCAGTGGTGGCCGCTGACGGCAAGATTGTCAATCTGAAGCATGTTGTCGGGCAGGCGGCCGATGGTCACCTGTCCCTTTTGCCCCACGGGGACTTCTTTAAGCACGTTGGATTCGAACTTCAGATAGAGTTTTGCCATTGTTGATTCCCCTTCTTACTTAAGAAGATTCTCCTGTACCACGGCAGGTCAACCAGCCGGATGAGCAGGCATGTAATGTTGTCATCGCCGCCCTGCTTCTTGGCGGTTTCCACCAGTTGCTCGCAGGCGCGCCCCATGGAGGGAGCATGCTGCACAATTTCCAGGATGCTCTTGTCCTTCACCAGTTTGGTGAGGCCGTCGCTGGCCAGAAGCAGCACATCGTTGGGCTGGCAGATCACGTCCTGCAGATCAGGTTCCACCTTCTCCTCCGAGCCCAGCGCCCGCAGGATGATGTTCTGGATCTCCGATCGCTCCGCCTCCTGCTGCGTCATGAGGCCGCGCCGCACCTGCTCCATCACCAGCGAGTGGTCGTTGGTCAACTGCTGGATCTGGTCCTCGCGGATCAGGTACACCCGGCTGTCACCTACGTGCCCTACCGACAAAAAGTTATCGCGCAGCAGCACGCTGGCGATTGTAGACCCCATGCCGGCATGCTCGCTTTGCCCCTGGTGCGAGGCCTGAAACACTGCGGCGTTGGCCTGGGTGATAGCATTGCCCAGGGCATTGGCCCGCTCGCTTACGCCTTCGAATTTGTGCGCATTCGGCGGCAAGCCGTTGCTCTGGCGAAAGTAGTCCAGCATTACATCCACGCTCATTTTGCTGGCAACTTCGCCGGCCGCCTGTCCACCCATGCCGTCGCACACAACGAAGATACCGTAACGCGTATCGTAGCCGAAATTGTCCTCGTTGTTCTTGCGGACACAGCCCACATCGCTTTTGCCCGCTACTTCAATCGTCAAACTCATGCGTTCTCAATATTCTGTGCGAACTGCAGGGGCTGCGCAAGCATTTTACGGGTGTGGAATTGGCTCGCCTGATGCCCCCCGGCTTCCCCGACTCGAACGGAAATCCCTCTCCCCCCATGCTGGGGCGGCCACTGTTTACGTGCTCATACTGCTTCCCTGGGCAAAGGGTCTGGGGAGTTGGAGCGAATTGTACTTTTCAATGGGTGAAAATAGCAAGGATTTTAGGGAATTACGATTGACGAAGTACGATTTACGATTTTCTGAGTTTCTCGTACCCAAGGCACAAATCTATCGCTAAAAGAAGCTGGAATGTGCCCATCTGCTTGAGAAAATAGACGAGAGTATGGTTACCTGCAAAATCGTAAATCTGAAATCGTAATTCGTGAATCGTTCTTCTTACTTCGTATTTCTTACTTCTTCAATTCAAGGTTCTGGGCGGCGCTGTCAAGCACGCCGTTAATGAAGTGCACCGATTCAGGGCTGGAAAACTTGCGGGCAATCTCCAGCGCCTCGTTGATCACCACCGGCTTGGGAGTTTCAGGATAGGCAATCAGCTCGGCCACTGCCGCCCGCAGGATATTGCGGTCAACCGCGGCCATGCGCTCCAGCCGCCAGTGCTCGGCATGCTTCTGGATCAGGGCGTCGATCTCGGCGGTGCGCTCGGTGGCCATGCGGAACAGGTCATCGGCGAAGCCGCGCGTCTCGTGCTCCACATCGGCGCGCTGCGACCAGAAGGTGCGGCGGACCTCATCGGGCGTCTGCTTGCCCATCTCCGACTGGAAGAGCATCTGCAGCGTCAGTTCGCGGGATTTGCGTCGGGTACCCAAAGACAGTTCTCTGTTCTCTGTTCTCAGCACTCAGCACTCAGCACAGACACTAGGTTAGCTTAATTTTGAAAATTATGTAGGTTGTTGTGAAGTTCGATTGACGATTTACGAAGGATGATTGACGAAGGACGATTTTACAAGTGGTGATTTCCAATCGTACTTCTCAATTCGTACTTCTTACTTCCTGTGTTTTTGTTTCGTCCGAGATTTAAGTACCTTGCCTTTACTGGCAACTGACAACCGGGGGCTAGCAACTTCTCTGGAATGGCTGAATGCTGAGTGCTGAGTGCTGAGTGCTTTTTTCACCGACGCCATCTCCACCGCCGCCAAAGCGGCCTCAAACCCCTTATTACCACTCTTGAGTCCGGCGCGGTCAATGGCCTGCTCCAGGTTGTCGCAGGTCAGCACTCCCCAGGAGTGGGGCACGCCGGTCGCCTGGGCCGACTGGCCCACGCCGCGGGTGACCTCCTCAGCAATGTGCTCATAATTGGAGGTCTCGCCGCGCAGCAGGCAGCCCAGACAAACAATGGCATCCACCTTGCGGGTTTGCGCCAGCGCCTGCGCCGCCGCAGGAATCTCAAAAGCCCCAGGCACGCGCACAATGTGGATGTCTTTGTCCTTCGCGCCTGTGCGCCGCAAGGCGTCAACAGCGGAAGCCAGAAGCCGCTCGGTGATAAACGAATTGAAGCGGCTAACCACGATGCCAAACGCATGGCCGGTCGCGTCAAGGCTCCCTTCAATGGATTTCATAGAAGGCGGCTTGGGGTGCTCGATTTTGATCTTAGTGGACAAGGAAACTATTCTACCGGACTGTCATTCACAGGAAACAATTGAGTCATTGGATCATTGAGTCATCTGATCATTTAAAAAAATACGAAGTTGGAAGTACGATTTACGATTTTATGATTCAAAAGAGGACGTTAGAAAGTGGCGTAAAAACATCCGAATTCTTTCAAAATCGTACTTCTTAAATCGCACTTCGTACTTCCCCAATGACTCAATGATCCAATGACTCAATTCTCTACTTTCCTTTGAAGACAGCAGTTCGTTTTTCCAGAAACGCCGCCGTTCCTTCTTTCTTATCTTCCGTAGCGCAGGCCACGCTGAACAGCGTTGCTTCCAGAAACAAGCCTTCGGGCAGCGGCATCTCCATGCCCTTATGCACCGCCTCCAGCGTGTACTGGATGGCCAGCGGAGCGTTGGCAATGATCTTTTTGGCAATAGCTTCGGCGCGGGAGATCAGATCGACCAGGGGCACCACTTCATTCACCAGGCCAATGCGGTGCGCCTCCTGCGCGCTGATCTGCTCGCCGGTAAGCAGGATTTGCAGCGCCGGCCCTTTGCCAACAAGTCTGGGCAGGCGCTGGCTGCCGCCGTATCCCGGAATGATGCCCAGCTTGACCTCGGGCTGGCCCAGCTTGGCATTCTCGCTGGCCAGGCGAAACGTACAGGCCAGGGCAAGCTCGCATCCGCCGCCCAGGGTGTAGCCGTTCAGGCAGGCGATCACCGGTTTGCCCAGGTTCTCGATCAAGTCGAGCACTGCCTGTCCTTTGTGGGTGTAAGCCTTGGCTTCGACAGGATTATTCCTGTTCAGCTCGCCAATGTCGGCCCCGGCCACAAAAGCTTTTTCTCCCGCGCCGGTCAGAAGGGCAACTCGCACTTCAGGATCGTCTTTGATCTCGGTGAACACCTCGCGCAGCTCCGCCATGACAGCCTGGTTCAAGGCATTGAGCTTCTCGGGACGGTTGATGGTGACGTAGGCGATCTGCTCTTTTTTCTCGAAAAGAATGGCATTAAAGTTCATCGAGTCCTCTTCTACCCACTCCCGCAATCGTTCGCGAAGCGGAGTAACCACTTCTGCGGGCGCTTTCCTAATGTATTCTTTGGCTCTACGTTTACAAACTGGATCTAAGTTTCTTAGATACTCTTCTGCATTTTCAACAGTGAATGCGCTTTGCTTATTTCCGAACTTAGGTTTCAACTTTGTCCAAATTACTGCATCGAAACCATTTTTCACAGCCCAGGATTTTATTCGTTCGACCTCAGGTGGATCGTCTTTTTTTATTTGTTGAGTCGTTTCAACAAACCCGATATTTTCCTTGCCTGTACCTTCTCGATACTGCAAGTCACATGTTGCGTCACTTAATAATTCAAAACCACTTCGAATATACCTTGTCGGGCATAATCGTCCATTTTCAGGATCGATGACGAGTGTTAAACGCCCATCGGTTGACAGGCGTGAAAACTCTAAAGGTAATTGTGGACCGTCCAGAGACCACGTCCCCGTCACATTTAGCTGTCGCGGATCCCATATTAAGGAACCCCAACCAAGTATTGCGATTCGCGGCATGAATTAAAATCTCCGAACCCTCAGCGTTTCTCCCCGTCCTCTGCGGTTTAAATATGGAATCCGCGTAATCCGTGCAATCCGCGGTAGGTATTTAAACAAACTTGCCCGGCACCGGGTTCTTCGGGTCCGCATAATCATAGAATCCTTTGCCGGTTTTTTGCCCATACCAGCCGGCCAGCACTAAACGTTTGAGCAGGGGAGGCGCGGCGAAGCGGCGCTCCTTGAACTCTTCGTACATTACATGGGTGATGTAGTAGGTGGTATCGAGGCCCACGAAGTCGAGCAGGGTAAACGGTCCCATAGGATGGCCGCAGCCCAGCTTCATGGCATTATCAATATCGGGAATCGAGCCCACGCCTTCTTCATAGGCGCGGATGGCATCGAGCAAATAGGGCACCAGCAGGCGGTTGACGATAAATCCGGGTTTATCGGAAGTCCGCACCGGAACCTTGCCGACTTTTTTGCCAAAGGCCACCGCGCTCTCGTAGACATCGTCTGCGGTGGCGATGGTGCGCACTACCTCAACCAATTGCATCAGGGGCACCGGGTTAAAAAAATGCAATCCGACAAAACGCTGCGGACGTTTGGTGCTGGTCATCAATTCAGTGATGGAAAGCGATGAGGTGTTGGAGGCGAAGATGGCCTCAGGCTTCACGACGCCATCGAGCGCGCCGAAGATCTTGCGCTTCTCTTCCAGGTTCTCGATGATGGCCTCGATGATCACATCGCAGCCGGCCAGATCTTCTTTGCGCGTCGTGCCCTTCAGGCGGGCGCGGATGGCAGCGGAAGCCTCCTTGATGGCTCCTTTTTCCGCCAGCTTGGCCAGGGACTTCTCGATGCGGGCAAAACCCTTGTCAATGAAAGACTGCTCAGCTTCGAGGACAACGGTTTCCAGGCCTGCCGTCGCGCTGACCTGGGCAATGCCAGAGCCCATCAGGCCGCAACCCAGCACACCAACTTTCTTAATTTCCATCCTCATTCACCTGCCTTCCATCTTGAATTCGTAACGATTTGAAAATTGAATTCACCGCGGAGGCGCAGAGACGCGGAGAAAGCCCTTGCTTACTTCTATATATTACTGAGAAAGACTCAGCGATTTATCATCGAGCAAGCCCATTTTGCAGATCCGGGGCAATGGCAGTCAAAACAAAGGGAGTGACAATGGCTGGAATCAAGCCAAGCAGCACTGCGACGGCCAGTCGTCTCAGTTTGCTGCGGATGGTTCTTTTCATTTTGCAACCTCCCCAGAAAACGCAGTTATGTATGTGCGATAAACTGTTGGAATTCTACATAAACAAAAAGGCCGCCGGAAGGTCCGGCAGCCTCGGTCACTCCGGTGATCCAATTCTTCAATGACCCAATGACCCGATCACCCGATGACTCAATTCTCAGCGCCTCCGCGTCTCCGCGGTTAGTTAGATTTACCACAGCCTGCAGGCATTCTCATGCACCATGGGCTGGCCTTTCTTGCAGCCAAACGCCTTTTGGAATTCGGGCATGTTGCCGACCACATTATTGATACGGTATTTAGCGATGGAGTGCGGATTGGTCAATACCTGGGTCCGTATCAGTTCAGGACGTTCGTTGGCGCACCAGGCATTGGCGTCGGCCAGAAAAAATTCCTGGCGCGGCGTCCAGCCATTGCTGGTTTTCGCGTCTATATCTTTGCCTTCCCGCTCGAGCGCAGACTGCAACGCCATGAAGGCGAGATGGATGCCGCCGTTATCGGCGGTATCTTCGCCCTGGGTCATGAGGCCGTTCTGCTTCACGCCCGCTTCGGGAACCATCTGCGTGTACTCATCGGCGATGCACTTGCCCCGCGCCTCGTACTCCCTGGCGTCTTGTGCGGTCCACCAGTCGTGCAGGTTGCCGTGGGCGTCGAACTTGCGCCCCTGGTCATCAAAGCCATGGATGCTTTCATGCCCGATGATGGTGCCGATGGCGCCATAATTCACCGCGTCATCCTGGTTTTTATCGAAAAACGGCGGCTGCAGGATTCCCGCGGGAAAATTAATGGTGTTGGTCTGCGGATCTTCATAAGCATTGATGGTGGGGGGAGTCATGCCCCACTCGGTGCGGTCCACGGGCTTGCCGATTTTGTTGACCCAGCGGCGGAACTCAAACTCAGAGGCCTGCTGCACATTGTTCAGGTAGCTGCTGCGGCCGATTTGCACGCTGGAGTAGTCGCGCCACTGGTTGGGATATCCAATTTTTTCCAGTTGCGCCTGTAGCTTGGTCACAGCCTGTTGTTTGGTGGCGGCAGCCATCCAGTCTTGCGCCTGCAGGTCCTGTTGCAATGATGCCTTGATGTCGTTCACCAGCTGCAGGACGCGTTGTTTGCTCTCCGGACCAAAGGCGCTGTCCACGTAGGCCTGCCCCAGGGCCTCCCCTAAGTCGCGGTCGGCGGCGCGCACACAGCGCCGCCAGCGTGGCTGTTGCTCCTGCGCGCCGTAAAGCGTTCGGGCGTAGAAATCAAAATTTTCATCTACAAACGCCTTGTTCAGAAAACGGGCGGAGCCGTGCAGCATCTGCCAGCGCAGGTAGGTCTTCCAGTCTTCCAGCGGGCGCTGCTGAATCAGTTTTTCCAGGCCCCGGAAAAAATCGGGTGAGGTCACAATATACTGTTGCGACGAAGGCGCGCCTACCGCTGCCAGATACTTCTTCCAGGCAAACGAAGGCGCCAATGCCTCCACCTGCTGCAGCGGCATTTTGTTGTCTACGTTCTTAGGATCGCGGCGCTTCACCGCATCCATGGCCAATTTGGCCATTACGGTTTCCATCTCGAGCACTGTCGCAGCATCTTTGCCTGCCTGCTCAGGCTTCTCTCCCCCGAGAACCAGCATGTTGCTTACATGCTGCAAATATTTCTTGCGAATATCCTGCGATTTAGCGTCGTCATCCAGATAAAACTGCCGGCTGGGCAGGCCCATGCCGCCCTGGTCAAATGTGGCGACCGCACGGGTAGCATCGTCATAATCGGTCTGGCCTGAGAACCCTAAGACGGCCGCGTCGGTCTGATTGTCATCGGGAAACTCGGCCCCGGGAATGGTCCTATGAAGGTGGGCGATGGCTTCGGCGAGCTGCGATTTGTTTTTCAGCGCGGCAATGCGGTCGAGCTCCGGCTGAATGGCCTTGATACCGGCGGCTTCGATGGACTTCTCATCCATGCAGGCGTACCAGTAGTCGCCGATCTTCTGCTCCACCGAGCTGCGCTTGGGATCGTCGGATGAATTCTTCTCCAAAGTCTCGCGCAGCACAGTCTCGTTCCAAAGTTGCAGCGGGCTTGAGGTGGACCACGTAACCTGGTCGGCTGGAATGGGGTTGGCCTTCATCCACTTGCTGCAGGCGTACTGGTAAAAGTCTGTGCAGGGATCGAGCGCGGAATCCGCCATCTGCGGATCGAAATGATCGATCTTAGGCAGCTCGGGCGAAGCCTGTGGGGTTGAGCTTTGGGCAAAGAGCACAGCAGAAAGAATTGCCCAGCAAAAAACGATGCAACACGAGAAAGAGTAGAGACGGCGCATGCTTGACCTCATAGCTTGAAATTGTATTGAAAGGAACGGGGAATTTCGCGACAAAGTTCCCTGGTTTGGACGATGCCGGCGAAAAAAGGTTGTTTGAATATTTCTTAAATCCCTTACGCCACCGCCGCCGCTTCCAGTTGTGGGGCAAGCGACTTGGCTTTGTTGCCGCCTTCGTGTTTGGCGGCGTCCAAGGCGCGCTCTACGCGATTGATGGCTTCGGTGACGATGTCGACGGGGTCGAAGCGGGCCTGCATCACTGCCTCGGCGATGCCGACCGAGCAGGCGACTGAGCGGTCGGTACCCGGCACCTTCACCGTGCTTAGGACTTTGCGGAGTTTATCGACAACGAAGAATGCGTTCTTTTCGTTGGTATCGGCCAGCACGAGGGCGACGCTGGTTGTGTCGTAGCGAACAGCCACATCGTTCTGCCGGATATGCGAGCTGCAGATTTGCCCAAGCTGTTGCATCATCGATTCCACCGCCAGCTCCCCAATTTCCTTGATCAGGTTCGAAGCCCGGCCAAAGTGCAGCAGCATGACGCAAGCCGGAGAGTTTTGCTGCAAGCCACGGCGAATTTCGGCCAACAGGACATCGAGATACGAAGCGCGCTTGAGCAATCCTGACTTTTCGTCAGTGACCGCCAGCGTCTTCATCAGGTTGCGCAGCTTGGCGTTGTTGACCGCCAGCACCATCTGGTCGGCAATGGTTTTGAGCACCAGCACATCGGTCTGCCGCCAGGGGCGCGAGGTGCCGCACTGCTCCAAAATCAGGATGCCGACGTGTTCCTCGCCATCGAGCAGTGGAACCGCGAGAACCGAATCGATGCCCAGCGCCTCTACCCATTGCTTGATGGAGGCCAGCTCAGGAGCAGTCTTGACGTTCTGGATGGCGATTGGCCCCTGGCCGGAAGCCAGCCCCTGCAGGGTGCCGATGAGTTTCACAATGGCCATTACGTCGGATTGCTTCACCCCCGGCGCGCAATATTCCAGCGCCGCCGACGGAGGCTTGCCCGGAGTGCACAACCCGGCCACGCAACGGCTGGCGCCCCAGTGGCGGCCAACGTCATTGACCGCGGCAAACAGCACCGCCTTCACGTTGGCCTGGCGGTAGATGTTGCGGGTAATCTCAGTGACGCGGGCGATATTGTCGACTGAATTCTCATTGGCCGCCGCCGAAGAAGTCATCTGCGCTCCCGACGGATTGGTCAGGGCCACCGTGGGGGGAACGATTCTTTGGGTTTCAGCCGCAGACACGGGTGCGGGCGCTGCCTTGGACGGCGGGGCCGGTGCAGGCGTGTCATATTTCGGCATCATGCCTGCGTTCATGTACAGAGTGCGCAGCTTTTCGTTGCGCTCTTCTTCCCGCGGAAACAGCTTCTGGATCCTTTGCAGCCGCTCCACCGCCTTCGACCGCATGCTGTACTGCAGGAAGATCTCGGCCTGCAGCATGAAGTCTTCCAGCACCGTGGGCTCATTCTCGCCGGGAGTGCGGGCCGCTTCTTCATCCGCCTCGCGCTGGGCCGAGGCGCTTACTTTGACGGCGGCGGTAAAGCGGTTGGCGATGGCGCGATGCCGGTTGGCGTCAATCTTGCCCTTCAGCATCTCCAGGCGCTTCTGGTGGCCCTGTTCATAGGGATCGACCTCGGCGGCGGCATCGAGCGAATCGGCGGCCTTGAGATAGTTCCCCGCGGCGTAGTACAGCTCGAAGAGCTTGATCAGGGTGGCGCAGTAGTCCTGCTCGCGGTTGGTGCTGTTGAATAGCATCACCATGTATTCCAGGAATTCCGGGCTGGCACGGTGCTTGTCGACAATCTCTTTCAGTTGGCCCACGAATTCACGATGGCGGCCGGCTTTGTCTTCCAGCTCAAGGGTACGCTTGGCAATGTTGAGCGCGGTGCCGTCGTGCTCGATCTCGAGCAGGGTTCCAATCAGCAGCGCGATCTCGTTGATCTGCTTCGGATCTTTCTCGTAGATGGAAAGGATAATGGGCTCGGCTTCTTTGGGCCGCTTGAGACGAAGCAGCGCGCGGGCGTAGGTCTCGCGCAAGGCTTCGCTGCTGTTGGGCATCTTGGCAAAAGCTTCAATTACTTTCAGCGCATTGGCCGCGTCGCCATGCTGCAGCAAAGAACGCCCAAAGGCGTGCGCAATGTCGGCATTGGAGGTGTCCATGATATAGGCGCGCTCATACCAGACAACCCCATCGCGCTTTTCATTTTCCTCCAGCATTCCCACCTGGTAAAAAGCCACAGCGGCCGTCTTGCCGTCACCCGCCGCGGTTGCCACTTCGCCCTGGCGTTTGAAGTTCTCCAGTGTCGGCTCTAGCGCCACAATGTGCTTCAGCACCTGCATCGCTTCAGGAATCTTGCCCCCGGCCTCAAAACCGTTTGCCGCTTTTTGCAGCAGCTCAAGCGCCTCTTTGCGGTTGGTCTTTTCGATCAGTTGGGCGTAGCGAAAAGTCTGCGTGACGGTTGGGCTGGAAATACGCGTCAGCTTTTTATAGGTGACAATAGCGCGGGTCTGATCGTTATCGGCAAAGTAGCGGTCCAGAAGACCGCTCAGGTAGTTGGTGGCCTCGCGCTGCCGGTTCAGGGAAATGCAAATATCGCAGGCGCGCTCGCGGACCAGGATATTCTCCGGCTCCTCATCAAGAGCGTTCTTCAATTCCTCTAAGGCATCTTCAGCTTTTCCACGCTGAAGATACTTATCAGCCTTTTCAATATATTTGGCGATGTCGGCCATGGGCTCCCAACAGAGAAGAGGGGTAGCTGCATTGTAGAGCGGAAACCGACCGAACGGCAATCAGTGATTTTATGTATTTGAGTACTATGGTAACTGGACTGCGGCCCCCTGTACCTTAGTCCATCCTCCGCTGCTGAGTAAGGACAAGTCCAAAAGTAACTTTGCCCGCTCTGGCGGCGTGGAGAGAGCGACGGCCCGCCGCCCCCCGAGAGGTGCATTTGCTCTAGTGTGCGACGTAAAACAGCGCATGCGCCCCCCCCAAAGGGCAGGCGCAAGCCTTGAGGAAGAGCCACCGCAAAGAACAGAACCGGCACACCTTACCTCACGGCGACGATCATCCACGATGGCACGCATCCGGTTTCCACCGACCTCACTGTGACCTCGTTCTGAGGCGGTATTCCGGCTGCGGTCGGAACCTTTCCCGCCTGCTTTGTTGTCTAATAGAATAGAAATTCAAGGTTCAGGATGCGGCGTCGACTCCAACTGGTTCCGCTTTGGCTCTTGCTTGCGGCTTTGCCTGCCGGCGCCGCGGCTCCCGCGCTGCTGCCCTCCAGCTTTTCCGGATGGCAGCTTACTGAGCATCACACCGGCAGGGCGGCGGCGCAGGCAGATGCCGTCAACGCAGACGCTCTCAGCGAGTTCGGCTTCACCGATTATGAGCAGGCGACCTACGAGCGCTCCGGACGAAAGTTGTATATCAAAGCGGCGCGCTTCAGCAACGCCACCGGTTCCTATGGAGCCTTTACTCTCTTCACCCAACCCGACATGATCGCCGAACAGATCGGTGACGGCGCTCTGGTCAGCAACGGCCATATCTTGTTTTATAAAGCCGACGTTCTGGTTGATGCTGTCTTTGAAAAGCCGACCGTGATGTCGGCCGCGGAGCTGCGCGCGCTCAGTGACAGCCTGCAAACCGTCTCTGGAGGCGCAGCTTCTCTTCCCGAGCCGGTGAAATATCTGCCTTCGCAATCCTATCTCCCCGGCTCCAGCCGCTATGCGGTAGGACCGGCAACGTTTTCCAGAATGGATTCCATCTTGCCCGCCAGCATTGCCGGCTTCGATAAGAGCGCCGAAGTAGCCACTGGAGACTACCGCACCGGCAACGGCATTGCCCGCCTGACGATCTTGTCGTATCCCACGCCGCAAATTGCCATGCAGCACTTCCGCACCTTGCTGGATTGGCTCTCGGCGGCCAGGAACCCGGCAATGGTTCAGCCGCAGGAGAATGCCCGTCTTGAAGAGGCGCGCAAGCCATCGTTTCAGGGAACTCTCACGCTTCCCCTGAATACCGGAACTGAGGTTACATTCCGCCGCAGCGGTCCGCTGGTCATTCTGGTCTCCGGCTCCATTTCCAAGAGCGAAGCCATCTCGCTGGTGCAATCGGTCAACTACGATGCCGATGTGCGCATGCTTCAGCCTACACCGGTCACGGCGAGCGCACTCTCCCGGCTCATCGTGGGCTGCTTTGTTCTTGTTGCCATGATCGTTGCCGTCTTCCTGGTGCTGGGCTTGTTCGTCGGCGGCACTCCTTTCCTGTTGCGCCGCATGTTCCCTAACCGCGAATTCAAGCACTCACAGGATATTGAGATAATCAAGCTAAATTTGAGGGATTGACCAAATTTCTGGGCAAGTTGTTGAATTTTAGCCTTTTAAACTATTTACACAGGGGCAAGTGACAAATTTTGTCATTTTTAGATTTTTTTTAAAATTTCCTTAAAATACTGAAAATAAAGACATTTAAGCCAAAAAAATCGCTTGACACCCCTTCCTCTAGGCTCATAAGATTTTTGCAGAAAAGTTTTGACGGCTTCGCTTCCGTTGGAACTATTCTCCCTTGAATAAAAAGGCCGCCTGAATGCAGGCGGCCTTTGCGTTTGGCCGGAAAAAAATCTCGCTCCGCTCAATGGGCCGTGAGCAGACCGATTCACCCCCACAATTTGAGACTATCTTCAAAGTGTGTTTGGTGCGGGATTGGCTGCTGTATTAGAATTACTTCAGATTTTTTTTCGAACAGTCGCTTCTTTTTTCAACTTCAAAAAGCCGACGTAGCTCAGTTGGTAGAGCAGTCGATTCGTAATCGACAGGTCATCGGTTCAAGTCCGATCGTCGGCTCCACTGCTTCAATGGTTTAGCGATCGGTTTACCGAAACCTGCTGCACATTTGCTGCACAACTAATTCTTGTTTCCAACTGCTTCAGGGCACGTATGACAGCCTGGCGCCTTTAGCGCTGGGTGACCTGTAGAAGGTGCAAGGGACGACGCGTGTCGCTCTGAGTTCTGTCTACTTCGGAGATTTACGAAACCATCTCTAGAGAGGCTTCCGAATAATGCCCAGGTAATGGGTGCGCAGGAAAGGAAGCGTCTCCAGCAGCCGGGCCGCGGACCAGGAGTAAGGAGTGATGCGCCGCGCCAGCGGCGGCGCCAGCGTAAGCGAGCGAAGCCGCACACTGCATTCTGGAAATAAAGTATGTATTTCCGCCGCCCGAATGCCCCGCACATTGCGATTACGCGGATTGTTCACGCGAAAGTCGTACCAGAAGATTACGCCGCCGGGCTTCAGCACCCGCGCCATTTCCCGCGCGACCTTTTGCCTCAATTGCAGGTCAAGAATCGAGGTGAAGACGGTAAATTGTGAAATGACCTCAAAGTTTGCATCCGGCCAGGGAAGTTTCCCGGCATCGCCGCACACCAGCTCCGCCGCCGGCAGCTTTTCACGGGCATGGGCGAGGCGCTGGGGATCGAGGTCAATGCCGTGCAATTGTGAGGCCGAGGCGCCCCATTGGCTGAACTCGAGCAGCCAGGTGCCTTTGCCGCAACCGACGTCGAGAATAGAAAGTCCATCCAGGGGGAAGGCGCCGGCTTCCACCAGCCCGCGAATCCCGGTCTGCATGATGCGGGAGAAATAGTATTGCGTAACCGGGCGATGGAGGCCGTAAACTTCATCGCCGATTTCGCGGTCACGGCGCGCGAATTCGGCGCGAATACGGTCGAGCTCAGGGGTTGCGAGTTCAGGGCTTGAGACTGCGCCTGCCCCGGCTCCTGCTGCGGGGTTCTGCAATGCGGTCCGCGGAGAAGACGCGCTCATGCCGGCGAGGCTCCCAGTCGATGGATGATCTCCTTGAGCTCCCACGAGATCAGCGTCAGCAACAACCTCTGCGCGCTCTGCAAAAAGAAGTGGTCGCCGGGAAGCATTTGCAGCGAGAATTTGCCGCTGGTGTGCTGGCGCCAGCCTTCCATGATGTCGCGGTCGCCGGAGAGCGGGTCCGTCGCGCCCCCGTACACGGTGATGGGACAAGCCAGCGGCGGCTCAGGCCGATGAACATACGTTTCCGTCAAGGTGAAATCCGCCTTGAGCACCGGCAGCATAAGATCCATCAGCTCCTGGTTCTCCTGCACCTCTTTCGGGATGCCGTTCAGGTCGCGCACTTCCTGAATAAACTCCGGCCCGGGAAGCGTGTGGATGGGATGAGGGTCGGGAACGTGCGGAGGAAAACAGCCGGAGGCAAACAAATGAAGCGGCGCAGCCCGATGGCGGCGGCGCAACTCTCGTGCCAGCTCGAAGCTGACCAGCGCCCCCATGCTGTGTCCGAACAGAACAAAAGGCTTGTCGTCGCACGGCAATTGGGGCGCAAGCAACTCGATCAGCTTAGACAGCTCAGCGATGGGCGGCTCCAGCAACCGGCGTCCCCGCCCCGGCAGGTTCACGGCAAAAAGCTCGACCTCGGCCGGCAATAATGCGGGCCATGGGTTGAAGACCTGTCCCCCGCCGCCCGCGTATGGGATGCAGACCAGGCGAAGCCGGCCCTCAGGATTCGGCTTAGGAGAGTGAATCCAGTTATTCGTTTGTACTCTTGTAGACGTGCTTGCCATGATGATTTGTCCGGATGTAAATACGGGAAGCTATCATAAACGGTTTTTCAGGAGCGTACGGCTTGCCTTGAATGCGCTGCTTGCGGCGCCACGGTGGTAGCCCCCGGCGGTAAGGCTCATAAAGTTTCGGGCTTTTAGCCCGGCCCTCTTTGTGTAATAAGACACTATCTAGGCAGTGATATCACATGGTTGATCGCGCGAGAACTATGAGACATCATGGATTCGGAAGTGCATTTTGTGATTGTTACCTCCCAAACGCATGGGCTCAGTGCCATTGCGATATTGCTCTTTGACAAATTGTTCTGCGTGCCGTATTTCCCCCGCCCACTCTGTTTACCACAAAGACATCGAGAACGATGCATGTCGTCATTACATGCGATAATCTCATCACTACTCCAGGGCATTACTCCAGGAACGCTGTATGTCGCTGATTGTATGCGACTTATCAACTCGCGAACTACTTGAGCCAGGGGGGTGGGGGGTGTTTACTGATTCGATAAATACAGCACACTAGTCGGCCGCAGCCGAAGCGGCACGAATCTGAAGCCCGGCTTTTTGACTTTGCGCTTTCGGCGCCAGGCGCTGCGCCTTTTGCAGGGCGGCGGACAATTTTTCTGCCAGCACTCTGATGTTCGGCTCATCCACCAGGCTCATGTGATTGCCGGGCACGATGTGCACCTCGAGTTCTTCCACGAATTCACTCCACCCCAACCTCCGGTCCTGGTAGCAGCGAAGGGGTACGCGCGTTGCCCAAAACAGGACAGCTTTCCCGGGATAGTGCTGCGGAACATATTTTCTTTCCACCTGGGCATTTGCCTGTCGCACGCTTTCCTGTACCTGGGAGAATGAATCCTGACGCCAGGGCCGATAGAACAACGACCCAAGTTTTTTCATGATGCGTCCGGCGCGGGCGGCGATGTTCCGCATCCGAATGCCGATGTAAGCCGTATTTTCTCGCGGCGAGCGCAACAGGATCTCGCCCCAGTACCAGTCCGCCAGGCGCGTGAGTCCGAGGTCCAATACCGAGATGTCAGGTAAATGTTTCGGGGTTCCCGGCAGGTGGCTGTCAATCAATCCCAGAAAAGCAACTTCCTCTCCCTCGCGTTTTAATTGCTGCGCCATCTCGAAGGCGACCACCCCTCCAAGGCAGATGCCGCCCAGGTAGTATGGCCCCTCCGGCTGGAGCGAGCGCAGCTCCTGGACGTAATGCGCCGCCATCTCTTCCGCCGTGCTTTGCGGTTGCTGTTTGCCATCGAGGCCGAGCGGCTGCAATCCATAAAACGGCTGATCGTCATTTACATGTTGAGCCAGGGCATGGTAGCTCACAAGGTTGGCGCCGAGAGAGTGCACGCAAAAAAATGGCGGCGCCGAGCCGCGGGTGCGAAGAGGAACAAGAGAGGAATATGGGGCTGACCAGCCTTGGCGCCGCAAAACCGCCGCCAGCTCTGCCACGGTGGGGGATTGAAAAAGTGTGGCGATGGGCAGGTTCCTGCCAAAAATTTTCGCGATCTGGGCAAACAGGCGCGTGGCCAACAGGGAGTGGCCGCCGAGTTCAAAGAAATTATCGGTAACGCTCACCGGCCGCACGTTCAACATGCGTTCCCAGATGCGTACTAACTGGAATTCGATTTCGTCCTGGGGTGGAACAAATGTCTGCGTGGAGGTATGGAGTGGCTTATCTTTCTCTTCACGCGCGGCCAGGGCACGGCGATCGATCTTGCCGTTCGGGGTCAGCGGATACTCCTCCACTTCCACGATCGCAGCCGGCACCATGTACTCCGGCAGTTTCTCCTTCGCCGCCTTCTTCAACTCGGCCGCATCGATCTTGATCCCTTCCTCCGCCTTCACGTACCCCACCAGCCGCTTCTCCCCGCCACTCTCTTCCTTGGCCACTACCACGCATTCCCGGATTCCTTCCGCCTGCCGCAGCACCGACTCGATCTCTCCCAGCTCAATCCGATACCCTCTCACCTTCACCTGCTGGTCCCGTCGGCCCAGATATTCCATCCGCCCATCCCCACGCCACCGCGCCATGTCCCCCGTCCGGTACATGCGCTCTCCGGCGATGAACGGGTTGGCCACAAACTTCTCCCCACTCAACTCCGGCCGCCGCCAATACCCACGCGCCACTCCCTTGCCTGCAATGCACAGCTCCCCCTGCACTCCAATCGGCGCTACCTCCCCCCGCTCATCCAGCACGTACACCTGCGTGTTCCCGATCGGCTTCCCGATCAGCACCGGCCCGGCTTCCTGCTTCCCCTCTTTCTTTGTTTCCTTGCCCACCTCCTCCACCATCGACCAGATCGTCGTCTCCGTCGGCCCGTACAGGTTCCACACCCGCCCC